>CAVYTH010000011.1:0-182500 GCA_963771345.1 uncultured Actinomycetota bacterium
TCGAGGTCCAGGTCGAGACACCGCAGGCGGTGCTCGGTGCCGACGGCACCGCGACGGTCGCCCGCGTTCGTGCACGCCGCCGGCGGGCGCTGCACGGGGCTGCACTACGGCACCTACGACGCAGCGCCTGGCTCGGTGGTGGCCGCCGCGCACCAGGCGATGGACCATCCGGTGGCCGACCACGCCAAGGCCGTCATGCAGGTGGCGGCCGCGCAGCCGGGGAGCGGGTCAGCGACGGCTCGACCAACGTGCTGCCGCTCGGCGACCAGGCGCAGGTCGAGGGCGGCCTGGGCACTGCACGCGCGACTCGTGCGGCGGTCGCTGGAGCGCGGGCTCTACCAGGGCTGGGACCTGCACCCGGCGCAGCTGCCGACCCGCTACCTCGCGACGTTCGCGTTCTACCGCAGCGGGCTCACGGCGGCGGGCGACCCGGCTCCGCAACTACCTCGACCGCCGCTCCGGTGGTGTGGCTCGACGAGCCGGCCACCGCCTTCGCGCTCGCCGGCTTCCTGCTGCGCGGGGCTCGACTGCGGCGGGCTGGACGCTGCCGAGGTGGTCGCTGCGGGCGGTCCGGGTGACGCCGAGCTGCGCGAAGCTGGCCCGACGCGAGGGTGTGCGGCCGTGGCTGGACGCGCTGCCCGCGGCCGAGCTCCGGTCGACGCTGCTCGCGTGTGCGCCGCGACCCGGTGGGCCGACGCGGGTCGCCGGCGCCGCGCCGTACGCGTCGGCCGACTGCTGCTACGCCGCTGCCGACCGGGCCTGGCCGCGCTGGACGAGAGTGACGTCGACGACGCGCTCGGCGGTCACCCGAGCATCGGCGAACGGGTCGACGCGCCCGCGTCGCAGCGCGAGCAGTCCGGAGTCGGCCGGCGACGCGCCGCGCCGCGCTGGCCGAGGGCAACCGGGAGTACGAGGAGCGGTTCGGTCACGTCTTCCTCGTCTTCGCCACCGGGCGCAGCGACACGGAGATGCTCGCGTGCGGCGGACCGGCTCGGCAACGACCGGCCACCGAGCGAGCGGTCGTACGTGGCGAGCTCGCCCGCATCGAGCGGCTGCGGCTGGAACGGCTGCTGGACGGGAGGAGGTCCGATGAGCTCGCTCTCCACCCACGTGCTCGACACGGCCGGGCGGCCCGCGCGCGGGGTCGCGGTGACGCTGGAGCGGCCGACGGCGGTCGATCGCCGCGGCACGACCGACGACGACGGCCGGCTCCGCGACTGGGCCCGGCGCGGCTGGACCCGGCACCTACCGGCTCGTCTTCGCCACCGGCGCTGGCGCGGCACGGGTCGCGGACGTTCTTCCCCGAGGTCGTGGTCTTCCGCGTCGACGACCCGACCGCCATCACCACGTGCCGCTGCTGCTCAGCCCGTACGGTTACTCGACCTACCGGGGGAGCTGAGATGGCGGCGCACGTGCTCGGGCCCAACCAGCTACGGCAAGGCCGAGACGCGGCTGGTGCGGGTCGGGCGCGACGCGGCCGGCACGAGATCCGCGACCTCACGGTCGACGTGCGCTGCGCGGCGACTTCGCCGACGCCCACGTGACCGGCGACCAGCGCGAAGGTGCTGCCGACGGACACCCAGAAGAACACCGTCTACGCGTTCGCCAAGGAGACGGCGTCGGCGAGATCGAGGAGTTCGCGCTGCGCCTGGCCCGGCACTTCGTCGACGACGCGAGCCGTCGATCGGCGGCGCGGGTGAGCATCGAGGAGTACGGCTGGGCCGCGCAGGGTCGACGGGCCCGCACGACACGTTCGTCCGCACCGGGGCGAGGTGCGCACCGCCGGTGGTGACCTACGACGGCGGGACGAACGTGGGTCGTCCGGGCTGACGCGACATGGTGCTGCTCAAGACGACCGGCTCGGAGTTCCGCGGCTTCATCGCCGACGAGTACACGACGCTTGCCGAGACCTCTGACCGGATGCTCGCGACCTCGATGACCGCCCGCTGGCGGCACGCGGCGACCGCGACGGCTGACTGGTCGGTCGTACGCGCAGGTGCGCGCACGCTGCTCGTCGAGCCTTCGTCGGCATGCACAGTCTCTCGCTGCAGCAGACCCTGTGGGCGATGGGCCAGGCCGTGCTGGACCGCGGCCCGAGGTCGTCGAGATGCGGCTGTCGCTGCCGAACAAGCACCACTTCCTCGTCGACCTCGCGCCGTTCGGGCTCGACAACCCGGGCGAGGTCTTCTACGCCGCCGACCGGCCGTACGGGCTGATCGAGGCCGCGGTCGTCCGCGACGAGGACCAGCCGCAGCCGACGCCTGGCGCGACGTCCCCGGCTTCGTGTGACGAGAACGTCAGTGGGGCGAGGGAAGGTGTCGGCATGACGCTGACGCAGTACAACACCGCGATCAGCATCGATGGGTTCATCGCCGACGAGAACAACTCGCTGGACTGGCTGTTCCAGGTGCCGGCCGACGGACGCAGCACCTTCGCCGCCTTCTTCGCCGACGTCGGGCCGTTCGCGATGTGCCACGACCTACCAGTGGGTATGGACAAGGAGCGGTGCTGGACAGAGCCGACCAAGTGGACCGACTAGTACGGCGCCGGCCCGCCTGGGTGTTCACCCATCGCGACCTGACGGCCGTGCCGGGCGCCGATATCAGGTTCGTGCAGGGTGACGTCCGCCCGGTGCATGAGGCGATGGTCGCGGCCGCGCCGGCAACAATATCTGGCTGGTCGGCGGCGGTCAGCTCGCGGGCGTTCGCGGACCGGGCCTGCTCGACGAGATCATCCTGGGGGTCGCGCCGGTGGCCCTCGGCGCCGGCGCGCCCGTCCTGCCGCGGCGGTTCACCGGGTCGGCGCTGACGCTGGCCGGCGTACAGGCGATCAACGACGCGTTCGTCGAGGTCCGCTACCGCGTGCACCACGACGGCGACCCCTGCAGACCGGCTGATTTCCGGCTATCGGGCATCGATCCGGCACCTGCACCAGCCGTCTCCCGGCACCGCACCGGCCGGACTACGTTCGGGCTGTCTCGACAGCAACCGCTGCCAGAAGCGGACGCCGAACGCGACAGGGGGTTGGGCGCCGCGCGGTCCCAGACGGAGGTCCAAATGAACGGACGCTACGCGAACCTTGCGTCGACGATGGCTCTCGTGATGGCGCTAGGCGGGGTGGCCTATGCGGCCGTCGCCTTACCCACGAACAGCGTGGGCAGCCCGCAGATCAAGGCGAAGGGCATCAAGACGTCCGACCTCGGCAAGGGTGCGGTCCAGCTGGGAAGGTCCGGGACGGCTCGCTGCTGCGTCAGGACTTCGCGGCCGGTGAGCTCCTCACCGGCCCGGCCGGCCCGACCGGCCCAGACCGGCCCGACCGGAACGGCCGGGGCACCCGGTGCACCGGGCGCGCCAGGCGAGGCGGTGGCCTTTTCCCGTGTCAGTGCGACCGGAACATTGGAGGGGGGCACCCCCTCGCAGCAGAAGAACGTCGTGCAGGCCAACGTGCAGCACGACGGCACGACAGGCGCGGGCGTCTACTGCTTCGGCGGGTTGTCGTTCGCGCCGCGCAGCGCGCTCGTGACGGTCGACAACGCTGGCGCGATAACCACCAGCAATCAGATCGCCTCGGTCGCCGTCCAGCGTGGGACCGTCCTTGCCAACTGCGACGGGTCGCACCAGCAGGTGCGTGTCGCGCTGACGCAGGTGGACCAGACCAATGCGCCTCCCTCACCGACCATGGCTTCGTCATCTGGTTCGAGGACTAACCGCGAACCACCCGGTCCGCAGCAGGGCCGCGACGTCGCGCGGGTCGACCTCGACGAGTTGCTCCGCTGCCGTCAGGCGGTAGAGCTGGTGGCTGCCCGGTCCGCGGAGCACCATCGGCGCCGGCCCGCGGTAGGCGAGCCGGGACATCTCCGGCGCGGCGGCAACGGGCGGCTCATACCGGCGCGAAGCGCATCGGAGCAGCGCGTGTCAGCGCACGGCGGCGGTCCCCACAGCCGCCCATCTGTCACCTCCCGTTTCGTCGACCGCGCCGGCGATCACGTCGACCGCGTCCGGACCGCCCGCGAGGACGCGTCGATCGCCGACGCGCCGCCGGAGATCGCGAGCCACAGCGGGACTGCGTCGCGCGCCGAGAAACCCGACCGGCGCACCACCCAGCCGGCCAGCGGCGCGGCGGCGTACATGCTGAGGCAGTAGGGGCAGTCCATCAACCGCCCCCAGCCGGAGGTGCCGGCCGGCCCGCACCCGCAGCACCACGTCGAACGGCCCGTCCTCGCGCGCGACGAGGTGCGACACCCGCCAGCAGGCGAGGATGCCGACGGCGAGAGGCCAGGCCGGCGTCGGCGGTGCGGTCGGCTCGGCCCACGGTCAGGGGTTGGCGTTGAAGACCGAGAAGGCGACGCTCGGCTGGATGTAGATCGGGGCAGGGTCGTACTGCCACGGCGGCGTCGCCAGGTGGCCGCCGTCGCCGCCGCTGGGGTTGAACGCCCGGCTGGCGACCTCAGCGTGGAACGAGTAGGTGCCTTCAGCGGCGCCGAGACCGGGCAGCTTGTAGACCACCTCCATGGTCTGGTTGTTGTCGGTGACGTCGACGTGCCAGTGCTCGACGAACGGCGCTGGCCGTGCAGGACTCCGCCGATCGCGCTGACGAACTCGAAGCCGCCTTGCCCGCAGTCGCCGGCCCACAGCCCGGACCGAGCGGAGGTGCTTGGCCGCCGCCTCGAGGGTGACCCGGAAGTAGATGTCGACCGGGCTGGTCCCTCGCCGTACGACCGGGCGACGCGCCGCCGAGCGGCTGGAACGGGCCACCGCTCGAGTCGCCCACTCGACCTGCAGCGGCCCGGTGGGCGAGCTGTTGTCGATGGTGAACGACACCGGGTCCGACGGCCGAGCTGGCGGTGGTGCCGCCGGTGCCCAGCTCGAGGGTCAGCCGGTAGAGCCGTTCGCGAGCGAGCCGGTCGGCCAGTCCAGGATCAGGTCCTGCGGCAGGAACGGGTTCGGCCCCGCGGCAGCGCGATCGGGTACCAGCCGAGCGCGTCGGAGACCGGGTAGTGCCACTCGGCCAGACCGCCGCCGTCCAGCCGGAACAGCGGCCAGGTGAGACCGACGAACGGTGCCGGTGCGGTGAACGTCGAGCCCTCGTTGGCGCTGTACTCGAACATCACCCGGTAGTGCGTGGCGCTGGAGTCGGTGTCCTTGCAGCCGTAGAGGGACAGCACGCCGGCGAGCGGTGCGGCGGCGTCCGGGTTCGGCAGCGGGTCGGCGAACAGGCCGGTCGGGTGCGGCCGGTTGGTGCGCAGTGAGTAGCCGGCGACGGGGTCGTAGAGCGTGGGGACGCTCGCGACCGGGAGCCGGCCGGCCATCACGATCGCGGGCTCGTTCCCGCACGGGATCGTGTCCGGGCCGCACAGGAGCCCCGCGGGCCTGCGGTCCGGCCTCGATGGTGACCGGCGGCAGGTCGGCCGGCGTTCCACCGGACCTGGAAGTAGCCCTCGCTGTAGATGAGCTCCTCGTCGCCGTCGCCGTCGACGTCCTGGCTGACGCGGAAGGTGATGTCCGGTACGTCGACGATCGGCACCCACTGCGGCACGAACCTGGTGTAGCAGCGCTTGAACGGGCCGATGACGTTGCGCAGGTCGAGTCCCTCTGATGTCCGAGACGTCCAGCCGGAGCCGGGCGGCCAGCTGCTGCACCGAGTCGGGGCGGACGCGGCCTTGCTCCTTCTTCGTCGGGGTTGTCGCGTCGTCGCGGATCGCGACCTTCAGGTCCGCCGGCAACGGCGGTGCGAGCTCGGTCGCGAAGGCGGGCGACAGCACGGCGGCGTCGAGCGTCGACGGTGCTGGCCCCGAACCCGGTCGCGGCGTCCAGCGCCAGGAGCCGACGCGCCGCGCGCCGCCCAGGGTCTCGGTGAGGCGGGTCTCCAACTGCGCGCGGTCGATGCCGACGAACGGCGACGGGTCCGGCCCGACGGCGGGAGCAACGGTCCGGGGTCGGGATGCGGCCAGGGGCGCGGGATGCGGGCACCAGCCGGTCGATGATGTCGCGCCAGGTCGGGCGCTCGAAGATGATCGGGAAGCAGACCCGCTCGGCCCGCCAGCGCAGGACCCAGTCGATGTCCCACCGCGGCACCCAGACGCAGAAGTTGCCGCACGCGTCGGTGCGGGCCGACGCGATGACCTCGCGCCGGCAGGAGAACGGGAAGAACCAGCTCCACGGCGGCTCGACCGGGAAGAAGCCCAGCAGGGAGCAGTCGGTGTCCTCGACCTCGACCGTCGCGTACGGGACCGGGTAGTGCACGCCGGTGCTCGGATCGGTCTTCACGACCTTGCCGCAGACCCTGCGGAAGAGCAGCAGGTGCGGCTCGATCAGGTGACCGAACTTCTCGCGGATGTCGACGACCGTCGCTCCCGCGAGCTGCTTCGCCTCGATCCCGCTGATCGCTGCAAGCCGCGACGCCGAGACGTCGGTGAGCTTCTGCTGCGCCGGGTCGATCGGGCCTCTGTCCCGCTGCTGCTTGGCCATGACGTTCTCCCCACCCCAAGGGTCGGGGGTGTTCGGGCCCGCTGGACGCAACACACGCGCGGCCCTGCGTTCCCCCTCTTGACTTGTCTGTAGTCCCGCGCCGACCGTTGCGAAAGATGCCGACGAAGGTCGTGGCTAAACCTTTGCCAGTCAGAGGATCGACCGTGGGCCGTCGACGTCAGGAAACGAACTGTTACGTCCCGATCAGTGGTGAGTCAGCAGTCCTTCGCGACGTGCGACCCGCACCGCGGCGACGATCGTGATCGCTGCCGCGACAACAGTCATCGCGAGGAACACTGCGCTCTTCACCATGACGAAGGTGGTCAGCGACTGCGACTCGTACAGCCACACGGTGACCACGGCCTTGGCCAGGCAGACCATCGCCCACATCAGGGTGAGGTGCCAGAACAGCCGCTGCAGCCGCGGCCGCATCGCGAGGTCGTCGGTCATCGGGTAGAAGTCGGCGGCCAGCCGCGCCACGAACGGCCGGGCGGTGGCCAGCGACAGCAGCGCGAGCGAGGCGATCACGACGTTGCTGATCGCCGGCTGGATGAAGTACAGGTACGTGTCGCCGCTGGCGAACGTCATCGCCGTCTTGGCCGTCAGGCCCACCACGGTGAGGACGAGCAGCCCGGACATCCGTCGCCGGGTCGCGAGCCGCCAGCCGATCGCGCCGTAGCACCAGGCGAGCGCCGCGACGAAGGCCGCCCAGACGTTCATCGTCGCGAGGCAGACGGCGAACAGGACGGCAGGGATGACGCTCGCGGTGAGCAGGCTCAGGGACAGGTGGCCGATCACGGCGCCGAGCCGGGGCCGGGACGCCCGCCCGGCCGGCGCCGCCGCCGGTGTGGCGGGCGGCTCGGGGGCATCAGGTCGGAGGAGCAGAGCGGTGGAGCTCATGCGCGGAACCCGTCTTCGGCTGGGGCAGCCGAGGGACTTCTTCGCCGGGGTGACGGAGACCGGTGTCCGCGTTCGCGTGCTCCTCGGTCATGCCACTGTACGCCGGCAGGCGGGGGAAGCCTGCCAGGCGTACAGCGGCTGCTGGGTGGGCCGGCGCCTCAGCGCTGGTTCGGCCGGGACATCGATTCGGGCTGGCGCCGTCAGCGCTGGGTCGGCAAGGAAACCGGTTCGGCGATGTAGTGGTTGGCGAGCACGGTGCCGTCGGGGTCCATCGCGGCCCGCAGTGCCTGCAGCCGCGCGTAGCTCGCCTCGTCGTACCCGGTCCGCGGGTCGACGGACTCCTCGAGGAAGTTCAGGTACTGCCGGCCGTTCGCCCACGGCGACATCGCGGCGACGAGCGCGTCGGCGTCGGCCTGCCCGGCGGCGCCCATCTCGGGGGTCGCGGCGATCGCGACGCCGAAGAGCAGGAACTCGCCGTCCAGCGCGGGCATCGCGCCGGCACCGGCATGCGGGCGGCCGAGCGCACCGCCGAGCTGGCGCAGCTCGGCAGCCACCAGGCTCTGCGACGATGCCGTCGCCGACGGTCGCGAGGAAGGCGTCGACGGCCTCGTCGGGCAGGCCGCCGAGGACTGTCGTCGCGCTCACGCCGGGCGTCGGGCCTTCGGGGTCCATGTGCAGCCGGACGAGCGACGCCGCCGGCACCCGGGCGAAGGTGTCGATCTCCGGCTCGAGGGCGCGCAGCTCGGCGAGGATCTCCTCGGCTGCGGCGTCGTCGCCGAGGACGGCGCCGTTGATCATCGCGAGCTGGCGGCCGCGCACCGGTGCGGGGATCTCCTCGAACGGCGGCAGCTGCAGGATCCGGAAGGCAGTCGTCACGGCAGTCGGGGGCGTCGGCGGCCCAGCGGGCCCAGGTGCGCAGGACCTTGTCGGCGTCCTTCCGGTCCCACACCAGCATCCCGGCGTACGCCGTGTCGATCGGGTAGAGCCGGAACTCCAGCGCGGTGACCACGCCGAAGTTGCCGCCGCCGCCGCGCACGGCCCAGAACAGCTCGGGCTCGTTGTCCGCGTCGGCCCGCAGCAGCCGGCCGTCGGCGGTGACGATCTCGACGGCGGTGATGCTGTTGGTGGCCATGCCGAGCTCGCGGGCGTACCAGCCGATGCCGCCGCCCAGCGAGTAGCCGACGACGCCGACGTCCGGCGAGGAGCCGTGCAGTGCGGCGAGCCCGTGCGGCGCGACCGCCTCGACCACGTCGATCCAGAGCGCGCCCGCGCCGACCCGGGCGGTGCGCGAGGCGGCGTCGACCGTCACCTCCCGCATCGCGGAGGTGCGGACCAGCACGGCGTCGCTCAGGTCGCCGAGCGGCCCGGCGTTGTGGCCGGTGCCCTGCGGCGCGACCCGGAGGCCGGCAGCCGCGGCGGCGCGGACCACCTCCACCACCTCGTCGGCGTCGGCCGGGTAGGCGACCGCCGCCGGGTGCTGCGGGACGGCGACGTTCCACGGCATCCGAGCGGCGTCGTACCCGGGGTCGCCGGGCAGGTGGACGGCGCCGCCGCAGAGCAGTCGTAGACCCTCGGCGGTGGTGGTGGGCTGGGTGGTCACAGGTGGCTCCTCGATGGGTACGCGTGCGGTGCTCGACAGGAGCAGAGTGGCGGTGCGTACTTGTGGGGGCCTTGGAGCCCACTTGCAGCCGTATCGCTGCAGGTCAGAGCAGGGACAGCGCGGCGCCGAGCTCGGCGTCCGTGCTGACCCCGAGGCGCTTGCGGACCTCGGCGAGGGTGCGCTCGACGACGGCCGGGGTGAGGAAGAGCTCCTGCGCGATCGCGCTGGCCGTCGCACCGGTCGCCGCGAGCCGCGCGACCCGCCGCTCGGTGGCCGTGAGCGACACGACCTCGTCGAACGGCCGCGGCGGAGCGGCGCCGTCTGCCTGCAGCTCGCTCGCACACCTGGCCGTACAGCCCGGGGGAGCCGCACTCCGCGGCCAGCGCCAGGGCGCTGCCCAGCAGCGCCGTCCGCTCGGCGCCGTCGTCGGTCACCCGGGCCAGCGCCAGCTCGGCGCAGGCCCGCTCGTAGCGCGCGACCGACGGGCAGCAGCAGCTGGTAGGCCTCGCGGAGCATCTCGGCGGAGCCCTCGCCGCCCAGCTCGCCGGCGCAGCGCAGGGTGCGGCCGAGCACCGAGGGGGCTCCCCAGTGCCGCGCCAGCCGCACCTCCTCGGCCATCAGGTCCCGGGCCTCCTCGACCCGGCCGAGCGCCGGCGAGGACCGGCGCGCGGTAGGTGCGCCACGGCCGCCAGACCGGGTTGACCACCGAGGTCTGCAAGGTGGTCGCGGCCTCGAGCGCCTCGAGCGCCTCGGCGTGGCGCCCCTCGGCCGCCATCAGCCGGGCGTGGTTCTCGTTGAACAGCCGCGCCCCGTCACCGATCCGCGGCTGGTCCAGCACGCCGTCGACGTACCGGCGTGCCTCGGCGATCTCGCCCTGCTCGAGCAGGATGCCGATGATGAACGCCTGGCCGTACGGGACGCCGACGGCCGGCGCGCCCCACGCCTCGCTCTGCTCGTTCGACGCGTGCACCGAGCGCAGCGCCTCGCGCAGCTGGCCGTGGTGCCAGAGCATGTGCCCGCGCCACAGGTGCACCGACAGCGCGGAGAACAGGGAGCCGCGGGCGAAGGCGTCGGCCAGGGTGCGGTCCCAGAAGTCGCCCATGTCGACCTCGCCCATCTCCTGGGTGAACGCCGCGACGACCCACAGCAGCCCGGTGTCGACCCGCTGGAGCTGCCCGTCCTCGAGGGCGAACCTGGCCAGCTCGATGCAGCGCAGCCGGTCGCCGTTGCTGATCAGCTCCTCCCAGGCCAGCGTCGCCGCGAGCATCCGGGCGCCCTGGCCGCTCACCGCGCACCTCGAGCCGGCCGCGCCCCCACTCGTCCTCGGGCAGGCCGTGCATGTAGCCGCCGATCCGCTCCAGCGCGTGCAGGCCCTGCTGGGCGTCGTCCAGCTCGGCGGGCAGCGCGGCGGCCGCGGCCCGGGCGAACGCGGTGGCCTCGCCGGGTCCGCCGGCGAAGATCAGCGTGCGCGCGAGCATCGTGGCGACCTCGGCCCGTACGACGGGGTCGGCGACGGTCTCGTAGGCGTCCCGCAGGTGCTGCGAGGGCTGCCGGGCCGTCGGTCATGGTGCCCAGCCGGCCCAGCTCGAGCAGGATGCCGGGCCGCTCGGCGGCCGACGGCGGCTCGGCGAGGGCCCGCTCGAGGTAGGTCGATGCCGCGTCGGCGGCGCCCCGGTCGGCCGCCGGTCTCGGCCGCCAGCCGGAGCACCCGCACCGCGTCGGCGCTGCCGCGCAGCGGGGCCAGGATCACGTGGGCGGCGACCTGCTCGGGGGCTGCGCCCCGCGCCTGCAGCACGCGCGGCCGCCCGCTCGTGGTACAGCTCCCGCTCGCCGGACGACAGGGCCTGGTAGACGGCGTCGCCGACCAGCGGGTGCACGAAGCCCAGCGGGTAGTCCGGGCGGACCACCTCGGCGCGGGCGAGCGCCGCGAGCGCCGTCGCGGTCGTCGGCTCGTCGAGCCCGGCCAGGGCGGCGACGTCGGCGAGCAGGCAGCCGTCGCCGAGCACCGCCAGCGCCCGGGCCACCGCCGTGCAGTCGGCGGGCAGCCGGGTCAGGCGCATCAGCACCATGCTCGACACGGCGCGCGAGCCGATCGCGTTCACCGTGTCGGCGTGCGACGCGTCGGGGCGCACGCCTTCGACCTGCAGGGCCCGCAGCAGCTGGCGCAGCAGCAGCGGGTTGCCGCCGGTGGTGCGGTGGCAGGCGGCGGTGAACGAGTCGTGGGCGTCGGCGCCGAGGCGGTCGCGCACCAGCTCGGCGGTGGCCTCCGGCGCCAGCGGCCCGGGGTGCACCTGCACGGTCGCGAGGTCCTGCGGCCAGCTCGGCGAGCAGCGCCTCGTCCTCGTGCGGCTCGCCGGTGCGCAGGGTGGCCGCGATGAGCACCGGCAGGCCCTCCAGCCGGCGCAGCAGGAAGGCCAGCGAGCGCAGCGAGCCGGTGTCGCACCACTGCACGTCGTCGACCGCGAGCACGACCGGCTGCCGCTCGGCGAGGTTGACCGTCAGCCAGTACAGCCCGTGCAGGACGGCGAACGACCCGTCCGCCCGCTCGGCCGGGTCGATGGCCGGGATCTCGCCGAACACCGACGCCGCCGAGGACGCCGACCCGCGCAGCAGCTCGACGCGCTGCGCCGGGTCGCTGAGGGTGCCCTCGAACAGCTGGCGGACGGCGCCGAAGGCGAACGCCCGCTCCAGCTGGCTGCCGCGGGCGGTCAGGACCAGCGCGCCCTCGTCGGCGGCGAGCCGGCGTACCTCCTGCGAGCAGCCGGCTCTTGCCGATGCCGGCCGGGCCCTGGATCAGCGCGAGCCGGCCCTGGCCGTCGGCGGCGTCGGCGAGGGCGCCGCGCAGCACCCGCACCTCGCGGTCGCGCTCGACCATCGGCTCGGCCGGAGCCGTGCGCGCGTCGCCGCGGCCGGCCCGCGGGGCGGGTACGGCGGGGGCCGGCTCCCGGTCGCGGACGGTGCGGACCGGCGCGTCCAGCGACGGCGACTGCGCGAGCACCTCGGCCTCCAGCGCCCGCAGCGCCGGGCCGGGGTCGACGCCGAGCTCGTCGGCGAGGGTGGTGCGGGCGCGGCGCAGCGCGGCCAGCGCGTCGGCCTGCCGGTGCGCGCGGTAGAGCGCGAGCACCAGCAGCCGCCAGCGCTCCTCGCGCAGCGGGTCCTCGGCGACCAGGTTCTCGATCTCGGGGACCAGCACGGCGGACTCGCCCTGGTCCAGCCGGGCCTCGATCAGCTGCTCGCGGGCGACGTCGCGCAGCCCGGCCAGCCGGGCCACCTCGCCGTCCGACCAGGCCTCGCCGGCGTGGTCGGCGTACGCCGGTCCGCGCCAGAGCTCGAGCGCGTCCTCGAGCAGGTGCACCGCGGTGGCCGGCTCGGCGCTGCCGGCCTGCCGCAGCAGCCGCTCGAACCGCCAGGCGTCGACGGCGTCGTCGTCGACCCGCAGCGCGTAGCCGGGGCCCTGCCGGGCGATGACGCTCTGCCGGTCCCGCGGCCCGCGGTCGGGCTCCATCCGCTTGCGCAGGTGCGAGACGTACGCCTGCAGCGCGCTGGTCGCGCTCGGCGGCGTCGCCTCGCCCCAGAGGGCGTCGACCAGCCGGTCGGCCGGCACGACGTCGCCGCGGGCCAGGACCAGCAGGGCCAGCACCGCGCGCTGGCGCGGACCGCCGAGCTCGAGGGAGGCGCCGTCCCGGGTGGCCACCAGCTGACCGAGGACGCCGATGCGCAGTCCGGTCTCGGTCACGACTTCCAGGTGGTCCGGTGCACCGGCCACCCGCACCTTGTCTGCACTCACCGTCACGCCCCGCCCCTTCGTCGGGGTGAGCCTAGGTCGAGGCTCGCGGGTCCGGCAGGATTTTGCGGCAGCCCGCGACAGGCGGCCACGCGCGCTCACCGGTAGCGTCGCCCGCCGTGCTCGTCCTGCTCCCGCCGTCCGAGGCCAAGCGGCCCGGCGGCGACGGGCCGCCGGTCGGCCGCCGGCCGGTCCTCAGCACTCCCGAGCTGGCCCGCCCGCGCGCTGTCCTGCTCGCCGCCCTGCGCCGCGCCGCGAAGGCGGACCGCGCGGCGCTGGCGACCGGGCTGAGGCTGCCGCCGTCGGTTGCCGCGGCCGCGCTGCGCGCCGACCTCGCCGCCGGGTCCAGCGCCGACGATGCCGGCCCTGGACCGGTACCAGGGGGTCGTCTACCTGGCGCTCGACGTGGCGAGCCTGGCCCCTGCCGCCCGGCTGCGGGCCGAGGAGCAGGTGGTCGTCACGAGCGGGCTGTGGGGTGTGGTGCGCGGCGGCGACCTGGTGCCCGACTACCGGGTGCCGGCGTCCGGGACGGTGCCCGGGTTCGGCGGCGTCAGTGCGCACTGGCGCCCGGCCCTGCGCACCGCGATGCCGGCGCTCGTCGGGGACCAGCCGGTGCTGGACCTGCGGTCCACCGACTACCGCGGCATGTGGAAGCCCGGCCCCGAGCTGCGCGACCAGGTCGTGACGGTGCGGGTGCTGGCCGAGCAGGGGACCGGAGCGAACCGGACCACGGCTCCGGTCAGCTACCACGCGAAGTACGTGAAGGGTCTCGTCGTGCGGCACCTGGTGGCCGGCCGCCGGCGGCACACCGACCCGATGGCGGCACTGGCCGACGCCGCGGCGGCGCTGGACCTGCGGGTCGAGGTCGTCCGAGGGCCGGACCGTTCGGTCGACCTCGTGGGCGCGCGTTAACCTGACCGTCGTACGCTCGCGCGGGTGAGCACGCGACGGGTCCTGGCGCCCCGCGAGGTGCCGCTGGGCGGGCCGCGGGCGATGCTGGTGCGCCGGACCCTGCCGCACCGCGAGCTGCCCACCATCGGCGCCTGGTGCTTCCTCGACGACTACGGACCGCACGACGTCAGCGGCACGTCGGGCATGAAGGTGCCGCCGCACCCGCACACCGGGCTGCAGACCGTGACCTGGCTGCTCGACGGCGAGGTGCACCACCAGGACAGCCTCGGCAGCGACGCGCTCGTCCGGCCGGGCGAGCTCAACCTGATGACGGCGGGCCGCGGCATCAGCCACGCCGAGACCTCGCCGCCGGGAGCCGTCGGCTCGGTGCGCGGGCTGCAGCTCTGGGTCGCGCTGCCGGCGCGGCACCGCGACTCGCCGCCGGCGTTCGCGCACCACGACGACCTGCCGCGGGTCCGGCTCGACGGCGCGGCCGTCACCGTGCTGCTGGGGTCGCTGGCCGGCGCCGCTTTCGCCGGCGCAGCGTCGTTCACGCCGATCGTCGGCGCGGAGGTGACGCTGGACGCCGGACGCGCGGTCCGCGCTGCCGCTGGAGCCGGCGTTCGAGCACGGCCTGCTGGCGCTCTCCGACGGGCTGACCGTCGACGGCGAGCCGCTGGACCGCGCGTCGCTGGAGCACCTGGCGCCGGGCCGCTCGCAGGTGGTGCTCGGCGCGGGACCGGCCGGCGGCCGGCTGCTGCTGCTCGGCGGCGAGCCGTTCGACGAGGAGCTGCTGATGTGGTGGAACTTCGTGCTCCGCGACCACGACGAGGTGGTCGAGGCGCGGGAGGAGTGGATGGCCGCCGTCGGGGGAGCGGCGACCCGGTTCGGTGACGTCAGCGGGTACGACGGACCGTCGCTGCCCGCGCCGGCACTGCCGACCAGCCGGCTGCGGCCGCGTCGCCGCCGCTGACTGCGTTCGATCCCTTAGGTCTGGCGCATCGCCGCGGCGACCTCGTGCGCGGCCGCGGAGTCCTCGCCGGCCAGCCCGTCGACCACCCCGTCGACGTCGGCCGCCGACCGGTTCTGGCTGAGCTTGAGCTTGGCCTCGATCCGGGTGATCTCGACCTCGAGGCCGACGATCGCGCGCAGCTGCCCGGCGACGAAGGCGGGCGGGGCGTCGTCGACCGACCAGGGCGCCTCCCGGTGATCCTCGTGCTTCGCCGTGAGCCGGCGTACCAAGCGCCTCGACCCACGCCGGGTCGTCGTGCACGACCAGCCGGCCGTGGACGTGGGCGGTCACGTAGTTCCAGGTCGGGCACCACCCGGCCGTGCTCGCGCTTGGTCGGCGTACCAGGACGGCGACACGTAGGCGTCCGGGCCGCGGACGATGACGAGCACCTCGCCGAGCGCCGGCGTGCTCCACTGCTCGTTGTTGCGGGCGACGTGACCCAGCAGCCGGCCCGGGCCGGCGCCCTCGTCGTCGTACACGAAGGGGAGCAGGGTCGCGACCAGGCCGTCGGCGGTCGAGGTCACCAGGTCGGCCGCGCCGTGGTGGCGCAGCAGGTCGCGGACCGCCTCGTCGTCCGGTGCGGCGAAGTGCTTCGGGACGTACATGCTCGGCAGGGTAGTCAGCGACCCCTCATCATCGGCTAAGGTAAGGCTCACCTAAGACCCGATCACCTGCCGGAGAGCGCATGTACGCCTGCATCTGCCACGCCGTGACCTCCACCGAGGTCGCCGAGGTGGTGCGCGGCGGTGCCGCGACCGAGGAGGCCGTCGGCCGGGCGTGCGGCGCCGGCACGGGGTGCGGTTCGTGCCTGGACCGGATCTGCGCCATCATCAGCAGCGTGGACCCGGCTCACGGTGAGCCCCTGCTGGCACGGGTCGGCTGACCGAGCCGTTCCAGCACCACATCCGACCGACCGGGAGGCTGCACCCATGCGCGGGGACAAGAAGGTCATCGAGTTCCTCAACGAGCAGCTCACCGCCGAGCTGACGGCGATCAACCAGTACTTCCTGCACGCGAAGATGCAGGAGAACTGGGGCTACGCCAAGCTCGCCGCGTACACCCGGCACGAGTCCATCGACGAGATGCGGCACGCCGAGGTCCTCACCGACCGCATCCTGTTCCTCGACGGGCTGCCGAACTACCAGCGGCTGCGTCCCGCTGAACATCGGGCAGACCCTGAGCGAGATGTTCGCCGCCGACATGGCGATCGAGGTCGACGCGGTCAACCGGCTCCGCGAGGGCGCGGCGCACATGCGCTCGGTCGGCGACATCACCTCGGCCCGGCTCTTCGAGGACATCCTCGCCGACGAGGAGCACCACATCGACTACCTCGAGACCCAGCAGGCGCTGCTCGAGCAGCTCGGTGAGGCGCTCTACGTCGCGCAGCTCGTCGAGCAGCCCTCGGGGGACTGAGTCACCGGGCTGCGGCCCATCGCGTGCCACCGAAGCGGTTGCTCCGGGTCACCCCGGGGCACGGGTCGGTCGTGCTCTTACGGGTGGCTCAGCGGCTGCGTCGTAGCCGGTCCGCCCGGCTCGTCGCGCGCGGCGGCCTGTTCGCCCGCGGGGTGCTGTACCTGCTGCTGGCCTATCTCGTCGCGGCGATCGCGGCCGGTTGGGGCGGCGGGGACACCGAGGCCAACGCCAACGGCGCGCTGACCACCGTCGCGTCGCAGCCGGCGGGGTGGTGGGCCTTGGCCGGCGCCGCCGTCGGGTTCGCCGGCTTCGCGCTGATCCGGCTGGCCGGCGCGTACGCGGACCAGACGGTGGGCCGGCTGCGGCGGTTGACGACCGCCGGTCAGGCGCTGTTCTACCTGGCGATGTCGGTGGCGACCGTCGCCTTCCTGGTCGGGGACGGGGCGACGGGCTCCAGCAAGCAGTCGGACTCCACGGCGATGACGCTGGTCGCGTCGACGGGAGGTCGCATCCTGATGGCCGCCGCGGGAGTCGCTGTGGTCTGCGTCTGCCTGTGGCAGCTCCGGCTGGCAGCCCAGGGCGGCTTCACCGACAGCCTCCGCACCAGTGCGATGGGCGAACGGACCCGGACGGCGGCGCAGGCTGTCGGCCGTATCGGCATCGTCGCGCGGGCGGCCGCGGTCGTCCCGGTCGGCGGCCTGCTCGTCCTCGCGGCTGTGCAGGCGCGCGCGGGGGCATCGCGCGACCTGGACCAGCTGATCGACGGGCTGGCGCACCACCCGGTCGGTCGGCCGCTGGTCTGGGTGATGGCAGCCGGCTTCGTCGTCTTCGCGTTGTACAGCCTGGTCGAGGTGCGGTACCGCGAGGTGCACGCGGGCGACTGAGTCGCTGCTCGTGGTTGTCCACATAGGGGGTACCTCCACCGGTCTCGGTTCGCACACCTGTCGGGCCGTCTCGATCCCCAAGGCTCGACGACATGGACGAACACGTGACTTCCGCCGGCCGGGCCGACGATGCGCTGCCCGTCGTGCGGCTGCAGGGCCCGGCCGACATCCTCGGCGTGCTGCCGCACCGGCTCGGGTTCCATCCGGGGGAGAGCCTTGTCCTGGTCTGCCTCGAGGGCCGGCGACGGCGCGACCGGCTGGTCATGCGCGTCGACCTGCCGCACCGGGGCGACGACCGGGCCGTCGCATCGGAGCTCGCGGCGCGGGTGCGGCACGTCGGGGCCTCGGCGGTGGTCGCGGTGGTCTACACCGAGGCCAGCGAGCCGCACGGCCTGCCGCGCCGCCCGTTGGTCACCGCCCTGTCGAAGGCCCTGGCGCGAGCAGGCGTCGAGCTGCCGGAGGCCTTGCTCGTCCGCGACGGGCGATGGTGGTCCTACCTCTGCGATCGACCGGCCTGCTGCCCGGCCGACGGGACGCCGCTCCCGGCCGAGCCGACCTCGGCGACGAACCGGTACGCCGCGGAGGCGGTCGCACAGGGCGCAGCTGTGCTGCCCGACCGGGAGGCGCTACGGCGGACGGTCGAGCCGGCCGACCATCCGGTCGCTTGCGCCGCCCGGGAGCAGGCCGCGGCTGCCGCTGACGAGCTGCTGGAGACCGCACTGCGCGACGGCGGCCTGCCGGCTGTCCGGGCGCTGACGCAGGCCCGGCTGGACGCCCTGCGCAGCAGGTGGGAGCAGGGTGATCGCCGCCTCGCCGCCGACGATGCCGCGCTGGTCGTGCTCGGGATGCGGGACAAGCAGGCCCGCGATGCCGTGATGACCGCTGTCCTGGACGACGACGTGGAGTACTTCGTCGGGCTGCTCAGCGAGCTGGCCCGGCTGACCGACGACGCCGATGCTGCTCCGGTGTGCACGGCGCTGGCGTGGGTGGCCTACACGGCCGGCAACGGCGCCCTCGCGGCGATCGCGGCGGAGCGCGCGGTGCGCGTCGAGCCGGACTATGCGATGGCCGGGCTGCTGCTCGACGGGATGGACCGGATGGTGTCGCCGGACGAGCTGCGTCAGGTCAGCGCGCAGGTCCGGGCCGACCTCGAGGCCGACCGGCGGGCCGAGCGGAAGGCCGGCCTGCGGGTCGAGCGGGGCGGGCGGGGGGAGAGCGCCTGAGGTGAGCGCCTGAGGTGGGCGCTGCTGGGGCCAGACTTTGCGGGAACAAATATTGAGAGGACAACCTTCTAGCTGGTGCCAGTCCGACCGCACCAGCCAGGAGACTCGATGACCCACCGCCCGCAGCTGTTCCGTCTCGACGCCTCGCTGGCCGGGGACACCTCGGTCTCCCGCGCCGTCGCCGACACCTTCGAGCGGACGTGGCTCCGGGAGCACCCGGACGGCACCGTGCTGCGCCGGGACCTCGGCGCGCAGCCGGTCCCGATGATCGACATGACGGCGGTGGGCGCCCGGTTCACCCCGGCCGCGGACCGCACCCCGGAGCAGCGGGAGGCGCTGGAGCTGGCCGAGACCCTGACGGCCGAGCTGCGTCTACTCGGACGCGTACCTCTTCGCCGTACCGCTCTACAACTGGACCAACCCGGCGAGCCTGCAGGCGTGGGTCGACCGCATCTTCACCGCGACGCCGCTGCGCGCCGGCGAGGGCGAGCCGATCGCTGGCCGGCCGGCTGTCGTCGTCCACAGTCGCGGCGGTGGCTACGGAGCCGGCACACCGCGCGAGGGCTGGGACCACGCCGAGCCGTACCTGCGCCGGATCCTGACCGACGTGTGGAAGCTCGACGTCACGATGGTCACCGCCGAGCTGACGCTGGCCGCGACTGTCCCCGCGATGGCGCACCTCAAGGACGTCGGCGCGGCGTCCCTGCAGGCGGCCCACATCGCCGCCGAGGACCACGGCCGACGGGTGGCCGAGCTCGTCAGTCCGCGACCGACGCGGACGTCGACGTCACCGGCCTGCGCACCGCCGTCTGACCGCAGGAAGTCCCTTGTGGACAAAGGGATTTCGACGTACGACATCGTCGCCGGACCACCAGAGGTTGTGTCCGGGGTGCCCTCTAGGTTGTGGTCATGACAGAGGTCCTCGAGCCACCCGTCACCCATCCGGTGACGGCTGCGCTGGAGGACCTCCGCGCTGCCCTCGATGCCGTCGTCGCGCGGGCCGTGCCGGGTGCCGACACCGAGCTCTGGACCATGTCCGGTCCCGAGCTGCTCGAGGCCGCGGAGGCCGTGCACCGGGTGACGCATCGGGCCGACGCGGTGCCTGCACGGCCTGGTTTGCGAGATCGACGCGCGCGGGGCGGCCACCGACGCCGGGGCGCATTCGACCGCCGGCTGGCTCCGCTCCCGACTGCACCTCCACCCGGCTGCCGCGCGCCGGATGGTCACCTCGGCCCGAGCGCTGCACGACGATCCGGCAGGCGCCCTCGTGCATCACGCGGACGAGCCGCTCGCCCCCACCGGCCGACACGTGCTGCGCTCAGCGTTCGCGGCCGGCGACATCTCGGGGGAGCACGTCGCGGTCGCCTGCGAGACCCTGGCCGCACTGCCTGGCTCGCTCGACGACTCAGTCGTCGCCGAGGCCGAAGCGTTCCTCACCGACCACGCCGCCCGGCACGACCCGAAGGAGCTGGCCCGGCTGGGCCGGCACCTGCGCCACGTGCTGGACAGCGAGGAGACGCTGGCGGACGACGAGGAGCACCAGCGCGACCAGCAGGTGCTCGAGATTCGCCAGCGCCGCGACGGGGGCTCCGACCTGCGCGGCAGCCTGGGCGCCGAGCTGACAGCGGAGCTCCTGTCCCAGCTCCAGCCGCTCGCCGCGCCTCGGCCGGCCGCTGACGGCAGCCGCGACCGTAGGACCGTGGGCCAGCGCAACGCCGACGCCCTCGCCGAGCTGCTGCGACGCAGCGCGATCGCCGGCACCACCCCGGCCCGGCACGGTTCCCGCGCGACCATCACGATCACGATGGCGCTGGAGACCCTGGAGCGCAGGCTCGGGGCACCCGGCGCGAACCTCGACTGGTCCGGGCCGATCAGTGCGGCGACCGCCCGGCGGCTGGCCTGCGACGCGCACCTGGTGCCCGTCGTGCTCGGCTCCCAAGGTGAGCCGCTCGACGTCGGCCGAGCCTCGTACCCGGTCACCCAGGCCATCTGGCGTGCCCTGGTCGCGCGCGACGGCGGCTGCGGGTTCGACGACTGCGGCCGCCCGCCCGGAGTGGACGGAGGCGCATCACCTTCGGCATTGGGCGGACGGCGGCGAGACCTCGGTCGAGAACTGCGGCCTGTTCTGCGACTTCCACCACCGCAAGGTCCATCACGACGGCTGGGACGTCGAGCTCGTCGACGGAGTCATCAACGTGATCCCGCCACCCTGGGTCGACCCCGAACGCCGACCGAGACCCAACACCAACCTGGGGCGCGCCGCCGTCCTCGACGCCCTCCCGAAGCCACCGGGTCACGACCGGCAGTGACGAGCTAGCCGGTGCTGATACTGACCGGCGAGTCAACAACGCTGCGGGCCTGGATCTAGGCTCCCGCCATGGCTGAGACCGTCCTGCCGCAGCGTGCCCGTGTCGTCGTGATCGGGGGCGGGGTGATCGGCACCTCGGTCGCCTACCACCTGGCTCACCTCGGTGAGGACGTGCTGCTGCTCGAGCGGGACCGGCTGACCAGCGGGACGACCTGGCACGCGGCCGGGCTGATGGTCACCTTCGGCTCGACGTCCGAGACCTCGACCGAGATGCGCAAGTACACCCGTGACCTGTACTCCCGGCTGGAGGCCGAGACCGGGCTCGCCACCGGCTTCAAGCCGGTCGGGTTCATCGAGGTCGCGGCCGACGAGGACCGGCTCGAGGAGTACCGGCGGGTGTCGGCGTTCAACCGGCTGCTGCGGCGTCGACGTGCACGAGATCTCGGCCCGCGAGGTCAGGCGAGCTGTTCCCGCTGGCCCGTACCGACGACGTGCTCGCCGGGTTCTACGTCGCCGAGGACGGCCGGGCGAACCCGGTCGACGTCACGATGTCGCTGGCCCGCGGCGCCCGGCAGGCCGGCGCGCGGATCGTCGAGGGCGTCCCGGTGCTCGACGTCCTGACCGAGCGCGGTGCGGTGACCGGCGTACGCACGCGCGGCGGGGGACATCGAGTGCGAGTTCGTCGTGAACTGCGCCGGGCATGTGGGCCCGCCAGCTCGCCGCGAAGAGCGGCGTGGTCGTCCCGCTGCAGGCGGCCGAGCACTACTACCTGCTCACCGAGCCGATCGACGGCATCTCCGGGGACTGGCCGGTGCTGGAGGACCCGGCGACCTACGGCTACTTCCGCGAGGAGGGCGGCGGCCTGATGCTCGGCCTGTTCGAGGCGGTCTGCGCGCCGTGGAAGGTCGGCGGGATCCCGGACGACTTCTCGTTCGGCGAGCTGCCGCCGGACTGGGACCGGATGGGGCCGTACCTGGAGAAGGCGATGGCGCGCATCCCGGTCTCGTCCGAGGCCGGCATCCGGAAGTTCTTCTGCGGACCGGAGAGCTTCACCCCCGACCTCCAGCCGGTGGTGGGCGAGGCGCCCGAGGTGCGCAACTACTTCGTCGCGGCCGGTCTGAACTCGATCGGCATCCTGACCGGCGGCGGCATCGGCCGGGTGCTCGCGCACTGGATCGTCGACGGCCGCCCCGACGTCGACGTCACCGGGATGAACATCGACCGGCTGCACAGCTACCAGACCAACCCGGAGTACCGGGCGACCCGCACCGTCGAGTCGCTGGGCATGGTCTACCAGTGCCACTACCCGAACCGGTCGATGCAGTCGGCGCGGGACGCCAAGCGCTCGCCGCTGCACGACCGGCTCGCGGCGCGCGGCGCCTACTTCCGTGACGTCAGCGGCTGGGAGAGCGCCGACTGGTACGCCCCCGAGGGCGAGACGCCCGACCCCGGACCGCTGTCCTGGGGACGTCCGCAGTGGTTCGACCACTGGGCCGCTGAGCACCGGGCCGCCCGCGAGGGCGTCATCGCGATGGACATGTCGTTCATGTCGAAGTTCCTGGTGCAGGGACGCGACGCCGGCGCCCTGTCTGCAGCGCCTGTCTGCGAACTCGGTCGACGGCGACGCGGGTGTCATCACGTACACCCAGTGGCTCAACGACGGCGGCACCCTCGAGGCCGACCTGACCGTCACCAAGCTCGACGACGAGCGGTTCTGGGTGGTCGCCTCGGACACCGCGCACCGGCACGCCGAGACCTGGATGCGGCGGCACACCGGCGACCTGCACGCCTTCGTGACCGACGTGACCTCCGGCTACGCCCAGCTCAACGTGCAGGGCCCGCGGTCGCGGGAGCTGCTGCAGTCGCTGACCTCGGTGGACCTGTCGAACGACGCGTTCCCGTTCCGCGCCGCGCGCTAGATCGACATCGGGTTCGCGCGGGTGCTGTGCGTGCGCATCACCTACCTCGGCGAGCTCGGCTACGAGCTGTACATCCCGGTCGAGCAGGCGATGCACGTCTACGACCGGGTGGTCGCGGCCGGGCCGGCGTTCGGCCTGCGCCACGCCGGCCTGAAGGCACTGGCCAGCCTGCGGATGGAGAAGGGCTACCGCGACTACGGCCACGACATCGACAACACCGACTCGGTGCTCGAGGCGGGGCTCGGGTTCGCGGTGGCGCTCGACAACGACTTCATCGGGCGGGAGGCGGTGGTGGCGAAGAAGGCGGAGGGCCCGCTGTCGCGCCGGCTGGTGCAGGTGCTGGTGGCAGGATCCCGAGCCGATGCTGTTCCACGCCGAGCCGGTGCTGCGCGACGGGAAGCCGGTCGGCTACATGCGGGCCGCGTCCTACGGGCACACCCTCGGCGGGGCGGTCGGGCTCGCGATGGTCGAGGGCTCCGAGGCCGTCGACAAGGCCTGGATCGAGGGCGCCGACTGGCAGGTCGAGGTTGCCGGCCGGCTGTACCCGGCACGGGCGTCGCTGCGCCCGCTCTACGACCCGACGAACGCGAAGATCAAGGCCTGACCGGCCGACGTGTCAGGCCTCCTCGATGCCGGAGCTCGGGGCATCGGCGTCGTTGCCGGACTCGTCATCGCGTTTGAGGACCCAGAAGATGCGCTCGCCCGTTCAGCGGGTTTCGCTGGCCGCGCGGCCACGCTGACTCGAAATGGCGGCGCAGCTCCTCGGGGTCGGAGAACGTGTAGCGCATCGGCGCGTCCACGACCTTGGCCGCCGGGTCGTCGAGCAGGGTCACCAGCGTCTCGAGAACAAGCTCGCGGATCATCGCGTGGCTCTCCTCACCGACGAGCTGGCCGGCATCGAAACACATTGACGACAGGTTGACGTAGTCGAGCTGGAGGTCGGCGAGAGTGTCCGCGCGCAGCCGCGGGATCAGGGCGGCGTCGACCGGCATGGCGGCATCCTCTCTCAGTCTCGCGGCCGGTGCACGCGCTTGATGCCTAGCCCAGGGAAGCCATCGACGTCGATCGTGTACCCGCCGCTGTCGCTGAACGTGCGGAAACCGATGGTCCCTCCTGAGGGCAGGGTGGTGACGGATTCGGTTCCCCTCCGAGTTCTCGACACCTTTGTCGGGCCAAGGTGCTCGAGCTCGTCGCGGTAGAGCCGCTCGACCGACTCGTCGTCGGGGAGCATTCGGATCGTCTTGTTGTCGCCGCGCACGGAGAGCCGCGAGAGCACCCAGCGGGCGCGGGCGTCTGGCGATACGTCGTCGACGACTTTGGCGACGTCGTCCGCGTGCTCGACCGCTTTGCCGATCTTGGCGCCGCCGGCTAGCCCAGCCGCCTGGCCCCGGCACGATCGCGGCGGCCGTCAGCAGCCCCTCGCCCCAGCGACCCTGGGCGAAGTAGACGGCAGCGTTGACGGCATCCACGGCGTCGCCGACGACGGGGACGAAGCCAGCGACATCGAGCCACGTGCGGGCCGACATGCCGGCCCGGACAATCCGGCGACCGGACAGCTCGGTGAGCTCGACGGTGACCCGGCGGGCTGCCTGGTCGTAGCAGCGCCGGGACTCCGCGGCGCGTTCGCGCGCTCGCTGCAGCAGCGCCACGGCGTGCGGGTCATGGAACCTGCCGTCCGCCCGATGATTGCCCCACCCGATCGCCCGCGCCGTGCCGTCGTCGCGGAGGTCGGCGGCGTCCTGCGCGGCTCGCGCGGCAGCGAGCAGCCGGCTCGCCTCGTCGGCCATCGCCAGCGCCACAGCGATCTGCTGGCTGAACCGGGCGAGGACCTGCGCGGCAGCCAGCATGCGTCTGCGTTCCTGCCGCAACACGACGGCGGTGAGCAGCAGCCGCCGGTCGGCTGCCGCGGAGGCGACGCCGGACCATCGCTGCACCGGCAGCATCGAGACCAGCCGCCGCCCGAGGACGGCCAGTCGGTCGGCGGCCGCGACCAGCCCGTCCGCCGTACGCGCGGCGTCCGCCGGGTCGTCGGCCGGCAGCGGCGTGCCGAGCAGCGGGTCGTCGATCGTCACGGTCACTGGTGCGGCACCGCCTGGTTCTCGGCCCGCGCGTAGTCGACCCGCGCGGTCTCCACCAGCGCGGCCATCATGGTCAGGGACCCAGCCAAGGCTTCCAGCTGCTCACGGCAGACGGCGAGCAGCGCGCCGACCGCGTCGGCGGCGCCCATGTCCTCGCAGGGCGGTGGCGCCGGCAGCGCGACGTCCCGGATGGCGCCTGCCGTGTCCCGCACGCCGCCCATGAGCCCGCCCAGCACGGCGGTGTCGACACTCAGCTGCATGCCACCAAGGCTGCCGGTCCGGCGTACTTCCGCCGCTCGGTTGTCCACAGCCCCGGCGCCTGTGGGCGCGGAACCGCGTCGTCCACAGGCGGTAGCGTCGGCCGGGTGGACGTCGAGGTCGGTGAGCGGGGGATCAGGCTCGGCCAGCTCCTGAAGCTGGTCAACCTGGTCGACACCGGGGGCGCGCGCGCGCGGACTGCTGGACGCCGGGGAGGTCCGCGTCAACGGCGAGGTCGAGACCCGCCGGGGCCGCCAGCTCGCGCCGGGCGACGTCGTGGAGTGCGCGGGGGAGCAGGTGAGTCTGCGTTGAGTGGATTCGTTCCAGTTGCGCTGGATGCGTGCACTCGGGTAGATCACCTGCTAGCCTGACGGCGGTTGCAGTGAGCAATTCCCCGAACGTTTTATGACGCCCGCGGATTTCTGACACCGCGGGCCTTTCTGTCTCCCGAGATTCCTCGGTCGCAGGACGGTCCACGAGCAGCCCGGTGCGCGCACAGTGCGCGGCTCCGATCGTTCACCCAGAAGGAAGACAGATACATGGCTCAGGGCACTGTGAAGTGGTTCAACTCCGAGAAGGGCTTCGGATTCATCGCTCAGGACGGCGGCGGCGCCGACGTCTTCGTGCACTTCTCGGCAATTCAGGGCGACGGCTACAAGTCGCTCGACGAGAACCAGCGCGTGGAGTTCGACATCACGCAGGGCCAGCGCGGCCCGC
This sequence comes from uncultured Actinomycetota bacterium, assembly GCA_963771345.1. Classification (GTDB taxonomy): domain Bacteria; phylum Actinomycetota; class Actinomycetes; order JACCUZ01; family JACCUZ01; genus CAVYTH01. The sequence continues at coordinate 25,455 of CAVYTH010000011.1, forward strand.
AGGCGGAGTCGGTCCGCCCGGTCTGACCTGACACTCGCACGTTGGCCCCCGTCGCGAGACGGGGGCCTTCGTCGTCTCCGGCCCGGAGCGCGCTTCGAGAACGCGGACCGTAGAGACTGTCCGTCGTGAGCACTCTCGAGACGCTGGCTCGACAGGTCGTGATGGGCTCCTTCCGCGGCCCGGAGCTGCCGCCAGTGGGCAGCGCGGCTGCTCGAGGGCGGCCTGGGCTCGGTCTGCGCGTTCGGCTCCAACGTCCGCTCGCCCGACGACCTCGCGACGCTGACCGCCGCGATGCACGCGGTGCGCCCTGACGTCCTCGTCGCCATCGATGAGGAGGCCGGCGACGTCACCCGGCTGCACATGACCGACGGATCGCCGCACCCGGGCAATGCCGCACTCGGCGCGGTGGACGACCTCGACCTCACCGAGCGCGTCGCGCGCTCGATCGGAGCGTCGCTCGCGGCGGCCGGGATCGACCTCGACCTCGCGCCGGTCGTCGACGTCAACAGCAACCCGAACAACCCGGTGATCGGCGTACGCAGCTTCGGCGCGGACCCGGGCCTGGTCGCCCGGCACACCACCGCCTTCGTCGCCGGCCTCCAGGCGGCCGGCGTCGGTGCGTGTGCGAAGCACTTCCCCGGTCACGGCGACACGGCCGTCGACTCGCACCTCGCCCTGCCGACCGTCGACGTCCCACCGGAGACTCTGCGGGCTCGCGAGCTGGTCCCGTTCCGGGCAGCCGTCGAGGCCGGCAGCGTCGCCGTGATGTCCTCGCACGTGCTCCTGCCGGCGCTCGACGCGACGCAGCCCGCCACCCTGTCGCCGACCGTGCTGTCGATGCTGCGCGAGGAGCTCGGGTTCGACGGCGCTGCTGGTCAGCGACGCGGTCGACATGCAGGCGGTCGCCCGGGGTCGCGGCGAGCCGGGCGCTGCGGTGCTCGCCCTGGCCGCCGGCTGCGACCTCATCTGTCTCGGCGCCGACAAGGACGAGGACGTGCACCTCGCCGTGGTCGCGGCCGTCGTCGATGCCGTGCAGGACGGGCGGCTGCCGGAGCAGCGACTCGCGGAGGCAGCCGGCCGGGTCCACACGGCGAGCGCGACAGTGCAGGGATGGCGCGAGCACCCCGCGCCATCGCACAGCGACCTGGCGGCGTCCGACGAGGTCGCGCGTCGGGCGCTGCGGGTCGACGGCACGTTGCCGGGTCTCGCCGGCGCCGCCGTCCTGCGGCTGCGGACCGGGACCAACGCCGCGGTGGCCGACGCGGCCTGGGGCCTGCCGCCCGACGGTGCGGTGCTGGCCGGGCGCCCGGTGCTGGACGTGCAACCCGGACACCGCGTACGACGAGGTGCTCAGCGCGACCGGCAGCGCTCCGGTGGTCGCCCTGGTCCGCGAGGCGCACCGCCACCCGTGGGTGCTCGACCTGCTCCACAGGCTCGCCGCCGCGCGGCCGGACCTCGTGGTGGTCGAGATGGGCTGGCCCGGCGAGGCAACGCTGCCCGGAGCCGCGGTCGTGACGACGTACGGCGCCTCGCGGGCCAACGGTGCCGCGCTGGACCACCTGCTGTCTGGCGCGCTCTGACCGAACCGTCCGGGTTGGTCTGGTTTTCGCAGATCGGTAGTAGTAGCCACACCCCCGCCACCTGGGCACCACCCCTTGTCGAGTTCACGATCTTGGGCAAGATTGCGACGAGCGACCTCGACCGCCCGGGGCGCACTGTCACTCGTCACGGAGGGGAATCGTTCATGCGCCTACGTCCGATCGTGGCTGCGGGGGCTCTGGCCGCCTCAGTCGTCCTGCCCGCTGCAGCGCCCGCCAGCGCGGCCCAGGGGCCGCTCATCCGGGCCTGGCCGGCCCGCTGTCGATCTCGGTCGACAACGGCAAGGTCTATGTGACCCAGAACTTCGGCGGGAAGCTCACCCGCTACGGCACCGATGGCAGCGGCGGGACGAACCTCGTCCAGCGCAACCCGAAGACCGAGATCGGCGGGGTCGAGGCCGAAGGGCCCGGGCACGCTGTTCACCGTCACCGGAAAGACCAAGGCCGGCAAGAATTTCGCGAAGCTCAAGCACCTCGCGACTGACGGCACCGTCACCACCCGGGCCGACCTGCGTGGCTTCGAGAAGAAGTTCAACCCGGACGGGCACGTGACCTACAACTTCCGCGACATCAGCGACAAGTGCGAGGCGAAGGTCCCCGAGCAGGTGGGGGGCGGGTCGTACACCGGCATCATCGAGTCGCACCCGTACGCCACCGCGATGATGGCCGACGGTACGGCCGTCGTCGCGGACGCCGCGGGCAACGACATCATCACGGTGAGCCCGAGCGGCTTCCGCACCGAGATCGCCACCCTGCCCGGGCAGCCGCTGAAGGTGACCAAGGCCCTCGCCGAGCAGTTCCACTTCCCGAACTGCGTGGTGGGCCACAAGTTCTGGTTCGAGCCGGTGCCCACCGACGTCGAGGTGCACGACGGGCTGCTCTACGTGACCACGCTGCCGGGCGGCCCGGAGGACCCGAGTCTCGGCGCCCGCGGCAAGGTCTACACGGTCGACCCGGCCACCGGTGACGTCACCCAGATCGGCAAGGGCTTCCTCAGCGCCACCAACCTCGCGGTCTCCCCGCAGGGCAAGGTGTACGTGACCGAGCTGTTCGGCGGGCAGGTCTCGACGATCAAGAACGGCGTCGCGAAGAAGGTCTTCTCGGTCGAGCAGCCGGCCGCGATCGAGTGGGCCAACGGCCGCCTGTTCGTCTCCGGCGGTCTCGAGGGACCCGGCTGGGTGCGCAAGTTCACGCCCTAGCCGACCGGCCTGACGACAGGGGCGCCGCCGCGGACCGCGGCGGCGCCTCCGTCGTGTGCAGACCCGGCGTCAGGAGTCCGTGGGGAACGCGCAGAACTCGTTGCCCTCGGGATCGGCCATCACGTGCCACCGGAGGTCGCCCCCGAGCTCGCGGATCACCGCGGCACCGATCGCGGCGAGGTCGTCACGGTCGGCGGTGACGTCCCAGTGGATCCGGTTCGGCGCAGTCTTCGGCTCGGTCATCGGGACGAAGACCAACGGCACCGGCATGCCCGGTACGCCGGCAACTTCCCAGCTGCCTGACGCCGCCGCCTGCGAGGTGCCGTCGAGCACCCGGGCCCACCAGGTCGCCTGGGACAGCGGGTCGGCGCTGTCGACCTCGATGCCGCGCCAGCGGCGGGACCCGATGTCGAGGCGGACGCGCTCCGACTTGGTGCCCGCGTCGGGCACCGCGTTGAACCACACCAGGTAGCGACCCTCGGGGCCGAGCAGTCCACCCTCACCCTCGTCGTCCGACCGCCAGGGCAGTCCGAGCAACTTGGCGAGGACCGGTCCGTCGACCTCGGGGGAGACAGCGTCGATGCAGACCTTCCGGTACGTCGCCATCGTGTCCTGTCCGTCGGGGGAGACACCCATCCTCCCCCGGATCCGAAGGACCCCACGCCACTAGCTGCGGAAGCAGGGGCCCTGGCCGAGTGTGCTGAGCCCGGTGAGGTCGCCGATGCCGTACTTCGTCATACCTGGCACGTACTCGGTGAACATGAGCTGGCGGCGGTCGGACACGTGGTCCAGCCCGGCGAGGTGGGCGAGCTCGTGCAGCACGACCGTCCGGGCAGCCACCTGGCCGCCGGGGCCGCGCAGCGACCCGCCGGAAGTCCGGTGCGTCGAGCAGCACCTGGCCGGTGACCCAGTGCTCGGTGCCCGGCACGCCTTGGGCGTAGTCCCTCCGCGCCCCGGTGGCGCCGATGACGCGTCCCGCGAGGTCCGGGCTCTCGTCCTCGTCGGACCAGCTGATCAGCACCGGGGCGTAGCCCGGGCCGTAGCGCGCCGGGATAGTCAGCGGACGCCTGTCGGACGGCGCCTCGTCGGTCGCCCCGTCGTCGACGAGGACCAGACCGGTGACGCGGGACAGCTCGGCGAGGCCGGCCCGCAGTGCCTCTGTTCCGCCGGCCGGTGCGTTGTCCGGCCGAATCACGTAGTGCACCTTCTGGCACGGGTCGAAGGACACCGGCTCGTCGCCGTCGCCCCGGAACGCGAGGTAGCGGACGGCGCCCTTGCCCGCGGGCACCGGCGCCGGGGTGCCCAAGGGCGCATCGTTGCTGATGACGTCGGCCGCGCTGCTAGGCGGGGCGGACTCCTCTGCAGCGGTCGCGCTGGTCGGTTCCTCCGCCGGCTCCGGTGCGAGGAAGCCCCGGATCCCCCAGCCGACGACGAGCAGCACCGCGACGGTGACGACGGCCAGCGCCTTGAGCCCGACCGACTTCGACATGCTGCCGCTGGGCGGTGGCTCCGGCCGGGCCCGGTCGGCCCGCCAGGAGGTGGCGGTCTGGTGCTCGCGGTGGATGCGTGCCGCGTGCTCGGCCCGCTCCTGCGCGGTCGCCTCGGCCCGGCCGCCCTTGACGAACTCCTCGTCCAGGACGACGTCCCACGCGTCGGCGTCCCCCTCGTCTGCTCCGCGCACCCGGGCACTCTAGGTCCGGGACGTGGCTTCGATGGGGATTCGACCCGAAGTCAACCCGTGTGGTGCTCCAGCAGCTGCCGCGCGGTGTCCTCGCCGGCGTCGGCCAGGATCGACGGCGCCATCACGAAGGCATCCGGGCCGCAGCAGAGCAGGACCAGGCCGAGCCGGGGCGCCACGGGGGGCAGCAGGTCGGCCCGGAGCGACACCGACTCCTCGTCGTCGTCGAGCACCGTCACCGACTCGGCGAACCGCTCCACCGCCCAGCGCGCCGTCTGCGGGACGACCAGCTCGACGGTCACCGCGGCCCGGTTGCCGGCGAGTCGCGCGTCCAGGTCGGCCGGTGGCTCGAAGGTGGTGTCCAGCACCTCGTGGGCGACGATGCCGGAGACCAGGTAGGTGCGTACGGCGGCGACGTCGTCAGCCGGTCCGGCATCGACCTCCCAGCCGCGCCGGGTCCGCACCAGCCGGTAGGGGTCGATGACGCGCTCCGAGACGCCCGGGTGCCACTGCCGGACGTAGCTGATGTGCACCTGCCGGTGCTCCTCGGCGGCCCGGTGCAGCGCCTGAGCGGTGCCGGCTCCCCACTGCGCAGCGAGCGGCTTGTCGGCCGGAGCCAGCGCGGTCTCGAACGCCTTGACGGCCCCGCGCAGGGTCTCGTTGTCGGGCTCGAGGGCCAGCAGGTCGACGGCTGCCTCGTACAGCGCCGCGAGCTGGCCCGCGGTCAGGTGGTCGACGCCCAGCTCGTGCTCCGGGTCGGCGGCGAGCACCCGCACCCACTGCGTCTCCGCGGACTCTTCCTGCTCGTCCGTCTCGTCGGCGTCGTCGCCGGGGGCGAAGAACTCGACCACCGGAAGAGCGAAGCTGTCGAGCTCGACCAGGTCGGCCAGGTAGTAGGCCATGAAGACCTCGCGCAGGTCGGCCGGCTCGACGCCCAGCTCACGCGCGAGGTCGGCAAGCGGCAGACCCTGCGGGTGCAGCTCGAGGATGCCCAACGCCCCCGGCAGTGCTGCCAGCCGTTGCGCATAGACGGCTACCGGGCTCACGACCGTTCTCCCGCAAGGGATGCCAGCTCGGCCAGGATCTCGGCGCGGACGTCGTCGGGAGACACGACGCGGAGCCGGTTGCCCAGCTCGTAGATCCGGTTGCGGAAGACCTGGCGGTGCGTGACGACGTACGTCATCGCGAGGGCTGAGCCGGACTCGGTCACCTGTGCCGGCGTACCGAGCAGGTTCTCGACGAGCACCCGGTGCTCCTCGGGCACCTCGAGCACCACCTCGGTCGGCGCGTCGACCTCCCAGGACAGCGGGTCCAGCGACCGCCGCACCGGCTCGCCGACGACCTCCGCGCTGCCAGGTGCGTCGAGGCTGATGTCGCTCATCCGCGACACGACGAACTCCTTGACGACCGTGCTGCCGTCCTCGCGACCGCTGAGGTACCAGCCGGACGGACCGCTGTGCACCCGGGCGGGGTGCACGGTGCGCTGCTCGCCCTTGTAGGTGAAGCGCACCCGGCAGTGTCTCGTCGTGCCGCGCTGCACGAGGTCGAGGTCGGCCGAGGCGGGAGCCGCCGGCGGTGCGCTGCCGTCGTCCGCACCGAGGTGTGGCGCCATGCCCTCCAGGCCGGCCGCGATCGCCGCGCGGAGCAGCTCGCCGCGCTGCTCGGGGGAGAGGTGCACCTGCAGCCGGTTGTCGCGGGCGCGCATCACGTAGACGCCGTCGGTGCCGATGTCGGCGACGTTGCGGATGTCGTAGCCCAGCGCGTTGAGGTGCTCGAGGTCGCGGCTGAGCATCTTCCGGCGGGCCTCGTCGGAGTCGTCCCCGGGTGAGACCGCCCGCAGCAGCACCGCGAGCGGGGCTCCGCCGCGGTGCTTGGTCAGGGTGCCGATCAGCCGGACGAGCCGCTCCATCGGGGCCGTCTGGTCCCGACCCGGCGGTCGCGCCATGCCGTCTCCCCACTGTTTGCCGTGCGTGCGCCGAGCCTAGCCACGGCCCGGGCCCGGGAATGGCGCCGACATGCACCGACTTGCACCCTTGCATGACTTCGACTCTGGACCTCATCGACACGACCACGCTCACCACGCTGGACGGCGCCGACGCCACGCTCGCCGACTACTCCGGGCGGGCCCTGCTCGTCGTGAACGTCGCCTCGAAGTGCGGCTTCACGAGGCAGTACGCCGGCCTCGAGGCGTTGCACGAGCGGTACCAGGACCGCGGGCTCACCGTGCTCGGCTTCCCGAGCAACCAGTTCGGCGCCCAGGAACCCGGCACCGCGGACGAGATCGCGGAGTTCTGCTCGCGGACGTTCGGCGTCACGTTCCCGCTGTTCGCGAAGACCGACGTCAACGGGCCCGACCGGCACCCGCTGTACGCGCGGCTCACCGAGGCCGCGGACGCCGCGGGCAAGGCAGGCGACGTGCAGTGGAACTTCGAGAAGTTCCTCATCGCGCCCAGCGGCGAGGTCGTCGGCCGGTTCCGCAGCAAGACCGAGCCCGACTCGCCCGACCTGGTCGCCGCGATCGAGGCCGTCCTGCCGCGCTGACGGCCTGAGCCGGACCCGGCCGCCGCCCGTAGTCTCGGGGCATGACGATGCCGATGATCGAGGGCGGCCGCCCGATCGCCAGCTTCCGGCTGTTCGGCTTCCCGGTGACGATCGACATCTCGTTCGTCATCATCGTCGCGATCCTCGGCTGGTACCCCGGCGTCGACGCCGAGAGCTTCGTCGCCTGGTTCGTTCTCGTGCCGGTCGCCGTCCTGGTGCACGAGCTGGGGCACGCGTTCGTCGCGCGGACGACCGGCGCCCAGCCCACGATCACCCTGGCCGGCCTCGGTGGGCTCACCTCGTACCTGCCGCCGCACCAGCTGAGCCGGGCCCGCTCGGTCGCGATCTCGCTCGCCGGGCCGGCCGTCGGCATCGTGGTCGGCGTCGCGCTGCTGGCGTACGGACGGGGCGTCGGCGTCGAGTCGGACCTGGCTGCCTCGGTGCTCAACACGGCGATCTTCACCACGCTCGGCTGGAGCCTGCTCAACCTGCTGCCGATCCTGCCGCTGGACGGCGGCCAGACCTTGCGCGAGCTGCTGCCGGGCTCGCCGGCCAAGCGCGAGGTGCGGGCCGCGATGGTCTCGGTCGTCGTCGCCGTGCTCGCCGCACTGGCCGCGCTGCGGTTCGGGCTGGTGTTCGGCGCGCTGATGGCCGGGTTCTTCGTCTTCAGCAACGTCATGACCGTCCGGAACGCCCGCGAGCTGGAGAAGGTCGACATCAACCAGCGCGCGATCCAGCTGCTCTGGCAGGGCCGTGCGTCGGACGCCCGCGAGCTGCTCGCCGAGCGACCGGACGATGCAGCCGTGCACCCGCTGGTCCGCTCCGCGGTCCGGGCCGCTGCGGAGGACCCGCGCGCGGGCCTGGCCGAGCTGGAGGCGGCCGCCGACCGGGACCCGGCCGACCCGCAGCCGCCGAGCCTGCTGCTGATCGTGCACCGGGTGCGCGAGGACTGGTCAGCGGTCCGCGACCTGCTGCTCAGTCCCCGCGGCAGGGCTGTCGACCCGAGCTCCGTGCTCGCCGTACAGACCGTCGCCTTCCGTTCCGGCGCCGCCCGGGAGAGCGCCGAGATCGGGGAGGCCTTCCTGCAGGGCCCCCGGGCCGCCGCGGGCGACCTGCCGGCGCAGATCGCCTACAACGTCGCGTGCGGCTGGGCCAAGGCCGGCGAGCTGCCCCGCGGACTGCAGGCGTTCCGCCGCGCCGCCGACCTCGGGTTCGCCGACCTGACGACGGTCGACAGCGACGACGACCTCGCGCCGCTGCGCCCGCTGCCCGGGTACGACGAGGCCCGCCAGCAGGTTCGCCAGCGGGCCCTCGCCGTGGTGGACGACCAGCAGTCGCCCTAGCCGGCTGCTCCCGCGCCGACCGGCTCCCGCTCCGGCACCCGTGCCGCGGGCAGGTGCACCTCGGGGCGGCCCTCGATGTGCAGCTGGGGGAGGAGCCGGTCGAGCCACGCCGGCAGCCACCAGTTCGCCTTGCCGAGCAGGTGCATCACCGACGGCACGAGCAGCATCCGGACGACGGTGGCGTCGATGAGGATCGCCGATGCCATGCCGACGCCGATCACCTTGAGCACGATGTCGGCGCTCGGGATGAAGGCCGCGAACACCGCCACCATGATCGCCGCGGCCGCCGTGATGACCCGGCCGGTGCCGGCCAGCCCCTCGAGGATCGCCCGCGAGTTGTCACCGGTCCGCAGCCACGCCTCGCGCATCCGGCTGACGAGGAACACCTCGTAGTCCATCGAGAGGCCGAACAGCACCGCGAACATCAGCACCGGGACGAACGCCGGCAGCGGGGTCTCGGTGTCGATGCCGACCAGCTGGCCGGCCCAGCCGCCCTGCAGGACGAGGGCGACCACGCCGTACGCCGCCGCCACCGACAGCAGGTTCATCGCCGCCGCCTTCAGCGCCACGGCGATGCTGCGGAACGACACGAGCAGCAGCAGCATCGACAGCAGGACCACGCCGCCGATGAGCAGCGGGATGCGCTTGGCGATGTTCTCGGTCGTGTCGATCGAGGTCGCGGTGACGCCGCCGACGTGCACGTCGAGCGCCGGTGCCCGCCGTCGCGGACGGCAGGACGGTGTCGCGCAGGTCGTGGACCAGGTCCTCGGTGCGCGGGTCCTGCGGCCCGGTGGTCGGCACGACGGTGAACACGGCCGTCGTACCGTCCGGGCTGACCGATGCGGGCGTGACCGCGGCGACGCCGGTCGGTCGACTGCAGGGCGCCGGAGACCTGCTCGAGCGCGGCCTCGCCACCGGATGCGGGCAGCTCGGCGACCATCAGCAGCGGCCCGTTGGCGCCGGCGCCGAACGCCTCCGTCTGCCGGTCGTACGCCTGGCGGGTGGACGTGCCCTCGCGGTTGTTGCCGGCGTCCGGGAAGCCGAACCGGACACCCAGGAACGGGGCGGCCAGCGCGAGCAGCGCGGCCACGCCGGCCAGCGGCCGCGATGACCCGGTGCCGCTCGACCAGCCGGCTCCAGGCCAGCCAGCCGCGCGTCGGCTGGACGTGCCCGCCGACCGCGACCTCGACCGACTGCCGGCGGAGGAACGGGAGCCGCAGCCGGTCGACGTGCCGGCCGAAGTAGCCGAGCAGGGCGGGGAACAGCGTGATGCTCGCGACCATCACGACGAGGACGCCGAGGATGGTGACGAGCGCGGCGCCGCGCATGAACGACAGGCCCATGGCGAACAGGCCGAGCATGCTGATGACGACCGTGGTGCCGGCGACCATCACGGCCCGGCCGGCGGTGTCCAGCGTGGCGACCGTCGCGGCCCGCTCGTCGAGCCCGGCGGCCCGCCACTCGCGGAACCGGGTGACCATCAGCAGCGCGTAGTCGATGCCGATGCCGATGCCCATCATGGTCGCGAGCGAGGTCGACCAGTCGGGGGCGTCGACGAACCTGATCAGCACCGTGGTGAGGGTGGCGCTCACGGCCAGCCCGGCCACGGCGACCAGGATCGGCAGGCCGGCGGCCACGACCGAGCCGAAGGTGATGAGCAGGATCACGGTGGCCGCGGCGAGCCCGATGCCCTCGGAGCCGATCTCGCCCTGCTCGGCCTGCTGCACCGTCTGGCCGCCGAGGGCGACCTCGAGCCCGGGCCGCGACGCGTCGTCGGCGATGTCGAGCATCCGCTCGCTGTCCGCGATCGGCATGTCCGGTGCGTTGACGACGTCGAGGCGGACGTGCGCGACCAGGGTGCGGCCGTCGGGGGAGACGCCCGCCGGGTTCGCGTACGGGTCGTCGATGCCGGCGACGTGCGGGACCTCGGCGAGGTCGGCCAGCAGGGCCTGGACGTCGGCCCGCGCCGCCTGCGCGGTCACCGGGCCGTCGGTCCGGACCACCACGTCGACGGTGTCGCCGGCGACCGCGGGGAACTCGTCCTCGAGCAGCTGCTGGGCGGCGCTGGAGTCCGAGCCCGGGGCCGAGTAGTCGGCCTTGAACTCGCCGCCGACGGCGCCGGCCAGCACGATCGAGAGCCCGAGGGCGGCCACCCAGGCGAGCACGGTGGCCAGCCGGTGGCGGTAGGTCAGGTCGGCCAGCCGGCCGAGCGGGCCGGGGCGGCCGGCGGGAGCCACCGGGGGTCCGGCGGGGCGGGTCGCGGTGCTGGTCATGGCGGTCCTCGGTGGCGTGTGGTCTGGCAGGCGGCAAGAAACGTTACGCCTCATAACAAACACGAGGCCGCGTCACTTGTCAAGCCTCATCACCTGTGTAATGCTGCGTAACACAATCGTCATCGAGCCGACGTCGACGACAGATCGGAGCCCGGCCTGTGGCCACCGCGCCAGCAGCCCTGACCCGGCGCGACCGCGCCCGGATCGCGACCGTCGACGAGATCAAGACCACCGCGCTCGACCTGATGCGGGAGCAGGGCACGACCGACGTCCGGTTCACCGACATCGCCCGCGTGATGGGCATGACGGCGCCGGCGCTGTACCGCTACTTCGACGACCGCGACGAGCTGCTCACCGCCCTGATCACCGACGGCTACCGCGCGCTCGGCGCCCGGATCGCCGCGGCGCTGGAGCCGCTGCCGGAGGACGACATCGCCGGCCGCTGGGTGGCCGCGGCCGGGCAGCTACCGCGAGTGGGCCCGCAGCGAGCCGCAGCAGTTCGCGCTGGTGCTCGGGCATGCCGGTCCCGGCTACGTCGCGCCCGACGAGGGCCCGACCACCGAGGCGGCCAAGGCGCGCGATGGGCCAGCTGCGCCAGCATGTTCGTCGCGGCCGCCCGCACCGGCCGGCTCGGCGCCGCCGCTCATCACCGAGGTCGTCGGTCGCCGTCGCGGACTGCGAGAAGGCCAAGCACGACGAGCTGGTCGGCGTCGATCCCGCCGGAGAGCTTCCAGGCCATGCTGCAGACCTGGGCGATGCTGCACGGCTTCGTCAGCCTCGAGGCGTACGGCCACTTCGACTGGCTGGAGCCGGAGGCCCGCGACGCGCTGTTCCGCAGCCACATCCGGCTGGCCGCCAAGGCCGCCGGCCTCCCCGTGCCCGCGCCCTGACGGTCCAGGCCCGCGCGCGGCCGTTCCTTGCCGTGCGGCGACGCTGCTGGTTTGTTGATCACGTGACCGAACCCGAGCGAGCCCCGGCCGACGAGGCGCGAGCCTTCGCCCTGGCCTTCCGGTCCTTCCTCGAGTGGATCCACGAGGACCAGGGCGAGGGCCGGCGGAACCCGATCGTCGCGCTGGTGCAGGGTCACCTGGGCGACCGCGTCGAGCAGTCGGTGCTCCGGGTCGAGCTGCCGGTCTTCGAGCACGTCAACCTCCAGGTCGCGCTCGACGCATGGACCGTCGCGGCGGGTCGCACCGTCGCGTCCACGGCGTGGCCGTCCCGCCGCACTACGAATCGCCCTCGCTGCAGCATCTGGTGCACGGCGAGCACCTCGGCCCGTTCCGGCTGTCCGCGCCCGAGCTGGTCGACCTGGCCGTCCGGGCCGGACCGGACGACGGCCTGCCTGCGCCGCGCGATCCTGCTCGTCGAGGACGACCGCGGCCGCTACGTCGTCATGGTCGTCGGCCCGCAGCTGCACCAGGAGCCGGTGCTGGCCATCGAGATCGCCGGGCTGCCGACGCCGGCTGCGCAGGAGGTCCTGCGCGAGCTCGCCGAGCTGCGTCACCGGCTCAACGTCTACCGCGGCCAGGTGCTCGAGCTCGCGGCCGGGCACGGCGGCCTCTCGGTCACCTTCCCGGTGCTCGCCCCGACCGCGCGTGACGGACGTCGTGCTGCCCGAGACGACCCTGCGCCGGGTGGAGCGGCACACCCTCGACGTCGTGACCTACCGGGACGCCTTGCGCGCAGTCGGGACAGCACCTCAAGCGTGGGCTCCTGCTCTTCGGGCCGCCCGGCACGGGCAAGACCCACACAACGCGGTACGTCGTGCAGCAGCTGCACGGCAGCACGATCCTGATGCTGTCCGGTCAGTCCCTGCACGCGGTCGCGATGATCACGCAGATGGCTCGCGACCTGCAGCCGGCCGTCGTCGTGCTGGAGGACGTCGACCTGGTGGCCGAGGACCGGGGTTTCGGCCCGGGTGCGAGCCCGGTGCTGTTCGCGCTGCTCGATGCCATGGACGGTGCCGCCGCCGACGCCGACCTGCTGTTCCTGCTCACCACCAACCGCGCGGACCTGCTCGAACCCGCGCTGGCCGCGCGGCCCGGCAGGGTCGACGTCGCGGTCGAGATCACGCTGCCGGACGCCGAGGCGCGGCGCCAACTGCTCACGGTCTACACCCGCGGCGTACCGCTCGCGCTCAGCGACGCCGACATCGACGCCGTGGTGGACCGCACCGAGGGCGTGACGGCGTCCTTCGTGAAGGAGCTGGTCCGTCGCTCGGTGCTCGAGGCCCTCACTGCCGGCCGCCCGGTCGGTGAGCCGCTGTCCGCGGAGGTCGTGACCCGCGCCCTGGACGACCTGCTCGACAGCACGCAGGCCGTCACGCGGGCGCTGCTCGGCGTCGGCACCGCCGGTGCCGGCCCGGACGGTGGCCGCACCGCAGGCGGCCACCAGGCGACCGGCTGGCTGGCGGCCGGGCCCGCGGGCCCGGCCGCCTACCGCAGCGGTTTCCAGGTCAGGTACGACGAGTGATCAGACGCGCGCCGGTTGGGTCTGCTGCGTCCGCTCCGTCTGCTCGTTCCGGAGGTCGACCGACGACGGCGGCTCCCAGTCGTCCTCGTCCAGCATCGTCGACTCGTCGAACGGGTCGTCGCCGCTGAGCACGCGCTCGCGCCTGGTCCTTGTCGATCTCGTCGGTCCAGGTGCCGATGATGACGGTGGCGACCGCGTTGCCGGCGAAGTTGGTCAGCGCCCGCGCCTCGGACATGAACCGGTCGATGCCGACGATCAGGCCGACGCCGTCGACCAGGTCGGGGCGGTGCGACTGCAGCCCGCCGGCGAGGGTGGCCAGGCCGGCGCCGGTGACGCCGGCGGCGCCCTTCGACGCGATGACCATGAACACCAGCAGCGAGATCTGCTCACCGATCGACAGCGGGTCGCCCATCGCCTCGGCGATGAACAGCGACGCCATCGTCAGGTAGATCGCGGTGCCGTCGAGGTTGAACGAGTAGCCGGTCGGCACGGTGATGCCGACGACCGGCCGGGAGACGCCGAGGTGCTCCATCTTCGCGATCAGCCGCGGCAGCGCCGACTCCGAGGACGAGGTCGACAGGATCAGCAGGAACTCGCGGGCCAGGTAGCGGAACAGGCTCAGGATGTTCATCCCGGTGGTGACCTTCAGCAGGGTCCCGAGGATGAGGAACACGAAGATGACGCAGGTGACGTAGAAGCCGAGCATGATCACGGCCAGGCTCTTCAGCGCGTCGAAGCCGGTCGAGCCGACGACCGCCGCGATCGCGCCGAAGGCGCCGATCGGCGCCAGCCACATGATCATGGCCAGGATCTTGAAGACGAGCCGCTGGAGGTGCCCGATGGCGCGCAGGATCGGCTCGCCGCGCGTCACCGAGCGACTGGAGCGCGAAGCCGACGAGCAGCGCGACGAACAGGGTCTGCAGCACCGAGCCGCTCGGTGAACGCCGAGACCAGCGTCGTCGGGATGATGCCGAGCAGGAAGTCGACGGTGCCGCGGCCTCCTCGCTGGCCGCCTCGCTGCCGGCGTCCTTGACCTCGTTGGTGATGTCCAGGCCCGAGCCCGGGTGGATCAGGTTGCCGACGACCAGCCCGATCGCCGAGCGCGACCGTCGACATCACCAGGAAGTAGCCGAGCGCCAGCCCGCCGACCCGGCCGACCTGGGCGGCCTGCCGGACCGAGCCGATGCCGAGCACGATCGTGCAGAAGATGATCGGGCTGATCATCATCTTGATCAGGGCCACGAAGCCGGCGCCGAGCGGCTTGAGCTTCTCGCCGAACTCCGGCCAGAGGAAGCCGACGGCGATGCCGGCGCCGACCGCGACGATGACGGCGACGTAGAGCCAGTGGGTGCGGTCCCGGCGTTCGCTCGGTGCGGTCTCGGACGGTGCGGTGCTGCTGTGCTCACGGAGCCTCCTGGACGGCGGCTCGCCGGCTCGTCCGGCGGAGCGGCGCCCAGGCGTGTGTTCCCCGTCACAGCTCGGATTTGCCCCTATTGCGACGAATTGGTCCGACTTGTGAGGCACCGCGAGCCGGTCTGCAGGTGCGCGCGGTGTCGCGTGCGGCCGCGCTCAGGAGGCGCCCCACGGCAGCGGCGCGCCGGGCTCGGCGGTCACGACGGTGTCCTCGGCCCGGATCACGTGCATCACGGCGTTGATCAGGGCCAGGTGCGTGAACGCCTGCGGGAAGTTGCCCAGGTGCCGGCCGCTGTGCGGCTCGATCTCCTCGGCGTACAGCTCGAGCGGGCTGGCGTAGGCGAGCAGCCGCTCGCAGAGCTTGCGGCCGCGCTCGACCTCGCCGATCTCGATCAGGGCCGAGACCAGCCAGAACGAGCAGATGGTGAAGCTGCCCTCCTCGCCGGCCAGGCCGTCGTCGGTCTGCTCGACCTTGTAGCGCAGCACCAGCCCGTCGACCGTGAGCTCGTCGGCGATCGCGAGCACGGTCGACTGGATCCGCGGGTCGTCCGGCGGCAGGAACCGCAGCAGCGGCATCAGCAGCACGCGACGCGTCCAGCGCCTCGGCGCCGTACCGCTGGACGAACACGCCGCGGTCGTCGGTGCCGTTGGCGCAGATGTCGGCGTGGATCTGGTCGGCGAGGGCCTGCCACTTCTCGGCGTACTGCGGCTCGTCGTGCATCCGGGCCAGCCGGGCGCCGCGGTCCAGCGCCACCCAGCACATCAGCTTGCTCGACGTGAAGTGCTGGGGCTCGCCGCGCACCTCCCAGATGCCGCGGTCCGGCTCCTCCCAGTGCTCGGCGGCCTGCTCGACCTGCCGCTTGAGGACCGGCCACAGCGACTCCGGCAGCTGCTCGCGGGACCTGGCGTGCAGGTAGACCGAGTCGAGCACCGCGCCCCACACGTCGTGCTGGTGCTGGTCGTAGGCGCCGTTGCCGGTGCGCACCGGGTAGGCGCCCTCGTAGCCGGAGAGGTGCGGCAGCGAGTTCTCGATCGAGCTCGCGCTCGCCGCCGACGCCGTACATCACCTGCAGGTCGTGGCCGTCGCGGCACATGTCGGCGACGAAGTAGAAGAAGTCGTCGGCCTCGCGGTCGAAGCCGAGGGTGTAGAGCCCCCAGAGCGCGAACGTCGAGTCGCGCACCCAGGCGAAGCGGTAGTCCCAGTTGCGCTCGCCGCGCGGCGTCTCGGGCAGCGAGGTCGTGGCGGCCGCGAGCAGCGCGCCGGTGGGGGCGTAGGTCAGGCCCTTGAGGGTCAGCGCGCTGCGCTGCAGGTAGCTGCGCCACGGGTGGTCCGGGAAGTCGCCCATCGTGATCCACTGCCGCCAGTGGTCCGACGTACGCCGCAGCCGGGCGTCGGCCTCCGCCATCGTCCGCGGTGGCGGCAGCGGCGACCAGGACAGCGCGACGAAGTGGCTGTCGCCCTCGACCATCCGGGTCCGGGCGTGCAGGCCCGGACCCTCGATGCCGGGTCGCAGGTCGGTCGTCAGCCGGAGCGTGACGTCGCAGCCCTCCGCGCGTCGCGACGACCTCGCCGTAGCCCTCGCCGGCGTACGCCCACACCGGCTCGGCCTGCCCGTAGTCGAACGCCGGCTCGCAGTTCATCGACAGGTCGACCGACCCGCTGACGCAGCGGACGATCCGCAGCAGGCAGTGCTCGGCGTCGAAGTCGGTGGGCGAGCGCCGGTGGGTGCGGGAGCGCTCGTCGACGTTGTGCCACGGGCCCATGCAGAGCACGTCGCGGACCAGCAGCCAGCCGGTCCGGGTCTGCCAGGTCGTCTCGACCATCAGGCTGCCGGGCAGGTAGCGCCGGGCAGCCGGCACCATCTCGTCGTACGGGCCGATCCGGAACGTCCCCGCTCCGCGGTCGAGCATCGCGCTGAACACGCTGGGGGAGTCCGGCCGCGGCAGGCACATCCACTCCACCGCGCCGCTGGGCGCGATCAGGCAGTTGACCTCGCAGTCGGACAGGAAGGCGTAGTCGGCGATCGGCGGGAACGGGCTGCGCCCCGACGGCTGGAGCGGCGCCGAACCCCGGCGACTGCATGCCGACGTCCTCGACCATGCTCTGATCGTGGACCGCTCCGGCCCGCGGCGCCAGGGTTCGGCGTGACAAACCCGCAGGTCAGGCGTTGATGGCGTCGAACGCCTTCTTCATCGCCTTGGGTGCCATCGGGCTGCGCGGGGCGGTCTTCTTCAGCTCGACCATCCGGTCGCCGATCTCACCGAGCTGCTTGCGGCCGAGGCCCTCCCGGACCTTCGGGAACCACTCGTCCTCTTCCTCTTCCATGTGGTGCTCGACGTTCTCGATCAGCACCGTCATCTTCGGGACGAAGCGCTCGTCGCCGGCGTCCATCGTGAACAGCTCGAAGACCAGCAGGTCCGCGACGTGGTGCTCCTCGTAGGACTCCAGCACGTCGTCCTCGACCTCGGGGAGGAGCTTGCGGACCTCCGGGTACATGCACTCGTTCTCGATGTACGTGTGGGCCGTGAGCTCCTCGATGATCTTCTCGGCCAGCCGGTCCTTGGTCTCCTTGGCGTTCTCGCCGGCCTGCTTGAACTGCTTGAAGAGCTTGCGCATCTGCTTGTGGTCCTCCTTGAGGAGGACGATCGCGTCCTTGGCCATGGCAGGCTCCTTGGGGGTGTTGCGGGTGTGGGTCGCGACGGTGCTGCCCCGGGGGCGCGGGTCAAAACAGGCCCGCGGTGTCCCGGCTCTCGTGGCGATAGAGCCTCAGGTCCTCAGGTCAGGTCGAGGTCGACCACGACCGGCGCGTGGTCGGACGGGCCCTTGCCCTTGCGGGCGTCCCGGTCGACGTACGCGTCGCTGACCGCGCCGGCCACCGACGGCGTGGCATAGACCAGGTCGATGCGCATGCCGAGGTTCTTGTGGAACATGCCGGCCCGGTAGTCCCAGTAGGTGAAGGGATAGTCGTACTTCAGCGGCCGCGGTACGACGTCGACCAGCCCGTCGTCCAGCAGCGCCCGGACGGCGGCGCGCTCCGGCTCGGTGACGTGCGTGGAGCCCTCGAAGGCCGCACGGTCGAACACGTCGTCGTCGGTCGGCGCCACGTTGAAGTCGCCCATCACGGCGAGGTTCGGTCGCGGTCGGCAGGTCGGCGGCGAGCGTCGTCCGGAGCGCGGCGAGCCAGGCGAGCTTGTAGGCGTAGTGCTCGTGGCCCGGCTCGCGGCCGTTGGGCACGTACACCGACCACAGCCGTACGCCGCCGCAGGTCGCGCCGACCGCCCGGGCCTCGACTGCGGGGAACCCGGGCTCGTCCTGCAGCCCGCGGGCGACGTCGTCCAGCCCGACCTTGGACAGCAGCGCGACGCCGTTCCAGCGGCCGTCGCCGTGGGCGGCGACCTGGTAGCCGAGCGCCTCGACCTCTGCCGTGGGGAAGGCCGCGTCGGCGATCTTGGTCTCCTGCAGGGCCACCGCGTCCGGCGCGGTGGCCTCCAGCCACTCCAGCAGCCGGGGCAGCCGGGCGGTGATCGAGTTGACGTTCCAGGTGGCGATCCGCATGTCGCCCGATGCTGCCAGACGGCCACATGCGTTACCGCGGTAACGCCCCTGTGAACAACGGCGGCGGCGGAGTTACGCCTCGATCGGCTCCCAGATGAGCTCGCTGACGTCGACGACGAGCTCGCTCTCGTCGTCGGACAGCCGGCGTACCTCCCCGCAGCCGACCGACAGGCTGTCGTTGAGGCGGGTGTAGCGCGGGTCGTCGGACACGTGGGTCACCGCGACGACCACCTGCCGGGCGCCGACGGGGTAGGCGCGGCCGTACCCGTGCATGTCCAGGACGAGGGTCGCGCCGTCGTCCGTCTCGATGACGCCCTGCAGGTCGGGGAGGAACGTCCCGTCAGCGCGCCGCTGCGGGTGGTTCGCCGCCCGGAACCGGCCGGTCACCGACCCGGAGCAGCGACCCTCCGCGATGAAGAAGAAGAGCCCGGCCGGGGAGGAGGCGTCGCCGGTCGCGACGCCCCACTCCTCCGGGTACCGGAAGGTCAGGCGGTACAAGGGCTCCAGCCGCACGTCCCCTCACCATCCTTCGGTGCATCCAGTGCTACGCCGCCGGGGTGGTGACGGGCTCCCGCTCCTGCCGCGCGACGGTCGACCGGCCGAGCAGCAGCCAGCCGAGGAAGCCGACCGCGAACGCCACGAAGACGCCGAGGTTGGCGTACGCCCAGGCGCCGTCCTTGCCGCCGAGGCCGAACGGCTCGAGCAGGTAGCCCTGCCAGGTCAGCCAGTCGGCCAGGCCGTTGGTGACCAGGCCCCAGCCCAGGAAGGTGCCGACCACGACGAGCAGGACGGCCGGCCACTGCACCGAGCCGTAGCGGCCGCGCGGGTCGTACAGCTCGGCGTCGGCGTACGGCTGGTGCCGCAGGAACAGGTCGGCGACGAACACGCCGGCCCAGGCCGCGATCGGCACGCCGACGGTGATGAGGAAGCCCTGGAACGGCCCGATGAAGTCGTCGGCGATGAACACGACGTAGATCGCGCCGATGACCATGATGACGCCGTCGATCGCGGCCGCGACCGGGCGCTTCACCTTGAGGCCGAGGGTGAGCAGCGCGAGGCCGGACGAGTAGATGTCGAGCACCGCGCCGCCGACCAGCCCGAGCACCGCCACCACGATGAACGGCAGCAGGTACCAGGTCGGCAGGAGAGTCGTCAGCGCACCGATCGGGTCCGTGCTGATCGCAGCGCTCAGGTCCTCGCTCGACAGCGCGAGCATGATGCCGAAGACGGTGAGGACGATCGGTGCGGCCGCGCCGCCGATCGTGGTCCAGCCGAAGACGCCGCGGCCCGAGGACAGGCGCGGGAGGTACCGCGAGTAGTCGGCGGCGGTGTTCGCCCAGCCGACGCCGAAGCCGGTGGCGACCAGGGCGAGCGCGCCGATGAACGCCTGGGTCGAGCCCGACGGCGCATCGGAGACCGTGGTCCAGTCGACCTCGTCGAGGGTGAGCGCGATGAAGCCGATCGTCAGGACGATGGTCGCGAGCGTGATCCAGGTCTGCAGCCGCATGATGACGTCGAAGCCGAGGATGCCGGCGGCCACCACGAGCGCCGCGGTCACGACGAAGCCGAGCACCTTCGTCGCGTCGCCGCCGCCCCAGCCGAGCTCGCCGAACACCGTCGCGGTGCCGAGGGAGGCGAGCGAGACGAGGACGGTCTCCCAGCCGACCAGCAGCACCCAGGAGAGGAACGTCGGCAGCGCGTTGCCCTTCACGCCGAACGGCGCCCGGCTGAGCACCATGGTCGGCGCCGAGCCGCGCTTGCCGGCGAGCGCCACCACGCCGCAGAGCGCGAACGACAGGACGATGCCGACGACCGCGGCGATCGTCGCCTGCCAGAACGACACCCCGAAGCCGACGATGAACGAGCCGTAGCTGATCGCCAGCACCGAGACGTTGGCGGCGAACCAGGGCCAGAACAGGTCGCGCGGCGAGCCCTTGCGCTCGCTCTCGGCGATGACGTTGATGCCGTTCTGCTCGACCCGAGACGACCCGACTGGGGTCTCCGACGTGGTGGTCATCTGCCGTCCTCCTGGTTGGTGGTGGGCTGATCGTCCCGTATCGCCTTCAGTACGTCGGGGAGCACCCCCGCGACGCGCCGCGCCGTCGACTCCGCAACCGCGACGACGTCGTCGGGGTCCAGCTCCTCGCCGGTGCCCTCGAGAGTCGTCACCGCCGACAGCCCCAGCAGCTCGAGCCCGGCGGCCCGGGCCGCGATCGCCTCGACGACCGTCGACATCCCGACCAGGTCGGCGCCGAGGGTGCGCAGCATCGCGGTCTCGGCGACGGTCTGCACCGACGGCCCGCGCAGCTGCGCGTAGACCGCCTCGACCAGCGTCGGGTCGGCCGCCCGGGCGACGGCGCGCAGCCGGGGCGACCAGGCGTCGGTCAGGTCGACGAAGGTCGGCCCGGACAGCGGTGAGACGAACGTCAGGTTCAGGTGGTCGGCGATGAGCGCGCCGGTGCCGGGCGGCCAGTCGGCGCGCAGCCCGCCGCTGGCGTTGGTGAGGACCGCGCCGCGCGCACCGGCCGCGGCGGCGACCCGCACCGGATGGGCGACCGGACCCGGGCCGTGACCCTCGTAGAGGTGGGTGCGGCCGAGGTAGGCGAGCACCGCGACGCCGTCGAGGTCGTAGGAGCGGACCAGCCCCTGGTGCCCGGGCGCGACGGGCGCGAGGAAGCCCGGCAGCTCGGCCACCGGCAGCTCGGCCACCAGGGTGCCGAGGACGTCGGCGGCCGCGTCCCACCCGCTGCCGAGCACGACGACCGCGTCGTGCCGGGCGACGCCGGTGCGCTCCGCCAGCGCCGCCGCGGCCTGCGCCACCGTGTCCGCCACGGCGTCACCGTACTGCTCCCGGGCGGCTGCGACATTTCACCTTTCCATGACCAGTCCGGCGAAGTTGCTTGACTCGCATCGATCATGGCCTTACACCTGACACGCCGACTCGCGCGAGCCGGCGCCGCTGCTGCTGAGTGGGGGAGTTCAGATGAGGAACGTCTACAAGGTCCTGGCGTACCTGGTCGCCATCGAGGTGGTCATCCAGGCCATGGCCATCGCCTACGGCATCGCCGGCGTCGCCCACTGGGTCGAAGAGGACGGCGGGGTGCTCAACAAGGCGGTCTTCGACAGCGACGACCCCGACTTCACCGGGATCGGCGGCTTCATCACGCACGGGATCAACGGGACCATGATCATCCCGCTCCTCGTCATCCTGCTGCTCATCGTGTCGTTCTTCGCCAAGGTGCCCGGCGGCGGTCAAGTTCGCGGCGATCATCTTCGGCCTGGTCGCCCTGCAGATCTTCCTCGGCATCTTCGCGCACAGCGTGCCGTTCGTCGTCGTGCTGCACGTGCTGAACGCCTTCCTCATCCTCGGGGCGTCGCTCGCCGCCGGTCGCGCCGCGTCGGTGGCGCCGGCACCGGTCGACCGGCCATCGGTGGCCGTCTAGCTTGACGAAAGAGCGCCGGCGACTGCTGATCGCCCTGGTCGTCACCGTCGCCCTGCTCGGCCCGCTGGCGTACTTCTGGCAGGCCAGCCTGATGCCGGACACGCTACTCGGTGATGGACATGGGGTACGCCGACTACGGCGGCGGCCCCGAGACCATGACGAACCACGACCTGATGGGGCGCAGCGTCGCCGACCTGGTGGCCGACCCGAGCCGCGAGGCCGACGTCCGGGAGACCCTGACGGTCCGCAAGGAGCAGTTCACGCTGGAGACCGGCGAGCAGGTCGACGGCTACACCGTGAACAACACCTCGCCGGGGCCGGTGATCCGCGCCGTGCAGGGGCAGCTGGTCGAGGTCCGCCTGGTCAACGCCTCGGTGCCGGACGGCGTGACGCTGCACTGGCACGGCGTCGACGTCCCCAACGCCGAGGACGGCGTCGCCGGCGTCACCCAGGACGCGGTGCCGGTCGGCAAGTCGCACACCTACCGCTTCGTCGCCGAGCAGGTCGGCACCTACTGGTACCACTCGCACCAGGTCTCGCACGCCCAGGTGCAGGGCGGGCTGCTCGGTGCCCTGGTGGTCACCCCGCCGGAGCCGGAGCCGGACGTCCTCGACCAGCTCGCCGTGCTGCACGTGTACGACGGGATCACGACCATCAACGGCTCGTCCGGCGACGTGCAGGTGGACGCCGCCGATGGTGCCAAGGTCCGGGTCCGGATCGTCAACACCGACAACGGCGCGACCCGGGCCTGGACGTCGGGCGGGACGTACCGCGTGCTGGCGGTGGACGGGTACGACGTCAACGAGCCGACGCCGGTGAAGGGTCGCGCCGTGCTGGTGACTGCCGGCGGCCGGGTCGACCTCGAGGTGACCGCGCCGGTGCGGGTCGAGCTCGGTGGCGGCAGCGCGCTGGTCGTCGGGTCCGCGGCGACCACCGCCCTCACCCAGCCCGACGAGCTGGTGGACCTGCTGCACTACGGCACCCCGGCGCAGCTCGACTTCGACCCCAGCAAGCCGGACCGGACGTTCGACTACTCGGTCGGCCGCCGGCCCGGCTTCCTGGACGGCCGGCCCGGGCCTGTGGTGGTCGATCAACGGCCACCTGTTCCCCGACGTACCGATGTTCGTCGTCGAGGAGGGCGAGGTGATCGTCATGCGCATCGAGAACCACAGCCGGTCCGCGCACCCGATGCACCTGCACGGCCACCACGCGGTGGTCCTGTCACGCAACGGCGAGAAGGCGACCGGCAGCCCGTGGTGGGTCGACTCGCTGGACGTCGCGAACGGCGACAGCTACGACGTCGCGTTCCTCGCGGACAACCCGGGGATCTGGATGGACCACTGCCACAACCTGCCGCACGCCGCGCAGGGGCTGGTGGCTCACCTGATGTACGCCGGTCTCAGCACGCCGTTCCGGGTCGGCGGCCACGACGACAACGAGCCGGAGTGACCGCGCACTGCTGCACCTACTCCGGGTCGGGCGCCGGGCTCGCCTGAGCCGTCGAGCCGTACCGGTCGAGCAGGTCGTCGACGTGGCTGCTCACCCGCCGCACGGCCGACGGTGAGCCCGTCACCGCTGTGAGGAAGCGGTCGCTGGACAGCGACTGCAGGCGCAGCGCCGTCCGGGCGCGGACGGTGGCGGTGCGGGGGACGCTCCGCAGCAGCGCGATCTCGCCGAAGGCGTCCCCCGGCCCGAGCACGGACACCGTCCGGCCGTCCCCGACGACCTCGGCGACGCCGTCGACCACCAGGTAGAAGTCGTCGCCCGGGTCGCCCTCGGTCACGACGTCGGCACCCGCGGGGATCTCGACCGCGACCAGCCCGTGCGCCAGGTGCTCGAGCGCGGGCAGCGCCAGCGGCTCCAGCATCGGGACGGCGCGAAGCCGGTCGACGTCCGCGTCGCGGACCACCATCGTCGTGTCGAGCCGCCGCAGGCTCAGCCAGGAGACGAGGACGGCCAACGGTGCCAGCGCGCCCACGACGACGAGCGCGGGCCGCAGGCCCAACGACCCGGTCGCCCAGGACGCCAGGACCGACCCGCCGGCGACCGCGAAGGCACCGACGCTCTCCATCACTCCGAAGACCCGACCGAGTACGGCGTCCGGGGCCTGCCGCGCCACCAGCGTGAACAGCCCGGCGTCGACCAGGGCGTTGCCTACGCCGACCGCCATCAGCAGGACGAGCGCCGGACCCAGCCGGTCGGTGACCGCCAGCAGTGCCACCGGTGCGCCCCAGAGGGCGACACCGACACCCAACCAGCGCGCCAGTCGACGCGAGCCGACGAGGAAGGAGGCGGCCACCGAGCCGACCAGGGCGCCGACGCCGACCGCCGCCATCAGGGTGCCGGCGCCGGCCGGACCGGTGCCGAGGAGGTCGATCGCGATGACGACGCTGAAGACGGCCAGGGCGCCGCGCATGAGCGTCTGGACGCCGGTCAGCCCGATGAGCAGCAGCAGGTCACCCGTGCGCGCCACCGTGCGCGCCCCGTCGAGGACTCCGGCCAGCAGCCGGTCAGCAGGCCGGTCCCGGTCCCGGGACCGGCCGGTCCCGGACGTGCACCCGCAGGAGCAGCACGGCCGACCAGGCCGAGGCAACGGATGCGGCGACCAGCACGGCGGCGACGCCGCTGAGCCCGAGCAGGATCGCGGCCGCCGCCGGCCCGATCAGAGTCGCGGCCGAGTCGAGCATGCCGCGCACGACGTTGGCCGACGTCAGCTCGTACGGCGTGTGGCACAACGACGGCAGCAGCGCCGAGTGCGCCGGGCGGTACAGGATCGCCACCACGGTCGAGACGACGGCCAGCAGGTAGACCAAGGCGGGCGGCCCGCCCGATGCCGACCGTCGACAGCGGCTGCGCCCGTCGCGGCCGCCCGCACGGCCGAGACGCCGACCAGCACCCGTTCCCGCGGCCACCGGTCGACCAGTGACGTGGCGAACGGCGCCACGATCGCCGACGGCACCATCCGCAGCACGGTGACCAGGCCCACCGCCCTGGCCCCGCCCTGCTCGAACGCGTAGACGCCGAGGGCCACGGTGAACGCCCACTCGGCCGTCCAGGCCCCGGCGAAACCGAGCTGGGCCCGGCGCAGGTCGGGTCGGCGCGCGGTGGCGGCGAAGGCGGCCGCAGCAACCCGGGCGCGGCCCCGCACCCTGGCGGCGGGCACCCGTGCAATCTAGTGGCCGGCGGCTACCCGGCGGTCACCTGCGCTGCAGCTCCTCCGGCCGTCGACCAGGGCGCGGTGTCCGGCACCGGGTCGGGGCTGACCTCGGCGAACTCCGGCGCCTGGTCGTCCTGGAGCGGCTCCTGAGACGTGCGGGACCGCTGGCCGAGTCGCATCGCCGCCAGCGTCAGCGCGATCCCCAGCGCGAGACCGCCGAGGCCCCAGCCGAGCATCGCCGCGCGCGAGCCGGTCGATTCCGCGGCCTGCTCCGACGTGCCGGTCGTGTCGTCGGCGGCCGGCGCGTCCGGAACCGCGGCCACGTCCGGCTGGACGGGTGCGCTGTCGGCGTCGGTCGCGTCAGTCCCGGCGACGCCGGCGACGCCGTGCCGCTCGAGCACGTCCGCGAGTGCGTCGGGGTCGTCTGGCCGTGTGCCAGGCCGCGGGCTTGTTCCAGATGCCGGTCCCGGTGCTGGTCGACCTGGCTCGAGATCCACGGGCCGCCCTCGGCGTCCAGGTAGACCCGGTCGACCCGCCAGACCGAGACGTCGTGGATCAGCCAGGTCAGCGTGACTCCGGTGCCGACCGCGTGGTCGGCTCCGGAGCCGTCGACGTTGCCGCGCCGCTCCGTCGTCGAGAACGCGCCCACGGTGCTCGGCGAGGGCCTCGTAGTCGGGGTCGCCGGTGTACAGCGACGAGGTCTGCCCGGTGCCGGGCACCACCATCAGCACGCTGGTCGGGCCGCCGGCCTGGGCCGGGCCGGCGACGACAGTCGTGGTCACGAGCATCAGGGTCAGAGCGGTAGCAGCAGTCAGGGCGGCGCGGTACCGGCGCATGGCGGCCTCCTCGGGTCCGGTGCCGCTGGTACACCGCGGCGCCGCCGGCAGGTTCCGGGCTCGAGCAGCTTCCCGATCAGAAGGGCGGTGCGGGCACCGACTCGGCGATCTCCAGGGCGCGCTGCCTGGCTGAGGTCGCCTTCCAGGCGCATGGTGGTGCCGCCGTGCATCCAGATCAGGGTGTTCCCGGCCAGCCGCGCGGTCTCGCGGCGTCGGCTGCCGTCCGGGTTCAGGACGACGACCTCGTGCGGCTCGTCGAACCACATGGCGAAGTCGCCGGCCACGGCCACGAACACGACCCCGGGTGTGCGCTTGGCGAAGGTGTAGTCCAGCCGCGCGTCGAACTCGTCCAGCCGCACGGTGCCGTCGGGGCCGCCGGACCAGCTCAGCGAGAGCAGCCGGCGGTCGGGCGACACCTCGACGCCTTGCGGAGTCGCCGAGCGCCGCCGGGAGAGCGGGGGTGAAGCCGACCTGCCGCGGCGGCCTCCTCGAGCGGGGTCTCGGCGTCGACGGTCGGGGGCGGCGGTGCGCTCGTGGTCGTCGACTCCCCGCCGCGCTCGACCAGGACGCCGGCGAAGCCGAACCAGTCGGCCACCGCGGCCCGCACCGGGGGCGCGGCGAGCAGCGACAGCAGGACGGCCGCCACCACGACCGCCGTACGACGGCGGTGCCGCCGGGTCGCCTCGCCCAGCCCGTCGGAACCAGCCGCCGACCGCCGCTCGCCGGTGCCGGCGCCGGCGCCTCGGCGATCCGCTCGAGCACGGCCGTGGCCAGCCCCGCGCTGACCTCCGGCTGCGG
This sequence comes from uncultured Actinomycetota bacterium, assembly GCA_963771345.1. Lineage (GTDB taxonomy): Bacteria > Actinomycetota > Actinomycetes > JACCUZ01 > JACCUZ01 > CAVYTH01. Next base: position 51,762 of record CAVYTH010000011.1, read on the forward strand.
CAGGTCGCGGCCGAGGCCGACGAGCTCGGCGACCAGGGCGTCGGTGTCAGTGGCCACGTCGCACCTCCGTCATCTCCGCCGGGGCAGCCAGTGCCGCCGCGAGCTGTCCGAGCGCCCGGTGCAGCCGTGACTTCACGGTGCCGCGGGGCCAGCCGAGGACCGCCGCGGTCTCGGCCTCGTCCAGCTCGAGCAGGTACCGGCAGGTCACGACCTGCCGGTGCGGCTCGGACAGCTGCCCGAGCCCGCGCACCAGCTCGGACCGCCGCTCCCGCAGCACCACCGTCGCCGCCGGGTCCTCGGCCGCAGGCACCGCGAGCAGCAGCGGTTCGGTCAGCCGCCAGGCGGACCGTTCCCGGTCCGCCCGCCGCCCGGCGGACCGGTGCAGGTTGCGGGTCTCGTTCGCCACGATCTGCAGCAGCCAGGGCCGGAACGCCGCGCCCTCGCGGAACCGGCCCAGTGCGTTGTACGCCTTCACGAACGCCTCCTGCACGACGTCTTCGGCGTCCGCTCCTGCCCCGAGCAGGGCGGCCGTGCGCACCGCGACCGGGGCATGGCGATGCACCAGGTCCGCGTACGCGTCGCGGTCGCCTCCGCGCACCCGGGCCAGGACGTCGGCGTCCTCGCGGTCGGCGCTGATCCGGTCTCCGTCCTTTCGCGTCTCCCTGCCGTGTCTACACCGGCCGGCGGCCCGCGGTTCCGGACGACGCGCGGACCAATCGCAGCGTGGCAGCGGCGGTGGATCAGCCGGCGACGGCGAGCGCGAACGGGAGCACGCCGGGTGCGCCGGCCTGGCGGAGCACGGCCCCGGCCACCGTGACGGTCCAGCGGGAGTCGACCAGGTCGTCGACCAGCAGCACCGGCCCGTCCAGCGCGGCCAGCCGGCCGGCGAGCTCGGGGGAGACCGCGAACCGGTCGTGGACCGCGGCCAGCCGGAACGCGCTGTTGCCGCCGGGGCCGCTGGTCGGCTCGTCGGTCGTCAGCGACAGGGCGCCGAGGTCGTCGAGCCGGCCCAGCGTCGCCAGGTGGCTGGCCACCGAGGCGACCAGCAGCGGCCGGCGCAGCGACGGGCATCGCGACGACGGCCACCGGCCGGGTGTCCCAGCCCCAGCCGGCCAGCACCTCGACGCACGCGGCCAGCAGCCGCTCGTCGGCCGGCCCGTCGGGAGCGTCCGGCGCCAGCAGCGAGCGCACCCGCTGCCCCCAGCCGAGGTCCGTCAGCCGGGCCACCACCCGGCCCTCCTCGACCCGCTCGTCGGCGGCGATCTTGCCGGACCGGCTGACGCCCAGGCGGGTCATGCCGCTCGGCCACTGCGAGCGCGGCTCGATGGGGACGCCGACCTTGCGCAGGGTGCGGGTCGCCGCCTGCACCGCGCCGTCCGGCACCGAGGGGTCGAACCACGGGCCGGCGCACCGGTCGCACCTGCCGCAGTCGGCCGCGCCGGGGTCGTCCAGCGCCTCCTGCAGGAAGCGCATCCGGCAGCCCTCGGTGCGCAGGTAGGCCAGCATCGACGCGGCCTCGGCGTCGCGGGCCTCGGCGACCCGGCCGTAGCGCTCCTCGTCGTACGTCCAGCCGGCGCCGGTGGACGACCAGCCGCCGCTGACCCGGCGTACCGCGCCCTCGACGTCGAGCACCTTGAGCAGCAGCTCGAGGCGGGTGCGGCGCACGTCGGCGACGGTCTCCAGGGCGGCGGTGGACAGTCGGCTTCGACGACTCGGCGAGCGCGGTCAGCACGGCGTCGGCGTCCGGCCGGCGCGGCATCGACGAGGTGGCGAAGTAGCGCCAGATCTCGCGGTCGTCGGACGCCGGCAGCAGCAGCACGTCGGCGCGCTCGGTGGCGCGGCCGGCGCGGCCGACCTGCTGGTAGTAGGCGACCGGGGAGGCCGGGGCGCCGAGGTGCACGACGAAGCCGAGGTCCGGCTTGTCGAAGCCCATGCCCAGCGCGGAGGTGGCCACCAGGGCCTTGACCTGGTTGTCGCGCAGCGCCCGCTCGAGCTCGAGGCGGTCGGCGGGGTCGGTGCGACCGGTGTAGGCGCGCACCTCGTGACCGGCCTCGCGGAGCAGGGCCGCGGTGTCCTCGGCGGCCGAGACGGTCAGCGCGTAGACGATGCCGCTGCCCTGCAGCTCGCCGAGCCGGGCGGCCAGCCAGCCGAGCCGGGCGTCGGCGGTCGGCAGCTCGAGGACGCCGAGCCGCAGGCTGTCGCGGGCCAGCGAGCCGCGCACGGTGCGCACCGGGGAGCCGCCGGCGCCGAGCTGCTCGACCACGTCGGCCACCACGCGCGCGTTGGCGGTCGCCGTCGTCGCGAGCACCGGCCGGCCGGGCGGCAGGTCGGCCAGCAGGTCGCGGATGCGGCGGTAGTCGGGCCGGAAGTCGTGGCCCCAGTCGCTGATGCAGTGCGCCTCGTCGACGACCAGCAGGCCGGTGGCCTCGGCCAGCCGCGGCAGCTGCTCGTCGCGGAACCGGGGGTTGTTCAGCCGCTCCGGGCTGACGAGCAGCAGGTCGACCTCGTCGGCCGCCAGCGCGGCGGACACCTCGGCCCACTCGTCGGCGTTCGCGGAGTTCATCGTCACCGCGCGCAGACCGGCCCGGCGGGCGGCGTCGACCTGGTCGCGCATCAGGGCGAGCAGCGGCGACACGATCAGCGTCGGGCCGCCACCTCGCGCGCGCACCAGGGCGGTCGCGACGAAGTAGACCGCCGACTTGCCCCAGCCGGTGCGCTGCACGACGAGCACCCGCTCGCCGTCCTCGACGAGCGCCGCGACCGCCTCGAGCTGGCCGTCGCGGAACTGCGCCGTGGGGTCGCCCACCAGCCGGCCGAGCAGGACCTGGGCCTCGTCGGCGAGGCTGGCCGGGGGAGCGGTGGGAGTCGGGGTCACCAGGCCACTCCACCACAGGCCCGGGACATTGCCGGACGGTAAGTAGGTGGCCGGCACCGATCCGGGACGGGGCGCCGCGGCCGGATCCTCCTCAGCAGACACCTGTCAGCAGAGGAGACCACCATGCGCGTCCTGTTCACCAGCCTCGCCGGCCTCGGCCACATCTACCCGCTCCTGCCCCTCGCCCGCGCGGCCCGCGACGCCGGCGACGAGGTCCGGTTCGCGATCGGCCCCGAGGGCATGCACGCGGTCACCGACCTCGGCTTCGACGCCGTCCCGACCGGCGAGCCGGACCCCGCGGCGGTCGAGGAGTTCTGGGCCGGGCTGGAGGGCCAGGCCGAGCCCAACACCTACGTCGTCGCCGGGCTGTTCGGCCGGCTGCGCGCCGGCGCGGCGATGGCCAGCACCCGCGCGGCCGTCGAGGACTTCGCACCGGACCTGGTGGTCAGCGAGGTGTCCGAGTTCTCCGGCCAGATCGCGGCGGAGCTCGCCGGGGTGCCGCACGTCAGCGTCGGCATCACCTCGATGGGGCTGCCCGACTTCAGCCACCAGGCGGTCGCCGACGTCATCGACACGTTGCGGGTCGAGGCCGGGCTGGCGCCTGCCGGGACGGCTCCGTGGAAGCACGGCAGCACCCGGTTCGTCACGCCGATCCCGCGGCTGCTGTGGCAGAGCCCGGACGACGCGCCCGACAACACCGTGGTCTACCGGCACGAGGACCCGGAAGGCCCGCTGCCTGCCGGCGTACCGGCCCCGCGCAACAGCGGCGGCGGACGGCGCACGGTCTACGCGACCCTGGGCAGCGTCGCCGGCACGGTGCCGTTCGCGGCGCCGGCGTTCGGTGCGGTGCTGGCCGGTCTCGGCCAGGTCGACGCCGACGTCCTCTTCACCATCGGCAGGATGGACCGCGCGGCGCTCGGCCCGATCCCGGCCAACGTGCACGTCGAGTCGTTCCTGCCGCAGCAGGTGGCGATGGCCTGCGACGCCGTGGTCAGCCACGGCGGTGCGGGTACGACGATGGCGGCGCTCACCCGCGGCCTGCCGATGGTGGTGGTGCCGCTGTTCGCCGACCAGATGCACAACGCGGCGCGGATCGAGGCGATGGGTGCCGGGCTGTCGGTCGACCCGCAGGAGGCGGCGACCGAGCTCGCGGCAGCGGTGGAGCAGGTGCTCACCGACCCGTCGTACGGCACCGTGTCCCGCGCGGTCGCCGCGGAGCTCGCCGACCTGCCGACTGCCGCCGACGTGCTGGCGGCGGTCCGGCCGGCTGGGGTTCACTGACGTCGTGGCGGCCGACCTGCGTGCTCACACGCTGGTGGGTCGCGCCGCGGAGCTGGCCGAGGTCGAGGCCGCCCTGGCCGCCGCGGGTGGTGGTCGGGGCGGCCTGCTGCTGATCACCGGCGAGGCCGGTGTCGGGAAGTCGCGGGTCCTCGCCGAGACGCGGGCGAGCGCGACCGCCCGGGGAGCCGCCGTCCTGTCCGGCCGGGCCGCACCCGGCAGCGGGCCGCTGCGGGTCGTGAGCGAGGGCCTGCTCGACGGGTGGCGCGGCCGGCCGTTCCCCGACGCGCCGTCGCTGCGCCCGTTCCGGGCGGCGCTCGCCAGGCTGGTGCCCGGCTGGGCCGAGCCGGGCGCACCCGCCGCCTCGCCGGACGCGGCCCTCACCCTCGCCGAGGGACTGCTCGAGCTGTTCCACACGGCGTACGACGGGCCGGTGGTGCTCGCGCTGGAGGACCTGCACGCCGCCGACCCGGAGACCCTCGAGCTGCTCGACCGGCTGTCCGCCGGACTGCTCGACCGGCCGGTGCTGGTCGTCGGCACCTGGCGCACCGGCGAGCCCACCGCGGGACCCGCTGTGCCCCGGTCGTGGCCGGGCCTGCGACGGCTCGACCTCGCCCGGCTGGACGACGATGCCGCCGCCGGTCTTGCCCTCGACTGCGCGGGGGCGCCGCTGCCGGACGACGTCGTGGCCGCCGTGCTCGGCGCGGCAGCCGGGCTGCCCCTGCTGGTGGAGGAGCTGCTCGCCGGGCTGGTCGAGCGCGGCGCTCTGCGGCTGACGGCCGACGGGTGGCAGCGCACCGGCGACCTGGTCCTCGAGGTGCCGGCCGGGTTGACCGAGCTGGTGGCCGACCGGGTCGACCAGCTGGCCGCACCGGGTCGCGACGTGCTGTGCCTGGCCGCGGTCGCCGGCGACGACGTCGACCACCGGCTGCTGGCCGAGGTGCTCGACGTGGACGAGACCGCGGTCCTCGGGGCGCTGCGGGCCGGCGTCGCGTCCAACCTGCTCACCGCGGACGGACCCCGGCTGACCTGGCGGCACGCGCTGACCCGGGACGCCGTCCTCGCGACCCTGCTGCCGCCGGAGCGCGCCGCCCTCGCCGCTCGGCTGGCCGAGCACCTCGACCTGCGATCGGACGCCGACGCCGCGTCCCGGGCGGCGCTGCTGTGGGCCGAGGCCGGCCGGGCGGACCGCGCGGTCCCGGCCCTGCTCGCGCTGGCCCGCGCGGACGCCGACCGGGGCGACCTGGCGTCGGCGGAGGCCCTGGTCCGCCGGGCGGGCGACCTCGGCGGGGACGCCGCGGTGGCCGAGGACCTGGTCCGGGTGCTCACCCTGCAGGGCCGGGTGGCCGAGGCCCGGGCGGTCGGCGCCGCGGTGCTCGACACCCTGGCCGGGCCGGCGCACGCGTCCCTCGGGCTGACGCTGGCTGCTGCCGCTGTCGAGGCCGCCGACTGGTCCGGCGCGCTGTCGATGCTGGAGCGGGCGGCAGTGCCCGGCGACCCGCGGGCCGATGCGGTGCGGGCCGACGCCCTGTTCGGCGCGGGCGACCTCGCCGGCGCCGCGGCGCTGGCGGCCGCGGTGGTGGCCCAGGCGGACGACGCGGACGGACCGGAGGTCGACCCGGTCGCGCTGTGCACGGCACTCGAGGTGGCGGGGCGCTGCGCCCGGGCCAGCGACTCGGCGGCGGCGCGCACCTGGTTCGCCCGCGCGGCCCGGGTCGCAGCGGAGAACGGCCTCACCCCGCGGCGGGTCCGGGCGATGCACTCGCTGGGCACGATCCAGCTGAACGACCGGGTGGACACCGCCGGGCTGGTCGAGGCCCGGGACCTGGCCGAGTCCGTGGGGATGCCGGGCACGGTCGCCGCGATCGACATCGTGCTGGCCGAGGCCGAGCTCACCCGGGCGGGTCCGGGACCTGCGATCGCCCGGGCGGCCGCCACCGCCGCGCTCGGCGTCCGGATCGGGCAGCCGTGGGTGCACGACACGGCGTCGCTGCTGCTCGCCTTCGCGCTCGCCATGTCCGGTGACGACGCCGCGACCGGGCGGGTGCTGGCGACGGTCGGCGACGCGGTCGGCCCGCGACGACAAGCAGGGCCTGATGCACAGCGCGCTCGCCGTCCGGCCGCTGCTCGCGCACGACTACGCCGCCGCGCTGGCCGAGCTGGACCTCGCCACCACCAGCCTGGGGCGCAACCCGTCCGGCGCCCCGGTCTGCGTGTGGGGTCTCTGGGTGGTGCTGCGGGCGGTGCAGGACGCCGACCCCGGCGCGGCGATGCGCCAGCTGGCCGGGTCGCAGGCGGTGCACCGCTCGTTGAACACGGGAGCCCTGCGCCTCGCGGAGGCCGTGGTCGCCGGTCGCGAAGGCCGCGCGGACGACGCCGCCGCGCTGGTCGTCGACGGCGAGGAGCAGATGGCCGGCGCGGACTGGTGGACCCGGCTGCTGCGGCTGCTCGTGCTCGAGGCCGCGCTGGCCGACGGCTGGGGCGACCCGGTGCCGCTGCTGCGCGCCGACCTGACGGCCTTCGAGGCCGCCGGCGACAAGGAGCTCGCCCGGACCTGCCGCGAGCTGCTCCGGCGCGGCGGCGTCACCGTCCGCCGGGGCCGCGGCGAGAGCCGGGTCCCCGGCTGGGCCGCGGCCCTCGGCATCACCAGCCGGGAGATGGACGTCCTCGAGCTGGTCGCCGGCGGCGCCACCAACGCGGAGGTGGCCGCCCGCCTGCACCTGTCCACCCGGACCGTCGAGCACCACGTGGCGCGGGTGCTCGCCAAGTCCGGCTGTGCCGACCGCCGGGCGCTGGCCCGGTGGTCGATCGACCGGTCAGGCCGGGCGCACCGCCTTCGGCGACCAGCGGTAGCCCACCCCGCGCACGGTCTGCAGCGCGTCGCCCACCGGGTCGCCGAGCTTCGCGCGCAACCGGTGCACGTGCACGTCGACCGTCCGGCTGCCGTTCTCGCCGCGCCCGTCCCAGAGCGTCGACAGCAGCGCAGCCCGGGTGTGCACCCGGTTGGGCGCCGCGACCAGGTGGGCCAGCAGGTCGAACTCGAGCCGGGTCAGCTCGAGCTCACGGCCCTGCACGGCAGCCCGTCGCTGGTCGACGTCGACCCACAGCTCTCCCGGCAGTGCGTCGTTGTCGACGGCCGGGCTGGGCTCGGGCACCAGCGACAGCGCCGGCCGGGACGGCGGGCCGCCGGAGACCGGCAGTCCGGCCTCCCGCCAGGCCTGGAACCCGCCGATGACGTCGGTGGCCCGGTGGACGCCGACCTGCTGCAGGGCCGCCGCCGCGAGGCTGGACGTGTAGCCCTCGGAGCAGAGCACGATCACGTGCAGGTCGTACGCCGCGATCGGCAGCCGCGCCTCACTGGTCGGGTCGAACCGCCACTCGAGCACGTTGCGCTCGACGAGCATGGCGCCGGGCACGTCGCCCTCCTCGGCGCGCTGCGCGGCCGGTCGGATGTCGACGAGGACGGCACCGTCGAGGCAGGCCGACACCGCGCGGATCGGGTCCAGCCGGAGCAGTCCGGACCGGGCGCCGGCGAGCAGGTCGACGATCGACTGCGGGGATACGGATGCGGCGGTCACCAGTCGGTCCCGGAGTGCTCGAGCGAGACGACCTGCGCGTGGCCCTCGTCGTCGAGGACGTACCTGCGCATGGTGTCGAGGGCCGGCGCGTAGACGTGCAGGCTGACCGCGGGCTCGCGGCCGGTGTTCGTCACGTCGTGCACGTAGTCGGAGCCGAACGCGCGGATCCGGCCGGCGGTGAGGGTGCGGTGCACGAGTGCGGCGGGCCGGTGCGAGTGGCTCGGGGCGAGGGTGGACTCCTCGACGACGCCCTGCAGGACGGTGAAGGCGCCGGCCGAGCCGCCGTGGTCGTGCAGGCCGGTCGACTGGCCGGGCAGCCAGGTCAGCAGCCAGGCCTCGTAGTCGTCGGTGACGGCTACCCGCACCGACCACCGGCGCTCGTGGGCGAAGCGCACCTGCGGCTGCCAGAGGTCGGTGCGCTCGGCGAGCTGCCGGGTCACCGGGTACAGGCGGTTGGGGCCGCCGCGTCGGAGGCGGGGGAGGGTGGGGTCGGGAGCGGGTGCAAGAGCAAGAGTCATGGTGGTCCTCGTGGTCGTGCGGGGGGTCGATCAGGTCGACCGGGGGCGGCGGAGGGTCAGCCGCGTCGACAGGCAGCGCTCATGGCGCGCATCAGGTCCAGGTGGGTGCGGCGGTACAGCCGCACGGACGTCGTTGCCATGTTGAGAAGTATGTCAGTGGAGAAAGTAGTAATCAAGCCGAACGGTGTTTCCCGCGTGTCGCGCCGCAGAGCAAGATCCCAAGTTGCATGATCAACACCGGAGTTGATCACGCAACTTTGGGGATCTTGAGCGGCCTCGGACGTGCGGGTCAGACGTGCGGGAGGACCTGGTCGGCGACCAGCCGCAGGTGGTCGAGATCGCCGAGGTCCATCACCTGCAGGTAGACCCGGCTCGCGCCCAGCTCGCCGAGCCGGCCGATCGCGTCGACGACCTCGGCCGGGCTGCCGACGAGACCGCCGCCCGACCGCAGCTCGTCCGGGTCGCTGCCCGATCGCGGCGGCGCGCCGGCGTACCTCTGCCTCGTCGGACCCGACGGCCAGCGTCTGCGCGACCGACAGCACCAGCGACGCCGGGTCGCGGTCGGCGGCCTCGCAGGCCGCGCGGACCCGGTCGAAGCAGGCGGCCACGACGTCGGTCGTGTCGAACGCCACGTTGTACTCCGCGGCGAACCGCGCCGCGAGCTCCGGCGTACGCCGCTTCCCCTTGCCGCCGACCACGACCGGCAGCGGCGACTGCACCGGCTTCGGCAGCGCCGGGCTGTCGGTCAGCGTGTAGTGCTTGCCGTCGAACGAGAACGTCTCGCCGCGCGGGGTGCCCCACAGCCCGGTGACGATCGCGAGCTGCTCCTCGAGCCGGTCGAACCGCTCGCCCACCGGCGGGAACGGGATGCCGTACGACTGGTGCTCGGTCTCGTACCAGCCGCTGCCCAGGCCGAGCTCGACCCGGCCACCGCTCATCGCGTCGACGGTGGCGACCGCGATGGCGAGCGGGCCGGGCAGCCGGAACGTCATCGACGAAACCATCGTCCCGAGCCGGATCGTCGACGTGTCGCGGGCCAGCCCGGCCAGCACGGTCCACGCGTCGGTCGGCCCGGGGCCGGGGTCGCCGTCGGAGATCCGCTGGTAGTGGTCGGACCGGAAGAAGGCGTCGAAGCCGAGCCGTTCGGCCTCGGCCGCGACCGTCAGCAGGTCGTCGTAGGTCGCGCCCTCCTGGGGCTCGGTCATCACGCGCAGCTGCATGGGTCGGTCCTTACCCGGCCAGGGCCGCCGACACGACCTCGCGCGCCTCCTCCTGCACCTGCTCCAGGTGCTCCGGCCCGCGGAAGCTCTCGGCGTAGATCTTGTAGACGTCCTCGGTGCCGGACGGGCGGGCGGCGAACCACGCCGACTCGGTGGTGACCTTGAGGCCGCCGATCGTCGCGCCGTTGCCCGGCGCCTCGGTGAGCTTCGCCGGTGATCGGCTCGCCGGCCAGCTCGGTGGCGGTGACCTGGTCGGGGGACAGCGAGCCGAGCACCGCCTTCTCCTCGCGGGTGGCCGGCGCGTCGACCCGGGCGTACGCCGGGTCGCCGAACCGCTCGGTCAGCGCGCGGTACCGCTCGCCCGGCGACGCCCCGGTGACGGCGAGGATCTCCGAGGCCAGCAGCGCCGAGCAGGATGCCGTCCTTGTCGGTCGTCCAGACCCCGCCGTCCCGGCGCAGGAACGACGCGCCCGCCGACTCCTCGCCGCCGAAGCCGACCGAGCCGTCGAGCAGGCCGGGCACGAACCACTTGAAGCCGACCGGCACCTCGACCAGCCGCCGGCCGAGGCTCTCGGCGACCCGGTCGATCATGCTCGAGCTCACCAGCGTCTTGCCGACGGCGGCGTCGCGCGACCAGCCCTCGCGGTGCGAGTACAGGTAGTCGATCGCGACGGCGAGGAAGTGGTTCGGGTTGAGCAGGCCGGCGTCGGGGGTGACGATGCCGTGCCGGTCGGCGTCGGCGTCGTTGCCGGTGGCGATGTCGTACGGCGCACCGGCTTCCATCGCCCGCACCAGCGACGCCATCGCGTACGGCGACGAGCAGTCCATCCGGATCTTGCCGTCCCAGTCCAGCGTCATGAACCGCCAGGTCGGGTCGACCAGCGGGTTGACCACGGTGAGGTCGAGCCGGTGCCGCTCGGCGATCGCGGCCCAGTAGTCGACGCTCGCGCCGCCCAGCGGGTCGGCGCCGATCCGCACGCCCGCCTCGCGGATCGCGTCGAGGTCGAGCACCGGCGGGCAGGTCGTCGACGTACGTGCCGAGGTAGTCGTAGGTCGACGTCGTGTCGGCGGCGCGCGCCCGGGCCAGCGGGACCCGGCGTACGTCGCGCGAGGCCGTCGCGCAGGATCTCGTTGGCGCGGTCCTGGATCCAGCCGGTGATGTCGCTGCCGGCGGGGCCGCCGTCGGGCGGGTTGTACTTGAAGCCGCCGTCGCGCGGCGGGTTGTGCGACGGCGTGACGACGATGCCGTCGGCGCGCTCCGGCGCCGGTCGTGCGTCCGCGGTTGTGCCGGAGGATCGCGTGCGAGACAGCCGGCGTCGGCGTGCAGCGGTCGCGGTCGTCGACCAGCACGGTGACGTCGTTGGCGGCGAGCACCTCGAGCGCGGTCGCCCAGGCCGGCTCGGACAGCGCGTGGGTGTCCCGGCCGAGGAACAGCGGGCCGGCGATCCCGGCCGCCGCCCGGTGCTCGCAGATCGCCTGGCGTGGTCGCCGCGATGTGGTCCTCGTTGAACGCCAGGTCCAGCGACGAGCCGCGGTGGCCCGACGTGCCGAAGGCGACCTGCTGGGCGGGCTCGCCGACGTCGGGATGGCCGGTGTAGTAGGCGGTGACCAGGGCGGGCACGTCGACCAGGTCGGCGTCGGAGGCGGGCTGGCCTGCCCGAGGGTCGATGCTCATGGCTGCCAGCGTGGCAGACTTCACTCGACTGCGCGAACGGGGAGGCGGGTGGCGATGTCCGACGGCGTACGTCGTCTCCCCGGCAATGACGACCGGCGACGACCCGCGCGATGACGACCAGCGCGGCGTCCGCACCGCGACCTGGTGATGGCGGCCGCCGGGGTCGGCTGGTTCGACTGGGACGTCCGGGCCGACCACCTCGACTTCGACGACCGGACCTGCCGGCTCTTCGGCATCGACCCCGACGACCTTCGACCACCGGGTCGCCACGTTCTGGGCGGCGCTGCTACCCCGAGGACATCGCCTGCGGTCGAGGCGCTGGTGGCCGCGGCGCTGGAGACGTGCGGCGACTACGCGGCGGAGTACCGGGTGGCGCTGCCGGACGGAGTCGGTGCGCTGGGTCGAGGCGCGCGGCCGGGTCGTGGCCGGCGCCGACGGCCAGGCCGCGCGGATGCTCGGCGTCGTGCGCGACACCACCGACCAGCGGCTGGCCCGCGACACCGTCGCCCGCGCGCTCGAGCACATGGCCGACGGCTTCCTGTCCGTCGACCGGGCCTGGACGGTGACCTACGTCAACCGCAACGCCGAGGTCTTCGTCGGCCCGGCCGCCGAGGCCCGCGGCCGGTCGCTCTGGGAGGTCTGGCCGCACCTCGCGACCCCGGGCTACGAACCGCGTGGTCCGCCGCGCGGCGAGCACCGGCCAGGCCGAGGACTTCACCAAGTACGTCGTCGCGGCCGACCGCTGGTTCCAGGTCCGCGTCGTGCCGCACGTCGACGGCATCTCGTTCTTCGCCACCGACATCACCGCCCTGCGAGCCGCCCAGCTCGAGGAGGAGCGCTCGCTCAGCCGGCCGGACCAGGCCCGCGCGGTGCTCGCCTACAGCGCCGCCCTCGCCGAGGCCGACACGCTGGCCGACGTCATCGACGTGGTCGCCACCATGGTGCTGCCGGCGTTCGGCGCCACCGGGATGCTGGTGTCGCTGGCCGAGTCCAACCGGCTCAAGCTGGCCGGGCACTCCGGCTACGCCGACGAGGCGGTCGCGATGCTCGACGTCCTCAGCACCGACGACGACGTGCCGATCGCCCAGGTGCTGCGCACCCGCGAGCCGCTGTTCCTGCCGTCCCGGGACGCCTACCTCGCCATGTTCCAGGGTCGGCGGGCGCTGCTCGACGCCACCGGCAAGCAGGCCTGGGCGTTCCTCCCGCTCACGGTGTCCGGCCGCGCGCTGGGCAGCCTCACGATCAGCTTCGACGACCCGCGGGACTTCGCGCCGGACGACCGGTCGCTGCTGGTGAGCGTCGCCGGACTGCTCGCCCAGACGCTGGCCCGGGCCCGGCTGCGCGACTCGGAGCGGACCCTCGCCGCCGAGCTGCAGCAGCAGCTGCTGCCGAGGGCACTGCCGACGCCCACCGGCCTCGTCGCCACCGCGCGCTACCTGGCCGCCACCGACGGGATGGGCGTGGGCGGCGACTGGTACGACGTGCTGGAGCTGCCCGGCGACCGGGTGGCCCTCGTGATCGGCGACGTGCAGGGTCACACGATGCGCGCGGCCGCGGTCATGGGCCAGCTGCGCAACGCCCTGCGCGCCTACGCGGCGGAGGGCCACGAGCCGGCAGCCGTGATGTCCCGGACCAACCGGCTGATGGCCGACCTGGACCCCGGCGTCTTCGCGACCTGCGCGATCGTGATGCTCGACCTGCGCTCGTCGCGCACCCAGCTGGTGCTCGCCGGCCACCCGCCGCCGCGTCCGGCTCGGCGCCGACGGCGTCGGCCGCGGCGCTCGATCGCCCCGGTCGGCCCACCGCTCGGCGTGATCGCCGACGAGGAGTACGAGCCGGGCATCGTGCGGCTCGCGCGCGGCGACACCCTGGTGCTGTTCACCGACGGCCTGGTCGAGGACTCGGCGCGCACCTTCGACGTCGGCCTCGCCGCGGTCGCTCGCGACCCTGCAGGTCGACGCCGACCGACGACCTCGAGGTGCTGGCCGACCGGCTGCTCGCGGGCAACGTCGATCCCGAGCACCGCTCCGACGACGTGGCGCTGCTCGTCGTCCGCCATGACGGCCTGCGCGACTCGGACCGGCCGGAGCAGGCCCACACCTTCGTCGACCGCAGCGACCCGCGGGCCGCCCGGACGGCCCGCGACTTCATCGGCGCGCACGTGTCCGAGCCCGGGCTCACCGACCTGCGCGAGACCGCGTGCTGCTCGTGTCCGAGGTGGTGACCAACGCGCTGCGGCACACCGACGGCCGGGTCGACCTCGAGCTGTGGCGGTTCGCCGACCGGGTGCGCGTCGAGGTGTCCGACGAGACCTCCCGCGGGCCGGTCCCGGCCGGCAGCGGGCTGCTCGACGAGTCCGGCCGCGGCGTGCCGCTGATGGACGCGCTCAGCGACCGCTGGGGCACGTCGCCGAACGGGGCCGGCAAGGTCGTCTGGTTCGAGCTCGACCTGCCGGCCACCTGACGCGTCGTCTCCGTCGGACTCGGTAGATGTTCGGCCGCCAGGCGACCGGATCGCTATCCGATGTCGGTGAAAGCGCGTCTCAGAGCACCCGCATGAATCGACCGCCGGTCGGTGGGCGGCGGGTCGCTCACGGCGACTGCTGAGGTGCGGCGTAGGCGGCGCGGCCGCCTGGGCGTCCGGTCGGGCGGCGGCCGTTGCGGCGGTGCCGGTGCGCCGGACGAGCGGTTGTCGTCGTACGTCGAGCGGCTGGCGTCCGGCGACCGCGAGGCCCGCGGTGCTGCCGTCGCGATGACCGGCTCGCCGGACTCGGCGAGCTCGCGCACCGGGTCGCTGCCCGGGGCTGGCGTCGACCGGGGTGACGTCGACGCCGGCCCGGCCGAACAGGTGCTTGGCCGCGCGGAGCTGGTCGTGGGCGAGGACCGACACGACGACACCGGAGGCACCGGCGCGCGCCGTGCGGCCGGACCGGTGCAGGTAGTCCTTGTGGTCGTTCGGCGGGTCGACGTGGACGACCAGGTCGACGTCGGTGATGTGGATGCCGCGGGCCGCGACGTCGGTCGCGACCAGCACCCGGGACTCGCCGCGGGAGAACGCGTCGAGCGCCCGCTGCCGCTGACCCTGGCTGCGGTTGCCGTGGATGGTCAGGGCGGCGACGCCGAGCCGGTCGAGCTGCTTCACCAGACGGTCGGCGCCGTGCTTGGTGCGCACGAACAGCAGGGTGCGCGCCGGGCGGGCGGCGATCTCGGCGAGCACGTCGACCTTCTGCTCGTTGCGGACGACCAGAGCCTTGTGCTCCATCGTCGTGACGTGCGACTCGGCGGGGTCGACCGCGCGGGCGACCGGGTCGGTCAGGTAGGTGCGGACCAGCTTGCCGACCGCGCCGTCGAGCGTCGCGGAGAACAGCAGCCGCTGCGAGCCGGCCGGCGTCATGTCGAGCAGCCGGCTGACGTCGGGCAGGAAGCCCATGTCGGCCATGTGGTCGGCCTCGTCGAGCACGGCGACCTCGATCGACGCGAGGGTGCAGCTCCTGCGCTCGATCAGGTCGAGCAGCCGGCCCGGGGTGGCGACGACGATGTCGACGCCGCGCTCGAGGGTGGCGATCTGGCGGCCGAGCGGGGCGCCGCCGAACACGGCGACCGTCTTGACGCCGAGGGCGTGCCCGAGCGGCTCGAGCGCGTCGCGCACCTGCACCGCGAGCTCGCGGGTCGGCACCAGGACCAGGCCGCGCGGGGTGCGCGGCGCGGGCTTGCGGCCGGCCAGCCGGGTGATCATCGGCAGGCCGAAGGCCAGGGTCTTGCCGGAGCCGGTCTGGGCCCGGCCGAGCACGTCGTGCCCGGCGAGGCAGTCGGCCAGCGTGGCGGCCTGGATCGGGAACGCGGTGCGGATGTCGCGGCGCTCGAGGGCGGTCACGAGCGCCTGGGGGAGACCGAGCTTGCCGAACGAGGTCTCGGTCGGGAGCGGGCTCTCGGTGGCGGCCCGCTCGAACCAGGCGGTGAGCTCGCGGTCAGCGGCCTGGTCGGCCGCGCGGGTCGCGACCTTGGCCGACGGCTTGCCGGCCGGGCGGCGGCGCTGGGCGCCGCCACGGTCCGGACGGGGACCGCCCGAGCGAGGGAGCTGGAGGAACGGGTGGGCCGACTACGGCCCGAGGCGTGCATGGTCATACAGGGAACTCCGATGCGGTGTTGAGGCCGCACCGCGAGGGCTGCACCGCCAGCCAGGCTGGTGGGAGCTCGTCTCGTTACACGACCACGCGGACGACTCGCCCGCGGGAGTGGTGGCTAGATGCCACCGAAGACAGCGCCCAGCCTACCAGCGCGCGGGTGCCCGGCCCGGTCAGCCCGCGTGTGTCACTCGTCACGGCGTCGCCTCCGCCTGCGGTGCGAGACCCCAGCGCGCCTTGAGCTCGAGGATCCGCCGGGCCGAGGCCTCGGCCTGCTGCCGGTCGAGCGAGCCGGCGTCGAGGGCGCGCCGCACCGCGGTCACGGCGCGCAGCGGGCTCGCGTCGCAGGCCATCGCCCAGTCGGCGCCGGCCCGCAGCGAGCGCACGGTGGCCGTCGCGGGGCTGATCCCCAGCGACGAGCTGGCGGCCGCCATCGCCAGCGAGTCGGTGAGCACCACGACGTCCGGGCCGGCCGACCGTCGCAGGTAGCGCAGCGCGCGCGGCGACAGGCTGGTGGGCACCTTGCCGGTGGTCAGGCCGCGCGAGAGCAGGTGCCCGACCATCACCACCGGCGCCCCGTCGGCCAGCTCGCGCTCGAAGGGCAGCAGGTCGTGACCCTCGAGCTGGTCCAGCGGCGGCACCCGCGCCGGGCCGGTGTGCGAGTTGGTCGCCGAGCCGTGGCCCGGCCAGTGCTTCAGCACGGTCGCG
Source organism: uncultured Actinomycetota bacterium (assembly GCA_963771345.1). Lineage (GTDB taxonomy): Bacteria > Actinomycetota > Actinomycetes > JACCUZ01 > JACCUZ01 > CAVYTH01. Next base: position 67,737 of record CAVYTH010000011.1, read on the forward strand.
ACGCGCGGCGTCGCGCATGCCGAGGCGCCACGCGCGGTCGGCCACCGCGACCCGCTCCGGGTCGGCCGAGAACGCCCGGCCGAGGTCGTCGATGTACTTCCCGCGAACGGCGAGGTCGGCGACCGGCGCGAGGTCCATCCGCACGCCGAGCTTGCGCATCTCGACCCCGTAGCGCTCGGCGGTACGCCGGATCCGGGCCGGCCGCCAGGTGCCCATCGTCTCGCCGATGGCAGCCGGTAGATGACCTGCCGCAGCCGCTGCACCGTGCCGCCCTCCTCGTCGCTGGCGATGAACGGCAGCACCGGCGTGCGCGCGGCCGCGCTGACGTCGCGCAGCCGGGCCCGCAGCCGGGCGGGCGGGTCCGAGCCGAGCAGCGTGATGCCGCCGATGCCGGCAGCGGCCTGCCGGCGGGCCCGGTCCAGGTGACCGACGTCGACGCAGGAGAAGACGAGCTGGGCGGCGAGCCGGCGGTTGCCCCAGGTGGCCGGGTCGGAGCCGGCGTACGCACTCGGGGTCGGTGCCTGCACCGTCGCCGGCCCGGTCGACTGCACCGTCGCCGCGGCCTGCGCCCACGGTGCCGGGACCGGTCGCGTCCCGGCGGACTCCTGGGCGTCGGCGGGGAGCCCGGCGAGGAGAGCCAGCACGGTGAGGGCGGCGGCCGGCACGGCCATGGCGGGTGATCGTCTGCGCACGGGGTCCGACGGTAGCTCGCGAACGTTGCGCGGCTGCGTTCTAGGCCTCGCGCAGCGTGGCGACGAAGACCGCGCGCCCGTCGGCGGCGGACTCGCGCTGCACCAGCAGCACGACCGGCACCTCGGTGCCGTCGCGGCGCAGGGCGGGCACCGTGACCTCGCGGTCGACGATGGCGCTGGCACCGGTGAGCAGGTGCAACGTGAAGCCCGCCACGTGCGCCTCGCGCAGCCGCTGCGGGATGATCGCGCCGATCCGCTGGCCGACCAGCGCTCGTCCCAGCCGAGCAGGGCGAGCGCGGCCGGGCTGGCCGCCATGATCCGGTTGACGTCGTCGGCCGCGACGAGGGCAGCCGTGGCCCGGCTCACCGCCGTGGTGTCCCAGACCGGGCCGGGCACCCGGGCCGGCTCGAGCTCGGCCGGCATCCCCGGCCACGGGGTCGCCTCGGCGCCCTCGACCTGGGCCACGACCTCGTCGCAGATCCAGAGGCGCAGTAGCCGCACCTCGGGCTGGGTCGCCGGCGCCAGCAGCTGGCCGTCCTCGGCCATCGCGAGGATCCGGTCGAGCAGCTGCGAGAGCCCGGCGAAGGCCGGTGCGGCGCCGGCGTCGATCCGCAGGCTGACGTCGCTGCGCCCGACGGCACCGCCGGTGAGCGGCAGCGAGCCCAGCGCATCGGCCAGCAGCGCGAACGCGTCGTGCGCCGTGCCGTCGGACGCGCCGCCCACTGCCGCCGTCCTCCCACTGCGCGAGCAGGTGCTCTCGCAGCAGGGCGTCCACGTGCTGCCGCCAGGCCATGGCCAGCACCACCGGGACCCCGCGCAGCACGACGTCGACGTCGGCCTTTCCCGGCTCGGCCGACATCCTGCTCGGCCCGGAGGGCACCCGGTCCGGCAGCCCGTCGTCCAGCTCGAACCACACGGTCTTCCCGCCGCCGGGGTCGGCCTCGACGCCGTGCCGGTCGGCCATCAGCTCGACCAGCTCGAGGCCGCGGCCGGTGGTGGCTCCCGTGCCGTAGCGCCGCCGCGCGGGCAGGTGCGGGCTGTCGTCGTGGACGCTGACCCGCACCCCGCCGGGGCCGGCGACCACGAGCAGCTCGACGGCCGTCCGGGCGTGCATGACGGCGTTGGTGACCAGCTCGCTCACCAGCAGCTCGGCGCTCTCGACCAGGTCGGAGCGGCCGGCCTCGCCCAAGGCCTCCGCGACGGCCAGTCGTGCTCGCCGGGCGCTTTCCGGCCGGGCGCGCAGCGACGTGCGGTGCTGTACGTCGGGCAGCGGGCAGTCAGTCGTCACCCGCACCTCCCCAGACGGTCCGCGAGCGTGAGGCCACATCGTGGCACGCGCGCAGCCCGACCCGCATCGGACGCGCGGGCAGTTCGCGATGGGATGATCGGCGGGTGGACGAGCGACGACCGCGGCGCCCCGCACTGCTGGGGAAGGCCGCCCTGGAGACGCTGGGCGGTGCTCCCGACCCGGCGGCCCTGGCCGAGGCGGCGCACGCCACGGCGACCCTGCTCGTCGAGTCCGGCCGGGCCACCAGCGACGAGGCGGCCCGCTCCCGGCTGGTCGCCCTCGTCGACGAGGTCGGCCTGGACACCATCGCGGACCTGTGGGCGCAGCGGCCGGCGCGCTCGCTGCCCGGGGCGCTCTGGCGGCTGTACGTCCTGCGCGAGTGGGTCCGCCGGGACGCCGTGGGCGCCTCCCGGGACTTCTCCTCCGGCCGGGTCTCTGCCCCGGTGGCGCACGTCGTCGCGGGCGCCGCCGAGCCGCCGACGCCGGAGGCGCTGCGCGCGCTGCTCGACGCCGTGCTGCACGGCGTCTTCGCGGGCGACTTCGCGGTCGCGCTGGAACGGGCCGGCGCGTTCTGCCGGGTGGTCGTGGCCGGCCGGGTCATCCGGGCGGACGACGTCGAGGTCGACGACCCGACCGGGGCCGAGGAGCTGACCCGGTCGTCGTCGTCGCTGCTGCGGACCGCCGAGGACCTCGAGGCCGCCGCGACGCTGTGGCGCGGCAAGAACCTGGTCTGACCGACCGCGCGGACGCCGGGGCGCCGACTACAATGAACGCGGCCCTCCGGGGCCACCAGGGTGCCGGGCCGCGGCAGCCCCGGGTCCCAATTGAAGCCGCTTCGAGCGGCCCCGCGCCGTGAGGCGCTCCCGGCCCGGCACTCCTGGACCCGCCCTGCAGCCGGTCAGGCCTCCGGCTGGTCGCCGCCCTTGGACTGGTCGGCGAGGAAGCGCTCCAGCTCGGCGCCCAGCTCGTCGGCCGTCGGGAAGCCGCGCCGCCCGGCCAGCAGGTCGCCGTCGCCGGACTCCTCGCCGCGGCTCGCGAGGTACGCGTCGTACTGCTCCTCGAGCGCCGCGACGACGCCGGCCACCTCGGGGGAGGCGCCGACCTGCTCGTCGAGCTCCTCGCGGGTGCGCTCGGCGGCGGCGTGCAGCGACGGTCGTCGGCAGCACCAGGTCGGTGGCCGCCGCGACGTTGTCCAGCAGGGCGGCGGCCGCGGCCGGGTACTCCGCCTGCGCCAGGTAGTGCGGCACGTGGACCGCGAAGCCCATCGCGTCGTGGCCCGCCTCGCCGAGCCGGAACTCGAGCAGGTTGATGACGCTGCCCGGCACCTGGACGGTGCCGATCCACGGGTCGCGGCCGGCCACCAGCTCGGTCCGCGTCGCGTGCGCGGTGACCGAGGTGGGCCGGGTGTGCGGGACGCCCATCGGGATGCCGTGCACGCCGATGGTCAGCCGGACCTCGAGCTCGTCGACCAGGCCGGTGACCGCGCTGATGAACCGCTCCCAGGCGATGTCCGGCTCGGCGCCCTCGAGGAGCAGGAACCGGGTCCCGGCGCCGTCGCGCACCTCGTGCAGGACCAGCCGCGGGTCGTCGTACGACACCCAGTGGTCGGCCTCGAAGATCATCGCCGGCCGGCGGGACCGGTAGTCGAGCAGCTGGTCGACGTCGAAGGTCACGAGCGGCCGGTGCTCGAGGGTCTCCAGCAGGTGGTCACGGGCCAGCCGGCCGGCCTGGCCGGCGTCGACGAAGCCGGTCAGCGCGTGCAGCAGCACCGGGGCCGACCCCTCCTCGGGGTCGGACCCGGTGCCGTCTGCCGGGGTCGCTGGGTCCTGCCGGGTGTAGAGATCGCGGGGGTCGAGCACCCCACCATCCTCGCACCGGAGCTGTCCTGGGGCTTCCGCCGTCAGCGGACGCGCGGCTCGAGCAGGTGGATCTCGGACTCCTGCTTGTGGCAGCGCTCGTCGTGGCTGATCTGCCGCAGCAGGTCGGCCAGCGAGGCGTAGCTGCCGTACTCGCCGCACAGCGTCGAGTCCCAGGACGTCGTCTCGTACGCCGGGTTCTCCACGACCATCTCGGCGTAGGTGTGCTCGGCGTGGTCCTCGAAGTCGGCGTTGAGGCGGTGGCTCCAGGCCGGCTTCACGGCGTACAGGGCCCAGCAGAAGTGCCACCAGCCGATCGCGATGACCTGCGGCAGGAACCGGAAGCGGAACCAGCCGGCCTTCGTGCCCTGGCGCTCGACCAGCTCGGCCATGATCAGCATGTGCCACTGCTCGTTGTCCTGCTGGGCGCGGAACTCGCGGACCCGGTCCCAGATCCGGACGGCGAGCCCGGTCCGGCGGTGCACCCGGGTGATCCGCTTGTACGACGCGTTCTCCCAGGTCTGGTAAGGCACCCGCGCCACGATCTCGAGCACGAGCGACTTCTCGAAGGTCTTGGCCTTCCCGTAGAGCAGGTCCATCTGCCAGAACAGCACCTTGGCAGCGAACGAGTACGGCCGGCGGCCGGCAGCCAGCGTCTCGGCGTGGGTGTGCGCGAGCTGGTCGTGGCTGAGCTTGGGCGGGTCACCGTGGTGCGAGTGGTGGCTGTCCCGGTCGGTCGGGGTGAGGGTGGTGGCGTCCAGCAGCATGGTCATGGCGGGCGGTCTCCGGTCTCGAATGGATGTCCTTGGCGACATCTCGAGACTGGCCGCCGGGAGCCGCGCCGACGACCGTGCGACCTGGCCAGTGGGTGGTGGGGCCAGCACCCCCGCTGCCGTGGTGGTGGGACATGACAAGGCCCCTCGAACTCATGCTTCGAGGGGCCTTGTCACTAGTTCTAGGGCATCGTTCCCGGTTGCCCGGGTTCCGACACGCGGGGGGACCGGTCGGTCAGGTCCCGGACGGCGTCGCTGCCCAGGGTCGCCGTGGCGGTCGACTCGTCGCCGTCCCGCTGGTAGGTGAGGACGACCTCGTCGCCGGGGCGGTGCGAGCGGACGGCGGCGATCAGCGCGTCGGCGCTGTCCACCGGCCGGTCGCCGACCTTGGTGATCACGTCACCGGCGGCCAGGCCGGCGGCCTGGGCGGCCCCGTCGGCGGTCACCTCGGCCACGGCGGCCCCGTCGGAGAAGCCGGCCGAGCCGGCGGCGGAGGCGTCCTGCACGCTGACGCCGAGCTGGGCGTGGGTGGCCGAGCCGGTGTCGATCAGCTCCTGGGCGATGGCGCGTGCCTGGTCGATCGGGATCGAGAAGCCGAGGCCGATCGAGCCGGACTGGCCGCCGGCGCCGCCGCCGAGGGTGGCGATGGCGCTGTTGACGCCCACGACCTCGCCGCGCAGGTTGACCAGCGGGCCGCCGGAGTTGCCGGGGTTGATCGCCGCGTCGGTCTGCAGGGCGTCGATCACGGTGCTGGAGTTCTCGGCACCGGAGGCGTCGCCGGTGCGGACCGGGCGGTTCAGGGCGCTGATGATGCCGCTGGTGACGGTGCCCTGCAGGCCGAGCGGGGAGCCGATGGCGACGACCTGCTCGCCCGGGTCGAGCTCGGCGGACGAGCCGAGAGTGGCCTTCTTCAGCCCGCTCACGTCCTGCGCCTTGATGACCGCGAGGTCGGTGACCGGGTCGGTGCCGACCACGGTCGCGTCGGCCGACGTCCCGTCGTTGAAGGTGACCGAGATGCTGCCGTCGGCCGACGAGGCGTCGCCGACCACGTGGTTGTTGGTGAGGATCAGGCCGTCGGACGACAGCACGATGCCGGTGCCCTCGCCGCCGCCCTGGGCGGTGCGGACCTGGATCGACACGACGCTGGGCAGCACGGCGCTGGCCACGGCCTCGGCCGAGCCGTCCGCGGCGCGGGGTGTCGTTGCTCGTCGGGCTGCCGGTCAGCGAGGTGTCGCCGGCGGCGGCGGGGGACTGGGCGGGGTCGTCGAGGGCACTGGTCAGTGCCGCCCCGGCACCGCCACCCACCAGCCCGGCGGCCAGCGCGACCGCGGCGAGCAGGGCGACGCCGCGCCGGGGGCGCGCGCGGGTCAGCAGCCTGCTCGGGTGCTGGGGGAGGCGTGCCGGGGGGCAGCCCGGAGGGGTCAGGGGAGCGCCACGGGTCCTGGGCGCCGTAGGTCGGCGCGGGCGTGGCGGTGGAGGGGTACGGCGGAAGGGTTCGGGTCTGGTCGCTCATGTCATCCAAGGTGCGGCCGGTCGCTGGGAGAACCCTGTGAGCCACCGGTGAATCCGCCACGAGGTCGATCCGGCGTACCAGTAGCCTCGCCGGTCGTGCGAGCCATGGTGATCGAGGAGTTCGGCGGCCCCGCGACGGTCCGCGAGGTGCCCGACCCGGCGCCGGCCGCGCACGGCGTCGTCGTCCGGGTCGAGGCGACCGGCCTGTGCCGCAGCGACTGGCACGGCTGGGTGGGCCACGACCGCAGCATCGCGCTCCCGCACGTGCCCGGTCACGAGCTGGCCGGCACGGTCGCCGACGGTCGGCCCGGAGGTGCGCGGCTGGCGGGTCGGCGACCGGGTCACGGTGCCGTTCGTCTGCGCCTGCGGCAGCTGCCCGTCCTGCCTGGCCGGTGACCACCAGGTCTGCGAGCGGCAGACCCAGCCCGGGTTCACCGGCTGGGGCTCCTTCGCCGAGCTACGTCGCGCTCGACCACGCCGACGTCAACCTGGTCGCGCTGCCCGACGAGCTCGACGCGGTCACCGCCGCCGCGCTCGGCTGCCGGTTCGCGACCGCGTTCCGCGCCGTGGTCGCGCCAGGGCCGGGTCGCGGCCGGGCGAGTGGGTCGCCGTGCACGGCTGCGGCGGCGTCGGGCTGTCCGCCGTGATGGTCGCGGTGGCGGCCGGCGCGCGGGTGGTCGCCGTCGACGTCACGCCGGCGGCGCTGGAGCTGGCCCGGCCGGTTCGGCGCGGCGAGCTGCGTCGACGCCTCGGCCGACGGACGCGGCGCGCGCGGTGCGGGGCGTGACCGGCGGCGGCGCGCACGCTGTCGCTGGACGCGCTGGGCAGCCACCGCGACGCTGCGGCGCTCGGTGCGCAGCCTGCGCCGCCGCGGGCGGCACGTGCAGGTCGGGCTGCTGCCGCCTGAGCTGGGCGCACCCGGCGATGCCGATGGCGCGGGTCATCGCGCTGCGAGCTGGAGATCCTCGGCAGCCACGGCATGGCCGCCGCACGACTACCCGGCGATGCTCGCGCATGGTCGCGGCCGGCCGGCTGCGCGCCGGACCTGCTGGTGACCCGGCGGCTCGAGCCTCGACGACGGCCCGCGCGCGCTGGCCGCGATGGGGGAGCCGGGCTACCCGGCCGGCATCACCGTGCTGCAGCCGTAGCCGGAACGGGTGAATCGTCCCGGGACGGGGTAGGGCGCTGAGGTCGACGATCACCCGACCCCGGACGACCTGGGGGCCAGCCATGGCGACGACCCACCCCGCCGGCGAGCGCACCGCCGCCGACGCGTTCCCGTCCTCGCACCTCGACCGGCCGCAGGTCCGCGACCTGCCGGACGCCGCCGCGGTCCCTGGCCGGATGATCGGGCCGGGCATCATCGCGGCCGGCGTCGGCCTGGCCTCGGGCGAGTTCATCCTCTACCCGTACATCGCCTCGCCAGGTCGGCCTGGTCTTCGTCTGGGCCGCGCTGGTCGGCCTGGTCACCCAGTGGTTCCTCAACATGGAGATCGAGCGCTACACGCTGGCCACCGGCGAGACGGCGCTGACCGGGTTCAGCCGGTACTGGCGGCACTGGGGCCTGGTCTTCGCGCTGATGACCTACTTCGCGAACCTCTGGCCGGGCTGGGTGACCAGCTCGGCGACGATGCGTCACGTACCTGTGGGGCGGCGACGCCAACTGGATCGCGATCGGCATGCTCGTCGTCATCGGCGCGGTCCTCACTCTGGCGCCGGTGGTCTACGTGGCGCTGGAGCGGGCCCAGATGCTCAAGGTCGGCCGCGGTGCTGCTGCTCATCGTGGTCGCCGCGCTGTTCGCGATCACCGCGCGAGGCCTGGGGCGACCTGCCGAAGGCGGTGACGGACGCCTCGATCCCCGCCGCCGAGCTCGGGTTGGGCGACGCTGCTCGGCGCCCTGGCCTTCGCCGGCGCGGGCGGCGGGCAGAACCTGGTGCAGAGCAACTGGATCCGCGACAAGGGCTTCGGCATGGGCGCGCTGCGTGCCGCGCATCGAGAGCCCGGTCACCGGCGAGCCGCGAGGCCGCGCCCGAGCGCCGGCTACGTCTTCGAGCCGACCGAGGCGAACATGGCGCGGTGGCGCACCTGGTGGCGGTTCGCCAACAAGGAGCAGCTGTTCACCTTCGTCCTCATCACGTTCGTGTCGATCGTCGTTCATGTCGCTGCTCGCGTACTCGACCGTGTTCGGCAAGGAGGACCTGCCGGACGACATCGCCTTCCTGCAGGTGGAGGGCGAGGTCCTGAAGGAGACGCGTCGGCGACTGGTTCGGCGCGTTCTTCTGGTTCATCGGCGCGCTGTCGCTGTTCCTGGCCGCGCTCGGCATCGTCGACTACACCAGCCGGCTCGCTGCCGACGTCCTGAAGACCTCCTACCTGCAGGACCGCAACGAGAGCCGGCTGTACTTCGGGCTGGTCTGGGGCCTGGTCGCCATCGGCATCGCGGTCCTGCTGGCCGGGTTCGACCAGCCGCTGGTCCTCATCGTCATCTCGGCCTGCGTCGGCGGCGTGATGATGTTCGTCTACTCCGCGCTGCTCGCGCTGATCAACCGGCGGCTGCTGCCGGAGCCGATCCGGGTCCGCGGCGTCCGGCTGGTTGCCCTCGGCTGGTCGTTCGCTCCTGTTCGGCGTGCTCTCGGTGCTCACGATCGCGGACCGGCTCAAGGAGTTCTGACCAGGCCACCTCGGCCGCCGGCCGTGGCCGGCCCTCTGCGAGACTTGGTGTGCGCACCGCGACGGAAGGGAAGTGACCGGCGATGGCCGACTTCGAGCTCAAGCACCCGGGCGGGCAGCTGCCGCTTCCCGCCGCCGACGGCGACCGAGGGGCCGTCGGGGCTGGACGTCGGTGCCCTGCTCAAGGAGACCGGCTACGTCACCCTCGACCCGGGCTTCGTCAACACCGCGTCCTGCGCGTCGGCGATCACGTTCATCGACGGCGACGAGGGCATCCTGCGCTACCGCGGCTACCCGATCGACCAGCTCGCCGAGCAGTCGTCGTTCCTCGAGGTCGTCGTACCTGCTGATCTACGGCGAGCTGCCGACGGCCAGCCGAGCTCGAGGCGTTCAGCGACCGGATCCGGCAGCACACGCTGCTGCACGAGGAGATGCGCCGGTTCTTCGACGGCTTCCCGCGCGACGCGCACCCGATGGCGGTGCTGTCCTCGGCGGTCAGCGCGCTGTCGACCTTCTACCAGGACAGCCTCGACCCGTTCGACCGCGACCAGGTCGAGATCTCGACGGTCCGGCTGATGGCCAAGCTGCCGACGATCGCGTCGTACGCGTACAAGAAGTCGATCGGCCAGCCGCTGCTCTACCCGGACAACTCGCTCGGCTACGTCGAGAACTTCCTGCGCATGACGTTCGGCGTGCCGGCCACGCCGTACGAGGTCGACCCGGTCGATGGCCAAGGTGCTGGACATGCTGTTCGTGCTGCACGCCGACCACGAGCAGAACTGCTCGACCTCGACCGTGCGGCTGGTCGGCTCGAGCCACGCCAACCTGTTCGCCTCGGTCTCGGCCGGCGTCAACGCGCTGTTCGGCCCGCTGCACGGCGGCGCCAACCAGGCGGTGCTGGAGATGCTGCAGCGGCATCCACGAGGACGGCGGCGACGTCGACGTCGTTCGTCACGCCGGGTGAAGAACAAGGAGCCCGGCGTCAAGCTGATGGGCTTCGGCCACCGGGTCTACAAGAACTACGACCCGCGCGCGGCGATCGTGAAGAAGGCCGCCAGGACGTGCTGGAGCAGCCTCGGCGTCGACGACCCGCTGCTCGACATCGCGATGCAGCTGGAGGAGATCGCGCTGGCCGACGACTTCTTCGTCTCGCGCAAGCTCTACCCGAACGTCGACTTCTACACCGGCGTGATCTACAAGGCGATGGGCTTCCCGACGCAAGATGTTCACGGTGCTGTTCGCCCTCGGCCGGCTGCCCGGCTGGATCGCCCAGTGGCGGGAGATGATCGAGGACCCGGACACCAAGATCGGCCGGCCGCGCCAGGTCTACGTCGGCGAGCCCGAGCGCGCCTTCGTCCCGGTCGGCCAGCGCTAGCCGGTACGCCGCCCGGCCGGGCCAACTGTCCGGCTCCGACGTCCGAACCGTCCGAGTCTGTCCCTCCGGCTTTACTCGTTCGTTGCTCATGCCGATAGGTCAGCGATGAGGGAGGCCGAGGCGTGAGCGTGCCCAGGGCCCAGCCGAAGCGCGCCATCAGCTGGTGCTTCGACGGCACCGTGGTGGTGGCGGGCGGGGTGGTCGGGCTGGTGGCGGTGTTCACCATGCTCTTCGGCGGCGACTTCGACACGAAGTGGCTGGTCGCGCTGCTCATCGGCGCCCCGCTCACCGCCGTGATGAGCCGGTTCCCGCTGATCCTGAACCGGAGCTCCAGCGGCATCGAGGTCGGCTTCGACTCCGCGGTGCTGGTGTTCCTCGCCTGCTTCGAGGGCGGGGCCGGAGCGCTCGGGGTCTGGGCCGTCGGCCAGACCCTGTCCCAGTTCAGCCGGACCAAGCGGCTGGACGTCCGGTTCTTCAACGTCGGCCTCGGCATCCTCTCCGGCTACGTGGCGCTCGGGGTGATGCGCTCGGTCGGCGCGCTCGGCACGACGACGCCGCGCGAGCTGGTCGCCGTGGGGCTGGGCTGTGCCGCGTTCTTCGTCGTCGACTACGTGATCTCGGCCGTGTCGATCGCGCTGGAGGACCAGGCCCCGCTGCGGGACGAGCTGCGGCAGAGCAGCGGCCTCGCCGCGCTGGGCGTCTTCGTCGCCATCGACAGCCTGGGCTACCTCGCCGTCGCTGGTGGCCCGCGAGCTGCCGGCGTACACCTACGTCCTGCTCGCCGTCCCGGTGCTCACGATCCTGGTCGCGACGAGGGCGCTGTCGCGGGGCCGCGAGCACCGCCGCCGGCTGAGCGCGCTGTTCGACGCCGCGGCCGAGGCGCAGGTCGTCGAGTCCGCCGACGACCTGGAGACGGTGCTGCGCGACAACGCGCGGGCCGCGGTCGCCAGCCGGTTCGCCGACCTGCGTGCCGACGGCCCGCAGCCGAAGGAGATCGGCGCGCGGGTCCGGGCGGGCAGCCGCACGATGTGGCTGGTCGCCCCGGCGGTCAACCGGGCCCGGGCCTCCATCGAGGGCGACCGGCGGGCCCTCGAGGCGCTCGCGACCGTGGGTGAGGAGGCGTTCTCCCGGCTGAGCCTCACCACCGAGATGGGCCGGCTGGCCCGCCACGACGCGCTGACCGCGCTGCCGAACCGCACCCTGTTCCTCGACCGGGTCCAGCAGGCCGTGATCCGCGCCCGGCGCCACGACGCGACGCTGGCCGTGCTGTTCCTCGACCTGGACGGCTTCAAGGGCGTCAACGACCGGTTCGGCCACGCGGAGGGCGACGAGCTGCTCAAGACGGTCGCGGCCCGGCTGGTCAGCTGCGTCCGGGAGGCCGACTCGGTCGCCCGGCTCGGCGGCGACGAGTTCGCCGTGCTGCTCGAGGGGGTCGAGGGGACCGCCGAGCTGGAGGTGCTCTGCAAGCGGCTGCTGGCCACGCTGCGGCGCGAGATCCGCGTGATGGGCCACGAGGTGGTCGTCGGGGCCAGCATCGGCGTCGCGGTGGCCGGTCCGGAGGACGACGCAGCCGGCCTGCTGCGCAACGCCGACATGGCGATGTACCGCGCCAAGGCGCTGGGCAAGGACCGGTTCTTCGTCTACCAGCCGTCGCTGCGGGAGGAGAACGTCCGGCGCCTGGAGCTCATCGAGGCCCTGCGCCGCGGCATCTCCACCGAGCTCGTCGTGCACTACCAGCCGATCGTCGACCTGGTCCGCGGTCGGGTCGAGGGCTTCGAGGCCCTGGTGCGCTGGCAGCGCGCCGACGGGCTGATGCCGCCGGACTCGTTCATCGGCGCCGCCGAGGAGAGCGGGCTGATCACCGAGCTGGGGGAGCGGGTGCTCTCCCGGATGGTGACGGACGCCGCGTCGCTGTCCGCCGCCGCCGGGCGCCCGATGACCTTCGGCTGCAACATGTCCGCCCACCAGCTGCGCGACCCCGGCTTCCTCGGGCTCGTCGAGCGCGCCGTGGCCGGGCTCGGGGACAACCACCTGGTGCTGGAGATGACCGAGACGGTGGTCGTCGCGGACGACGCCGAGACCGACCACGCCCTGCGCGCGCTGCGGGCGCTGGGCGCCGGGCTGGCGATCGACGACTTCGGGGTCGGCTTCTCCTCGATCGGCTACCTGCAGCACCTGCCGGTCGACACGCTGAAGATCGACCGCAGCTTCACCCGGGACATCGACGTCAGCCCGCGGGCGGCCGCGCTGGTCGAGGCGATCCTCGTCATGGGCGCCGCGCTGGACCTCAAGGTGGTGGCGGAGGGGATCGAGCGGCCGGCCCAGATGGTCCGGCTCCGCCAGGCCGGCTGCACCCTGGGCCAGGGCTACCTGTTCGGCCGGCCGCAGCCGATGCACCAGCTGGTGCAGATGCTCGGCGAGGGCCTGCCGCTGGACATCTTCGCGCCGGCTCGCTGACGCCGCGCTGACGCACCGACACGCCAGCGGCTGTTCGTTCGCGGCTGCGCGGGCTACCCTCGTACCTACGGTGACGTAACCGTAAGTACACGCCCCCGGAGGTATCCCTTGACCGTCGACGTCCGCCCGCTGACCCAGACCGACCTGCTGCGCGAGCTCCAGCCGGTCGTCGAGGAGAACCTCGAGCGCCACCTCACGGTGGCCAAGGAGTGGATGCCGCACGAGTACGTCCCGTGGAGCGAGGGCCGCGACTTCGACGGCGTCCTCGGCGGCGAGGCCTGGGAGCCCGGCCAGTCGAAGATGTCCGACGTCGCCCGCACCAGCCTGATCGTGAACCTGCTCACCGAGGACAACCTCCCGAGCTACCACCACGAGATCGCCACGGTGTTCGGCCGCGACGGCGCCTGGGGCACCTGGGTGCACCAGTGGACGGCCGAGGAGGGCCGGCACGCGACGGCGATCCGCGACTACCTGCTGGTGACCCGCGCGGTCGACCCCGTCGCCCTCGAGCGGGCCCGGATGGCCCACATGGGCGCCGGCTACGAGTCGGCCAACCACGACGACCTGCTGCGGTCGCTGGCCTACGTCTCGTTCCAGGAGCTGGCCACCCGCATCTCGCACCGGAACACCGGCAAGATCACCCGCGACCCGATCGCCGACCAGCTGCTGGCCCGCATCGCGCTGGACGAGAACCTGCACATGCTCTTCTACCGGAACCTGCTCGGCGGCAGCCCTCGAGGTCGCGCCGAACCAGACGATGCGCGCCATCACCGAGGTCGTGAAGACCTTCGAGATGCCCGGTCACTCGATCGAGAACTTCACCCGCAAGTCGGTGCAGATCGCGATGTCGGGCATCTACGACCTGCGCATCCACCGCGACGACGTGCTCGCACCCGTGCTGCGGGCCTGGGGCGTCTTCGACCTCGAGGGACTGGACGCCGAGGGCGAGGCGGCCCGCGACGAGCTGTCCGCACTGCTCGACGGCCTCGACCAGGCGGCGTCCCGGTTCGAGGAGAAGCGCGACACCCACCACGAGAAGATGACCGCCCGCGGCCAGACCATCGAGCGCATCTAGCTGTACGTCGACCAGTCGCCGGCGCCGGTCAGCCCTTGGCGTCGGACCAGCGCTGCACGACGACCACGTCGGCGACGAAGCGCACGCCGCTGCCCGCCGACCACCGCTGCGCGGTCGAGGTCAGCACGCGTGCAGCAAGCCGGCCACCTCGTCCGCTGCCGCCTCCGGCACCTGGACGAGCAGCTCGTCGTGCAGGCACAGCACGATCTCGGCGCCCTCGGGCAGCGCGGCGCGCACCGACACCGCCCACATCTTGAACAGCTCGGCCGCGGCGCCCTGCACCACGGCGTTGCGGGCGAACCGGCCGCGCGCGGCCGATGCGGCCGGGTCGACCGGCTCCGGCAGCGGCCACATCCGCACCCGCCGACCGCCGTACGTCGTGACGTCGTGCCCGGTGGCGCCGGACTCGTGGGCCGCGCGGAGGTAGCCCATCGCGACCGGGTAGGCGCGCTCGAGACCGCGCAGCGCCTCGCCGGCCGCCCCGGACGTCTGGCCGTACATCGCCGCCAGCACCGCGACCTTCGCCGTCGGCCGGTCGACGCCGAGCCGGGCCGCCACCGGTGCGTAGAGGTCGTCGTCCGCCGTCGCCCGGGCCAGTGCGTCGTCGGCCGACACCGCCGCCAGCACCCGCGGCTCGACCTGGCCGAGGTCGGCGCGGACCAGCAGGTGACCGGGCTCGGCGGCCACCGCCGGCCGCAGCTCGGCCGGCAGGTTGTGCAGGCCGGCCGAGGCCGTCATCCGGCCGGCCGCGCCGTCGCAGCCGGTCCAGACGCCGCGCAGCCGGCCGTCGGCGCCGACGTCCCGGTCCAGCCAGCCGTAGCCGTAGGTCGTGGCGATGCGCTCGGCCTTGCGCCACTCGAGCAGGGCGGCCACCACCGGGTGGGTGCCGCGGAACGGCTCGATCCGCCAGGACCGGGTGTCGGGCACGTCGATGCCGACCCGGGTGAGCAGCTCGCGCACCTGCGCCGGGTTGCGCAGGTCGACCTCCTCGGCGCCGGGCACCAGCGCGCGGACCACGTCGTCGCGGGCGGCCCGGCTGGTGATCGCCGCGGCCGCGTCGGCCGGCCGCGGCCCGACCCGCTCCTCGATGAGCCCGGTCGCGGTCGCGCGGGTCGAACGGCAGCCCGCGGACGCCGAGCTCCACCGCGAGCAGCTCGGCGGCCGACTCGGACCAGGCCGTGAGCAGCGCCAGGTGCGGCGGCGTGGGGGAGCGGCGGCCGTCCGGCAGCTCGACCAGCGCGGCCTGCGTGCTGGTCCCGGACGGCGAGCGCGGCCCGGGCCCAGCGCGCGGCCGCGGTCACCGTCGGCGGGCCGGTCTCGGCCCAGCCCGGCCGCAGGTGCCCGTCCGGGCGCACCGGGTCGTCGGCGTCGGCCGGGTCGCCCTGGTCGGTGCTCCCGCCGCCGGACAGCAGGTCGAGCTGCCCGGTCCGCGGCCGGCCGAGCGGGTCGAGGCCGGACATGGCCGCCCAGACCAGCGCCGGGTCACGGTCCGAGCCGCCGTGCAGCAGCCGATGGGTCGCCGACACGTCCCAGGACGACGGCACCCGCAGCCCGGCCCGCACCAGCCGCGTCGCGTCGCGCGCCGCCCACCAGACCAGCCGCGGCCGCAGCTCGTCGAGCACCCGGCGTACCGGCTCGACGCCGTCGCCGGGGCACGGCACCAGCGTCTCGCCGAACGCCAGCCCGACGCCGTCCGGGGACCAGGCGACGCCGACCGGCGCCCCCGGTCCGGCACCGGCGGCGCGCAGGACGTCGACCGCGGGCACGGGCCTCATCCTGCCGGTCGGCGAGGACAGGGGGTTCCGGTCGCCGTACGCCGGGCAGGGGTTGACGACGTCCTCGCACGAACAGACGACGAACAGACGACACGAGAGGGAGCCGCTCCCATGCAGCACCGCACCATCGGCCAGCAGACCGTCAGCGCGATCGGCCTCGGCGGGATGCCGATGTCGATCGAGGGCCGCCCGGACCGGGCCCGCTCGGTCGCCGCGGTGCACGCGGCGCTGGACGCCGGCGTGACCTTCATCGACACCGCCGACGCCTACCACCTGGAGGCCGGCGAGGTCGGGCACAACGAGGAGCTGATCGCCGAGGCGCTGGCCTCCTGGGGCGGTGACGCCAGCGAGGTGCTGGTGGCGACCAAGGGCGGCCACACCCGGCCGGGTGACGGCAGCTGGGAGCAGGACGGCTCACCCGAGCACCTGCGGGCGGCCTGCGACGCGTCCCTCAAGCGGCTGGGCGTGGAGGCGATCGGGCTCTACCAGTTCCACCGGCCGGACCCGGCCGTGCCGTACGCCGAGTCGGTGGGGGTCCTCGGTGAGCTGCTGGACGCCGGCAAGATCCGGATGGCGGGCATCTCGAACGCCGACCCGGACCAGATCCGCGAGGCCCAGGAGGTGCTGGCCGGCCGGCTGGTCTCGGTGCAGAACCAGTACTCGCCGGCGTTCCGGTCCAGCCTTCCCGAGCTGCGGCTGTGCGCCGAGCTGGGGCTGGCCTTCCTGCCGTGGAGCCCGCTCGGCGGCATCTCGCAGGCCGGTGACCTCGGGTCGACGCACGCCGCCTTCGCGGAGGTGGCCGAGGCGCACGGCGTGAGCCCGCAGCAGGTGACGCTGGCCTGGATGCTCGCGACCTCGCCGGTGGTCGTGCCGATCCCGGGCGCGAGCCGCCCGGAGACCGCCCGCGACTCGGCCGCCGCCGCCGACCTGGCGCTGACCGCCGACGAGCTCGCCGCGCTCGACGCCTCGGTCGACGGCTGACCCGCCGCGGTCGCTAGGGTCGGGCACCACCCACAGCGACGGGGAGAACGATGACGGACGTCAACGGCAGCGCGGAACCCGACCACGTCGACCCGCTGGTCGCCGAGCTGGTGATGGCCATCCGCGACCGGTTCGGTGTGCACGGCCTGCGCGGCGCCCACCGGATGATCGAGGCCGAGATCGAGATCGCCGAGAAGGCGCTCGAGGGCCTGCCGACCGACTGAGGCGTCACTCGTCGCCGCGGCGCAGCCGCTTGATCTCCCCGCGCCGCTTCTTCGCCGCGATCCGCCGCTCCTGGGACCGCTTCGACGGCCGGGTCGGCCGGCGCTGCCGCGGGGGAGGTGCGATCGCCTCCGCCACCACGGCGACCAGGCGGGTCTCGGCCGCGACCCGGTTCCGCAGCTGGGACCGGTGCTCCGAGGCAGCCACGGTCAGGACGCCGTCGACCAGCCGGCCGGCGAGGCGCTCGACGGCCCGCTGCCGCTGGGTCGGCGACAGGGCGGCCGAGGCGGCGACGTTCCAGGAGAGCTCGGCCCGGGTGTCCGAGGTGTTCACCGACTGGCCGCCGGGGCCGCTGGACCGGGAGAAGCGCCAGTCGAGCTCGGCCGCCGGGATCACGACCCGGCCGCCGACGGTCAGGTCTCCGGGCACGCCGCCCATCATCCCCCGGACGGGTGAACGCGCGACACGCCCGGTTTGGCCCTCGGCACGGGCACCGTTACCCTGTCGTGACCGCGCGCCGCGTGGTCCCTTCGACGGCCGCCGAGTCCTGCCCACCGTCCGAGGGTCGGTTTGAGACCTGTGGGCAGGAGTGGGGGACCCACTTCCGGGCGTGCGACTTCGGTCGATACGTCCTTGGGGTGAAGCCGCAGACATTGCGGCCGGGCACTCTCTCGCCCGAACCCGACAGCTCACCTCGCAGGCGGCGAGAGGGACACACCTATGCCGCAGCGCGCGCAGAAGAAGCCGAGCACGTCCGGCCGAGCCCGGCACCGCAAGCCGAGCAACCACACCCGCAACCTCGGGATGGCGACCGCACCGCTGGTCGCGGCCATCCCGATGATCACCGCCTCCGCGAGCCCGTCGGCCGCGGCCACCAGTGCCTGGGACAAGCTGGCCAGCTGCGAGAGCGGCGGCAACTGGGGCATCAACACCGGCAACGGCTACTACGGCGGCCTGCAGTTCGCCGACGGCACCTGGGACGGCGCCGGTGGCGAGAAGTACGCCTCGCGCGCCGACCTCGCCACCCGGGCCGAGCAGATCGTCGTCGCCTCCCGCGTCCTCGACGACCGGGGCTGGTCCCCGTGGCCGGCCTGCAGCAGCCGGATGGGCCTGGGCGGCGAGGAGCGTCGTGAGGCGCTCGCCACCGCCGCGGAGCTCAAGGCTCGGATGAACGGCGACAAGGGTGGCCAGCAGCAGAACGGCGACGCCACCAAGGCCAAGGACGACGGCCAGAAGGCCGACAAGCCGGAGGCCGAGAAGAAGGCCGACAAGGGCGACAAGCCCGCCGCCGAGAAGCGCGCCGAGGACAACCGCGTGCAGACCGAGCGGGCCAGCCGCGGCAAGCACCGCAAGGCCGCGACCGCAGCCGGCGTCTACGTCGTCCGCCGCGGCGACACCCTGTCGGCGATCGCCCGGGCGAAGGACCTGCCCGGCGGCTGGCAGAACCTGTACCGGATGAACAAGGAGACGATCGGCGCCAACCCCGGGCTGATCCACCCCGGGCAGCGCCTGCACCTGGGCTGACCCCTCCGCCCAGGATCGTGAGGCCCCGTCCCCTGCCGGACGGGGCCTCACGCACGTCCGGGCAGCGCTCAGCCGACCGCGAAGCCGGTCAGCCCTTCGACCGGGCCCTCGCTCACCTCGACCGACTCGACCCGGGCCTGCGGCGGACCCTGCCGGAGCCAGCCGAGGACCGCGGCGACCTCGTCGGCCGATCCCTCCAGCACCACCTCGACCCGGCCGTCCGGCAGGTTGCGGGCCGACCCGGCGACACCACGGCGCACCGCCTCGCGCCGGGTGCTGTCCCGGAGGAAGACGCCCTGCACGAGTCCGGAGCAGCAGCACCCGGCGGTGGTCGGTCGACCATGGTGCGAGCGCTCGGGTCATGGCGCGAGCGCCTCGAGCACCTCGGTCGCCCGCCGGACCGACGCGGCCGGGTCGGCGTCGACCGTGCCGATGTCGGGGTCGAAGTTGAGGTCGACGAACAGCTCGGTCACCCCGTGGCCCGGCGAGCTCGGTCGAGGTCGGCGCGCACCTCGTCGTACGAGCCGGTGAGCGGCCGGCGGTCGGCGCGTCCCGCGTCGCGGATCTTCACCACCCCGCGGCAGACGATGCGCACCGCCGCCGGGTCCCGGCCGGCGTCACTGGGCGGCGCCGCGCACGACGGCCGCGGCGGCCCCGATGTCGCGCAGGTCCTGGCCGCTGCTGCTGATCCAGCCGTCGGCGGTCCGGCCGGCGCGGCGCAGGGCGGCGTCGACTCCGCCGCCGAGCAGCAGCGGCGGGTGCGGTCGCTGCACCGGCTTCGGGTCGACGTACGCCGGGCCGACGTCGTGGAACCGGCCGTGGAAGTCGACGACCGGGTCGGTCCAGCAGGCCCGCAGGCAGGCGACGAACTCCTCGGCCCGGGCGCCCCGCTGGTCCGCCGGCGCACCGGTGGCGGCGTACTCCTCGGCGGCCCAGCCGAGCCCCAGCCCGAGGTCGAGCCGGCCGCCGGAGACGGCGTCCAGGCTGGCGGTCTGCTTGGCCAGCAGCAGCGGCGAGAACCACGGCATGTTGAGCACGGCGACGCCGAGCCGGATGCGCTCGGTCCGGGCCGCGAGGAACGCGAGGGTGATGAGCGGGTCGCGCGACGCTGCGGTAGACCGGCGACCAGCGGTTCGGGGCGTCGGCCTGGCTCACGTCGGCCGGGTAGAGCAGCCGCTGGAAGCGTCCACAGCGAGGTGTAGCCGAGCTCCTCGGCGCGGCAGTGCCAGCAGCAGCTGGTTCGCGGGGGTGGCCCACGACCCGGCCAGCGGCACGGCGAACCCGAGATCCATCGCGCCATCCTCACACGGGGACGGCGGACCGGTCAGGGGCCGTCGAAGCAGCGGCCGAGGCCGAGGTGCTCGAGGCCGCGCAGGTCCCCGGCGTGGTAGCGGGCGAGCGGGTAGCTGTTGGTGTCGTACATGACCTGGTACGGGTCCTCGACGTGCCCGAGACCCACGAGGTGCCCGAGCTCGTGCAGCAGCACGGCGCGGGCCTTGGCGTCTTCCCCGCTGACCAGCTGCGTCGCGAGGGCCGGGCCGTTGAAGACCGCCATGCCGCTGACGTAGCGCTGCTCGGCGCCACGGCGGAACGTGTCCGGGCCGGCTACCCCCAAGATCTGCTCGGTGAGCAGCGTGGTCTCCGCGGGCGAGGACCAGGCGACGAGGACGGGCGCCCAGCGGTCGCCGTACCGCTGCGGCTGGAAGGGGGAGCGGCTCGGGTCGGGGGCCTCGTCGGTGGTGCCGTCGTCGACGAACCGCAGCCCGGTCGCGGAGCTGAGCGCGCCCAGGACCGACAGCAGCAGGGCCCGGCCACCGGGGGGCTCGCCGTCGGGCCGCACCACGACGTGCACCGGCCGGCAGGGGTCGAAAGTGACCGGGGAGCCGTCGGGGTGGATGGCGAGGAAGGTGTACCCGCCGGTGCCGGCGGGCGCCAGCGCCGGCCGGCCGAGCGGCCGGTCACCTGCCTCGACCGGGAGCCGGGACGGGACGTCGACACCTGGCCGCTGCCCCGGCGGTGCCGTCGCGGCGTTCAGCGCTGAGCACGACGCGAGAGCGCCGACGAGCACGGCACCGGCCACCACGGCGGCGGCTGCCCGGCGTGCCGGCGCTGTGATCTCCACACCGGACTATCGGCAGCCGCGCGTCCGTACCGAAGCAGGGGTGCCCCGAGTGGGATTCGAACCCACACTGGATGGTGTTTGAGACCATTGGCTCTGCCAGTTGGCCTATCGGGGCGCGCGGATCATCATGCCATCCACCACTAGGCTCGCCGGGTGGTCGACGCGAGGCGCCGGGTGGTCATCGCCGAGGACGAGGCGCTCATCCGGCTCGACCTGCGCGAGATGCTCGAGGAAGCGGGCTTCGAGGTCGTGGCCGAGGCGGCCGACGGCGAGACGGCGGTCGCGCTGGTCACCGAGCACCGGCCGGACCTGGCCGTCCTCGACGTCAAGATGCCCCGGCTGGACGGCATCTCCGCGGCCGAGCAGATCGCCGCCGCCCGGCTCGCTCCCGTCGTGATGCTGACGGCGTTCTCGCAGCGCGAGCTGGTCGAGCGGGCCCGGGCGGCGGGGGCGATGGCGTACCTGGTGAAGCCGTTCACCAAGGCGGACCTGGTGCCGGCCGTCGAGATGGCGATGGCGCGGTACGACGAGCTGGTCACGCTGGAGAGCGAGGTGTCGGACCTGCGCGAGCGGCTGGAGACCCGCACGCTGGTCGACCGGGCGAAGGGGGTGCTGCAGGACAAGCACGGGCTGGACGAGGCGGCGGCGTACCGCTGGGTCCAGCGCACCTCGATGGACCGCCGGCTGAGCATGCGGCAGGTCGCCGAGCTGGTGCTGCAGGGGCTGCCCGATTCGCCGCATTCGTCCTGAAGGTCGATTTGCGCCGTCTGGTATGACGGTCAACGGCCGCGCGAGCGCTAGCAGGTCACGACTTGGCAACGAGGTGACGGCTGATCGAGCGTTGCGCTGCCGAGGGCACCGGGGTTCGGTAGGTTCCCAGCGTCAGGCGCAGGCCTGTGCGCGGACCACAGACGGTTCCGCGAACCCTGTCAAAGGAGATGGTTCATGTATCGCCCCACCCCGCTATGGCGGTCGGTCGCGGTCCTGGGGGTCGCTGGTCTGGTGCTCACCGCTTGCGGTGGCGGAGACGATGCGGGCACCGAAGAGCCCGAGGCCTCGGGCTCCAGCTCTGCCGCTGCCGGCGCCAAGGGCGACGGCACGCTGAAGATCGGCACGTTGCTCCCGCAGACCGGCTCGCTGGCCTTCCTCGGCCCGCCCGAGTTCGCCGGCGTGGACCTCGCCATCAAGGACATCAACGACGCCGGTGGCGTCAACGGCAAGCAGGTCGAGGTCACCAACTCGGACTCCGGTGACACCTCGACCGACACCGCTTCGCAGTCGGTCGACCGTCTGCTGTCCAACGACGTCGACGCCATCGTCGGCGCGGCCTCGTCCAGCGTCTCGCTCTCGGTGATCGACAAGATCACCGGTGCCGGCGTCGTGCAGATCTCGCCGGCGAACACCTCCGACGAGCTCACCAACTACGCGGACAAGAACCTCTACTTCCGCACCGCACCGCCGGACGTCCTGCAGGGCCGGGTCCTTGGTGACCTGATCCTCGCGGACGGCAACTCCACGGTCGGCATCCTCGCGCTGCAGGACTCCTACGGGACCGGCCTCGCGAAGCAGGCCCGCACGGCCATCGAGGGCGGTGGCGGCCAGATCGTCGAGGAGGTCGTCTACGACCCGAAGGCCGCGTCGTTCGCCACCGAGGTCGGCAAGATCAAGGCTGCCGACCCCGAGGCCATCGCGGTCATCGCGTTCGACGAGACCACGAAGATCATCCCGGAGCTCGTCAAGCAGGGCATCGGGCCGAACACCAAGAAGATCTACTTCGTGGACGGCAACCTCGCCGACTACTCGAAGGACTTCCCGAAGGGCACGCTCGAGGGCGTCAAGGGCACCCTCCCGGGTGTCGTCGCCGGTGACGAGTTCAAGGCCCGCCTCGCCGAGGTGGACGACTCGCTCACCGAGTGGGCGTACGCGCCGGAGTCCTACGACGCCACCATCCTCGTTGCTCTCGCCGCTACCGCGGCCGGCGACGACTCGGGTGCGTCGATCGCGTCGAAGATGCAGGAAGTGAGCGAGGGTGGCGAGAAGTGCACCTCGTTCGCGGACTGCCTGGCGCTGCTCGAGGACGACAAGGACATCGACTACGACGGCGTGAGCGGTCCGGTCGAGTTCAACGAGAAGGGTGACCCGAGCGAGGCGACGGTCGGCATCTACCAGTACGGCGCCGGCAACACCTACACCTTCGTCGAGGGCAAGGACGGCCAGATCTGACCTAGCGGTCAGCGCACGACGTACGAACGAAGGGGCTCGGCCGGCAACGGTCGGGCCCCTTCGTCATGTCCACGCACGGGTGGCCGGCCCGTGCTCGTCCTGCCGACCGCGCGCAACAGCCCGTTTCCTGCAGCAATGGATAGCGAACCGGGCGCCCTGACCCCGAAGGGCTATCCGATCCTGCGAAAACGGGGCGCGCGGCGGCGCGCGGTCGCAACGATCCCGGAGCGGGTCGGGAGGGGAGTCGGTCAGGCCTTGGCGAGGGTGCCGAGGTAGAGCTCGATGACCTTCGGGTCGTTGGCAGGTCCTTGCCGGACGCCGTGTAGGCGTTGCGGCCCTGGTCGAGCACGTAGCCGCGGTCGCAGATCTGCAGGCAGCGGCGGGCGTTCTGCTCCACCATGATGACCGTGACGCCGGCCGCGTTGATCTGCTTGGTCCGGACGAAGACCTCGTCCTGCAGTGCGGGGGACAGGCCGGCCGAGGGCTCGTCGAGCAGCATCACCGACGGCTCCATCATCAGCGCCCGGCCCATCGCGACCATCTGGCGCTCACCGCCGGACAGCGAGCCGGCCCGCTGGGTCCGGCGGTCGCCGAGGGCGGGGAACAGGCCGGTCGACGAACTCGAAGCGTCTGCTTGAAGTTCTTGGGCGCCTGGTACACGCCCATCTGCAGGTTCTCCTCGATGGTGAGGCTCGGGAAGACGTTGTTGGTCTGCGGCACGAAGCCGACTCCCTTGGCGACCAGACGGTTCGCCTTGAGGCCGGTGATGTCCTCGCCGCGCAGCTGGATCGAGCCGCTGGTGCACCTTGACCAGGCCGAAGATCGCCTTGAGCAGCGTCGACTTGCCGGCGCCGTTCGGGCCGATGATGCCGACCAGCTCGCCGTCGTTCACGTAGAGGTCGCAGCCGTTGAGGATGTTCACGCCGGGGACGTAGCCGGCGACCACCTCGTCGGCGCGCAGCAGCGCATCCTTCGCGGCGCCCTCGTGCGCGCTGCGGTCCTCGCGGGAGATCGCGTGGTGCTGCGGGCCGCCCTCGGTCGCCTCGACCGCGGCCCACTGCTTCTTGCCTGCTGCGTCGCCCGGCTCGTCGGCGCGGGGCCCCTGCATGCTCACTTGTTCTCCTCTTGCTCGGCCCGCTCGCGCTCGAGTGCTTCCTCGGCCTCGGCAAGGACCTTCTGCTCGTCCTCTTCGGTGAGGGCGGCGTCGTGGTGCGAGCCCAGGTAGGCGTCGATGACGCGCTGGTCGCCCATGACGGCGTCCGGCGGGCCCTCGGCGATGATCTTGCCCTGCGCCATCACGATGACCCAGTCGGAGATGTCGCGGACCATGTCCATGTCGTGCTCGACGAACAGCACGGTCATGCCGTCCTCGCGCAGGTCCTTCACGTGGCCGAGCAGCGACTGGGTGAGGGCCGGGTTCACGCCGGCCATCGGCTCGTCGAGCATGACCATCTCGGGGCCGACCATCAGCGCCCGGGCCATCTCGAGCAGCTTGCGCTGGCCGCCGGACAGGCTGCCGGCGAAGTCCTCGCGCTTGGCGTCGAGCTTGAAGCGGGCGAGCAGGCTCGTCGGCCCGCGCGGTGATCTCGCGCTCCTGGGCGCCCCAGAGCGCCTGGAACAGCGCGGCGAAGACGTTCTCGCCCTTCTGCCCGGTGGCGCCGAGCCGCATGTTCTCGATGACCGTCAGCTTGGACAGCGCCTTGGTGAGCTGGAAGGTGCGCACCATGCCCAGCCGGGCCACCTTGTGCGCCGCCACGCCGGCCAGCGATTTGCCGTTGAACGACCAGGTGCCCTGGTCGGGCTGGTCGAAGCCGGTGAGCAGGTTGAAGAACGTGGTCTTGCCGGCCCCGTTGGGCCCGATCAGCGCGGTGATCGCACCACGCTGGATCTCGACGTGCGCGACGTCGACCGCGGTGAGGCCGCCGAACTGCCGGACGATCCCGTCGGCGACGAGGATCGGGTCGGGCTTCTTGGCGCCCGGCTCGTGCGCGACGTCGGCCAGCGCGAGCGGCGGCGGCGTCCCGCTGGCCACGGCGGGTGCCGGCGGCGTGCGTGACCGCACCGCCCTCGGCATCCTGGGCCTCGGAATCCTGGTCAGCGGGCATCGAGCGCGATCTCCCTCCGGTCGCCGAAGATTCCCTGTGGACGGAAGATCATCAGCAGCATGAGCAGCAGGCCGACGAGCATGAAGCGGAACTGGCCGACCTGGCTGGTGCTGATGATCGACGACGTGATGTAGCCGGCGTCGATGGCCTCGTTGAGGATGTTGTCGATCAGCGACAGGAACACCCAGAAGATCAGCGGCGCCGACGACCGGTCCGACGACCCGGGCGGCACCGCCGAGGATCAGCACGGTGTAGGCGAAGAACGTCGTGTCGGTGCCGAAGATGTCCGGCTGGATCGACGGCCTGGCCGAGGGCGAAGATGAAACCGCCGAGGCAGCCGAGCACACCACCGATGATCAGGCTCTGCATCTTGTACGCGTAGACGTTCTTGCCGAGGCTGCGGACGGCGTCCTCGTCCTCGCGGATCGCCTTGAGCACCCGCCCCCACGGGCTGCGCATCAGCAGGAAGACGACCAGGCAGGACAGGACGACCAGGATCCAGCCGACGGTCAGCACCCACATCAGCCGCTCGTTGAAGCCGAAGCGACCGATGTTGTACTCGCCGACCGGGTAGGGGTTGAGGTCGTAGAAGCCGCCGGCGAACGCCTGCCGTCCGTCGGAGCCGCCGAAGGTGCTCCTCGAACGTCACCGATCGCGCGGTCAGTCGGACGATCTCGGCCGCCGCGATCGTGACGATGGCTAGATAGTCGGCACGTAGTCGCAGGGTCGGGATACCGAGCAGCAACGCCAGCACGACGGCGCCGACCAGGCCGACGACGATGCCGAGCCAGAGCGGCAGGTCGAAGGTGGCCACCGTGACGGCCAGGCCGTAGCCGGCGACGGCGAGGAAGGCGGACTGGCCGAAGTTGAGCAGGCCGGTGTAGCCGAAGTGCACGTTGAGGCCGATGGCGGCGAGCGCGAAGACGACGGTCTGCAGAGCCGATGGACGCCTCGAGGGCGTTGATGCTGATGCGGTCCAGTCCACGTGAGTGCTCCGTTCCCCTTCAGCCGACTCGCTGCGCGCGGCCGAGGATGCCCTGCGGCCGGACCAGGAGGATGACGATCAGGATGCCGAGCGCCCCGACGTTCTTCAGCTCGACGGGGATCCAGAGGGTCGACACGGAGATGAACAGGCCGACCACGAGGCTGCCGACCAGGGCGCCGAACGCCGTGCCCAGGCCGCCCAGGGTCACGGCGGCGAAGATGAGCAGCAGGATCTGGAAGCCCATCTGGAAGTTGATGCCCTGGGCCAGGCCGAGCAGGACGCCGGCCAGCCCGGCCAGGGCGGCGCCGGCGATCCACACCACCCGGATGACCCGCGTCGACGTCGATGCCGGAGGCGGCGGCCAGCGCCGGGTTGTCCGACACCGCGCGGGTCGCCTTGCCGATCCGGGTCTTGAGCAGGGCGAGGATGGTGCGCCATCAGCACGAGCAGCGCCACGGCCATCGACCAGTAGTCGACCGGCGGCCAGGTTGATCGGGCCGATCTCGATGCCCTTCGCACCCTGGTAGTCGGGGTACTGCTGGGTGTTGCCGGTGAACAGGTACAGGTAGAAGTACCGCAGGAAGATGCCCAGGCCGATCGAGACGATCATCGCCGCGATCAGGCCGGTGCCTCGTCGGCGCAGCGGTTTCCAGAGCCAGGAGTCGTTGGCCCAGCCGAACAACCCGCAGATGATCAGGGCGATGGCGGCGGCGGGGAAGAACTGCAGGCCGCCGAAGTCGGGGAGGAAGGGCACGGTGCCCGTGCTCAGCCACCAGGTGAGCAGCGCGCCGAGCGTGACGAGCTCACCGTGGGCGAAGTTGGTCAGCCCGGTCGTGCCGAAGATCAGCGACAGCCCGACGGACGCGAGCGCGATGATCAGGCCGAACCGCAGACCCTCGGCGGTGAGCTGGGCCGCCTGCGTCCACTTGCTCGAGACCTGGCGGGTGCTCTTGCCCAGCGGGAAGATGACCGGCTTGTCCTGGTCGACGAGCGACCGGGACCTTGAGGGTCTGCTTGCTCTCGTCGGTGAGGTTGACGCCCTTCGGCAGGGTGTCCGTGTCGAGCGTGAGGGTGTAGGTGCCCTTGCCGGGCACCTCGATGGTCCAGCGGCCGGCCTCGTCGCTGGTCGCCTCGCCCTTGAAGCCGTCGGGGCCGGTCGCGGAGACCTTGACGCCCTCGTAGGCGACCCGCTCGCCGGCCTTGTTCTGGAACAGGAAGCCGAAGATCGACTCTCCTTCGGCCGAGGCCGGGCCGGCACCCATGCCGAGCACGACGACGAGGGCGGAGAGAAGTGCCGCCAGGAAGAAGGCGACTCTCGTGCGCACCAGGGCACCTCCGGATCGGGGACGGACGGCCGGCTCACCGGTGGCCGGGAGCATAGTGCCCTCGGCCGGCCGCGATGGGGAGGATGCCCTCGTTGGTCATCTGGCGGCCGGTCATCGCACCGCGGCGACGACCGCCACCAGCAGCGGAGCGACGACCAGGGCGGGCAGCAGGTCCGCCACCGGGACCTGCCGGATCCGCAGCAGCCGCAGCGCCGACACCGACGAGCAGCAGCCCGCCGGTCGCGGTGAGCGCCGCCAGGTGCGGGTCCGGCAGCAGGTCGCCGAGCAGCGCCGCGAGCAGGGTCAGCGAGCCCTGGACCACCAGGACCACCAGCGGCCGAGGCCGCGACCCCCCAGCCCGAGGCTGGCGGCGAACGCGATCGAGGCGAACCCGTCCAGGGTGGACTTCAGCGCCAGCTTGTCGATGCCGCGGCCCAGGCCGTCGTCCAGCGAGCCGAGGATGGTCAGGGGGCCGACGCAGAACACCAGGGACGCCGTCACGAAGCCCTCGACGAACCGCTCCCGGTCGCCGCCGCGGCCGTGCGGGATGCGCCGCCGGATCCAGTCGCCGAGGCCCTCCAGCCGGTCCTCGATGCGCAGCAGCGAGCCGATGATCCCGCCCACCAGCACCGAGCCGAGCACGATCAGGACCGGGGCGCTGGTGCCCACCTCGTCGGAGAGGTCGGGGTCGAGCACGGTGGCCGCGCTGGTGGCGGCGACCAGCAGGGTGACCAGCCCGAGACCGTCGGTGACGACGTCCCGGGTGCGGGTGGGCAGCCGGTTGCCCAGGAGCACGCCGATGGTCGAGCCCACGAGGACCGTGAGCACGTTGAGCAGCGGTCCCGGCACCTCGGAGCACTGCACCTCCTGACCACGGAACGATCTTTCTGCGGCCCACCATCTCGCGCACCGGGGGGCAACAGGCGTAGGGTCCGGCGCGGCTGTGCGGGGCAGTCTGTCGGGTCATCCCGAGCCGGTGCGCACCCAGGTGCCCACCGCAGTCCGATGGAGGGTCCTGTGACGCGTCCCGCAGTTGCGATCCGCGAGGCCACCCTCGACGACGTCCCCGCCCTGGTGGAGATGTGGGCCGAGCTGCGCGACATGGGCGGCCGGATCGAGCGGGTCATCCCGGGCCCGGACGCCGGCGCGATGCGGCACCGCCTGGCGGACGTCGCGGCCGACCCGAAGTCCTGCGCGCTGGTGGCCGTGGTCGACGGCGACGTCGCCGGGATGGTGCTGCTGACCGCCACCGACTACGCGCCGCTGTTCGAGCAGAGCGCGGTGCACGCCCACTACCTGCACGTGAAGGACGGCTTCCGCCG
This sequence comes from uncultured Actinomycetota bacterium, assembly GCA_963771345.1. GTDB lineage: Bacteria > Actinomycetota > Actinomycetes > JACCUZ01 > JACCUZ01 > CAVYTH01. The sequence continues at coordinate 96,020 of CAVYTH010000011.1, forward strand.
CCGTGGCGTCGGCAAGGCGCTGCTGGCGGCAGCCGTCACGTTCGCCGACGAGGTCGGCGCCGAGCACATCATCACCAGCGTGCTGCCGCAGATGCGCGACACCCAGCGGTTCTACGCCCGGCTCGGCTTCGGCCCGGTCGTGGTCCGGCGGTCGGCGGCGGTCAGCGTCCTGCGCCGCCGGCTCGCGCCGTCGGGCACGCCCAGCGTCACCGACAACCTGCTCGCCCGGCGGCGCTCGCTGCGCCGGGTGCGGGCGGCGGTCGCCCGGGTCAGCGACTGACCTCAGGCGCCCGGCGCCGCGTCGCGCAGCAGGCAGGTGATCCGCGAGGTGCAGATCGGCCGGCCCTGCTCGTCGGTGACCTGCACCTGCCAGGTCGCCATGGTCGAGCCGAGGTGCAGCGGGGTCGCCGTCCCGGTGACGACGCCGGACCGGGCCGCGCGGTGGTGGGTGGCGTTGATCTCGATGCCGACCGCCACCCGGTCCGGGCCGGCGTGCACCACCGAGCCGAAGGACCCGAGCGTCTCGGCCAGCACGACCGAGGCGCCGCCGTGCAGCAGGCCGTAGGGCTGGGTGTTGCCCTCCACCGGCATGGTCGCCACCAGCCGGTCCGGTCCGACCTCGACGAAGACGATGCCCATCCGCTCCATCAAGGTCCCCTTCGCCATCTCGTTCGCCAGGTCGAGCGGGGCGGGGCGTGCCGGGTCCGGTCGTCATGCGCCGATGGTAGGCAACGGCGCGGAAAGCGTTGTCAGGACGGCGCACTAGGCTCGATCGCGTGAATCAGCCGACCGAGCCGCCCCGTCACCGCCTGCTCCTGCTCGACGGGCACTCGCTGGCCTACCGCGCGTTCTACGCCCTTCCGGTCGAGAACTTCTCGACCACGACCGGCCAGCCGACCAACGCGGTCTACGGCTTCACCTCGATGCTGATCAACGTCATGCGCGACGAGGACCCGTCGCACGTCGCGGTCGCCTTCGACGTGTCCCGCAAGACGTTCCGCTCCGAGCTGTTCGCCGACTACAAGGCCAACCGCAGCGCGAGCCCGACCGACTTCGGGGGGCAGGTCGACCTCGTCAAGGAGGTGCTCGACGCGCTGCGCATCCCGTCGCTGCAGGCCGAGGGCTACGAGGCCGACGACGTCATCGCCACCGTCACGGCGCGGGCCGAGCGCGAGGGCTTCGACGTGCTGATCTGCACCGGCGACCGCGACGCGCTGCAGCTGGTGAGCGACCGGGTCACCGTGCTCTACCCGCGCAAGGGCGTCTCGGACATGTGGCGGTTCACGCCCGAGTCGGTGCAGGAGAAGTACGGCCTCACGCCCGGCGCAGTACCCCGACTTCGCGGCCCTGCGCGGCGACCCGAGCGACAACCTGCCCAACATCCCGAGCGTCGGCGAGAAGACCGCGACCAAGTGGATCTCGGAGTTCGGCGACCTCGACCAGCTGGTCGCGCGGGTCGACGAGGTCAAGGGCAAGGCCGGCGACGCGTTGCGCGCGCACCTGGCGCAGGTGGTGCAGAACCGCCAGCTCACCGAGCTGGTGCGCGACGTCCCGATCGAGGTGATGCCCGGCGACCTGGTGCGCACCAACTGGGAGCGCGACGAGGTGCACCGGGTCTTCGACACCCTCGAGTTCCGGGTGCTGCGCGACCGGCTCTACGCCACCGTCGAGGCGGCGACGCCCGAGGCGGACGAAGGCTTCGAGGTGACCTTCCAGCTGCTGGGGCCGGGCGAGGTCGCGCCGTGGCTCGACGCGCACGCGCGCACCGGCGCGCGCACCGGCGTGCACATCTCCGGGTTCTGGGGCGCGGGGTCCGGCGACGTCACCGGGGTCGCGCTCGCGACGGCCGACGGCGAGGGCGGCTGGTTCGCGCCGGAGGACCTCGACCCGGCCGACGAGCAGGCGGTCGCCGGCGTGGCTGGCCGACGAGTCGGCACCCAAGGCGCTGCACGACGCGAAGGGTCCGACGCTGGCGTTCGCGGCCCGCGGCTGGGAGCTGCGCGGCGTCACCAGCGACACCGCGCTGTCGGCGTACCTCGCGATGCCCGACCAGCGCAGCTACGACCTGGCCGACCTCGCGCTGCGCTACCTGCGCCGCGAGCTGCGGGCCGAGGAGGGCGACGGCGGCGGACAGCTGGCGTTCGGCCTCGACGGCGGCGACGACACCGCGGCCGCCGAGTCCGACGTGCTGCGGGCCCGGGCCGTCTACGAGCTGGCCGACGCCCTCGACACCGAGCTGGCGAACAAGGAGGCCACCGAGCTGCTGCGCGACCTCGAGCTGCCGCTGGTCGGCGTGCTGGCCGGCATGGAGCGCGCCGGCATCGCGGTCGACACCGAGCACCTCGGCGGACCTGGAGTCGCAGTTCGGCGGCGCGGTGAAGGCGGCCGCCGACGACGCGTACGCGGTGATCGGCCGCGAGATCAACCTCGGCTCGCCCAAGCAGCTGCAGGTGCTGCTCTTCGACGAGCTCAACATGCCCAAGACCAAGCGCACCAAGACCGGCTACACCACCGACGCCGACGCGCTGCAGGCGCTGTTCGCGCAGACCGGGCACCCGTTCCTGGAGGACCTGCTGCGCCACCGCGACGCGACCCGGCTCAAGGTGACCGTCGACGGGCTGCTCAAGACCGTCGCCGACGACGGCCGCATCCACACGACGTTCAACCAGATGATCGCCGCGACCGGACGGCTGTCCTCGACCGAGCCCAACCTGCAGAACATCCCGATCCGCACCGAGGAGGGCCGCCGGATCCGCGAGGCGTTCGTCGTCGGGCCGGCCGGCGAGTCGCTGCTGACCGCCGACTACAGCCAGATCGAGATGCGGATCATGGCGCACCTCTCCGAGGACGAGGCGCTGATCGAGGCCTTCCACTCCGGTGAGGACCTGCACGCGTTCACCGGCGTCGCGGGTCTTCGGCGTCGCGCCCGGGGACGTCACCCACGCGCAGCGCGCCAAGATCAAGGCGATGAGCTACGGCCTGGCCTACGGGCTCAGTCGCGTTCGGGCTGTCCCGCCAGCTCGGCATCGGCACCGACGAGGCCAAGGGCCTGATGGACGAGTACTTCCTGCGGTTCGGCGGGGTGCGCGACTACCTGCGGCGACGTCGTCGCCGAGGCCCGCAAGACCGGCTTCACCGAGACCGTGCTCGGCCGCCGCCGCTACCTGCCGGACCTCACCAGCGACAACCGGCAGCGCCGCGAGATCGCCGAGCGGATGGCGCTGAACGCGCCGATCCAGGGCTCGGCGGCCGACCTCGTCAAGGTCGCCATGCTCGGCGTCGACCGGGCGCTCGGCGCCGAGCGGCTGGCCAGCCGGATGCTGCTCCAGGTGCACGACGAGCTGGTGCTCGAGGTGGCGCCGGGGGAGCGGGAGGCGGTCGAGGCGCTGGTACGCCGGGAGATGGGCGCCGCGTACGAGCTGCGCGGTGCCGCTGGACGTGTCGGTCGGGGTCGGGCGCACCTGGCAGGACGCCGGCCACTGACGCCGTACGACGGCGATTCCCGTGGACGCTGCGTGAACGGGCGATGACGGTACGAATCGGTATCAGACCCCGGGTTCCGCGCCTCCAGACCACGACGTACCGTCGACTGGTCCACTCGACAATCGGGGAAGGTCCGACCACCCATGCTGCGCCGCTTCCGACTGCCTGCCGCCGCTGTTGCGGCCGGGCTGCCGGCGCTGCTCGCGGGCATGCTGGCCGCGCCGGTGGCGCGGGTGCTGGTCGGGCCGGACGACTCCCTGGTGCGGACGGTGACGCGTCGACCCGCCGCCGGCCGCGCTGACCGACGAGGACCTCGGCCTGGACGGGGCGCACCCGCCGGTCGACACCGCGCCGCAGATGGTGGGCGGCAGCTCGAAGGACGACGGCGACGACGACAGCCGCGGCCTGCCGGTGCGGGTGTCCGGTACGTCGATCCCGGCCCGGGTGCTGCTCGCCTACCGCAACGCCGCCGCCGAGCTGCGCGACAGCGACCAGGCCTGCCACCTGCACTGGAGCCTGGTGGCCGGGATCGGCAAGGTCGAGTCCGGGCACGCGTACAACGGCGCGCTGGACCGTCGCGGTCGCACGACGGCGCCGATCCTCGGCCCGGAGCTCAACGGGGTCGGCCCGGTGGCGGCGATCGCCGACTCCGACGGCGGGCAGTTCGACGGCGACACCACCTGGGACCGCGCGGTCGGGCCGATGCAGTTCATCCCGACGTCCTGGGCGGTCTGGGGCCGCGACGGCGACGGCGACGGGCGCAGCGACCCGTCCGACATCGACGACGCGGCACTGGCCGCCGGGTCCTACCTGTGCGCCGGCGACCGGGACCTGTCGCGCGAGAACGACCGCCGGAGTGCCGTCTTCAGCTACAACCACTCCTGGGACTACGTCGACCTGGTGCTGGCCTGGGCCGACGCCTACGCCACCGGTACGACGCCGGTCGCGGGCACGCAGCTCGCCGCCGGCCGCGACGATCGAGTCGACGACGACGCCACGGGCGAGGGCGACGGACCGGCCGGGCCGCCGCGCCACCGGCCCGGCCCCGACGACCGCACCGGGGCCGACGCCCAGCGGCGGTCCCGCGGAGCCGCCCGCCTCGGCGGCACCGCCCAGCGGCGAGCCGTCGCCGGCACCGAGCAGCAGCCCGTCGGCCCCGCCGGCCGACCCGGACCCGACGACCACCCCGCCGGTGCCGTGCGTGACGCCCACCGGCAGCCCGACCGGCACGCCCACCGGCACCGAGACCGGCGACCCGTCGGCCACTCCCACCGGCACGCCGACCCGACCGACGCCCGACTCCGACCCTGACGCCCACCGCGACACCGACGGGCACCGAGCCGCCCGCCTCCCCGACGGCGACGCCGAGCCCGACCGAGACCTGCGGCACGCCGGCACCCTGACCGCGGGCTCAGGGCGACGTCGTCGGGCGCCGGGCGGCCGCCGGCGGTGCTCGTGCACCTCGGCGAGGACGCCGGTGGCGACGAGCCCGGTCGCCGCGACCAGCACGCAGCCGATGATCTGCGACGTCGAGCCGTGCCGGCCGCCGAGCACCAGCGCGAGCAGGAAGGCCAGCGCCGCCCAGACGGCGATCAGGGCGCGTCGGTCCTGGGCCGCCAGCCGTGAGTACAGCAGCAGCTGGGCCAGGGCGTAGAGCGACCCGGCTGCCGCGAACAGCCAGACGTCGGGCGCCAGCGACTCGTACGCCGAGCCGCCGACGAGCAGCACGACGAAGTCGCCGAACGCCGCGCAGAACACGGTGACCACGACCCCGCAGGCGGCCACGGCTCCGATCGACCGGACGGCGGCCCGCCGCCGGCGCACGCTGTCGGAGCAGTGCTGGCAGGGCGACGACCGCGATGAAGGCGGGCACCCAGAACGCGCCCTTTGCGACGACGGCGCCGACGGCGTACCGCCCGGCTTCCGGGCCCGGCAAGTAGTGCCGGGCGAGCAGGACGTCGACGTTCGTGAGGACGAACAGCACCAGGAGCACGTGGGTCGCGTGCAGCAGCTCGGGGCAGGTGCGCCCGCGCCGAGCCGCCGAGCGCGGGGGACAGCAGCCCGCGGACCATGCCGTGGCCGACCAGCACGCTGAGGACCGACCCGATCGCGGTGCCGGCCATCGTCGCCGTGACCGAGTCGCCGACGACGACCCCGACCAGGCCACCGCCGACCTTGCCGGCAGCGGCGACGACGTAGAGCGTGGCGAGCCGGCGGAACCGCTCGGCGCCTTGCAGGATCCCGAGCTGCACGCCGGTGACCGTCAGCGGCGCGAGCACCAGCGGCAGGCACCAGACGGCCCCGCTGGCGGTCAGGTGCAGCAGCTCGGCGAGCACCGGCGCCGCGGCCAGGGCCAGCCCGGCCACCGCGACGGCGCTGCCGAGGGCGAGCCGGTAGAGGCGCGACGCCTCGGCGCCGAACGGCCCGCGGCTCCCGGCGAGCACCCGCGCCGTCACGGTCTGCAGGCCCAGGGCGGCCACGTTGCCGATGAGCACGACCCCGAGCAGCGCGCCGAGGGCACCGAACCCGGTGGGACCCAACAGCCTCGAGGCCACCAGGTTCAGGGCGTAGCCGAGGAGGTTGGCCACCGCCATCCCGACGGCGACCCACGTCGCGCCCGACCGGCCGGCAGAGACCGCCCCGGGGGCGGCAGGCCCAGCACGGGGCGCTCGACGGCGTCGGGAGAGGTCTCGTCCATGGGGCGTGGTCGCACTCGCGGGATCCGGGACACGATAGCCCTGACCGGATCAGCCACCGTTGGCTCCCGCCGCGTGGCAGACTGCGCGCCCGTGGCCACCTCACTCTCCCGGCGCGCAGGCGTTCTCGCCGCGCTCGCCGGTCTCGTCCTCGTCCCGTCGCTCGCCGGCTGCTCGGGGGACGAACGAGGCCGTCGCCTCCCAGCAGCGCGAGCAGTCGACCCGGGCCGACGTCCCGATGAAGAGCTGTGACCAGGTGGCCTGCACCGGGGACCTCGACGGCGCGGCCTACGAGATCCAGCTGCCGGACGAGTGGAACGGCACGCTGCTCCTCTACTCGCACGGGTACCGGCAGGCGGAGTCGTCGCCACCGGACTTCGAGCCGGTCGACACCGAGCCGGCCCCGGCGCCGAGCGAGGAGACCGCGAGCGCACTGCTGGCCGAGGGCTACGCCCTGGCCGGCTCGGCCTTCAAGACGAACGGCTGGGACGTGCTCGACGGCGTCAAGGCCAACGAGGACCTCTACACGTTCTTCATCGAGGAGGTCGGCGAGCCGGACCGGACGTACGTGTGGGGCGACTCGCTCGGCGGGCTGATCACCCAGACGGTGGCCGAGAAGCACCCCGAGTGGGTGTCCGGTGCCGCGCCGCTGTGCGGCGTGCTGGCCGGCAGCAACCTCAACCTGGACCTCGCGCTCGACGTGGCCTACGCCGTGAAGACGCTGATCTACCCGGACCTCAAGCTGACCGGCTTCGCCAGCCACGAGGAGGCCGTCGAGAACTGGGAGGGCGCCTTCCAGGCGATCACCGAGGCCGGTGGCGACGTCGAGAACGGCGTCCCGGCGATCCTGCTGACCGCGGCCCTGGTGGACGCGCCGACCAAGACGAAGACGTACGACGGGTCGACGGTCGAGTCGCAGGTCCGGGCCCGCGCCGAGTCGATCCTCACCGCGCTCGGCTACGGGACCTACGGCCGCTACGAGATCGAGCAGCGGATCGGTGGCAACGCCTCCGGCAACGACGAGACCGACTACTCCGCCCGGGTCAGCGAGGAGGAGCGCTCGCTGATCGAGACGGTGTCGGCCGGTGCCACGGACACGTTGCTCGACGAGCTGGCGAGCGGCGAGCGGGTCACGGCGGACGAGACGGCGCGGGCCGCGTTCGACACGATGGGCAACCCGTCCGGGAAGCTCGCAGGACCCGACGGTCACCCTGCACACCACGGCCGACCCGTTGGTTCTCGTGCAGAACGAGACGGTGTTCCGGGACCGGGTCTACGCCGCGAACGGCCGGACCGGCGACCTGCTCCAGCTCTACACGCTGGCGCCGGCGACCTACTCGGCCGAGACCGGCGCGCCGTACGGCGCGGGGCACTGCAACTTCACCACCGAGCAGCGGGTCGGTGTCATCCAGCTGCTCGACAGCTGGGTGCGCGAGGGCACGGTGCCCGGCTCGGCGACGATCGCCACGTACTTCCCGGGTGACGAGTCGGTCGTCAGCCACTACGCGCCGGCGCCGTGGCCGGCGGCGGAGGCACCCTGACCGACGTAAGCAGCCCGGCCGACCGGCTCCGGGCGGATCCCCTCCCGCCACGGACCCGGCCGGCCCGGCGGCGTGGTACGGACAGCTCTACGGATTGTGCGTCGCGCTCCTCTGGCTGGTCTTGGCGCTCGTCGTCCTGCTGAACAGGCGGGGCGTCTTCACCCGGACATCAAGCCGGAGATCTATCTCGCGCCGGGGCGGACGGCGGCCAACCTGCTGACCAGCTGGATCGACACCCAGCAGCTGGGCTTCGCCAACTTCAACGTCGGGCTCGCACCCGTGGCCGCTTTTGTCGCTGCCGTGCAGGCGCTCGGCGCCGATCCGGCCCTCAGCGTCCGGGTCCTGCACCTCCTGCTGCTGGCGGTGGCGGCGTGGGGCGCCACCCGGCTGTACGCCGAGGTCGCGGACTTGCCGTCGAGCCGCGTCGGACGAGTGCTCGTCGGCCTCTTCTATGTCGCGAACCCGTACACGGTGGTCGCCGGCGACACCCTGGCGATCCTTCTGCCCTATGCGTTCCTGCCCTGGCAGGTCCTCTTCCTCATCCGGGCCCTCCGGTCCCACGGGTGGCGCTGGCCGGCCGCGTTCGCCCTGACCTTCGTCGTCATGAGCGGGATGAACGCCGGTGTGGTGCCCCTGCTCCAGCTCGTCTACGTCCCGGCGGTGCTCTGGTACGTGCTCGCGCAGGGAGCGGCGCCGGCCCGGGTGGCCCTGGCGGCGCTGCGGTGCGGGCTGCTCACCGCGGCGGTCTCGCTCTACTGGTTCGTCCCCGCGATGGCCGCCCGCGGGGTCGGCAGCAACGTGCTGAGCAACTCCGAGACCCTGGACGGCATAGCCGGCCCTTCCTCGTTCGCGGAGGTGCTTCGCGGGCTGGGGCTGTGGGTGATGTACGGCGGCGGCGTGGACGGGCCGTGGCAGCCCGGATTCTCGTCCTACCTGACCGATCCGGTCGTCGTGGTCCTCAGCTTCGCCGTAGCAGCGCTGATGGCTGCCGCCGTCCTGGTGGCGCGTGGCCCGGTGCGCTGGCTGGCCCTGGGGATGATCGTGACCGCCGCCGTGGTGATGGTGGGGCTGCATCCGCCGGACGACCCGTCGCCGGCCGGCAGGCTGATGCGGTCTGATTCGACCACCTGCCGGCCCTCGGTGCGCTGCGCACCACCAACAAGGCGGGCGCCGTCCTGGTCCTGGGCACGGCCCTGCTGCTCGCGGTCGCCGGCGCTGCGGTGGTACGGCGGCTCGCACCGCGGTGGCGAGCGGTCACCGCGGCCGGCCTCGTCGCCGTCGTCGTCGGCTCGACGTGGCCCGCCTGGAGCGGAGGACTCTTCGCTGACCAGCTGGAGATCCCGGGCTATTGGACGAAGGCGGCCGCTGCAGCCGACACCGGGTCCCCGACCCAGCGGGTGTGGTTCCTGCCCGGTCAGGTTCGCTCCCACTACCGCTGGTCCCAGGAACGTGTCGATGACATCGACAAGTCGCTGCTGTCACGGCCGACGTTCGTGCACACGACGATCCCCAACGCCTCGCCGGTCGCGGCCAACTTCCAGGCCGCGGTGGACGCGGCGCTGCAGGAGGGCACGATGCCGGCCGGTGCCGTGTCGGCCGCGGCGCGCTACCTGGGCGTGAGCGACGTCCTCGCTCGGCACGACGTCGTGTGGGAGCAGGGAGACGGGGCCAGGCCGGCCACACTCGACGCCCAGCTGTCCGTGACCCCGGCCTCACGCTCGCCGAGCAGCTTCGGGCAGCCGGGTCAGAAGACGGTGTCCCTGTCGCGCCCACCGGTGTCGCCGGCCGAGGCAGCGCTCCCGCCGGTCCAGCACTACGAAGTCGCGGACAGCCGGCCGATGGCCCGGGTCGAGCCGTTGCGCGGGAGCGTCCTGGTCGACGGCGACGGCTGGGCGCTCGCGCCGTTGTCGGCGGCGGGGCTGCTGACCGGGGAGCCGGCGTTCCGCTACCTGGGCGACCTGGCGTCGGCCGACTTCGCCGCAGACCCTGCGGCTCGGCACCCGACTGGTCGTGACCGACACGAACCGGCGCCGCACGGCATCGATCGACCGCCTGACCGGCGGCCAGGGGCCGTTGCTCGAGGCGACGACCGACCCCGCACCCAGCCGGACGCTGTTCGGGCCCGACGCGCAGACCGTGCTCGACGTCGAGGGCGGCACGGTCACGGCGAGCAGCTCCGGCGGTCTGTTCGGAAAGCAGCCGGCACGGCGCCGGAGAACGCCGTGGACGGTGACGAGCGGACCGCCTGGGTGTTCGGTGACTTCGGTCGCGCCGTGGGCCAGCAGCTCGACCTGACGCTGCCGTCGCCGGTCCCGGTCTCCGAGGTCGATCTGCTGATGAAGCCTCGCGGCCCGGCCACGATCTCCCGGGTCCGCGTGCAGCATCGGGGCGGAGGTGCGCACCGTGGACGTGCCGCCGTCCGGCCGGCTGCACCTGACCGTCCCCACCGCCGAGACCGACCGGATCCGCCTGCGCGTCGTCAGCACTCGTGGGTCCGGCGACAACCTGGTGGGGGTCGACGAGATCGCGATCCCGGGGGTTCGAGTGCGCCGGGTCGCCCGGCTGCCGCAGCGACTGACGACTCTCGCCAGCGAGCTGGACGCGCAGGGTCGCGAGGACCTCACCCTGACGCCGATCGACGTCGTCCTGTCGAGGGTCGCCGGCACGGAGGTGGCCGGCGACGACGAGGAGACCGGCCTGGACCGGGACTTCACGCTGCCGCAGCGCCGGGCCTTCCGGTTGTACGGGCTGCTGCGCCCCGACAGCGCCGCTGCCGACGACCAGCTCGACCGGCTGCTGGGCATGGCGGGTGACGTCGAGGCCACGTCGTCGTCACGTGCCTTCGACAGCCCGCACGTGCGCGCCAGTGCTGCGGTCGACGGCAGCCCGTTCACCGCCTGGTCTCCGAGCGAGCCGGTGACGGGTAGCTGGCTCGAGCTCGACGGGGCGCCGCGCCGGGTGAACCACATCGACGTCCAGCAGCCGTCCGACACCCTCCGACGGGTGACGCTCTTCCTCGACGGACGGCAGGTCGCCGACGCCGTCCTCCAACGCGGCGACAACCGGATCCCCGTCACGGCGCAGGCCGCGAGCACGCTCCGGCTGGTGGTCACGGAGGTGAATGGCCCCGGACTCGTGCAGGTGTCGGAGGTCGGCTTCGGAGCCGCACGGATGACGTTGCGGCCGAGTCGCGCGCTGAGCAGCTGCGTCACCGTGGCCGAGCTCGACGGACGGCCGGTACGGATGCGACCGGTGCAGCCGCTCACGGGTGTCGGGCCCGCGCTCTTCACCGGCTGCGGGGACCGGACCGAGCTCGCCGCCGGCCCGCACCAGCTGCGCGCCGTGCCTGCGTGGATGCCGGACGAGTTGGTCCTTCGCGACTGGCTCGGTGACCGTCCGCCGGTGCCTGGCCCTGAGCCCGACCCGCGGCGTCGGTCCGCCGGGTGTCCGGCTCGCACTGGCGGGTGACGGCGACCCTGCCGGCCGGCCCGCAGCTGCTGGTCCTGGGGCAGAACGCGGACCCCCGCTGGGAGGCCACGGTCGACGGGAAGTCGCTGGGTCCGGCGGTGGCGGCCGACGGCTACTCGGCCGCCTGGGTCGTCGAGGCACCCGGTGTGCGCACCTTTGACATCCGGTTCGGCCCGCAGCGGTCGTCGACCGCGGCGCTGATCGCCTCCGTTGTCGCGGTGCTGCTCTGCGCCGGCCTCGCCTGGTGGCCGCGCCGCCGGCGGCAGCGGGACCCCGTGCCCGCGACGCCGGGGGCAGCCCGTACGCGGTCCCGGTCTTGGCGCTGGGACGTCGGCGGCTGGGTGGCCGTGGTGCTGCTGGCCTGGCTCCTCGGTGGCCTGGTCGTCGGTGCGGCCGCGGTGGCACTGGCCGCGGTGCACGCCTGGCGGCCGGTGGCGCCGCGGCGCCTGCTGCTGCTCGCCGTGCTCCTGCTCGTCCTGACGCCGGCTGCCTTCCTGGTCGGCAACCGTTCGCGCTGGGGTGACGTCTCACCACGGCTCGTCCTGGACAACCCCTGGCCGGGGTGGCTGGCCGGCTGCGCGCTCATGCTCCTGTGCGTCGGAGTGTGGCGTCAGGATCGGGCCGCCCGGGACCGGCCGTGACCAGTCCGGCCGGGGCCGCGGAAGGGACCCGCCTCCGGTACGTGCCGGCGCTCGACGGGATCCGCGGGATCGCCGTGGTGGCCGTGCTTCTGTACCACGGCCAGGTGGCGTGGATGCGCGGTGGCTTCCTCGGCGTCGACCTGTTCTTCGTGCTCTCCGGGTACCTGATCACCAGCCTGCTGCTCCTGGAGTGGACCCGCACCGGCACGATCGACCTGGCGCACTTCTGGAGCCGCCGGGCCAGGCGCCTGCTCCCGGCGTTGTTCCTCGTCCTGCTGGCCGTCTGCGCCTACGCGACCTTGGTGGCGCGGCCGTCGCAGCGCGAGTCGTTGCGGTGGACGTCCTCAGCACCCTGGCGTACCTGCCCAACTGGCGATCGGCGCTGGGCGAGCAGTCGTACTTCGCCCAGTACAGCGACCCGTCGCCGCTGCGGCACATGTGGTCGCTCGGCATCGAGGAGCAGTTCTACCTGCTGTTCCCGGTGCTGCTGCTGGTATGGCTCGGCGTCTCGTCCGGTCGGGCGCGGGGGCTGCGGGTCGCCCTTCTCGTCGGCGCAGCCGGCTCGGCACTGCTCATGCTGCGGCTGTACGACCCGCAGGCCGATCCCTCGCGGGTCTATTACGGCACGGACACCCGGATCCAGGCCTTGCTCGTCGGTGCCCTCCTCGCGGCCTGGGCCACCAACCGGGCGACGTCGCGCAGCGGTCCGACGTACCTGCGCGCGGGCCCGGTGGGTGCCGGTACCGGGGCCGGTGCCCTGGGGCTGCTCGGGCTGGCCGGCTTCGTCGCGCTCGTCGTCCTCGCACGCGACCTGTCGCCCTGGCTGTACCGCGGCGGCTTCCTGCTGGTGGCCGTCTGCTGTGCGGTGCTGATCGCCGGTGCGACCAGGGCCGGCCCGACCAGCCCGGTGGTGCGCGGCCTTCGTGGGCGCCGTTGCGAGCCGTCGGCCTCGTCTCCTACGGCCTCTACCTGTGGCACTGGCCGGTGTACGTGGTCGTGAACCCGGACCGCACCGGACTCGCAGGGGCGGCGCTGCTGGGGCTCCGGCTCGCCATCACAATCGCCCTCGCGCTCCTGTCCTACCGGCTGGTCGAGCAGCCCGTTCGGAGCCGGCCGGTGGCCATCGGTCACGGGTCCGGTCCGTCCCCGGGTCGTCGCCGTGGCGGCCGCCGTCGTCGTGACGGTGGCGGCCGTCGCAGCGACCCCGTCGCCGCCGGCCGCCACCACCGCGCGGCCCGACGTGCCGGCGGCCGAGGGTGCGGTGCGGACGTTCGTCATCGGGGACTCGGTCGCCTGGGTGCTGTGGAGCAAGGTCCGCCAGCGCACCGTCCCCGGCCTGGAGGTCCGGGGGAGCACGCAGCTCGGCTGCGGCCTCATCGCGATCCCGGTCGTCGTCGACGGCCAGGTCGAGCCGCTCGGCCCGACCTGCGACGAGTTCGACTCGCGCTGGCCGGGGGAGGTGGCCGCCTACGAACCCGACGTGGCTGTGCTGATGCTCGGTGTCGGCGAGCAGTTCGACCGGCGGCTGGACGGCGGCACCGTGCGCTTCGGGACACCGGCGTACGCCACGTTCCTGCGCCGGGCCCTGGACGAGCGGGTGGCCCTGCTCGGCGGCGGGTCCCGGCCCGTGGTGCTGGTCACGGTGCCCTGCCACCGGGCACCGGAGAACGGCGTCAGCCAGAACCCGATCATCATCAACGACGAGGATCGCGTGCGTTGGCTGAACTCGGTCCAGCGCCGCTACGCCCGCGACCACGCGGACCAGGTGCACCTGGTCGACCTGCACGGGTTCCTGTGCCCGGACGGCTACACCGACGCCGTTGGCGGCGTGGATCCGTTGCGGACCGACGGCGTGCACTTCACCCGGGCGGGAGTACAGCTGGTCTGGCGATGGCTGGAGCCGCAGCTGGTCGACATCGCACGCGGGGCGGGAAGGTCATCGGTCAGCGTCGGCGTGACCACCGGCGCCGACGTGGGTCGTACGGCTTCGGCGACGCCGGCGCCCCGGTGACCGGCACGCGCCGGGCCACGTACAGCAGGTCCGACGCCAGCGGGATGAACTGCATGAAGAACCGGTCCACCAGGGACACGGGGAACGGGAACTCCGCCGGCATCCCGCGCCGTGCCGTCACCTGGAACCCGTACCGCTCGAGGATCTCCGCGAGCGCCCGGTGCGTGAAGACCTTCAGGTGTCCCTGCACCTGGTTCCCCTGCCCGAGCAGGCGCCAGCGCCGGCCGAGCGCCACCGCGCTGCTCGTCTCGGTGCCGAGCGGCTGGATACCGAGCGGGACCAGGACCCGGTTCGCCCACGACACCATGTTCGGCGTGGAGATGACGAGGGTGCCGCCGGCGGTGAGCACGCGGTGGATCTCGCGGAGCACCGCGTCCGGGTCGGGGACGTGCTCGATGACCTCGCCGGCGACGACGCAGGCGAACGAACCGTCCCGGAACGGGAGCGGTGCCGTGAGGTCCGCGGTCAGGTACTCCCAGCCGGCCGCTTCCACGTCGGTAAGGATGTCCAGCCCGACGACTCGTCCACCGACCCGGTCCAGCAGCCGCCGCGCGAGCCACCCGGTGCCGCAGCCCAGGTCCAGCGTCGTCGGTGGTGCCAGCTCGCCGACGATGTCGACGATGGCGTCGAGCCGGACGTCGTCGTGCTCGGTGTACGTGACGTTGCCGCGGTAGTACGCCGGGAAGTCCACCGCTCTAGAGCTGACGGTCCTGCGGCGAGACCACCTGGGTGACCCCGAAGCTGAGGAGGCCGCCGACGATGACGACGACGGCTGCGCCGAGCACCGCCAGCGACTGGGACTGGCGCTGCGCGTTGGCCGATCCGCAGACCGCTTTGCCGAGCGAGTCGTTCGGCCGGTCAGCAGCGCTGCCGCACTTGGCGGGGAAGCTGTTGGGCACGCTGGCGCCGATGGGCGACCAGAAGAGGTAGGCGGCGAACAGGACGAGCAGCGCCCCGAGCAGGAGGCAGATGCGTGAGCCCAGGCTGAGGGAGAACACGGTCCGGCTCGCCGGCGGGGTCTGCGGGTGCTCCGTCATCGCTGCCGGAGCCTAGCGTCGTCGACCGTCACGCGGGACGCGGTGCGCAGCTCGTCGGCCACGATCACGAGGATCAGGGCGGCGCAGACGACCACGGCGGTCGTGACGATCGCGCGACTGCTGTCGTGGAACCAGACGGACACGACCACGAGCTCGGCCGCGATGCCGGTCCACACCACGGCCTCGGCCCGCCGGGTGCGCCTCGCCAGCCCGGCGAAGAGCAGGAGCTGGAGGACCGCGGCGAGCACGCCGAGGACGGCGAACCTCGGAGCCAGTTCGGCCCCGACCGCGTAGGCGGATCCGACAGTCGGCTCGACGACCGGTCCGGCGAGGAACACGGCACCGAGCACCACGATGCCGCCGATGGCCAGCGTGAGCGCTGTCGTCAGGAGGAAGGCGCGCCGGCGGTGGCCACGGCTGGCCAGCACCGGGAAGACGAGGACCGCGAGGAAGTGCGGGGCCCAGAACGCGGCCTTCGCGAACAGCGATCCGACGCCGTACTGGCCGGAGTCGTGCGGGGACAGGTAGTGCCGCGCCAGCACGACGTCGAGGTTGGTCAGCACGAGGATCGCGGCGGTGGCGGAGGCGGCCGCCGGCAGGGCGCGCAGCTGGTGCGCGGACCGGGCCCGTTCGGCCGCCGGCGAAGGGCGCCGGCCAGTGGTTCCGCGCTGACCGTGATCCAGCCGATCGCCAGGCACGCGAGCAGGGTGCCGACCGCCGCTGCCGCGAGCGCGTCGGTCACCGACCCGTCGGTCGCGGCGGCGACGCACCCGCCCGCGAAGCGGAGGCCGCTGAGCAGCAGGTAGCTGGCCGCCAGGGCGCCGTAGCGCTGACGGCCCAGCAGGATGCCCTGCAGGGCACCCGCGACCGTGGTGGGCAGGAGGGCGACGCCGATCCAGACCACCGGGAACGCGCTGCCGAGGTCCAGGTAGGCGCGGGCGACCGGGCCCACCAGGCAGAAGACCAGCAGCAGGCAGGTGCCTAGCACCAGGGACGTGCGGACCCACTCGGCCGCCTTGCTGGAGCCGCTCGCCACCTCGCGCGCCACGAGCAGCTGCAGTGCGATGGCCGGGACGCTCCCGATCAGGCCGAGGGCGAGCATCGCCGCGAGCGCTCCATAGTCGCCTGGCCCGAGCGCCCGGGACAGCACGACGGCGAACGCGTAGCCGAGCAGGTTGGCGAGCACGGTCGCCGCCGCGAGGGCGAGGCCGCCACGACCGAACCGCACGGGCCGGGCAGCGGCAGAGGGGTCGGCGACTACCGGTGCCCCGACCAGCTCCGCCATCTGTCTCCTCGCGTGCAGCGCCGCCCCCGGCGCGACGGCGCAAGGCTAGCCGGGCAGCCGGTCTGAGCCGTTGCGACCGCTAAAGTTCGCAGCCTCTGACCGCGGACGAGGGAGCTGGATGGACGTCGAGGCGCTGGCAGTGGAGCTGCCGCGCCGATTCGGCGGTGACCTCCGCGCCGACCACCCGATCGACCGGGGACTCGCACCCGTGGTGGAGCAGGTGGCCGGGATGTCGACCGAGCACGCACTCACGGTCCTCGACCTGGCCGTCGCGCACCTGGGTCCGGGGGAGTGCTACCTCGAGGTCGGCTCCTACCGCGGCCGCTCCCTGGTGGGCGCGATGTTGCGCAACCCCGCGCACCGCGCGGTCGCCGTGGAGAGCTTCGCCGAGTTCGGCGTCGACCCGGCTTCCTCCCGGCGTGAGGTCGACGCGACCCTGCGCGGGTTCGGGGTTGCCGACCGGGTCGACTTCCAGGTCGGTGACGCGTTCGCTCTCCTGCGACCCGGGCTGGTGCCGCTGCCGGTCGGCGCCTACTTCTACGACGGCGCCCACTCCCGGATCGCCCAGTACCTCGGTCTGGCGCTTGCCGAGCCGTTGCTCGCCGACGAGGCCATCGTCGTCGTGGACGACTTCTCCTGGCCCCAGGTGCGCTCGTCGACGCTCACCTACCTGCGCCGCCACCCTGGCTACCGGGTGATCGCGGAGATGCCGGCCGAGCACGACTTCGACGAGCGATGGTGCAACGGGCTCCTGGTGCTGGCCTGGCGCCGCCCCGACTCGTGGCGACCGCCCGGCGGCTGGGAGGTCGCGTGGCGCCGCTGGGCGCACCTGGCCGTCCTGGCCCCGATGCGCCGGGTCGCTTATCGCATCCTCCCGAGGCACCCGCGGCTGATGCGGCTGGCGATGCGCGTCTACCTGCACGGCGGTACCCGCGTTCCCGCCCCCTCCGTTGCCGCGGCCGCCCTGGCGAAGGACAGTGACGGCCTCGCCCGCGGCTGACCGGCGTACGCCGACCGCGGAGCTGGTCTCCGTCGTCGTGACGACCCGCGAAGTCGAACGCACCCTCGAGGCCTGCCTGCGCTCGGTCCGCGCCCAGGACCATCCGTCGCTGGAGCTGGTCGTCGTGGACAACGCGAGCACCGACCGGACGCAGGAGATCGCCCGGCGGTACGCCGACGTCGTGCTGGTCGCGCGGGCCGGAGCGCAGCACGCAGCGAAACCTCGGCGTCGCGGCGGCGTCCGGCCCCTGGGTGCTCTGGATCGACGCCGACATGCTGCTGGCGGCCGACGTGGTGAGCAGCGCGGTTGATGCGGCCGGGCGGACCGGTGCCGATGCGGTGTCGATCCCCGAGACGACCGTCGGGCCGGGCTTCTGGGCGGCCTGCCGCGCGCTGGAGCGTTCGTGCTACCTCGACGACCCGCGGCTGTTCAACCCCCGCCTGCTGCGCCGGGACCTGTTGCAAGGACTCGGCGGGTTCGACGAGGGCATGGCCGGACCCGAGGACGCCGACCTGCGGATCAGGCTCGCGCAGGCCGACGTCGTCGTCGCACACGCGACCGGGGTGATCGACCACGACGAGGGCCGGCTGACGCTGCGGGACGTGATGCGGAAGCGGATCTACTACGGCAGCTCGCTGCCGGCCTTCGCAGCGGCGAACCCCGGCGCCGTGCGGGCCCAGGCCGGCCGGACCCTGCAGGCCTTCTACCGCCACCGCGGGCGACTGGCCGCTGATCCGGTGCACGGCCTTGGCCTGCTGTTCCTGCGCGCGCTGGAAGCGGTCGGCTATGCGTGGGGCGCGCTGCGTGCGCGGTCGCGACGGTGACCGCCGAGACGAGCCCCGAGTCGTGCGAGTCCTGCGGAACGACCCTCACCCCGTGGCGGCTGGACGATGCGAACGTGCTGCTGCAGTGCCCGGCGTGCGGCCACCTGCGGCGCGACCTCGCCACCTGCCCTGCCGGGCACCGGTCCCTCACCTACGGCGGCGACCCGGGGATGGACCGGGTCCGGCTCTGGCTCACCTATCGGCGGCTCGCCGCGCTCGCCCCGGGCGCGCGCCGGGTATTCGAGGTCGGGTACGGGTCGGGTGGCCTTCTGCGTCGCTACCTCGACGCCGGCGCCGCCGTGGGTGGCGCCGATCCTGGACACCTCGGTGGCCGCGTGGACCCGGAGGTGGCCTCCCGTGGCCGGCTCTGGGCGGGGCCGGTGGAGGAGCTTGCCGCTGACCCGACGTACGACCTCGTGCTCGGCATCCACGTCGTGGAGCACGCTCCGGACGTCTCCACGTTCCTGGCGGCGTGCACCCGGTTGCTGCGCCCGGGTGGGACGCTCGCCCTGCTCACCCCCGACGGCGAGTCCGAGGTGCTCCGCCGGTCAGGGGCGGCCTGGTGGATGCTCGAGGACCCCACCCACGTGCGCTTCCTGTCCGGCAGGTCCGCGGCGGTGCTGGTCGACCGAGCCGGGCTGGTGGACGTCCGGGTGACCCGGCCGTTGCTGGACAGCATGGCGACCGAGATGGCGACGGTCGCCCGGCGGCGGGCCCCGGCAGGGGACGGCCGCGGGGTGCTCGCCAGACCCGGCGTCCGGCTGAGCGCCCTGATGGCGTTGCCGCTGACCATCGCGACCCGCGCGCTCCGGCCAACCGTGCGGCCCAGCCTGCTGATCGTCGCCACCCGGCCGGGCGGCTCCCCGTGACGCGGGTGCCGGGTCCGTCGGCGGTCGGCGCCGGGACGGGGCTGCTCCTGGGCCTGCTCGCGCTGGGCCCGGCTCTGCGCCGGGGATACCTCCTGACGTACGACATGGTGTTCGTGCCTCGGCCGCCGTTGAACCCGAGCGCGCTCGGAACAGGCGACCTGGTGCCGCGCGCCGTGCCCAACGACGTGGTGGTCGTCCTGCTCTCCCGGGTCATGCCGGGCGACCTGGTCCAGAAGGTCCTGCTGCTGATGTTCTTCGTCATCGGGGCGTGGGGGATTGGTCGTCTGATGCCCACTCGGACAGCCGCGCTGGTCGCAGCCGCCGTCTACGTGTGGAACCCCTACGTCCTCGAACGGCTGGTGCTGGGCCACTGGGCTTTCCTGCTCGGCCTGGCGGCGCTGCCCTGGGTCGTCGTCGCGGGCATCGCGGCGCGTGGCGGTGGCCGCCGGGGCATCGGGTGGCTCTGTCTCGTGGTGTTGTTGGCCGGGCTCGCCGGGAGCACCGCCCTGATCCTCGTGACGCTGACCGCCGTCGCGGTCCTCTGGTCCCCTGGTCAGGCACCCGGCCGGGCCGCGGCGACCTGCTGGCTGCTGACGGCGGTCGTCGGGTCCGCGGCGTCGTGGCTGGTGCCGGCGCTGTCCGGACCGGGCACCACCCCTGGCGACCCGCAGGGGGTGGCAGCCTTCGCGGCGCGGGCCGACAGCCCCTTTGGCGTGCTGGGCAGTGTCGCGTCCCTCGGCGGGGTCTGGAACCCGGCGGTCTGGCCGCCGGAACGCGCCAACGTCGTGGTTGCGCTGGGCTGGTTGCTCTTCGTGCTTGCGGCCGTCGTCATCGGCGGCCGGCACCTGCTGACCTCCTGGCCGGGACCCGGGCCCGGCCTGGTCCTGGTCGGCGCGATCGGTGTCTGCCTGGCGCTGTGGGGCGCGGCACCCGTGGCGGCCGACAGCTTGCGGTGGCTCGTCACCGAGGTGCCAGGCGCCGGTCTGCTTCGCGATGGGCAGAAGTTCGTCGCGCTCGCTGTGCTGCCGGTCGCCCTGTGCGCCGGCCTGCTGGCAGAAGCGTCGCGGCCGGTGCTCGCGCACGCGGCGCCGGCTCTCGCCCTGGTCCCGCTCGTCGCGCTGCCGAGCCTGGCCTGGGCAGCCAACGGCAGGCTGGTCCCGGTCGACTACCCGGACGAGTGGGGTCAGGCGAGGGCCGCGGTCGAGCGCGCCGGCGGCGACACCGTGGTGCTGCCGTTCCGCGCTTATCGCCGCTTCGGGTGGAACGGTGACCGGATCGTGCTGGACCCGCTTCCGCGGTACCTGCCGGGACGCGTGACCGTGAACGATGCGCTGCCGCTCTCGACGGTGACCGTCGCGGGTGAGGATCCCCAGGCCGCCCGGCTGCGGGCCGCGTTGACCGGTGGCCGTGATCTCCCGGCCGCCCTCCGCCGCGAAGGGCTCTCCACCGTCGTCCTGCTCACCGACCAGCCCGACGTCGGGCGGTCGGAGGACCGGGTCGCGGCACTGCCCGTCCTGTACGCCGGTCCCGGCATCGAGGTCCGCGCGGTCCCCGGCGCCCGGCCGTCGGCCGACCCGTCCGGCGTGCCGTGGGGCCTGGCGGTGTCGGCGTCCGCGCTGCTGGTGGCAGCCGCCGCGACCTCCCTGCCCGCCGCCGGCGCGCCTGCTAAGGTCGCTCGGACGAGCCAGAGTGGCCCCCCGGACGGGGAGCCGCCACCGAGAAAGAGCCGTGGATGAGCGCGAGTCGGGACGAGGGGTTCGCCGTGCTGCCGCTGGTGCTGTCAGTGGTCCTCGGCGCTGTCCTCGCCGTCGTCGCGTCGATGTCGCTGGTCGCCAGCCAGACCGCGACTCCTGACCCGGTGAACAAGCCGCTCATCACCTACGACGCGAGCTGACCCGCCGCGTCCTCCGTGGACGCGAGGTAGGCCGTCAGGTCCCCGCTCCAGTCCCGTGCGTTGGCGGCCAGCAGCACGGCTTCGACGTAGTCAGCCGTCGACTCCCAGGTGAAGCCGGCGGCATGCTCGCGAGCCGCCGACCCCAGCGCGGCCCGGGCCGTGGTGTCGTCGATCAGCTCGGACACCGTCGACAGGAAGTCGTCGTCGTCGTCGACCAGCCGGCCGGTCTTCCCGTCCAGGACCGACTCGGTCGTCCCGCCGGCCGATGTGAACGCGACCGACGGTGTGCCGTGGGCGCCGGCCTCGACGATGGCGAGTCCCCAGCCCTCCTTGAGCGAGGGCAGCAGGTTCAGCCATGACTCGGCCAGCACCCGGTGCTTGAGCTCGTCGCTCGCGAAGCCGGTGAAGGTGACGGCGTCCTCGATGCCCAGCCGGGCGACCTCGGCATGCAGCGCCTCCTGCCAGTAGCCGTGCCCCACGACCGTGAGGTGCAGCCCGGGGTGGCGTGCGCGCAGCTCGGCGACGGCCCGCAGCGCCAGCTCGACCCGCTTGTGCGGCACCAGCCGACCGAGCACGACCAGGCTCGGGCAGGGCGTGCGGGGGATGTGCTCCAGCGCCGGACTCGGCTCACGGCCGCTGTAGACGACGGTCACCGCGCCGGGCTCGACACCCAGCCCGACCAGCTCGTCGCGGGTGGACCGCGAGACGACCACGTAGCGCGAGCGGCGGTAGACCCGTGGCGCCAGCCAGGACTCCAGCCACCAGCCGAAGCGGGCGCGGACCGGCCCGAACACCTCGGGCCACAGCTCCCGGTGGACGTGGTGCACCACGTTGACCACCGGCTGGCGGGCGACCAGCGGTGCCCAGAACGGCACACCGTTCTGGACGTCGACCACGACGTCGTAGCGGCCGCCGTGCCGCAGCAGGTGCAGCAGGCCGTGGCAGGTAGACGGAGTGCCGGCCGCCGCGGCGGATGACGGACCGGCCGTCGGCCGGGGGATGCGTCGCCGGCGCCGGCGTACCCGCGCGGTGAACACCGTCACGTCGTGACCCCGGGCCTGCAGCTCGCGGGAGACGTTCTCGAGGAACGCCTCGGCACCACCCGCCTCCGGGTGGTCTTTGTCACGCCAGCTCAGCAGCAGGACTCTCAGGGACACGGCGCGGACTCTACCGGCGGGTAGCCGCCGCGAGGCGCACTCCGACCGGACGGCGCCTGGCTACGCTGGCGCCGATGGAGACGCTGCCGCCTGCACCGTCCGGCGACGGCCTCGGCCGCTCGGTCGCGCCTGCTGCGCGCGTTCCGGGTGGAGCAGACCCGACCCGCGCACTTCTACGGGCTGCTCGCCGAGGACTCGGTGCGCATCGTCGCCGCGTTCACGCCGCTCGCCGGGCGCACGGTGCTGGACGTCGGGGCGGGTCCGCAGGCAGTTCGCGGCCGCCTTCGCCCGGCGCGGCGCCCGGTACGTGGCGGTCGACAGCGACGCCGACGCGGTGAGCCCGCTCGGAGCTCCCGGCACCTCCGCCGTCGTCGCCCGCGGCGAGGCGCTGCCGCTGCGCGCCGCGTCGGTGGACGTCGCCTTCTCCAGCAACGTCTTCGAGCACGTCCGCCGAGCCGGCGCGGCTGGCGACGAGATGGTGCGCGTCACCCGGCCGGGCGGCGTCGTCTTCGTGGCGTACACGAACTGGCTGTCGCCCTGGGGCGGGCACGAGACGTCGCCCTGGCACTACCTCGGCGGCCGCCGGGCCGCCCGGCGCTACGAGCGCCGGCACGGGCAGGCAGCCGAAGAACCAGTATCGGCGAGAACCTCTTCCGCGGTCTCGGTCGCGCGACGGTCTGCGGTGGGCCCGCCAGCAGCCGGACGCGGAGCTGGTGGAGGCGCGGCCGCGCTACCACCCGCGCTGGGCGCACGGCGTCGTCGCGGGTGCCGGGCGTGCGCGAGGTCGCTGACCTGGAACCTCCTGCTCGTCCTGCGGCGGACGTGACGCGCGTCGCAGGACAGGGCGGCACGCCGGGCCACGCCGCGCCCTCGTGCTCCGGATCCGCGGCTGTCGGCTGGCCATCGCTCTGGTCGCGCTGGCGTTCCACCAGGCGTCCGGCCGGGTCGGTCGCCGGACACCAAGCTCGACCTGGTCGTGGACCCGGCCGCGCTTCCTCGGCCGGGCGTGCAGCTGCTGGGACGCCGCAGGGCCGCCTTCGGGCAGCTGCAGAACCAGGCCTACGGCTACCTGTTCCCGATGGGCCCGTTCTTCGCTGCTCGGCGACTGGCGCCGGCTGCCGGCCTGGGTGGTCCAGCGGCTGTGGTGGGCGCTGCTGCTCGTCGTCGCGTTCCTCGGGATGGTCCGGCTGGCCCGGCGGCTGGGCATCGGCACCCCGGCGACCCGGATCGTCGCCGGCGCTCGGCCTACGCGCTGGCCCCGCGGATGCTCACCGCGCTCGGCGCCGATCTCGGTCGAGGTGCTGCCGATGGCGCTGGCGCCCTGGGTGCTGCGTGCCGCTGGTCGCGCGGCGCGCGCGGCGGCTCGCCGCGCCGGGCGGCCGCTGCTGTCCGGCGCTCGCCGTCGCGCTGCGTCGGCGGGGTCAACGCCGCCGCGACGCTCGCGGTCGCTGCCGCTGCCGGTGCTGTGGCTGCTCACCCGCCGGCCGGGCCCGCGCCGGCGCCGGCTGCTGGCCTGGTGGCGGCGGCGGTCGCGCTGGCCACGGCCTGGTGGCTCGTCCCGCTGCTGCTGCTCGGCCGCTACAGCCCGCCGTTCCTCGACTACATCGAGACCGCCGGCGGTCACGACCGCGCCACCGACGCTGCTCGACGTCGCTGCGCGGCACCACGCACTGGGTGGCCTAGCTCGCCGACGTCGGCGAGCCCGTGCTGGCCGGCCGGGCTGGCGCTGGCTGCACGACGCCGCGCCGGTCGCTGGCCACCGTGCGTGGTCGCGGCCTCGGGCTGCGTCGGGCTGGCCCGCCGCGGACCTGCCGCGAGCGGCGCTTCCTGGTCGCTCGGCGCTGCTGCTCGGGCTGGTCGCTGGTCGACGCTCGGGCCACCGCGGCACCGGTCGACGGGCTCGCTCGCCGGGCCGCTGCGCGAGCCTGCTCGACGGCGCCGCTCGCGCCGCTGCGCAACGTGCACAAGTTCGACCCGGTGCTGCGGCTGCCGCTGGCGCTGCGGCCTGCGCCACCTGCTCGCCGTCGGCCCGGCCTGGGCCCGGGCCCGGTGCGCGCGCCCGGGTGCCAGCCGCCCGTGGCGCCCGGTGGCCGGCGCCCGTCCGCGTCGTGCGCCGGCGGTGGCCGCGCTGCGCTGCCGCTGGCCGTCGCCGCAGCCCCGGCTCCGCGGCGACTGGCCCCGCCGGCAGCTTCGACACGGTCCCGGCGTACTGGGAGGAGGCCGCCGACTGGCTGGCCGACGCGCGCCGGCGGCCGCGCGCTGCTGGTGCCGGCGTCGTCGTTCGGCGACTACCTCTGGGGCAGCACCGCCGACGAGCCGATGCAGGCCCTGGCCGACTCGCCCTGGGCGGTCCGCAACGCCGTCCCGCTCGGCTCGCCCGGCGCCACCCGCCTGCTCGACGCGCGTCGAGGAGCGGCTGGCGGCCGGCGGCCCTCGCCGGCCTGGCCCGGCCCTGGCCGGGGCCGGCATCGCCCGGGTCCTGCTGTCGCGCAACGACCTGGACCCGCGGGCGGCCGCGGACCCGGTCGACCGGTCCGGGTGCGCCAGCCTCGCCGGCTCACCGGGCATGCGCCGGGTGGCCGGCTTCGGCCGCCGGATCGCCGGGTCCGAGCGGCCTGGTCGGCAGGCTTCGGCCTCGACTCCGCCCGTCGCCAGCGCGCTCGAGGTCTTCGTGGTCGACGCCGCCGCTGGGCGTCGACGGGGTCCGGGCCGCGCCGCTGGCCGACGGTGCGCCGGCTCGCGGGGGCCCGGAGCGGCTCTCGGCCGGGCGGACGCAGGGCTGGCCACCACCCGCGGCGACAGTTCCGTGGCGACCGCCGCCGGGCGACGGGTGCCGGGTCGTGCAGTCACCGACACGCTGCGCCGCCGGCGAGCTCGACTTCGGCGCCGCCCCCGGGTCGGCCTACTCGGCCCGACCGTCCGGGCCGCCGATGCAGCTGGGCGGCGACCGCGCGGCGAGCGTACCGCCTGATGCCGGCCGCGCCGGTCCGCCAGACGGTCGCGCGGTACGCCGGCGGCGCGGCGGTGTCCGCGTCGTCCACCGCCGCCGACCCGACCCGACCTGGTGGCGCGGGGCAGGGACCCGCCCCGCCGCCGCCCTGGACGGCGACGGACGCACTTCCTGGGTCGTCCGACGCGCCCGGGCCGCGGTGGCTCGGTGCGGTGGCCGCGGCCGCACCGTGGGCCGGCTGACGGTCGTGGTGCGCCGAGCGCGCCGGGCTGGCGGTGCCCGTCGGGCGTGCGGGTCGTGACCGACGGCGGGGACCGGCCGCGACCAGGCGACCGGACGGGACCCTGACCGTCGTCCCGCCTGCCGCGCCGACCCGGCGGGTGCGGCTGGTCTTCACCGTCCGGGCGGCCGCCGACCTCGCCGTCGACGAGGTGGACTCGGCCACGGTGCCGGTGAGTCGGGCCGTCCTCGTGACCGGCGCCGGCCGCGCGGGCCCGGACGTCTGGGTGCTCCGCAGGTCGCCGGGGCGCGGCGGGTGCCCGGCGCCGGTGCGGCGTGGACCTGCAGCCCCGACCTGGTCCGCGACGGCGAGGACGGGCCGGGCTGGCGGCGCACCCTGCGTCGTCGACCGAGCTCCGGTGGACGCGCAGGTCCGGTACGCAGGGTGCCCGGGCCCGAGCTGGACAGGGGGCTCGACACGCGCGCTCGGGTACCGCGCGTCCGCGTCGTCCCGTACGTCGACCGACCCGGCTGCCCGGGCCAGGTGCCGCGTTCGACGGGGACCTGCGGACGGCCTGGATCGCCGGCGCGCGGGACATCACACCGAGCGTCTCGGTGGAGGTCGAGGTGCCGATGACCGTCACCCGGCTCCAGATCCGGGCCCGTGCCGCCACCCTGCGCCGGGTGCGCGCCGTGGCGGTGGAGGCCGGCGGTGTCCGGCGCGTGGTCCGGCCGGACCGGCGGGGGCGTCGTGTCCTTCCCACGGCTGACCGGTCGGACCCTGACCGTGACGTTCCTGCAACGGGCCGACCGGGTGGACCTCGCCTTCCCGACGCCGCTGCGGGTGGAGGAGATCGTGCTGCCCGACCTGCCCGCGCTGGACGGCGAGCCAGGACGACGCGGTCGTCGACATCCCGTGCGTGGTGGGTCCGCAGGTGCACCTGGACGGCGTCGTGACGCAGCTCGCGGTGACGACGACCGTCGCCGCGCTCGTCGGGACCGGGCGGTGCCGGGCCGGCCGTGCGGTGACCTGACGGTGCCGGTCGGCTCGGTCGAGCTGATGACCGTCCCGGCCGGCGGGCTTGCCGTCGACAGCGTGGTGCTCGGCGCCGAGACGCTGCCCGCGGCGGCTGCGCCGCGACCCGTGCAGGTCGAGCGCGGCGACACCGAGCAGCGCGGGGTCGCGCGTGGGCGCCGGCGACGCCGCCGTCCTGGCCATGACGGAGAGCGCGAACGCCGGCTGGCGGGCCACCATGGCGGCCGGCGGCTGCGGCCGGTGACCGTCGACGGATGGCGGCAAGGGTTCTGCTCCCCGCCGGGGGAGCTGCCGAGCTCGAGATCATCTACGGCCCCGGACGATGGCACCGGGCCGGACTGGCGCTCGGAGCCGGGCTGCTGGTGATCCTGCTGGCGCTGGCGATGGTGGGCACCCGCGGTTCACGGCTCCCGGCGGTGGCTCCCGGACGCGGCCGGGCCGGCGAGGGACGTGCTGCCTGCCTCGCCGTCCCAGCGCTGCTCGGCGGGCCGGTGGGGCTGGCGCGGGTGTCATCGCCCTGGTCGTCAGGGCCGCTCGAGTGGCGCCGTGCGCGCGGCGGTCGTGGCTGGTGGGCTGACCCTCGCCGGCGTCGCAGCCGTGGTCTCCGGCGGCCCGGTGGGTAGCGGCCTGGCGCAGGCTCTCGCTCTCGTCTCGGTCGCGCTGGCGGCGACGTCGTTGTCAGACCCGGACCGGTGGGTCAGCGGTCCGGGACGGGTCGCTCGAGACCGGGCTGCTGCACGCCGGAGCAGCGGACGCTCGAGCACCGTCCATGAGGTCCAGGCCACCGCGACGGTAGCCGCGACGGTGGCGACGGCGACGAGCACGAAGGACCCCTGGAACACCTCGAGCCCGAAGAGCGCGAAGATCCCGTGCAGCACGACCAGGTGCCAGAGGAAGACGCCGTACGACACCCGGCCGAGAAACACCGCCGGCCTGCTGCCGAGGATCCGCGCCGTCGCGGTCTCGGGTCGGGCCAGAGCACCCGCCGTGACGACGACGATCGCCACGGCGGCGTAGAGCAGCTCCTTGACGACGCTCTCGCCGACGCTCGGGACGTTGAGCGTCCGGGGTCCGGCCAGCGGCGGTGCTCGCGAACCACATCAACGCTGCGGCCAGCGGCCAGCAGCGATCCCGGTTGGCGACCGAGCTGCTCGGCGACGCGGGCCGGCCGACCGCCGGGGCGGGCCTCCACGTCGGCCAGCACGACCGCGAGGGCCATCCCGGCGGCGAACCAGTCCAGGTGAGCCGGCAGCCAGGTGTTCGCCAGATCGGGCAGGTGGCCCGCTGCCGCGACCGCGGTCCACACCGGCGCCACGGCGGCCAGGCCCGCGAGCACGGCCAGCTGCCCGGCGAGGGCCGCGCACCGTCACCACCGCGACCGCCAGCAGCGGGAGGACCAGGTAGAACGACGCCTCGGTGGCGAGGCTCCAGGTCTGGGTGAACCCGTCGAGCAGCGTCGCCGCCGTACAGCTGGGTGAGGGTCAGGTGGCGGACCGCGTCCGCCGGGCTCGCGTCCGCGACGGTGAGCAGGACGACGACCAGCGCCACCCAGTACGCCGGCAGGATCCGGACCGCGCGGCGCCACAGGTAGCGCCGCGCCCGGGGCGTCCGCCCGGCCAGAGTCGCGCACGCCCACGGCCGGTACAGCAGGAAGCCGGACAGCACGAAGAAGATGGCGACCCCGACGTCCATCCGGGCCAGCAGCCCACCGTGCATCCCCACCGAGGTCTCACCGGTCTGGAAGGCGACATGGGTCATGACCACCATGCAGCGCGGCTAGTGCGCGAACCCCGTCCAGGGCGGGAAGCTGCGGAGCGGTCGACGGTCGTGAGGGCACCCCTCCTGCTGCTGCTCCGTCGCGGTCACGCGCACCAGATTGCCAGGCGCGACCCGCAGGGAGACCGCTCGGCTACCGTTGCCGCACCATGAGCACCAACGGGCCGGTCGCGGGCAAGGGGTCGTCGTCCGGGCGAAGGCACCGCTGCGGGTGAGCTTCGCCGGCGGCGGCACCGACGTACCCCCGTTCCCCGAGCACGAGGGCGGGCGGTCCTGACCGCGACCATCAACCGCTACGCGTTCGCCAGCTCGCGGTCCCGGGAGGACCGCCAGGTCACGATCGAGTCGGTCGACTTCGGCGTCTCGATGGACTTCGGGATCGACGAGCCGTTGCTGTTCGACGGGCGGCTCGACCTGGTCAAGGCGCCGTCCGCCGGTTCTGGACCGCGACGGCGCGACGGCTTCGACCTGTTGCTGCACTCCAGCGCGCCGCCCGGCTCCGGCCTCGGCTCCTCGTCCGACGATGATGGTCGCCCTCATCGGCCTGCTCCAGGAGCACTACCGGCTGGCGCTCGACGGAGTACGAGATCGCGCAGCTGGCCTACGCCATCGAGCGCGAGGACCTGGGCATCGCCGGCGGGCTGCAGGACCACTACGCGGCGACGTTCGGCGGCTTCAACTTCATCGAGTTCGGCGCCGACCGGGTGTGGTCAACCCGCTGCGGATCGCGCGCGCGACCGTCAACGAGCTCGAGCACAACCTGCTGCTCTGCTACACCGGCACGCACCCGGCTGTCCGACCACATCATCGACGACCAGACGGAGCGCTACAGCCGCGGCGACGCGGAGGCGATGGACGGCCTGCGCGTGCAGAAGCAGCTCGCGGTCGGAGATGAAGGTCGCGCTGCTGCAGCGGCGAGCTGGCCGACTTCGGCGACGCTGCTCGGCGAGGCCTGGCAGCAGAAGAAGACGGATGTCGCCGCTGATCGCGACCCGTTCATCGACGAGGCGTACGAGGTCGCGATCCGGCACGGTGCCATCGGCGGCAAGGTGACCGGTGCCGGCGGCGGCGGCTACATGCTGTTCTACTGCCACTTCGACACCCGGCACCTGGTGGCGGAGGCGCTCATCAAGATGGGTCTGACGGTCAACGAGTTCGGGTTCGACTCGGCGGGGCTCACGACCTGGCGGGTCAGTGGCTGAGGGCGCCGACCTGGTCCGCGACCCGCCTCGAGGAGCACGCGGCACTGGCCGCGGCCCTGCTCCAGCCGGCTCTGGTCACCGGTGTCGCGGAGGTCGGCGACGTCCTCGTGGCCACGTTCCGTCGGGGCGGGACGCTGCTCCTGATGGGCAACGGCGGCAGTGCGGCGGACGCCCAGCACATCGCGGCCGAGTTCGTCGGGCGCTGCACCCGGGAGCGGGGGGCACTCGCCGGCCATGGCTCTGGCCGACAGCTCCGCGAACGTCACCGCCGTGTCCAACGACTACGGCTACGAGCAGGTCTTCGCCCGGCACATCGAGGCGTTCGGTCGCCCCGGCGACCTCGTGCTCGGCCTGTCGACCAGCGGTCGGTCGCGCCAACGTCCTCCTGGGCCTGGCCCGCGCCCGCAGCCTCGGGCTGCAGACCGTCGCTCTCTGCGGCGCCGACGACACCGAGATGCGCGCGGCCGCCGGCACCTGCCTGGCCGTGCCGTCGACGTCGCCCGCGCGGATCCAGGAGGCGCACCTGGTCTGGGGGCCGCATCTGGGCGGAGACCGGGTCGACAGCCAGCTGCGGTGAAAATGGTCCCGGACATCTGCTTCCTGGACCGTGACGGAACGCTGATCAAGAAGGCGCCCGAGGGCGGGTACGTCGGCGACCCGGCGGAGGTCGAGCTGTTGCCCGGCGCGGCCGGCGCGGTCCGCGACCTGACCAGCGCCGGCGCGGTGGTGCACGTCGTCACCAACCAACGCGGCGTCGCCCGCGGCCTGATGACCTCCGAGGACGTCGACCGGGTGAACGCCCACGTCGCCGGGCTGGTCGCGGCGGAAGGAGGCCGCATCGACGGGTGGTGGGTGTGCCCGCACGAGCGTGATGCCTGCACCTGCCGGAAACCGTTGCCTGGGCTGCTTCGCGCGGCGCTCGCGACGCTGCCGTCCGCCCGCCCGGACCGTTGCGTCGTCATCGGTGACGCCGAGAGCGACATGGTGGCGGGTCGGGCCGCGGGGTTCCCGGGATCCTGCTCGCGGCGACCGCCCAGGCGTCCACCGCGGCCCGGTCGGTCTGCCCTGACCTGGCTGCGGCTACGGCGCTCGTTCTCGGTCCGGAGTGGTCCCGCGAGGGCCGCCGCGACCCGCCCCTGGTGCGATGACGCAAAGCAGGTCTGGTGGGGTTACGTGCTGGTAACCTCACGCGCACAGCCGCTCCGTGCGGCGTCGCTGCGGGCAGGGCCAGCAGCCGGATGAAGGCGGAGGGCGCATGCGCCGCGTGGTGACGTACGGCCTGCTAGGGGTCGGCTGCTTCCTGCTCGCACTCGCCCCGCTGCTGCGGTTCTACGTCTACCCGAGCCTCGCCAAGGCGCCGCTGGACCAGGACTCCCAGACGGTGTCCGTCGCGCCCGAACGCGACGTACCTCGACATCGGGGCGCTCGAGCTGCGTCGAGGGCGCGACCCTGACCGCGACCCGCCGGGTCCGCGGCGACGTCGCGGCCGGCAATGACGACACGCGCCGTGTGGGACGTCTTCGTCCGCGTCGAGAACGAGGGCACCGCTGGTCACCGCCACCACCGACCGGGTGGCGCTTGACCGTTCCACGTCGGAGGCGATCAACTGCTGCGGCGAGAGCCTCAACGGCGCGCCGGCCAAGCACGAGGGCATCGAGTACAAGTTCCCGTTCGACGCCGAGAAGAAGACCTACCAGTACTTCGACACCACGCTCGGCAAGGCGTCGGCCATGGAGTACAAGGCCTCCGAGGAGGTCGACGGCGTCAACGTCTACCGCTACGAGCAGGTGATCGAGCCGACGAAGATCGCCGAGCTCGAGGTCCCGGGCACGCTGATCGGCCGCGACCGAGGGCTCGGTGCCGGTCGACCGGTTCTACTCCAACCTCCGACGGGTCTGGGTCGAGCCGACCACCGGCGTGATCGTCAAGGGCCAGGAGGAGCAGCTCTCCACGTCTGCGCGACGACACCGGCGAGGACGTCCTGACCGTCACCGAGGCCACGCTGACCTTCACCGACGAGACGATCGCCGAGCAGGCCAAGACCGCGAAGGACAACGAAGCGGTCCCTGGGGCTGCTGCACACCACCGGCCCCGCGGCCCTCGGTGTGCTCGGCCTGATCCTGCTGGGGCTCGGCCTCGGCCTGGTGCTGCGCCGCGGCGACGACGAGTACGACGAGCCCGGGGCACCGCCGACGCGACCCGGTCGCCGTCTAGCTCGGCTTCCCGCAGACGAAGATCGCGGTGCCGGGCAGCACCCGGCCGCGCAGCGGGCTCCAGCCGCCCCAGGTCCGGGCGTGGTCCGGTGGCCACTCCGGCTCCACGACGTCGAGCAGCCGCAGCCCGCTGGCGGTGATCTCGCGCACCCGGTCGCCGAGGGTGCGGTGGTGCTCGACGTAGGTCGCCGACCCGTCCGGCCGCCTGCTCGACGTACGGCGTGCGGTCGAAGTACGAGTGCGCGGCACCAGGCCGGCCTCGCCCGGGTCGTCCGGGAAGCTCCACCGCACCGGGTGGGTCACCGAGAACACCCACCGGCCGCCGGGCCGCAGCACCCGGGCGACCTCGCGCATCACCGCCGCCGAGTCGGCGACGAAGGGCACGCCGCCGTACGCCGAGCAGGCCAGGTCGAAGGACTCGGCCGCGAACGGGAGAGCCGCCGCGTCGGCCTGCACGAGGGGCACGACGAGCCCGGCCCGGACGCCGAGCTCGTGCCCGCGGCGCAGCATCGTCGCCGACAGGTCCAGAGCCACCGGGTCGGCGCCGGCGGCCAGCAGCCAGCGCGCGCACTGGGCCGTACCGGCGCCGACCTCGAGGACCCGGCGTCCCGCCACGTCTCCCAGCAGGTGCGCGTCGGCCTCGGACAAGCCCTCCGGGCCCCACACGAACCGGCGTCGCCGAGGAAGGTGCCGTGCTCGTCGAGATAGTCGTCGGCCTGGGCGTCCCACCAGGAGCTGTGCGCCTTGGCGGACTCCGCCTGCCCTACCTCGCGCCGGGTGACCCCGGTCCGGTCGTCGGACATGCCGGCAGCCTTCCCGGGTGTCGGGTCAGGGTCCACCGGTCGTCGCCGCGAAGTAGTCGACGGTCCGCCCGAGGCCCTCGCGAAGGCCGACGGTGGGCGCCCAGTCGAGCAACCCGGCTGCCCGGCTGACATCCGGCCGTCGGCGGATGGGGTCGTCCTCCGGCAGGGGGCGTCGCTCGATCGTCGACCGGGAGCCGGTCAGCTCGATGACCAGCTCGGCCAGCTCGAGGATGGTGAACTCGTGCGGGTTGCCCAGGTTGACCGGGCCGGTGAACTCGGTCGGGCCGTCCATCATGGCGCATGATGCCCTCGACCAGGTCGTCGACGTAGCAGAACGAGCGGGTCTGCGAGCCGTCGCCGAAGATCGTGATGCGGCTCGCCGGCCAGCGCCTGGCACGATGAAGTTCGACACCACCCGGCCGTCGTGCGGGTGCATCCGCGGGCCGTAGGTGTTGAAGATCCGCACGACCTGACGTCGCACGCCGTACTGGCGGTGGTAGTCGAAGAACAGCGTCTCGGCGCGCGCTTGCCCTCGTCGTAGCAGGCCCGCGGTGCCGATCGGGTTGACGTTGCCCCAGTAGTCCTCCGGCTGCGGGTGCACCTCGGGGTCGCCGTAGACCTCGCTGGTCGAGGCCTGCAGGATCTTCGCCTGCGTCCGCTTCGCCAGGCCCAGCATGTTGATGGTGCCCAGCACCGACGGTCTTGGTGGTCTGCACCGGGTCGCGCTGGTAGTGCACCGGGCGAGGCCGGGCAGGCGAGGTTGTAGATCTCGTCGACCTCGACGTACAGCGGGAACGTCACGTCGTGGCGGATCACCTCGAAGCCGCGGGTTGTCCAGCAGGTGCTCGATGTTCGACGCGGCCGACGTGTAGAAATTGTCGACGCACAGCACCTCGTGGCCCTCGTCGAGCAACCGGTCGCACAGGTGGGACCCGATGAACCCGGCGCCGCCGGTCACCAGCACGCGCCGGGCTATGGTCACGCGACCCCGCTTCCCACGTCCCGTCCGCGGCTTCGGACTGCGACGAGACCGTACCGGTCGGAGCCACGAGGCGTACGTCGGCCGATCCGACGCGGTACGGTCGACGCACACCCCCTCGGCGCATGCAGCGTCCTGGCTGGTGGGGAGCTCCCCATGGCCGACAAGTCACCGCGTCAGACCAGCAGCAAGAAGTCGGGCAAGAGCCTCAAGGAGAAGCGGGCGGAGAAGAAGGAGAAGAAGGACGGCAAGGCTGACGGCTTCACCCCGATGCCGCACCGCTGAGCCGTCCCGTCTGCGCAGGCCCGTGAGCCGGGCCTGCTGACGCCTGCCCGCGTTGACCGGTGATCAGCCCGGAGCGTAGGGTGACGGGTGCGCTGTGGGCCTGCGCGACCTCGAACGGAGCAGGCCACGCTCGGTGAGTCGAACCTCCCAGCCCCTCGCGAGAGCGGTCCAGGATCCCCGGCACGTCGAAACCGGCCCCTGCGCGCCACGACGACATCTGTCCCCAACGACATCTGTCCACCCCACGGAGCCACTCCTACATGACGGCAAGCAGCATCGAAGCACCCGCCAGCACCACTCCCAACGTCGCGATCAACGACATCGGCGACGAAGAGGCCTTCCTCGCAGCCATCGACGAGACGATCAAGTACTTCAACGACGGTGACATCGTCGAGGGAGTCATCGTCAAGGTCGACCGGGACGAGGTCCTGCTGGACATCGGCTACAAGACCGAGGGTGTCATCCCCTCCCGCGAGCTCTCGATCAAGCACGACGTCGACCCGTCCGAGGTCGTCAGCGTCGGTGACCAGGTCGAGGCTCTGGTCCTCCAGAAGGAGGACAAGGAGGGTCGGCTGATCCTGTCGAAGAAGCGCGCGCAGTACGAGCGGGCGTGGGGCACGATCGAGAAGATCAAGGACGAGGACGGCATCGTCACCGGCACCGTCATCGAGGTCGTCAAGGGCGGCCTGATCCTGGACATCGGCCTGCGCGGCTTCCTGCCCGCGTCGCTGGTCGAGATGCGCCGGGTGCGCGACCTCCAGCCGTACGTCGGCAAGGAGCTCGAGGCCAAGATCATCGAGCTGGACAAGAACCGCAACAACGTCGTGCTGAGCCGCCGCGCCTGGCTCGAGCAGACCCAGTCCGAGGTGCGCTCGACCTTCCTGCAGACCCTGCAGAAGGGCCAGGTCCGCTCCGGCGTGGTCTCGTGCATCGTGAACTTCGGTGCGTTCGTCGACCTCGGTGGCGTCGACGGCCTGGTGCACGTCTCCGAGCTGTCCTGGAAGCACATCGACCACCCGTCCGAGGTCGTCGAGGTCGGCCAGGAGGTCACGGTCGAGGTGCTGGACGTCGACATGGACCGCGAGCGCGTCTCGCTGTCGCTCAAGGCGACCCAGGAAGACCCGTGGCAGCAGTTCGCCCGCACCCACCAGATCGGCCAGGTCGTGCCGGGCAAGGTCACCAAGCTGGTGCCCTTCGGCTCGTTCGTCCGGGTCGACGAGGGCATCGAGGGCCTGGTCCACATCTCCGAGCTGGCCGAGCGCCACGTCGAGATCCCGGAGCAGGTCGTCCAGGTCGGCGACGACATCTTCGTCAAGGTCATCGACATCGACCTGGAGCGCCGCCGCATCTCGCTGTCGCTCAAGCAGGCCAACGAGGGCGCCGCACCGGCCGAGGGCGACGACAGCGCCTTCGACCCGACGCTCTACGGCATGTCGGCCTCCTACGACGAGTCGGGCGCCTACCAGTACCCGGACGGCTTCGACCCGGAGACCAACGAGTGGCTGCCCGGGCACGAGGAGCAGCAGGCCGAGTGGGAGCGCCAGTACGCCGAGGCGCGGGTCCGCTACGAGGCCCACATGAAGCAGGTCACCGAGGCCCAGAAGGCCGAGGCCGAGGCCGGCCTCGAGGGCAGCGGGCCGGCTCCGTCGACGTACTCCTCGGAGGCTCCGGCCGACGGCGACGGACGCCGAGGCGGCGACCCCGGCCGCACCGGCGCGGCCGGCGGCACGCTGGCCTCCGACGAGGCGCTCGCGGCCCTGCGCGAGAAGCTCACCGGCGGCTGACCCACCGCACGACGCACGATGGCCCCTGCTCCGGCGGGGGCCATCGTCATGTCCGCCCCTAGGGTGGTGCGCGTGCTCAGGCTCGTCGACACCTCGCGCCGGCTCGTCGGGGTCGACGTCGCCCGGGCACTCGCGCTGATCGGCATGGCGGCGACGCACCTCTTCCCCGGCTTCACCCCGGACGGCGAGCTGCACCTGTCGCACGTCCTGGCCAGCGGCAAGGCATCCGCCCTGTTCGCGGTGCTGGCCGGCGTGGGGCTGGCGCTGGCATCGGGCGCCCACCGGCCGCTGACCGGCCGCGCCCTGCGCGGCGCCCAGGTCGGCGTCCTGGCCCGGGCCGCGGTGCTGCTGGTGGTGGGGCTCCTGCTCGGGCAGGTCGAGTCGCCGCCGCTGGTGATCCTCGCCTACTACGCGTTGCTCTTCGTGGTCGCCGTGCCCGTCCTCGGGCTCTCCAGCCGGACCCTGGCGATCCTCGCCGTCGTCGCCGCGGTGGTCACGCCGCTGGCGAGCTACGCGCTGCGGCAGTGGGTGGACCCCACCCCGATCGACGAGCCGGGCGGACGCGACCTGCTCGTCGAGCTGTTCCTCACCGGGACCTACCCGGTCCTGACCTGGACGACGTACCTGTTCGCCGGGCTGGCGGTCGGCCGCAGCCACCTGCGCCGGGTGAGCGTCGCGGCCAAGCTGCTCGTGGGCGGCGCGGCGCTGGCGGTTGCTCGCCAAGCTCGCCTCGGCGGTCGCTGCTCGACCTGGTCGGCGGCCGGTCGCGAGCTGGAGTCGTCGACCGAGCCGCTGCGTGGTCCGGTCGACGACCTGCTGGCCGCCGGCCTGTACGGCACCACCCCGCCCGGCGACTGGCGCTGGCTGGCGGTCTCGGCGCCGCACAGCGGCACCACGTTCGACCTGGCGCACACGGTCGGGACCAGCCTCGCGGTGCTCGGGCTGTGCCTGCTGCTCGCCCGGGTGCTGCCGCAGTGGAGCCTGGTGCCGCTGGCCGCGGTGGGCAGCATGACCCTGACCCTCTACACCCTGCACGTCCTCGCCGTCGCGGAGGACAGCCCGCTGCTCACCGAGGACCCGCGAGCCCTGTGGCTCTGGCACGTCGGCGCTGGCGCTGGTGCTCGCGACGGCCTGGCGCACCCAGGTCGGGCGGGGACCGCTCGAGGCGGTCTCCGCACGGCTGTCTGAGCGGGCGGCTGCCGCGGTGGTCCGCAGATGATCACCGTCGGGCTGACCGGGGGCATCGGGGCCGGGAAGAGCGAGGTGGCGCGTCTGCTCGCGGCTCGGGGCGCGGTGGTGGTGGACGCCGACGCACTGGCCCGTGAAGCGGTCGCCCCGGGCACCGCGGGGCTGGCCGCTGTCGTCGCGGAGTTCGGCCCGGAGATCCTCAGCTGCGGACGGGTCGCTGGACCGGGCGCGACTCGGTCGGCTGGTGTTCGCGGACGACGAGCGCCGGGCGGCCCTGGAGGCGGTCGTCCACCCGTACGTCCAGCGACGCAGCGCCGAGCTGATGGCTGCCGCTCCGCCGGATGCCGTCGTCGTCTACGACGTCCCGCTGCTCGTGGAGAAGCAGCTCCAGGGGCACTACGACGTCGTGATCGTGGTCGACGCCTCGGACGAGGACCGGCTGCACCGGCTGATGGCGGCCAGGCGGATGACCGAGGCGGACGCGCGGGCCCGGATGGCGGCGCAAGCAGCCCCCGAGGAGCGCCTGGCGGTGGCGGACGTGGTTCTGCGCAACGACGGGGACCTGGCCGACCTCGGGCGCCAGGTCGAAGGGCTGTGGAAGGTCCTGGACGCCCGGGCTCGTGGGGCCTGACGAGTTGTCGGCAGGTCGTCGTACGGTGATCGGGTGAGACCCACCACCGACCTCGAGCGCCGCGTCGCCCCCTTCGAGGTCGTCAGCGACTTCCAGCCCGCCGGCGACCAGCCGGCCGCGATCGACGAGCTCGAGCGGCAGATCCGGTCGGGGGAGACCAACACCGTGCTCCTCGGCGCCACCGGCACCGGCAAGTCGGCGACGACGGCGTGGCTGGTCGAGCGGCTGCAGCGGCCGACGCTGGTGATGGCCCCGAACAAGACGCTGGCGGCCCAGCTCGCCACCGAGTTCCGCGAGCTGCTGCCCAACAACGCGGTCGAGTACTTCGTCTCGTACTACGACTACTACCAGCCCGAGGCCTACATCCCGCAGACGGACACCTACATCGAGAAGGACTCGTCGATCAACGACGAGGTCGAGCGGCTGCGCCACTCGGCGACCAACAGCCTGCTCACCCGGCGCGACGTGATCGTGGTCGCCTCGGTGTCGTGCATCTACGGCCTCGGCACCCCGCAGGAGTACGTCGACCGGATGGTCCGGCTCAAGGTCGGCATGGAGATCGAGCGCGACCAGCTGCTGCGCCGGTTCGTCGAGGTGCAGTACACCCGCAACGACCTGGCCTTCACCCGCGGGACGTTCCGGGTCCGCGGCGACACGATCGAGATCTTCCCGGTGTACGAGCAGCTCGCCGTCCGGATCGAGATGTTCGGCGACGAGATCGAGCAGCTGATGACGCTGCACCCGCTCACCGGCGAGGTGGTCACCGAGGACCAGGAGCTCTACGTCTTCCCGGCCACTCACTACGTCGCCGGGCCGGAGCGGATGGAGAGGGCCATCACGGGCATCGAGCTCGAGCTGGCCGACCGGCTGGCCGAGCTCGAGCGGCAGGGCAAGCTGCTCGAGGCGCAGCGGCTGCGGATGCGCACGACGTACGACATCGAGATGATGCGCCAGGTCGGGTTCTGCTCGGGCATCGAGAACTACTCGCGGCACATCGACGGCCGGGCACCCGGCTCGGCCCCGCACTGCCTGATCGACTACTTCCCCGAGGACTTCCTGCTCGTCATCGACGAGTCGCACGTGACCGTGCCGCAGATCGGCGGCATGTACGAGGGCGACATGTCCCGCAAGCGGACCCTGGTCGACCACGGCTTCCGGCTGCCCAGCGCGGTGGACAACCGGCCGCTGAAGTTCGAGGAGTTCCTCGAGCGGATCGGCCAGACCGTCTACCTGTCCGCGACCCCCGGGCCCGTACGAGCTCGGCCGGACCAAGCTGGCGCCGGTCGAGCAGATCATCCGGCCCGACCGGGCTGGTCGACCCCGAGGTGGTGGTCAAGCCGACCAAGGGCCAGATCGACGACCTGGTGCACGAGATCAACCAGCGGGCCGAGCGGAACGAGCGGGTGCTCGTCACCACCCTGACCAAGAAGATGGCCGAGGACCTGACCGACTACCTGCTCGAGCTCGGCATCCGGGTGCGCTACCTGCACTCGGAGGTCGACACCCTGCGCCGGGTCGAGCTGCTGCGCGAGCTGCGGCTGGGCCACTTCGACGTGCTGGTCGGCATCAACCTGCTGCGCGAGGGGCTCGACCTGCCCGAGGTGTCCCTGGTGTCCATCCTGGACGCCGACAAGGAGGGCTTCCTGCGCTCCGGGACGTCGCTGATCCAGACCATCGGCCGGGCCGCCCGGAACGTGTCCGGGCCAGGTCCACATGTACGCCGACAAGATCACCGACTCGATGGCCAAGGCGATCGACGAGACCAACCGGCGCCGGGCCAAGCAGGTCGCCTACAACGAGGCCCACGGCGTCGACCCGATGCCGCTGCTGCAAGAAGATCTCGGACATCACCGAGCTGCTCGCCCGCGAGGACGCCGACACCGAGGAGCTGATCGGGGGCGGCGGCCGCCAGCAGTCCCGCGGGAAGGCGCCGGTGCCCGGGATGTGGTCCAAGGACAGCGCGATCCCGGCGTCGGCCGGCGTGGGGACCTGCCGGCGGCCGACCTGGCCGACCTCATCCAGCAGCTCACCGACCAGATGCACACCGCGGCCCGCGAGCTGCAGTTCGAGCTCGCGGCCCGGTTCCGGGACGAGATCGGCGAGCTGAAGAAGGAGCTGCGCGGCATGCGAGCCGCCGGGACGGCCTGAGTCGAGCGGACGGCCCACGCCCAGCGCGTACGGACCGGGCTGCGACCCGATGTGACATCGCGGCGCGCCCTGGGAGAGACTGGCAGCCGTGGAGGGGAGTATTCCTTCGTGGCCTCGTCGTCATCACGGTCGTCCATCGCGGCGACCCGGTGAGGCCGGTCCCGGCTTGACGGCGGGGCGGAAGAGACCTCCGGCCGTTCTCGTCTGCCGGAGGTCTGATCTGTGAACGTCCCCACCTGGCTCTGGATCGCCAGCATCGCCCTGCTGGTGGGCCTGCTCGCCGTCGATGTGTTCATCATCGGCCGCCGGCCGCACGAGCCGTCGATGCGCGAGTGCGCCATCGCGATCACGTTCTTCGTGGGGCTGGCGATCATCTTCGGCCTGGGCGTCTGGTACTTCGCCGGTCACCAGTACGGCGCCGAGTTCTTCGCCGGCTGGCTGACGGAGTACAGCCTGTCCATCGACAACCTGTTCGTCTTCGTCATCATCATGGCGAAGTTCGCGGTGCCGCGGCAGCTCCAGCAGACCGCCCTGCTCGTCGGCATCATCCTGGCGCTGGTCATGCGCGGCATCTTCATCGCGCTCGGTGCCGCGGCCATCGAGAACTTCAGCTGGATCTTCTACATCTTCGGCGCCTTCCTCATCTACACCGCGGTCAAGCTGGCCACCCAGGGCGAGATGGACGAGGACGACTACGAGGAGAACCGGCTGCTGAAGTGGGTGGAGCACCGCTTCCCCGCCACCCAGGAGTGGCAGGGCGTCAAGCTGTTCGCGCGGATCGACGGCAAGCGCGTCATCACCCCGATGTTCATCGTGATCCTCGCGCTCGGCACCACCGACCTGCTGTTCGCGCTGGACTCGATCCCGGCGATCTACGGCCTCACCTCGGAGCCGTACCTCGTCTTCACCGCGAACGTCTTCGCCCTGATGGGCCTGCGCCAGCTCTACTTCCTGATCGGCGGACTCCTGCAGCGGCTCGTCTACCTCAGCATCGGCCTGTCGATCGTGCTGGGGTTCATCGGCGTCAAGCTGGTGATGGAGGCCCTGCACACGAACGAGCTGCCGTTCATCAACGGCGGTGAGCACATCGAGCAGCATCCCGGAGGTCCCGATCTGGGTCTCGCTGGCCTTCATCATCCTGACGCTGGCCATCACGACCGTCGCGAGCCTGCTGAAGGTGCGCAACGATCCCTCCGCGGCCAAGGACGTCGCGGTCACCAAGGACGACGACGGCAGTTAGGCTCGGCGCGCCTCGTCCCGGCGGCTGAGGTTCCGGTCGGGAGGAGGTGACGCGTGGATCCGAGCTGGTGGGCCGTGGCGATCGCCGGCCTGTTCGTCGGCTTCGTGGTCGGCATGACCGGCATGGGCGGCGGCGCCCTGATGACGCCGATGATGATCCTGCTCTTCGGCATCCAGCCGCTGGCTGCCGTGTCCAGCGACCTCGTCGCCTCGATGATCATGAAGCCGGTCGGTGGCGCGGTGCACCTGCGCCGGGGCACGGTCAACCGCGGCCTGGTCAAGTGGCTGGTGATCGGCTCGGTCCCGTCCGCCTTCCTCGGCGTCCTCGTGCTGAAGTGGATCGGCACCGGCGAGGAGACCGAGGGAGTCGTCCGGACCGGCCTCGGGGTGGCCCTGCTCTTCGCGGCCCTCTCGATGGTGGCCAAGGCACTGCTGGACCTCCGCAAGGCGCAGCTGCGCCGCCTCGCCGCCGAGGCCGGTGAGGTCGTCGACGTACCCGTCGAGACCATCAAGGTCCGGCCGATCCCCACCCTCTTCGTCGGCATCATCGGTGGGCTGGTCGTCGGGATGACCTCGGTCGGCTCGGGCTCGCTGATGATCGTCGCGCTGCTGCTGCTCTACCCGAGCATCCGGGCCGGCCAGCTGGTCGGCACCGACCTCGTGCAGGCAGTGCCGCTGGTGGCGTCCGCGTCGCTCGGGCACCTGCTGTTCGGCGACTTCCAGCTCGACCTCACCGCGTCCCTGCTGATCGGTGCGCTGCCCGGCGTGTACGTCGGTGCGCGGGTGTCCAGCGTGGCGCCCGGGCGGCATCGTCCGGCGGGCGCTGGTCGTGGTCCTGCTGGCGTCCGGGCTCAAGCTGCTCGAGGCCCCGACGAGCGTCGTGGTCCTCGTCCTGCTCAGCGTCGCGGTGATCGGCCCGATCCTGTGGGCGACGGTCTACCGCAAGCGCCCGGCCGGACGTCGCCGACACCCCGCCGGCCGACCTGCTCGGGGCCGCGGTGACCGGCCGCTTCCGCCGGCCCGCAAGGCCGCCCGGGAGCGGCAGGACCAGCCCCGCCCCTGACCGGCCGGCTCACCAGCCCCGGGCGCGCCACTCCGGCGAGGGACGGCCGCTCGGCGCCAGGGTGGAGTCCTTGCCGTGGCCCGGGTAGAACCACGTCTCGTCGGGCAGCCGGCCGAACACCTTGGCCTCGAGGTCGTCCATCAGCGTGGTGAAGTCTCCGGGTTTGTTGTCTTGCCCAGGACCGCCGGGGAACAGCGAGTCGCCGGTGAACAGGTGCGGGCACGCCGGCCGGGTCCTGGTAGAGCAGCGCGACCGAGCCGGGGGTGTGGCCGACCAGCGTCACGACCTCGAGCTCGACCTGGCCGACCCGGACCCGGTCGCCGTCGCGAGAGCTCGGTGTCGGTCGTGCCGGGGATCGCCTCGGCGTCGTCGCGTCCAGCCGCTGTCCGGGCGCCGGTGGCTGCCACCACCTCGTCGAGGGCCTGCCAGTGGTCCCGGTGCCGGTGGGTCGTGACGACCTGCTCCAGCCGGCCGTCGCCGAGCAGCCCGAGCAGCGTGGCCGCGTCGTCGGCGGCGTCGACCAGGGCGCGCTCGCCGGTCTCGCGGCACTCCAGCAGGTACGCGTTGTTGTCCATCGGCCCGACCGATACCTTGCTGATCAGCAGGCCGGCCAGCTCGCGGACGTCGGCCGGACCACCCCGCGTCACGTCTCCGGTGTAGGTCATGGTCCTCCTCGTCACCCGTTCGGGCGCTATCCGTTCGGCCGATCGCGGCCGGACTCCGCGGCAGGCTACCGTCCTGTATCCAGGGGTTCAGGCAGCGACAGGTGGGGCGGCGCACTGTGGTGGACGAGGCAGCCGACGACCTGTCGGGCGGTCGCTGGTTGCTGCGTGCGATGTCCGAGCAGTCCGAGAGGGCCCATGCGTTCAACCGGCAGATGCGGTGGTTCCGTCTGCGCGGGCGGACAGTCGACCTGACGCCGGTGCCGGAGGTCGTCGTCCTCCCTGAAGCCGGGCAGCCGACGATCGACCTCACCGCCAGTGCGGAGCAGGCGGTACCTCGCCAGCGGGGTTGAGCCGCAGCCCGCGCCCGGGGGATCGACCGGTCAGCCAGGCCGTGAGGTCGATGGCCGAGCCCTCGAGCACCGGTCCGTCGGCGGCGACCTCCCAGCGTCCGTCGGCGTCGGTGGCCGCGAGCACGCCGACCGGGCAGTCGCGGGCCTCCCGGAAGAACGGCGACAGCTGGTCGAGCGTGCGGCGCCGCGAACTCGGGGCTCCAGTCGTCCGGCGTGTAGCCGGCGTCCAGGTCGACGTGGTGGATCTCGACCTCGCGGATCCGCAGCAGCGGGATCTCCCAGCCGTACGCCGTGCCGCCGCCGCGCATCGCGACCTCCCGCTCCCGCGCCTCCGGGCCGAACGTCGGCGAACGCCTCGAGCAGCCGCTCCGCCGAGTCGGACAGGTCGAGCCGGACGTCGCCGATGTGCCGGTCGGCCCCGGCCTCGATCTCCGCCTCGCGGCCGGCGTCGCCGCCGGCGTACATCTCGCGGGGCTCGCCGTCGCGCGCCGACAGCACCAGGTTCACCAGGCCGTCGGCGTTGCGGGCGAGGTGCGAGAGCACGTGCCCGCGGGTCCAGCCGGGCAGCAGGGACGGCTCCCGCAGGGCCTGGTCGTCGAGCCCGTCGACGCTCGCGAGCAGCCGGTCGGTGGCGGCGGCCATCTCGTCCAACGCGGCCCGGAGCGCATCGTCGCTGGTCACGGGGACGACCCTACGCGCGGCGCTGCGATGTCCGAGGTGGCACTTAGCATGGTCGCGACCTCTTCCGACCTTCCGTGAAGGATCTCTGTGGACCGTCTGATCGTCCGGGGTGCGCGCGAGCACAACC
This sequence comes from uncultured Actinomycetota bacterium, assembly GCA_963771345.1. Lineage (GTDB taxonomy): Bacteria > Actinomycetota > Actinomycetes > JACCUZ01 > JACCUZ01 > CAVYTH01. The sequence goes on from CAVYTH010000011.1 coordinate 139,265, forward strand.
TCAAGGACGTCTCGCTCGACCTGCCCCGTGACGCCCTGATCGTGTTCACCGGGCTGTCCGGCTCCGGCAAGTCGAGCCTCGCCTTCGACACGATCTTCGCCGAGGGCCAGCGCCGCTACGTCGAGTCGCTGTCGGCGTACGCCCGCCAGTTCCTGGGCCAGATGGACAAGCCGGACGTCGACTTCATCGAGGGGCTGTCGCCGGCGGTCTCGATCGACCAGAAGTCGACCAGCCGCAACCCGCGGTCGACCGTCGGGACGATCACCGAGGTCTACGACTACCTCCGCCTGCTCTACGCCCGCGCCGGCCGGCCGCACTGCCCGGTCTGCGGCGAGCCGGTCAGCCGGCAGACCCCGCAGCAGATCGTCGACCGGGTGCTGGAGATGCCCGAGGGCACCCGCTTCCAGGTGCTGGCGCCGGTCGTCCGCGGCCGCAAGGGGGAGTACGCCGAGCTGTTCCGCGAGCTGCAGACCAAGGGCTACAGCAGGGCCCGGGTCGACGGCCGACGGTCTCGCTCGCCGAGCCGCCCAAGCTCGACAAGAAGTACAAGCACTCGATCGACGTCGTGGTCGACCGGCTCAGCGTCAAGACCTCGGCCAAGCGCCGGCTGACCGACTCGGTCGAGACCGCGCTGGGGCTGGCCGGCGGCCTGGTCATCCTCGACCTCGTCGACCTGCCGGAGAAGTCCAAGGACCGCGAGCGCCGGTTCTCCGAGCGGCTGGCCTGCCCCAACGAGCACCCGCTGTCGATGGACGAGCTCGAGCCGCGCTCGTTCTCGTTCAACTCGCCGTTCGGCGCCTGCCCCGAGTGCACCGGCCTCGGCACCCGCCTCGAGGTCGACCCCGAGCTGATCGTGCCCGACGACGAGAAGTCGCTGGGCGAGGGCGCGGTCGCGCCGTGGGCGGCCGGGGCGTCGTCCAGCGAGTACTTCCAGCGGCTGCTCGAGGCGCTCGCCGAGGACCTCAAGATCAGCATGGACACGCCGTGGCGCAAGCTGCCGGCCCGGGCCAAGACCGCGGTGCTGCACGGCCTCGACTACCAGGTGCACGTCAAGTACCGGAACCGCTACGGCCGGATGCGCAGCTACCACACCGGCTTCGAGGGCGCGATCCCGTTCGTGCAGCGCCGGCACAACGAGACCGACTCCGACTGGAGCCGGGACCGCTACGAGGGCTACATGCGCGAGGTGCCCTGCCCGGTGTGCGACGGCTCCCGGCTCAAGCCCGAGTCGCTGGCGGTGCTCGTCGGTGGCCGGTCGATCTCCGACGTGTGCCGGCTCCCGATCCGCGAGTGCGACGAGTTCCTGCGCGACGTCGAGCTCAGCGACCGCGAGCGGCAGATCGCCGAGCGGGTGATCAAGGAGATCCACGCCCGGCTCGGCTTCCTGCTCGACGTCGGGCTCGACTACCTCTCGCTCGAGCGCCCGTCGGGCACCCTGTCCGGCGGCGAGGCGCAGCGCATCCGGCTGGCCACCCAGATCGGCGCCGGCCTGGTCGGCGTCCTCTACGTCCTGGACGAGCCGTCGATCGGCCTGCACCAGCGCGACAACCGCCGGCTGATCGAGACCCTGACCCGGCTGCGCGACCTCGGCAACACGCTCATCGTCGTCGAGCACGACGAGGACACCATCCGCACCGCCGACTGGGTCGTCGACATCGGCCCGGGCGCCGGTGAGCACGGCGGCCAGATCGTCGTGTCCGGCTCGGTCCAGGACCTGCTCGACAGCCCCGACTCGCTGACCGGCGCCTACCTGTCGCGCCGCAAGACGATCCCCACCCCGCTGGTACGCCGGCCGCGCACCAAGGGCCGGGAGCTGACCGTCGTCGGCGCCCGCGAGCACAACCTGCAGACCATCGACGTGTCGTTCCCGCTGGGCTGCTTCGTGGCGGTGACCGGTGTCAGCGGGTCCGGCAAGTCGACGCTGGTCAACGACATCCTCTACACCTCGCTCGCGCAGAAGCTGCACGGCGCCCGCACCGTGCCGGGCCGCCACAAGACCATCAAGGGCCTCGAGCACGTCGACAAGGTCGTGCACGTCGACCAGAGCCCGATCGGGCGCACCCCGCGGTCCAACCCGGCGACCTACACCGGCGTCTTCGACCACATGCGCAAGCTGTTCGCCGAGACGACCGAGGCCAAGATCCGCGGCTACCTGCCCGGGCCGGTTCTCGTTCAACGTCAAGGGCGGCCGCTGCGAGGCGTGCTCCGGCGACGGCACCATCAAGATCGAGATGAACTTCCTGCCGGACGTGTACGTGCCGTGCGAGGTCTGCCACGGCGCCCGGTACAACCGCGAGACGCTCGAGGTGCACTTCAAGGGCAAGACGATCGCCGAGGTGCTCGACATGCCGATCGAGGAGGCGGCCGACTTCTTCGAGGCCGTCCCGGCGATCTCGCGGCACCTCAACACCCTGAACGACGTCGGGCTCGGCTACGTCCGGCTCGGCCAGCCGGCGCCGACCCTGTCCGGCGGCGAGGCGCAGCGGGTGAAGCTCGCGTCCGAGCTGCAGAAGCGCTCCACCGGCCGGACCGTCTACGTCCTCGACGAGCCGACCACCGGCCTGCACTTCGAGGACATCTCCAAGCTGCTCGGCGTCCTGCAGGGGCTGACCGACAAGGGCAACACCGTCATCGTGATCGAGCACAACCTCGACGTCATCAAGACGGCCGACTGGGTCGTCGACATGGGGCCGGAGGGCGGCTCCGGCGGCGGGATGGTCGTGGCCGAGGGCACCCCGGAGGACGTCGCCGTGGCGCCCGGGAGCCACACCGGGACGTTCCTCACGAACGTGCTGCCGGACGCCGCAGCCCCGCGACGCCGGACGGCCCGGCCCAAGGCGGCGACGTCCAAGGCGGCAACGTCCAAGGTCGCGGCGGGGGCCAAGGCTGCGGCTGCCGCACCGGCCAAGAAGCGGACCTCGACGACGAGGACCCGTCGGGCCGGCTGACGGCCGCGCAGGGCTGGCCCGGTTGGGACCGCACGGGGGGACGATCCCAACCGGGGGCTTCGGTCGGTGACACGGCACAGGGGGCCGCCGGTCTCCCGGCGGACCGCATCACCCACCACGTCCAGCCTGCCAGCGCCGCGCGACCCTGACGAGGTCTGTTGGAATCGTTCTTGACTAGTGCATCAGAGCGGTTCCCGACGGCCACCTGGTCCGGACGGCCCACTGGTGCATCCGCACTATCGCGGTTCGAGCACGGGTAGTGATGCCCCCGTGGCAGGCTGTGCTGGTCCGCGCATCCGAGCGACGAGACGGGGGTCCCGCGGTGCCGATGCAGGAGTCCCGGGCGCGGCCGGCGAGCGACCCGGAGCCTGCCGTCCGGGTGCTGATCGTGGACGACCACGACATGTTCGCGCAGAGCCTGGAGCTGGCGCTGTCGCGCGAGCGCGACCTCACGGTCGTCGGCACGGCGGCCACCCTGGCGCAGGCCCGCGCCCTGGTCGTGGCCACGGCCCCCGACGTCGTCCTGCTCGACCACCGGCTCCCGGACGGCCTGGGCGTCGACTCGATCGGCGAGCTCCGGGCTCTGCGTCCTGCGGTCAGCGTCGTCGTCCTCACCGCCGAAGCCCAGGACGCGATGCTGGTCGCCGCCACCGAGGCCGGGTGTGCGGGGTTCATCCTCAAGACCAGCCCGCTCGACGAGCTGGTGACCGCGGTGCGCACCGCCGCGGCCGGCGAGATCATGGTGAGCCCCGACCTGCTCGGGCGGTTGCTGAACCGGCTGCACCACCAGCACGAGCAGCCGGGTCACTCCCTCACCGAGCGGGAGCGGGAGATCCTCGAGCTGATCGCCGAGGGACTCACGAACGGGGCCATCGCCGCGCGGCTGTTCATCTCGGTGAACACGGTGCGCAACCACGTGCAGAGCCTGCTGGCCAAGCTGGACGCGCACTCCAAGCTGGAGGCCCTCTCGATCGCCATCCGGGAGGGCCTGATCGCGCCACCGGGGGCGACCGGGGCATGACGCCGGAGCTCTACCGGGCCTTCGTCGAGGCCGCGCCGCAGTTCATCGCGCTGGCCGGGCTCGACGGCATGGTGATGTACGTGAACCCGGGTGGCCGACGGCTGGCCGGCATCCCGGACGACGTCGACGTCACCGACCACGACGATCGCGGACTACCTCACGGCCGAGGGCCTCGCAGCCAGCCTCGAGGTCGAGCAGCCGGCCGTCACGCGCGACGGCCGGTACGAGGGGGAGACCACCCTCAAGCACTGGCCCACCGGCGAGGGGATCCCGGTGCGGGTGGCGTCGTTCCTCGTCACCGACCCGGACACCGGAGCCCCGATGGCGCTCGCGACGGTGCAGTCGGACCTGCGCGAGGTCGTCGCGGCCCGGGCGGAGCTGCAGCGCCAGGTGGCCCACCAGCGAGGCCTGCTCCTGCACCTGCACGAGGCCCAGGAGGCCGAGCGGCAGCGGATCGCCGGTGAGATCCACGACGACACGGTGCAGGTGATGGCGGCACTGAACCTCCAGCTGCAGAGCCTGCGGCGCTCGCTGGAACCGTCGCTGCCACCGGACCAGGCCGCCGACCTCGCCGCCCTCGACGAGTCGATGCGCGAGGGCACCGGCCGGCTGCGGCGGCTGCTGGTGGAGCTGGACCCGCCGCCGACCACAGGCGAGGACATCGGGGAGGCGCTGCGCGCGATCGTCCGGTCGACGTTCGGTGCCGGACCGCCCGCGGGCCAGGTCGACGTCCAGGTCACGAGCCAGCCGTCACCTGCCGTCGGCCGGGTGCTGATGCGGATCGTCCGCGAGGCACTGGCCAACGTCGCCAAGCACGCCGGCGCGACCCAGGTCCGGGTCGAGCTGCGGGAGGAGCCGGGGGAGTACCTGCTCAGGGTGCTCGACGACGGGAGCGGGATCGATGCCGGGCAGGAGGTCAGCCCGCTGCACCGCGGCCTGCGCGGCATGCACGAGCAGGCCGACTCGGTCGGCGGTGACCTCGCCGTCGTCGCCCGGCCCGAGGGCGGGACCCTGGTGGAGGCCCGGCTGCCGCACCTGCTGGGCCATCCCGAGCAGGCGCTCACCGGGCGCTCGTCCCGCCTGTTCCTCGAGCAGGTGATGGAGAGCATCTCCGACGCCTACTTCGCGATCGACGCGGACTGGCGCTACGTCTTCGTGAACCGGGCGGGCTACACCCTGCTCAACCGGGACCCCGCGGACTCCCTCGTCGGCAAGGTGGTCTGGGACGAGTTCGAGATCACGCCCGAGTTCGCCGCGGCCTACCGCCGGGCCCGGGCCGAGCAGGTGCCGGTGGAGGTCACCGGCTACTACGCGCCGTGGGACCGCTGGATCTACAACCGGGTGCTCCCGACGGCAGGCGGACTGTCGATGTTCGCCCGCGACGTCACGAAGGACCGCCGCCAGGACCGGCTGGTGAGCGTGGGCCGCGACGTGGTGACGGCGGTCGTCGCGCCGACCGGGACGGCCGAGGGGTTGCGGCGGCCCTCGAGGCGCTCGTCACCGGCTGGCCGCTGGCCGGCGTCCGGCTGGTCGGGGTCGACGGCGAGCCGGAGGTGGTGGTGGGCGACGTGGCAGGCGAGCCGCACCGGCGGGTGGACCTGGTGGTGTCCGGCACCCGGGTGGGCACGGCCGAGGTCTTCGGCGAGGTGGACCCCGACCCGGTGGACCGGGGCATGATGCAGCTCATCGCCCTGCGGCTGGCCGCCGGGCTGTCCACCAAGCGAGACGGAGGCAGGGGTGCTGAACCGCAGGAGCATTCCGGACGTTTCCCCGGGCATGGACCAGACCCCGCCTGACCTGCTGCTCGGCGTCCCGGCGCCGGAGTCCGCTCCCACCCGTCGGCGCGTGCTGGCGCTGGTCGCCGCCACCGGCGCCGGCGGTGTGCTGACGGCCTGCGGCGGGGGTGACAGCACCGAGACCGAGACGCCCGGCGCCGGCGGGTCGGCCTCCTCCGACGCGGAGCCGTCGCCATCCGAGTCGGAGGCGGAGGCAGGCGCGGCGGTGGCGCCCTCGTCGCCACCTCGGAGGTCCCGGTCGGGGGCGGGGTGATCCTGGACAAGCAGCGGGTCGTCGTCACCCAGCCGACCGAGGGCAGCTTCAAGGCGTTCACCGCGGTGTGCACGCACCAGTCCTGCCTCGTCTCGAGCGTCAAGGACGGCACGATCAGCTGCGCGTGCCACGGCTCGTCGTACAGCGCGGCCGACGGCTCGGTGAAGAACGGGCCGGCCACCCGCGCACTCCGGGAGGTCCCCGTCACGGTCGAGGGCGGCGACGTCGTCGAGGCCTGAACCGGCGGGTTCCCGGGTCGGCGCGACACGCCGAGCCGACGTAGGGTTGGCGAGTGGCAGATCCGGCGTCGTACCGTCCCGCGCCGGGCTCGATCCCGGACGATCCGGGGGTCTACCGGTTCCGTGACGAGCGCGGCCGCGTCATCTACGTCGGCAAGGCCCGCAGCCTCCGGCCGCGGCTGTCGTCGTACTTCCAGGACATCGCCAACCTGCACGCGCGCACCCAGACGATGCTCACCACGGCGGCCAGCGTCGAGTGGACCGTCGTCAAGACCGAGGTCGAGGCGCTCCAGCTGGAGTACAGCTGGATCAAGGAGTTCGACCCGCGCTTCAACGTCAAGTACCGCGACGACAAGAGCTACCCCAGCCTGGCGGTGACGCTGAACGAGGAGTTCCCCCGGCTGCAGGTGATGCGCGGGCCGAAGAAGAAGGGCGTCCGCTACTTCGGGCCCTACTCCCACGCCTGGGCGATCCGCGAGACCCTCGACCTGCTGCTGCGGGTCTTCCCGGCCCGGACCTGCTCGGCCGGCGTCTTCAAGCGCGCCGGACAGGTCGGCCGCCCGTGCCTGCTCGGCTACATCGGCAAGTGCTCGGCCCCCTGCGTCGGCCGGGTCAGCGCCGAGGAGCACCGGGCGATCGTCGAGGACTTCTGCGACTTCATGGCCGGCCAGACCTCGACGTACCTGCGCCGGCTCGACAAGGACATGCAGGTCGCCGCGGCCAACCAGGAGTACGAGCGGGCGGCCCGGCTGCGCGACGACATCAAGGCGCTCGAGCGGGCGATGGAGAAGCAGTCGGTCGTCCTCGGGGACGGCACCGACGCCGACGTCATCGCGCTCGCCGAGGACCCGCTCGAGGCGGCGGTGCAGGTGTTCTACGTCCGCGGCGGCCGGGTCCGCGGCCAGCGCGGCTGGGTGGTCGACAAGGTGGAGGACCTCACCACCGGCGACCTCGTCGAGCACTTCCTCCAGCAGGTGTACGGCGGGTCCGCCACCGAGCCGGACGACCCGGGCTGGGGCGACAGCGTGCCCCGCGAGGTGCTGGTCCCCGCGATGCCGCCGGACGCCGACGCGGTCCAGGACTGGCTGACGACGCTGCGCGGCAGCAACGTGGACCTGCGGGTCCCGCGGCGCGGCGACAAGCGGGCCCTGATGGAGACCGTGGCGCGCAACGCCGGTCAGGCCCTGGCCCTGCACAAGACCCGCCGCGGCAGCGACCTCACCAGTCGCGGGGTCGCGCTGCAGGAGATGCAGGACGCGCTCGGCCTGGACGAGGCGCCGCTGCGGATCGAGTGCTACGACGTCTCGCACCTGCAGGAGAGCGACGTCGTCGCGTCGATGGTCGTCTTCGAGGACGGCCTGGCCCGCAAGAGCGAGTACCGGCGGTTCATCATCAAGGGCCAGGCCGGCCAGCCGGGGTCGGGCGGCGACGTCGCCTCCATCCACGAGGTGATCAGCCGCCGCTTCCGCCGGTACGTCGAGGAGCGGGCCGAGACCGGTGAGGTCGCGGGAGCGGCGCCGGCCGACGGCGCGGCCGAGGTGCCCGCCGGCATCGACCCGGAGACCGGCCGGCCGAAGCGGTTCGCCTACCCGCCGAACCTCGTCGTCGTCGACGGCGGCGCCCCGCAGGTCGCGGCCGCCCAGCGGGCGCTGGACGAGCTCGGGCGTCGACGACGTCGCGCTGTGCGGGCTGGCCAAGCGGCTCGAGGAGGTCTGGCTGCCCGGCGACCCGCACCCGGTGCTGCTGCCCCGCACCAGCGAGGGGCTCTACCTGCTGCAGCGGGTGCGCGACGAGGCGCACCGGTTCGCCATCGCGCTGCACCGCACCCGCCGGTCCCGGTCGATGACCGCGAGCGCGCTGGACGGCGTACCCGGGCTCGGCGAGACCCGCCGCAAGGCGCTGCTCAAGCACTTCGGCTCGCTCAAGCGGCTGTCCGCCGCCACCGTCGACGAGGTCGTCGAGGTGCCGGGCATCGGCCGGCGGACCGCGGAGGCCGTGGTGGCCGCGCTGGCCGACCGGCCGCCCGGGTCCGGCCGTGAACACCGCGACCGGTGAGATCCTGGACGACGACCCGCAACAGCCCGCGGTGCAGCAGCATGTGGTCGAGGAGGCACCGTGAGCCAGTCGAAGCCCACCGACCCGGTGCCGGTCGACCCGGTGCCGATCGACCCCGCCGACCCGGCGGCCGAGGGCGCGCACCTGCCCGACCTGGCGATCATCACCGGGATGTCCGGCGCCGGCCGGAGCACCGCGGCCAACGTGCTCGAGGACCTCGGCTGGTTCGTCGTCGACAACCTGCCGCCGGCGCTGCTGCCGACGCTGGCCGAGCTCGGCGGCCGCTCGCGCGGCGACGTGAAGCGGATCGCCGCCGTGGTCGACGTCCGCAGCCGGGCGTTCTTCGCCGACCTCACCGCGGCCCTCGCGCAGCTCGCCGACGACGGCAGCCACCCGCGGATCGTGTTCCTCGAGGCCTCCGACGACGCCCTGGTCCGCCGGCACGAGGCGGTCCGCCGCCCGCACCCGCTGCAGGGCGACGGCCGGCTCATCGACGGCATCGCCCGGGAGCGGGAGATGCTGCGCGACCTGCGGGCCGAGGCCGACATCGTGCTCGACACGACGGACCTGAACGTCCACGAGCTCGGCGCGAAGGTGCTCGCCGCCGTTCGAGCAGGACGAGCCCGGGCTGCTGGCGACGGTGATGTCGTTCGGCTACAAGTACGGGCTGCCCGTCGACGCCGACCTCGTCGTCGACTGCCGCTTCCTGCCGAACCCGCACTGGGTCCCGGAGCTGCGCCCGCTCAACGGCCGGGACGAGCCGGTGCGTGACTACGTGATGGCCCAGCAGGGCGCGACGGAGTTCCTGGAGACCTACGAGCGGCTGCTCGACATCATCGGCACCGGCTACCAGCGCGAGGGCAAGCGGTACGCCACCATCGCCGTCGGCTGCACCGGCGGGAAGCACCGGTCGGTCGCGATGGCCGAGGAGCTCGCCGCGCCGGCTGAAGACCCACGGCATCGACACCGCCGTCGTCCACCGCGACCTGGGGCGCGAATGAGCAGTCCGGTCCCCGACGCGTTCTCGGACGCGCCGGCCGTGGTGGCGCTCGGCGGCGGGCACGGGCTGGCCGCGTCGCTGCAGGCGCTGCGCCGCGTCGTGCGACCTGCCGACCGCCGTGGTCACGGTCGCCGACGACGGCGGCTCCAGCGGCCGGCTGCGCCGCGAGCTCGGCGTGCTGCCGCCCGGCGACCTGCGGATGGCGCTGGCCGCGCTGTGCGGCGACGACGAGTGGGGCCGGACCTGGAGCGACGTCGTGCAGCACCGCTTCCGCAGCGAGGGCGAGCTGCACGAGCACTCCGTCGGCAACCTGCTGATCGTCGCGCTGTGGGAGCTGCTGGGCGACTCGGTGTCCGGGCTCGACTGGGTCGCGCGGCTGCTCGGCGCGCAGGGCCGGGTGCTGCCGATGTCCGTCGTACCGCTGGACATCGAGGCGCTCGTCGAGATGCCCGGGCGACGTCCTCGAGCGGGTCCGCGGCCAGGTCGCGGTCGCCACCACCACCGGCCGGGTGCGCAGCGTCTCGCTGCTGCCGGACGCGCCGCCGGCCTGCCCGCAGGCCGTGCAGGCGGTGCTCGACGCCGACTGGGTGGTGCTCGGGCCCGGCTCGTGGTTCACCAGCGTGATGCCGCACCTGCTGGTGCCCGACCTGGCGGCCGCGCTCCGCACGACGTCGGCCCGCCGGCTGCTCGTCCTGAACCTCACCGCGCAGGCCGGGGAGACCGCAGGGCCTGTCGCCCGCGAACCACCTCGAGGTGCTCGCCCGGCACGCCCCCGACCTCACCCTGGACGCCGTGCTCGCGGACTCGGCGGCCATCACCGACCACGCCTCGCTGACGAGCGCTGCCGCAGCCCTCGGCGCCGACGTCGTCCTGGCGCCGCTGGCCCGCGACGACTTCCCCGACCAGCACGACCCGGACCGGCTGGCGGACGCCTTCCGTCGCCTGTTCGCACCCGAACGCCTCCCGAGTGACAGGATCTGAGCCCATGGCCATGACCGCTGCTGTCAAGGACGAGCTCGCCCGCCTCACCGTCACCCGGCCGTGCTGCCGCAAGGCGGAGGTGTCGTCGATGCTGCGGTTCGCCGGCGGTCTGCACATCGTCAGCGGCCGGATCGTGGTCGAGGCCGAGGTCGACACCGGCGCGACCGCGCGACGGCTGCGCAAGGACATCGCCGAGGTCTACGGCCACACCTCCGACGTCGCCGTGGTGGCACCGGGCGGGCTGCGCACGCGGCAGCCGCTACCTCGTGCGGGTGGCCAAGGACGGCGAGGCACTCGCCCGGCAGACCGGGCTGCTCGACGGTCGCGGCCGACCGGTGCGCGGGCTGCCGCCGCAGGTCGTGTCCGGTGCGCTGTGCGACGCCGAGTCGGCCTGGCGGGGCGCGTTCCTGGCCCACGGCTCGCTCACCGAGCCGGGTCGCTCGTCGGCCCTGGAGATCACCTGCCCCGGGCCCGGAGGCCGCCCTGGCACTGGTCGGCGCCGCCCGCCGGCTCGGCATCGGCGCCAAGGCCCGCGAGGTGCGCGGCGTCGACCGGGTCGTCGTCCGCGACGGCGACGCGATCGGCGCGCTGCTCACCCGGCTCGGCGCGCACGACAGCGTGCTCGCCTGGGAGGAGCGGCGGATGCGCCGCGAGGTGCGGGCCACCGCCAACCGGCTGGCCAACTTCGACGACGCCAACATGCGCCGGTCGGCGCGGGCCGCGGTGGCCGCCGGTGCCCGGGTGCAGCGCGCCCTGGAGATCCTCGGCGACGACATCCCGGACCACCTGCGGGTCGCCGGCGAGCTGCGGCTGGCCCACAAGCAGGCCAGCCTCGAGGAGCTCGGCACCCTGGCCGACCCGCCGATGACCAAGGACGCGGTGGCCGGCCGGATCCGCCGGCTGCTCGCGCTGGCCGACAAGCGGGCCTCCGACCAGGGCATCCCGGGCACCGACGCGAACCTCACCCCGGACATGCTCGACGCCTGATCGCCGTACGCCCAGCCCGCCCCTCCGGCCCCGGCTCGCGAAGTTGATCACGTGGCGTGATCAACGGTTGCTGGATGCGGTGAGCACACGCCACCCAGCAACTGTTAGCCGCACCCAGCAGGTCGAGGTTGCGTGACGCCGGCCATCTCGCCTGGTGAGGCGGGCCGACGAAGCCCCCGGGGTGCCTCGGTAGGGTTGGGCCGCAGGGACAAAGCGAGCTGTTGAGGAGACTGTCGTGACGGTTCGGGTGGGCATCAACGGCTTCGGTCGCATCGGGCGCAACTTCTACCGCGCGGCGCTCGCGCAGGGCGCCGACATCGAGGTCGTCGGGGCCAACGACCTCACCGACAACAAGACGCTGGCGCACCTGCTGAAGTACGACAGCATCCTCGGCCGCATCGACGAGGAGGTCTCGTACGACGACGAGAACATCATCGTCGGCGGCCGCAAGATCCGCGCCCTCGAGGAGCGCGACCCGGGCTCGCTGCCCTGGAAGGAGCTCGGCGCCGACGTCGTCATCGAGTCGACCGGCTTCTTCACCGACGCCACCAAGGCCAAGGCGCACATCGACGCCGGCGCGCAGAAGGTCATCATCTCGGCGCCGGCCAAGAACGAGGACTTCACCGTCGTCCTCGGCGCCAACGACTCGGCGTACGACGCGAGCAAGCACCACATCATCAGCAACGCGTCGTGCACGACGAACTGCCTCGCGCCGATGGCCAAGGTCCTCAACGACTCGTTCACCATCGAGCGCGGCCTGATGACGACGATCCACGCGTACACCCAGGACCAGAACCTGCAGGACGGCCCGCACAGCGACCTCCGCCGGGCCCGCGCGGCCGCCCTGAACATCGTGCCGACCAGCACCGGCGCGGCCAAGGCGATCTCGCTCGTCCTGCCCGAGCTCGAGGGCAAGCTGGACGGCTTCGCGATGCGGGTGCCGATCCCCACCGGCTCGGTCACCGACCTCACCGTCACCGTCGGCCGGGACACCACGGCCGCCGAGGTCAACGCCGCGTTCAAGGCGGCGGCCGAGGGCCCGCTGAAGGGCTACCTCACCTACACCGAGGACGAGATCGTCTCCTCCGACATCGTCACCGACCCGTCGTCGTGCACCTTCGACTCCAAGCTCACCAAGGTGATCGGCAACCAGGTCAAGATCATCGGCTGGTACGACAACGAGTGGGGCTACTCCAACCGGCTCGTCGACCTCGTGAAGCTCGTCGGCCAGTCGCTCTGACGTGACCGCACTCCCGACCCTGGCGGACCTCGGCGACCTGCGCGGCAAGAAGGTGCTGGTCCGCTCGGACCTCAACGTGCCGCTGGACGGCGCCACCATCACCGACGACGGCCGGATCCGCGCCAGCGCGCCGACCATCGCCGACCTCGCCGACCAGGGCGCCCGGGTGATCGTCTGCGCACACCTCGGCCGGCCCAAGGGCAAGCCGGTCGAGGAGTTCAGCCTGGCCCCGGTCGGCGCAGCGGCTCGCCGAGGTGCTCGGCCGCCCGGTCGAGTTCGCCACCGACACGGTCGGCGAGAGCGCGCAGGCCGCCGTCAAGGAGCTCGGTGACGGCGACGTCGTGCTGCTCGAGAACCTCCGCTACAACGCGGGGGAGGAGAGCAAGGACGACGCCGAGCGCGGCGAGTTCGCCGACCAGCTCGCGGCCCTCGCCGACGGCGTACGTCGGCGACGGCTTCGGTGCCGTGCACCGCAAGCACGCCAGCGTGTACGACGTGCCGGCAGCGGCTGCCGCACGCCGCCGGCGACCTGGTGGTCACCGAGACCGAGGTGCTGCACAAGCTCACCGGCGACCCCGAGCGGCCGTACGTCGTCGTCCTCGGCGGGTCGAAGGTGTCGGACAAGCTCGGCGTCATCGACAACCTGCTCGACAAGGTCGACCGGCTGCTGATCGGCGGCGGCATGGTGTTCACCTTCCTCAAGGCCCAGGGCCACGAGGTCGGCAAGAGCCTGCTCGAGGACGACCAGCTCGACGCGGTCCGCGGCTACCTCGAGCAGGCCGAGGCCAAGGGCGTCGAGATCGTCCTGCCGGTCGACATCGTGGCCGCCAGCGAGTTCTCCGCCGACGCCGACCACGACGTCGTCGCTGCCGACGCCATCCCGGCCGACCGGCTCGGCCTGGACATCGGGCCGGAGAGCGGCCGGCTGTTCGCCGCGAAGATCGCCGACGCGCGCACCGTCTTCTGGAACGGCCCGATGGGCGTCTTCGAGATGGAGCCGTACGCCGAGGGCACCCGCGCGATCGCCCAGGCGCTCATCGAGGTCACCAGCGCCGGCGGGCTCACCGTCGTCGGCGGCGGCGACTCGGCGGCCGCCGTGCGCAAGCTCGGCTTCGACGAGAAGGCGTTCGGCCACATCTCGACCGGCGGCGGTGCCAGCCTCGAGCTCCTCGAGGGCAAGGAGCTGCCCGGGCTGACCGCCCTCACGACCGACCTGGAAGGCCCTCGCTCATGAGCCGCACCCCGCTGATGGCCGGCAACTGGAAGATGAACCTCAACCACCTCGAGGCTCTCGCGTTCGTCCAGAAGCTCGCGTTCTCGCTCACCGACGAGGACTTCGACGCGGTCGAGGTCGCGGTCCTCCCGCCGTTCACCGACATCCGCTCGGTGCAGACGCTGATCGACGGCGACAAGTACCGCATCGTGTACGGCGCGCAGGACGTCTCGCCGCACCCGCCCGGCGCGCACACCGGCGAGATCGCCGGCCTCGATGCTCGCCAAGCTCGGCTGCAGCTACGTCACCGTCGGCCACAGCGAGCGGCGCGCGGACCACCACGAGGACGACGCGATGGTCAACGCCAAGGTGAAGGCGCTGGTCGCCGAGAAGATCTCGCCGATCCTCTGCGTCGGCGAGCCGCTCGAGGTCCGCCAGGAGGGCAAGCAGGTCGAGCACACGCTGGGCCAGCTCGACGGCGGCCTCGAGGGCGTCAGCGCGGAGGACGCGCGGTCCGTGGTCGTGGCGTACGAGCCGGTCTGGGCGATCGGCACCGGCGAGGTCGCGACCCCCGAGGACGCGCAGGAGGTCTGTGCCGCGATCCGGACCCGGCTCGCCGAGCTCTACTCCGGCGACCTGGCCGACGGCGTGCGGGTGCTCTACGGCGGCTCGGTGAAGGCGGCCAACGTCGCGGCGATCATGGCCCAGGAGGACGTCGACGGCGCACTGGTCGGCGGCGCGAGCATCGACCCCGAGGAGTTCGTCGCGCATCGTCCGGTTCCGTACCGGCGACCGAGCAGCCGGCCGGCTGACGTAGGCTGTCCGTCGCGCCAGACCCGACTGACCGCCGTACCTCCCGGGAGCTCCCACCGTGGAAATTGCTTTGTCGATCGTGCTGCTCGTCTCCAGCCTGCTGATGATCTTGCTCGTCCTCCTGCACAAGGGGAAGGGCGGCGGGCTCTCCGACCTGTTCGGCGGTGGCGTGTCCTCCTCGTTCGGCGGGTCCTCGGTGGTCGAGCGCAACCTGGACCGGCTCACCATCGGCATGGCCATCATCTGGATCGCCTCGATCGTCGCGCTGGGGCTGCTCCTCAAGTCGTCCTGACCGCGATGCACGACACGACGACCTACACTGTCGCTGCCGGTGCGTGAGCCCGGCTGCACGACCTCGAGAAGCTGGGGAGCCGCACGTGGCAAGTGGTAACGCGATCCGGGGCAGCCGGGTCGGCGCCGGCCCGATGGGTGAGGCCGAGCGCGGCGAGAGCGCTCCGCGGGTGCGCATCTCCTACTGGTGCGCGAACGGTCACGAGACCAAGCCGAGCTTCGCCGAGGACACCCAGGTGCAGACCCCCGAGACCTGGGACTGCCCGCGCTGCGGCTTCCCGGCCGGGCAGGACAAGGACAACCCGCCGACCCCGCCGCGCACCGAGCCGTACAAGACGCACCTCGCCTACGTGAAGGAGCGCCGCAGCGACGCCGACGGCGCCGCGATCCTCGAAGAGGCGCTCGCGAAGCTGCGCGGCAACTAGCCCGACGCACCTCGGGGACGACGACCGGGCCGGCGCACCTACCCTGTGCGCCATGCCCGGACCCCTGGACGGTGTGCTCGTCGTCGACCTCTCCCGCGCCCTCGCCGGCCCGCACGCGGCGATGATGCTGGGCGACCTCGGTGCCCGCGTCATCAAGGTCGAGAACCCGGACGGCGGCGACGACAGCCGCGGCTGGGGACCGCCGTTCGTCGGCGCCGACGGCGTGGCCGACTCCGGCGAGAGCACCTACTTCTTCTCCTGCAACCGCAACAAGGAGTCGGTCACCGCGGACCTCAAGTCCGACGACGGCAAGCAGCTGCTGACCCGGCTGGTGCGGCAGGCCGACGTGCTGGTCGAGAACTTCCGGACCGGCGTGCTGGACCGGCTCGGCTTCCCGGTCGAGCGGCTGCACGAGCTGAACCCGCGGCTCGTCGTCCTGTCGATCTCGGGCTTCGGCCACGACGGGCCCGAGGGCGGCCGGGCCGGCTACGACCAGATCGCGCAGGGCGAGGCCGGCCTGATGTCGCTGACCGGCACCGGGCCGGACGACCCGATGCGCGTCGGCGTACCGATCGGCGACCTGCTGGCCGGGATGTACGGCGCGTACGGCGTCGCCGCGGCGCTGCACGAGCGGGACCGGACCGGTGTCGGCAAGGTGGTGCGCACGTCGCTGCTGGCCGCGATCGTCGGCGTGCACGCGTTCCAGGGCACCCGGTACACCGTCGCCGGCGAGGTGCCGTACGGGCAGGGCAACCACCACCCGTCGATCTGCCCGTACGGGCTGTTCCACGCCTCCGACGGCCTGCTGCAGATCGCGGTCGGCAGCGAGAGCCTGTGGCGCCGGTTGGCTGCCGAGCTCGACCTGCCGGCCGACGACCCGCGGTTCGCCACCAACGCGGCCCGGGTGCGCAACCGGGACGCCGTGATCGCTGCGGTCGACGACGCCTTCGCGGCGCACCCGCTCGCCGACCTGCTGCCGCGGCTCGCGGCGATCGGCATCCCGGCCGGCGAGGTGCGCACCCTGGACCGGGTCTACGACTGGGAGCAGACCCGGTCGCAGGGGCTGCTCGTCGACGTCGAGCACGCCCTCGCCGGCACGGTCACCCTGCCCGGCCCGCCGCTGCGGTTCGACGGCGACGAGCCGCTCGCGCACGCCGCCCCGCCCCTGCTCGGCCAGCACGACGAGTCCGTCCGCGCTGGCTCGACTCCCTCGACCCCGCCCCTCCGGAGTCGACCGCGTAAAGCACGCTCGCGGACCCGACAGCACTCCTGTACGCATGCTGACGTGTCCGCCTGCGTGCTGTGGCACCGCGCCCCACTAGTGTCCAGCGCATGCGCGTGCTGATCGCCCTCGGAGGGAACGCGATGACCGGCCCGGCCGGCAGCGCGGCCCCCGACGACCAGGACCGCGCGGTCGGCGTCGCCATGCAGCGCGTCGCGGACCTGGTGGCGGCCGGCACCGACGTCGTCCTCACCCACGGCAACGGGCCGCAGGTCGGCAACCTGCTGGTCAAGAACGAGCTCGCCGCGCACGTCGTGCCGCCGGTGCCGCTGGACTGGTGCGGCGCCCAGACGCAGGGCACCATCGGCTTCCTCATCCTCGACTCGCTGGACAAGGCGCTGGCCGACCGCGGCGTCGACCGGCCGACGGCCACCGTGGTCACCCGCACCCTCGTCGACGGCGACGACCCCGGCTTCCGCGCACCCCACCAAGCCGGTCGGCCGCTACCTGCCGGAGGACCAGGCGCGCACCCTGATCGAGCACGGCCAGACCTGGGAGGACCGCGGCGAGAAGGGCTGGCGCCGGGTCGTCGCGTCGCCCGAGCCGCTCGAGGTGATCGACGCCGGCACCATCGCGACCCTCGCCAACGCCGGGTACGTCGTCGTCGGCGCCGGCGGCGGGGGCATCCCGGTCGTGCGCGAGCCCGACGGCACCCTGCGCGGCGTCGAGGCCGTCATCGACAAGGACCTCGCGGCCGCGCTGCTCGCCCGGGCCGTCGACGCCGAGGTGCTGGTGATCGCGACCGACGTCGAGCACGTGATCCTCGGCTACGGCACCGCCGACGAGCGGCCGCTCGGCCGGGTCACGGCCGCCGAGATGCGCACGATCGCGCAGGAGCAGAAGTTCGCCGGCGGCAGCATGGGCCCGAAGGTCGAGGCCGCCGTCCGGTTCGTGGAGTACGGCGGCACGCGCTCCGTCATCACGTCGCTGGAGATGATCGAGGAGGCGGTGCACGGACGAGCCGGCACTGTCATCGAAGCAGGGAGGCCTGGAGCATGACGACGCAAGCCCCATCGCACGCCGAGCCCATCGAGGTGCACAAGGTCGCGATCGAGAGCGTCTCCGACGCCTCCGGTCTGGCCCGCCTCATCGACGACGGCGCGATCGAGGCCGACCGGGTGATCGCGGTCATCGGCAAGACCGAGGGCAACGGCGGCGTCAACGACTACACCCGGATCATCGCCGACCGGGCCTTCCGCGAGGTGCTCGAGGCCACGCGGCACCCGGCCGATGGACGACATCAAGCAGATCCCGATCGTGTGGTCCGGCGGCACCGACGGCGTCATCTCGCCGCACGCCACCATCTTCGCCACGACGCCGGCCGACAAGGTCCCGGCGACCGACGAGCCACGGCTCTCGGTCGGCTACGCGATGAGCGAGCAGATCTTCCCCGAGGACATCGGCCGGCTGCCGATGGTCGAGAAGGTCGCCGCCGGGGTGAAGATCGCCATGGAGCGGGCCGGCATCACCGACCCCGCCGACGTCCACTACGTGCAGACCAAGACCCCGCTGCTCACCCTCGAGACCATCACCGACGCGAAGAAGCGCGGCAAGGACGTCTGGACCGAGGACACCCTGAAGTCGATGGACGTCTCCAACTCCACCACCGCGCTCGGCATCGCCGTCGCGCTCGGTGAGATCGAGATGCCGACGCGCCGAGCAGATCCACAAGGACCTGTCGCTGTTCTCGTCGGTCGCGTCGTGCTCGTCCGGCGTCGAGCTGGACCAGGCCCAGATCGTCGTGCTCGGCAACGTCCGGGGCATCGGCGGCCGGTTCCGCATCGGCCACAGCGTGATGAAGGACGCCCTGGACGCCGACGGCGTGTGGGAGTCGATCCGCAGCGCGGGGCTCGACGACCTGCCCGACCGCCCGCGGTCCAGCGACCTGCGCGGCCGGGTGGTCAACGTCTTCTGCAAGTGCGAGGCCGACCCGACCGGCCGGGTCCGCGACCGGCGCAACATCATGCTCGACGACTCCGACGTGCACTGGCACCGCCAGATCAAGTCGTGCGTCGGGGGAGTGGTGGCCTCGGTCACCGGCGACCCGGCGGTCTTCGTCTCGGTCGCGGCGGTGCACCAGGGCCCGTCCGGCGGCGGCCCGGTCATCGCGATCGTCGAGCCGGCGGCCCAGAGCTAGCCCGGCGAGCCAGCCCGGCTAGCCCGACTGCTCGCGCAGCAGGCGGACCACCTGCTCGTCGGTGGTCTGCCGGAAGTCGGCGTACCACCGGCTCACCGCGCCGAGCCGCTGCGCGACCTCCAGCGCGACCACCTCGTCGGCGTCGGCCCGCAGCACCGCCATCGTCGGGGCGGCGACCACCGGCGCGGCGAGCACCACCCGGGCCGGCACCGGCGTCGCGCAGCGACCGGAGCGCCGCCCGCGCGGTGACGCCGGTGGCCACGCCGTCGTCGACCACGACGACGGTGCGGCCGGCGACCGGCACCCCACGGCGGCCCGAGCGGTACGCCGACACCCGGCGCCGGCACTCGGCCCGCTCGGCGGCCACCGTCTCGGCCAGGTCGGCCGGTGCGAGGCCGGCCATCGCCAGGCCCGCCTCGTCCCAGAGCACCGGCCCGTCCTCGGCGAGCGCGCCCAGGCCGAGCTCCGGCTGACCCGGGTGCCCGACCTTCCGGACGACGAGGACGTCGAGCGGCGCGACCAGCTGCGCAGCGACCGGGGCGGCCACCTCGATGCCGCCGCGGGCCAGCCCGACCACGACCGGTGCGGGCAGCTGCTGCTCGGCCAGCCGCCGGCCCAGCCGCTCCCCGGCGTCCGCTCGGTCGGTCCACCCGCGGGTCACGCCCCCAGCATGGTCGATACGCTGCCGCCGGTGTCCAGTCACCAGAGCGGGCGGTCGATCCCGGATCCCGGGTTCGCGGACGACGACGGCAGCCGCGACCCGGCCCTCGCCGCGGCCGTCGCTGCCGTTGCCACCGACCCCGCGCAGCTGCCGCTCGTCCTCGCGGCCCTGCACCATGCCCGCGCTGCTCGCGCCGGTCGTCGCGGTGCTGGGGGAGCAGGAGACCACCGAGGCCGGCCTGGTCCGGGACAAGACCTCCGACATCGCGATGCCGATGCTGCTGGACGACGCCGGCCGCCGCGCGCTGCCGGTCTTCAGCGACCTCGCCGCCCTGGCCCGCTGGGACCCGGCCGCCCGCCCGGTGCCGGTGGCCGGACCACGCGCGGCGCAGGTCGCACTCGCCGAGCGCGCCGAGGCGATGGTCATCGACGTCGCCGGGCCGACGACCCGTGACGCTGCCGCTCGCCGAGGTGCGCGCGCTGGCCGAGGGCCGCGGCGGCACCCCGGCCTGGGACGACCCGGAGGTCTCGGCCGGGATCGCGGCCGTGCTGGCCGGGGAGCCGCAGGTCCGGTCGGCCCAGCTCGCGCCCTGCTCGGGGCGGGACGGCCGCCTCATCGTCTCGGCCGACCCGGCGGCCGACCGGGTCGCGCTGGCCGGCCGGGTGGCCGCCGCCGTGGCGTCGCTCCCCGTCGTACGCCGGGGAGTCCGCGGGCTCGAGGTCACCGTCTCCTGAGCCCGGCCCGCACGGCGGCGTTCCGGCGGGAGTCGTCGCCCGCCCGGGGCTGCTGGTAGCCTGGCTGCTGACCAACTCGCGCCCCTCGGGGCCGGGTACGCAAGTGGAGGCTTCTCCCACCCGCACCGACCGCACCACGGGTCGTCGGGTTCCGGTCGGACGGCTCGTCCAGCTCGCGCTGGGTGGCGAGGCGTCCTGCGAGGGATGACATCGTCCCCCGTCCGGTGTTGAGGCTTCCGTGAGCGGTTCGGCACGGAAGCCTTTTTCGTGCCCGGCCGGTCGGTAGCTGTCAGATCTAGTAGGAGGCCCCATCAGCACTGAGCCCAGGATCAACGAACGGATCCGCGTCAACGAGGTGCGCCTCGTCGGTCCGAACGGCGAGCAGGTCGGCATCGTCGCCATCGACGACGCGCTGCGGCTGGCCCAGGAGGCAGACCTCGACCTCGTCGAGGTGGCCCCCATGGCCCGACCGCCCGTCTGCAAGCTCATGGACTACGGCAAGTTCAAGTACGAGACGGCGCAGAAGGCCCGCGAGGCGCGCAAGAACCAGGTCAACACGGTCATCAAGGAGATGAAGCTCCGGCCGAAGATCGACCCGCACGACTACGAGACCAAGAAGGGTCACGTCGTCCGGTTCCTCAAGCAGGGCGACAAGGTCAAGATCACGATCATGTTCCGTGGTCGCGAGCAGTCCCGGCCCGAGCTCGGCTTCCGGCTCCTGCAGCGGCTTGCCGCCGACGTGCAGGAGCTCGGCTTCGTCGAGTCCGCGCCGAAGCAGGACGGCCGCAACATGATCATGGTCCTCGGACCCGCACAAGAAGAAGGCCGAGGCCCGCGCCGAGCGCGCCGCCGACCGCGACCGGGCCCGACGCGACGAGGCCGAGCCCGCCGACGCGCCGGCCGAGGCCGCTGCCGAGACCGCGCCGACCGACCCGACGCCCGACGAGACTCCGAAGGCCGACGAGACCCCGAAGACCGACGAGGCCACGACCAAGGCCCCGAAGCCCCGGCAGACCCCTGCTGCGCCGACCGTCCCGGCCCCCGCCGAGTCCGCCGCCGAGCAGCCTGCCTGAGCACCACCGAACGTCGCCCCGGCCCCCGCCGGTGGCGAGCAGCCCGAGCACGACTCGCGCCCAGCGCGAGAACACCGAGGAGAACGGCGCGATGCCGAAGATGAAGACGCACAGCGGAACGAAGAAGCGCTTCCGCCTGACCGGCTCCGGCAAGGTCCTGCGCGAGCAGGCCAACCGCCGCCACCTCCTGGAGGGCAAGTCGTCGACGCGTACCCGCCGGCTGGCGGCTGACGTCGTCACCTCGAAGGCGGACGTCAAGAAGGTCAAGAGCCTGCTCGGCAAGTAAGCCAGGCGACCCTCACCCGAGCAGACAAATCAAGGAGTAATCAGTGGCACGCGTGAAGCGGGCGGTCAACGCCCACAAGAAGCGCCGGGTCGTCCTCGAGCGGGCGAGCGGCTACCGGGGACAGCGGTCCCGGCTGTACCGCAAGGCCAAGGAGCAGGTCACCCACTCCATGGTCTACAACTACCGCGACCGCAAGAAGCGCAAGGGCGACTTCCGTCAGCTGTGGATCCAGCGGATCAACGCCGCGGCCCGCCTGAACGGCATGACCTACAACCGCTTCATCCAGGGCCTCAAGGCCTCCGGCGTCGAGGTCGACCGCAAGGTCCTCGCCGACCTCGCGGTCAACGACGCACCGGCCTTCGCCGCGCTCGTCGAGCTGGCCAAGACCCACCTGCCGGCCCAGCCGAGCAGCAAGGACGAGTCAGCCGCCTAGGCAGCTCAGTCGCCGTGACGCCCAGGGAGCCCGCGAGGCACCCTGGGCGTCCGGCATTCTCGCGAGGAGACGCCGATGGTCACCGGTCCGGAGCTGACCTCACCGCGCACCGCCCGGGTGAAGGCCGCCCAGCGGCTGGCCAAGCGCGCCTTCCGGGCCCGCGACCGCAAGTTCCTCGCCGAGGGCCCGCAGGCCGTCCGCGAGGCGGTGGCCCGCCCCGGCACCGTCGTCGAGCTGTTCGCGACCCGGGACGCCGCCGACCGGCACCCGGAGATCCTGGCGGCCGCCGGCGGCCGCGGGTGCCCGGTCCACCTGGTCAACGGCGAGGTGATGTCGGCCATCTCGCAGACCGTCACCCCGCAGGGCCTGGTGGCGGTCTGCTCCCTGCTCGACCGGCCGCTGCCCGAGCTGCTCGGCGCCGGCCCGCGGCTGGTCGCCGTGCTCGCCCACGTCCGCGACCCCGGCAACGCCGGCACCGTGATGCGCGCCGCCGACGCCGCCGGTGCCGACGGGGTGGTGCTGACCGGGGACAGCGTCGACCCGTACAACGCCAAGTGCGTCCGGGCGTCGGCGGGCAGCCTGTTCCATCTGCCGGTCTGCGTCGGCGACCGGGTCGAGGACGACCTGCCCGCCTTGCGGGACGCCGGGCTCCGGGTGCTCGCCGCCGACGGGCACGCCGACCTCGACCTGGACGACGCGACCGACTCGGGCCTGCTGGACGGCCCGACGGCCTGGGTCTTCGGCAACGAGGCCTGGGGGCTGCCCGAGCCGACCCGCGCGCTGGCCGACGCCGTCGTCAGGGTCCCGATCCACGGCCGCGCGGAGACGCTGAACCTCGCGACCGCCGCCGCGGTGTGCCTCTACGCCTCGGCCCGGGCGCACCGGACTCGTCCGTCCGGCTGACCCAGCACGGACCGCGCAGGGGATCAACTGGGGCGTTGCGGTCGGTAGTGTCGATCGGGTGACAGGGAGCCCCGCTCCGTACGACGACCACCCCGACGGCGTGGTCGTCGCCGACGCGCACGGGACGGTCGTCGTGTTCAACCCGGCGGCCGAGCGCATCACCCGGACATCGGCCGCCGCAGCGCTCGGCAAGGACCTCGAGGACGCGCTGCCGCTGGAAGGCCTGGACGGCCGCGCCTGGTGGCCCTGCGCCGCCGTACGACGGGCTCCGCACCGTGACCGGGCACCCCGAGCGGAACCTGCTCCTGCCCGGCGTCCAGGAGGTCCTGGTCACCTCCCGCTACGTCCGGGACGAGCCGCTCGGCCCGGTCACCGCGTCGTGGTCGCCCTGCGCGGGACCCGGCACCGCGCCCGCGAGGAGCTCAGCCGCGCCGAGCTGGTCTCCACCGTCGCCCACGAGCTGCGCTCGCCGCTGACCAGCGTCAAGGGCTTCACCGCGACGCTGCTCGCGAAGTGGGACCGGTTCAACGACGACCAGAAGCGGCTGATGCTGGAGACCGTCAACGCCGACGCCGACCGGGTCACCCGGCTGATCACCGAGCTGCTCGACATCTCCCGCATCGACTCCGGCCGGCTGACCGTGCGCCGCCAGGTGGTCGACATCGGCCGCGGTCGTACGCCGGCACGTCGCCGGCATGGAGGCCGACGGGGAGGACCCGGCCAAGTTCCTGGTGCGGGTCGCCGACGGCATCCCGGAGATGTGGGTCGACGCCGACAAGGTCGACCAGGTCCTGGGCAACCTGCTCGAAAACGCCCTGCGGCACGGCGCCGGGACGGTGACCATCGAGGTCGAGCCGGCCGGCGACGGTGCGTCGGTGACCGTGAGCGACGAGGGCGAGGGCATCCCCGACGAGCAGCGCGACCGCGTGTTCACCCGGTTCTGGCGGTCCGGCCGCCGCGGCGGCACCGGGCTCGGGCTGTACATCGTCAGGGGCCTGGTCGAGGCGCACGGCGGGCACATCGAGGTCGGTCGCGGCCCCGGCGGCGGTGCCGGTTCCGATTCGTGCTGCCCGCCGCGACCCCCGACTTCGCCGACTGACGCGACACGGGGCGCTGCGGGCCCGCAGCCGTCCGCCACGCGCGGCCCGCGGTCGTCCACGCTGCGACGACACCTAGACTCGGGCGGCGCCACCGCCCGCGTCCGACCGGAGCACCCATGTCCGCACCGAACAAGTCCTACGACCCTGTGCAGGTGACCGCCCTTGAACGCCGACGAGGTCGAGCGCGCCCGCGACGGCAGCGCTCGCCGCCATCGCGGCCGCCGCCGACCTCGACGCGCTGCAAGGCGGTGCGGCTCGCGCACGCCGGCGACCGCTCGCCGCTGGCGCTGGCCAACCGCGAGATCGGCGCCCTGCCGCCGGCGGCCAAGGCCGAGGCCGGCAAGCGCGTCGGCACCGCCCGGCGAGCCGTCACCGAGGCGCTGGCCGCCCGGCAGGAGCGAGCTCGAGGCGAGCGCGACGAGCGCGTCCTGGTCGAGGAGGCCGTCGACGTCACGCTGCCCTGGGACCGCGTCGCCGCCCGGCGCCCGGCACCCGCTGACCACCCTCATGGAGCGGATCGCCGACGTGTTCGTCGCGATGGGCTACGAGGTCGCCGAAGGCCCCGAGGTCGAGGCCGAGTGGTTCAACTTCGACGCGCTGAACATGCCGCCCGGACCACCCCGCGCGCACCATGCAGGACACGTTCTTCGTCGAGTCCGCCAGGACTCCGGCGTCGTGCTGCGCACCCACACCTCGCCGGTGCAGATCCGCACGCATGCTGCGCCGCGAGCCGCCGATCTACGTGGTCTGCCCGGGCCGGGTCTACCGCACCGACGAGCTGGACGCGACGCACACGCCGGTGTTCCACCAGGTCGAGGGGCTGGTCGTCGACGAGGGCATCACGATGGCGCACCTGAAGGGCACCCTCGACCACTTCGCCCGGGCGATGTTCGGCGCCGGCATCGTCACCCGGCTGCGCCCGTCCTACTTCCCGTTCACCGAGCCGAGCGCCGAGATGGACCTGCAGTGCTTCGTCTGCCGCGGCGACTCGGTCGGCAACCCGGACCGCCCGTGCCGCACCTGCTCGTCCGAGGGCTGGATCGAGTGGGGCGGCTGCGGCATGGTCAACCCGCGGGTGCTGCGTCGCCTGCGGCGTCGACCCCGAGCGGTACAGCGGGTTCGCGTTCGGGATGGGCATCGAGCGGACGCTGATGTTCCGCCACGGCGTCGAGGACATGCGCGACATGGTCGAGGGCGACGTGCGCTTCACACTGCCCGTTCGGGATGGAGATCTGATGCGCGTCCCGCTGTCCTGGCTGCGCGAGTACGCCGACCTGCCGGCCGACGTCACCGGCCGCGACGCTGGCCGAGCGGCTCATCGCCGCCGGCCTCGAGGTCGAGACCGTCGAGCGCTCGGCGCACGACATCACCGGGCCGGTCGTGGTCGGCCGGGTGCTGACGTTCGAGGAGGAGACCGCCAGCAACGGCAAGACCATCCGCTGCTGCCAGGTCGACGTCGGCGACGGTGAACCCGCGCGGGCATCGTCTGCGGCGCGCGGAACTTCGCGGTCGGCGACCAGGTCGTGGTCGCGCTGCCGGGGTCGTGCTGCCCGGCGGCTTCGCGATCGCCGCGCGCAAGACCTACGGCCACGTCAGCGACGGCATGATCTGCTCGAGCCGCGAGCTGGGCATCGGCGACGACCACGACGGCATCCTGGTGCTCGCTCCGGCCCTGGTCGGCGATGCGGCGCTGGGCGCCGACGCGGTCGCGCTGCTGGACCTGCGCGACGAGGTCCTCGACATCGCCGTCACGCCCGGACCGGGCTACGCCTGTCGATCCGCGGCATCGCCCGCGAGGCGGCCACGGCGTACGGCGTCGCCTTCCACGACCCGGCCGACCTCGACCCGCTGCCGATCGACGGCGCCGGCCACCCCGGCGTGGTCGACGACCCGACCGCGCGCGACCGCTTCGTCGCTGCGCACCGTCGACGGGCCTGGACCCCGCCGCGCGGCACCCCGCTGTGGATGGCCGCGACGGCTGCTGCTGTGCGGGATGCGGCCGGTCTCGCTGGCGGTCGACGTCACCAACTACGTCATGCTCGAGCTGGGCCAGCCGCTGCACGCCTTCGACCGCGGCCGGCTGCAGGGCGCGGTCACCGTCCGGCGGGCGCGGCCGGGCGAGAAGCTGGAGACGCTCGACCACGTCCGGCGCGACCTGACGCCGAGGACCTCGTCATCGCCGACGACCGCGGTGCCGTCGGCCTGGCCGGCATCATGGGCGGCGCTGACGACCGAGGTCGACGCGGCGTCCACCGACCTGGTGCATCGAGGCGGCGCACTTCGACCCGGTCGCGGTCGCGCGGATGTCGCGCCGGCACAAGCTGTCACGTCCGAGGCGTCCAAGCGCTTCGAGCGCGGCGTCGACCCCGAGCTGCCGCCGGTGGCGACGCACCCGTGCGGTGCAGCTGCTGCACCGACCTGGGCGGCGCGACGTACGTCGGCTCGACCGAGGTGCTGCACCCGCAGGCGGTCCGCGCACATCGAGCTGGACCCGGCCCGGCCGGGCCGGACGGCGGGCCTGCCGATCAGCCCCGACGAGGTGTCGCGCTGCCTGGTCGAGGTCGGCTGCGTCGTCGACGCGTCGTCGCAGCCCTGGGTCGTGACGCCGCCGAGCTGGCGGCCCGACCTCGCGCACCCGGCCGACCTCGACGAGGAGGTCATCCGGCTGGTGGGCTACGACTCGGTGCCCGCCCTGCTGCCGCAGGCGCCGGCCGGCCCGGGCTTACCGGACCGGCAGCGGCTCCGGCGCCGGGTCGGGCTGGCGCTGGCGCACGCCGGCTACGTCGAGGCGCCGACCTACCCGTTCCTCGGCGTGGCCGAGCTCGACGCGCTCGGCCTGCCGGCCGACGACGACCGGCGCAACGCGCTGCGGCTGGCCAACCCGCTCTCCGACGAGGAGCCGCTGCTGCGCACCACGCTGCTGCCCGGTCTGCTCGCGGCGCTGCGCCGCAACGTCGGCCGCGGCGCCACCGACGTCGCCCTGTTCGAGGTCGGACCCGTCGTGCGGCCCGGGACCGGACCCCCTGCCCGAGCCGCCCCGGCCCTCCGTCGCCCGGCGGCCGACCGACGACGAGGTGGCCGGGCTGCAGGCCGCGCTGCCCGCGCAGCCGCTGCGGGTCGCGGCGGTCCTCGCCGGCGCGCGCGAGCCGGCCGGCTGGTGGGGCCCGCGGCCGCGCAGCCACCTGGGCGGACGCCGTCGAGGCGGCCCGGACCGTCGCCGCGGAGGCCCGGGTCGAGGTCGAGGTGCGGGCCGACCAGCACGCGCCGTGGCACCCGGGCCGCTGCGCGGCGCTGCTGCGCGACGGCGCCGTCGTCGGCCACGCGGGCGAGCTGCACCCGCGGGTGGTCGCCGCGCTTCGGCCTGCCGGAGCGCACCTGCGCGATGGAGCTCGACCTCGAGCTGCTGGGGGAGCGGACCGACCCGGTCCCGGCGCCGCGGCTGTCGACGTACCCGCCGGCGACCCAGGACGTCGCGCTCGTCGTCGACGCCGCACGTGCCGGCCGCCGAGGTCGAGTCCGCGCTGCGCGACGGCGCGGGCGAGCTGCTGGAGTCGTGCGGCTGTTCGACGTCTACCGGGGCGAGCAGGTCGGCGAGGGCAAGGCGTCGCTCGCCTACGCCCTGCGGTTCCGCGCGCCCGACCGGACCCTCACCGTCGAGGAGGCCACCGCTGCCCGGGAGGCCGCCGTCGCCGAGGCGGCCCGGCGGACCGGGGCGGTCCTGCGCGGTGCCTGACCTCGCGGGACAGGTGGCACTGGTCACCGGCGCCGGACGCGGGATCGGCCGCGAGGTCGCGCTCGCGCTGGCCGCCGACGGCGCGCACGTCGCGCTGATGGGGCGCAGCCGGGCCGGGCTCGACGCCGTCCTGGACGAGGTGGTCCGGGCCGGCGGGCTCGGTGCCGCGGTGCCCGCCGACGTCACCCGCAGCGGCCAGGTGCGCGCGGCCGTCGACGACATCACCCGGCACCTCGGGCCGATCGACCTGCTGGTGAGCAACGCCGGCCTGCGCGAGAGCACCGAGGCCACGCCGTGGCAGGCCGACCCCAGCCGACTGGTGGCGGGTGCTCGAGACCAACCTGCGTGGCCCGTTCCTGCTCGCCCACGCGGTGCTGCCGTCGATGGTGGCCCGGGGGAGCGGCCGGGTGCTGCACGTCGGCAGCGGGATGGGTCACCGGCCGAACGCCGGCTGGTCGGCGTACGCGACGTCGAAGGCGGCGCTCTCCCGGCTGACCGACTCGATGGCGGCGGCACTGGACGGCACCGGCGTGACCGTGCTCGAGGCGAGCCCCGGCCTGGTGCGCACAGACATGACCGAGACGATGTGGGGGCCGCCCGACGAGCAGCCGTGGAACGAGGTGCAGCGGATGGTCGACCTGGTCCGGCGGTTCGCCCGTGGCGAGCTCGACGCCCTGCACGGCCGGTTCGTGCATGCCGCCCGGGACGACCTCGACGCGCTGCTCGCTCTCGCGGGCACGATCCGGGACCGGGACGCCCGGACACTGCGCCTGCGCCCGCACGGAGACGCGGACCCGCTCGGCTGAGCCGCCCGCTCAGGCCAGGACCGGTCCGTCGCCGACTGCGGCTGCGGCCTCCTGCAGCAGGATCTTCTCCGCGTGGCGATGCCGGCGGTCGGCATCCGCCGGGCTGTCGCCGACTGCCGTCAGGCCGATCCGGCCGAGCTCGGTCAGTGAGCTGATCATGTGCAGGACCACACCGGTCTGCCGGGCCTGGTCGAAGTGGAGCCCGTGCCGGGCCACGATGTCGAACAGGTCGTCGACGCTCAGCCCCCGCAGCAGCGGCGACTCCAGGTGGTCGGTGGCCACCAGGTGCCGCTCGGTGCCGGCCGGAGTCCGGAACAGGCCGGTCTCCGCGTCGTACCGCCCGTCGGTAAGGAACTGCAGGGTCAGGAACGGGTGAGTCGTGCCGCCCTTGCGCAGGTTGATCTCGATGGCGAACACGTCCCAGCCCCCGTCGGCCCGCCGGACGACGACGAAGTCGATGGCGAACCGGCCGAGCACCCCCTCGCGCGCCAGCCTGGCCCCGACCGTGCGGGCCTCGGCCGAAATGCTGCGGGCGTAGGCGAAGTCGGCCGGGAACTTCGCACCGAGGTAGCTCTGCCCGCCCGGACCACCCAGCAGCTGGTCGTGCGTCGAGAGCAGCTCGACGTCGCCGCCTGGCAGGACCCGCAGCTGCACGCTCGGACTGCGCACCTCGGCGCCGGTCACGAGCTGCTCGACGATGCCGCCCCGCTCGGCGAGCTTCGCGACATAGGCGGCCAGCGGAACGTGGGGGCTCTCCAGCCGCATCGCCTGCACCCGTTGCGCGACCTCTGCGGTCTCGGCCGCCGAGCCGGCCGGGCCCAGGCCGGCCAGGTCGACGAAGGCGTTCCCGGCCCCCGACACCCCTTCGTTCAGCTTGACGATCGCTCCGCCCATGGCGGGCTCGCGACCCCGCATGGCGACCAGCGCAGCGGTCACGTCGTCGAGGGTGTGCAGGTTCTCGTGCCCGAGCGGATGGCGCACGCCTTCCTCGGCGAAGAGCTGGCGGCAGCCGCTCTTCGATCCCCAGTCGGCGAGCCGAGGGTCGGCTCCGTACATGGGGATCCCCAGCGACAGCGCGACGTCCCGCTCGAGCGGCGTGGTGTTGTACGGGATCAGGTGGGACATCGAGCGGTCCGGCACGAGCTCGGTGATGTGCCTGAGCAGCCGTGGGCGTTCCAGCAGCTTCTCCGACAGCGGGCGCGGCGTGGAGTCGCCGACGGCAACCAGGTGCAGCCGCTTCTTGGCGTGGCTCGGGATCACGCCCGGCAGCAGCGCGAGGTAGTACTCCACGATCGTCGGACGGATCGGCATCGAGGTGATGTAGACCATCTGCAGCCGAGGCTGGCGCAGCAGGAGGAGCAGGAAGAGGAACCGCTCCTCCATCGCCTGGGTGAGCCCGCCGCTGCCCTCGGAGACGCGGTCCAGGGTGACCGAGGGGAGCACGACGACCGACTCGCCGGCCCGGTTGAGACGCATGGCGTTCCACACGTCCGCCATCCGGGTCTGCAGCTGGTCGAACCGGGCGTAGCGCTGCTCCTCGTCGAGCTCGCCCAGGGTCAGGCCGGCCGCTCGGGTGGTCGCGGGCGCGCCGATCACGACGACACCTGGGCGGCGTCGAGCCCGCGGACGGAGAACACCGACACCGGCCGGCTGAAGCCGCGCAGACTCAGCTCGCCGACGGGATCGGTCACGGCTCTCCCACCGACGGCCGACTGCACCCGCTGAGTGACGTACACCTCCCACGGTGCGGCCTCGGAGCACAGCCGGGCGGCCAGGTTGGTGACGCTGCCGATCGCGGCATAGTCGAACCGGCCCTCGAACCCGATGCGGCCCAGGGTCGCGTAGCCCTGGGCGATGCCGATCGAGAACGCCAGGTCGTGACCGCGGGCGGTCCAGCTGGAGGCGAGGTCGCGGATGCGTCCACGCATCGCCACGGCCATGCCCACGGCCCGGTCCGCGGCGTCGTCGCACGGGAACGGGTCGTTGAAGAAGACCATCACGCCGTCGCCGGTGAACCGTTCCAGCGTCCCCTCGTAGCGGGTGACGAGATCGCCCAGCGCTGCGTGGTACTCGCGGAGCACGGCCATCACCTCCTCGGGCTCGCTGGTCTCCGCGAACGGCGTGAAGCGGCGGAGGTCGCAGAACACGACGACGATCTCCCGGCGGTGGCCCTCGAGGACCGCATCCTCCCCGTCCCGCATGACGAGCTCGGCGACCTGCGGCGACAAGAACCGGCGCAGCCGGCCGACCCGGTCCAGCTCGGCGACCTGCTCGGTCACCCGTTGCTCCAGCTTCTCGTTCCACTCGGCGAGCTGGGTGGCCTGCGTGACCACGGTCTCGTGGTAGCGGTTGACGCGCACCAGGGACCGGACCCGGGCGAGCAGCTCGGACTGGTCGAACGGCTTGGTGACGAAGTCGTCCGCGCCGGCCTCGGTCGCCATCAGCTTCTCCTGCTCGCCGCTCGCCGTGATCATCACGACCGGCAGCAGGGCGGTCCGTTCGTCGGCCCGGATCCGTCGGCAGACCTCGTAGCCGTCGATGCCGGGCATCACGATGTCGAGCAGGACGACGTCGGGTCGTTCCGCCGTGAGGAGCTGCAGCGCCTCCTCGCCCGAGTCCGCGGTGACGACGCGGTAGCCGCGCGGCGTCAGCACCGCGTCCAGCAGTCGCCGGTTGGGTGCCTGGTCGTCGACGACCAGCACCACGCCCTCGTCACCTTCGTCGGTCATCAGGTCTGCCTCTCTACCGCGAGGTAGTCGCGCAGCTGCCCGGGCAGGGCCAGCACGTCCAGGGGTTTGGTCAGGTAGCCGTCGAAGCCGGCGGACAGGGTCCGCTGCCGGTCCTCCGCCATCGCGAAGGCGGTCACCGCGACGACCGGCACGGCAGCCGTGACCGGGCTGCTCCGCAGCACATGCAGCGCCTCGGTGCCGTCCATGCCGGGCAGGCCGAGATCCATCAGGATCAGGTCGGGCGGGCTGTCCGTGGCCAGGGCGACACCCTGCTCGCCGGTGCGGGCCTCCACGACGACGTACCCCGCGTGCTGCAGGACGTCCCGGACCAGCCGCAGGTTGAGGTCGTTGTCCTCCACGACGAGGATCCGCCGGCCGGTCACGGCCCGCTCCTCGTGGTCGCGCCCGGGCGGACGACCCGGGCGAGGGCCATCAGCACGTCGTCGCGGCTCACCGGCTTGATGAGGTACGCCGACGCGCCCAGCGCCATCCCGCGGCTCCGCTCGTCCAGCACCGACACGACGATCACCGGCGTCGAGGCGACCGCCGGGTCGGCCTTCACCGCCGAGAGCACCTCCCAGCCGGCCATCCCCGGCAGTCGGATGTCCAGGATCACGGCCGCCGGCCGGTCCCGGCGTACGGCGGCCAGGCCGTCGACGCCGTTGCGGGCCACCGCGACCTGATGGCCGCTGCCCTCGAGGTAGGCACGCAGCAGGTC
Source organism: uncultured Actinomycetota bacterium (assembly GCA_963771345.1). Taxonomy (GTDB): domain Bacteria; phylum Actinomycetota; class Actinomycetes; order JACCUZ01; family JACCUZ01; genus CAVYTH01. Next base: position 171,122 of record CAVYTH010000011.1, read on the forward strand.
GACCGAGCTGGGGTCGTCGTCCACCAGCAGCACCACCGGACCCGGACCGTCGCCGTCAGCGCCTCCCTCGGGGCCGGTGACCGCCCCGGTCGGCAGCCGGAAGCCGAACGTGCTGCCGCGCCCGACCTCGCTGTCGACCCAGATCTCGCCGCCGTGCAGCTCGACGATGCGCCGGGACAGGGTCAGTCCGAGTCCGGTCCCCTCCTGCCTCCGGGGGGAGCGGCCGCCCTGCTGGAAGGAGTCGAAGATGCGTTGGTGCTCGGTCGCGGGGATGCCGACGCCGGTGTCCTGCACGCGCACCTCCAGCAGCGGGCCGTCGGAGGTCGCGGTGACCGTCACTGTCCCGCCCTCGGGGGTGAACTTCACCGCGTTCGACAGCAGGTTGAGCAGCACCTGCATGAACCGGCGCTCGTCGGCGTGCAGCCAGGGCAGCTCGGGGCTCGGGTCGGCGACCAGCCGCACACCCGCGCTGGTCGCGCGCTCCCGCATCATCGACGCGGCGTTCTGGATGGCCGCGTCGACGTCGAAGTCGGACGGCTCCAGCTCGAGGGCGCCGGCCTCGACCTTGGACAGGTCCAGGATGTCGTTGAGCAGCTCGAGGAGGTGCCGGCCGGAGGCCAGGATGTCGCGGAGGTACTCCTCCTGCCGCTCGTTGAGGTCGCCGAACATCCGCTCGAGGAGCACCTCGGAGAAGCCGATCACGGCGTTCAGCGGGGTGCGCAGCTCGTGCGACATGCTCGCGAGGAACTCGGACTTGTGCCGGCCGGCGACCTCGAGCTCGGCGCTGCGCAGCTCGAGCGCCCGGACGAGGTGCGCGTTCTGGATCGCGACGGCGGCGTGCGCGGCGAAGGCGGACAGCAGGGTGGTCTCCCGCTCGTCGAACGGCCGCACCTCGCTGCGCCACAGGTTGAGGACCCCGACCAGGTCGTCGTCCAGCAGCAGCGGCGCGGCCACAACGGTGCGGAAGCCGGCCACCCGCTGGGCGTCGCCACGGCCGTACGACGTGTCCAGCAGGACGTCCTCGATCTGCCCGAGCCGCCGGGACAGGCCGACCCGGCCGCTCAGGGTGCCGGGGTCGAGGGCGAACGGGTGGGACGCGATGTAGTCCGAGACCTCCGTCGAGACGCCGGAGCTGCGGGCGACCCGGTAGACGTCGTCGTCCAGCAGGTAGATCAGGGCCGCGTCGGCCCGGCAGAGCTGGCGAACCGCGTCGACGACCGCGCCGAGGATCGCGTCGAGGTCCGACCGGGACCGGCCCAGCACGCTGAGGACCTCGCTGGTGGCGGCCAGGTGCTCGCGGGCCTCGGCGAGGTCACGCTGGAGGAGGTCCGCATCGATGCGGCCGGCGTCGTCTGCAGCCACCGCGGCCTCCCGTTGGTCCTGATCAGCATGCTCCCGGCTGATCGCGGCGACAACGGCCGCTGCAGCGCCGGATCGCGTTTGCATGAATGTGCGTGACACCGCATACTCATGCAGGTGGGACGGATCGCAGCGGTGGCGGGTGCCAGCGGCTACGCAGGAGGCGAGCTGCTGCGGCTGCTCCTGGGCCACCCCGGGCTCGGCATCGGGCCCGTCGCCGCCGGCAGCGCCGCCGGCCGGACGGTCACCGAGCTGCACCCCCAGCTCCCGCAGCTCGCCGGCGCCACCTTCGCCCCGACCGAGCCGGCCGTCCTCGCCGAGGCCGACCTGGTCTTCCTGGCGCTGCCGCACGGCCAGTCCGCCGCCCTGGTGGCCGGGCTCCCCGCGGACCTGCCGGTGGTCGACCTCGGCGCCGACTTCCGGCTCGCCAGCGCGGCCGCCTGGTCCACCTACTACGGCGGCACGTACGCCGGCAGCTGGCCCTACGGGCTGCCCGAGCTGCCCGGCGCCCGCAGCACGCTCGCCGGCGCCACCCGGGTCGCGAACCCCGGGCTGCTACGCCACCACGGTCGCCCTCGGCCTGGCGCCGCTGCTCAAGGCCGCCCTGGTCGAGCCGGCCGACGTCGTGGTCGTCGCGGCCTCCGGCACCTCGGGCGCCGGGCGGTCGGCCAAGGCCGCACTGCTCGGCAGCGAGGTGATGGGCGCGCTGTCGTCGTACAAGGCGGGCGGGGTGCACCAGCACACGCCGGAGATGGAGCAGTCGCTGTCCGCGGCGGCCGGCACCGGCGTCACGCTGTCGTTCACGCCGGTGCTCGCGCCGATGCCGCGCGGGATCCTCGCCACCTGCACCGCCCGGCTGGCGGCCGGGACGACCGAGGCCCACCTGCGGGAGGCGCTGCACGCGGCGTACGACGACGAGCCGTTCGTGCACGTGCTGCCGGAGGGCACCTGGCCGACGACGGCGGCGACCCTCGGCAGCAACAGCGTGCACCTGCAGGTCGCGGCCGACCGGCACAGCGGCCGGGCGGTCGTGGTCGCCGCCCTCGACAACCTGGTCAAGGGCGCGGCCGGCCAGGCGATCCAGAACGCCAACCTGGTGCTCGGGCTGGCCGAGACCGCCGGCCTGCCCGGTCGAACGGAGTCGGCGCCATGACCGTCACCGCGGCACACGGGTTCCGGGCGGCGGGCGTCGCCGCCGGGCTGAAGGGCAGCGGCCTGCTCGACGTCGCGCTGGTCGTCAACGACGGCCCGGCCCGGGCGGCGGCCGGCGTGTTCACCGGCAACCGGGTCAAGGCCGCACCGGTGGTCTGGTCGCAGCAGGTGGTGCGCGACGGGCGGGTCGACGCGGTCGTCCTCAACTCCGGCGGCGCCAACGCCTGCACCGGCCCCGCCGGGTTCCAGGACACCCACGCGACCGCGGAGTGGGTCGCCATGGCGCTGGGCGTCTCGGCCGGCGACGTCGCGGTCTGCTCGACCGGGCTGATCGGCGAGCGGCTGCCGATCGACCGGCTGCTGGCCGGCGTCGACGCCGCCGTACCGCTGCTCGCCGTGGCAGGCGCCGACGACGCGGCGCGGGCCATCATGACCACCGACTCGGTCCCGAAGCAGGCCGTCGCGGTCGGCGCGGGCTTCCTGGTCGGCGGGATGGCCAAGGGCGCCGGGATGCTCGCGCCCGGGCTCGCGACGATGCTCGTCGTCCTCACCACCGACGCCGTCGTGGAGCCGGACCGGCTGGACGCGCGTGCTGCGGCAGGCCACCTCGACGACCTTCGACCGGGTCGACTCCGACGGCTGCATGTCCACCAACGACACCGTCCTGCTGCTCGCGTCCGGCGCCTCCGGGACCACGCCGGCCGACGACGAGCTGCTGGCCGCCGTCGAGACCGTCTGCGCCGACCTGGCCCGGCAGCTCGTCGCCGACGCCGAGGGCTCGACGAAGAGCATCGCGGTGACGGTCGCCCGCGCGGCGACGGTCGACGACGCCGTGACGGTCGGCCGGGCGGTGTCGCGCAGCAACCTGCTCAAGTGCGCGATCATCGGCGAGGACCCGAACTGGGGCCGGGTGCTCGGCGCGGTCGGCACCACCGACGCCGCCTTCGAGCCCGAGCACCTCGCGGTCGCCATCAACGGTGTCTGGGTGTGCCGCGACGGCGCGGCCGCCGAGGACCGCGGCAAGGTCGACCTGTCGGCGCGCGAGGTCACCATCACCGTCGACCTGGGTGCCGGCGACCAGGAGGCGACGATCTGGACCAACGACCTCACCGCCGCCTACGTCCACGAGAACTCGGCGTACTCGACATGAGCCCGACACGCGACACCCGCGACACCGTGCAGCCGAGCCGGCACGCGAAGGCCCTGGAGAAGGCCGGCGTGCTGGTCGAGGCGCTGCCCTGGCTGGAGCGGTTCCACGGCCGCACGGTCGTGGTCAAGTACGGCGGCAACGCGATGACCGACACGACGCTGCAGCAGGCGTTCGCCGAGGACGTCGTGTTCCTGCGGTACGCCGGCCTGCGCCCCGTCGTCGTGCACGGCGGCGGACCGCAGATCACCGAGCAGCTCGACCGGCTCGGCATCGAGAGCGAGTTCGCCGCCGGCCTGCGGGTCACCACGCCCGAGGCGATGGACGTCGTGCGGATGGTGCTCGTCGGCCAGGTGCAGCGCGAGATCGTCGGCCTGGTCAACGCGCACGGGCCGTTCGCGGTCGGGCTGTCCGGCGAGGACGCCCACCTGTTCACCGCCGAGCCGCACCACCTCGAGGTCGACGGCGAGCCGGTCGACCTCGGCCTGGTCGGCGACGTGGTCGCGGTCGACCCCGGCGTCGTGCAGGGCCTGGTCGCCGACGGCCGCATCCCGGTCGTGTCCAGCATCGCCCGCGGCACCGGCGGCGAGGTCTACAACGTCAACGCCGACACCGCGGCCGCGGCGCTGGCCGTCGCGCTCGGCGCGGAGAAGCTCGTCGTGCTCACCGACGTCGAGGGCCTGTACGGCGACTGGCCGCCGACGCGACGACCCCGAGCCTGACGACGTCATCTCCAGCATCACCGCCGACGACCTCGAGGCGCTGCTGCCCAGCCTGGCGACCGGCATGGTGCCGAAGATGGAGGCCTGCCTGCGGGCGGTGCGCGGCGGAGTGCCGAGGCGCACGTGATCGACGGCCGGGTGCCGCACGCCCTGCTCCTCGAGGTGTTCACCGACGAGGGCGTCGGAACGGAGGTGCACCGTGACGCTGCAGCCGCGTGGACCGACGTCGATGATGCCGACGTACGCCGACGCCGACGCTGGCGCTGGTCCGCGGCGACGGCGCGACGGTCTGGGACGACGACGGGCAGCGCGTACCTCGACCTGGTCGCCGGCATCGCGGTCAACGCGCTCGGCCACGCCCACCCCGCGGTCGTCGCGGCCGTGACCGCGCAGGTCGCCACGCTCGGGCACATCTCGAACCTCGTCGCCAACGAGCCGCCGCTGCGGCTGGCCGAGCGGCTGCTCGCGCTGACCGGCCGGCGACGGGCCGGGTGTTCTTCTGCAACTCCGGCGCCGAGGCCAACGAGGCGGCGTTCAAGCTCTCCCGGCGGACCGGCCGCACCACGATGGTCGCCGCCGAGGGCGGCTTCCACGGCCGCACGATGGGCGCGCTGGCGCTGACCGGCCAGCCGGCCAAGCGGACGCCGTTCGAGCCGCTGCCGGGCGACGTCACCTTCGTGCCGTACGGCGACGCGCCGGCGCTGCGGCCGCGGTCGGCGACGCGGACCGCGACGGTGGTCCTCGAGCCGATCCAGGGCGAGGGCGGCGTCGTGCCCGCCCCGGCCGGCTACCTCGCCGCGGCCCGCGCAGGTCACCGCGCCAGCACGGCGCGCTGCTCGTGCTCGACGAGGTGCAGACCGGCATCGGCCGCACCGGCGCGTGGTTCGCCCACCAGGCCGACGGGCGTCGAGCCCGACGTCGTCACCCTGGCCAAGGGGCTCGGCGGCGGCCTGCCGATCGGCGCCTGCCTGGCGTTCGGCGACGCCGCCGACGCTGCTCGGCGCCCGGCCAGCACGGCACCACGTTCGGCGGCAACCCGGTCGCCTGCGCGGCCGCGCTCGCCGTGCTCGACACGATCGAGCCGACGGGCTGCTCGACCACGGCAGCGGCTCGGCGAGCGGCTGCCGCGCGGCATCGAGGGGCTCGGCCACCCGCTGGTCGCCGACGTGCGCGGCGCCGGGCTGCTGCTCGGCATCGTCGCTCACCGCGCCGGTCGCGGCCGCCGTCGAGGCGGCGGCCCGGGAGCGCCGGGTTCCTGGTCAACGCGGTCGCCCCGGACGTCGATCCGGCTGGCGCCGCCGCTGATCCTCACCGACGCGCAGGCCGACGCGTTCGTCGCCGCGCTGCCGGGGATCCTCGATGCCGCGATGGCACGCCGCATACCTCCGGTCGACCGACACCGACCGAAGGGACGCTCCGTGACCCGGCACTTCCTGCGCGACGACGACCTCAGCCCCGCCGAGCAGGCCGAGGTGCTCGACCTCGCCGACCGCGATGAAGGCCGACCGGTTCGGCCGGCAGCCGCTGGCCGGGCCGCGGGCGGTCGCGGTGCTGTTCGACAAGCCGTCGACCCGCACCCGGGTGTCGTTCGAGGTCGGCATCGCCGAGCTCGGCGGCTACCCGCTGGTCATCGACGCGCAGACCACCCAGTTCGGCCGGGGCGAGCCGATCGAGGACACCGCGCGGGTGCTGGACCGGCAGTGCGCGGCGATCGTCTGGCGGACCTTCGGCCAGGACCGGCTCGACGCGCTGGCCGCGGTCAGCCGCGGTGCCGGTGGTCAACGCGCTGACCGACGGGTTCCACCCGTGCCAGATCCTGGCCGACCTGCAGACCGTCCGGGAGCACAAGAGGCGCCCGGCCGGGCTGACGCTGGCCTACCTCGGCGACGGCGCCAACAACATGGCCCACTCCTACCTGCTCGGCGGGGCCACCGCCGGGATGCACGTGCGGGTCGGCTCGCCCGGCCGGCTACGACCCGGACCCGGCGATCCTGGCCCGGGCGCGCGAGATCGCCGGCGGCGACCGGCGGCTCGGTCGACGCACGTCCGCGACCCGCAGGCCGCGGCCGACGGCGCCGACGTGCTCGCCACCGACACCTGGATGTCGATGGGGCAGGAGGGCGAGCCGGCGACCGGTCGGCACCCTTCGTCCCGTACGCGGTCGACGAGGCCGCGCTCGGCCGGGCCGCGCCGGACGCGATCGTGCTGCACTGCCTGCCCGCGCACCGCGGCGAGGAGATCACCGCCGAGGTGATCGACGGCCCGCAGAGCGTCGTGTTGGACCAGGCCGAGAACCGGCTGCACGCCCAGAAGGCGCTGCTCGCCTGGCTGCTGGAGCAGCTGACGTGCATGACACGAGCAGCTGCGCCGACCGTCCAGGACCGCGCGGCACCGCCGGATCGTCGAGCTGCTCGAGACCCGCCGGGTCCGCTCGCAGGCCGAGCTGGCCGAGCTGCTCGCCGGCGACGGGCTCGCGGTCACCCAGGCCACGCTGTCCCGCGACCTGGACGAGCTCGGCGCGGTCAAGGTCCGCGACGGCGGGGGCGACCTGGTCTACGCCGTCCCGCCGAGGGCGGCGACCCGACGCCGCGGCTCGCACCGGCCGACGGCGAGGCGGCCGGCCGGCTGTCCCGGCTGGCGCGCGAGCTGCTCGTCGCGGCCGACGCCGCGGCCAACCTCGTCGTGCTGCGCACCCCGCCGGGCGCCGCGCAGTTCCTGGCCTCCGCGCTCGACCGGGCCGGCCTGCCGGAGGTCGTCGGCACCATCGCCGGCGACGACACCATGCTGGTGATCGCCCGCGACCCGGCCGGTGGCGACGCCCTGGCCGCCCGCCTGCTCGACCTGGCCGCACCGCAGACCTGACCCGACCCAGACCTGACCGACGACACCGCACACAGGAGAACCCCATGACCGAGCGCGTCGTCCTCGCCTACTCCGGAGGCCTGGACACCTCCGTCGCCATCGGCTGGATCGCCGAGGAGACCGGCGCCGAGGTGATCGCCGTCGCGGTCGACGTCGGCCAGGGCGGCGAGGACATGGAGGTCATCCGCCAGCGCGCGCTGGACTGCGGCGCGGTCGAGGCCGTGGTGCTCGACGCCAAGGACGAGTTCGCCGACGACTACTGCCTGCCCGCGCTGCAGGCCAACGCGCTCTACATGGACCGCTACCCGCTGGTCTCCGCGCTGTCCCGGCCGCTGATCGTCAAGCACCTGGTCGCGGCCGCGCCGGTACCACGGCGGCACATCGGGTCGCGCACGGCTGCACCGGCAAGGGCAACGACCAGGTCCGCTTCGAGGTCGGCATCGGCGCGCTCGCGCCGGACCTGAAGGTGATCGCGCCGGTCCGGGACTCCGGCATGACCCGGGACAAGGCGATCGCGTTCGCCGAGGAGAAGGGCCTGCCGATCGACGTCACCAAGAAGTCGCCGTACTCCATCGACCAGAACCTCTGGGGCCGCGCGGTCGAGACCGGCTTCCTCGAGGACATCTGGAACGGCCCGATCGAGGACGTCTACGCCTACACCGCCGACCCGGCGGTGCCGCGCGACGCCGACGAGGTCGTCATCACCTTCGACGAGGGCGTCCCGGTGGCGATCGACGGCCGGCCCGTGACGATGCTCCAGGCGATCCTGGAGCTGAACCGGCGGGCCGGCGCGCAGGGCGTCGGCCGGCTCGACATGGTCGAGGACCGGCTGGTCGGCATCAAGAGCCGCGAGGTCTACGAGGCGCCGGGCGCGATCGCGCTGATCACCGCCCACCAGGAGCTGGAGAACGTCACCGTCGAGCGCGACCTGGCCCGGTTCAAGCGGACCGTCGACCAGCGCTGGGGCGAGCTGGTCTACGACGGCCTGTGGTTCTCGCCGCTGAAGCGGGCGCTGGACGCCTTCATCGACGAGGCGCAACGCGCACGTCTCCGGCGAGGTCCGGCTGACCCTGCACGGCGGCCGGGCCGTCGTGACCGGCCGGCGCAGCGAGGCAGCGCTGTACGACTTCGAGCTGGCGACCTACGACGCCGGCGACACGTTCGACCAGTCGCTGGCCAAGGGCTTCGTCGAGCTGTGGGGCCTGCCCAGCAAGATGGCCGCCCGCCGCGACCAGCGCGTCGGCACCCCCCACCCCCCAGCCTGACCCGCCCCGAACGGAACCGCCGTCGACCACGTATGGCAGGCGTACGAGTACGTTGCGAGGCGCAGGCACCTCGCAAAGTACCGACCCACCTGCCATACGTGGTCGAACTGCAGCAGAGGATGATCGAGGCGTGAGCGGACCGGAGAACGGCGGTACGACGACCCGGCTGTGGGGCGGGCGGTTCGGCGGCGGCCCGAGCGAGGCGCTGGCCGCGCTGTCGGTCTAGCGTGCAGTTCGACTGGCGGCTGGCGCCGTACGACCTCGCCGCGTCGCGCGCGCACGCCCGGGTGCTGCACGGCGCCGGGCTGCTCGACGGACGACGAGCTCGGCGCGATGCTCGCCGCCCTGGACGACCTCGACGCCGCGGTGCGCGACGGGTCGTTCCGGCCCACGGTCGAGGACGAGGACGTGCACACCGCGCTGGAGCGCGGCCTGCTGGAGCGGCTCGGCGCCCTCGGCGGCAAGCTGCGCGCCGGCCGCTGCCGCAACGACCAGGTCGCCACCGACCTGCGGCTGTACCTGCGCGACCACGCCCGGCAGGTCGCCGCCCGGGTCGTCGAGCTGGAGACGGCGCTGGTCGAGCAGGCCGAGCGGCACCGCGGCACCGCCGATGCCCGGCATGACCCACCTGCAGCACGCCCAGCCGGTGCTGTTCGGCCACCACCTGCTCGCGCACGTGCACGCCTTCTGCGCGACGTCGAGCGGCTTGCGCGACTGGGACAAGCGGGCCGCGCTGTCGCCCGCTCGGCGCCGGCGCGCTGGCCGGCTCGTCGCTGCCGCTGGACCCGGTCGCGGTGGCCGCGCGAGCTCGGCTTCGACGCGCCGTGCGCCAACTCGATCGACGCCGTGTCCGACCGCGACTTCGTCGCCGAGTTCCTGCTTCGTCGCCGCGCTGATCGGCGTGCACCTGTCGCGGCTGGGCGAGGAGATCTGCCTGTGGGCCACGACCGAGTTCGGCTGGGTCGAGCTGGACGACGCCTACGCCACCGGCTCGTCGATCATGCCGCAGAAGAAGAACCCGGACATCGCCGAGCTGGCCCGCGGCAAGTCCGGCCGGCTGATCGGCAACCTGATGGCCCTGCTCACGACGCTCAAGGGCCTGCCGCTGGCCTACGACCGCGACCTGCAGGAGGACAAGGAGCCGGTCTTCGACTCGGTCGACAGCTCCTCCTGGTGCTGCCCGCGCTGGCCGGCATGGTCGCGACCCTGCGGGTCGACGAGCGAGCGGCTGACCGCGGCTGCGGCCACCGGGCACGCGCTGGCCACCGACGTCGCCGAGTGGCTGGTGCGCACCGGGCGCCGCTTCCGCGACGCGCACGAGATCGCCGGCCGGCTGGTGCGGCACTGCGACGAGCACGGCCTCGAGCTCTGGGAGGTCGACGACGCCGGCCTGGCCGACGGTCGACCCGCGGCTCACCCCGGAGGTCCGGTCGGTGCTCTCGGTCCGCGGCGCGCTGCTGGCGCGCTCGACCCACGGCGGGACCGCGCCGGTCCGGGTCGGCGAGCAGCTCGTCCGCGCTCGCCGACGCCGCCCACGAGCACGCGGCCTGGGCGACCGGTGAGCGCTGACCCGCTGCTGACCCCGGAGTTCTTCGCCCGCCCGGTCCTCGAGGTCGCCCCCGACCTGCTGGGCGCCACGGTGCGGCACACCAGTCCGGCCGGCCCGGTCGCGGTGCGGCTGACCGAGGTCGAGGCGTACGCCGGCGAGGCAGGACCCCGGCTCGCACGCCTTCCGCGGCCGCACCCCGCGCAACGCGGTGATGTTCGGCCCGCCCGGGCCGCGTCTACGTCTACTTCACCTACGGCATGCACTGGTGCATGAACCTGGTCTGCGGCCCGGAGGGCGAGGCCTCCGCGGTGCTGCTGCGCGCCGGCGAGGTGGTCGAGGGCGCGGACGCTGGCCACGCTCCCGCCGTACGTCGGCACGGACGCCGCGCGACCTGGCCCGCGGCCCGGCCCGGCTGACGGTGGCCCTCGGCATCGACGGGCAGCCACGACGGCGTCGACGCGACCGACCCGGCGTCCTGCCTCACGGTGCACGCCGGCGCCGGGCGCGCCGGGCAGGCCGTGCGGACCGGCCCGCGGGTCGGGGTCGCGGGGGACGGCGCCGGGCACCCGTGGCGGTTCTGGCTGGCGGACGAGCCGAGCGTGTCGGCGTACCGCGCCGGCGGTATCGCGTCGCCGTCGTACCGGCGTCTAGGGGATGCTGGGCGGGCACCGACCCGACCCGAGAGAGGCACGAGACCCACGTGACCGCCGCCGACGAGCTCCTCGACGACCTGCAATGGCGCGGCCTGATCGCGCAGAGCACCGACCTCGGTGCCCTGCGCGAGGCCCTCGACGCGGGACCGGTCACCTACTACGTGGGCTTCGACCCGACCGCGCCGAGCCTGCACCACGGCCACCTGGTCCAGGTGCTCACCGCGCGCCGGCTGCAGCAGGCCGGGCACCGGCCGCTGGCGCTGGTCGGCGGCGTCGACCGGGCTGATCGGCGACCCCAGGCCGAGCGCCGAGCGGACGCTGAACACCAAGGAGACCGTCGCGTCCTGGGTGCAGAACATCCGCGCCCAGATCGAGCCGTACCTGTCCTTCGAGGGCGAGAACGCCGCGGTGATGGTGAACAACCTGGACTGGACCGAGCCGATGTCGGCGATCGACTTCCTGCGCGACGTCGGCAAGCACTTCCGGGTGAACCGGATGATCGCCAAGGACGCGGTGGCCGCCCGGCTGAACTCCGAGCAGGGCATCTCGCTACACCGAGTTCAGCTACCAGCTGCTGCAGGGCCTGGACTTCCTCGAGCTGTACCGCCGGCACGGCTGCACGCTGCAGTTCGGCGGCAGCGACCAGTGGGGCAACCTCACCGCCGGGCTG
>CAVYTH010000011.1:187500-304501 GCA_963771345.1 uncultured Actinomycetota bacterium
CGAACTATGGTTAAGGAACTCGGCAAAATGCCCCCGTAACTTCGGGAGAAGGGGGGCCGCGGGCGGTGTAGGGACTTGCTCCCGAAGCCGTCTTCGGCCGCAGAGACCAGTGGGAAGCGACTGTTTACTAAAAACACAGGTCCGTGCCAAGTCGCAAGACGATGTATACGGACTGACGCCTGCCCGGTGCTGGAACGTTAAGGGGACCGGTTAGACCTTCGGGTCGAAGCTGAGAACTTAAGCGCCAGTAAACGGCGGTGGTAACTATAACCATCCTAAGGTAGCGAAATTCCTTGTCGGGTAAGTTCCGACCTGCACGAATGGCGTAACGACTTCCCAACTGTCTCAACCATAGGCTCGGCGAAATTGCACTACGAGTAAAGATGCTCGTTACGCGCAGCAGGACGGAAAGACCCCGGGACCTTTACTATAGCTTGATATTGGTGTTCGGTACGGCTTGTGTAGGATAGGTGGGAGACTGTGAAGCTGGCACGCCAGTGTCGGTGGAGTCAACGTTGAAATACCACTCTGGTCGTTCTGGATGTCTAACCTAGGTCCGTGATCCGGATCAGGGACAGTGTCTGGTGGGTAGTTTAACTGGGGCGGTTGCCTCCCAAAAGGTAACGGAGGCGCTCAAAGGTTCCCTCAGCCTGGTTGGCAATCAGGTGTCGAGTGCAAGTGCACAAGGGAGCTTGACTGTGAGAGAGACATCTCGAGCAGGTGCGAAAGCAGGAACTAGTGATCCGGCGGTGGCTTGTGGAAGCGCCGTCGCTCAACGGATAAAAGGTACCCCGGGGATAACAGGCTGATCTTGCCCAAGAGTCCATATCGACGGCATGGTTTGGCACCTCGATGTCGGCTCGTCGCATCCTGGGGCTGGAGTAGGTCCCAAGGGTTGGGCTGTTCGCCCATTAAAGCGGTACGCGAGCTGGGTTTAGAACGTCGTGAGACAGTTCGGTCCCTATCCGCTGTGCGCGCAGGAGACTTGAGAAGGGCTGTCCCTAGTACGAGAGGACCGGGACGGACGAACCTCTGGTGTGCCAATTGTTCCGCCAGGAGCACGGTTGGTTGGCTACGTTCGGAAGGGATAACCGCTGAAAGCATCTAAGCGGGAAGCTCGCTTCAAGATGAGGTCTCCCACCGGGTTAACCGGGTAAGGCCCCCAGAAGACTACTGGGTTGATAGGCCGGAAGTGGAAGTGCAGCAATGCATGGAGCTGACCGGTACTAATAGGCCGAGGACTTGACCACATTCTTCTTTTCCCGTCCTGCGGGAAAGAGAATACAAGTTGCTACGCGTCCACTGTGCGGTTCCCGAGATGCGGTCGGGAACGACCCTGACATCTCCATAGAGTTTCGGCGGCCATACCGTGAGGGAAACGCCCGGCTCCATTCCGAACCCGGAAGCTAAGCCTCACAGGGCCGATGGTACTGCACGGGGGACCGTGTGGGAGAGTAGGACGCCGCCGGACATTCTTTCATCAAGGGCCACTCCATTAGGGGTGGCCCTTGATGCGTTTATAGGGTTCTTTTCATTCAGTACGCAGTTCTTGCCACGCTGCCCGGCAGCGTCACCGACGAGACGGAGTGCCCGTGCCCGAGCCCGATGACCGCTCCGGCGACCGGTCCCGCGACCGCGGCGCCCGACCGGAGCGCGGCGGCCGTCCGGACCGTGGGACCGGTGCGCGCGGATCCCGCGGCGCCGGCGGTGGCACCGGTGGCGGTCGCCCCCGCACCGGCGGCTCGGCGAACAGCGGCCAGTCGCGCGGCGGGCAGCCCCGACCGGCCCGCGCCGGCTCCACCGGCGTCGAGCGGCGGCCGAGCAGCCCGCGCAAGGTCGAGCCGGCCCTGCCGGACGACGTCACCGGCCGCGAGCTGGACCGGGCGGTGCGCGCCGAGCTCACCTCGCTCGCCAGCCAGAACGCCGAGGCCGTCAGCCGGCACCTGGTGATGGCCGGCCGGCTGCTCGACGACGACCCGGAGGCTGCCTACGCACACGCCGTGGCCGCGCGGGACCGGGCCGGCCGGGTGGCCGCAGTGCGGGAGGCCGCCGGGATCGCCGCGTACCTGACCGGCCGGTACGCCGAGGCGCTGGCCGAGCTGCGTGCCGCCCGCCGGATGTCCGGCGACCACAGCGCTCTGCCGGTGATGGCCGACTGCGAGCGCGGCCTCGGCCGGCCGGAGAAGGCGCTGGCGATCGCCAGCAGCCCCGAGGTCGCCACCCTCGACGCGGCTGGCAAAGCCGAGATGCTCATCGTCGCCTCCGGTGCCCGCCGTGACATGGGCCAGCCGGACGCCGCTGCCCTGCTGCTGCAAGGTCCCGAGCTGCGACCCGGGCGACGTCGTGCCTGGTCGGGCCGGCTGTTCTATGCCTACGCCGACGCGCTGCTGGCCGCCGGCCGCGAGGACGAGGCCGTGATCTGGTTCGGCCACGCCGCCGACGCTGACGAGACCGGCGAGACCGATGCCGACGAGCGCCTCGACGAGCTGGCCGGCGTCATCGTCGTCGAGCACGACGACGAGGACGACGACGAGCCCGACGAGAGCTCCGGGACCGACGACGGGGAGCCTGGCCGCGACGGCTGAGCCATCGCTGTCCCCAGGCCGCAAGGCTCGGCCGGTCGTCCCCAGATCGCTGCGTGGGCAGCCGGCCAGCACCGGGACACCGCGATCCTCGTGAGGTGGGCAGCCGCCCGCCGAGCAGCGAGGAGGATCGCCGTGACCGCCAGCGCCACCGTCAGCGCCCCGCCCCACGTCAACGAGGTGCACCTGGTGGGTCGCCTGGCCGCCGAGCCGGCCCGCCGCGAGCTGCCCAGCGGCGACGTGCTCGTGTCCTTCCGGTTGGTGATCTCCCGGCCGCCGGGCCGCAAGCGGGCGACCGAGCGCTCACCGACTGTCGACACCCTCGACTGCGCTGCCTGGCGCCGCGACGTCCAGCGCACCCTGGCCCGGTTGCAGCCGGGCGACGTGCTCGAGGTGCACGGCAGCCTGCGGCGCAGGTTCTGGCGGGTCGGGCCGGCGGCTGCGAGCCGCAGCGAGGTCGAGGTCGTGCGGGTACGCCGGCTCGCCGCGGCCTGACGGGTAATCGATTGCCCCGATATGTGCGCGGGGGTGACGATTTCACGATCATGCTCGAGACGACGGTGCGTCAGCCGACCCGGGAGCCCTTCGTCGGCATGCGGGTCGCCGTGCCCCTTGCGGTCTGGTCCTTCGGCTACGCCGGCTACCGGCTGTACTACGCGGCGGGCGGCCAGGTCGGCATGATCGGCGTCCCGGTCTCGGCGGCGCAGTTCCGGGCGATCAACGCGGTCGGCGCGACGATCATCGCCGCAGCTGGGGTCCTGCCGCTGGTCGCACTGCGCGTCGCACCGGTCCGCCGGGCGTTGCCGGCCATCGGCTGGGTGGCTTCCGTCGGCTGCTGCATGCACGCGCTCGTCGACGTGACGCTACGGATCTTCAGCCTGACCGGCGTGCACCCGACCGAACTCCCGGCCAGCGCTTGGCGGTCGTACGACCGGCACGCTGCCGACCTGCAAGACCTGCTGCTGAATGAGCCATGGTTCCTCGTGGAAGGCGTCCTCTGGGCGGCGCTCGCGATCGGGTTGGTCCACCCCTCGCGACGGCGCGCGTGGCTGCTGTCGGCGGTCGCGGCGTGCCTGCTGCTGACGGTCATCGGCGTGCTCAGCGGCGTCGGCATCATCGGCAGCTTCCACCTCGGCTGACCCTGCTGAGGGTCAGCGGTCGAGCAGGCGGAGGACCAGCCCGGTGCGCGGCTTCGGGCCGAACGACGTCGACTTGCGCGGCATCCGCTCGCCGTCGGCGGCCAGCGCCAGCACGTCGCCCACCTCGACGGGACGCATCAGCACGGCGACTCCGGAGGCCCGACGAGCCGCCCGGACCGCGCCCGCGGCGTCGTGCAGGTAGCCCACCCGCCGGGTCGCGTCGGACACCTGCCAGACCCGCTCCAGCAGCAGCGCGTGCAGCACGCTCGCATCCAGCGACCGCCAGCGAGCCGGCCGGTCGTCGGGCAACGCAGTCGGCCAGTGCCACGGGGTCGGGGTCCTCGAGCAGGTGGTACCCCTTCCCGTCGGTGACGACGAACGGGTGCGCGGCGGTGGAGTCCCGCAGGGCGGTCAGCGCCGACTCCAGGTCGGTCCCGGCCGCACGGACCTGGAAGGTCTCGGCCGCAGCGGCCAGTGCGGCGTCCAGGCCGAGGTCGGCGACCACCCGGTGGATCGCGGCGACCCGCACCGGATAGGTGCGCGAGTCGACCAGCATCGCCAGGCCGCGGTCCCACGGACCGGCGCCGTCCCCCGACGCGTGCTTCTCGGCCTGGAGCTGCCGGTAGGTGGCCCAGCGGTGGTGCCCGTCCGCGATGAGTGCCTGCCGCGGAGCGAGGTCGCGCGCCACCCGCTCCTGCAGCGCCGGGTCCGCGACCGCCCAGACGCGCTGGGTCAGGCCGTCCTCGGTCACCGTCTCCAGCAGCGGGGCGCCGGCGATGACCTGCTCGATCACCGTCGCGGTGTCGCCGCCGCCGTCGTACACCAGCAGGATCGGCTCCAGGTTGGCCGCGGTCGCGCGCATCAGCTCGAGGCGGTCGGCCACCGGGCCGGGCATGACGTCCTCGTGCGGGAGCACCACCCGGTCCGCCGGGTCGCGCAGGCCCACGGCCGCGAGCAGCCCGCGCTGCAGCATGCCGGGCCCGGACTGCTCGTAGACGTACAGCGTGGGCTGCTCGTCGCGCACCAGCACGCCCTCCGCGCGCCACTCGTCGAGCAGCTCGGCGGCGTGCGCGTAGCGGCCCGGCCCCTCACCCGCGGCCCCGCCTCGCGGGTCGCGTGGCAGGATCAACCGGACCACGTTGTGCGGGTCGAGCTGCTCGAGGTGGGTGGCGTCGTCCGGGTCGATCACGTCGTACGGCGGGCTGGTGACGGCCGCGAGATCGGTGACCGTGCCGGGCGCGTACCGCACGCCTCGGAACGGCGCCACGAGCAGGCCGGCGCCGTCCGCGGGCCCGTTGGGGCTCGGGGGCACAGCCGTCCCCGAGGTGTGATCGGCGGCAGGCATGGCGAGGATGGTACGTGCGGACGATGACGGCGCGACGGAGGGAGGGTGGCCGGTGACCGAGGACAGCGCACGCGACGGCGGGCCCGCGGGTGAGGTCTACGACTGGTACGTCCGCGGGACCACGCTGCTCGAGAGCGGCAACCCCGAGGCGGCTGCCGAGCTGCTCGCCCACGCACGCAGCCGCGAGCCGGAGTCAGCCAGCGTCCTCGAGGCACTGGCCCGCGCCCTGTTCGACGCCCGCCGGTACGCCGAGGCCGCCGACCGGTTCACCGAGCTCGTCGAGCTGAGCCCGGACAGCGACTACGCCCGCTTCGGGCTGGGGCTGTCCCGCCTGCGGCTGGGTGACCTCGGCGGCGCGACCGAGCAGCTGGCGCTGGCCGCCGCGATGCGCCCCGGACGGGCCGACTACCAGCAGGTGCTGCGCGAGGCCCGGGCCACCGCACGGGCCCGCGAGGAGGCGGCCGGGCGGTCGAGCATCGACGCCGGTGGCGAGCGCTCCAGCAGCGACGGCCCGACCGAGTGAACGACCCGCTGGTCGAAGGGAGCGACACCCCGCTGGCCGAACGCCACGACGTCGCGCTGCTCGACCTCGACGGCGTGCTCTACGTCGGGCCGGACGCCGTACCCGGCGCGCCGGAGGCGGTGCGGGCCGCCGTCGAGGCCGGGATGCGGCCGGCGTACGTCACCAACAACGCCGCTCGCACGCCGACGACCGTCGCCGCGCACCTGCGCGAGCTCGGCGTCCCGGCCGGACCCGAGGACGTCGTCACCTCCGCGCAGGCCGCGGCGACACTGCTCGCCGGGCGGGTCCCGGCGGGCTCCCGGGTGCTGGTCGTCGGCGGCGAGGGCCTCGTCGTCGCCGTCCGGGAGCGCGGCCTGGTGCCGGTGCACGAGGCCGGCGACGGCGTCGCCGCGGTGGTCCAGGGCTTCTCGCCGGACGTCGGCTGGCGGCTGCTGGCGGAGGGGACGTACGCCGTCAGCGCCGGCCTGCCGTGGATCGCGACGAACATGGACGTCACCGTGCCGACGCAGGACGGGAACGCGCCGGGCAACGGACTGCTGGTCGGCGTCGTCGCGCGGGCCGCCGGCCGGGACCCGGACGCGGTCGCCGGCAAGCCGGAGACGCCGCTGCACGAGGAGTCGGTGCGCCGGACCGGGGCGAAGACTCCGCTGGTGGTCGGGGACCGGCTGGACACCGACATCGACGGCGCCAACCGGGTCGGCGTACCCAGCCTGCTGGTCCTGACCGGCGTCTGCCGACCGGCTGACCTGCTGCGAGCGGAAGCGGCGCTGCGGCCGACGTACCTCGCCCGTGACTTGCGCGACGGCCTGCTCGCCGAGCACCCGGCTGTCGCCCAGGCCGGGGACGGGTGGACCTGCCGTGGCTGGACGGTCAGCGTCCGCGGTGCGGAGGTGTCCGTCGAGGGGACCGGCGACCCGGTCGACGGGCTGCGGGCGCTGTGCGTCGCGTGGTGGGGAGCCGGCGGGGACGTCGCGGCCGCCGACCCCGCGGGTGCGTTGGCGTCGCTCGGCTGGTGAGCGGACGGGTCACTGCCGGACCGGTGTCCCGGTGGGCTCGCGCAGCTGCTTCAGCAAGCGCACCGGTTCGTCCAGACCGGGCGGTGGCATCGAGGCCTCGAAGCCCATCGACCGGTGGAACGCGAGGGAGACGGTGTTCACGGGCGAGGTGATCGCCCGTACGACTGATCGGCCGTTCGCCGTTGCGAGGTCGAAGAACTCCTCGTAGAGACCCGCGGCCAGCCGCTGGCCGCGCAGCGCGGGGTCGACACCGACGAAGTGGATGTACGCCTCCGTCGGCTGCGCCGGAGACAGGAAGCCGACCAGGAAGGCGTGCAGCCGGGTGCCGTCCGCTGACTCGATGACCCGGCTGGTGTCGAAGAAGTGGTCGAGGAACAGACGCGGCAGCATCACCGTCATCGGCCGCTGGAACCAGTCATCGAGGACCTCGATGATGCGGTCGTAGTCGGCGGGCGCGGCGGGCCGCCGACTGAGCTCGGGCACGTCGGTCAGAGCATCGAGCGGAGCTTGAGCAGGTCGCGGACGCCCGCCTCCACCTTGACCTTGCCGGACAGCCAGGCCTGACCGAAGCCGAGGTGACCGTCGGTCATGGCGACCAGGTCGTCGCTGTCGGTCGTCAGGCGGATCTGCGCCTTGGGCGACTCGTCGGTGGTGATGCCGGTGATGTGACCGTCCTCGAGCCGGCCGTGGAACGTCACGTCGAGGTCCGGCACGTGGCAGCTCAGGGTCCGGTCGAAGGCGTGCTTGTTGCGGTCTTCCTCGTCGACCTCGCGGAGCTTGCCGGCCAACCGCTGCAGGGCCGCTTGGCACTCCTCGATCGTCGCCATGACGGGTGGTCCTCCCTGGTCTGCGGGCAGGCTTTCGGCCTGGTGCGGGTCGGTTGCGGTCGGCACCGGACGCTACCGCAGCACCCGGGAGGCCCCGAGAGGTAGCGTCTCCGCAGGACCGCCGCTCTCCCGACGCGGCGGCTGGAGAGACGGAGGCGCCATGGTGCTCGACGGTCTGCGCGGCTACCTGCAACTGGCCAGCGGCCTCACCGACGTGACGCGGGAACGCGCCCTCGCTGCAGCCAAGGCAGTCGCCACCCAGGGCGCGGCCGGGGTGAACGCCGTGGTGCCCGCGCCGGTGACCACCCAGGTGTCCACCTTGACCGAGGACCTGCTGGCCGCCAGCAAGGCCAACCGTGCCCTGTTGCTCCACCTGATCCAGGCCGAGATCGAGCGCTCCGTTGCCCGGCTCGGGCTGGTGTCGGCGCACGAGCTCGATGCCGCCGCCCGGCGGGCCAAGGGGCTGGAGAAGCGGGTCGCCGAGCTCGAGGAGGAGCTGGGCAAGTCGGCCACGGCACGCAAGGCCGCCAACACCCGGGCCAGGAAGGCGACGACCAAGAAGTCGGCCAAGAAGACGACCGCCAAGAAGTCGGCAGCGAAGAAGTCGACGGCCAAGAGCCCGACACCGGCCCGCCGCGCTGCCGCGAGCTCGGCCGACCCGGCGACCACGTCGACCAGCGACACCTCTGCGTCGACGACGACGACCGAAGGGTCCGGCACGTGACCGACCGGCACCACGAGGACGAGGTCGACCTGACCGAGGACCACGACGGACGAGGTCGACCTGACTCGAGCACGACGAGGCGGTCGACCAGACCGACCACGACGAGGCGGGGGTCTCGACGGATGCCCGCGACCCGCGGATCGCCGCGGCGGTGGCCCGGCTGGACGGCCTCGGCGACCAGCCGCCGGCCGAGCACGTCGAGGTCTACGAGGAGGTGCACCGGGTGCTGCAGGAGTCGCTGGCCGACGCGACGCACAGCACCGACCGCGCCGACGGGCAGCCGGGCGGCTCGCAGCCGTGACCCGTCGGGCCCGCCTGGACGCCGAGCTCGTCCGCCGGGGACTCGCGCGATCGCGCGAGCAGGCGGCCGAGCTGGTGGCGGCCGGGCAGGTCCGGGTGCCCGGCCGGACGACGGTGAAGGCCGCGACCCAGGTCGCTCTCGGCGACGCCATCGTCGTCGCCGAGCCGGCGGGGGAGACGTACGTGTCGCGCGGTGGGCACAAGCTGGCCGGCGCGCTGGACGCGTTCGCCGCGGACGGCCTGGACGTCACGGGCCGTCGTGCGCTGGACGCCGGCGCCTCGACCGGCGGCTTCACCGACGTGCTGCTGCGCCGCGGCGTGCGCGAGGTCGTCTGCGTCGACGTCGGGTACGGCCAGCTGGCCTGGCCGCTGCAGACCGACGACCGGGTCAAGGTGCTCGACCGGACCAACGTCCGCGACCTGACCGCGGCCGCGATCGGTGACCCCGTCGACCTCGTCGTCGCGGACCTGTCGTTCATCTCGCTGCGGCTGGTGCTGCCGGCGCTGGTGGCGGTGGCGTCGCCGGACGCCGACCTGGTGCCGATGGTCAAGCCGCAGTTCGAGGTGGGCCGGGAGGCGCTCGGCCCCGGCGGGGTCGTGCGCGAGCCCGAGCAACGGGCAGCCGCCGTCGCCCAGGTCGCCAAGGTCGCTCACGAGCAGCACGGGCTGGGTGTCGCCGGCGTCACCGCGAGCCCGCTGCCCGGCCCGGCCGGCAACGTGGAGTACTTCCTCTGGCTGCGACGCGATGCGCCACCGCTCGACCTCGACCGGCTCGACGCGGCCGTCGCGGCGGGGCCGTCATGACCGCGTCGGCAGCGGCGGACGGCGACCGCAGCGTCCTGTTCATCGGCCACACCGGCCGGGAGGAGGCGCTGCGCTCGGTCCGGGACGCGGCCGAGCGGTTCGCTGCCGCCGGGGTGTCGGTGCGGGTGCTCGCCGACGAGGCAGACGAGCTCGGCCTGACCGACGTCAAGGTCGTCCAGCACGACGAGGACGCCGCAGAAGGCTGCGAGCTCGTCGTCGTCTTCGGCGGTGACGGCACGCTGCTGCGCGGCGCCGAGCTGGCCCGGCCCACCTCGACCCCGGTGCTCGGCGTGAACCTCGGGCACGTCGGCTTCCTCGCCGAGGCCGAGCGGGACGCGCTGGACGCGACCGTCGACAAGGTGGTGTCCCGCGCCTACACGGTCGAGGAGCGGCTGACCGTCGACGTCACGGTCACCACCGACGGCGAGGTCATGCACCGCGGCTGGGCGCTCAACGAGGCGTCGATCGAGAAAGCCAGCCGGCGACGGATGATCGAGGTCGTGGTCGAGATCGACGGCCGCCCGCTGTCCCGGTGGGGCTGCGACGGGGTGGTCATGGCCACGCCGACCGGCTCGACGGCGTACGCCTTCTCCGCAGGTGGCCCGGTGGTCTGGCCCGAGGTCGAGGCGCTGCTGCTTGGTGCCGATCAGCGCGCACGCGCTGTTCGCCCGGCCGCTGGTGGTGTCCCCGGACTCGGTGCTCGCCGTCGAGGTGCTCTCGACCGGGCAGAGCCCCGGGGTGCTGTGGTGCGACGGGCGCCGCACGGTCGACCTGCCGCCGGGAGCGCGGATCGAGGCCCGTCGGGGCGAGCGCCCGGTCAGGCTGGCCCGGCTGCACTCCGCGCCGTTCACCGACCGGCTGGTGGCGAAGTTCGACCTGTCGGTGCTGGGGTGGCGGGGCCGGCCCGGCGCGCCGGGTTCCGACCGACCTCCCGCGTAGGCTCGCCCGCGTGCTCGAGGAGATGCGGATCCGGGGCCTCGGCGTCATCGAGGACGCCGTGCTCGAGCTCGCCCCGGGCCTGACCGTGGTCTCCGGCGAGACCGGAGCCGGCAAGACGATGGTCGTGACCGGCCTGGGCCTGCTCTTCGGCGGCCGGGCCGACCCCGGCGCGGTCCGCCCCGGCGTGGAGACTGCCTCCGTCGAGGGCCGGCTGCGGGTCGACCCGAAGGGCCCGGTGGCAGCCCGCGCCGAGGAGGCCGGGGCCGAGCTGGACGACGACGTGCTCGTCGTCGTCCGCACCGTCTCGGCCGCCGGCCGGTCCCGCGCGCACCTCGGCGGGCGCAGCGTGCCGGCCGGCATCCTCGCCGAGCTCGCGGACTCCTGCGTGGCGGTGCACGGCCAGAGCGACCAGTCCCGGCTGCTGCAGCCGGCCCACCAGCGCGACGCGCTCGACCGGTACGCCGGTGCCGCGGTGGCCGAGCCGCTGGACGCCTACCGCGCGGCGTACGACGAGCTGCGCACCGTCGTCGCCGAGCTCGACGAGCTCACCCGCAAGGCCCGCGAACGCGCCCAGGAGGCCGACCTGCTCCGGTTCGGGCTCGACGAGATCGAGGCCGCCGACCCGCAGCCGGGGGAGACGACCAGCCTGCGGGTCGAGGAGGAGCGGCTCGGCCACGCCGACGGGCTGCGCGCTGCGACCGCCACCGCCCAGGCCGCGCTGCTCGGCGAGACCGACGGCGCCGCCGAGCCGGTGCCGGACGCGACCTCCCTGGTGGCCGGCGCGCGCGCGGCGCTCGAGCAGGTCGGCGTCCAGGACCCCGGGCTGGACGATCTCGTCTCGCGGCTGCGCGAGCTGGGCTACCTGCTCGCCGACCTCGGCGCCGACGTCGCGTCGTACGCCGCCTCCGTCGAGACCGACCCGGCCCGGCTGGCCGTCGTGCAGGAGCGACGGGCCGAGCTGTCCCGCTTGGTCCGCAAGTACGGCGACGAGGCCGACCCGGCTGCCGACCAGGCGTCCGCCGTGCTCGCCTGGGGCCAGCAGGCCGCAGCCCGGCTGACCACCCTCGAGGGCGACGACGACCGGATCGGGCTGCTGACGGCCCGCCGCGACGACCTGGTCGCCGAGCTGGCCCGCACCGCCGGGCGAGCTGTCCGGCGGCCCGCACCGATGCGGCCCAGCGGTTCGCCGGCCAGGTCTCCGCCGAGCTCGCGGCCCTCGCGATGGCCAGCGCCGCCGTCGAGGTGGGCGTCGCGCAGACCGAGGTCGAGTGCCGGCGGGCTCGCCGTCGGCGGCCGGACCGTGGCCTACGCCCGGCACGGCGTCGACGACGTCGAGATGCTGCTGCGCCCGCACGCCGGTGCGCCGGCGCGGCCGCTGCAGAAGGGCGCCTCCGGCGGCGAGCTCTCGCGGGTCATGCTCGCCGTCGAGGTCGTGCTGGCAGGCACCGACCCGGTGCCGACCCTGGTCTTCGACGAGGTCGACGCCGGCGTCGGCGGCAAGGCGGCGGTCGAGGTCGGCCGGCGGCTGGCCGCCCTGGCCCGCACGGCCCAGGTCCTGGTCGTCACCCACCTCCCGCAGGTCGCCGCCTTCGCCGACCAGCACCTGGTCGTGCGCAAGGCCGAGGACGGCGCCGTCACCCGCAGCGGCGTGGTCGCCCTCGACGACGCCGGCCGGCTGCGCGAGCTGTCCCGGATGCTCGCCGGCCAGGAGGAGTCCGCCACCGCCGAGGCGCACGCCCGCGAGCTGCTCGACGCCGCCCAGGGCGAGCGGGACGCGGTACGCCGCTAACACGCCGGGCGACGTCCCATCCGTCACACCAGTCACATGACAGCATCCGAGTCATGCGTCTTGCCACCCTGCGCCGGTCCCGCCATCAGCCCGCCCTGCCCGGCCTGCACGGCCCGGCCCGGGTCGAGCGACGGGCGCCTGCGCTGGCCCGCCGGGCCCGCCCCGGCGACATCGCCGTGCTCGAGCACCTCGACCTGGACGGCAGCAGCGCCCGGCTGCTCATCGACGCCGGAGTGGCCGCAGTCGTCAACGCCGCCCCGAGCATCAGCGGCCGCTACCCGAACCTCGGGCCCCAGCTGCTCGTCCAGGCCGGCATCCCGGTGCTGGACCGGGTCGGCCCCGAGGTCATCCGGATCCTGGACGACGGCGACCGCGTGCGGCTCGACGGCGACGCGCTCTACCGGGGCGAGGACCTGGTCTGCCGCGGCGACCTGCTGACCGTCGCGTCGGTCGCGCTCGCGATGGAGGCGGCCCGGGCCGGGCTCGGCGCCCAGCTGCAGGCCTTCGCGCACGCCACCACCGAGCACCTGCGGCGCGAGCGCGACCTGCTGCTCGACGGCAGCGGCGCTCCCAGCGTCCAGACGGCGATCGAGGGCCGCGCCGTGGTCGTCGTGACCCGCGGCAAGGGCTCCGAGCGCGACCTGCGCGACCTGCGCGCCTGGCTGCGCGCCACCGAGCCGGTCCTGGTCGGGGTCGACGAGGGTGCCGACGCGCTGCTCGCCGCCGGGCTGCGCCCGCACCTGGTCGTCGGCGACCCGCGGCTGATGAGCGACGACGTCCTCGAGTGCGGCGCCGAGGTCGTCGTACGCGCCGAGCGGGACGGGACCGCCCACGGCCTGCACCGCGCCGAGCAGGCCGGCCTCGAGCCCACGATCTTCGCGCTGTCCGGGTCCAGCGAGGACGCCGCGCTGCTGCTCGTCGACGCCCACGAGCCCGCGCTGATCGTCGGGGTGGGCTGGCACCCGACCCTCGCCGCCCTGGTCGACTCCGGGCGCGCGGACATGCCGAGCGCGTTCCTCACCCGGCTGCGCCTCGGCGACCGGTTCCTGGACGCCTCCGCGGTGTCCGCGGTCTACCGCCGGCCGGCTCGCACCTGGCCGCTGTGGCTGCTCGCCCTGCTGCTGCTGGCCGGAGTCGTGGCGACCGTCGTGCTCGCGCCGGACAGCTCACCGGTCGGCGAGAACCGCGACAAGGTCGTCGAGCGGGTCCAGGACGTCGTGCACGACGTGACCGGGCGATGACCGGAGTGCGCCACCTGCATGCTGGCCGTCGTGGCAGCCGTGCTGGCGCTTGCCCTGGGCCTCGCGCTCGGCGCCGGCCCGGTGGTCGGCCGCTCGGACGCGAGCCGGGGCGCCCGCGAGGACCGGCTGGCGGCCCAGGCCGCCCGGCTGCAGGACCAGGTCACCGCCCTGGAACGGCAGGCCCGCACCGACGCCCGCGTGGTGGCTGCGCGTCGGCGGCCGGGTCACCGACGGGAAGCTGGAAGGCCACAGCGTGCTCCTGGTGCGTACGCCGGGCGCGACCGACGAGCTGGTACGCCGGACCCGGGCCGCGTTGCTCGGCGCCGGCGCCAGCCTCACCGGCGAGCTGACGCTGACCTCGACGTACGTCGACCCGGCCAAGGCCACCGCCCCGCTGGAGGACCTGGCCCTGCGCCTGGTGCCGCCGAACGTCGAGTTCGCCGACAACGCCAGCGCGATCGAGCGGGTCGGGACCGTGCTGGCCCGCTCGACGGTCGCGGCCGAGCCCGGGTCCGAGACCGACCAGGACGCCGCCGCCCTGATCGCCGGGCTCGACGAGCTCGGCGCGGTGCGCCTCGACGGCGACCCGGGCCGGCTGGCCGAGCTGGCCGTCGTCGTCTCCGGAGCAGGACAAGAAGCCGGCCGAACCGGCGGTCACCGGCTTGCTCCGCGCACTGGACCAGACCGGGGCCGGGGCCGTCCTCATCGGACCGGGCCCGACGCCGTCGGCGATCCGCTGGGTCCGCGGCGGTGCACCGGTCGGGGCGTCGTCGGTCGACTCGGCCGACTCGGCGGCCGGCCAGGTGGCCCTGGTGCTCGCGCTGGTCGAGCAGGTGGCCGGCGGCAAGGGTGCGTACGGCACCGGGAGCGGCGCGTCGGCCGTGCTCCCCGCGCCGTTGCGCTCCGCCGGCGCCGCAGGACTGATAACCTCGAAGCCCGTGGACAGGCGGAGCTCGCTCCGACCTGACAACTAGCACTTCGAGCCCACGGGAGCCCCCCTTGGCCGCACCTGCGACGACCAAGCACATCTTCGTCACCGGGGGCGTCGCCTCCTCGCTCGGCAAGGGCCTGACCGCCTCCAGCCTCGGCAAGCTGCTCGCGGCCCGCGGCCTGCGGGTCACGATGCAGAAGCTCGACCCCTACCTCAACGTCGACCCCGGCACGATGAACCCGTTCCAGCACGGCGAGGTCTTCGTCACCGACGACGGCGCCGAGACCGACCTCGACGTCGGGCACTACGAGCGGTTCCTCGACCGCGACCTGCACGGCTCGGCCAACGTCACCACCGGCCAGGTCTACTCGGCGGTGATCGCCAAGGAGCGGCGCGGCGAGTACCTCGGCGACACCGTCCAGGTCATCCCGCACATCACCAACGAGATCAAGGCCCGGATCCGGGCGATGGCCGGCCCGCGAGCGGCGTCGGACGTCGTCATCACCGAGGTCGGCGGCACCGTCGGCGACATCGAGTCGCTGCCGTTCCTCGAGGCGGTCCGCCAGGTCCGCCACGACATCGGCCGCGACAACGTGCTTCTTCCTGCACGTCTCGCTGGTGCCCTACATCGGCGCCGTCCGGCGAGCTGAAGACCAAGCCGACCCAGCACTCGGTGGCCGCGCTGCGCAACATCGGTATCCAGCCCGACGCGATCGTCTGCCGCTCCGACCGGGAGATCCCGGCCGAACCTCAAGCGCAAGATCTCGCTGATGTGCGACGTCGACGACGAGGCCGTGGTCGCTGCGCCGGACGCGCCGTCGCATCTACGACATCCCGAAGGTGCTGCACCGCGAGGGCCTCGACGCCTACGTCGTACGCCGGCTCGGGCTGCCGTTCCGCGACGTCGACTGGACGGAGTGGGACGACCTGCTGCGCCGGGTGCACCACCCGCGGCACGACGGTCACCGTCGCGCTGGTCGGCAAGTACATCGACCTGCCCGACGCCTACCTGTCGGTCACCGAGGCGCTGCGCGCCGGCGGCTTCGCCAACGACGCCGGGTGCAGATCCGCTGGGTGCCCTCCGACGACTGCGCAGACCCCCGAGGCGCGCGGCCCGCGAGCTCGACGGGCGTCGACGGCGTCTGCATCCCCGGCGGCTTCGGCGTCCGCGGCATCGAGGGCAAGCTCGGCGCGGTCCGGCTACGCCCGCGAGAACGGCATCCCGACCCTCGGCCTGTGCCTCGGCCTGCAGTGCATGGTCATCGAGTACGCCCGCAACGTCGCCGGGCCTCGAGGGCGCCAACTCGCTGGAGTTCGACGCGGACGCCGCCGCACCCGGTCATCGCCACCATGGCCGACCAGGAGGACGTCGTCGCCGGCGAGCGCGACATGGGCGGCACGATGCGGCTCGGGCTCGTACCCGGCCGCGCTGCGCCGAGGGCTCGCTCGTCGCCGAGGCTACGGCGCGACCGTACGTCGAGCGAGCGGCACCGGCACCGCTACGAGGTCAACAACGCCTACCGCGACGCAGCTGGAGCAAGGCCGGGCTGGTCTTCTCCGGCACCTCGCCGGACGGGCGGCTGGTCGAGTTCGTCGAGCTGCCGCGCGACGTGCACCCGTTCTTCGTGGCCACCCAGGCGCACCCGGAGTTCAGGTCCCGCCCGACCCGGCCGCACCCGCTGTTCGCCGGCGTTCGTCGCGGCCGCGCTGGCCCGCCAGGCGCGGTCGGTCGCCGGCGAGCCTGACCGCCGGTGCCCGCCGCGACCGCGTGACGGCGGACCGCGACGCCGGAGCGTCGCCGACGAGCAGACCGCGCTGCACGGTGCGGTCCAGCGAGACGGTGCACGACGGCATGGTCTGGGACGTCCGCCGCGACGAGGTCGAGCTGGCGGACGGCCAGACGGTCACGCGGGAGGTCATCGACCACACCGGGGCGGTCGGGGTGGTCGCGCTCGACGACCAGGACCGGGTGCTGCTGCTCCGGCAGTACCGGCACCCGGTCGGCGCCTACCTGTGGGAGCTGCCGGCCGGGCTGCTCGACGTGGCCGGCGAGGACCCGCTGCTGGCGGCTGCAGCGCGAGCTGGCCGAGGAGGCCGACCTGGTCGCGGACGAGTGGCACGTGCTGGTCGACTTCTACAACTCGCCCGGGCTGCAGCACCGAGGCGTTCCGCTGCTACCTGGCCCGCGGGCTGCACGAGGTCCCGCACGCCGAGCGGCACGAGCGCGAGCACGAGGAGCGCGACATGGTGCCGGCCTGGGTGCCGCTCGCCGAGGCGCGCGACCTGGTGCTGGCCGGCGAGCATGCACAACCCGACCACCGTCTGCGGGATCCTCGCCGCGGCGGCCGCGCGGGACGCCGGCTGGGACACGCTGCGGCCGGCGGACGCGCCGTGGCCGGAGCGCTCGCCCGGCCGGGGCCAGCAGCGCCGCTAGCAGGGTCGTCAGAGCCGAGGCCGCTCGTCGAGCTCGAGCCCGGCCAGCCGCTCGGTCGCCTCGGGGTCGCCGGCCTTCCAGCCCTCGACGACCTCGGGACCGAGCTTGGCCAGCCGGCGCAGCGGCTGCCGGGCCAGCGCCCGCACGGCGAGCAGGTCGGCGCTGCCCGGCGTACGCCGGACGAGGCGGGACGCCGCCGAGGCCTCGCCGATCCAGGCCACCCGGCGCGGCAGCCAGGCGAGCACCAGGATCAGCAGGATGAACCCGGCGACCAGGAAGCCGGCCAGCGTGGCGAACCGCTCCACGGCGTCCTGGTAGTCCTGCGCCTGCTGGGCCAGGTCCCGGCTGGTCGAGGCCAGCGCCTTGAACGGCGTGGACAGGGCGCCGCCGACGAGCGGGTACGCTGGTCCGGCGTGTCGCGCAGCGTCGAGCTGCCGGCCGTGCTCGGCTCGCGCCAGCGGCAGCTCGCGATCCGAGTGGGTCCTGCCAGCTGGTCGCAGGTAGCCGAGGTGACGCGCCAGGTCGCCAGCGCTGGCAGACGCGGTCGGCGGCGTAGAGCTCGGCGCTTCCCTCCGAGGCACCCGACTAGACTCCCGGCGCGCCGACAACGAGGTCGGCCCACCCCTGACGAGAGGCTTGGTAGCCGTGAAGGTCGGCATCCCCCGCGAGGTCAAGAACCACGAGTACCGGGTGGCGATCACCCCGGCCGGCGTGCACGAGCTCGTCCGCGCACGGCCACGAGGTCTTCGTCGAGCAGGACGCCGGCGTCGGCTCGTCGATCCCCGACGACGAGTTCGCCGGCCGCCGGCGCGCACGATCCTGCCGACCGCCGACGACGTCTGGGGCGACCGGCGACCTGATCCTCAAGGTCAAGGAGCCGATCGCGCGAGGAGTACCACCGGATGCGCGAGGGGCAGGTGCTCTTCACCTACCTGCACCTGGCCGCGTCCAAGCCGCTGCACCGACGCGCTGGTCGACGCGCAAGGTCACCGGCATCGCCTACGAGACCGTCGAGCTGCCCGACCGCTCGCTGCCGCTGCTCGCGCCGATGTCCGAGGTCGCCGGCCGGCTGGCGCCGCAGGTCGGCGCGTACCACCTGATGCGCGCCGAGCGGCGGCCGCGGCGTGCTGATGGGCGGCGTCTCCGGCGTGTACGCCGCCAAGGTCGTCGTCATCGGCGCCGGCGTCTCCGGCATGAACGCCGCCGCGATCGCGCTCGGCATGCAGGCCGAGGTGCTGCTGCTCGACCGCAACATCGCACCGGCTGCGCGCAGGCCGACCGCATCTACCAGGGCCACCTGCAGACCGTCGCCTCCAACGCCTACGAGATCGAGCGGGCCGTGCTCGACGCCGACCTGGTCATCGGCGCGGTGCTGGTGCCCGGCGCCAAGGCGCCGAAGCTGGTCACCAACGAGCTGGTCTCGCGGATGAAGCCGGGCAGCGGTGCTGGTCGACATCTCCATCGACCAGGGCGGCTGCTTCGAGGACTCCCGGCCGACCACGCACGCCGACCCGACCTACCAGGTGCACGACTCGGTCTTCTACTGCGTGGCCAACATGCCCGGCGCGGTGCCGCACACCTCGACGTACGCGCTGACCAACGTCACGCTGCCGTACGCGGTGGAGCTGGCCAACCACGGCTGGCGCGAGGCGCTGCGCGCGCGACCCGGCGCTGGCGCTGGGCCTGAACACCCACGACGGGCAGGTCACCTACGGCCCGGTCGCCGAGGCGCACGGCGTTCGCGTCGGTCGAGCTGGCCGAGGTGCTCGGCTGAGCCGGCACCGGTGAGCGCCCTGCCAGCAGGCGGCCGCAGACCTACCTCGACCACCTGGCGGTCGAGCGCGGCCTGGCGCGCCAACACGCTCGCGTCCTACCGCCGCGACCTGCGCCGCTACCTCGCGCACCTCGCCGCCGCGGGACGTCGCGGCGCCGGACGCAGGTGGCCGAGGCCGACGTCGCCGCGTTCCTGGCCGGCCCTGCGCGAGGGCGACGAGGAGCACCCGCCGCTGGCCGCGACGTCGGCGGCCCGGGCGGTGGTCGCGGTGCGCGGCCTGCACCGCTTCGCTGCTCCGCGAGGGCCTGGTCGACCGACGACGCGGCCCGCGAGGTGCGGCCGCCCGCGCCGGCCCAGCGGCTGCCCAAGGCGCTCTCGGTCGAGGAGGTCGAGGCGCTGCTGGCCGCCGCCGGCGCCGACGACGACCCGCGCGCGCTGCGCGACCGGGCGCTGCTCGAGCTGCTGTACGGCACCGGGGCGCGGATCTCCGAGGCGGTCGGGCTGGACGTCGACGACCTCGACCTGGAGTCGGGCACCGTCCGGCTGCGTCGGCAAGGGCGGCAAGGAGCGGGTCGGTGCCGGTCGGCAGGTACGCCCGCGAGGCGGTGGCGGCGTACCTGGTGCGCGGCCGGCCGGCCGCTGGCCGACGCACGGGCCGGGGCTGCCGGCGCTGTTCCTCAACGCCCGCGGCGGGCGGCTGTCGCGGCAGAGCGCCTGGACGATCCTGCGCGGCGGCGGCCGAGCGGGCCGGCGTACGCCGGCGAGGTGTCGCCGCACACGCTGCGGCACTCGTTCGCCACCCACCTGCTCGACGGCGGCGCCGACGTCCGGGTCGTGCAGGAGCTGCTCGGCCACGCCTCGGTGACCACCACGCAGGTCTACACGCTGGTCACCGTGGACCGGCTGCGCGAGGTCTACGCCACCGCCCACCCGCGGGCCCGCTGAGGCATCTCGGCGATCTCGGATCGCCCGGCGTGGCGGCGTGATCGGGGCGCCGCCGCTGCCTACTGTCGGTCGCGAGGTCGGTACGGCGACAGGCCGACGAGTCGACAAACGAGGACGGCAATGAGCACCCAACCGCTGATGCCCCCCGACGAGCCCACCGGAGTCCCGCTGGACGCGGCCGACCCGCCCGAGGGCCGGCGAGCACGTGGCCCCGCACATCCCGGCCGTCCAGCTCGACTCCCCGGTGGCCGCGGCCGCACCGGCGCCGACGCCGAGCCCACGGCGAACCGGCCGATGGGGCCGACCGGTCGGCCGATGCCGCACTTCCCGGAGCCGGAGCCCAAGGACCGGCACGGCCCCGCGCGGATCATCGCGATGTGCAACCAGAAGGGCGGCGTCGGCAAGACCACGACGACCATCAACCTGGGTGCCGCGCTGGCCGAGTACGGCCGCAAGGTGCTGCTGGTCGACTTCGACCCGCAGGGCGCGCTGTCGGTCGGCCTGGGCGTCAACCCGCACGACCTCGACCGGACGCATCTACAACCTGCTGATGGAGCGGGACGTCACGCTCGACGACGTCGTGCTCAAGACCGACGTCGCCGGGCCTGGACCTGCTGCCCGAGCAACATCGACCTGTCGGCCGCCGAGGTGCAGCTGGTCAGCGAGGTCGCCCGGGAGCAGATCGCTGAGCCGGGTGCTGCGCCGGCGGTGCGCACGAGTACGACTACATCCTCATCGACTGCCAGCCGTCGCTGGGCCTGCTCACGGTCAACGCGCTGACCGCCGCGCACGGCGTGATCATCCCGCTGGAGTGCGAGTTCTTCGCGCTGCGCGGCGTGGCGCTGCTGCGTCGACACGATCGACAAGGTGCAGGAGCGGCTCAACCCCGACCTGGAGATCGACGGCATCCTCGCCACGATGTACGACCGCCGCACCGTCGCACAGCCGCGAGGTGCTGCAGCGGCGTGGTCGAGGCGTTCGAGCGACAAGGTGTTCCAGACCGTGATCACCCGCACCGTGCGGTTCCCCGAGACCACGGTGGCGGGCGAGCCGATCACCACCTTCGCGACCTCGTCGGGCGGCGCCTAGGCCTACCGGCAGCTGGCCCGGGAGGTGCTCGCACGATGCCCGGGCACGTGACCGGCGTCGCCGAGGCGGGCGAGCCCGGCGAGCCGAACGCCGACGAGGCGACCGGGGCGCGGGTACGCCGGCTCCGGCCGGCCGCCGCACGCACCTCCGGCCGTGAGCGGCACGACGAGAAGATCACCGTCTACGTCTCCCAGGACGAGCTGGTCGCCCTGGAGCAGGCCCGGCTGATGCTGCGGGCCGAGCACGGGGTGGCCGTCGACCGCGGCCGGATCGTCCGCGAGGCGGTGGCCGAGATGCTGACCGACCTCGAGGCGCACGGCGCGGACAGCGTCGTCGTGACCGGCTGCGCCCGTCGCCCTGACCGGCGTACCACCGCTTGATCGACTACCGGCGACCGGCTGCAGGTCACCGACTACCGTGCGGGCGTGAGCGAGGAGACCGCTCTGCCGTGACGGCGGAGGAGCCGGCACGGCCGGCGGCTTCCGAGTCAACCTCGGCGACCTCTTCGAGGGCCCGTTCGACCTGCTGCTGGAGCTGATCGCCAAGCACAAGCTCGACGTCACCGAGATCGCGCTGTCGAAGGTCACCGACGAGTTCATCGCCCACATCAGGGCCATGGGCCCGGAGTGGGACCTCGACCAGGCCACCGAGTTCCTGGTCGTCGCCGCCACCCTGCTCGACCTCAAGGCCGCCCGGCTGCTGCCCAGCGGCGAGGTCGAGGACGAGGAGGACCTCGCGCTGCTCGAGGCGCGCGACCTGCTCTTCGCCCGGCTGCTGCAGTACCGCGCCTACAAGCAGGTCGCCGCGGTGTTCTCCGGCCGGATGGCCGACGAGGCCGGCCGGTTCCCCCGGGCGGTGACCCTGGAGCCGCAGTTCGCCGGGCTGCTGCCCGAGGTGCTGCTCGGCCTCGGGCCCGCAGGAGTTCGCGGCGCTGGCGGCCCGGGCGCTCACGCCGCGGCCGGTGCCGATGGTGTCGGTCGACCACCTGCACGCGCCGCAGGTCAGCGTCCGCGAGCAGGCCGCGATCCTGGTCACCGCCCTGCGCCGCTCGCGCACCGCGACGTTCCGGGCGCTGACCGACCGACTGCGAGGGCACCCTCGTCGTGGTCGCCCGGTTCCTGGCGCTGCTCGAGCTGTTCCGCGAGGGCGCGGTCGTGTTCGAGCAGGTCGACCCGCTCGGCGAGCTGCACGTGCGGTGGACCGGCACCGACGAGGGCGACGTCGAGGTGCCCGACGAGTTCGACGAGGAGATCGTCGCTGAGGGCGACGACGACAGCAGCGACGACAGCGGCGACGAGCCCGAGCCCACCGACGTACCGGACGACACCACGATCGACCTGCGGGAGACGAGCACCGATGACGACGCCTGACGAGCAGCCGGTCGAGCGCGAGGACGACGGCGTCCCGCTGCGCACGGCGCTGGAGGCCATCCTGATGGTGGTCGACGAGCCGGTCGGCGAGGTGACGCTCGCCCAGGTCGCCGAGCGGCCCACCGAGGAGGTCGTCGCCGAGCTGCGCGCTCTCGCGGCCGAGTACGACGAGCAGGGCCGCGGCTTCGAGCTGCGCCAGGTGGCCGGCGGGTGGCGGTTCTACACCCGGGCCAACGCGGCGGCGTACGTCGAGCGGTTCGTGCTGGACGGGCAGCAGGCCCGGCTGACCCAGGCCGCGCTCGAGACGCTGGCCGTGGTGGCCTACCGGCAGCCGGTCAGCCGCGCGCGGGTGTCCGCGGTCCGCGGCGTGAACGTCGACGGCGTGATGCGCACGCTGGTCGCGCGCGGCCTGGTCGAGGAGTCCGGCGACGAGGGCGAGGGCGGCTCGACGCTGTACCGCACCACGTCGTACTTCCTGGAGCGGCTCGGGCTGCGCGACATCGACGAGCTGCCCGACCTGGCGCCCTACCTGCCCGCGATGGACGCCCTCGACGACATGGCCGGGAACCCCACATGAGCTACGACGACGACGACAAGGCGGGCGTCCGGCTGCAGCGGGTGCTCGCCGCGGCCGGGCTCGGCAGCCGGCGCGCCTGCGAGGAGCTCATCGAGGAGGGCCGCGTCGAGGTCGACGGCAAGAAGGTCGTGGTGCAGGGCATGCGGGTCGACCCGGCCTCGGCGGTCATCAAGGTCGACGGCCTGCGCATCGCGACCGCGCCGGACAACGTCTACATCGTGCTGAACAAGCCGATCGGCGTCGTCAGCACGATGAGCGACCCCGAGGGCCGGCCGTCGCTGCAGGAGTACGTCGGCGACCGCAACGCCCGGCTGTTCCACGTCGGCCGGCTCGACGTCGACACCGAGGGGCTGATCCTGCTCACCAACGACGGCGACCTCGCGCACCGGCTGTCGCACCCGTCGTTCGGCGTGGAGAAGACCTACCTCGCCGAGGTGACCGGGCCGGTCGCCCGCGACGTCGGCAAGCGGCTCAAGCACGGCATCGAGCTCGAGGACGGCCTGGTGCAGGTCGACTCGTTCCGGCTGGTCAGCCAGGTCGGCTCGCGGGTGATGGTCGAGCTGTCGCTGCACGAGGGACGCAAGCACGTCGTACGCCGGCTGATGGCCGAGGTCGGGCACCCGGTGACGCGGCTGGTGCGCACCGACGTCGGGCCGATCTCGCTCGGCAACCTCAAGCCCGGCAAGCAGCGCAAGCTCAGCCAGCAGGAGATCGGGGCCCTCTACCGCGCTGTCGGTCTGTGACGGTCAGCGTCTCGTTCGCGGCACGCGACCTGCGACCCGAGGAGGTCGACGGTCTCAGCTGGTGCGGCCCGCCGTCGCACCTGCGCAACGTGGCCGCGGAGGTGGCCCGGGTCGCCGCGGGTGAGGTCATCTACCTCGCGGTGTGCGGGCCCAACGACGTGCCGGTCGCCGTCGGCGGCGCCGACCTGACTCGCTCGGAGGGGAGCGGCCGGCTGTACCAGCTCGCGGTGCTGCCGGCGCTGCAGTCGTGCGGCCTGGGGACGCTGCTGATCGGCGCCTTGGAGGACCGGGTGCGCGAGCGCGGGCTGCGCCGGGTGGACATCGGCGTGGGGGAGGACAACCGCGCGGGCCAAGGCGCTGTACGAGCGGCTGGGCTACCAGGTGTTCGGCTCCGAGGTGGATCGCTGGACGCTACGAGCGGGACGACGGCACGGTCGCCACCGTCGAGGATCTCTGCACGCTGCTCGGCAAGGACCTCTAGCGGCGTTCGGCGCGGGCCCGCTCGTGCATCGCGATGAAGTCGTCGGGGGTCGTGGCGGCGACTGGCGTCGGCGACCAGCCGGAGCCGTTCGGCGTCCAGGGTCCGGAACCGGACGCAGCTCTTGCCCATGTCGAGCCGGGTGCCGTCGGCGGTCCAGCGGGCCCGGAAGTCCTCGGCCTCGGCGCTGTCGGCGTACAGGCCCATCAGGTAGAGCGAGTTCTTCTGCTTCTGGGCCGCCGAGCGCGACGTAGCAGAGCGGCTGGCCGTTGTAGGTGTCCGGGAAGTCCGCGAGCGGGATCGACCAGGTGATCATGCCCCAGGCCATCGTCTCGGCGAAGCCGTCGGGCATGGCGTCACGGACCGTGCGGTAGACCGGCTCGAGCTGGGCCCGGCGGTCGTCGGGCAGGGCCGCGAGGTACTCGTCGACGGTGGTCGGCGTCGCTGTGCACAGCCCGGATCGTAGTGTCCGGAGCGCTGGCTCGTGGCGCTCGAACGCGGCGCGATCGGTGACAGCGAGCGGCGGAACCGGCATGCTGGTGCGCCGTGCCGAGCGCCGGAGCCACCGTGACCACTCCTGTCGACGACAGGGCGCCGGCCCGCGCGCCGCGCACAGGTCTCCGACCTGCGGCCGGACCTGGTGCGCCTCGCGCTGGTCGTGGTCGTCGACGTGCTGTTCCTCTTCGGGGTGCTGCTGCCGTACCTGACCCACGACGGTCGAGTTCGGCGACCAGTGGCTGCCGAACGTGTTCATGCTTGCGGTGGTTCTGACTCTGTTCTTCTGGCCGTGGGTGACTGTTCGGGTGCGCGGTGTTCAGCGGGTACCGGCTGTGGCGAGGCGGCCCGTTGGGCCCGGTGTCACGAGCCGTCTGCCTCAGCGTGGTCGTGCTCGGCGCAGCCGGGTTCGTCGCCTACTTCTCGCCTTGGGGCATGGACGCCATCCGCTGGCTGTTGGACTGACGAGACCGATGACGCGAGACGTCGTGCGGGCGGGCTACGACGAGATCGGCGAGAAGTACCACTCCTGGTCGCACGCGAGCGAGGTACGGCTCGGCTTCGTGCAGCGGGTGCTCGACCGGCTGCCGGCCGGCGGCACCGTGGTGGACCTCGGCTGCGGCCCGGGCGACCCGGCCACTCGGTTGCTCAGCGAGCAGCACGCCGTGGTCGGCGTCGACCTCTCGGCCGGCCAGCTTGGCATCGCCCGCCGGCTCGCGCCGCGCGCCGCGCTGGTCCAGGCCGACCTCGTCGAGCTCGCGCTGCAGCCGTCGTCGGTCGACGCCGTGGTGTCGTTCTACGCCCTCGGCCACCTGCCCAGCGAGGCGCACGTCCCGCTGATCGAGCGGGTCGGCAGTTGGCTGCGGCCCGGTGGGCTGTTCCTGACCAGCGCGCCGCTGACGCCCGGGCGACGACGTCGACCCCGACTGGCTCGGTGTCCCGATGTCGTTCGGCGGCATCGGCCGTGAGGCGACGCTCGCTGCTGTCGAAGCGGCGGGGATGACCGTCGAGGACGCCCAGGTGGTCGGCGAGGACGAAGGCGAAGACCGCATCGTGGCGTTCCTCTGGGTCACCGCCGTGAAGCGGGGCTGACGGCGTGGCACCGACGCCGCTGGACCGGGTCCGCGCCGCCTGCCTGGCCCTGCCCGAGGTGACCGAGCGGCTCAGCCACGGCGCGCCGTCGTTCTTCGTGCGGGAGAGGAAGACCTTCGTGATGTTCATGGACGACCACCACGGCGACGGCCGGCTCGCCCTGTGGTGCGCCGCGCCGCCGGGCGCGCAGGAGGAGGTGATCGGTCTCGACCCGGACCGGTTCTTCCGTCCGCCGTACGTCGGGCACCGGGGCTGGCTCGGCGTCCGCGTCGACGGCCGGCCGGACTGGGCCGAAGTCGTGGCCGTCATCAACGAGGCCTACCGGACGGTGGCCCCGAAGACACTTGTCGCCCAGCTCGACGCGCGCTGAAAAGCAACCGCGCGCGCAGCGACGACCCCATGTCTGCGTCGCTCGCCCCTTCGCGCCCCCGCCCGGAGCCGCAGGGTGCGGAGTGACGGCTCTTGTTCGCCCGATCGCGCCGATCATCGGATGCTCGGAGTGGGACACTGCGGTGGCAGCGCGTGGCGTCGCCCTGGACACAGGAGCGGTCGGACGCTGCCAGGCGGGAGGCGTCATGGGTCAGGATGTGGTGAGGGCCGCCGTTGTTCAGCGCCCCCCGGTGCTGCTCGACCGGGACGAGACGATCAAGATTGTCGTCGACGCCATCTCGGAGGTCGCCTCGGCAGGCGCCGGCCTGGCCGTCTTCCCGGAGACCTTTGTCCCCGGTTACCCAGTGTGGATCTGGGACCTGCGCCCGCAAAGTGACTACGACACAACCTCTGAGATTCACGCTCAGCTGCTCGCCAACAGCGTGGACCTCACCGGGGACGACTTGAGCGCCGGTGCAGGAGGCGGCGGCCAGCCACGGGGTGGTGGTGGTGTGCGGCGTGCACGAACGTGAGGGCTCGTTCAGCCGCGCCACCATCTACAACACGCTGGTCACGATCGGCCGCGACGGGACAGTTCTCAACCGGCACCGCAAGCTCGTACCGACGAACCCGGAGCGAATGATCTGGGGCCAGGGCGACGCCTCTGGGCTACGCGTGGTGGACACGTCGTTCGGCCGCCTGGGTGGGCTGATCTGCTGGGAGAACTACATGCCGCTGGCCCGCTACAGCTTGTACGCGGAAGGTGTGCAGATCTACGTGGCGTCCACGTGGGATGAGGGCGAGGGATGGCTGGCCACGATGCGTCACATCGCTTCGGAAGGTCGCTGCTGGGTCATCGGATCGGGCAGTGCCCTCAACTCCGACGACGTACCGCCGGCGCTGCCTGCGCGCGACACCTTGTTTCCGAACCAGGACACCTGGCTCAACTCCGGTGACTCGGTGATTATCGATCCCCAGGGCAAGGTTGTCGCCGGTCCCCTGCACCGCGAGTACGGCATCCTCTACGCCGACATCGACCCGGCAGTGTCCGCTAGCGCCCATCGGACCATGGACGTCGCCGGACACTATGGACGCCCCGACATCTTCAACCTCACGGTCGACCGCTCATCACGGCCGCCCATCACCTTCATATCGCCGGGATAGCGGCGTTCGACCATTTCCGCGGGGACAGCTCGTGCCGCCAGGTGTCACGGCGTTGCCGCGACGTTCTGTCCAGCGCGTTGCGCTGTCCATAGGGTTGGCGGGTGCGGATCTCCCAGCTCGCCGTACGGATCGCCGAGCTCCAGCAGTTCTCCGCCCAGCTCGACACGGCCCTCTCGACGGCTGAGGTGCGCCGCCGCTAGAGCAACGGCGGCATTCTCCCCGCTGAGGTCGACAGCATGAACGGGTGTCACTCGTTCGCACGAACATCGGCGCGGCCGAGGGTTGCGGTTGGTGCGCGTCAGTGCGTGCGATCCGGACTAGGCATCATTCACTCATCGCGGCTCGCGTCCACCGGTTCTGGGGCTCACGCCCGCGCGACGCCCTGCGGGCGTGAGCGCGCGATCGGTGGCCGCGTCGATGGAAAGGATGACGATGGACTCTCTGATCGGCCGCGAGGAGTACGCGAGTCTTGCTGATTGCTCCTACCTCAACCAAGCCTCCCTCGGGTTGATCCCCCGCGTTTCGCTCGAGGCAAGCCTGCGCTTCCTGACCGACGTTGCGCAGCACGGGAACCTGCATCTGTCCGACCAGGCCGAAACCGAGATCCTCAACTCGCTCCACACCTCGGCAGCGGCACTGCTCGGCGCCCCCAAGACAGCCGTAGCGGTGGTGGGCGGCGCCAGCGAGGGGCTGGGGCAGATCGGTGCCTTGCTCGGCGACGGTGACGGCGAGGCCGTGCTCGTGCCGAGTGACTTCCCGAGCGTGACCTACCCGTGGCTGGCAGCCCGCGAGAGGTTCGGCATGGCCGTGCGCTGGGTTGCCGATGTCGCCGAGACGGACCTGACCCAGTCCCTGGTGGACGCGATGACTGAGCGGACCACGGTGGTGTGCGTCAGCGCGGTCCAGTTCGCGACGGGCAGCCGGGTCGATGTTCCGGCTCTGGTGGAGCGCGCCCGCAGCGTGGGCGCGCGGGTTGTGCTGGACGTCACCCAGATGGCCGGCGCGGTTCCCGTCAGCATGAGCGAGTGGGGAGCCGACGCGTTGGTGTGCAGCGGGTACAAGTGGTTGTCCGCGCCCGGCGGCGTCGCCTTGCTCGCCCTGACCGAGGACCTGGCCACTGCCCTGCCGCCGATCGTCGGGTGGATGGGCAGCGCCCAACCGTTCGACTTCAGGCCCGATGTGCTCACGCTTGCCTCGGATGCCCGCCGGTTCGAGCTGTCCACGATGTCGTACAGTGCGGCGCTCGGGCTGGTCGCCTCCATCGAGTTGCTCACCGGGCTCGGGCTGGACTCGGTGCGCGCTCACGCCGATCGGCTTGCGGCTCTCCTCGTCGAGCAGACGGCGCCGTCGGGCTGGAGCCCGTACCGGCCCCTCAACGAAAGGTCCGCGACTAGCCACATCATCTCGCTGCGTCACCACACCGCGAACGTGCACCAGGTCCAGGCCGTGTTGGCCGACCAGTATCGCGTCGTCACCAGCTCGCGTGGCGGCGGCATCCGCGTTTCCATACACGCCTACAACAACAGTGACGACGTGCACGCCCTAGCCGACGCGCTCGACAGCATTCCGCCGAATACGTGATGACGAATCATCACGCCTATGGCCGAGGCGGGTGAGTGCGGCCTCGGGCTGCGGCAGCGGGCGCCATCGAGCGTGCCGGGGTCTTCGAGCATGCCGACGGTGTCCGGTTGGTGGCAGGGTCCATTCGGTGATGGACTTCGAGGGTCTTGCCCGATGCAGGCATCGTGCGCTAGGAAGACCCCAGCTGCCGATTAGCGGTGTATGTCCGCTTCCGCAGGGCTGTGTGAAGCGGGCGCTGGAGTCGGTTCCGTCGGCCAACTGCAGGGGAGAGCCCCGATGCGTAGAACTCTCGTCGCCATCACCCTCACCGGCCTTCTTGTCGCCGGTCTCGGCGCTGCCAACGTCGCCGTGGCCGAACCGCCCCACAACCCGGGTGGCCCGTGCATCCAGGACAACCAGAACGTCAGCCTCTCCAGCGTCGCGGGATACGCCGACGTCGTACAAGGTCTCGACCGCATTCAGCGGACCAGCAACGGGCGAGTCGACGTCGCGTCCGCCGGCACGTCGGGGGAAGGCCGTGAGCTGCTCTACGCGACCGTGGGCACCGGCCCGACGGTCTTCTGGCTGCAAGCGCGCATCCACGGCAACGAACTGCACAGCACCGAGGCGGTGCTGCAGGTCCTCGGCCTGCTCGCCTCCGGCAACCCGGCTGCGAACCTGATCCGCGACAACCTCACCGTCGTCGTGATTCCCATGTACAACCCGGACGGTGCGGAGGCGAACATCCGCCAGAGCACGACCCCGACCCGTATCGACCTCAACCGCGACTGGGAGACCTTCGCCCAGCCCGAGTCCGTCGCCTTCTGGAAGCTGTGGCGGACGGTCGCCCCGGACCTGGCTCTGGACCTGCACCACATGGGCGAAGCGCCGGTCGTCAACGGCACCGAGGACCTGAACCAGTTCCAGATCGGCGCGCGTTCGATCGACCCGTCCCGGATGACCGCGCAGCAGTGGCTGACCAACCGGCAGATGGCGATGGTCAGCGTCGACGCCCTTGAGCGGTACGGGCCTGTCAACATCGCGCATTACCCGTTGATCGACATCACCAACGCCGTACTGAGCCGGATGCTCATGGGCGGAACGGCGCCCGCGGGCGAAGCGCCCGTGTCGCAGGCCCAGACCCCGACCCGGGGTGCCATCTTCTACGAGGTGCGCTCGGTGGGCCAGAAGAGCAACGGCCAGCTCGAGAACATGTTCCGCGTCCCGACCATGGCGGTGCTCACGGCGGCCGCGAATGGCTCGCTCAGCTCGTACGACGTGTCCGGCTACCCGAGCCTGCCCTTCGCCACCCAGGGCCCGTGTGGAGAGTGAAGCGGGCCGTCAGACCAGTTCCGGCACCCTCAGGTGTGCGAGAACCAGATCGAACTCGGCGACGTCCTCGATCTGGGCGCCGGTGGCTTCCGCCACCTTGGAGCGGAGCTGTGCCGCGGCCAGTCGACTGCGCTCCATCGCCTCCTGACTGTCCCACGTCACGGTAGAGACGGCCCGGCCCGACTGCCGGTCCACCATGAGACTCGCGCTGCAGAAGCCGGCCATGCCCTCCGCGGTAGGAAGCACCTCGGATCGGAAGCGCTCGATCGCGTCGTCGATGCCCTGTGGCTCCGTCCGCAGCCACGTGCAACGCGCGGAGGTGCTGTTGTTGGTGCGGTGGTCCCTGTGCAGTACCGCGATCTCCCACTCGTCGACCTGGGGGTTGCCGCCGAGGATCATGCCTGCTTGCTCTCGCATCGGTCGCAGTGATTCGTCGGCTGCACGCATGGACCGGTCGTCGCTCCAGGCGCTGGTCGCGATGCAGCGCCCGTTCTCGTGGTCAACGAGCATGGACAGGCCGATACAGCCTTCCATGGCCATGATCGCCGGCATGACCTCGTCGGTCACGTACCGGATGCCGGCGTCGATCTCACTCGTGCGGGCCTGGAACGTCGTTGAACGTGCATGCACGGCCACCATCGCCTCTCCCGAAAGGGCGGCGCCACGTCGGCACCGCCGACACCTTCACCCTGCTCCAGCCTGCGGGCCTTGGCAACGGCCCATCCGACGGGAGGGGCGGTCGGCTCGGCAACCTACTCGAGGGGCTGTGGGGCGGGCTGGTCGCTGCGCTGGGCGTACGTGACGCCGACGCTCGCGGCGCTGACCGCCACCAGGGCCACCAGCTCGCGGGTGCCGAGCACCTGGTCGAGCACGATCAGCCCGGCGATGGCGGCGGCCGCAGGCTCGAGGCTCATCAGCACGCCGAACACCCGGGTCGGGATGCGTCCGCAAGGCCGTCATCTCCAGGCCGAAGGGGATGATCGAGGACAGCAGGGCGACAGCAACGCCGACGAGCAGGGCCCGACCGTCAGTCACCGCCCGGGCCGCGCCCGCGGCGCCGAACGGCAGGGCGAGCAGGGCCGCGACCAGGAGGGCGACGGCGAGACCGTCGATGCCCGGCAGCACCCGGCCGACCTGGGCGCTGGCCAGGATGTAGCCGGCCCAGAACAGGCCCGC
This sequence comes from uncultured Actinomycetota bacterium, assembly GCA_963771345.1. Taxonomy (GTDB): domain Bacteria; phylum Actinomycetota; class Actinomycetes; order JACCUZ01; family JACCUZ01; genus CAVYTH01. Next base: position 218,259 of record CAVYTH010000011.1, read on the forward strand.
GAGCAACGCCAGCGCCAGCCCGGTGATCGGCACCTCCCCGCCGCCGTCCAGGCCGAGCAGCACGACCCCCGAGCCGGCGAGCAACGCCCACATCAGCTCCCACATCCGCCGGGTCTGCACCAGCGCGAGCAGCAGCGGCCCGATGAACTCCACGGTGACAGCGACACCGAGCGGCACGTCCTGGATCGCGAGGTAGAACGTCAGGTTCATCGCGCCCATCGTGAAACCCAGCGCCGCCGCAGAAGTCCACTGGGTGCGCGACCACTGGCAGACCCGGGGCCGGACCAGGGCGGTCAGCAGCAGCCCGGCGATGGCCAGCCGCAGCAGCGTCATGCCCGCTGCGCCCGTGACGTCGAACGCCGTGCGCGCCACTGCGCTGCCGAGCTGCGCCGATCGCGATCGCCACCAGTACCAGCACCGGCGCCGGTACGGCGGCCGCAAGGCTTCCCGGGCTGCGCACGGCGCGACCCTACGGGTCCGTCCCGACGCTCGGACGCGGCTGCTCGCCCCTCGGTCATGCCGGGATAGGTTGCCGCGCGAGGAGGTGGCCAGCCATGGCCGTACGCGCGATCCGCGGCGCGACGCAGCTCGACGTCGACGACCGCGACCATCTGCTGTCCTCGGTCGACGAGCTGATCCGCGAGATCCTCGAGCCAGAACAGCCTCGCGACCGACGACCTGATCTCGATGCTGTTCACCGCGACCCCGGACCTGCACAGCGAGTTCCCGGCGCTGGCCGCACGCCAGCTCGGCATCGGCGACGTGCCGCTGCTCTGCACCCAGGAGCTGGACATCGCCGGCGCGATGCCCCGGGTGATCCGCGTGATGGTGCACGCCGAGACCGACCTCAGCAAGGCCGACGTCCGGCACGTCTACCTGCGCGGCGCGGCAGCCCTGCGCCGGGACCTGGCGCAGTGAGCGCCCGGTGACGCGTGGGGACGGCGACGAGCCGCTGGTCCGGACCTGCCTGGTCGTCGGGACCGGCCTGATCGGTACGTCGGTCGCCCTGGCCCTGCGCCGGCACGGGCGTCACGGTGCACCTGGCCGACCGGGACCCGACGGCCGCCCGGCAGGCTGCCGAGCTCGGTGCCGGCACCCTGGACCCGCCGGCCGAGCAGGTCGACCTCGCCGTGGTCGCCGTCAGCCCGTCGGCGACCGCCGAGGTCGTCAGCGGGCTGCTCGCGGGCAACGTCGCCGCGACCGTGGTCGACACCGCCGGCGGTGAAGGACGGCGTGCTCCGCGAGGTCGCGGCGACGGTCGGCCCGACCCCGCACTTCGTCGGCACCCACCCGATGGCCGGCGGGGAGCGCTCCGGGCCGGGCGCCGCGCGCGCCGACCTGTTCGAGGGCCGGCCCTGGGCGGTGTCGTCGGCCGGCGCCGAGCCGCGCTCGCTGGCCCGGGTCCACCTCCTGCTGGAGCTCTGCGGCGCCGTCCCGGTGGACATGGCCGCCGCCGCCCACGACGCCGCCGTCGCGCTGGTCTCGCACGTGCCGCAGGTGGCGGCCTCGCTGGTCGCCGCCCGGCTGGCCGAGGGGGAGGACGCCGCGCTGGCGCTGACCGGTCAGGGCCTGCGCGACGTCACCCGGGTGGCCGCCTCCGACCCCGACCTCTGGGTGGACATCCTGGCGGCCAACGCCGAGCCGGTGGCCCGCATCCTCACCGAGCTGCGCCAGGACGTCGACGCGGTCGTGAGCGCGCTGCACGAGGTGGCCGAGGACCCCGAGTGGGCCCGGACCTCGCTGCGCGAGGTGCTGGTGCGGGGCAACGCCGGCCGGGCCCGGCTGCCGGGCAAGCACGGCGGCCGCTCCACGTCGTACGCCGTGGTGCCTGTGGTCCTCGCCGACCGCCCGGGCGAGCTCGCCCGCCTGGTGGTGGACGTCGGCGCCGCCGGGGTGAACATCGAGGACATCCGGATCGAGCACTCGCCCGGCCAGCCGGTCGGGCTGGTCGAGCTGGCCGTGGCGCCGGGCGCGGAGGCGGGCCTGGCCGAGGCGCTGGCTGCGTCTCGGCTGGGTCGTGCACGCCTGAGCGCGTAGCATCAGGGGGTTCCCCACCCCAGATCCCTTGCCGAGGTACCGCATGCCCCCGTCCAGCCACGACACCGCCGACACGCCCTCCGGGCGCCGTCTGGTGGTCGCCGTCGACGGACCGTCCGGCTCCGGCAAGTCCAGCGTGTCCCGCGAGGTCGCCCGCCGGCTCGGCCTGCGCTACCTCGACACCGGCGCGATGTACCGCGCCCTCACCTGGTGGGCGATCGAGCGCGGCGCGGACCTGGACGACCAGCCCGAGGTCGCCCGGCTGGCCCGCGAGCTGCCGCTGGAGATCGGCACCACCACCGACTCCTCGCAGCTCACCGTCGACGGCCACGACGTCAGCGCCGCCATCCGTGAGCCGCGCATCTCGGCAGCCGTCAGCGCGGTGGCCACCAACCTCGGCGTGCGCGACGAGCTGGTCCGCCGGCAGCGCGAGATCGCGTCCGCCGGCGGCATCGTCGTCGAGGGACGGGACATCACCACCGTCGTCGCACCGGACGCCGACATCCGCGTGCTCCTCACCGCGAACGAGCAGGCCCGGCTGGCCCGGCGCGCCCTCGAGGTGCACGGCAGCGACGACGACGACGCCATCGAGGCCACCCGCGACCACGTGGTCGGCCGCGACCAGCAGGACTCCACGGTCGCCGACTTCCTCGAGGCCGGTGAGGGCGTGACGGTCGTCGACTCCTCGCACCTGTCGTTCGAGGAGACCGTCGACGCGATCCTCGACCTCGTCTCGGCCCGACGATGAGCGAGTGGGTGGGCGACGGCGGCGACGGCACCGGCCTCGACGACGGCTTCGGCGATGACGTCGAGCAGGGCCCGGTCCCGGTGGTGGCGATCGTCGGTCGCCCGAACGTCGGGCAAGTCGACCCTGGTGAACCGGATCATCGGCCGCCGGGAAGCCGTCGTCGAGGACGTGCCCGGTGTGACCCGTGACCGGGTGCCCTACGACGCGGCCTGGAACGGCCGGCGGTTCACCGTCGTCGACACCGGCGGCTGGGAGCACGACGCGAAGGGGCTGCAGGCGCAGGTCGCCGCGCAGGCCGAGGTCGCGATCGCCGCCGCCGACGCGGTCGTCTTCGTGGTGGACGCCACGGTCGGCCCGACCGACACCGACGAGGCCGTCGTGCGCGTGCTGCGCCGGGCCGGCAAGCCGGTGATCCTGGTCGCCAACAAGGTCGACAACGCCAAGACCGAGGCCGACGCCTCCGCGCTGTGGTCGCTCGGCCTCGGCGAGCCCTACCCGGTCTCCGCGCTGCACGGCCGGGGGAGCGGCGACCTGCTCGACGCCGTCCTGGCGGCACTGCCGGAGACCCCGGAGGAGCGCTTCGACGAGGAGCAGGGCCCGCGCCGGGTCGCGCTGCTCGGCCGGCCCAACGTCGGCAAGTCGTCGCTGCTCAACCAGGTCGTCGGCGAGGACCGCGTCGTCGTCGACTCGGTGGCGGGCACCACCCGCGACCCGGTCGACGAGATGGTCACGCTCGGCGGCCGCGAGTGGCGGTTCGTCGACACCGCGGGCATCCGCCGCCGGGCCAAGCAGGCCAGCGGCACCGACTACTACGCGACCCTGCGCACCCAGTCCGCGCTGGACCGCGCCGAGGTCGCCGTCGTGCTGGTCGACGCCAGCGAGACGCTGTCCGAGCAGGACACCCGCATCATCACGATGGTGGTCGAGTCCGGCCGGGCCCTGGTCATCGCCTACAACAAGTGGGACCTGCTCGACGACGAGCGCCGGTTCTACCTCGAGCGCGAGATCGAGCGGGACCTGGTGCAGGTGCCGTGGGCGCCGCGGGTGAACATCTCGGCCCGCACCGGCCGGCACATGGAGAAGCTGGTGCCCGCCCTGGACACCGCGCTCGCGTCCTGGGAGTACCGCATCCCCACCGGCCGGCTCAACGCGTTCCTCGGCGAGCTCGTCGCGGCGCACCCGCACCCGATCCGCGGCGGCAAGCAGCCCCGGATCCTGTTCGCCACCCAGGCCGACACCAGGCCGCCGCGGTTCGTGCTGTTCACGTCCGGCTTCCTCGAGGCGGGCTACCGGCGGTTCGTCGAGCGCCGGCTGCGCGAGGAGTTCGGCTTCGTCGGTACGCCGATCGAGGTCAGCGTGAAGATGCGCGAGAAGCGCGGCCGCTGACCGTCAGGCTGCCTGTCGGACGTCGAGTCAGCGCGGCTCGACGAGCACGACCGAGACGCGGCCGTCGACCAGCGTGTCGAACCCTTCCTGGACCCGGACCCCGCCCAGGAACCGCGAGATCTGCCGGGCCTGCCGCCGGTTCTCCGGGCTGAGCCAGTAGACCGTGGTGGTGCTGACGTTGCCGCTGAAGTCGTCGACCCGGCCGATCTCCCAGCCCGCGCCGCGCAGGTCGGTGGCGGTCCGCCGGGCGCTGCCGCCGCCGGCCGACTGGTTGAGGACGTCGACCTTGACGACGTCCAGGCCCGAGCTGGTGGAGGCCGGCGCGCTGGTGCTCGGCGACGGCGTTCGGGGGAGCGGTGGTCGACGGTGGCTGCGACGAGCTCTGCGTCGACTCGGGTTGCGCCGAGCCGCTGGGCGAGCTGGAGCCGCCTGCCGTGTCGTCGGAGGCGACGTCGGTGCCGGTGCCGCGCCCGGCCATGGTGAACACCACGGCGATGATCGTGGCGACGGCGACGACGGCCAGCAGCTGGGTGAGGAACAGCCGGGTGAGCTGACGGACCGGGTCCGGCTCGGGCGCGGCCGGACCGCTCGGCGTGGGCGACGTCATCGGGCCATTGTGTCCCGTGCCGCTCGGGTCCGGTGTCAGGCGGGGTCGAGACCGGGCACGGTGTCGAGCTGGCTCTCGATCAGCTCGCGGTCCTCGTCGTCGTCCACCCCGGCCAGGGTCGCCCGGGCATCGGCCGCCCAGCGGTCCCGCTCGTCGTCGTGGCCCGCGACGGCGTGCGCCCGGGCCAGCCCCTCCTCGGTCGAGGCGACCAGCCAGAGGGGGACCGGCGGGTCGGCCGTGCTCGCGCGCTCGTGGGCGGCGGTCGCGAAGTCGAGGGCGAGGTCGGCGTACCCGAGGTGGCTCGCCACGTGCGCCACCAGCCAGTCGCCGGCGGCGAGGTTCTCGTCGGTGCCGATGCCCTCCCAGTGCAGCCGGGAGGCCAGCGCGGAGGCGAGCATCTCGCGGTCGCCGGCGGCGTCCCGGGAGGACTCCAGGAGCTCCCAGGTCCGGTTGAACAGCCGGGCGGCGAGCGCGCGCTGGTCCGGCGGCAGGGCGATGGGGACGGACGGGGTGGTCGGTCCTGGGTCGGACATGCCCGGCAGGGTGCCCGACGCGACAGATAGACACCAAGATATTGCGCAAAGTTCCTTGCGTAACGTACCGTCGAGCCATGACCAACCCCGCGAACCGCACCAAACCGGTCACCGACCCGGCGGTGCTCAAGGCGCTGGCCCACCCGCTGCGGCTGCGGCTCTACGAGCTGCTCACCGCCCGCGGTCCGGCGACCGCCAGCCAGCTCTCCGAGCACGTCGACGAGGTCGCCGGGCTGGTGAGCTACCACCTGCACCAGCTCGGCCGGCACGGGTTCGTCGAGGAAGCGCCCGAGCTCGGCAAGGACGGCCGGGAGCGCTGGTGGCGGGTCGTGCCCGGCGGGTTCAGCTGGTCGAGCGCCGACTTCCTGGGCGACCCCGGCACCCGGGCCGTCGCCGAGTCGGCCGAGCGGCTGCTGCTCAGCCGGCAGCTCGACCGGCTCCAGCAGTACAGCGCCGGCAAGGACGCCTGGGGGCCGGACTGGGTCGACGCCGCGGTCGGCTCCGACGCGCTGTTCCAGCTCACCCCCGACGAGCTGCGGCAGCTCAATGCCGAGCTGCAGGCCGTGATCTCGCGCTGGTCGCGCCGGACCGTCGCCGATGACGGCCAGGACCGGGCCGACGTCTTCTGCTTCCTGCACGCCTTCCCGTACGTCCCGTGAGCGTCGACCTGCGGGTCGCTCCCGTCGTCGCCGAACCGGGGGCCGCGTTCTCGCGGCGGTTCCTCGGCTACCTGGCCGGCCGCACCCTCTCCCTCGTCGGCGACGCGGTCTGGCTGATCGCGCTGGCCTGGGCCGCGGCGGCGGCCGGCGGACCCTCGACCACGGCCCTCGTCCTCGCCGCCGGCACCGTGCCGCGGGCGGTGCTCATGCTCGTCGGCGGGGCCGTGGCCGACCGCCTCGGCGCCCGGCTGGTCATGATCGTCAGCGACTCCGTGCGCATCGCCCTGATGGCCGGCGCCGCAGTGCTGACGGCCGCCGCCGAGCCCGGCGTACCCGTACTGATCGCTCTGGCGCTGACGTTCGGGTTGGTCGACGCGCTCTACGACCCGGCCGCCGGCACCGTGCCGCCGCTGCTGCTGCGGCCCGACGAGCTGCCCCGGGGCCAGGCGCTGGCCCAGCTCGGCTACCGGGTTGCCCACATGCTCGGTGCCCCGCTGGGTGCGCTGCTCGTCGCAGCCGGCGGGGTCGCCCTGGCCTGCGCGGTCGACGCGGTCACCTTCGCGCCGTGCTGATCGCGGTGCTGGCCGTCCGGCTGCCGCCGGCCGTGCCACCGCCCAGCGGGCCTGGCCGCCGCTCGCTGCTGCGCGAGGTGGGCGCCGGGCTGCGGTACGCCGGGCGGCACGACGTCGTCCGGCCGCTGCTGCTCCTCGTCACCGCGCTCAACGCCCTCGGCGGCCCGGTCACCAGCCTCGGGGTGCTGCTCCGGGTCCGCGAGGAGGACTGGGGCATCGGCGGGCTGGCGGCGTTCCAGGTGGCCTTCTCCGCCGCTGCCGTGATCGGGACCCTCGGGGTCGCCAAGAAGGGCCGGGTCAGCCGGCCGGGGATCGTCGGCACCTGGTGGGCCGTGCTGCAGGCCGTCGGCATCGCGGCGATCGGCCTGGCGCCGACGCTGCCCGCGATGCTGGTGGCCGGCGCGGTGGTCGGGCTGACGGCCGGGCCGGCGTCGGCGTACCTGCTCGGCCAGATCCAGACCATGGTGGACACGCAGTACCTCGGCCGGGTGATGAGCCTGGTCGGGTTCTCCGCGGTCGGCGTGGCCCCGGTGTCGCTGGCCGTGTTCGGCGCGCTGGCCGAGGTCGTGCCGGTGCCCGTGCTCGCCGCCGCCTGCGGCCTGCTGATGCTGCCGGCGTGCTTGCTCGCGCTGCGCAGCCGGGCGCTGAGGAGACGCAGCGGCAGTGAGCTCGCCGCCGTAGGGTGCCGGGTGTGACCTCGACCCTCGTCCCCGTCCTCGCCGGCCGAGCTCGCGGGGCTGCTGGAGCGGCAGGACTACCTGGCCGACGAGGGTCTGGCGACGGCCGCCTACCTCGCGCTGACCATGCAGCGGCCGCTGTTCTGCGAGGGCGACGCCGGGGTCGGCAAGACGGCCCTGGCCGCGGCGCTGGCCGGGATGCTGGGGACCCCGCTGATCCGGCTGCAGTGCTACGAGGGGCTGGACGCCGCGCAGGCGCTCTACGACTGGGACTTCCCCCGGCAGCTGCTGCACCTGCGCGCCGCCGAGGCGGCCGGCTCGGTCGACGCCGACCGGCTGGAGAGCGAGATCTACGACCGCAGGTTCCTGGTCGCCCGGCCGCTGCTGCAGGCGCTGGAGGCGGGCAACGCCGGCGGCCGCGCGGTGCTGCTCGTCGACGAGGTCGACCGGGCGGACGACGAGTTCGAGGCCTTCCTGCTCGAGGTGCTCAGCGAGTGGACGATCACGGTGCCCGAGCTCGGCACCATCCGGGCCGAGGTGCCGCCGGTCGTCGTCGTGACGAGCAACCGCACCCGCGAGGTGCACGACGCCCTCAAGCGGCGCTGCCTCTACCACTGGCTGCCGCACCCCGACGTCGAGCGCGAGGTCGCCATCATCCGGCGCCGGCTGCCGCAGGCCACCGAGGCGCTGGCCACCTCGGTCGCACGGGTCGCCGCCCTGGCCCGCGGCGAGGACCTGCTCAAGCCGCCCGGGGTCGCCGAGTCGCTGGACTGGACCGAGGCGCTGCTCGCTCTCGGCGCGCGGTCGCTCGGCCCGGCCGAGCTGGACAAGGCGACCGCGAGCCTCGGCGCGTTCGTGAAGTACCGCGAGGACCAGGAGCGGGTCGCCGAGCGGCTGGCCGAGTGGGCGGCCGCCGGGTGAGCACGCTGGCCGCCGACGCCGACGAGCTGACCCGCACCTTCGTCGGGTTCGCCCGGGTCCTGCGGGCCGCCGGCGTGGCGGCCACGCCGGACCGGCTGCACCAGGCCGTGTCGGCGGTTGCTGCGCTCGACGTCACCCGGCGGCAGGACGTGTACTGGGCCGGCCGCCTCACCCTGTGCTCGGGCCCGGACGACCTGGACCGCTACGACCGCGCCTTCGCCGCCTACTTCAGCGGCCAGACCGCGCCGCCGCTGCGCAGCGTCCCGCCGATCCAGGTGATCCGCCCGGTCGCCGTCCCGGGCAGCGAGCAGCCGGCCGGCAACGTCGCCGACCCCGAGGACCTGCCGGCCTCGACCGCCAGCACGCTCGAGGTGCTGCGGCACCGCGACCTGGCCCGCCTCACCCCGGCCGAGCGCGAGGTCGTACGCCGGCTGATCGCGCTGCTCGACCCGGTCGGCGAGACCCGGGTGTCCCGCCGGCACCGGCCGTCGTCCCGCGGCGGCGTCGACCCCGGGCGGACGGTCCGCTCGATGCTGCGCCGCGGCGGCGAGCCGGTCCGGCTGGCGCGGCGGGTCCGCCGGGTCCGGCCCCGGCGCGTGGTGCTGATCGTCGACGTCAGCGGCTCGGTGCAGCCGTACGCCGACCCGTACCTGCGGTTCGCGCACGCGGTCGCCCGCCGGCGTACCGGCACCGAGGTGTTCACCGTCGGCACCCGGCTCACCCGGGTCACCCGCGAGATGCGCAGCCGCGACCCCTCGGCCGCGCTGCTCGCCGTGTCGGCCTCGGTGCCGGACTGGAGCGGCGGCACCCGGCTCGGCGAGCTGGTCAAGGCGTTCCTCGACCGCTGGGGCCAGCGCGGGGTGGCCCGCGGCGCGATCGTGGTCATCGCCTCGGACGGCTGGGAGCGCGGCGACGCGACGATGCTCGGCGCGCAGATGGCCCGGCTGTCGCGGCTCGCGCACCGGGTGGTGTGGGTCAACCCGCACCGCGGGCATGCCGGGCTTCGCCCCGATGACCGCGGGCATGCGCGCCGCCCTGCCGCACGTCGACGACTTCGTCGACGGCCACACCTTCGACGCCCTGGCCCGGCTGGCGGCGCTGCTGTCCGGAGGTGCCCGCCGTGCATGACGTCGTCGACGAGGTGGCCCGCCTGTACGACGCGGGCGGCCGGTTCGCGCTGGCCACCGTCGTCGGCACCTGGCTCAGCGCGCCGCGGCAGCCGGGTGCCGCCATGGTGGTGGCCGCCGACGGCGAGCCGACCGGCAGCGTGAGCGGCGGCTGCGTCGAGGGCGCGGTGTACGAGCTGGCCCAGGAGGTGATGGCCAGCGGCGAGCCGGTGCTGCAGCGGTACGGCGTCAGCGACGACGACGCGTTCGCGGTCGGCCTGACCTGCGGCGGCATCATCGACATCTTCGTCGAGCCGGTCGACGCGAGCACCTTCCCCGAGCTGCCCGAGGTCGTGGCCTCGATCCGGGCGCACCAGCCGGTCGCCGTCGCGACCGTCGTCGACGGGCCGGGCAACGTCGGCGCGCACCTCGTGGTGTGGCCGGACCGGGCGGCCGGCGCGCTCGGCACCGAGCGGCTCGACCAGGCGGTCGTCGACGACGTCCGCGGCGCCCTCGACCACGGCGCCAACCGGCTGCTGCGCATCGGCCCGGACGGCGAGCGCCGGCAGGACGAGCTCAGCGTCTTCGTGCAGTCGTTCGCGCCGCCGCCGCGGATGCTGGTCTTCGGCGCCATCGACTTCGCGGCTGCCGTCGCCCGGGTCGGCAAGTTCCTCGGCTACCACGTCACCGTCTGCGACGCCCGGGGCGTGTTCGCGACCCGCAAGCGGTTCCCGGAGGCCGACGAGGTCGTCGTCGAGTGGCCGCACCGCTACCTGGCGACCCAGCAGGTCGATGCGCGCACCGTGATCTGCGTGCTCACCCACGACCCGAAGTTCGACGTGCCGCTGCTCGAGCTGGCCCTGCAGACCGACGCCGCCTACATCGGCGCGATGGGCAGCCGGCGTACCCACGACGACCGGCTCGCCCGGCTGCGCGACGAGGGTGTGTCCGAGGAGGCGCTGGCCCGGCTGTCGTCCCCGATCGGCCTCGACATCGGCGCCCGCACGCCGGAGGAGACCGCCGTCTCGATCGCCGCCGAGATCGTCGCGCACCGCTGGGGCGGCACCGGCCACCCGCTCACCCGCACCGACGGCCCGATCCACACCGAGGCGACTGCATCCCCCACAGATCCCCGGTGATCGTGCGCACATGGTCGCGTTGACCGTCGCCGGCCTCGTCCTCGCCGCCGGCGAGGGCCGTCGGTTCGGGGGACCGAAGGCGCTCGCGGAGATCGACGGGGAACGGCTGGTCGACCGCGCGGTGCGGGTGCTGCGCGAGGGCGGCGTCACCACGACGTACGTCGTGCAGGGTGCCGCGCCGCTCGCGGTCCCCGGCGCCGAGGTCGTCGACAACCCGGGCTGGGCCGAGGGGATGGGCTCGTCCCTGCGGGCCGGCCTGGCCGCGCTGCCGCCCGACAGTCGAAGCCGCCGTCGTGCTGCTCGTCGACCAGCCAGGGCTGACCCCCGCCGCCGTACGCCGGGTGGTCGACGCCGCGGCGCCGCCGATCGACGCTGCAGTCGTCGTCGCGACGTACGACGGGCAGCGTGGCCACCCGGTGCTGCTGGGGCGGCTGCACTGGCCGGCGGTGGCGGAGCTCGCCGTCGGGGACCGCGGCGCGCGTGACTTCCTGGCGCGGCACGGCGACGGCGTGGTCGAGGTGCCGTGCGGCGACGTGGCCGACCCCGACGACGTCGACACCCCGGCCGACCTGGCACGGCTGCGCGGCTAGCCCGTCACTGCACGCAGAACTCGTTGCCCTCGGGGTCGGCCATCGTGGTGTGGAACCCGCCGGGCTCGTCGACCTTCCACAGCTCGCTGGCGCCGAGCGAGGTCAGCCGCGCGACCTCGGCCTCGATGTTCTCCTTGCCCACGTTGACGTCGAGGTGCATCCGGTTCTTGACCGTCTTCGGCTCCTCGACGACCTGGAACAGCATCCGGGCCGTGCCGCCGAGGTCACGGATCGCGTCGTGCTCCGGGTGCCGGAGCGCCTCGACGGTGCTCCAGGCGAGCTCGCCGTCGATCTCGATCACCTGGTCCTGCCTGGCCACCCCCTGGTCCAGCAGGGACTGGATCATCGCGGTGTGGCGCTCCACGACCCAGCCGAGCGCCTCGGCCCAGAACCGGGCCTGGGCGTGCGGGTCGGAGCAGTCAACGGTCATCTGGACATTGGTCACGTGAGTCATGCCGACATCCTGCCAACGGGCTCTGTCAGTCTGCCCGGGCGGAGCCGGGGGACCAGCGAGAGCTGCACCAGCGCCACCACGAGCAGCAGCGCGAACGACGCGGTGAAGCTGTCCGTGACGTCGTGCACGGCGCCGAAGACGAACGGGCCGAGCGAGGCCGTCGAGTAGGACACCAGGAACACCAGGGCGGACAGCCGGGCGGACGCCGACGGCGTGGGCGCGTAGTCGACCAGCTTCACCAGGCCGAGCGCGAAGCCGCCGCCCTGGCCGAGGGCGAGCAGCACGATCCACAGCACCGCGGCCGCGGTCGGCGCCACGATGATGCCGACCAGGCCCGCGACGTTGAGCCCGACGGCCGCGGCGACCAGCGGACGGCGGTCGCGCACCCGGTCGGCCAGCACCGGAGCCGCGAACCCCGTGACCAGCTGCGCGAGGCTCCAGACGGACAGCAGCAGGCCTGCGTCCTTCGCCGACCAGCCGTAGGACTGGTACGCCGGGGAGATCCAGGCGATCTGCGAGTAGAACCCCAGCGACTGCATCGCCAGGTACGCCGCGAGCAGCCAGGTGGTCGCGCTGCGCCAGGGCAACGTCCCGCTGCTCCCGCGGGAGTCGGCGTCCGGGTCGGCCCGGCTGTTGACCCGGCGTACGACGGGCAGCCAGGCGGCCAGCCCGACCACGGCGAGCACGCCCCACACCGCCAGCGCCACCTGCCACGAGCCGGTCGCGTCGGCGATGGGCACCGCGAAGGCGGACGACGCGGCCGCGCCGACCATCATCGCGAACAGGTAGACGCCGGTCATCGAGCCGGACCGGTCGCCGAAGAACTCCTTGACGATGCCGGGCAGCACGGTGCCGGCGAGCGCGATGCCGATGCCCACCAGGACGGTGCTGAGCATCAGCACCGCGAGCACGGCGCCGCCGAGCCGGAGCAGCTGGCCGGCGAGCAGCAGCACCAGCGCCCAGCCGACCGTCGCCTCGCGGCCGACCCGGTGGGCCAGCCGCTGGGCGACCGGCGCGAACAGCCCCATGCACAGCACCGGCAGCGTGGTGAGCAGCCCGGCGGTCGCGCTGTCGATGCCCAGGTCGGCCTGGATGGTCCGCACCAGCGGTGGGAGCGCGGCCAGCGCGGCCCGCAGGTTGAGAGCGACCAGGAAGATGGTCAGGACCAGCGAGGCCCACCGGGAACGACCGGACGTCAGTGGTGCGCGGCCTCGACATGTCCCGCCCAGTGTCCCTCAGCCGGAGGCGGTGGCCCTACGGTGGGCGGGTGCAGGTGGCAGCCCGGACCGAGATCGGTCATGTCAGGTCCCGTAACGAGGACGCCCTCCTGGTCGCCGGCGAGGAGCGCGTGCTGGCGGTCTGCGACGGCCTCGGCGGGCACCCCTGCGGCGACATCGCGAGCGCGACGGCCGTCGAGAGCCTGCGGCAGTCAGCGGCCAAGGCCGCCGTGTCGGCCGACGACCTGGTGGCTGCCCTGCGTGCCGCGCACGAGGCGGTGCTCGAGGCCGCCGGCGGAGAACCCGGACGAGCGGACCGGGATGGCGACGACGGCCGTGGTCGCCACGGTCGGGGACGGCTCCGTGCGGGTCGCGCACGTCGGCGACAGCCGCGCCTACCAGCTCGACGGCGACGGCCGGATCCAGCAGGTGACCCAGGACCACGGGATGGGTGGCTACATCACCCAGGCCCTCGGCCTCGACCGCGGCGTGGAGCCCGACCTGGTCGAGCTCGAGACGCCCGCGGGGTCCCGGCTGCTGCTCTGCAGCGACGGCCTGTCCAACATGGTCGACGAGCCCGACATCGGCTCGCTGCTCGGCGAGGGCGACGCGCAGCAGGCCTGCGACGCGCTGGTCGAGGCCGCGCTCGGCGAACGGCGGCATCGACAACGTCACGGTCGTCGTCGCGGTCTTCTAGTCACCCGGCGCCCACCACAGCAGCTCGCGGGTGGCCGCGAAGCCGGCGCGCTCGTACACGGGGACGGCCCGCTTGCTGGAGTGAACGGTGACGTGCTCGAGGCCGAGTGCCTCGGCGTGCTGCAGAAGCGCCCGGACCAGGGCAACTCCCACGCCGGCCGACCGGTGCTCAGGAACGACGTACACGCTCTGCACATCGCCGCACAGCCGACCGGTCCGGCCCGGCCGCGGCACCCTCGCAGCCAGTGCCAGCCACGCCATGCCGACCGCTGCACCTGTGGGCAGCAGGGCGAGGAATGGCAGATGGGTGTCCTGGTGCGCCTCCCACCAGCGGCGCAGGTCGGGGGTGAACGGCTGCTCGCCGCCGGTCTGCTCCCCGGTCGTCGGCGATCTCTGCGGAGCAGTTCGGCCAGCTGCTCCACGTCGTCCGCACCGGCGAGCCGGATCTCCACGGTCACCCTGCGAGCGGCGGGGCGAGCCCGGCCAGCGCGGCCACCGCGGCCGGGAAGATCTCGGCCGGCGGGTTGACCAGGCCGGCGCCGACCTGGCCGGTGCCGGCGACCTTGCCGGCCATGCCGGTGTTGATGTGCGGCAGGATCCCGGTCCGGGTCACCAGCGTCGCGTCGATGCCGGTCGGCGTACCGCGGAAGCCGAGCACCGGCACCTGGTACGTCGGGCTCTCGGCCAGCGTGATCTCGTACATCAGCCGGGTCGCCTCGATCGCGTCGGCGACCTCGCCGCCGACGAACTTCACGATCGCCGGCGCCGCGGCCATCGCGAAGCCGCCGATGCCGCCGGTCTCGGTGATGGCCGAGTCGCCGATGTCGGGGTTGGCGTCCTCGGGCCCGAACGCGCCGAGGTACAGGCCCTCGGGCGTGTTGGCCGGACCGGTGAACCACTGGTCGCCGGTGCCGGAGAGCTGGATGCCGAAGTCGGTGCCGTTGCGCGCCATCGCCACGACCAGCGACGAGCCGGGCACGTCGCGCGCCGCGTCGCACGCGAGCTTGCAGGCCGGCATCCCGAGGTTGAGGAAGAAGTGGTCGTTGCCGCCGACGAACCTCGCCGCCTCGGCGACGTCGGCGGTCGGCGCACCCGACCCGATCAGGTCGGGCAGCAGCTCGCGCAGGAACATCAGGGTCCCGGCCCGGTTGCGGTTGTGCCCCTCGTCGCCCATCTGCAGCATCTGGGTGGCGATCGCCTTCACGTCGACCGGCGCGGTCTTCGCGTGCGAGCGGACGGCCGTCTGCAGCAGCGGGCCCAGCACGTCGGACATCCAGCGCAGCCGCTCGACGACCTCGGGGCCGTAGGCGCCGTACCGCAGCACCTTGCCGAGCCCCTCGTTGAGCGAGCACCACGCGGTGCCGCCGTGCACCGGGTCGCGCAGCTCGAACATCCACATCGACGGGCGTGACGACGCCGGCCATCGGGCCGACTGTCCGGTGGTGGTGGCACGGGTCGAGCGAGACGCCGTCGCCGCGCGACAGCGCCTTCTCGGCGTCCTCGGCGGTGTCCGCGAGCCCCTCGTAGAGCATCGCGCCGATGAGCGCACCGCGCAGCGGGCCGGGCGCGCGGTCCCAGCCGATCGGTGGCCCCGCGTGCAGGAACTCGTCGCGGCCCAGACCCAGCGCCTCCGACGCCGGCCGGACGTCGACCAGCTCGGCGCCGGCCGACAGCAGCCGCTCGACGGCCGTCGCGTTGGCCGGGGCGTGCCGAGGGTCGGCCAGCACCCGCGCCAGGTGCGCCTCGGTGCCGGCGTCGCCCAGCGGCGGCCGCCAGTCGACCTGGGTCACCGGCACCGCCTGCGCGGCCAGCGCGTCGGAGAACATCTGGGCGCCGACCGCGACCACCCGCGGTGCTCCGTCCAGCAGGGTCATCGAGCGGCCTCCCACGAGGTCGACGGCGTGCCGGGCGGCGGCCGCGTTGGACAGGAAGACCGACGCGCCGGCCTCGTGCAGCGCCTCGGCCTGCTTGCGCGGGTCCTGCGGGTCGTCGGTGGTGGCGCAGAGCGAGACCACCACGGCGAGCGCGCGGCCGGCCTCGCGTGCCGTGGCCACGGCCGCTGCGATGGCCGGCGCGAGCTCGGCGGCCGGGTCCGGGTGCGCCGCGTGGCCGAGCACGACGTCCAGCAGCAGCACCCCGCAGCTCGGGTCGGCCGCCTCGGCGGCGATCCGCTCGATCCGGCTGCGCTGGTCGATCATCGGGTGTGCCCGGCCCTGGGTGAGCGCGTCGTCGCCGAAGTCGACCATCAGGTGCGACTCGGAGCGCAGGTCGTCGCCGACCGCCCACTCCGGCCGGAGCGGGATGTTCGAGCGCACCTCACCGAGCGCCGCCGCCGCGATGACCATCGCCTCGTCGCACAGCGTGCCGCCGGCGAACAGGCCGCGCAGCGCGCCGCCGGACGGTGCCGGCTGCTCGTCCCACGACCACGGCTCGGCCCAGGCCACGCCGACGGCCTCGACCGCCCGCTGCGCGACGGCCGTCAGGTCGTCCTGGCCCTGACCCAGCAGCGCGAGCAGCACCGGGGTGGCCAGCGACTCGGCGTACGCCGTGATCTCGGTGGCGACGGCGGGGTCCGGCGGCTTGGACACCAGCACGATCAGCTCGGTCGCGGGATCGTCGTCCAGCATGGCGAGGGCCGCCCGGGTCGCCCGCCCGGCGACCGCGGCGGACAGGTCGCGCCCGCCGACGCCGAGGCAGTGGCTGATGCCGACCTCGCGGGTGTCGAGCATGCACATGAGCTGCTGCGCGCCGGTGCCGCTGGCGGCGACCAGCCCGACCGGTCCCGGCCGGACCGCGTTGGCGAAGCCGAGCCCGACCCCGCCGACGACGGCGGTGCCGCAGTCCGGGCCCATGACCAGCAGCCCGCGGGCGAGGGCCTCGTCCTTGAGCCGCACCTCCTGCTCGACCGGCACGTTGTCGCTGAACACCAGCACCGACAGTCCCGTCGCGAGCGCGTCCATCGCCTCGGTGAAGGCGTGCGGACCGGGCACCGAGACCAGGGCGATGTCCGCTCCGCCGGTACGCCGGGCAGCCGAGGCCACCGAGCGCGGTGCCGGCTCGCTGCCGCCCAGCCCGTCGCCGCCGGTGCTGCCGGCCGACGCCGCGGCGAGCGCCTGCTCCATCGCGGCCGTCGCTCGCTCGACCGCGTCGTCGTCGGCGGCCCGCACCGCGACGACCAGGTCGTTGGGGCCGGCCGCGGGCGGGTCGAAGCCCATGCCGCGCAGCAGGTCCAGGTTCAGCTCGGTGCCCATCGCCACCTGGGCGGCCGCGACCCCGTCGACCGCGACGACGTCCCGGCTGACCTGCATCAGGGTCACCGAGTCGTAGTACGCGCCGCGGCGGATCTCGACCATGTCGATCGTCATGCCGCTGCCTCCGTGTGGTCGGGTCGGCCGGCCAGTGTCTCGGCGGCCAGCAGCAGGCCGCGGGCCAGGGCGGCGCCGGACGTGTGGCCGACCGCGAGCAGGGCCGGCAGCGCCCGGGCCAGTGCGTCGGGCGGGCCGTGACCGGCCATCGCGTCGGCCACTGCCACCGCGGCCGGTACGCCGTGACCGGCGACGGCGTGCCGCAGCAGCTCGGCGCTGAGCCAGGTCGTGCGGGCGGGGGCGTGCCGGAGGACCGCCGCCGCGAGCGGGTCGCGCAGCGCGGGGCTGCCGGCCAGCCCGAGGAGCAGCCCGGCCAGCAGGTCGTCGCCGGCCGGGGTGAGCCCGGGGCCGCGGCCGAGCAGCCCGAGCACGAACGCGTCCCAGCCGGCCGAGGGAGCGGTGAGGTCGCCGGGCGGGACGGCACCGCGCGGCCGAGCGCGGTGCCCACCAGCGGGCGACGGCGATCTCTACCTCGGCACCGACCAGCACGCCCGCGAGCGGCCGCTGGGCAGCCGGCTCGGCGAGGGTCACGGCGCAGGGGAGCCGGAGGCCGTCCCACGTCTCGAGGGCGAGCAGGCGGCCGCCGAGGTCGACGTACGCGCAGGACGGGAAGACCGCGACCACCCGGCCGCGGACCGGGGCGCCGTCGAGCAGGTCGCGGACCGCGAGGGACGCCGCTCCGGCGAACATCTCCATGCCGGGACCGTAACGTCTCGCGCTCGCCGCGGCTCGCGGCTGTGGGATCCCTACAACTTCCGGGCCGGTGACTCTGTGGCAACTGATGGCCGCAACCTCCCACCATCGCGGCCGCCGATCCGCCACCCTTCTCACCGCGGGAGTCGATGGGCACCACCCCACGAGTCTGGAGGCCGGCATGTCGCTGCTCAGCTGGAAGGTCGTTCACGACGGCAAGACCCCACCGCCCGGCGAGGTGGTGAGACCGGACGAACGGATGTCCTGGCCGCGCACCACCGGCATCGGCATCCAGCACGTCCTCGCGATGTTCGGCGCGACCTTCGTGCTGCCGCCGATCATGGGGATCCCGGGCACGACCGCGGTGTTCTTCTCCGGGATCGGCACCCTGATCTTCCTGGCGTTCGTCCGCAACCGGATCCCGAGCTACCTGGGCACCAGCGCCGCCTTCATCGGGCCGGCGTTCGCGGTCTACAACGGCGGCGGCGACCTCAGCGAGGTGCTCTTCGGCGTCCTGTCGGCCGGCGTCATCTTCTTCCTGGTCGGCGTCCTGGTGAACACCGGCGGCCAGCACGTGATCGCCGCGATCCTTCCGCCGGTCCTCACCGGCACCGTGGTCATGCTGATCGGCCTCAACCTGGCCGGGCCGGTCGCGAACAGCGCGTACTGGACGCAACGACCAGTGGCTCGCGCTGGTGACGCTCGGTGTGACCATCGGGCTGCTCGTCTTCCTGCGCGGGTTCCTCCGCCGGATCGCGATCCTGCTGGCCGTCGTCGTCGGCTGGGCGCTGGCCGGGCTGATGGACGCGCTCGACCTCGGCCACGCCCAGAACTCGCGCCGGCGACACGATCGACCGGATCGCCTGGCAGACCGGGACGCCCGGACGGCGAGGTCCTGACCCTCGGCGACGCCGGCTGGTTCGGCCTGCCCGACTTCACCGCGCCGAGCTTCTCGTTCACCGCCCTGCTGCTGTTCCTGCCGGTCGTCGTCGTGCTCATCGCCGAGAACGCCGGGCACGTCAAGGCCGTCTCCGAGATGACCGGTGCCGACCTGGACGCGGACCTCGGCAAGGCGTTCATGGGTGACGGTGCCGCCACCACGGTGGCCGGCGCGTTCGGCGGCGCGGGCACCACGACGTACGCCGAGAACATCGGTGTCATGGCGGCCACCCGGGTCTACTCCACCGCGGCCTACATCGTTGCCGCGTTCGCGGCGATCCTGTTCGGGCTGTGCCCCAAGTTCGGAGTGCTCGTGGGCTCGATCCCGGCCGGCGTGCTCGGCGGGGTCACGATCGTGCTCTACGGCATGATCGCCGTGCTGGGCGCGAAGATCTGGGTGAGCAACCGGGTCGACTTCGGCAAGACCAGCAACCTGGTGCCGGCGGCCGTCGGCATCATCCTCGGTGCCGGCGACATCACGCTGGTCATCAGCGACGAGGTCAGCCTCGGTGGCATCACTATGGGCACCGTGGTCGCGATCATCGCCTACCACCTGTTCCGATGGGTCAAGAACCCGGAGGACGAGGCGACCGACGTGGTGACGCCGACCTCGGCGCACCACGACGAGCACGACCACAGCCACGGCCACGACCAGACGCACAAGCACCGTGCCGACCGGCACGCAGGACACCGTCTGACCACCGCACAGATCACCGGGCCGGGGGCGGCTGCTCGCCCCCGGCCCGTCGGTGCGCCAGGATGCGCAGGGTGAAGCCCTCGCCGTTCGCCTGGTCGGCCCCCTCGTCGCTCGACGAGGCGCTGTCCGTGCTGGCCGAGGTCGGCGGCGACGGCAAGGTGCTCGCCGGCGGGCAGAGCCTGCTGCCGATGCTCAACATGCGCCTGGCAGCCCCGGCCCACCTGGTCGACATCAACCGGCTGTCCGAGCTGGCCACCGTGCGCGTCGAGGACGGCGCCGTCGTCGTCGGTGCGCTGGCGCGGCACGCGGCCGTCGAGCGCGACCAGGCTGCGCACGACGTCGCAGCCGCTGCTGCGGCAGGCGCTGCGACTGGTGGCGCACCCGGTCATCCGCAACCGGGGAACGACGGTCGGCAGCATCGCGCATGCCGACCCGAGCGGCGAGATGACCGCGGTGCTCGCGCTGACCGGCGGCAGCGTGTCGGTGGCGAGCGCGCAGGGCCGTCGCGAGGTGGCGGCCGACGCGTTCTTCACCGGGCCGCTCGAGTCGGACCTGGCCGCCGGCGAGCTCGCGGTCTCGGCCCGGTTCCCCGCCTTCCCGGCCGGCAGCGGGTCGACGTTCGTCGAGGTGGCGCGGCGGCACGGCGACTACGCGGTCTGCGGCCTGGCGGCGGTGGTCACGGTGTCGGACGGCGTCATCACCTCGGCCCGCGCGGCGTACGTCTCGGTGGCCCCGACGCCGCTGGTGCTCGACCTCACCGCGGCGGTGGCCGGCGCCGAGCCGGCGGACGCCGACTGGGCCGCGGCCGGCGACCTGGCGGGGGAGCAGGCCGACCCCGAGGCGGACATCCACGCGTCGGCCGACTACCGGCGGCACCTGGTGCGGGTGCTGACGGCGCGGGCACTGGCCGAGGCAGCAGGGAGGGCGGTGGCGTGACCGAGGACCTGCACGACGTACGGCTGACCGTGAACGGCGTGCCGCGCGATGCGCAGGTGCCGGCCCGGCGGCTGCTCTCCGACGTGCTGCGCCACGACCTGCGGCTGACCGGCACGCACGTCGGCTGCGAGCACGGCGTGTGCGGCGCCTGCACGGTGCTGCTCGACGGCGAGCCGGTGCGGTCCTGCCTGCTGCTCGCGGTCACCGCCGACGGCCACGAGGTGACCACGGTCGAGGGCCTGGGCACGCCGGAGGACATGCACCCGGTGCAGCAGGCGTTCCGCGAGTGCCACGGGCTGCAGTGCGGCTTCTGCACGCCGGGGTTCCTCACCACGGTCGCCGCCTACATCGAGGAGAACCCGGACCCGACCGAGGCCGAGGCGCGAGAGGCGGTGAGCGGCAACCTGTGCCGCTGCACCGGCTACCAGAACATCGTCGCCTCCGTCCTGCGCGCCGCCGAGATCGCCCGCGAGCGGGACCGAGCGATGACGACGAAGCTGTTCGGCGAGCCGGTCCAGCGGGTCGAGGACGCGAAGCTGGTCACCGGCGGCGCGCACTTCCTCGACGACCTCGGTCACGGCGCGCTGGCCGCCGCGTTCGTGCGCAGCCCGCACGCGCACGCCCGCATCACCGACATCGACGCGAGCGGCGCCCTGGAGGTCGACGGCCTGGTCGCGGTCTACACCTACGACGACCTCGCCGCCGCCGACGAGACCGAGGGCAGCGCGGTGTCCGAGCCGCTGCCGCTGCTCATCCCGCACCCGTCGCTGACCTCGCCGCGCACCGGCTACCCGCTGGCCCGCGACGAGGTCAACCACGTCGGCGAGGCCGTCGTGATGGTGGTGGCCCGCGACCGCTACCTGGCCGAGGACGCCGCCGAGCGGGTGCTGGTCACCTACGACGTGCTGCCTGCCGGTGGTCGGGGTCGACAACGCGCGCCGGGCCGACCGCGCCGTGCACGACGACGTCCCGGACAACGTCGCCGCGCACAACCTGGACGAGGTCGGCGACGTCGACGCCGCGATGGCCGCCGCGCCGCACACCCTGTCGCTGAGCCTCGACATCGAGCGCAGCGCGTCGATGCCGATGGAGGGCAAGGGCGTGCACGCCCGGTGGGACGCCGCCGACGGGTCGATGCGGGTGCACTCGTCCACCCAGACCTCGACCAGCGTGCGGGCTGCTGTCGCGGCGAAGCTCGGGCTGCCGCTGGGCAAGGTCGAGTGCGTCGCGCCGATGGTCGGCGGCGGGTTCGGCGTGAAGATCGTGCACCCGTGGCCGGAGGAGGTGCTGGTGCCGTGGGCCGCGCGCCGGCTCGACGCCGAGGTGAAGTGGGTCGAGGACCGGCGCGAGCACTTCGTGTCGTCGGCCCACGAGCGCGGGCAGCTGCAGGAGGTCACCGTCGGCTTCGACGACGACGGCCGGCTGCTCGCGCTGGACGTGCGGTTCTGGCACGACAACGGCGCCTACACGCCGTACGGCGTCATCGTGCCGATCATCACCTCGACCCAGCTGCTCGGGCCGTACAAGCCGGGCACCTACCGCTGCGAGTGGTGGTCGCTCTACACGAACACCGTCATCGTCACGCCGTACCGCGGCGCCGGCCGGCCGCAGGGCGTGTTCGCGATGGAGCGGACGATGGACGCGATCGCCGACCGGCTCGGCATCGACCGCGCCGAGGTCCGGCTGCGCAACTTCATCACCGCCGACGAGATGCCCTACGACCACCACCTGACCTTCCAGGACGGCCGGCCGCTGATCTACGACTCCGGCGACTTCCCGGCGAGCCTGCAGAAGCTGATGGACCTGGTCGGCTGGGAAGACCGCGCTGGCCGACGCCGAGGCGGCCCGCGCCGAGGGCCGCCGGGTCGGGGTCGGGCTCGCCTGCTACGTCGAGGGCACCGGCGTCGGGCCGTACGAGGGCGCGCACGTCGTGGTCGAGACCAGCGGCAAGGTCAAGGTCGCCACCGGGCTGACGACCCAGGGGCAGGGCCACTTCACGTCGTTCGCCCAGATCGCCGCCGACGAGCTCGGCGTGCGGCTCGAGGACGTCGAGGTGGTGACCGGCGACACCCGGCGGTTCGGCTACGCGGTCGGCACCTTCGCCTCGCGCGCCGCGGTGATGAGCGGCAACGCGATCGCGCTCGCCGTCGCGCAAGGTGCGGGCCAAGGCGCTGCGCGTCGCCGGCGACGCGCTGGAGGCCGACCCGGGCGACCTGGAGATCGTCGACGGCGTGGTGCGGGTCAAGGGCTCGCCGGCGCGCGTCCATCCCGCTGGCCACGGTCGCGGTGCTGTCGAACCCGCTGCGGTACGCCTTCGACGAGGCGTCCAAGGCGGCGACCCAGTTCGCCGTCCGGCGACTCCAGCGGGCCGCCGGTGCGCCGACGGCGAGGAGCCGGGCCTCGAGGGCACCGGCTACTACTCGCCGACCCAGCGCGACCTTCGCCAACGGCATGCACGTGGCGATCGTCGAGACCGATCCGGAGACCGCCGAGATCCACGTGCTGCGCTACTGCGTCGTGCACGACTGCGGGCCGCTGATCAACCCGATGATCGTCGAGGGCCAGGTGCACGGCGGCGTCGCGCAGGGCGTCGGCGGCGCGCTGTACGAGCGGATGGTCTACGACGAGAACGGCCAGCTGCTCAACGCGTCGTTCATGGACTTCCTGATGCCCTACGCGTCCGAGGTGCCGCACATCGAGATCGACCACCTCGAGACGCCGTCGCCGCTGAACCCGCTCGGCATCAAGGGCGCCGGCGAGGCCGGCGTCATCCCGTCGGCCGCGGTCTTCGCCGCCGCCGATCGAGGACGCCGAGGGCTTCCCGATCGACCGGATGCCGATCTCGCCGAGCGAGCTGTTCGAGCTGCGCCGCCGTCACGCCGCCGGGGAGATCCCGGCGTTGCACCGCCGAGAAGGGAGCACGAAGTGAAGGTCACCGGTTCGGCCACGCTGAACGCGCCGCGCGAGCAGGTGTGGGCCGCGCTCAACGACCCGGCCGTGCTGGTGCGCACCATCCCGGGCTGCCAGCAGCTCGAGGAGGTCGGCCAAGGACGCGTACCGGATGACGCTCGTCGCCGGGGTCGCCTCGATCAAGGGCACCTACCAGGGCGACGTCGCGCTCACCGACCAGGAGCAGCCCGGTGCGTTCACGTTGCGCGCCTCCGGCGCCGGCGCGCCCGGGCACGGTGCAGGCCGACGTCGCGGGTCACCCTCGCCGACGACGGCGGCGGCACGACGCGGCTCGACTACGACGCCGACGCGATCGTCGGCGGCATGATCGGCGGCGTCGGGCAGCGGGTGCTCAGCGGCGTGGCGAAGAAGACCGCGGGGGAGTTCTTCAAGGCCGTCGACGACGTGCTCACCGGCAAGGCGCCCCGTGCCGGTGCCGGCGCCGCGCGGGGAGACCGCGCACCCGGTCGCCGCGCCGCACGGCACCGGGACCGTCTTCAGCGGCCCGCCGCCGGCGCGCCCCCGAGTGGCTCGGAGTTCCTCAAGGGCGCGGTGTTCGGCGCGGTCGTCGCGCTGGCCGGCGTGCTGGTCGGCGGACTGGTCACCCGCAGGAGGTAGCCAGAAACCGTCAAGGGCCGCCCGCAAAGCCCCGATGACTCCGATGTGGGGCATCTCGCCGGTTCGTCCGAGCGGCCGCGCTCGCCGCTCCCAACGGGGGCGGTCGCGCTCGCTGCTGTCACCGGACTGCTGGTCGTCGCGGCCGGGCTGGCTCGCGGTGCGGACGCCGCCCCGTTCGGCGCGTTGCTGTCCGGCCTGATCGCGGTCGGCGGCGGCGTCGCGGTGGTCGCCAAGGCCCTGCCGGTTCGGCGCAGCGAGCTGTTCCGGCTGCTCGTCGGGGCCGCCGCGGTGGTCTGGGGTCTCGGCCAGTCGTTGCTGTGCCTGCTGATCGCCAGCGGAGCCAGCTACCCCACGGCCGGTGACTTGATCTCCGCCGGTGCAGGGCCGCTCGCCGTCGCCGGGCTGGCCCTGGCGCCCCGCCGGGCGACCGAGCAGCTGGCCGGGCTGCGACTCTGCCTGGACTCGGTGGTGGCCGGCGGCGCGGCTGCGGCCCTCGTGTGGCGGCTCGGCTTCGCCCACCTGGACACGGTCGGGCGTGGCGCGGCACTGGCCGGCATCTGCATCATCCTGGTGGAGCTCACGGTGGTGGCGATGCTGTTCATCGCAGCGCTACGCGAGCGGGACGCTGGGCTGGTGACCGCAGCTGTGGGCGTCGCCGCCTTCGTGGTGGCCGACATCGCCACCCAGTGGGCAGTGCTGCAGCCTGGCGGCAGCTGGCCTTGGCCGGCGATGGCGTTGACCTGCGTGGCCTGGCCGCTGATCTGCTCGGGTTCAGCGCGGATCAGCTCACAGCCCCCCGTCCTGTCGGATCGTGCTCGGCCGGCCGCCGAGCGCCGGCGCTCCGTCGTCACGAGCGGCGTGACCTTGGTCCTGCTCGGCGGTGTGCTTGTGACCTTCCTGGTCGACAGCTCGGTCGACCCGGTGACAGTGATCCTCGTCGGGGCAAGCATCCTCGCCACAGCCGGTCGCGAGATCGTGGTCGCCCGACAGGCAAGTGCGCTGCTGCGTCGGGTCGGGGACCTCGCGTACATCGACGCGCTGACGGGGCTCGGCAACCGGCGCGGCCTGCTCGAGCAGCTCAGGTCAGGGGAGCCGGACACCTGGTTGCTCACCGTCGACCTCGACAACTTCAAGTCGGTCAACTCGCTCCTAGGGCACGCCGGCGGTGACGAGCTGCTCATCAGGGCGGGTGAACAGCTGGTGGAGGCTGCCGGCCGGGACGGCGTGTTCCGGCTCGGCGGTGACGAGTTCGCCGTCCTTGCGCACGGCGAAGAGGCGCAGGCGCTGGGGCTGGCCGACCGCCTGGTGGTGGCCGTGCGCCTGGCCGCACTCAGCGTTCCGGGCGTGGGCAAGGTCGCCCTGAGCGCCAGCGTCGGGGTCGCGCTGGTCGAGGACCCGGACGAACCGCTGCTGACCCTCGCGCAGTCCACGACGGCAATGCACGCCGCCAAGGGTGCCGGCCGGGGCCAGTGCGAGCTCTACAGCGGCCGCGTCGCCGAGCAGTCGGTGCGCCGGCGCCTGGTCGAGGTGCGCCTGCGCGAGGCGGTCCGGCAGCACGAGCTGACCGTGAACGCCCAGCCGGTGGTGCACCTCGGTACCCGAGAGATCGTCGGGTTCGAGCTCTGGCCCGTTGGACCGACGATGAGCTGGGTCGGGTGGCGCCGGACGAGTTCATCGAGATCGCCGAGGCAACCTCGCTGATCATCCCGCTCGGGGAACAGATCCTCGACCTCGCCGTCCGCGCAGCTGTCCAGCACCGGATCGCCACCCGCCGTCTCAGCCTGGGCATCAATGTGTCGCCGGTGCAGCTGCGGATCCCCGGCTTCGCCGACAACGTGCTCGCCCGGCTCGCCGAGCACGATGTGCCGCCCGGCCTGATCGTGGTGGAGGTGACAGAGCAGGTGTTCGTCACCGAGGACGACGAAGCGGAGGTGGCGCTCGCCCGGCTGGTCGCCGGCGGCGTGAAGGTCGCGGTCGACGACTTCGGTGCCGGGTCGGCGTCGCTGGGCTACCTGCGGCGGATACCGGCGCGCAGCCTCAAGCTGGACCGGGCGCTGGTGGCCTCGGTGCTCACGAATTCGCGCTCCGCGGCCATCGTCAGGTCGATGGCGCGGCTCGGGGCCGAGACCGGGCTGGCGGTGGTCGCCGAGGGCATCGAGGACGAGGCCACTGCTGCCGCCTGCCTGGCGGCCGGCATCCCCTACGGCCAGGGCTGGCTGTTCGCCCGCGATGTCCCGTTGAGCAAGCTCGACGAACTGGTGGTTTCCCTCGGCGGCGCGCCGCACCCTGACCAGCAGGTCACGGCGCCTGCACCCTAGGTGGCTACTGCTCGACCGCCAGCCGCAGGCCGAAGCCGATGAGGACGGTGCCGGTGGCGCGGTCCAGCCAGCGGCGCACCGTCGTGTCCCGCAGCCAGCCGGTGATGCGGCCGGCCAGGAAGAGCAGCAGCGCGAAGTAGACCGCGGTCTCGATCACGAAGATCGCGCCGAACGCGAGCGACGCGGCCCCGACCGGCTGACCGTCCGGCACGAAGCCGGGCAGGAACGTCACGAAGAAGACGCCGACCTTCGGGTTGAGCAGGTCGGTCGCCAGGCCGGCGCCGAAGCCGCGGCCGCGCGAGCGTCCGTGACGGGTCGGCCGGCGCGCCGTTCGGCAGCATGTCGGGCACGGTGCGCGACCGCAGGGTCTGGACGCCGAGCCACAGCAGGTACGCCGCCCCGACCACCCGCAGCGCCAGGTAGGCCTCCTCGCTGGCGTGCAGCAGCGCGGCCATGCCGAGCGCGGCCGCGGTGACCCACACGGTCAGGCCGCAGAGCACGCCCGCGACGGTGAGCGCCGCGCGGCGGCGGCCGCCGCGGACCAGGTTGCGCAGCACCACCAGGGTGTCCGGCCCGGGCAGCAGCACGATCAGCGCGGCGGCCAGGGCGAAGGTGACCGACGCCGTCAGCACCGCGGCACCCGGCGTGCGGCGAGGTCGTGCGGCGGGCGGCCCGCGGCCCGGCCGCGCAGCTCGTACTTCGTCGTCGGCCGCCACGGCGCAGCCACCGGCTCGAGCAGCGGGTGCCGGTCCAGCACCTCGCGCGCCTGCGCCGCGTAGTGCGGCATGTCGGTCGCCACGTGCAGGACGCCGCCGTCGGCCAGCCGGTCGGCCACCAGGTCGGCGAACGCGTCGTCGACCAGCCGGCGCTTGACGTGCCGCTGCTTGGGCCACGGGTCCGGGAAGAACACCTGCACGCCGGCCAGCGACGCCGTCCCCAGCATCTCGCGCAGCAGCCGGCGCGCGTCGCCGTCCAGCACCCGCACGTTGGTCAGCCCCTGCGCGTCGAGCAGCTTGAGCAGGTTGCCCTGGCCGGGGGTGTGGATGTCGACGGCGAGCACGTCGCGGCCGGGGTCGGCGGCCGCCAGCTCGGCGGTCGCGTCGCCCATGCCGAAGCCGATCTCCAGCAGCACGGGGGCGGACCGGCCGAACAGCGCGGGCAGGTCCAGCGGGACGCCGTCGACCCGGCGGCCGAACCGCGGCCACAGGTCGTCGAGCGCCTCCCGCTGGGTGGTCGTCACCCGGCCGGCGCGGCGCTTGAACGTGCGCACCGGCGGGTGCGGCGAGGCAGGTGCCGTGGGCGGCGTCACGGCCCCATCCTCCCAGGCCCGCGGGCCGACACCGACGAAGCCGCTGCGCCGTTGGCGACGGCCGCCGCGGCCACCGGGTCGTTGCCCGCCGCCAGGGCCGCGACGAACGTCCCCACGTGCACGTCACCCGCGCCGTTGGTGCTCACGACCTCGGCGACCGGTACGCCGGGCACGGCCACCGGTTCCGCGCCGGGCAGGCCGACCAGTGCGCCCCGGCTGCCGAGCCGGACCACCACGCCCGCCAGGCCGGGCGCCCGGCTGAGCAGCGCCGCCACGGCAGCCGCCGGGTCCGGCTCGCCGGTGACCAGCCGCGCCTCGCGGCCGTTGAGGCTCAGCCAGCTGGTCCGGCCGAGCACCGCGTCGAGCAGCGCCGGCTCGATGTCGCTGACGAGCGGGCCGGGGTCGAAGACCACCGTGGTCCCGGCCGGGAGCGAGCCGACCCAGCCGGCGACGGCCGCGGCGTGCGGGTAGACCAGGTCGTAGCCCGAGACGTACACCGCGTCGTCCGCCGCGGGTCGCACCGCCGCGAGGGCGTCGGCGGTCAGCCGGCCCTCGGCTCCCACCGTGGTGGCGAAGGTGCGCTCGCCGGTGGCGTCCACGAGCACCACGCAGAAGCCGGTGTCCTGGTCCGCGGTCGGCGGCAGCAGGGCCGGGATGTCGTGCGAGGCCAGGGCGGCCCGCACCAGGTCGCCGAACGGGCCGGTGCCGTGCGCGCCGGCGTACGCGGCGGGCAGCCCGGCGCTCGCGGCCGCCGACGAGGGCGTTCAGGCCGCCGCCCACGGCGGTGGCCGACGAGCGGGCCAGGACGTCGCCGCCGGGCTCGGGCAGCCGGTCGACGTGCAGCACCAGGTCGACGACGATGCTGCCCAGCCCGAGCAGCCGGCGTACGCCGGTCATCGCGCGCGGCCTTGCTCCCGCAGCGCCAGCAGGTCCTCGGCGAGGTGCTCGAACGCCAGGTCGTTGACCTCCTTCACCTGCGCGACGGCGTCGGCCGGCAGCGCGGCCAGCCCGGTGCAGGCGCCGACCATGGCCCCGGCCATCGCGGCGATCGTGTCGCTGTCGCCACCGAGCCGGGCGGCGAGCAGCGCGGCGCGCCACGGGTCGTCCGGCGCCCGGGACGCGATCGCGAACGCGGCCGGGACGGCCTCCTGGGTGGCGACGCCGGTGCCCACCAGCCCGTCGACCAGGTCGAGCAGGGTGTCGTCGTCGGCGTCCCGGACCAGGTCGAGGGCCCAGCGGATCCGGCGTCCGACGTCCGCTCCCGGGACGTACGAGCCGTGCCGGGCTCCCAACGCCGCCGCCGCGACGCCCACCTCGGCCGCCTCGGCCCAGGAGGCGCCGCCGACCCCGGCGCTGACCACCGCGGCCACCGCCGCGGCCCCGGCGTTCGCGACGGTCGTGTCGTGGGTGAGCCGGTCCAGGTCGGCGACCGCCTCGCACAGCGCGGCCAGCGGCTCGGCCGGCGTCGCGACGCCGAGCGGTGCGACCCGCATGGCGGCGCCGTTCGTGTCGCCCCACCGGCCGGTGCTGCCCAGCGGCGCACCCTCGGTGACCAGCCGCAGCGCCCGCAGGGTCGACGGACCGAGCAGGTCGGCCGACCCGGCCGACTCCATCCGCTGCTGCCAGTCGAGCAGCCGCTCGGCGAGCAGGGCCGGGTCGACCCGGCCGCCGCCCTCGACCAGGCAGCGGGCCACGATCAGCGCCTGGTCGGTGTCGTCGGTCGTGTGACCGGCCGGCAGGCCGCGGCTGAGCTCGTTCTCGTCCGGCCCGGCCCGGAAGCCGTCCAGCGTGCCGAACAGCCGGGTCACCGTGGCCCGCGGCAGCGCCTGGGTCGGCATGCCGAGGGCGTCGCCGACGGCGAGGCCGTAGAGCGCTCCGAGGGCACGGTCGAGGGCGGTCATCCCGGCGCGACGGTACCGTGACCGCTGACGCAGGAGGTTGTGCTCATGAAGGCGTTCACGGTCGCGGCGGTGCAGATCGCCCCGCTGCCCGGCCCGCTCACCGCCGAGTCGGTGAAGGGCAACCTGGCCAAGGCCGCCGACTGGGTCACCCGGGCGGTCGACGCCACCGGCGCCGAGCTCGTCGTCCTGCCCGAGTCGGTGACCACCGGCTTCACGCCCGGCACCGGCCCCGAGCAGCTCTGGGACCTGGTGTCGGAGGTGCCCGGCCCGGTGATCGAGCCGCTGCAGGAGACCGCCCGCCGGCTCGGCATCCACCTGGTCGTCGGCACCTACGAGCGCGGCCCCGAGCGCGGCGTCGTCTACAACGCGTCGGTGCTGCTCGGCCGCGACGGCGAGCCGGCCGGCGTCTACCGCAAGACCCACCCGTTCTGCACCGAGATGCGGGCCCGCGGCGGCTGGGTCACGCCGGGCGACGAGGTCAGCGTCGTCGAGACCGACCTCGGCCGGATCGGGCAGATCATCTGCTTCGACGGCGACTACCCCGAGCTGTCCCGGATCACCGCGGTGCGCGGGGCCGAGGTCATCGTCCGCCCCTCGGCGCTGCTGCGGTCGGCGGACATCTGGGAGCTCACGAACCGGGCCCGGGCGTACGACAACCACGTCTACGTCGTCGGCGCCAACGCCACCGGCACCGACCCCGGCGGGGTCATCTACTTCGGCAACTCGATGGTCGTGACCCCGGTCGCCGAGGTGGTCGCCCGGGCCGCCAGCCACGAGTGCTGGGTCAGCGCCCGGCTGGACCCGGCGACCGCGATGTCGTCGCTGACGCCCGGGTCGAGCGTGCCGCAGGTCTTCGACCACCTCGCCGACCGCAACCTCGACCTGGTACGCCGGTACGCCGACGACCTGGTCCGGCCGGCCGCCACCTCGTTCCCGCACGCCGAGCCGAACGGCGAGCCGGTCGACTGAACCGTCAGGCGCCCAACCGGCTGCCAGCGCTCAACCGCGCCTCTGCCGCGGCCGACATTCTCACCAGCGACCTGCGAGCATCGACCACGACTGACGGGGACTCTATGACTGACACGCAGGCCGGCGTCGAGCGCTGCTCGCGCCGCTGCGCGCTGCCGACAGGTGGCGCGGCCGCGGAGCTGCCGATGGACGTCATGGTGGCGGGCGGCTGCGAGCTGCCCAGCGCCGTACCTCGAGCGCGGTGGACGCCTGCGCTGCATCGCCCAGCGCGGCTACTGGCAGGTCTACGACGGGCTGGCGCCCGGGCGCCGGGGTGCTGGGACGGCACGTTCGTACCAGCGGCGAGGACGCGAGGTGGTGCGCGACCTCGAGGAGCGCGACGACTACATCCGCGCGATCCCGACCGTGGTGGCCGAGATCGTGCGTGCCGATCATGATCGACGGCCGGGTGGTCGGCGCGCTCAACGACGAGGCCCGCCACGACGCTCGACGACGACGGAGGTGGCATGGATCGAGGGCCTCGCGGCCGTCTTCGCGCAAGCCGGACCACCGAGCTCGGCGGGGTGCCGCTGGAGGCGCCGGCGGAGATGCTCGCGCGGCTTCGCCTACGAGTTGGCCACGCATCAAGGACGGCGACCGAGCTGGCTGCGGCACACACGTGCAGGCCGCGGTGACCGTCTCGGGCATGAGCAGCGCCGCCCTGTTGCTGGGCGACGGCGAGCCGACGGCCGCGGTCGCGGCGGACCGGGCCGGCTCGGCTCGGATGCTCGCGGACCTGCCCGGCTCGGACGCCCAGCAGCTGGTGGACCTACGTCGCCCAGGCGACCTCGAGCTACGCGATCGGTCTAGAGGAGGGCGACGGGTTCGAGGCGACCCGGGCTGCTCCGGGCCGAGGCGTGGCCTCGCTGGTCGTGCTCGCCCTGGTGGCGCGAGGGTCGGCGTGAGGGCGTGCTGGTCCTGGTCGACGAGCAGCCGCGCGCCCTGGATTGGAGCAGGTGATGCCGCTGCTGGAGATGCTCGCGGCGACAACAGCGGCGATGCTCGGCCGCCGCGGACGACCCGCGCCGCCCTGAAGAACTCGGAGCGGGCGCTGGCACACCAGGCGAGCCACGACGCCCTGACCGGGCTGGCGAACCGCACCCGTGCTGCTTGAGACCGGATGCACCGGGTTGCTGCGCGACCACGGTGGCCCGGGACCGGCTGGTGGTGCTGTTCGTCGACCTCGACGGGTTCAAGGAGGTCAACGACGCGCACGGCCACCGGGGCGGGCGACGGGCTGCTCGTCGCGGTGGCCGACCGGCTCCGGCACGCGGCCCGGGGCAGCGACGTGGTGGCCCGTCTCGGCGGTGATGAGTTCGTCGTGCTCTGCCCGGGTACGTCGACACGCTCGCGGAGGCGACGCCTCGTCGCGGACCGGGTGCATGGACCGGCTGGCCGACGCCGTTCCGTCTGGGCGACGTGCAGGTGTCGGTGACGGCCTGCATCGGCATCGCGCCCACCGACGACCGGATCGATCCGGAAGAGGTCATCGCCGCCGCTGACCGGGCCATGTACGACGCCAAGCGCGCCGGAGCCGGGACCTGGATGCTCGCCGAGTCACCTCGACCGGTCGGCTGACACGACCCTGCCGGCAGGCCGGCCGCCTGGCGCGGGTTGAATGTCCGCCATGTCCGCCACGGCAGCCGAGACCGTCCCACGCAGGGGATCGGTCCGGATCGGGATCGACACCGGCGGCACGTTCACCGACGTGGTCGCGCTCGACGACTCGACCGGCGAGCTGGTGACGACCAAGACGCCGTCGACCCCGTCGAACCCGGCTGACGGCTTCCTGGCCGGCGTCGCCAAGGTGCTCGGCGCTGATGGGCCGGGACGGCGCCGACGTCGAGTCCGTCAGCCACGGCACCACGGTCGCGACCAACCAGCTGCTCGAGGGCAAGGTCGGCGACCTCGGGTTCATCACCACCGAGGGCTACGAGTTCCTGCTCGAGATCGCCCGCCAGTCGGTCCCCGACGGCTACGGCAACTCCTACTTCTGGGTGAAGCCGCCGCGGATCGTCCCGCTGCACCGGGTGCGCACCGTCGGCGGCCGGCTGGACTACCAGGGCAGCGAGGTGCGGCCGTTCGACGAGGCCGGGCGCGGTCGCGGTGGCCCGCTGGTTCCGCGACGCAGGCATCGAGACGATCGGCGTCTGCTTCCTGCACTCGTACGCCGACCCCGCCCACGAGCTGGCGATGCGCGACGTGCTGCGGCGCGAGCACCCCGACGCGGTCGTCTCGATCTCCAGCGAGGTGCTGCGGGAGTACCGCGAGTACGAGCGGGCGGTGACCACGCTGGTCGACGCTGCCGTGAAGCCGCGGATGGCGTCGTACGTCGCGAACATCACCAACGCGACTCGACGCAGGTCGCCGACGCAGCTACGACGTGTCCCGTTCTACGTGATGAAGTCCAACGGCGGCGTGCTGTCGGCCGAGGAGGTCGTGCACCAGCCGATCACGACCGTGCTGTCCGGGCCGGCCGCCGGCGCGCTCGGCGCGGCGCTGGTCGCCCGGGAGGCCGGCTTCGACCGGGTGCTCACCTGCGACGGCGGCGGCACGTCCACCGACGTGTCGCGTGGTCCTGGACGGCGAGCCGACGCTGACCACCGAGGGCACCGTCGGCCAGTACCCCAGCAAGATCCCGATGATCGACGTCGTCACGGTCGGGGCCGGCGGCGGCTCGGTCGCCTGGATCTCGCCGGAGGGCACGCTGAAGGTCGGGCCGCGCTCGGCGGGCGCCGACCCCGGGCCGCTCTGCTACGGCCGCGGCGGCACCGAGCCGACCGTCACCGACGCGCACGTGGTGCTCGGCCGGATCCCGCCGCACCTGCTCGGCGGCGAGATCCCGCTGGACGTCGAGGCCGCCCGGGCCGGGCTGCAGGAGCTCGCCGACCGGCTCGGGCTGACTCTGGAGCGGGCCGCCACCGGCATCCTGGAGATCTCCGCCTGGAACCAGGCCAACGCGCTGCGCCAGGTCACCGTCAAGCGCGGCCTGGACGTCCGCGACTTCACGCTGGCGACCTTCGGCGGCTCCGGCTCGCTGCTGCTGTGCCGGCTGGTCGACATCCTCGGGCTGGCCGGCGTCGCTGGTGCCCCGCGACCCGGGCAACCTGTCGGCGTTCGGCCTGCTCACCGTCGACGTCCGCAACGACTACGTCCGTACGGCGGTCAGCCGGCACGCCGACCTCGACCGCGACCTGGTGGCCGGCGTGCTCGACGAGCTGCAGGAGCAGGCCGCGACGGCGCTGGACCGCGAGGGCTTCGCCCGCGACGCCCACCGCTACCTGCGCACCGCCGACCTGCGCTACTTCGGGCAGGCGTTCGAGGTGCGGGTGCCGACGCCGGACGGGCCGGTCGACGCGGCGTTCGCGACCGCGGTGGCCGACGCGTTCCACGACGCGCACGAGCAGCTCTACGGCTACGCGTTCCGCGACGACCCGCGCCAGCCGGTGGAGTGGGTGAACCTGCGGGTCACCGGGGTCGGGCCGATCGAGCGGCCCCGGCTGCGCGAGCTGACGCCGCGGGAGGGCGGCGCCGAGCGCGCGCGGACCGGCGTACGACCGGTGTTCTTCGACGACTGGGTCGACACGCCCGTCTACTGGCGCGCCGACCTCGCGCCCGACGACGAGGTCACCGGGCCGGCGGTCATCGAGGAGTTCGGCTCGACCGTGCCGCTGCACCCGGGCTTCGCCGCCACCGTCGACCGGTTCGGCAACCTGCTGGTCAGGAGGGCGTCGTGACCGCCGTCGACCCGATCGTGCTCGAGATCGTCGAAGGGCTCCCTGGCCTCGATCGAGAAGGAGGTCGAGACCGCGATCGGGCGCACCGCGCGGTCGCCGATGATCCGCGACGCGCACGACTTCCGGGCCGGCATCCACGACCGCCAAGCTGCGCAAGCTCACCGGCCGGTCGTACTCCGCCCTGGTGCACCCGGTGGTGCGCGACTTCCCGATGGAGACGATGCGGCCCGGGCGACGTGTTCTTCCACAACGACGTCTACCTGTCCGAGGGCGGCATCGGTCACCTGCCCGACCTGTGCGTGACGGTGCCGGTCTTCGTCGACGAGCGAGGTCGTCGCCTTCGTGCAGGCGTTCGGCCACCACGACGACATCGGCGGAGCGGTGCCCGGCTCGATGCCGTCGCACGCCACCTCGGTCTTCGAGGAGGGCCTGATGGTGCCGCCGATCAAGCTCTGGGACCAGGGCGTGCCGAACGAGGCGGCGCTGCGCATCATGACCCGCAACTCGCGGATGCCCGACTCGCTGGCCGCCGACCTGGACGCCGAGTGCTCGGCCTGCCTGATGGGCGCGCGGCGGCATGTCCGAGCTGTTCACGCGCTACGGCCGCGAGACGGTCGAGGCCTGCTTCGACGCGCTCATCGACAAGACGACCGAGACCTACCGGCGCGAGATCCTGTCGAAGATCCCGGACGGCAGCTACGTCTGGGAGGACTACGCCGAGCACGACGGCGTCGACGAGCCGCGGCTGCACGCGCAGCGCATCACGCTGACCATGGACTCGACGCGCGACGTGCCGCTGGTGCTCGACTTCACCGGCACCTCGCCGCAGGCCAAGGGCCCGATCAACCACTGCGGCGACTACGCCGACGGCAACTTCCTGAAGAAGTGGCTCGCGCCGATCCTGCGCAACCTGGCCGACACCCCGGAGCGGATGGCCGAGCTCGACGTCAACGAGGGCGTCGTGCCGCTGATCGAGATGCGCTTCCCGCCGCCGGGCACGCTGCTGACGCCGGTCTTCCCGGCGCCGACCAACGCCCGCACCTTCGTGATCCTGCGGCTGCTCGGCGTGCTCG
Source organism: uncultured Actinomycetota bacterium (assembly GCA_963771345.1). Taxonomy (GTDB): domain Bacteria; phylum Actinomycetota; class Actinomycetes; order JACCUZ01; family JACCUZ01; genus CAVYTH01. The sequence goes on from CAVYTH010000011.1 coordinate 253,144, forward strand.
CCGGCGTGCTGGCCAAGGCGGTCGACGGCCGGATGCCGGCCGACCAGGAGACGATCCGCTACACCGGCGTCTACGGCACCGACCGCGACGGCGAGCCGTACCTGATGCGCGAGGTGCTCGGCGGCGGGTCCGGCGGTCGCTACTACGCCGACGGCGAGGACACCATCCACGTCGTGCCCGACTCGCGGAACCTGCCGACCGAGTTCACCGAGTCGCGCTTCCCGTTCCTCGTCGAGCGGCTCGGGCTGGCCGTCGACTCCGGCGGCGCCGGGCAGTTCCGCGGCGGGCTCGGCTACGAGAAGCACATCCGGATGCTGCGCGGACGCGCACTTCATGTCGATCGCCGACCGCTCGATCCTGGCCTGCTGGGGCGTCAAGGGCGGCAAGGCCGGCCAGTCGTTCCAGGTGACGATCGACCCGGGCGGTCCGGGCGAGCGCGAGGTCGACGCGCTGGCCGACGCCGAGCCGGTGCGGGCCGGCGAGGTGATCCGGATCCGCACGACCGGCGGCGGCGGCTGGGGCGACCCGCTGGAGCGGGAGGTCGCCGACGTCGTGCGCGACGTCGAGTGGGGCAAGGTCAGCGTCGACGGCGCGCGCCGCGACTACGGCGTGGTGCTCGGGTACGACGGCACGATGGCGACGGTCGACACCTCTGCCACCGAGGAGCTGCGGACCGAGCTGCGCGGCCGGCGTACGGGCGAGGAGCCGTTCTTCGACCGCGGCCCCGGCTACGCCCGGCTGTCCGGCGGCCCGACCCACGCCGACGTCGACCTGCTCTAGCCCAGCTGCCGCTTGTGCCCTCCGGACGCCTTCGGCCGCGCGGGTGACCGCCAGTGGCACGAATGATCGTGCTAGGGCGGTCAGACCGGGAAGAAGGTCGTGGTGAGCCAGAGCGGTCAGAAGTCTGAGCTCGCCGGTGCGGGTCATGGTGGCGGCGTCGCCGGCGACGATGCCGTTGTCGGCGACCGCGAAGACCCGGTCGCCGTCGGTGAGCACCCGCTGCGGCCAGGTGTCGGCGGCCAGGTCGAGCTGCCCCGCCAGGCTCAGGTCGCCGTCGGTGCTCACCGTGATGCCGAGCGCGCTGGACTGCTCCGTGTTGGCGACGATGGACTGGTCGTAGCCGGTGAAGGCGAACATCGCCTGCCGGCGCTGCGGGTCGTAGCCGAACGCGCGCGAGTCGTCCAGCGCCGCGCGACCAGCCCTGGCCGAGCCGGAGCTTGTCGCGCAACGCCGGCTTGGTGAGGTCGGAGACGTCGAACACCGACACCTGCATGCCGGTGACCTGGCCGTCCTTGGTGGCGTCCTGACCGATGCCGAGCAGCAGCCCGTCGCCGAGGGGATGCAGGTACGTCGAGAAGCCGGGCACCTTGAGCTCGCCCAGCACCTTCGGGGTGCCGGACAGGTCGACCATGTACAGCGGGTCGGTCTGCCGGAACGTCACGACCGCGGCGATGTCGCCGAAGTAGCGCACGGCCCGGATGTGCTCGGTCCGGCCGAGCCCGCCGACCCGGCCGGTCTCGACCAGCGCACCGTCCCGCTCGGCGAGCTTGACCAGCATCGAGGACGTCTCTCCGGTCTGCTCGCCGTTCCACGGCGGCTGCCGGGTGGTCGCGACGCGCAGGGCTCCCTCGTGGCTGGACAGCGCCCAGCGGCCCAGCACGTAGCCGGGGACGGTGCCGCTGCCGACGTACCGCGTCTCGGTGTCCGAGGTGATGTCAAAGGCGTGCAGCTGGGTGCTCACCTCGTCGGTCGCGGGGTTGACCGCCCCATCCGGGTGTCGATCAGCGGCGAGACGGTGCCCCAGCGGCTGGTGGCGACGTACAGCCGGTCCTCGGAGGCGTAGACCAGGTCGCCGTCGGTCGTGACCGCCGTGCTGTCGGTCGCGGCGAGGCCTTCCGAGGGTCGCATCGTGGTGACCAGCAGGGTGCTGGCGCCGGTGGCGTTGCGGGCGTGGAACGTCCGGGCGCAGGGGACCGCGGTGCCCTGCTCGAGGATCGTCCCGGCAGCATCCGTTCGCACGCACCTGCGGGAGCAGCGTGTCGAGGCCGACGGCTCCGGCGGCGCGCAGGTTGGCGGCCCGCGACTGCTGCTCCGCCGCCCAGCCCGTGGTGATCGGTGAGTAGGCCAGCGGCTGCGGCCGGGTCGTGGTGACCAGCCGTACCGTGCCGTCGACCAGCCGGGCGCTGACGTACTGCGCGTCGTAGACCGAGCGCTCGAGCAGCCGCGGCTCGTCGCTGGACAGGTCGACGAGCACGACCTCGGTGGTCGGGGTCCCCGCGAAGTACGGCGCGATCCGGCGCGACTTGTCGGACGGCCCGTCGTCGGTACGCCGGTCCTGGCGCCAGCCGGGGACGACGACCAGCGCCCGGTCGCCGACCAGCAGCAGCTCGCCGCCCCAGGCGTCGTCGTCGGACACGCGCAGCGACCCGAGCAGCCGCGGGTCGTCCTCGGCCGAGACGACGCGCAGCCGGTTGCCCACCAGGACGACCAGCCGGCCGTCACGGAGCTTGGCCAGGTCCGGCTCGTCGACACCCTGCTCCTGCAGGTTGGTGCCGGTCGGCCCGCTGCCGACCGCGCCGGCGTCGCTGCTGGACCGCTCCGCACCCCCCGCGAGCGATGACGCCGAGCTGTCTTCCGCAGCCGCGATCGGCCCGCCCAGCCGGTAGCCGGGGGACCTGACGACCTTTGCCAGCTCGGTCCGGTAGTGCTGCAGCAGGTTCTCGCAGCTGCCGTAGCTGGTGAGACCGTCGGCGTGCGCGACCGGCGCCCGGCCGGGGAGCAGCTGCGCCGCACCGAGACCGGTCACGGCCGCGGTCAGGATCGCGACGAGAGCGATACGGCGGTACATGGCGGCCTCCGGGTCCCGATGAGCACGGTCGGGAGGTTGGACGCCGGCGAACGGGCGTTCGGTTGCGTCAGCCCGCCTCGGCCGCCCGCTTGAGCGCGGCCAGCGTCACGACCATGCCCCGCCGGTTGTGCTTGGCGCGGTCCGCGACGCCCATCACGGGCATCGAGGCCAGCCGCATGGCGCCCGGCCGGCGGTCGCTCCACGACTCGACGACCGTGCAGCCCGTCCCGGTGGCCTCGAAGTCGTAGGCCCAGTCCGAGATCGCCACGCCGCCCCATGCGACGGCGAAGGCGAACCGCTTGCCCGGCTCGGCGGCGGTGACGGTGCAGGTGGTCGCCCAGACCAGCGGGCCGCGGCGGTTGCTCCCGCGGAACCGGGCGCCGACCGCGGGGCCGGTCGCGCCGTCCAGCCAGCGGCACGAGGCAGTCTCGGGGCTCCACTCGCCCATCCGCGGCACGTCGGTGACCAGGTCGTAGACGGCTCGGGGCGGCGCGTCGACGGTCTCGCTGACCTCGACGTCGGGACGGACTCCGGTGGTGGACATCGGACCATCCTCGCGGGTCAGCCGGCCGGCTCCTCGGCGAGCCCCCAGAACGGGCCGCGCAGCCCGACCGACCGGAAGTACGCCGCGGCCGTCGCCGGGTCGCGCCGGGTGTAGCCGGGCGTGAGGCGGCCGTCGTACCAGTGGCTGGCCAGCCGCCACAGCGTGGCCAGGTCCATGACGTAGCCCCGCGACTCGCCCTCCCGGTCGAGCCAGACGTCGACGCAGGGCTCGCCGCAGAACAGCCGCTGGTGGCCGCAGGTGCGCACGACGTCGTCCCAGATGTGTGCGGTCGGCACCAGGAAGTGGGCGACTTCGTCGCCCGCGGGCGGCGCGTCGCGTCCGACCATCCAGGACAGCGCACGACCGCAGCCGGGGCAGCGGGTCGCGACCAGCACCTCCGGCTCGTCGGGCAGCAGGTGCGGGAGCGCGAACGAGTCCCAGGCGCAGCCGCCCCACCACAGCGTGCGGCGGCCCATGACCGAGAACCCGAGCGGCACCGACGCGAACGGGTGCGCCATCACGACCGTGTCGCCGTCGAGCACGAGGTGGCGGGCGTCCGCCAGCCGGCCCAGCGCGGCCCGGACGCCGTCGGTGGCGACGCCGAGACCGGCGGCCAGGACGTCGACCGCCGGGGCTCGGCCGTCCGCCGCGAATGCGCGGTAGACCGCGAGCCGGACGTCCTCGTCGGTCACGCGCTGCGTACTGCCAGCCCGTCCAGCAGCTTCTGGGTGCTCGCCGCGACCTCGGCCACCGCGCGGTCGAACGCCTCGGTGTTGGCGCGGCTCGGCGCGCGGAAGCCGCTGATCTTGCGGACGTACTGCAGCGCGGCGGCGCTCACGTCGTCGGTGGTCGGCTCGTCGGTGTACGGGGGACGCAGGGTCTTGATGCTCCGGCACATACCGACAGCCTAGGACGGGCGTCGGACGCTCAGGGAGAGGCGATCCGGCCCAGGGTGGCGGGCAGCTTGCCGGCGGCCGCCTTGTCGAGCAGCCACAGCGTCCGGTCCCGGCCGTACGCGGCGGCTGCGGGCACCTGGGTCTGGCCCGGCGCCGGACAGCGCCAGGGTGACTGCGCGTGGCCTTGTCCTCGCCGGCGACGACCACCCAGACCTCGCGGGAGCCCTGGATCACCGGGAAGCGTGAGCGAGATCCGGGTCGGTGGCGGCTTGGGCGAGCCGCGCACCGCGAAGACCGGCCGGTCGTCGTAGAGCGCCGGCGTGCCCGGGGAACAGCGAGGCGATGTGCCCGTCCGGGCCCGACGCCGAGCAGGCAGACGTCGAACGACGGTGCCGGCCCGTGGTCCTCGGGCCGGGCAGCCGGCGGCGAGCTCGTCGGCGTACCGCTCGGCGGCCGGCGTCCGGGTCGTTGCCGTCCGGGCCGTCGACTGCCGGCATCGGGTGGACCCGCGCCGGGTCGAGCGGCACCGCGTCGAGCAGCGCCTTCCGGGCCTGCGGTCTCGTTGCGCTCCGGGTCACCGGCGGGCAGGAAGCGCTCGTCGCCCCACCAGATGTCCAGCCGCGCCAGTCGACGGCCCCGCGCGCGGCGAGGACGACGCGACCGCCTCGTAGCGTCATGCACGGCGATGCCCCCGCCGGTCAGCACCACGGAGGCCTCGCCCCGCGACGACTGGCACGTCGACCAGCCGGGTGATCAGCCGCGCGGCGACCGCGGCGGCGAGCTCGGCCGGGTCGCGGTGGACCAGGACGGTCGGCGTGCTCACGAGGACCTCCTCCGGCTCGTCGTCTTCGCGGCGGTCTTCTTCGCTGTCGCCTTCTTCGTGGCCTTCTTCGCGGTCGCGGCTTCTTCGGCGTCGGCTTCTTGGCAGCGTGCCTTCTTCGCGGGCTTCTTGGTGCGGCGGCTTCTTCGCGGCCGGCTTCTTCGCGCATCGGGTCGCGCCAGACGTGCTCGCGCTTGGCCGGCCGGGCGTCCAGGTCCTGCTCGCCGGTCGCCGCGGACAGCGCGTCGGCGTACGGCTGGTCGGCGTCGAGCCGCCGCAGCTCCTCGGCGATCAGGTCGCCGAGGTCGCGGCGCTTGAGCGGCAGCTGCCGGTCCGACATGCCCGGTGCGGGACAGCGTCGCGAGGTAGCCGTCCGGCCGGTCGATGCGCAGCCGGAACTTCGGCCCGAACCGGATCTCGGCCGCCGTGAGCCCGGGGCCGCTCGAGTCGGTGCGCTTCACCTTCACGCCGAGCCGGGCTCTCGATCCAGCCGGCCAGCAGCAGGGCGCTGGGGTTGCCGGGCTCCGACTGCACCTCGGCGGCCGTCGGGACCGCGACCAGGTCGTCGCATGCCGGCGGCGAGCAGCGCGCGCCACGGCGTGGTCCGGGTCCAGGCCAGGTCGGTGTCGCCGGGTGCGTAGTCCTTGGCGCGCCGCTTCACGCTGCGACCGGGTCCGGGGCGGCGAAGCGTCGGTGACCCGCCGGGACGCGAGGACCGCGAGCGCGTCGTAGGCCAGCTTCTCCGGTGCCTCGCCGTGCCACCAGGTGACCACCGGCGCGTCCGACGCGAGCAGCGGCAGGACCACCGACTCGGCGTGCAGGGTGAGCCGGCCGTACATCCGCATCACGACCGACTCGTTGGCGCCGAGATGGCCACCGACCTGCACCTCGGCGTCGAGCCGGTCGTCCGCCTCGACCTTGCGTCGGACGACGACGAGCAGCCGGCACGGGTGCGCGGCCGCCGCCGTGGTCGCGGCCGCGCTGGCCTCCGCGACGTTGTTCTCGTCAGCGACCACGACCAGCGTCAGCGCCAGGCCGGACGCCAGGGCGCCGGCCGCCCGGCGCTCGGCCGCCAGCGTCTTGACGATCTCGGTGCCGTTGGTGTCCCAGAGGATGGTGGTCATGGCCGCCGCCAGACCCGGCCGTCACGCGCCAGCATGTCGTCGGCGCACTTCGGCCCCCACTCGCCGGCCCGGTAGAGCTCGGGCTTGGTCCCGGCCCAGAACTCCTCGAGCGGGTCGATGACGCTCCAGGACAGCTCGACCTCCTCGTTGCGCGGGAAGAGCGTCGCGTCGCCGATCAGCACGTCGAGCAGCAGCCGCTCGTAGGCCTCCGGGGACGACTCGGTGAACGCCTCGCCGTACAGGAAGTCCATCGAGACGTCGCGGACCTCCATCGACGAGCCCGGCACCTTCGAGCCGAACCGCATCGTGATGCCCTCGTCCGGCTGCACCCGCACGACGAGCTGGTTGTTGCCGAGCTCCTCGGTGTCGGTCGCCGCGAAGGGCAGGTGCGGTGCCTTCTTGAAGACCACCGCGATCTCGGTGACCCGGCGGGGGAGCCGCTTGCCGGTGCGCAGGTAGAACGGCACACCGGCCCACCGACGGGTCTGGACGTCGAGGCGGACCGCCGCGAACGTCTCGGTCGTCGAGGTCTTCGGGATGTTCTCCTCGTCCAGGTAGCCGTCGACCCGCTGGCCGCCGAGCCACCCCTGGGTGTACTGGCCGCGCACCGCGTAGTGCTCGAGGTCCTCGGGCACCTGGATCGCGCCGAGCACCTTGGTCTTCTCGGTGCGGATCGCCTCCGCGTCGAAGGCGACCGGCTCCTCCATCGCGGTCAGCGCGAGCAGCTGCAGCACGTGGTTCTGCAGCACGTCGCGGGCGGCGCCGGCGGTGTCGTAGAAGCCGGCGCGGGAGCCGATGCCGACGTCCTCGGCCATGGTGATCTGCACCGAGTCGACGAAGTTGCCGTTCCAGACCGGCTCGAACAGCGTGTTCGCGAACCGCAGCGCCAGCAGGTTCTGGACGGTCTCCTTGCCCAGGTAGTGGTCGATCCGGAAGACGTCGTGCGGGGTGAACACCTCGTCGACCAGCTCGTTGAGCGCGTGCCCGCTCTCCAGGTCGTGCCCGAACGGCTTCTCGACCACCACCCGGCGCCAGCCGCCGCGCTCGGTGTTGTCGGCCATCCGGGTGCGCTGCATCTGCTTGAGGACGACGGGGAACATCGCCGGCGGGATCGACAGGTAGAACGCGGCGTTGCCCTGGATGCCGTGCGTCTCCTCCATCTCGATCAGCGTCCGCGCCAGCCTGTCGAAGGCGTCGTCGTCGTCGAACGAGCCGGGGATGAAGCGGATGCTGTCGGACAGCCGCATCCAGACGTCCTCGCGGAAGCCGGTGCGGGCGCCCTGCTCGGCCGCCTCGCGGGCGAGCTGCGCGAAGTCGCCGTCGCCCCAGTCGCGGCGGGCGAACCCGAGCAGCGCGAACCCCGGCGGCAGCAGGCCGCGGTTGGCCAGGTCGTAGATCGCCGGGATCAGCTTCTTGCGGGCCAGGTCGCCGGTGACGCCGAACACGACGAGCGCGCACGGCCCGGGGATCCGTGGCAGCCGCCGGTCGCGCGGGTCGCGCAGCGGGTTGCCGGGCCGGGCGGCCGTCCTCGTGCGGGAGGTCGCGCAGCGGCGGGTAGCTGGCCGTCACGCGGGTCCTCCCGCTGCCGTGCCGCAGTCTGCGGCAGCGAGCAGCTGCCGGATCCCGGCTGCCCGGTCGGTCAGGTGCAGGCGCACCACCGGCCGGCCCCGCCCGGCCAGCGCCCGCTGGTCGCCGAGGGCCTGCGCCATCTGCAGCCGGCCGAAGGTGAACGGCCGGCCGGGCACGTCGACGTCGCGGTCGACGGCGCCGGTGATCTGCAGGAAGACGCCGGTCTGCGGGCCGCCCTTGTGGAACTGGCCGGTCGAGTGCAGGAACCGTGGGGCCCAGCCGAAGGTCACCGGACGCCCGTCGATGCCGCGCGGCGAGCCGCGGCCGGACACCGCGCGGCGTCACCGTCACCGTGCCGGTCGAGGTAGGCCATCACGGCCAGGTAGCCGTCGCTCGGCGACCAGGCCGCACAGCCCGCCCAGCACGCCGGCGAGGTCGGTCGGGCGCGCCGAGTGCGGCGAGGTCGCCGTGCACCTCGACGGCGCCGTCCACCAGGGCCGGGTCGCCCTCGGGCAGCGGCCCGTCGCCGGACTCGTCGAGGATCTTGTTGGTGTTCTCCTTCGACTCCGCGACGTTCGGCTGGTCGAACGGGTTGATGCCGAGCACCATGCCGGCGACCGCGGTGGCGTACTCCCAGAGCAGGAACTGCGCGCCGAGCGACCCGCTGACCGGCGGCCGCCTCCAGGCCGGGTCGACCCGGCCCGAGGACGACGCGGTAGCGCGTCCGGGCCGGCGTCGGCGAAGCCGGGCGCGTCGATGCCCTCGACGACGACGGGCAGGATGCCGGTGCCCTGCTTGCCGGTCGACTCGGCCACGAGCTGCTCGGCCCAGTCGCCGAAGCCCGACGATGCCGGACCCGGCGTCGGCCAGCACCAGCTTGTCGCGCCCGGCCTTGGCGGCGTTGCCGAGGGCCCGGCCGAGCCGGACGCCGGGGTTGTCGTCGGTCGCCGAGCTCGCCGGCGAGCACCCGCGCGTCGGCCAGCAGCCGCTGCACGTCGGCGCCGGCGAGGTGGCTCGGGGTCAGGCCGAACGCGGACAGCGCGCTGTAGCGGCCGCCGACGTCCGGGTCGGCGAGCACGACGTCGTAGCCCGCCTCGTCGGCCTCCCGGTGCAGCGGCGAGCCGGGGTCGGTCACGACCACGATGTGCTCGGCGACCTCGGCGTCGGTGAGGCCCGCGTCCCGGAAGGCCTGCTCGTACGCCCGCCGGTGGCTGTCGGTCTCGACCGTGCTGCCGCTCTTGGACGCGACGACCAGGACGGTGCGCTCGATCCGGTCGGCGAGCGCGGCGCCGACCTGGTGCGGGTCGGTGCTGTCGAGGATCGTCAGGTCGACGCCGGCGGTGCGCGTGATGACCTCCGGCGCCAGCGACGAGCCGCCCATGCCGGCGAGCACCACGTGGTCGAGGCCCTGGGTCGCGAGCCGCTCGCGCAGCTCGCGGAGCTGGGGCAGCAGCTCCTGCGACGTCTGGGGCAGGTCGAGCCAGCCGAGCCGGTGCTCGGCCTCGGGCTCGCGCCTCGGGGCCCCACAGCGTGGGGTCCTTGCGCGACCAGCCGAGCGGCCGAGGCCGTCGAGGGTTGCGCCGCCCTCGTCGGCGACCTGGACCGTCACGCTCGATCCGGCGTCCGCCGCGCCGAGCCGCTCGAGCTCGGCCTTCGTCGACTCCAGCAGCTCGTTCCACGAGGTCTCGAACTTCTCGACGGCCTCGTCCTCGAGCACCACGACGACGTCGTCCATGTCGATGCCCACGTCGGCCAGCGCCTGCATGGTGGCGGCCGCCGAGGCGTACTCACCGCGGATGCGTGTCGCCGCGGAGCACGCCGTGGTCGGCGACCGCCTCCAGGGTCGCCTCGGGCATCGTGTTCACGACACCGCGGGTGACCAGCTCGACGACGTACATCGTGTCGTCGTACGCCGGGTCCTTGACGCCGGTGGAGGCCCACAGCGGCCGCTGCGGCTTGCGCGCCGGCTGCCGCCAGCGCCGCCCACCGCTCGGTGCCGAGCACCTCCTCGTACGCTGGTAGGCGAGCCGGGCGTTGGCGATCGCGGCCTTGCCGCGCAGCTCGACGGCCTCCGGCGAGCCGAGCTTCTCCAGCCGCTTGTCGACCTCGGTGTCGACCCGGCTGACGAAGAACGACGCGACCGAGGCGAGGTTGGTCAGGTCGTGGCCGGCGGACCGGGCCCGCTCCATGCCGTCGAGGAAGGCGTCCATCACCGCGCGGTAGCGCTCGAGCGAGAAGATCAGCGTGACGTTGACGCTGATGCCCTCGGCCAGGCACTGGGCGATGGCCGGCAGGCTGGCCTCGGTCGCCGGGATCTTGATGAACAGGTTGGGCCGGTCGACCAGCCACCACAGCTGCCGGGCCTCGGCGACGGTCGCGCTCGGCGTCCTGGGCGATCCGCGGGTCGACCTCGATCGAGACCCGGCCGTCGACGCCGTTGCTGGCGTCGTACACCGGCCGCAGCACGTCGCAGCCCCAGCGGACGTCGTTCGTGGTGATCATGCGGACGCCCTCTTCGACGTCGACGCCGCGCACCGCGAGGTCGCGCAGCTGGCCGTCGTAGAGCTCGCTCTCGCTGATCGCCTTCTGGAAGATCGTCGGGTTGGTGGTGACGCCGACGACGTGCTTGTCGCGGATCAGGGCGGCCAGGTTGCCGGTGGTGAGGCGACCGCGGCTCATGTCGTCGAGCCAGATCGCCACACCCTCGTCGGAGAGCTGGCGCAAGGTTTCGGTCATCGGTCCTGCTCCCTCGGTCGTGCGGGATGGGTTGTCGGTGGATCAGTTGCCGGTGGTGCTCCCGGTGATGATGTGCACCCGCTCCAGGGAGGCGTGCGCAGCAGCGACAACGTTGTCCGGGGTGAAGCCGAACTGCTCGAACAGCACGGTGTGGGCCGCAGAGGCGCCGTAGTGCTCGATGCTGACGATCTCGCCGGCGTCGCCGACGATGTCGCGCCAGCCCATGCCCACCGCAGCCTCGACGCTGACCCGGGCCTTGACCCCGCTGGGCAGCACCTGCTGCTGGTAGGACATGTCCTGCTCGTGGAACCACTCGACGCACGGCATCGAGACCACCCGGGTCGGCGTGCCCTCGGCCTCGAGCCGCTCCCGGGCCGCCACCGCGAGCTGCACCTCGGAGCCGGTCGCGACCAGGATCAGCTGCGGCTGGCCGTTGGAGGCGTCGGCGAGGACGTAGCCGCCGCGGGCGGTGCCGTCGGCGGAGGCGTACGTCGAGCGGTCCCAGATCGGCAGGTCCTGCCGGCTCAGGCACAGCCCGGCCGGCCGGTCGGTGTGCTCGAGGATCGTGCGCCACGCGACGACGGTCTCGTTGGCGTCGGCCGGGCGGACCACGTCGAGCCCGGGGATGGCGCGCAGCGCGGCGAGGTGCTCGATCGGCTGGTGGGTCGGCCCGTCCTCGCCGAGGCCGATCGAGTCGTGGGTCCAGACGTAGGTGACCGGCAGCTTCATCAGGGCCGCGAGCCGGACCGCCGGGCGCATGTAGTCGCTGAAGACCAGGAAGGTGCCGCCGTACACGCGGGTGCCGCCGTGCAGCGTGATGCCGTTCATGATCGAGCCCATGGCGTGCTCGCGGATGCCGAAGTGCAGCACCCGGCCGTAGGGGCCGCCGGGGAACTCCTTGGACTGCCGGTCCTCCGGCAGGAAGGACGGCTCGCCCTTGGGCGTCGTGTTGTTGGACTCGGCGAGGTCGGCCGAGCCGCCCCACAGCTCGGGCAGCACCGGCGCGATCTTCTCCAGCACGTTGCCGGACGCCTTGCGGGTCGCCATCCCCTTGGCGTCGGCCGGGAACTCCGGCAGCGCCTCGGTGCCAGCCCTCCGGCAGGCGTGCGGGTCGACATCCGGTCCAGCAGCGCCTTGCCGTTCGGGTTGTCCGCGGCCCACGCCGCGAACGACTCGTCCCACTCGGCGTGCGCCGCGCGGCCCCGGTCGACGACCTGGCGGGCGTGGGCCAGCACCTCGGCGTCGACGTCGAAGGTCATGCTCCGGGTCGAAGCCGAGCGACCTTCTTGGTCGCCTGCGACCTCGTCGTCGCCGAGGGCGCTGCCGTGCGCCTTGCCGGTGTTCTGCGCGTTCGGCGCGGGCCAGGCGATGACGGTGCGCAGCGGCGATGAACGACGGCCGGTCGGTGCTCGTCCGGGCGGCGTCGTACGCGGCGGCGAGCGCCTGCACGTTCTCGTCGTACGTCCCCGTGCCGGACAGCCAGTCGACGCGCTGCACGTGCCAGCCGTAGGCCTCGTAGCGGGCCACGACGTCCTCGGACAGCGCGATCGGCGTGTCGTCCTCGATCGAGATGTGGTTGTCGTCGTAGAGCAGCACGAGGTTGCCCAGCCGCTGCGTGCCGGCCAGCGAGGACGCCTCGCTGGTGATGCCCTCCTCGATGTCGCCGTCGGAGGCGAAGCACCAGATGGTGTGGTCGAACGGGCTCTCGCCCGCGGGCGCGTCCGGGTCGAGCAGGCCGCGCTCGCGACGGGCCGCCATCGCCATGCCGACCGCGTTGCCGATGCCCTGGCCGAGCGGCCCGGTGGTGGTCTCGACGCCGGCGGTGTGACCGTGCTCGGGGTGGCCGGGGGTGAGCGAGCCCCAGGTGCGCAGCTGCTTGAGGTCGTCGAGCTCGAGGCCGTAGCCGGACAGGTAGAGCTGGAGGTAGAGCGTCAGGCTGGAGTGCCCGCAGGACAGCACGAACCGGTCGCGACCGGCCCAGTGCGGGTCGGTGGGGTCGTGGCGCAGGTAGCGCTGGAACAGCAGGTACGCCGCCGGCGCCAGGCTCATCGCCGTGCCGGGGTGGCCGTTGCCGACCTTCTGGACCGCGTCCATGGCCAGCGCCCGGACGGTGTCGACCGCCCGCTGGTCGAGGTCGGTCCACTCGAGCTTCGACGTGCTCACAGGCTCATGGCTCCTTCGACGTGGCAGTGCGCTCGGGGAGGTGCTCCGACGCGAGCCTACCCGCGTGACAGCGACCCGGTTCGACCGGCGGATACAGTGGGCTGCCCGAGGGCCGGACGCACAAACGCACCGCCCGACCAGCCAGGACGAAGAGGTTCGTGTGACGGCCGTCGACTCACGCCGCGGAGCGGCAGTGCAGGTCGTCACCAGGCCCCGACGGACCGCGCGCCAGGCCGTGTCCGGCTACGTCGCGCTGACCAAGCCGCGCATCATCGAGCTGCTGCTCGTCACGACCGTCCCGACGATGTTCCTGGCCGCGGGCGGGGTGCCGTCGCTGGGTCTGGTGGTGGCCACCCTGGTCGGCGGCACGCTGGCGGCGGGCAGCGCCAACACCCTCAACTGCTACCTCGACCGCGACATCGACCAGGTCATGCACCGCACCGAGCGCCGGCCGCTGGCGACCGGCCTGGTGAGCCCGCGCGAGGCGCTCGTCTTCGGCGGCGTGCTCGGCGTCGTGGCCGTCGCCTGGCTGGCCGTCACCGACCGGCTGGCTGCCCGCAGTCCTCGCGTTCGCCGCGATCGCGTTCTACGTCTTCGTCTACACGATGGCGCTCAAGCGGCGGACCCCGCAGAACATCGTCTGGGGCGGCGCCGCCGGCTGCATGCCGGTGCTCATCGGCTGGTCGGCGGTGACCGGCTCGCTGTCCTGGGCGCCCGTCGTCCTGTTCGCGATCATCTTCTTCTGGACGCCGCCGCACTACTGGCCGCTGTCGATGCGGTTCCGCGACGACTACGCGGCCGCCGGGGTGCCGATGCTGCCGGTCGTCGCGGACAACGTCACGGTGGGCCGGCAGATCGTGCGCCTACAGCTGGGTGATGGTCGCGACCTCGCTGCTGCTGTGGCCGGTCGCGGGCACCACGCCGTTCTACGGTGCCGCCGCCGTGCTGCTCGGTGCCGCGTTCCTGCGCGAGGCGCACCTGCTGCTCCGTCGGGCCCGGGCCGCGGCCGACGGCCGGCGACCGTGGGTGCCCGTCGGTCGAGGCCGGGCGATGCGGCTGTTCCACGGCTCGATCACCTACCTGACCCTGCTGTTCCTCGCCGTCGCGATCGACCCGCTGCTGCCCTTCTAGGAGCCCTCGCTCCCTCGGGCGGGCCGAGCCGCAGCGTCACCTGGCCGCCACCCGCGGGTGACGCGGCCGATGTGCAGGTCGCCGCCGGAGGCCGCGGCGGTACGCCGGGCGATGTCCAGCCCGAGCCCGGTCGACCCGGCCCGGCTGACCCCTCGGCCGACGACGTCGGCGTCGGCGAAGCCCGGCCCTTCGTCGGTGACGACCAGCAGCACGCCGCCGTCCGCGGGCTCGGTCAGGGTGACGTCGAGCCCGGCGCCGTCGGGGGTGTGCGCGATGACGTTGCCGAGCAGGGCGTCCAGCGCCGCCTCCAGGTCCGCGGCGCTGGCGCGGACCGGGCACGGTCCGCCCGGCAGCGCGAGGGTGACCGCGCGGCCCTGGTCCTCGGCCAGCGCCTGCCAGAACTCCACCCGCTCGGCCACGACGGCGCAGGCGTCGCAGCGGGCGTCGACACCTTCGCGCATCGGCCGCCGGGCCTCCCGGATCAGGCCGTCGACCTGCCGGGTGAGCTCGTCGACGTCGGCCTCCAGCCGGTCCCGGTCCGGCCCGGGCGGCAGCGCCTCGGCGTCCAGCCGCAGCGCCGTGACGGGCGTCCGCAGCCGGTGCGAGAGGTCGGCCACCGACTCGCGCTCCGAGGTCAGCAGCTCGGTGATCCGCGCCGCCAGCCGGTTCAGCGCCTGCCCCACCTCGCGGACCTCGTCCGGCCCGTCGGGCACCACCCGGGCGGAGAGGTCGCCGCGGCCGAGCCGCTCGGCGGTCAGCGCCAGGTCGCTCACCGGCCGGGTCATCGACCGGGCCAGCCGGTCGGCCACGACGAGGGAGAGGAGGAACAGCGTGAGGGCGAGCGCCGCGAGCACGCCCCAGGCCCGCCAGACGCCGGCGTCGAGCACTTCCTCGCTCATCAGCGTGCTGATCACGGCGGTGCCGTCCTCGCGGACGACCGGCTGGTCCAGGATCACCCGGCCGTCCGGGAGCTCCCGGACAGCGGTGGCCCGCAGGTCGGGGTCGACCGGCGGCGCCTCGGTGCGGAACGGCCGGCCGACCACGGCGCCCGACGGCATCCGCACCCGCACGACGTAGTTCCAGTCGGACACCGTCGCTACTGCTCCGGCGACGTCCTCCTCGTTCCCGACGGCGACGGCCGGCACGATCCGCTGGCTGCGGTCGCTCGCGATCGTGATCGCGGCGTTGGTCGCGGCCCGGTCGATCAGGACGGCGAGCGGCAGGGTGAAGGCCAGCAGGACCACCGAGGTCGTGGCGGCGACGAGCAGGGCCAGCCGCCGCCTCATCCCGGCGCCGCGACCAGCTTGACCCCGACGCCGCGCACCGAGTGCAGCATCCGTGGCTCGGACGCCGTCTCGCCCAGCTTGCGGCGCAGCCAGGACAGGTGCACGTCGACGGTCTTGTCGGCCCCGCCGTACGGCGACTGCCACACGTCGGCGAGCAGGGTGCGCTTGGTGACGACCTCGCCGGGCCGGGCGGCCAGGTAGGCCAGCAGGTCGAACTCCCGCGGCCGCAGGTCGAGCGACCGGCCGCCGAGCACCGCCGTACGCGCCTTGATGTCGACGACCAGGTCGCCCACCTCCAGCGACCACCGCGGTCGGGGTGGTGCTCCGGCGCAGGACCGCGCGGATCCGCGCGTCCAGCTGCTCGGCGCTGAACGGCTTGACGATGTAGTCGTCCGCGCCGGCGTCGAGGGCGGCGACCGTGGCGGCGTCGTCGTCGCGGGCGGTGGCCACGATCACCGGGACCGCGCTCACCGGCCGGAGCATCCGCAGCAGCTGGATGCCGTCGACGTCGGGCAGCCCGAGGTCGAGCACGACGAGGTCCGGCGGGTCGTCGAGCACCCGCTGCAGCCCCGGCATCCCGGCGGGCTCGGACGAGACGGCGTGCCCGCGCTCGGTGAGCGCCCGGGTGAGGGCAGTGCGGATCCGCGCATCGTCCTCGATGATCAGCAGCACAGCCACGGGGCAGACGGTATCGGCGCCGACCGGCCCGCATGGTCGCGCCGGGCGCATTGCTGGGGCTGCGTTAGCCGTCCGTTAGGGATGGCCGGGGGAGGATCGGCGGGTGGACAGACGAGTAGCTCTCGGCGCCCTGTGGGCGCTCTTCGCCGCGGCCTCGGTCGGTGTCGGCTTCGGTGCCGCCGGCCTGGTGGGCGACCCCTTCACCGACCCGGCGGACGTCACGACCGGCTCGGTGGTCTCCTCGACCGGGTCGGCGACCGGGTCGCCGGCTCCGACCGGCTCGGCGACCGGCAGCCCCTCGGGCAGCCCGAGCAGCAGCCACGTCGGGCGACCCGACGAGCAGCCCGTCGAGCCGAGCAGCCCGTCGACCGCAGCCCGTCGCGGCGGCCCGTCCGTCCAGCCGGCCGTCGGCCAGCCGGTCGCCCGGGACGACGACCGAGGTCCGCGGGATCAGCACCCGCGGCGGGTACGTGTCCGCCTCCTGCCGGGACGGCCTGGTCTCGGTGAGCGCGTCGCCGGCCGTCGGCTGGGCGATCGACGACGTCGACTCGGGCCGGGTCGAGAACGCCCGGGTGCGCTTCGAGGGGTCCGGACGACAGCGACCAGCGGGTCGAGGTGCGCGCCTCCTGCGTCGGGGGCGTCCCGCGGTTCGCGGTCGAGGACCGGGACCGCGGCGGCGACGGCGGTGGCAGCGGCAGCGGCGACGGCGGTGGCGGTTCGGGGTCGTCGGGCTCGGGGTCGTCAGGCTCGGGCGGCGGGGACGACTAGCTCCTCGTGCCGCTCGTCGTGAGCCGAGCGGCGTCACCCGCGCGGTCATCGCGAGCACCAGCCGGAGCGCGGCCACCCACACCAGGCAGGCGCCCAGGACGTGCGCGGCGACCAGCGCGATCGGCAGGTCGGTGGCGTACTGCAGGTAGCCGACCAGGCCCTGGGCGAGGACGACGACCATCAGCTCCGCCCACCGGCGACGCAGCGGCTGCGGCGCATCGGTGCCGCGCAGCGCGACCCCGAGCCCGAGGGCGAGACCGACGAGCAGGAAGACCAGGTCGGCGTGCAGCTGGGTCACCTCGACGAGGTCGAACGGCAGCCGGTCGGTGGCGTCCTTGTCACCCGAGTGCGGGCCGGTGCCGGTGACGACCGTCCCGGCGAGGAGCAGCAGGGCGGTGACCACCAGCAGGCCGCGGCCGCCGAGCAGCACGGCGGGGTGGACCAGCCGCTGGTGGGGCACCGGCTGCCCGGTCGACAGCTCGTACGCGACGGTCGCGACCGCGATCAGGCCGACCGAGACCAGGAAGTGGGCCATCACCGTCACCGGGTTCAGGCCCGGTGAGCACGGTGACGCCGCCGAGCAGCGCCTGGGCGACGATGCCGCCGAACAGGACCAGGGCGAGCGGTACGCAGGTCCCGGCGGTGCGCCCGCCAGGCCACGACCACGGCGGCGACCACGACGGCCGACAGCGCGAAGGTGAACATCCGGTTGCCGAACTCGATCGCCCCGTGCAGGCCCATCTCGCGGGTCGCGACCAGGCTGTCGTCGGTGCACCGGGGGAAGGTCGGGCAGCCGAGGCCGGAGGCGGTCAGGCGGACCGCGCCGCCGGTGACCACGATCGCGACGTTCGCGACCAGCGCGCCGAGGAACACCCGGCGTACGGCGGTGGGGCTCGGCGTCCAGCCACGCCAGCGGTCGAGCATGGGGGCCAGCCTACGGGCGGGCGGGCTCACTCCCAGCGGAAGGTGCGCGCGGCGAGGAAGCCGCCGACGGCCGCCCAGCAGGCCAGCACGCCCACCGACCACCACGGCATGCTGCCGCCGTCGCGCAGCACCACCCGCAGCCCCTCGGACAGCGCGCCGGCGGGCAGCGCCTCGAGCACCGGCCGGGCGCCCTCGGGGAAGCGGTCGAGGGGGACCGCGATCCCGCCGCTGACCAGGAACAGCAGGTAGACGAGGTTGGCCGCGGCCAGCGTCGCCTCGGCGCGCAGCGTGCCGGCCATCAGCAGGGCCAGCGAGCTGAACGCGGCGGTGCCGGCGAGCAGCAGGAGCAGGACGGCGGCCCACGAGCCGTGCGGGCTCCAGCCGAGCGCCTGCGCGACCGTGGTGAGCAGCAGCACCTGGAACGCCTCGATGATCAGCACCGACAGGCCCTTGGCGCCCAGCAGGGCGCTCGCGCGGCAGGGGAGAGGCGCCGAGCCGCTTGAGCGCGCCGTAGCGCCGCTCGAAGCCGGTGCCGATGGCCAGGCCGGTGAACGCCGTCGAGATCACCGCCAGCGCGAGCACCCCGGGCACCAGGAAGTCGACCCGGGCCGCGCGGGTGCCGAGGTCCATCACCTCGACGCTGCTGAACACGACGAGGACCAGGACCGGGATCACGATGGTCAGCAGCAGCTGCTCGCCGTTGCGCAGCACCATCCGCACCTCGAGCGCCGGTCTGCGCCGCCAGCATCCGGCCCAGCGGCGCGGCGCCGGGCCGCGGTGCGAAGGTCGCGTCGCGCGTCACGGGCGTGCTCATGCGCGCAGGTCCGAGCCGGTGAGCTCGAGGAAGACGTCCTCGAGGGAGCGCCGCCCGACGGTCAGGCCCTCCGGCATGACGCCCCGGTCGGCGCACCACCGGGTGAGGTCGGCGAGCAGGTGCGCGTCGACGTCGCCGTGCACGACGTACCGGCCGGGGGAGACCTCCTCCACCCGGGTCGCGGCCGGCAGCGCCGCGGTGAGCCCGCCGACGTCCAGCCCGGGCGGCCCGGCGAAGCGCAGGCTGCCGCTCGCTCCGGCGGCGGTCAGCTCGCCGGGGCTGCCGACCGCGATGACCTTGCCGTGGTCGACGACCACGACCTGGTCGGCCAGCCGCTCGGCCTCGTCCATGAAGTGGGTGGTGAGCACCACGGTGACCCCGTCGCGCCGCAGCGCCTCGACCAGCTCCCAGGTGGCCCGCCGGGCCTGCGGGTCGAGACCGGCGGTGGGCTCGTCGAGGAACACCAGCTCGGGGCGGCCGACCACGGCCATCGCGAGCGAGAGCCGCTGCTGCTGGCCGCCGGAGAGCCGCCGGTACGTCGTGCGGCCGGCCGATCCGAGCCCCAGCCGCTCGACCAGCGCGGGGACGTCGAGCGGGTGGGCGTGCAGCGAGGCGATGTGGCGGAGCATCTCCTCGGCCTTGACGCCGGGGTAGACGCCGCCCTGCTGGAGCATCACCCCGACCCGGGGCCGCAGCTCGCGGGCGTCCCGCCAGGGGTCCAGGCCGAGCACCCGGACGGTGCCCGCGTCCGGCCGGCGGTAGCCCTCGCAGGTCTCCACCGTGGTGGTCTTGCCGGCCCCGTTGGGCCCCAGGACCGCGGTGATCGAGCCGGGCTCGACGGTGAGCGTCAGGTCGTCGACGGCCACCTTCCCGTCGTACCGCTTGACGAGGCCGGTGACCTCGACGGCGGGAGGCGTAGGCACCCGCCGAGTCTAGGGAGGCGCGCCGGTTTGCGATGCCCGGGTAATAACGGCACACTGGTGTTGTGAAATCAGCCGTGGAGGACCGGACGCGGGACCGCGTCGCGCGGACCGTCCTCGAGAACGGTCCCACCACCGCCGCCGCCCTGGCGCTCCAGGTGGGCCTCACCCCGGCGGCCGTCCGCCGCCACCTCGACGCCCTGCTGGCCGACGGCCTGATCGAGGAGCGCGAGCCGCGGGCCACCGCCGTCCGCGGCCGCGGGCGCCCGGCCCGGCTGTTCGCGATGACCGAGGCCGGCCGCGACTCCTTCGACCAGGCCTACGACGACCTCGCCGCCAGCGCGCTGCGGTTCGTCGAGGAGACCGGTGGCCGCGAGGCCGTCGCCGCGTTCGCCCGGCAGCGGGTCGCCGAGCTCGAGGCGCGCTACCGGCCGGTCGTCGACGCTGCCGCAGACGGCGGTGTCGCCGGCCGCACGGAGGCCCTGGCCGAGGCCCTGACCGGCGACGGTTACGCTGCCTCGACGCGCCCTGCCGGGAGCGGCACAGCCGTGGGGGAGCAGCTGTGCCAGCACCACTGCCCCGTCGCGCACGTCGCCCAGCAGTTCCCTGAGCTCTGCGAGGCCGAGACCGAGGTCTTCGCCCGCCTGCTCGGCACGCACGTCACACCGACTAGCGACCATCGCCCACGGCGACGGCGTCTGCACGACCCACGTCCCGACCCTCCCGAGCAACGACACCAGGAGTGCTCCGTGACCGCCATTCCCGAGACCACGCATGCCGAGGTCGACACCCTCGGCCGCTACGCCTTCGGCTGGTCCGACCCTGACGCCGCCGGCACCGGCGGCCAAGCGCGGGCTGTCCGAGGACGTCGTGCGCAACATCTCGGCCCTCAAGAGCGAGCCGCAGTGGATGCTCGACCTGCGGCTCAAGGGCCTGCGGCTGTTCGGCAAGAAGCCGATGCCGACCTGGGGCTCTGACCTGTCGGGCATCGACTTCGACAACATCAAGTACTTCGTCCGGTCCACCGAGAAGCAGGCCACGTCCTGGGACGACCTGCCGGCCGACATCAAGAACACCTACGACCGGCTGGGCATCCCGGAGGCCGAGAAGCAGCGGCTGATCGCCGGCGTCGCGGCGCAGTACGAGTCCGAGGTCGTCTACCACCAGATCCGCGAGGACCTGGAGGAGAAGGGCGTCCTCTTCCTCGACACCGACACCGCGCTGCGCGAGCACGAGGACCTGTTCCGCGAGTACTTCGGCACGGTCATCCCGGTCGGCGACAACAAGTTCGCCGCGCTCAACACCGCGGTGTGGTCCGGCGGGTCGTTCATCTACGTGCCGCCGGGCGTCAAGGTCGACATCCCGCTGCAGGCCTACTTCCGGATCAACACCGAGAACATGGGCCAGTTCGAGCGGACGCTGATCATCGCCGACGAGGGCTCGTCGGTGCACTACGTCGAGGGCTGCACCGCGCCGATCTACTCCTCCGACTCGCTGCACTCCGCGGTCGTCGAGATCATCGTGAAGAAGGACGCCCACGTCCGCTACACGACGATCCAGAACTGGTCGAACAACGTCTACAACCTGGTGACCAAGCGCACCGCGGTCCAGGCCGGCGGCCGGATGGAGTGGATCGACGGCAACATCGGCTCCAAGGTCACCATGAAGTACCCCGCCTGCTACCTGCTCGGCGAGCACGCCTCGGGCGAGACGCTGTCGGTGGCCTTCGCCGGCGAGGGCCAGCACCAGGACGCCGGCGCGAAGATGGTGCACTCGGCGCCGAACACCTCGTCGACGATCATCTCGAAGTCGGTCGCCCGCGGCGGCGGTCGCACGTCGTACCGCGGTCTCGTGCAGGTGCTCGAGGGCGCCCACGGCTCGAAGTCGACCGTGAAGTGCGACGCGCTGCTCATCGACACCGTCAGCCGCAGCGACACCTACCCCTACGTCGACGTCCGCGAGGACGACGTGACGATGGGCCACGAGGCGACCGTCTCCAAGGTCAGCGACGACCAGCTCTTCTACCTGATGAGCCGTGGGCTGACCGAGGACGAGGCGATGGCGATGATCGTGCGCGGCTTCGTCGAGCCGATCGCCAAGGAGCTCCCGATGGAGTACGCGCTCGAGCTCAACCGTCTCATCGAGCTGCAGATGGAAGGGGCTGTTGGCTGACGTGACGGCCACCAACACAGCAGCAGAGATCCTCTCTCCGGAGACCGGCGGGTTCAGCGGCAAGCCGCACTCGCACGGCGCGACGCCGGTGCCCGGCGACAGCCGTGGCGAGCGGCACCGCTCGTTCGAGCTGGCCGACTTCGACGTCCCGCACGGGCGCGAGGAGGACTGGCGGTTCACCCCGCTGCACCGACTCCGCCACCTGCACGAGGACGACACGGCCGGCGACGGGACGGTCTCGGTCGAGGTCGACGCGGCCCCCGAGGTCGAGGTCGAGACCGTCGGTCGCGGCGACGCCCGGCTCGGCAAGGCCGGCGTCCCGGCTGACCGGGTCGCGGCCCGCGCCTGGTCGTCGTTCGAGAAGGCCACCGTCGTCACGGTGCCCGCGGACGCCGTCGCCAGCGCGCCGACCGTCATCACCCTGCGCGGCAACGGCATCGAGAAGGGCTCGGCCTTCGGTCACCTGCTCGTCGACGTCAAGCAGTTCGCCCAGGCGGTCGTGGTGCTCGACCACGTCGGCAGCGCGACGTACGCCGACAACGTCGAGTTCCTGGTCGGCGACGGTGCCCAGCTGACAGTCGTCGTCATCGACGACTGGGCCGACGACGCCGTTCACGCCGCGCAGCACTCGGTGACCGTCGGGCGGCGACGCCCGGTTCAAGAGCATCGTCGTGTCCTTCGGCGGCGACCTGGTCCGGGTGGCCTCCGAGGCGCGGTTCGCCGCGACCGGCGGCGACATCGAGATGCTCGGCCTCTACTTCGCCGACGCCGGCCAGCACCTCGAGCACCGGCTGTTCGTCGACCACGCCAAGCCGCACTGCCGCTCGCACGTCGTCTACAAGGGCGCGCTGCAGGGCGAGGAGGCGCACACCGTCTGGATCGGCGACGTCCTGATCCGCGCCGAGGCCGAGGGCACCGAGACCTTCGAGCTGAACCGCAACCTGGTGCTCACCGACGGCGCGCGCGCCGACTCGGTGCCCAACCTGGAGATCGAGACCGGCGAGATCGTCGGCGCCGGCCACGCCAGCGCCACCGGCCGCTTCGACGACGAGCAGCTGTTCTACCTGCAGTCGCGCGGCATCCCGGAGAACGAGGCACGCCGGCTGGTCGTCCGCGGGTTCTTCGCCGACGTGATCAACCAGATCGGCATCCCCGAGGTCCAGCAGCGCCTGCTCGCGCGGGTCGAGGCTGAGCTCGAGGGGTCGGTGCACTGAGCATGGCCGAGACCTCCGAGTTCGTCCGGGCCTGCGACGTCGCGGACGTCGCCGACGGCGCCGCGATCCGCGTCGTCATCGACGGCGTCCCGGTCGCTGTCGTCCGCAGCGACGGCGAGTACTACGCCATCCACGACGTCTGCTCGCACGCCAACGTGGCGCTGTCCGAGGGCGAGATCGAGGGCCAGACGATCGAGTGCTGGCTGCACGGCTCGCGCTTCGACCTGGTCACCGGCCGCCCCACCGGCCTCCCGGCCACCCAACCCGTACCCGTGTACACCGTGAAGATCGACGGCGACGACATCCTGGTGTCCGTCGCGTCCCAATGACATGGAGAGCTGAGTCCTGATGACGCATCCTCGAGATCCGTGACCTGCACGTCACCGTCGACACCGAGAACGGTGCCGCGCGAGATCCTGCGCGGCGTCGACCTGACCGTGAAGGCCGGCGAGACCCACGCGATCATGGGGCCGAACGGCTCGGGCAAGTCGACGCTGGCCTACTCGATCGCCGGCCACCCGAAGTACACCGTCACCGGCGGCACCGTCACCCTCGACGGCGCCGACGTGCTCGCGATGACCGTCGACGAGCGGGCCCGCGCCGGCCTGTTCCTCGCCATGCAGTACCCCGTCGAGGTGCCGGGCGTCTCGGTGTCGAACTTCCTGCGCAGCGCGAAGACCGCCATCGACGGTGAGGCACCGAAGCTGCGCACCTGGGTCAAGGACGTCAAGGCCGCGATGGAGCGGCTCGCGGTCGACCCGTCGTTCGCCGAGCGCAACGTGAACGAGGGCTTCTCCGGCGGCGAGAAGAAGCGCCACGAGATCCTCCAGCTCGAGCTGCTGCAGCCGAAGATCGCGGTCCTCGACGAGACCGACTCCGGCCTCGACATCGACGCGCTCAAGGTCGTGTCCGAGGGCGTCAACCGGGTCAAGGAGAGCGGCGAGACCGGCGTCCTGCTGATCACGCACTACACCCGGATCCTGCGCTACATCCAGCCCGACTTCGTGCACGTCTTCGTCGGCGGCCGGATCGTCGAGGAGGGCGGCCGCGAGCTGGCCGACACCCTCGAGTCCGAGGGCTACGAGAAGTTCCTCAAGGCAGGCGCCCCGGCATGACCGCCGTGACCGCGCCCGCCCTGGACGTCGAGAGGGTCCGCAAGGACTTCCCGGCGCTGGACCGGCTTGTCCACGACGACCGGCCGCTGGTCTACCTGGACAACGCGGCGACCTCGCAGAAGCCGCGCCAGGTGCTCGACGCGCTCGAGGACTACTACGCGCGGCACAACGCGAACGTCCACCGCGGCATCCACGTGCTGGCCGAGGAGGCGACCGCGCTCTACGAGGGTGCGCGCGACAAGGTGGCAGCGTTCGTCAACGCCGCCGACCGCGCCGAGATCGTCTTCACCAAGAACTCCACCGAGGCGCTCAATCTGTCGGCCAACGTCATCGCCTGGGCCGGCGGCCAGCGCGGGCTGCGGCCCGGCGACGAGGTCGTCATCACCGAGATGGAGCACCACTCGAACATCGTGCCGTGGCAGATGGTCACCGCGCGGTCCGGCGCGACGCTGCGCTGGTTCGGCCTCACCGACGAGGGCCGGCTCGACCTCTCGAACATCGACCAGGTCATCACCGAGCGCACCAAGGTCGTGTCGTTCGTCCTCGTCTCGAACATCCTCGGCACGGTCAACCCGCCCGAGGAGCTCATCCGCCGGGCCCACGAGGTCGGCGCACTGGTCGTCGTCGACGCCTCGCAGGCCGCGCCGCACATGCCGCTGGACGTGCAGGCGCTCGGCGCCGACCTGGTCGCGTTCACCGGCCACAAGATGTGCGGCCCGACCGGCATCGGCGTGCTGTGGGGCCGCAAGGAGCTGCTCGAGGAGCTCCCGCCGTTCCTCGGTGGCGGCGAGATGATCGACGCGGTGACGATGGCCTCGTCGACGTACGCCGAGCTGCCGCACAAGTTCGAGGCCGGCACCCCGCCGATCGCCCAGGCCGTCGGGCTCGGTGCCGCTGTCGACTACCTGTCGGCGCTGGGCATGGATGCGGTGCACGCGCACGAGCAGCAGATCACCGCCTACGCGCTCGAGCAGCTGCAGCAGGTCGAAGGGCTGCGGGTCATCGGCCCGCCGACCCCCGAGGCCCGCGGTGCGGCCATCTCGTTCGCGCTCGGCGACCTGCACCCGCACGACGTCGGCCAGGTGCTGGACGAGCTCGGCATCGCCGTCCGGGTCGGCCACCACTGCGCCCGGCCGGTCTGCCTGCGCTACGCCGTGCCGGCCACGACCCGCGCGTCGTTCTACCTGTACTCGACGACCGCCGAGGTCGACGCCCTGGTGAACGGCCTCGAGCACGTCAAGACCTTCTTCGGAGGTGCTCGATGAAGCTCGAGTCGATGTACCAGGAGATCATCCTCGACCACTACCGCACGCCCCATCACAAGGGACTGCGGGAGCCGTTCGACGCCGAGGTGCACCACGTCAACCCGACCTGCGGCGACGAGGTCACGCTGCGGGTGAAGGTCGACGAGGCCGCCGACGGCGATGTCGTGATCGCCGACGTGTCCTACGACTCGATGGGCTGCTCCATCTCGCAGGCCTCGGTGTCGGTCATGACCGACCTCGTCGTGGGCAAGAGCCTCGCCGAGGCGACCACGGCGTACGACGCATTTCTTGCCCTGATGCGCACCAAGGGCGACAGCGACAGCGTGATCGAGCGGGACGAGGAGGTGCTGGAGGACGCGGTCGCGTTCGAAGGCGTCTCGAAGTACCCCGCCCGCATCAAGTGCGCACTGCTCGGCTGGATGGCCTGGAAGGACGCAACAGCGCGCGCTGTTGACAGCAGCACGACGACGGAGGAGACCGCATGAGCGACACCGCGACCCAGACCGGCCCCACCGGCCCCGGCATCGCCAAGGTCGAGGACGTCGAAGAGGCGATGCGCGACGTGATCGACCCCGAGCTGGGCATCAACGTCGTCGACCTCGGCCTGGTCTACGGCGTGCACGTCGACGACGACAACTCGTGCACCCTGGACATGACCCTGACGTCTGCGGCCTGTCCGCTCACCGACGTGATCGAGGACCAGACCAACAGCGCGCTGTCCGGCCTGGTCAAGGAGACCCGGATCAACTGGGTCTGGATGCCGCCGTGGGGTCCGGACAAGATCACCGACGACGGCCGCGAGCAGCTGCGCGCCATCGGCTTCAACGTCTGACGCAGGCCCCTTAGGTGCGGTGCTCGCGGACGAACACCGGCGGACACACTTCGTGCTCGAGCATGTCGAACGCGTTACGACGGACGAACTCCGTGGGGCCGATCCAGCCCAGGCAGTCGGGGCAGATCGCGTCGGTCTCGACGTGCCACGAGGCGTCGATGACCTCGACGTGGAACCTGCGACCGCGCCGGCGCAGCCAGAGGCGCCCGAGGGCACCGACCAGCGCGATCTGACGCATGGGCGCAACTCTCGCGCCTGGGTGCGACAGTCGACAGGCCCGCGCCGTCACGAACCGGCAACTATCTGGTCACGGTGACAGCGCGCGCCGGACCGGGCTACATCCCCTTGAAGGTGTCGCACGCGTTGACGTCGCCGGTGGTCCGCCCGGTCGTGAACCACTGCTTGCGCGCCGCGGCCGAGCCGTGCGTCCAGGACTCCTGGTCGACCCGGCCCTGGGTCTGCTGCTGGATCCGGTCGTCGCCCACGGCCGCCGCCGCGTCCTGGGCCTGCTGGACCTCCGCCTCGCCGATCGAGACGTTCCCGGCGTCGTCGGCCAGCTTGCTCCAGACGCCCGCGTAGCAGTCGGCCTGCAGCTCCATCGCGACCGAGAGCTCGTTCTGCTGCCCCGGGTTCGACTGCTGCGCCGCGCGCACCTTGCGCTCGGTGCCGAACAGCGTCTGCAGGTGGTGGCCGGCCTCGTGGGCCAGGATGTACGCCTGCGCGTAGCGGCCCTCGGCGCCGAACTGCTGCTGCAGCTGGTCGAGGAAGCCGATGTCGATGAAGATGCTCTGGTCCGGCGGGCAGTAGAACGGCCCCACCTGCGAGGACGCCTGGCCGCAGCCGGTGCTCACGGCCTGGGTGAAGAACACCAGCCCCGGCTGCTCGTAGGTCTCGCCGGCCCGGCCGAACTCGGCGTCCCAGACCTCGTTGATCTCGTTGTAGACCTTCACCAGGTAGCAGTCGTCGTACTTCTCGATCGCGCCCTCGGTGTTGCAGCGGGTCTCCAGGTCGCTCTCGCCGCTGCCCTGCTCCTGCACGCTGCCGTCCGGCGGGACCAGGCCGGTGGTGTCGACGCTGCCGCCGCCCAGCACCGAGATCGAGGACGTAGATGATCAGGCCGACGACGCCGATGCCGCCGCCGCCGACCGCCAGCCCACCTCGGCCGCCCATGCCGCGGCGGTCGGAGACGCCGGAGACATCCACCGACTGGTCGTCGAACTTGATGCCCACCGCGGCCACCGTCCTCTCTCGTGAGCCCGCGTAGACTACGGCGCACGTCCGCGCCGTGCCTGTGAGCTCACCTCGCTGTACCCACCTGCGCGAGGCCCCATCCGCACCTGCGTCATTGAAGGACTGTCCATGATCACCGCCACCGGCCTGGAGCTGCGCGTCGGCTCCCGGCTCCTGCTGGGCGATGCCACGTTCCGGATCGCCCCCGGCGACCGGGTCGGGCTGGTCGGGCGCAACGGTGCCGGGAAGACCACGCTGACCCGGGTGCTGTCCGGCGAGAGCCCGCCGGCGGCCGGCGAGGTCACCCGCTCGGGGCTCGTGGGGTACCTGCCGCAGGACCCGCGCACCGGCGACCTCGACGTCCTCGCCCGCGACCGGATCCTGTCGGCCCGCGGCCTGGACCAGGTCATCGCGAAGATGCGCGAGACCGAGGGCGAGATGGCCAGCGCCGACCCGGAGACGCACGACAAGGCGATGCGCCGCTACGTCCGGCTCGAGGAGGAGTTCCAGGTCTCCGGCGGGTACGCCGCCGAGAGCGAGGCCGCCGCCATCGCCTCCACGCTCGGGCTGCCGGACCGGGTGCTCGGCCAGCCGCTGCACACGCTCTCCGGTGGTCAGCGTCGCCGGGTCGAGCTGTCCCGCATCCTGTTCTCCAGCAGCGGCGCGGCTGCCGACTCGACGCTGCTGCTCGACGAGCCGACCAACCACCTCGACGCCGACTCGATCGTCTGGCTGCGCGACTACCTCAAGGCCTACCAGGGCGGCCTCGTCGTCATCAGCCACGACGTCGGCCTGCTCGAGCACGCGGTCACCCGGGTGTTCCACCTCGACGCGAACCGCGCCGAGATCGACATCTACAACGTCGGCTGGAAGGCCTACCTCACCCAGCGCGAGACCGACGAGCGACGCCGCAAGCGGGAGCGCGCGAACGTCGAGAAGCAGGCGGCGGTGCTCAAGGCGCAGGCCGACCGGATGCGCTACAAGGCGACCAAGGCGCGCGCCGCGCAGAGCATGGACAAGCGGGCCGCCAAGCTGCTCGCCGGCCTGGAGGCGGTGCGGCGCAACGACAAGGTCGCCAAGCTGCGCTTCCCGGACCCGGCGCCGTGCGGCAAGACGCCGCTCACGGCCGAGGGCCTGTCGAAGTCCTACGGCTCGCTCGAGGTGTTCACCGACGTCGACCTCGCGATCGACCGGGGCAGCCGGGTCGTCATCCTCGGCCTCAACGGCGCCGGCAAGACCACCCTGCTGCGGCTGCTGGCCGGGGTCGAGGAGCCGGACACCGGCGAGGTCGTGCCCGGGCACGGGCTCAAGATCGGCTACTACGCGCAGGAGCACGAGACCCTCGACCCGGAGCGCACGGTGCTGGAGAACATGCGCAGCGCCGCACCCGACCTGGGCGACGCGGAGGTACGCCGGGTGCTCGGCTCGTTCCTGTTCAGCGGCGACGACGTCGTCGAAGCCTGCGTCGGTGCTCTCCGGCGGCGAGAAGACGCGGCTCGCGCTGGCCACGCTGGTCGTCTCGAGCGCCAACGTGCTGATGCTCGACGAGCCGACGAACAACCTCGACCCGGCCAGCCGCGAGGAGATCCTCGGCGCGCTGCGCAGCTACGCGGGCGCCGTCGTCCTGGTCACCCACGACGAGGGCGCCGTCGACGCGTTGCAGCCGGAGCGGCTGATCCTGCTGCCCGGACGGCGTCGAGGACCTGTGGAACGAGGACTACGCCGACCTCGTCGCCCTCGCCTGACGGACGTCACGGGACGAACCGGACGGGCCGGAAGATCGGCTCTGGCGCTGCCGGCGCTGGGGACGACGATCATGGGGCCGGACCCATCGACTTCAGGAGGCTGGCGTGGCCGAGCTCAAGAAGGGCGCGCGCATCACCGGAGGCGACCGCAGCAAGCTGGCGAGCGACCTCAAGCGCAAGTACACCTCGGGGTCGAGCATCCGGGAGCTGGCCGCCGAGACGGGACGCTCCTACGGCTTCGTGCACCGGATCCTCGCGGAGTCCGGGGTGACGTTGCGCGGCCGCGGCGGCGCGACCCGCGGCAAGAAGTCCTGACCTCCGCACCGGGTGACGCCGGCTGGGCCGCGGCCGGCGTCCGCCTGGAGCGCGAGGGCGCGCTCGCTGTCGTCACCCTGGCCCGGGCCGACAAGCGCAACGCGCAGACGCCCGCGATGTGGCGGGCCCTGGTCGCCATCGGCGAGCAGCTGCTCGCCGACGACGAGGTGCGGGTCGTGGTGCTGCGCGCCGACGGCGCCTCCTTCTCCGCGGGGCTCGACCGCGCGATGTTCACCACCGGCGTCGACGGCGAGCCCGGGATGATCGGCGCTCGCCGCGCTGGACGACGCCGCGCTGGACGCGACCATCGACGGCTTCCAGCGAGGCGTTCGCCTGGTGGCGCGACGACCGGATCGTGAGCATCGCCGCCGTGCAGGGCCACGCCGTCGGTGCCGGCTTCCAGCTCGCGCTGGCCTGCGACCTGCGGGTGCTCGGGGACGACGCGCAGCTCGTCGATGAAGGAGACGACGCCTCGGGCTGGTGCCCGACCTCGGCGGCACCAAGCCGCTGGTCGACCTGGTCGGCTACTCCCGGGCGCTGGAGATCTGCGCGACCGGGCGCTGGGTCGGCGCCGCGGAGGCCGCCGCGACCGGGCTCGCGTCGCTCGTCGTACCCTCGGCCGAGCTCGAGGCCGCAGCCCGCGACCTCGCGGCAGCGGTGCTCGCCGCGCCACCCGCGGCGGTGCGCGCGACCAAGGCGTTGCTGCAGGACGCCGGCGACCGGACGTACGACGAGCAGCGGGCGGCCGAGCGCGCGGCGCAGGCCGGCCGGCTGCGTGACCTGGCGAAGGGGACCTGAGTGGACCTCGCGCTCAACGACGAGCAGCGGGCGGTGCGGGCCGCCGTACGCGAGTGGGTGGACGAGGTCGTCGTCCCGCACGCGCTGAGCAACGACCGCGAGGAGCGCTTCCCGCAGGAGGCGCTGGACGGGCTCATCGCAGACCGGCTTCGTCGGGATGTCGATCCCGGAGGAGTACGGCGGCGGCGGCGCCGACCCGCTGACCTACTGCCTGTTCATCGAGGAGCTCAGCCGCGGCGACGCGAACGTCCGCTCGATCATGTCGGTGCACCTCGGCCTGGTCGCCGGCTCGATCGACCGGTGGGGCACCGAGGAGCAGAAGCAGCAGTGGCTGCCGCGGATGGCCACCGGCGAGGTGCTCGGCTGCTTCGGCCTCACCGAGCCCGACCACGGCTCCAACCCGGCCGACCTGCGCGCGACCGCCGAGCCGCTGCCCGGCGGCGGCTGGCGCATCAGCGGCCGCAAGGTGTTCATCACCAACGGGTCCATCGCGCAGCGTGGCGCTGGTGATGGCGCGGACCGGCGGTCCGGGGGCGAAGGGCGTGTCGGCGTTCCTCGTGCCGACCGACCGGCCCGGCTTCACCGCGAACCCGTTGCACGGCAAGCTCGGGCTGCGGTCCTGCGACACCGCCGAGCTGGTGCTCGACGGCGTCGAGGTCGGCGCCGGAGGCACTGCTCGGCGCGGAGGGCGACGGGCTCAAGGTGGCGCTGTCCGCGCTGGACGACGGCCGGATGTCGATCGCGGCGTCCTGCACCGGGATCGGCCAGTCGGCGCTGGACATCATGGTCGCGTACGCCGGGCAGCGGCGAGCAGTTCGGCAAGCCGATCGCCGGGCACCAGCTGGTGCAGGAGATGCTCGCCGACTCCGCCGTCGACGTCGACGCGTCCCGGCTGCTCACCTGGGCGGTCGCCGACCTCAAGACCCGGGGCGAGCCCTACTCGCTGGCCGCCTCGAAGGCCAAGCTGTTCGCCACCGAGGCCTCGATCCGGGTCGCGAACAACTGCATCCAGGTGCACGGCGGCTACGGGTACGTCGACGAGTACCCCGCCGCCAAGCTGCTGCGCGACGCCCGGGTCACGACCCTCTACGAGGGCACCAGCCAGGTGCAGAAGCTGCTGATCGGCCGGGCGCTCACCGGCATCAGCGCGTTCTGAGCGGTCGGCGGAGGGCGCAGCCGCCGCGACCGTCGGTGGGCCGACGTACCGTCATAGGGAAGCAGCGGCGCCCGGCCAGCGTTGCACGAGCAGGTGTAACAGAAATTACGGAGGCGCCGGTGTCGATGTCCCACAGTCCGTGGGCGGCCATGAGGTCGCTCACGCGCGACGGCGAGGTCGCCAAGCGGAAGCTCGCGCCCGGGACGATCCCGCGGATCGCCGCGTTCGCCCGCCCCTACCGGCGGCAGATCATCGTCTTCCTGGTCCTCGTGGTGCTCGACGCCATGCTCGTCGTGGCGCTGCCGCTGCTGTTCAAGGTGATCGTCGACGAGCTGTCGCCGGGCGGCGGCGAGAGCAAGTCGGTCGTCATCGCGGTCGCGCTCGGCGTGGCCGGGCTGGCGGTCGTCGACGCCGGGCTGACGCTGTGGCAGCGCTACCTGTCCTCCCAGGTCGGCGAGGGCCTGATCTACGACCTGCGCACCCAGGTCTTCGCCCACGTCCAGCGGATGCCGGTGGCGTTCTTCACCCGCACCCAGACCGGCGCGCTGGTCAGCCGGCTCAACACCGACGTGATCGGCGCCCAGCAGGCGTTCACCTCGACCCTGTCGTCGGTCGTCGTCCAACGTGATCGGCCTGGTCCTGGTGCTCGCGACGATGCTCTACCTGTCCTGGCAGATCACCCTCGGCGCGCTGATCCTGACGCCGCTGTTCCTGCTGCCCGCCCGCTGGGTCGGCCGCCGGCTGCAGGCGATCACCCGCGAGGCGATGCAGCTCAACGCCGGCATGGGCACCACGATGACCGAGCGGTTCAACGTCTCCGGCGCGCTGCTGGTCAAGCTGTTCGGCCGGCTGCCCGACGAGTCGCGCGGCCTTCGCCGACAGGGCCGGCCAGGTCCGCGACATCGGCATCAAGCAGGCGATGTACGGCCGGGTCTTCTTCACCAGCCTGACCCTGGTCGCCTCGCTCGCGACCGCGCTGGTCTACGGCGTCGGCGGCGTCCTCGCCATCGACGACACGATCACGCTCGGCACCCTGGTCGCGCTGACGGCGCTGCTCGGCCGGCTGTACGGCCCGCTGACCGCGCTGTCCAACGTGCAGGTCGACGTGATGACCGCGCTGGTCAGCTTCGAGCGGGTCTTCGAGGTGCTCGACCTGCCGCCGATGATCGACGAGAAGCCCGACGCCGAGGAGCTCCGCCGCGGCGCCGACCGACGGTCGAGCTGCGCGACGTGTCGTTCCGCTACCCGAGCGCCGACGAGGTGTCGCTCGCGTCGCTGGAGTCGGTCGCGGTGCTCGACCAGGCACCCAGCCAGCAGGTGCTGCACGACGTGTCGTTCGTCGTGCCGGCCGGCACGATGACCGCGCTGGTCGGGCCGTCCGGCGCCGGCAAGACCACGATCACCAGCCTGGTCGGCCGGCTCTACGACACCGTCGAGGGCCAGGTGCGGGTCGGCGGTCACGACGTCCGCGACGTCACGCTCGCGTCGCTGCACGAGACCGTCGGCGTCGTCACCCAGGACGCGCACATGTTCCACGAGACGATCCGCACCAACCTGCTCTACGCCCGCCCGGACGCCACCGACGCCGAGCTGCTCGACGCCCTGCGAGGCCGCGCAGATCTGGGACCTCGTCGTCGTCGCTGCCCGACGGCCTGGACACCACGGTCGGCGACCGCGGCTACCGGCTCTCCGGCGGCGAGAAGCAGCGGCTGGCGATCGCCCGGCTGCTGCTCAAGGCCCCGGACGTCGTCGTGCTCGACGAGGCGACCGCCCACCTGGACTCCGAGTCCGAGGTGGCGGTGCAGCGGGCGCTGAAGATCGCGCTGGAGGGCCGGACGTCGCTGGTCATCGCGCACCGGCTGTCCACCGTCCGCGACGCCGACCAGATCCTGGTCGTCGACGACGGCCGGATCGTCGAGCGCGGCCGGCACGAGGAGCTGCTGCGCGTCCGGCGGGCTCTACTCCGAGCTCTACCGCACCCAGTTCGCCCCGCAGGAGCGCGGCGAGGCCGCCCGGTCGAGGTCGGCCTGAGCGCAGCCCGGCTCAGGTCGACGGCGCGGGCGAGGCCGGCGAGGGACTCGGCCAGCAGCGCCGGGAAGCCCTCCTGGTCGGCGTAGTCGGCCAGCGCCGCGCACAGCACAGGGCCAGCAGCCGGGCGCGCAGCTCGCGCTCCTCGTCGACCGGCCGGCCGTACGCCGACAAGAGCGCGTCGCGCGCTGAGCCGCTGAAGGCGCCGTAGGCCAGCGAGAGGTCCAGCGCCGGGTCGGCGAGGCAGCAGTCGCCCCAGTCGATGACGCCGGCGGCCAGCCCGTCCGGTGCCGACCAGCAGGTGCCGCAGGTGCAGGTCGCCGTGCACCAGCACCGGCTCACCGGCTGGGCGGCGGCAGCGGGTCCGCGGCGGCGATGACCTCGTCCGCCTGGCGGTCCAGGTCGCCGTCGGCGTCCCAGGTGCCGCGGGCGGCCAGCCGGTCCAGGGCCTCGCGCGCCATCGGGCCGCGGGTGCTGGGCGTGCCCCGGCGCATCGGGTCGTGCGGGAGCGGTGCCACCCAGGTCGTCGCGCGACCGCCGGGTCGTGCAGCGCGCGCAGGAAGCCGCCGACCTGGGCGGCCAGGGCGTCGCGGCCGTCGCTCGGCAGCCCGGCGTCCGCCAGCTCGACGCCGGGCACCAGGCGGGCGCCCCAGAACGGCCACGGGTACCCGTCGGCGGGCTGCCCGATCAGCTCGGGCACCGGGACGGGCAACGGCAGCCGTGGCGCGAGGCCCGGCAGCACCGCGAGCTCCCGCTCCATCAGCGGTACGGCGACCTCGCGGCGGGGGAACCGGAACACCCAGGTGTCGTCGACCAGGTAGACCGTGTTGTCGAAGCCGATCCCGAGCGGCTGCACCGAGTCGAGCGCCAGGTCGGGGAACTGCCCGGCCAGCAGCGGCGCGGGCTGCGGTCGCGTCGAGGGCGTGCTCGGCGTCCCAGACGTTCACCGGCGGCAGGCTACCGGCGTACCTGTCAGAGGGTGCGGAGCATCCCGCCGTCGACCGGCACCATCGCGCCGGTGAGGTACGACGCCGCGGGGGACAGGACGAACGCGGCCACCCGGCCGAACTCGGCGGGGTCGCCGTAGCGGCCGAGCGGGATGCGCTTCTGCGACTCCTCGCGCGGCCTTGCGGCCCTTGTTGCCCTCGCCGTCGAGCTCGCGGACCCGGTCGGTGTCGAGCCGCCCGGGCAGCAGGCCGTTGACCCGGATGTTGCGGGGGCCGAGCTCGTCGGCCATCGTCTTGGCCAGCATCGCCAGGCCGGGACGCAGCCCGTTGGAGGCGGCCAGGCCGTGGATCGGCTGCTTGACCGAGGACGAGAGCACGAAGGCCAGCGAGCCGCCGTCGTCGCCCAGCGTCGAGGTCACGGCCCGGGCGATCCGCAGGGTGCCGAGGAAGACCGACTCGAAGCCGGCCCGCCAGGCGTCGTCGTCCAGCGCCAGGGCCTCGCCGGCCGGCGGGCCGCCGACGCTGACCAGCGCGCCGTCGAGCCGGCCCCAGCGGCCCTGGGCCGCGGCGACCAGCCGGCCACCGAGCCGTGCGTCGGTCATGTCGCCGGGCAGGGCCATCACGTGCGTCGCCCGCGTCGAGGGACTCCGCCGCGGCCTGCAGGGTCTCCTCGTCCCGGGCGCACATGACCACCCGCGCACCTTCCTCGACGAGCACCTGTCGCGGTGGCCAGGCCCAGGCCCTTGCTCGCGCCGGTGACGAGGTACACGCGGTCCTGCAGTCCGAGGTCCATAGCCGGACATCCTGCCGCGCGCGGGTCAGCGGCGCGACTCTGCCTCCGCATGGCGCGCCTGCAACCGGCTGCGGACCTCGTCGGGTGTGTACGCCTTGCGCTGCCGCGCCGCCCGGGTGACGACCACCCCGGTCGCGGCCACACCGACCATCCCGGCCAGGCCGAGCAGCTTCCACCAGCGCATCTGCCTAGGCTAGCCACGTGCCGACAGGTCGTGGTGTGCGCAGCAGCGGGACACGCCTGTCCCTCGACTCGGCGGTCGACCTGACCCGCACCGGCGACCTCTGGCTGTTCCGCGGCCGCAGCCCGGCCGACCGGGCGATCCAGGTCAGCACCAACAGCCCGGTCAACCACGTCGGCATGGCGGTGGTGATCGAGGACCTGCCGCCGCTGATGTGGCACGCGGAGCTCGGCCGGTCGCTGCCCGACGCCTGGTCCGGCGGCCACCACCGCGGGGTGCAGCTGCACGACCTCTCCGACGCGGTCAAGGTGTGGGCGCACAAGTACGGGCAGCACGCCTGGCTGCGCCAGCTGGACCGGCCGGTCACCCAGCAGATGGAGGACGACCTGCTGCGCACCATCGCGCGGCTGGACGGGACGCCGTTCCCCTCCACGGCCCGACTGGCCGGCCGCTGGCTCGGCGGGCGGCTGCCGAAGGTCGGCAAGGCGCGCGACGTCGCGCTGGAGACGGCGTACTGCGCCGAGGTGGTGGCGCTGACCTACGAGGCGATGGGCCTGCTGCCCGGCGGTCGCCGGCCCAGCTGGTACGACCCGGGCAGCTTCTGGAGCGGCGACGACCTCGAGCTCGCGGGCGGCGCCCGGCTCGGTGGCGAGATCATCGTCGACGTCCCCGGCGCGCAGGATGTGATCGACGTCCGGGATACGAGGCCGCGGCCGTGAGCGCCGACGAGGACGCCGTGCGCGACTGGCTGCGTGCCGCCCGGCAGGTGACCGTCCTGACCGGCGCCGGCATCAGCACCGAGTCCGGGATCCCGGACTTCCGCGGGCCGCAAGGCGTCTGGACCAAGGACCCGGCAGCAGCGGCGCTGTTCACCCTGGAGAACTACCTGCTCGACCCCGAGATCCGGCGCCGCTCCTGGCGCGGCCGGCGCGACCACCCCGCCTGGCAGGCCGAGCCGAACGCCGGCCACCTCGCGCTGGTCGAGCTCGAGACGGTCCGGACGGCTGCGGGCGGTCGTCACCCAGAACATCGACGGTCTGCACCTGCGGGCCGGCCACGACCCGAGCCGGGTGCTGGAGATCCACGGCACGCTCTACGACGTGGAGTGCCTGCAGTGCGGCCGGACGACGACGATGCGCGAGAACCTCGACCGGGTCGAGGCCGGCGAGGACGACCCGCACTGCCTGGTCTGCGGCGGCATCCAGAAGGCGGCCACCATCTCGTTCGGCCAGGCGCTGAAGCCGGACGTGCTGGAGGCCTGCCTGGCGGCGGCCCGCGACTGCGACCTGCTGCTGGCCGTCGGCAGCACGCTGACCGTGCAGCCGGCGGCGGGCCTGGTCGACGTCGCCGTACGAGCGGGCGCGCGGCTGGTCGTCGTCAACCGCGACCCGACGCCGTACGACGGGATGGCGGCGGCCCTGCTGCGCGAGCCGATCGGCGAGGTGCTGCCCCGGCTGGTCGCACCGCTCGCCGCATGACCGACGCCGCCGCAGCCGCTGACGCCGCTGGACCGCGCCCGGCGGCTCACCCGCGGCGACCGGGTCGCGGTCGTGGCGCCCAGCGGCACCTGGTGCCGGAGCGGCTGGAGCGTGGCGTCGCGGTGCTCGAGTCCTGGGGGCTGGAGGTCGTCGTCGGCGCGCACGTCGCTGGAGCGACGGCGGCACCAGGCGGGCACCGACGAGCAGCGCGCCGGCGACCTGCAGCGCGCCTGGTGCGACCCGGCGACGCCGCGCGGTGATCTGCGCCCGCGGCGGGTCCGGGGCGGCGCGGATCGTCGACCTCCTGGACTGGGCGGCGATGCGGGCCGCCGGCCCCCGGGTGCTGGTCGGCTTCAGCGACGTGACCGTGCTGCACCAGGCCGTCGCCAACCAGCTGGGCCTGGCCACGCTGTTCGGCCCGATGGCCGCGACCGTCGCGTTCGCCGGCGCCGAGTCGAGCGCCGACGCCGATCCCGCGTCGGCCGAGATGCTGCGCGCGCACGCTGTTCGAGCCGCAGACCGTGCGGGTGCTGGCCGACGCCGGGCTGCACTGCGAGGTGCCGGGCCGGGCCACCGGGGTGCTGGTCGGCGGCACCCTCGCGCTGCTGGCGAACACCGTCGGTACGCCGGAGCACCGGCCGGCCGCGGGGCGGCATCGCGGTGCTCGAGGACATCGCCGAGCCGGCGTACCGGATCGACTCGATGCTCACCCAGCTGCTGCGGACCGGCTGGTTCGACGGCGTCGCCGGGATCGTGCTCGGGTCCTGGACCGACTGCGGGCCGGCGCGCTGGAGACGGTGGTCGAGCGGCTGGCCCCGCTCGGCGTACCGCTGGTGTCCGGGCTGCCGTTCGGCCACGCGCGTGCCGCAGCTCACCGTGCCGCTCGGCGTCGCGGCCGAGCTGGACGCCGACGCCGGCAGCCTCGTCCTCAAGCAGCCGGCGCTGCGCTAGCGTGCGCGTCCGCGGGTCGCCGCCGCTGCCGGCGACTGCAGCGCGCCGAGTCGCGACGCCGCTACGAGGTGTGCCTGCGCACCGGTGACTGCACCGGGTCGGTGACGCCGATCCGCGCTCGTCGGTGTCGACCGCCACACCTGATGGGTCGACGTCTGGGCCGGCCACCTACCTGGACCGTCGAGTAGACGCTCAGGATCGCGTTCGGGTTCGGCTGAGGACGACGACGGCGTCGTCGGCTGACGTGCACTGGGGACGACCGACGACCTGCCGCTTCGAGGCCGCGTGCGAGACGGCGAGTGGTGGCCAGTCCTGCGCGCGGTGAGCGCGCACGGTCCGCCTGTCGCGGTCCTGGCCGCCGACGTGATCGCGGTGCGGCACCGGCTGACGACCGACCCGATAGCGTCGCGACCGGCCGCGTTGCGCCGGGTTCACCGACAGGTTGTAGGTGCGCAAGGCGTTGCCCGGCGTGCACGCCCAGATCTGCACGATGGTCGGCGCGGCCGCCGCGCTGGACGTGATCGTGACGGTTGCGGTCTGCTGCCCGGCCGGCTGGCGATCGCCGCCGGGTCCAGGCGTCCACGTCGGGGTCGAGCCCGGCCAACGCGCGCGACCAACGCCTTCTGGGAGTCGCGGCGGCTTCCGGGAGGTGCGGCTCGACCCTGCAGTGCGCTGGCTGGGTCGTCCGCTCTAGCACGTCGGCTTCCGGGTCGGCGCGCTGCTCGGCCGGCGCGTCGTCGCCCGGGGCGGGCACTGCGGCCAGGTTGCAGCGCCGAGTTGACCAGGGCGAGGTGGCTGTAGGCCTGCGGCACGTTGCCGAGCTGGCGGCCGGCCGCCACGTCGTACTCCTCGGCGAGCAGGCCGACGTCGTTGCGCAGGTCAGCAGCTGCTCGAACCGCTGCCGCCCCGCGTCGACCTGGCCGTCGAGCACCAGCGCGTCGGCGAGCCAGAAGCTGCAGGCGAGGAACGCGCCCTCGTCGCCGGGCACGCCGTCGTCGGTCGTCGTCGGTGTCGTAGCGGCGGACCATGCCGTCGACAGCGAGGTCGCGCTGGACCGCGCGCAGCGTGCCGCGCACCCGCTCGTCGTCCGGCGGCAGGAAGCCGACCTGCGGGATGAGCAGCAGGGCGGCGTCCAGCGCCCGCGACCCGTAGGACTGGGTGAACGTCTGCCGGTCGGCGTCGTAGCCCTTGGCGCACACGTCGGCGTGGATCTCTCGCGGCCAGCGCCCGGTAGCGGTCGAGCGGGCCGTCGTAGCTCGCGAGTGCTCGACGGTGCGCGCCGCCCGGTCGGCGGCCACCCAGGCCAGCACCTTGGAGTGGGTGAAGTGCCGGCGCGGTCCGCGGACCTCCCAGAGGCCCTCGTCGGGCTGCTGCCAGTTGCTCTCGAGCCAGTTCATCAGGCCGCGCTGCATCCGCCAGGCGTCCTCGTCGGGGTCCAGGTCGTAGCTCCGCGCGAGCCACAGCGTGTCCATCACCTCGCCGTAGACGTCGAGCTGGAGCTGGTCGACCGCGCCGTTGCCGATCCGGACCGGCGACGGACCCCTCGTAGCCCGCGCAGCCACGGCAGCTCGCGCTCCGGGACGTGCCGCTCGCCGGCCACGCCGTAGAGGATCTGCAGCCGGTCCGGGCTGCCGGCGATCGCGCGCAGCAGCCACTCCCGCCACGCGGCCGCCTCCTCGGTGTAGCCGGTCTTCACCAGCGCCTGCAGCGTGAACGTCGCGTCGCGCAGCCAGCAGTACCGGTAGTCCCAGTTGCGCGACGCCGCCGAGCTCCTCCGGCAGCGAGGTCGTCGCGGCCGCGACGATGCCGCCGGTCGGCGCGTAGGTCAGCGCCTTGAGGGTGAGCAGCGACCGCATGACCGCCTCGCGGTACGGGCCGTCGTAGGTGCACTGGTCGGACCAGGTCGGCCAGAACCGCTCGGTCTCGTCCAGCGCCGTGCAGCGGGTCGACCGGGGCGGCCGCGCTTGGTACGACGGGTTCCAGGTGAGCACGAACGACTCGCGCTGGCCGGCCTCGACGGTGAAGTCGGCGTGCGACGCGAAGTCCCGGCCGTGGTGGGCGACGTCGGACGCCAGCCACACCGCGTCCGGACCGGCGACGGCCGCGAGCATGCCCGTCGAGGTGGCGCACCCACGGGATGACGTCGCCGTAGCCGAAGCCGCAGCCGCAGCTCGCTGCGCATCGCGCACCTGGCCCGAGACGCCCTCGACGATGCGGACGACGTCGGGCGCCTCGTCGCGCTCCGGCATGAAGTCGATGACCCGCACGGTGCCGTCCGGGGTGGCCCACTCCGTCTCCAGCACCATCGTGTCGCCGCGGTAGCGACGGCTCGTGCAGGTGCCGCCGGACCGCGGCGCCATCCGCCAGTGCCCGTTGTCCTCGGTCGCCGAGCAGCGCCGCGAACACGGCCTCCGAGTCGAACCGCGGGAAGCACAGCCAGTCGATCGACCCGTCCCGGCCGACCAGGCCGGCGGCGAGCCGGTCGGAGATGAGCGCGTAGTCCTCGATGCGTGACGCCATGGCGGGCTCCCTACCCCGCGATCCGCACCGGGACCGTGCGGTCGCCCCGGATGCCGCGGCCCTGCCGGTCGGCAGCCTCGCGACGGGCCAGCACGACGTAGCCGCCGAGGGCCAGGCAGGCGAACAGGAACCACTGGAACGCGTACGCCAGGTGCGGCCCCTCGCTGGGCTCGGGCGGGTCGAGCGCGATCGGGCGCCTGCCGGGGCGCGGGCTGCTCGCGCACCAGGTCGGCGTACCCGCCGTAGACGTCGTAGGGGAGGTCCTCCGCGATCGCCGGGACGTCGATCCGGGTGACCTGGCCGCGCTGGCGGGGTGCCGCCGCGGGTGGCGGCCGGCTCGCTGGGGCGGACCCGCGCCGACCACGGTCACGTCCCCGGCAGGAGGAGCGGGTACGTCGGGTACGTCGGTCGCGGACTCGCCAGCCGGCACCCAGCCGCGGTTGACGAGCAGCGCCGGGCCCTGCTCGGTGACCAGCGGCAGCACGACGTAGTAGCCGACCTGGCCGTCGTGCGGCCGGTTGCGCACCAGCAGCTGGTGGCCGGTGTCGTAGCGGCCGGTGGCGCGGACCCGCGCGTACTGCCGGTCGTCGGCGCGGGCCGTCGCCGACGCCGAGCAGGTCGCCGGCCGGGACCGGGCGGGCCGAGGCGTTGCTGGTGAGCAGGTCGTTGTTGGCGTGCCGCGCCTCCAGCCGGTGCAGCTGCCAGCGGCCGAGCTGGACGCAGGTGGCGGCGAGGAGCAGGGCGACCGCGAGCAGACCCAGCCAGCGCCGGGTCAGCAGGAAGCGGTACACCGTCTCGACGGTAACTGCCCGGTGTCGGCCCGGCGACGTAGGGTGGGCGGGTGCTGCTGGACACCTTTGGACGCGTCGCGACCGACCTGCGGGTCTCGCTGACCGACAAGTGCAACCTGCGGTGCTCCTACTGCATGCCGCCGGAGGGCCTCGAGTGGCTGCCCGGGCCCGAGCTGCTCACCGACGACGAGCTCGTCCGGCTGGTCGGCGTCGCCGTCGTCGCTCGGCGTCACCGAGGTGCGGTTCACCGGCGGCGAGCCGCTGCTGCGCCGCGGGCTGGTCTCCATCGTCGAGCGGGTGGCGCGCTCTCGACCCGCGTCCGCGGATGTCGGTGACCACCAACGGCATCGGGCTCGCCAAGGTGGCTCCGGCGCTGGCCGCCGCGGGCCTGGACCGGGTCAACGTCTCGCTCGACACCCTGGACCGCGAGCGGTTCGTCACCATCGCCCGCCGCGACCGGCTGGCCGACGTGCTCGCCGGGCATGGCGGCCGCGGCGGACGCCGGCCTCACGCCGGTCAAGGTCAACGCCGTGCTGATGCGCGGCGTCAACGACGACGAGGCGGTGCCGCTGCTGCGCTGGGCGCTCGGCGAGGGCTACCACCTGCGGTTCATCGAGCAGATGCCGCTGGACGCCCAGCA
Source organism: uncultured Actinomycetota bacterium (assembly GCA_963771345.1). Classification (GTDB taxonomy): domain Bacteria; phylum Actinomycetota; class Actinomycetes; order JACCUZ01; family JACCUZ01; genus CAVYTH01. The sequence continues at coordinate 294,536 of CAVYTH010000011.1, forward strand.
CGGCTGGGACCGCGCGACGATGGTGACCGCCGACGAGATCCTGGCGATGCTGGGGGAGTCGTTCACCTCGCCCCGGTCGCCGGTGACGAGCGCGGCAGCGCGCCGGCCGAGGAGTGGCTGGTCGACGGCGGTCCCGGCCGGGTCGGCGTCATCGGCTCGGTGACCCGGCCGTTCTGCGGCGCCTGCGACCGGGTCCGGCTGACCGCCGACGGTCAGCTGCGCAACTGCCTGTTCGCCCGCGAGGAGTCGGACCTGCGCTCGGCGATGCGGGCCGGCGCCGACCGACGACGACCTCGCCGCCCGGATGCAGGCCAGCCTGCTGGCGAAGCTGCCCGGGCACGGCATCGACGACCCCGGCTTCCTGCAGCCGGCGCGCCCGATGTCCGCCATCGGCGGCTGACCGGCTCCAGGGCGCTGCACCGGGCGTCAGCTGGGCGCGTTCGCCGGCCAGTCGCCGTACGGCACGGTCTGCTTGAGGAAGCCGCGGGTCTCCAGGAAGCCGCTGAGGTGCTCCCGGTGCGTGTCGCACGCGGTCCAGGTCTTGCGCCGGTCCGGCGCGTGCAGCTTGGGGTTGTTCCACGCGAGCACCCAGGTAGCCGTCTCGCGGCAGCCCTTGGCCGAGCAGACCGGCGAGGTCGTCTCGTTCGTCACGGGCGGGTCCTCGGTCGAGGGGTGAGGGGCGATGCCGGGCAGCCACGGGGGGAGCCGCCCGGCATCGCGCTCACTGCGCCAGCACCCGGGGCAGCCTGAAGTTGGCCCGTGATGCGACGCTCAGGACGGAGTATTGCATGGATCGGTGTCACGTCCGGGCTGAACCGTTCGTCCCGCCGAGGGCCCGCTTGTCGGTCACAAGATCGACCTCGGACATGTCCTCGATCCGCTCGCGGCCGCTGTTCGCGAAGACCACGGCGAGGTAGGGCAGGACGATGGCGCAGCGCGATCAGGACCCACCGCAGCCAGCCGTCGGCACAGTACGCCGAGCACGAAGCAGACCGTGCGTATGGTCATCGAGATCGCGTACCTGCGGGTGCGGGAGTCGACGTCGTCCCGAACACCGCGGCGGGCGCCGGTGATCTGGTAGACCGGCTCGCGCGGAGTCCTGCGGCCGAGGCTGCCAGGACGTCGCGTCACCCCTTCACAGTAGGTCACCTGTCGAGCCCCTGGAGGACTGCACCATGAGCAATCGCACCTACCGCGTCACCGAGATCGTCGGGACCTCCGAGACCGGGGTGGACGACGCGATCCGCAACGGGATCGCCCGGGCGGCGCAGACCCTGCGGCACCTCGACTGGTTCGAGGTCACCCAGGTCCGCGGCCAGGTCGTCGACGGCGCCCCGCAGCACTTCCAGGTGGGGATGAAGGTCGGGTTCCGGCTCGAGGACGCCTGACCGGCTAGCGGCTGGCCCGTGGCCGCTGCTCGGCGGCCAGGGCGAGCTGGGCGCAGCGCTGGCAGTTCGCACCGGAGCTCGCCAGGAACGGCCGGTCGCCGAATTGCACCCAGCCCTTCACGTCGGCCCCGCACAGGGCGCGGCACGACTCGCCGGCTGCGGCGTGCCGGGGCACCGCGTGCTGGATGCCCACTGGTTCGAACGTCGCCGGCCGCTGGTGCCGGTCCCCGTGCTCGACGGATCGGAGGCGGCCCGACGCGCTGATCGACAGCAGCGACGACATACATGGGCCAGACCTCCGGGTGATACCCGGTGTCGTGCCCTAGATGGGCGGTAAGAAACGCCGTAGCGGCGCGAGGCCCGGTCGTCAGTCGGCGACTGGGGCCAACTGCTGGCGTTTCACGGTCGACCCGCCGGGCACTATCCGTCGCGGCTGGGTGTGATCCGACGCTGGGGGGATGGCCGGAGCGCGCTTACTCGGGGGCAGTCCGCACCAGTACTCGGGGTAGTCCGCACCAGCTCCCACGTCGCCAGGCCCCACGTTCGGCGGCGTGGGCCCGGCACGACGCTCGCGGCGTCAGGACGCCTTGCTGACCGAGGACATGTTGAAGTCGCTGACGCGCGATGCCGACCTGCGACCGATCGGCCGATCATGCCTCTGACCTGCGGTTTCTCCGTTGGCGGTGTTGGCAGCCGTTGGTCCTCTTGCGGACCTCTTGCGGACTTTCTGCGGACTGGTCGCGGCCAGTAGGTGGTTGCTGCCGCGAGGAGTCAGTGGTCGGCGACGCACGCATTCGCGGTTCCGCCATCATGGCGGTGTCGGTCCGCTCCCGATGGGCCGGGGTGACGGTAGAAGGAGGGTCAGATCAGCAGCCGGCCGCAAGATCAGTGGGTTCTAGCCCTGGCCTTCGCGGCGTTGGTCAGCCTTTCCTGGCTCGCTGTCCGATGGCCGCACTTTCCTTCGCTGGTGGTGCGCCGTCTGGTTCCCGTCTCGGTGATGTTCTGGTTGACCAACAAAAGGGTGGAGGGACCGAACACTCGTCGACCTGTCGTACCGGCATGGCCCCGACCTCGCTGACCTTCTGCCGTAAGCGGTGCTCGCGGTTGCGGTGACCGACATGGAACGCGCACGGGCGCCAGCTGACGAGCAGTAGGACCGGGCGGTCGAGTCGTCCAGGCGAAGAAGGGACCGACGAGAACGCCCACGGCCGTCTCTGGCCGGGGGGCGTTCAATATCCATAATGCCAAGCGCGAAGAGGGAAGGCTGAATAGCGTCTCGCGGTCGAGTGGGGCCACTCGGTGGAGCACGAGCATTCCGGACGGAACTGGCTCTGGACGGCCATCGGGCGGACAGGGCTAGGGCCGACCAGCCTGGTCACGGAGATCGACATCTACATGACGTCCGCTGGAGGCCCGCCACGGGTCCCCCAAACAGCGCCAGCAGGCAACAGGGACCGCGATCGGTGACGCTGTGAGATGCCTAGGGCACGGTTCGTGTCACCGCCTGCTCTGGTGGCCGAATCTTTGCCGTCTGGGGTCCGCTCCGGGGTGGACGCGGATGTACGTTCCCGTGTGGGACCTCGTTTGGGAGGTCCGTCGGGGTGGGGTGTTCTTGAGGGGGATGGTTCTCGTGATTGGTTTCTGGATGCAGCGGTCGGCGTTGATGGTGTCGACTGTCGCGGTTGCCACGGTCGGGCTGGTGCTGGGGGCTGGTGCTGCCTGGGCTAGTCCCTCCGCCGCTGCCGAGCCTCGACCGCGAAGGTGACCTGCGTCACCTATGACGCAGACGGGAAGTGCATGATCGCCGGGGTCGTCTATGCGATCACGCAGGTGGAGACCGGACCTACATCGGCGGCTCGTTCACCGCGGTGTCGGGGGTGGCGAGGCAACGTCGCCGCTATCCGTGCCGACGGCACCCTCGACCCGAACTGGAACCCCTCCACCGACGGCATCGTCTACGCCCTGGCCGCGTCCTCCGACGGCAGCAAGATCTTCGTCGGCGGTGGCTTCACCACCGTCGGCGGCCAGGCCCACGGCCGGCTCGCCGCCGTGACGCCGGACACCGGGGCGCTCGTCTCCGGCTGGACCACGACCGCGAAGAACAACACCGGTGCGCGCACTCGAAGCCGACGCGGCGACCGGCTGTACGTCGGCGGCAACTTCGGCTCCATCGGCGGACGCGCCATCGCACGGCTCGCTGCGCTCAGCCAGAGCACCGGCAGCCGTTGACCCGTCGTTCGCGCCCACGCCCGAACAACACGGTCCGCGGACTCGCGCTGTCCCAGGACGCCACCAAGCTGTACGCCGGCGGGCTCGTTCACCAGTCGAGGGCGCTGCCCGTCGCGGAGCCGCCGAGCTGAACTCCGCCGGCAGCGTCACGTCGTTCGCGCCGACCGAGGGCGGTGTCGCGATCTCGATGGACGTGACGCCGAGCGGAACGCTCTTCTTCGGGACGACGCCAACCGCACCTAGGCCTACGACCCGGCGTCCAGGCGCTCCGGTCTACCGCGTCCGCACCGGAGGCGACGTGCAGGCCATCCTCGCCACGAACGAGGAGGTCTACATCGGTGGTCACTCTCACGAACCTCCCCGAGGCGAAGCTGGCCCCGGATGCACATCGCCTCGTTCCTCCGGCGAACGGGCAGGCCCACCGCCTGGAATCCCGGGGTCAACGGGGCCTACGGCGTGTGGGCCTTCGGCCTGACCAGGACGCGCTCAGCCCCGACTGCCGTGCCCGCCCTGTCCGTCGGTGGGGACTTCACCGTGGCGGGCGGAGTGGCCCCGTCGTGGTTTCGCCCGCTTCAACTTCTAGGAGTCCTGCCCACAGGGCTGGCTGGCAGCGGAGTGGGGAGGCTTGCCTGACCCCCACCCGCCAGCTGCCGTCGCCCCCCGGTCGCGGTACTGGTCGAGCAGCTCGGCAGGCCGCCATCGGCCGCCGTCATTCAGCGCGAGGACTGACCGGGTCGGCATGCCGGCTTCAACGGCTAGGCGAGCTCGTGCGTCGTCGGGCTGAACCTGTTGAGGCTCGGTTGACAGCGGTCTCGGGACCCGCACGGCATCCGGCACAAGGTTGCCCCGCGCCCTGAAGTAACGCGGGCTCGATTCGGAAGGGCTCACGGCTGGATGCGGGAGCGCTCAAGTCGTCGCGTTGGGTGACCAAGACATGGCGGCTGGCCGTGCCGTGCTTTCCTGAGCCTTGAGACCGCATGGCCGTGCTGACGCGCGCGTGACCCTCGTCGTGGGCCTGCGTGCTCAAGGCGGCAGCCATCCGTCGCGCATCGGCCATGGCGATCGCCTCAGCCCGCAGAGCTGCTCACGGGTGGTCGACGCGCCACCCACTCCGGACCACCAACACCCGAGAGGTCCGGAGCCCGCCTCCTCGCGCCACACAGGGCCCGGGCGCCATCCGGGCCGGTGCTGCTCGATCCATACAGCGTCTCGCCGCATCACAACCCCCCCCGCCGTGGCGACGCGCGTTCCCGGCCCCCCAGGATCGAACCGGGTCGCCGCTTCCGACGATGCGACCGATCCGGCGCGGTCAAGGAATCGGTAAGGACGGCCACTGCCGGCGGTTACCTGTCGTCGGCCGACCGGCAAGACTCGACCGCCGAGCAGTGACCGCAGCCGACGCCCGGCGGACCAGTGCGACGACGGGTCCACAGCCCTGGCTGGCCGCCCCGGCTCGAGAACAGAACCGGCACTATCGATCGCCCAGGGAAGGCCACGCTCAGGAGTCGGCGGGCGCGAATGATACCAAGCGGGTCATGGCCCTCCATCGGGCCTAGTGCTTCATTCAAGGAACAGGAAGTGCTGGGCTTTCGAAGGAGGCCCTCATTGCGTGTCCTCGCGCTCGTGGTGGCCCTGCTGGTCGCAGCAACCGGTTGTGGTGCCAGCGGATGACGCAACCACCGAGCCCCTCCAGCACCGCCACCAGCCGCAGCCCACATCCGAGCGCCAGCCCGGCGGCAGCGCTCGTGGGCGAATGGCAACGCCTCACGACCTGCCAACAACGGGTCAAGGCCCTCTCGGCTGCCGGGCTCGGACAGTTCGCATCCGAGCACGCCGCCGGGGAGGGGGATGGCTTCCCGGTGTCCGCAGCCCAGACCAGATCAAGGACCAAGACCACCCTTGCCGGGGTGCGGTTGCCGCTGACGCATTCGCACTTCTTCACCGAAGATGGCCAGTTCGGATCGCGCGACGACGCCGGGGATCAAGTCGACGACGGCACCTACCGAGCAATTGATGACAACACCATCGTCATCTCGAAGGAGTTCGGCGACGTCACCTTCCACTACCGGATCAGCGACGACGGGAGCACCCTGCTGATCGACCCCGTCATGCCCGAGTGCGCCAACAGCGGGTGCTTTGCCGCCCAATGGGCCGTCTCCGTCGCGTACCCCGGCCTCCCGTGGCAGCGGAACTCTTAGCGCTTAGAGGCCGCGCTTGCACCATTGGTGCCGTTACCGAGCACCCTGCTCGGCGGCTGGTAGCACAGCCGCACGGGAGACTGGCACCACTGATCGCTGGCTATCAGGTGACGGTCGCGGGTCGCGACCGGCGTCAGCCGGGAGGCTTGGCTCGCTGGCCGCATACGATCGTCGACATGAAGCTGAGCGCGCGAAACCAAATCCCAGCCCGAGTCACGGGGATCACGAGCGGTGAGGCGATCGCAAACGTCGAACTAGACGCGAACGGCGTCCGACTGGTGGCCTCAATCACCGTGGAGGCACTGCGTGACCTCGGGATCAGGGAGGGCAGCGACGTCACGGCCGTAGTGAAGGCGACCGACGTAATGCTCGGCGTCGAGCACTAGCCCGAAGCCAGCGTTCGCCGAGCCGCGCATAAGCGCTGCGACCTCAGCCGGTCAGTGCAACACCTCGTCTAGTTTCTCTGACGGTGTCATCCAACCGAGTGTCTGTCGAGGTCGGCCGTTGAGCTTGGCGGCGACCTCGTCGAGTTGCTCCTGGGTGAAACTGGCGATGCTCGTGCCTTTCGGGAAGTACTGACGCAGCAGACCGTTCGTGTTCTCGTTGCTGCCGCGTTGCCACGGGCTTTTCGGGTCGCAGAAGTAGACCTGCACTCCGGTGTCGATGGTGAACCGTTTGTGATCGGCCAGCTCGAGGCCGCGGTCCCAGGTCAGCGATCGGCGCAGCTGGGCCGGCAGGGTCTGCACGTGCTCGGCGAGGGCGTCCACGACCTGCTCGGTGGAGCGACCGTTCGCTAGCTGGACGAGCATCACGAACCGGGTCGAGCGTTCGACCAGGGTGGCGATCTGCGAGTGGCCCGAGCCGATCAGCAGGTCACCTTCCCAGTGCCCGGGCACGGCCCGGTCTTCGACCTCGGCGGGTCGTTCTCTGATCGCGATCGCGTCCACGATCTGGCCGCGGCCGTGACCGCGTGCGGTGTGAGACTTCGAGCGGCGCATCATCCGGCGGGTCCGCAGATGGGTGGCCAGCTCACGCTTGAGCGCGCCGCGGGACTGCACGAACAGCGTCAGATAGATCGTCTCGTGCGACACCCGCATCTCCGGCTCGTCAGGGAACTCCCGGACCAGCCAGCCCGCGATCTGCTGCGGTGACCAGTCCTCGCCTAGTTTCCCCGCAACGGCTTCGCGCAGCCGATCATTGGTCGCGAGCTTGCAACGCTTCGGCCTCGCCGCACGGGCCCAGGCCGCCCGATCGCTGGCCGCGGCTCGGTAGCGGCGGCGGCCACCGTTGCGGGTCACCTCCCGCGACACCGTCGAGGGCGCCCGGCCCAGCCGGCCGGCGATCCTGCGCAGCGATTCGCCTGCGGCCAGCCCGCGCGAGATCTCCTCCCGCTCAGACAGCGACAACCTGATGGCGGCCCGGGTCCGCTCGCGCGGCCGGATCCCACCCGTGAGCCCCACGTACTTGCGGATCGAGGCATCCGAGCGACCCAGATGCCGACCGATGATCCGAAACGACACACCGGCGCGCACCAGCCGCCAAATCTCCAACTTCTCCGCCACCGACATGCGAGCCATGAACACTCCCTCCACCTGTTGAGGAAGTGTTGCGTCGACCCCCTGAGACCGCCGGCACTACCGAGCGACCTTGGGGACGCGCAGTCATGCCGATGAGCGGAACATCGTGGACAGCGCTGGGTTTCGCGCCGGACGCAAAGGCTGCACACTCCGGTGGATCCCCATGCGAGGAGGCTCGGTGATGGAGCAGCAGGACGACGACGTTGAGATCGCGCGACCGGTGCAGGAGGTGTTCGGGTTTGTTGCCGACCAGACCAATGCGCCGCAGTGGCAGACGGGCCTCCATGAGGTACGCAGGCTCACGGACGGACCGATCGGAGTCGGAACTGAGCATGAGTTTGTACGAACGTTCGCGGGGCGTCGAGTCGCCTCACGAAATCGCTTCGTAGCCTTTGAGCCTGGCCGTTACGTGCGGTTCGAGATTCCGTCCGGGTGGATCACAGGCACGGCGTCCTATCGGACCGAAGCCAGCCAGTCCGCGGGCACCGTGCTCACCAGCCGGATGGAGCTTCGCGTCCGAGCCCCGCTGTCGCTGCTGGAGCCCGTTCTCTCGCCGACTCTTGGCCAAGGACTCACGACGCGACGAGCAGCGGTTGAAGACCCTGTTGGAGCAGGGCGACCTCTCGACACCAAGGTAGCCACAGGCTTCGGGTCGCCACGCCGGCTCTGCGCCGATGAAGCGCTGCACCTGCCGCGATGTCGTTCGCTTAGTGAGTGCCGTTCCCAAGCACCCGCCCAACGGCTGACACGATCACTCGGGAACCGGGGCATTACCGAGCGACGGCCTCGAAGGACAGACCCTGGCAAATCAGTCGTGCCACAGCCCATTGCGGGAGTGCCGCCACGGTCATCAGCCGATGTGATGCTCGCAGCATTCCAACTCCGGGCCCCTGGATCAGGGTCCTCAGTACGACTGGGAGGGCGGGTGAGGTGAGTCACCACCTGCCAACCGGCTGGAAGTAGTGCGCGGCCCCATAGTTGGCGACGTTCCGGCCGAGCAGCTGGCCCGCGACGTCCCCGCTGCGATAGTGCAGGCCGGCCCAGATGCGTGCCTCGATGAGCTCGGCGAGTGGTTGGGTGAACGTGTCGAACGTGCGCACAGCAGAACCGCCGGGATTCGTGAAGGTGCTCGTGATCTGGAACGAACCACCCACCGGATCGTCGCCGAAGAACATCCGCAGCACGGTGGCGTGTGCGGCGTCGAGGCAGTTGTGTCCCGAGGTCCACTCGGGATACGGCGCGGTGAGGAGCGCCGCCCATGTCGAGTCTGTCTCGGTGGCGTCGTTCTTGTCGTCCAACGTGGTGGTGATCGCGTTCCCCGGCCGCCAGAAGTCGAAGTGGTACTTGTAGTTCCAGCAGTTGATCGCCGCGTCCGCGCCGCTGAGGTTCTGCAGGGCGAGGAGCCTCGCGCTGTCGGCGGCGTCGAGACCTTGTCCGGGTGATGAGCTGACGGGCAACTTCGTTCCAGCTCAGGACCGGGTGCGCTCTGCCACCACTTGGCAATGTACGTCTGCGTGGTCAGTCCGGGTCTACACTGTCGATTCTGCCGAGGCTCTTGACCTCGTTGAACTCGATCGCCCACTGCTGGCTGCCAAGCGCGGGCGGTGGCGCGCTGCGGAACTGCGACGAGCTCTGGATGAGGAACGGCCTCACGAGGCCCACCCACGGGGTCGGGTCGAGGATCGGCCCCATCGCACCGACCAGAGGCTGCCAGTGTCCGACCTCGGAGCTCGGCGTCCACTGAGACGACCCGAACCGTCCGTCGCCCTCTCTCGCATCCAGCATCGCGTTAGCCGCAGCGTGTCCCACCGTGATGCCCTGCTTTTTGAACGAGTCGTTGTCGATAGATGCGAGAGCGAGGCTGCGTACGCGGAGGACGGCGTGTCAAGGAGTCCGGCGCGCCCGGGGAACGCCACCCGCGCCGGTGCCGTCGAGACGAGCTCGGACAGCACGTCGTAGGCAGCCGTCGCTACAGCGGCGTCGATGGACGCCTTCGCCCCGGTGCGACTGTTGAGCAGATAGGGGCGATGCTGCTGCGGCCCCGCGATCGCGTTCGGCCCGCGCCGGTAGCTGACGGCTCCTCCACCCCGTGCCATGTTGATGGGGACGGGGTCGGGGTCGGCGCCCAGTTCGGATCCGGAACCGAGGCGAGCGTCGTCGCCGCGACCTGGTTCCAGTGAGTCACCTCGCTGGCGTCGGTCCCCGCCGGTGGTGCGGCCGATGCGCCGGACACCCCGAGCGCGCCCAGGAGCGCGCCGACTGCCACCGTGATGACCCCGAGAGTTCGCCTGCGTGCCATCCGTTCTCTCCTCGCCTAGCGCCCACCCCGAGTGAGAAGCGTCGCTGCGGGGCGTTTCGTCAGGATGACTGTGCGAGCCGACCGACTACCTGGTCGCCGCCCCATGCCTCGAGTAAGGCACTTGGTAGAGGACGTCGCCATAGTCAAAGTGAGCCATTGCACAAGACGGCGCGCGTGGATGCGAGCCGTAGACACCAGCCACAACCGGATTCCTCGAAGCACCCAGTGGTGACGTTCTCGATCACTCACTCGCTCGCTGACACGATCGACCAGAA
>CAVYTH010000012.1:0-209575 GCA_963771345.1 uncultured Actinomycetota bacterium
TCCTAAAATCATTCCATAAAAAAAACCTTCATTCTTTTCTTTGAGGGGATCATTAATTCACCTTTGGATGTTTTAATGGTCTTTACGGGTATAAGTTTCCCCATAAAGTCGCACATGCCGTTCTAACTTTGCATGAGGACGATCGTTCATTTTATTCTTCTCATTTCTTGACCTTACCAGGCAGGCGACGCGGCAACGAATCCCCATGTGAGAAAAAAATAGGTCAAGTATTAGCAGGTGGAATTCTAATTGAGAATAGAAACAAGTCAATTTTCACAGTATGAATTTTGCTGAATATTTTGAAGAAACCAGTTTTTGGAATGATCAATATACTCATTATAGACGACGATAACGAGGACAGCGATTTTTTGCGTGAGGCCATTCAACAAGTAAGTCCTGGAACAAACTGTACAATTGTGCGGAGTGCCGCTGAGGCAATAAAAGACCTTTACACGAAAAAGTTTGCGAGACCTGGCTTGATATTTTTAGATATCTGTATACCTCGCGGAATGGAGTATTTAAAGGAATTAAAAACGAATCCGCACCTTAGCGACATACCGGTGATAATCTACACGACTTCAAAATCACAACACGACCGGACAGAAACCCTGAAGCTCGGCGCTGCTAGTTTCATTACCAAGCCCACTGGCTTTCGTTTTTTGTGCACGATCATCACCGATATATTTATACAAGAGGAAATTAATATAGCTAGATATAAATAGGTTGCTTCGTACCTTGTCATTAGTGCTTTGTCCGGCACATCCGTCCATGGCAGATTCCGCAATAGGCTGCCGCATTGAAATTTTGATCCATCATAAAATATTACTATGCCACGCATACATCCCTTACCCTACGAAGAAACGGAGTCCATACAAGAATTTCGTACCAACATCACAAGAGCCAGTTCAATGCCCGGATTACGAACATGAAAGCTACCCTGGGCCATTCTCTCACAGCTTTTAATGCTTATATGGAATGGTATCCTCTCTATGAAGAGGTCAAAAATATTTTAGGAAGCCGGCTGTCTCCGCTCTTTGCATGGTCTATTTCCGAAGCTTCCGGTTGCCCGTTGTGCAGTACATACTTTCGCAAAGTTATTATTGAATCAGGCGAGTCACCCGAAACATTGGAACTCACCAGTGATGAGCGGCATGCCTTGATTTTGGTGCTGCAATAACGCTTAAGCAAGGGAATATTGCGGAAGAAATTACCAACTCATCCGTGAGCGGTTTTCCGATAAGCAAATCGTTATCCTCACGGCTTTTGCCGGTATCATGATTGCTACGAATATTTTCAACAATGTGATTCAAACGGAAATTGATGAGTACCTTCATCCTTTCCTGGCGAAATGAGGAGCTGCGGTGAACCTTGACCTTTATAACATCCAAAATTGAAATTATGTCGCTGAAAAATAAAGTTGCTTTTATTACTGGGGCTGCCCACGGTCAGGGAAGAGAAACTTCTCTCGCACTGGCAAGTGAAGGCGTGCATATTGCTGCTTTCGACATTGCCAGATCATTGGATTATCCAGGCTATGCGCTGGGTTCGGAAGATGACCTGGAGTCGTTAAAAAAAGCGGTAGAAGCGTTCGGTGTCTCGTGTTTTATTTATCGTGGGGATGTGCGTAACAATCATGAAGTAAAGTTTGCTGTTGAAGAAGCACGAAGAGAATTGGATACGATCGATATTCTCTTTAACAACGCAGGCATTTGCGCATATGGTCTTGCGCATGAGCTTAAAGAAGACGAGTGGGACGCTATGCTTGACATCAACCTGAAAGGAGCATGGCTGACTGCGCGTCACATCATTCCAGGTATGATCCACCAACGTTCGGGTGTAATCATTAACAATTCTTCTATTGCCGGTTTACGTGGCATGAATAGACTGAGCCATTATGCCGCTTCAAAATGGGGATTAGTGGGTCTTACAAAATCCTGGGCCATCGAACTGGCTCCTTACTCTATTCGTGTAAATTCAATACACCCTACAGGAGTCAATACGCCAATGAATGACGGTCTTGCAATGTTAGAAGGAAAAACCACCAGGGAAATTGCTGAGCAATCGGCTGGAAACTTGCTTGCTGTTCCTTGGATAGAACCTAAAGATGTTGCCCAGGCTGTTGTTTATCTTGCGTCTGACGCGGCACGATTTATCACGGGGACCCAATTTGTTATTGATGCAGGTTTACTGACGCGTTGAATCGGATAGGCCTGACCTGCGGGTAAAATAAAAATAAAAAGGGATACCGATAAGAATAAGCACAATACCAATCGCGGCTTCACGCGGCCTTGACAGCATCGTATTCACAATAAGTACCGCACAAAAAAGTACGAACAATCCAGGAAGGATCGGATATCCCCACACTTTATAGGGCCGGTGCACTTCCGGCATACGTTTACGTAAAACGATTACACCGAACGCGCTGGCTCCATAAAAAATGAAAGCTGCAAAAATCATCATTTCTGTAAGTTGATCGAAAGTACCGGAAAGGATCAGCAGCGAAGCCCACACGCCATGGAACCAAAGAGCTGTAGCCGGAACGTTGAATTTGTTTACCCTTGCTGTTTTCGAAAAAAATAGCGCCTCTTTTCCCATGGCATAATAGATCCTTGGATTGCTAATGATGCTGGCATGAAGACAACCGAAGGTAGTGATCAGGATTAGAATCGAAATAACCAAAGCTCCGGCGGATCCCCAGAAAACACGAACAGCTTCCACAGCAGCAATTTGATTTTCAGACTGAAAAATAGATTTCAGTTCAGGAATGGAAAGCAGGGAGAGGTAGGTGGTATTGGCCAATAAATAAAGGACTATAACTACCAGGACACCGATGGAAAGACTTAAGGGAACATTTCGATTGGGATCTTTAATTTCACCGGCGACAAACCCTACGGAATTCCAACCCTCATACGCCCAAAAGGCAGATAACATGGCGGTGAAAACAGTACTTAATTGAAAAGGCGATGCTCCAAAATCATTTATTAAAGCTGAGGTATTTGCCTCCTTGCTGGACAATCCAAAAATTACTATGAGTGATATGCCTACGATTACCATCCCCAGTAATGCCGAGCTAAAACCTACTCCTATTCTTATACCTCGGGTATTAAAAAATGTAAGCAAGAAAATCGTCAAGATTGCAGTAGCCTTCACATTGAAACCAGCAAAGGGATAAAATATACCAAAGATGTTTACATCAGCTAACGATGATGCTATCTCTGGCAAGGGAGTAATTGCATGAATCGATTGAGCGAACACGTAAGCCAGCGCTGACGTTGTTGTTGATTTAATTGCCGTAAAGCATGACCAGCCATATAGAAAGGCAAAAAAACGATTATAGATCTTTTTAAAATACACAAATTCTCCACCGGTATCGGCCAGCATTCCCGCTAACTCCGCGCTGCATAAAGCACCGATCAAGGTAATCAGCCCACCAAGGATCCAACAAAAAAGGACCAATGCTGCCGAATCGAGTTCAGCCGCCATAGGCGCTACTTTTTTGTATACACCAGATCCCAATATATTTCCTATAACAACGACAATCGCCAGCTTGAGACCCAGTGTTCTAAGGAGGTCGGTGCTTTTAATCGACATTAATTCTGTGATACGAATTACTACTCAATTGCTTTAAGAAAATTTTCAAAAAACTTCATCAGAGCAATATATTCAAAATCCAATGAACTTTGGTAGTCCCCGGCAAGCTGCGAAGTGCCACGGTTATTGACTTATCCTTCGGGCACTAACTCCTTTTGAGCGTTGGATATTCCTTTTTGTACGCTACTGGTTTCCAGCCGGCACAGGTATAAATACATTGCCGGAATAAAGACCCACCGTCTTAAACAAAAAAATCCTTATCAAACACCTTCCTGACAATCAGAATCTTCAAAGTCAAAATTGGTTGTTTCAACCGTAAACAAGTCTTAAAAACCATTGTCTCAAATTCATTTTGGACCCGATCACCAAGATCAAAACAATCGCTCCAAAAGCTAAAGTCGGTGCATTCAGAAGATAGCCGAGGTATCCGACATAGACAGAACCTACGAAGTGTTTGCCGCGAACCGACGTTCGTTTTATTATCGTGAGACAGTAAACAGAATACTTTATTTACAGGATAAGCGACCTACGTAAATCTGGCAGATAGTATTCGTTATAAATCACAAGATCCTAAACACCGTATCTATCGTGAGGATTGGATAAGTCCAGAGTCGGAAAAAAATATGGTCAGTGAAATCAACGCGATTCCCGAAGCTGGGAGATCAACCAGGCTTACGCGTGCGTATACCCGAAAAGTACCACTCGATAAAATGCGCGATTGTATGGTATTCACTATCAGACCGATCAAACGGGGCAAAATGTATTATTGGAAGGCGTGAATGAAATAATGATTCGATACATGTAGTTCTTAAACGATTGGAAAAAATATCTTTTGCCGGAGAGTATTTTGGTGGGTGGGAAATACAACTGATTATTCATGCGCCGCAGACTTCGGAGTGCGGTTTTGATATATCGTTGTGCGGTTACCTTCGTATTTGCCTTTGTGGTATTAATTCTTTAGAGGATTTGCGAATGCCATGGCTTCAATCTCCACTAAATATTCAGGGTTCGCCAAACCTGCAACAATAACGCCTGTAATAACAGGAGGGTTGCTTAATTTTTTTAAAAAATTTTGTGCTCCTTCAAACCCTTTCGGACGTCCTGACCTTGAACTATATAAATGGTCAATTTAAATAAGTCGTCTAAGGCTGCATTACAGGAATTCAAAGCGATTTCAATGTTCTTTAGGACGTATTCTGTTTGTAATTTTATGTCACCCTTTCCAATTATTTCGAGATCTTTCGTTATCGCGTTTTGTCCTCCAATGTAAATTGTATTTCCGTTTCCTTTTGTGATAGCAATTTGAGAAAATGCAGGATTTTTCGACAGCCCGTCTGGATTTATAAAATCTATTTTGTTGTTCATGAGCTTATTCTTTTGACAATGTTTACACTATGGCGCTAACGATATACCGTATGCGGATTAAAATCGATTAATTAACAATCGCTGGTGAAATAAGGTTATTTGCAGAATTTATTATTGTAAAATGTTGTGGTATAAGACGCATTTTGTCATGTCGGCGAAAAACAAAAATTGGATCAGCGCTTGGATTTCACTTTATAAAAATCCAGTCATGCCTGGCATAGTGAGAAATTCCGAAGAATACCTTTAACGCGATCCAGTCATTAGGCCAAGTCGCCGGAAAATTTGTTGAAAGTAATTTGATATAGTTTGGTAAAGTCAGCCTGTCCGAAGGACTCCTTTGGAGAAGACTGTATAATGACAGGCACAAGTTTCCCTCACGTGCGGGCTTGCACGGGAAGACTTTCGCCAGGCAAGTGAAGGCCTTGGAGTCTACCACAAATCCTTTGTCTGCGCGCTTCAGTTGAACCTTACGTCAATTAAATTTATCTTTCGTTGCGCTCCGGTAGTATTGCCAAAAATCTATCTGGCGATTAGCTTGGCTGGTATTTTTGGTTCACTCTCATGAAAAAAAAATTATTAACAACGACGGAAGGCGGTTAACGAGCCTCTTTAAAGGCGAGGACGAAGAGGTCTATACGATGCTGTTTGAACGTAGCCCATTGCCGCAGGCTATCGTGTCCACGCAGGGAGATTTCCTAGTAAATGCCTCCGACCACGCCTGCTCGCCGTCGAGGATGCCGAATCGCTGCAGGACCTGCGGGCTGCGGGTCGAGAAGCGCACGCCGCCGTCCATCCCGAGCGCCTCGAAGAACCACGTGTTGCGCTGGCCAGGAGCGATCCGCTTGGTCTCCCAGAGCATCGGGAACCGTCGCCCGGGCGACTCGACACGCAAGGCGAGCAAGGCGTTGTCGAAGGTGTCGCACGGGACCGGCCGGCCGTCCGGGCCAGGCCGGGTGCGCACGACGTCGTCCAGCAGCGCGAAGACGGTATGCGGCTCCCAGCCGAGCCTCAGCGGGACGTGCGCGGCGTGCATGCCGAGGTCGCCCATCACACCGATCTCGCCGCAGGTGGCGGCGCGGCGCTTCCAGTTGATGGGTTTTGCCCGGTCGAGGTCCGAGGAGTGCAAGAGGCCCGACCGGACCTCGAGCACCTCGCCAAGGAGCCCGTCCCGGACCAGCTCCACGGCCCGTTGCGCCCCGGGGAAGAACGGCAGCTCGCTGGAGACGCGGACGAAGGCGGACGAGGCGTCGACGGCCGACACGATCCGCTCGGCGGCCGCGAGGTCGATGCCGAACGGCTTCTCGCCGAGGAAGTCCTTCCCGGCCGCCACCGTGTCCAGGTAGATCCGCTCGTGCAGGTCGTGCGGAACGGCGAGGTAGACGACGTCGATGTCGGGGTCGTCGAGCAGACGGCGGTAGTCGTCGGTGACGATCGCGACCCCGGCCTCCCGCCACCACTGCTGTACGGCGGCTGCCGGGTCGGCCAGCGCGACCACCTCCGGGCGCGCCGGGTGGTCGAGCAGCGCGTCCCACCGGCGGGTGAGAGCCAGCAGCTCCTTGCCCATCAGGCCGCCACCGACGACCCCGATCCGGACGGGCGTGCTCACCTGGCGCCGACCATCGCTGCCGCGGCGTCCACCGACGCCCCGTCGTGGAGCATGGCCATCAGGGCGCGGGTGAGGCCGGCAGGGTCAGCGTGCTGGATCACGTTGCGCCCGTAGACGATGCCGGCCGCCCCCTGCTCCAGCACGACGGCGGTCCGGCGCAGCAGCTCGGCGTCGTCGACCCGCCCACCGCCCCGCACGAGGACCGGGACCCGGCCGGCCGCCTGCACGACGAGGTGGTAGTCGGCCACGTCGTCGGTGGGGTCCGCCTTGATGATGTCCGCTCCCAGCTCGACGGCCTGCCGCACGAGGGGCACGACCTTGGCCGTCGTCCCGTCGGACATGTAGCCGCCGGAGTCGGCGTCCTTCATGACCAGCGGCTCGACCATCAGCGGCATGCCGTAGCGCTCGCAGTCGGCCCTGGCGGCCAGGACGTTGGTGACGCACGCCTCCCGGACCTCGGGCCGGCCGGGAAGGTCGAACAGGTTGACCACGACGCAGGCCGCGTCGAGCCGGACCGCCGTGAGTGCCGGTTCCGGGATCAGCCGGCTGAAGAGCCGCTCCGGCAGCGACGTCCCGTACACGTTCGCGACGTCGGTGCGCAGCACCAGCGCCGGCCGGTTCCGACCGGGGATCTCCTGCAGCAGACGGGCCTGTCCCTGGCTGAGCTGGATCGCGTCCGGACCCGCGTCGGCAAGGACGCGGACCGCCGCGCCGAGGTCCTCGATGCCGGCGAGGAACGACGCCTCTCCGAAGAACCCGTGGTCGACGGCGACGTCGAAGCACCGCCCCGATCGGGGGTCGAACAGCCGGGACATGCGGATGGCGACGTCGGACACCTGGCCTCCTGCTGCGCGGTCGAGTCGTTGACGCAGGCTACGTGGGCGACCTAGCGTTCCGCGCGACGGTCGACGGAGCAGGTGAGGGGCGCTGGCGTTGCTCATCCTGGGCACCAACCTCACGCAGGACCGCATCGTGCGCCTCCCCACGCTGGTCCCCGGCGCGGTGCTCCGCGCCGTGACTGTCGACACGGCGCCTGGGGGCAAGCCGGTCAACGTCGCCCGCGCCGCACGCGCGCTCGGCGGTCGTCCGACCCTGGTGGCCAACTGCCCGGGTGTCGAGGGTGCGCGGCTCGCCACGCTGCTGACCGAGGGCGGGGATCGCCGTCATCGCGGTCAGGACCACCGGCGCGCTGCGTGCGGCCACCGTCGTACTGGAGGACGACGGGCGCGCCACCGTCATCAACGAGCCCGGCCCGCCGCTCGACGACGCGGGAGGAAGGGCTTTCCTCGACGCGTACGCCGACGCGCTGACCGACCAGCGACCGCAGGTCGTGGTCGCCTCCGGCAGCCTGCCACCAGGGGCACCGGCCGACCTCTACGCCGGCGTCGTCCGGCTGGCAGCGGAGCACGGCGCCGTCGCGGTGGTCGACGCCGGCGGGCCGGTCCTCGCGGCCGCCCTGCGGGCCGGGCCGGCGCTCGTCAAGCCGAACCTCGCCGAGGCGGAGTGGGCGCTGCGTGCCCTCGCCGGGCGGGGCTCCGGGCCGGGGGTGACCGACGCGATCGAGGAGGTGGACGAGTCCGGTGATGACATCGCCGGCCGGTGTGCGGCGGCGGCCGAGGCGCTGGTCAGTGCTGGTGCCCGGGCAGCGTTGGTGAGCGGTGGCCGTTCCGGTGCCGCCCTGCACACGGGCGACGGGTCGTGGTGGTTCACGGCACCGCTGGTCACCGGTGGTCAACCCGGTCGGGGCCGGTGACGCGATGGTCGCCGGGGTCGCAGTGGCGCTCGAGCGGGGTGAGCCGCTGCCGGCGGCCGTGCGCTACGGGGTCGCGACCGCGGCCGACAGCGTGCGCCGAGCCGGCCCGGCCGACGTCGAGCCGGCCGCGGTCGCAGCCCTGCTGGAAGCTGTACAGGGCCATACCGGGGCCGAGGCGACACCGTGACCGACACCGCGCCGGTGCTGCTGCCGCCGAACCAGTTCCCGCACTTCTACCGCGGTGGCGACCGGATCGGCGCGCTGCGGGGCGGGCCCGGGGGGCCGATGCGCCCGGAGGAGTGGATCGGCTCGACCGTGACCCGCTTCGGCCAGGTGCGGTCCGGCCTGTCGCAGCTGCCCGACGGCCGGTTGCTGCGCGACGCCGTAGCGGACGACCCGCTGGCCTGGCTCGGACCGGGACACCTCGCGGCTTACGGCGACAGCAGCGAGCTGCTGGTCAAGCTGCTGGACCCGGACCAACGGCTGCCGGTGCACTTCCACCCCGACAAGGCCTTCGCGCGCCGGCACCTGGCCCTCGACCACGGCAAGACCGAGGCATGGATCGTCATCGAGGCCCCGGAGGGCGCCGGCGTAGGGCTGGGATTCTCCGCTCCGATGACCAAGGCTCAGGTCCTCGACCTGGTCGAGCGCCGGGACAGCGCGACCCTGCTGGCGTCGTTGCACCGGCGGGCCGTCCGGGCCGGGGAGACGGTCCTGGTGCCGGCCGGAGTACCGCACGCGATCGACGCCGGTGTCCTGGTGCTCGAGCTGCAGGAGCCCACCGACCTCTCGGCGCTGCTGGAGTGGGACGGCTTCGCGGTCGACGGGGAGCGCGACGGGCACCTCGGCCTCGGGTTCCCCACCGTCCTGGACGCGTTGCGGCTCGACCCGCTGCCGCGGGACGAGCGGGAGGACCTGGTGCGCGACGGCGGGCTGACCGGCGGGGAGGTGCGGAGCCTGCTCAGCGGCCGGGCCGACGGCTACTTCCGCGCCCAGCTCCTGCCCGGCAGTGGAGCCGTGGACGCCGGGTTCGCCGTGTGCCTCGTCCTGGCGGACGCCGGCCAGGTGCGCACGGCTGCCGGCGCCACGCTGGACGTGGGGCGCGGCGCGGCGTTCGTGGTCCCGTGGTCCGCCGGTCACTGGCAGGTCCGGGGGGCAGACGTCGTCGTGTGCCGCCCGCCTCGGCCCGACGATGCGGCGGGCGCCCGGTGACCCGCGTGCTGGTCGGTGTCGACGTCGGCACGACCCGGGTCAAGGCGGTGGCGACCGACCTCGACCTGCGGGTGCTCGGCGAGCACGCCGTGGCGACCCCGTGGCGCCACCACGGAGCCAACGCCGAGGTCGACCCTGCCGCGCTCGCCGACGCGACGTCCGTCGCGGCCGCCGGCGCCGCCCGCGAGGCGGGAGCGCAGGCGCTGGCCGTCGGCATGACCGGCATGGCCGAGACGGGTGTGCTGCTCGACGGCCACGGCGCCCCGCTCGGGCCGGCGCTGGCCTGGCACGACCCGCGCGGTGACAGCGACGAGGTACGGGCCCGTCTCGGCGAGCAGGCCTACCGGCGCACCGCCGGGCGACGCATCGACGCCGTGTCCAGCCTGCCGAAGCTGCTCTGGCTGCGCCGGCACGTGCCCGAGACGCGACGCGCCGTGCGGTTCCTGTCGGTCCCGGAGTGGGCGGTGCACGCCCTCGGCGGCGACCAGGTCAGCGAGCTCTCGCTGGTCAGTCGGACCGGCCTGTTCGACGTGCCCGGCCGAGCGCCGTGGCTCGAGGCCCTTGCCCTGCTCGACGCCGGACCGTCCTTCCTCGGCGAGGTCGTCACTGCCGGCCAGCCGGTCGGCCGGGCCGGCAGCTCGGCGCCAGCGGAGCTCCGCGGGGCGGTGCTCACCGTCGCGGGTCACGACCACCAGACCGCGGCGTTCGCCCTCGGGGCGGCGGTCGACGGTGCGCTGTTCGACTCGCTCGGGACCGCCGAGGCACTCGTGCGCACCGTCCGGGCGCCCCTGGCAGAAGGCGCCATCGACCGGATGGCCCAGCTGAACATCACGACGGGCTGGGGGGTCGTCCCGGGCCACCTGTGCCTGCTCGCAGGCCTGCCGACCGGCATCTCGTTGGAGCGGGTCGGCGCGATGGTCGGGGCGCCGACGCCGGCGGAACGGATCGAGCTGGGTCGGCGCGCACTGGCCGCCGACCGGTCGCAGACGGCGATGCGGATCTCGGCCAGCTACCACGGGCTGACCGTGCACGACATCGACGACGAGGCCGACCCCGCCCTCGTCTGGCGGGTGGCGGTCGAGGATCTCAGCGAGAGTGGCCGACTTATCCTTGCGACGATGTCGGCCGAGGTGGGCGAGCACCGGTCGGTCGTGGTGGCCGGCGGATGGCTGCGCAACCCGCTGGTCCGGGTGGTCAAAGAGCGGCAGTACGGCGACTTCGTCGACCCCGGCCTGCCCGAGCCGGGCGCGACCGGGGCGGCGCGGATGGCCGGCATCGCCGCCGGCGCGCTCAGCCCGCCTTGGCGCGACGACGGGAGCTGACCGCAGGGCTCCGGCCGGCGGGCGGCGGGATCTCCCCCGACCCTCGCGGGATGAGCCGGGTCTCGACCACGACCGTGCCGTACGGCGACGCATCCCCCGCCGAACGGCGGAAGAGCTGCTCGGCCGCGAGCCGGCCGATGGCGTGCGGGTCCTGGGCGACCACCGACACCGGCGGGTCGAGCAGGTCCGCGAGCAGGAAGTCGTCGAAGCCGACCAGGGCCACCTCGTGCTGCCGGCCGAGTCGGCGCAGGGCCTGGAGGGCGCCGATCGTCACCAGGTTCTGCGCGGTGAACAACGCGGTCGGTGGTCGGTCACCGTTGAGCAGCGCGGTGGTCGCGGCGTCGGCGGCCTCGACCGCCGACACGTCGTGCACCGTCGCCCCCGGTGCGACAGGCAGCCCGGCCGCGCTCATCGCCTCGAGGTAGCCGGCATGCCGCTGCTGTGCGGAAGGGATGCGGGCCAGGTCGCCGAGGAACCCGATGTGGCGGTGCCCGCCCGCGACCAGGTGAGCGACCCCTTTGCAGGCGCCGGACTGGTGGTCGGCCAGCACCACGTCGGCGTCGAGGATGCCGGGGGCGCGGTCGACGAACACCATCGGAGTCCCGGCCCGACGCTCGGGCATCAGGTAGGCGTGGTCCGTGCCCGTCGGCATGATGATCAGCCCGTCGACCCGGCGTGAGCTGAACTCCGCAACGAGCTCGCGCTCACGCTCCGGGTCCTCGTCCAGGCTCCCTGCCAGCACCGACACGCCTTGCTCGCGTGCCACGTTCTCCACGGCACGGTGCAACGCGGAGGAGAAGGGGTTGTCGACGTTCTCCAGGATCAGTCCGATGGTGGCCGTCCGCCCGTCCGAACGTCGCAGGCTGCGGGCACCGAGGTTGAGCTGGTAGGCGAGCTCGTCGGCCGCCTGCTGGACCCGGGCGGACATCGCCGGTGACACCCCGGCCTCCCGGTTCAGCACCCGCGAGACGGTCTTGAGGCTGACGCCGGCGAGGGCCGCGACGTCGCGCATCGTGGCCCGTGGTGCTGGCGGGCGGGGCGACGGTAAAGGCTTCATCACGATGACATCTCCCGGGAACAAGTGCTTGACGGATCCGCAACTGCAGGACTACAACTGCCTTGACAACGTTGTCAAGTGGGCTCGACGACATCCCGACCGACGTAAGGACATTCGGATGATTCGCAGCACCAAGGGCCGGTCAGCGACCCGTTCACTCCGACTCATCGGTGCGGTGGCAGCGGCGATGCTGGCCCTGGCCGCGTGCGGCGGCGACGACGACGCCGCCACCGGCAGCGGCGACTCGTCGTCGGGTGCCAGCGAGGAGGACATCGCCATCTCGCTGATCACCAAGGACTCCACCAACCCGTTCTTCGTCGCGATGCAAGAAGGCGCGAAGGCGGCCGCGAAGGAGAACGGGATCGACATCACGATCGCCTCCGGCAAGGAGGAGGGTGACGACCAGGGCCAGATCGACGCCATCGAGGCAGCGATCACGGCAGGGCAGCAAGGCATCCTGATCACCCCGATGTCCACCGGCGTCAACGACGCGATCTCGCGGGCGCGCGACGAGGGACTCTTCGTCATCGCCCTGGACACTCCGCCGGACCCGCCGGACACGGTCGACATCACCTTCGCGACCGACAACCGCAAGGCCGGAAACCTCATCGGCGAGTACGCCGCGGCGCAGCTCGGCGGCGAGAAGGCTGTGATCGCACTGCTGGACATCTTCGACGACAAGGTGGTCTCGGTCGACTACAACCGCGACCAGGGCTTCCTCGAGGGCATGGGCATCGAGGACATCGGTGACCCGAAGAGTCAACGGCGACGAGCCGAAGTCGGGCAGCTACTCCGGCGGCGACTACGAGATCGTCGGCAACGTGGCCACCGGGGCGAACGAGGAGGGCGGCCGCACCGGCATGGAGCAGCTGCTGTCCAAGAACAGCGACATCAACGTGGTCTACACGATCAACGAGCCGACCGCTGCTGGTGCCACCGCTGCTCTCGAGGCGCAGGGCAAGTCGCTCGACGACGTCGTCGTGGTCTCGGTCGACGGTGGACGCGCCGGTGTGGAGGCCGTCCAGGACGGTTCGATCGACGCGACCTCGCAGCAGTACCCCGCCAAGATGGTGGAGCTGGGCGTCGACGCGATCATCAAGATCGTGCAGGACGGGACGAAGCCGGAGAACTCTCCGGGTCTCGACTTCTTCGACACCGGTGTGACGCTCATCGCCGACGTGCCGGCCGAGGGCGTCGAGAGCAAGGACGCGCAGTACGGCCTGGACAACGCGTGGGGCTGAGCCTCTCGTCCTGAATCAGGTTGACCCGTACGGTGGGGGCGGTCGCTGCGGCGGCCGCCCTCACCGCACGGCTCGAAGTCGGCTCGACGTGTTGGAGGCACCATGAGCAGTACGACAGCGGCACCTGAGAGCGGCAGCGGCTACGACGCCGCCGAAGAGTTTCTCGAGCACCGGACCCCGGCGCAGAAGGTCCAGACGACGCTGCACCGCTACCCCTGGCTGAGCCCGGCGATCGTCCTCATCATCAGCGTCATCGTCTTCAGCCTGCTCAACAGCAGGTTCGCGACGCCCAACAACCTCTCCCTCATCACCCAGCAGGTCGCCGTCGTAGGTGCTCTGGCTGTGGGTCAGACGCTCATCATCCTGACCGCAGGCATCGACCTGTCCTGTGGCGCGATCATGGTCTTCTCGTCGATGGTGATGGCCAAGGTGGCCTTCGACTCCGGGGTTCCCGGCCCACTGGCGATCCTGCTGGGCATCGCTGTCGGTGCAGGGGCCGGCGCGCTGAACGGGCTTCTCGTGACCAAGGTCCGGCTGCCACCGTTCATCGTCACGCTGGGGACCCTGAACATCTTCGTGGCGCTGACGCTGCTCTACGCCACCGGCCGCACCATCCGTGACTCCGAGCTGGAGACCGGACTGGCCTGGCTCGGCGAGACGTTCACGCTCGGCGAGGTGCGGATAACGACCGGAGTCGTCGTCATGCTGGCGATGTACGCCGTCTTCGCCTTCGTCCTTCGGTACACGGCGTGGGGCAGACACGTCTACGCCGTCGGCGACGATGCCGAGGCGGCTCGACTGGCCGGCATCCGGGTGCAGCGCGTCCTGATGAGCGTCTACGTCACCGCAGGTGCGCTGTACGCCCTCACCGGCTGGATCCTCATCGGCCGGGTCAACGCGGCCAGCCCCAACTCGGGCATCGACGCCAACCTCGACTCGATCACCGCTGTGGTCATCGGCGGCACCAGCCTCTTCGGCGGCCGCGGCACCATCGTCGGCTCGCTCATCGGCGCACTCATCGTCGGCGTCTTCCGCAACGGCCTCACGCTGGCCGGCCTGGACGTCTACTACCAGACCCTCGCTGTCGGCGTCCTCATCATCGCCGCCGTGTCTGTCGACCAGTGGATCCGGAGGGCTCGCGCATGACCGCCATCAGCCAGGAGGCCTCGACCAGCGACGGCAGGGCGGCGAAGCCCGTCCTGCAGGCCGTCAACATCGTCAAGACCTACGGCCACGTCGTCGCGCTGGACGGCGTCGACCTCGAGCTCTACCCGGGCGAGGTCCTCGCGGTCATCGGCGACAACGGGGCCGGCAAGTCGACGCTGATCAAGTGCCTGTCCGGCGCCGAGGCGCCCAGCACCGGCCAGATCATGCTCGACGGCGCGCCGGTGACCTTCAAGACGCCGCTCGACGCCCGCAACCACGGCATCGAGACCGTCTACCAGACCCTCGCCGTCTCGCCTTCTCTGGACATCGCCGGCAACCTCTTCCTGGGTCGCGAGGAACGCCGGGCCGGTCCTCTCGGCTCGATCTTCCGGATGCTCGACGGCAACGGCATGCGCAAGCGCGCGAAGGAGCAGATGAGCTCCCTCGGCATCGGCACCCTGCAGAACATGGGCCAGGCGGTCGAAAGCCTGTCCGGCGGCCAACGCCAGGCCGTGGCGGTGGCTCAGCGCGGCCGCCTTCAGCAGCAAGGTGATCATCCTCGACGAGCCGACCGCCGCGTTGGGCGTGAAGGAGTCCGGCCAGGTGCTCAAGCTGATCCAGAGCATCCGGGAGCGCGGCATACCGGTCATCCTCATCTCGCACAACATGCCGCAGGTGTTCGAGGTCGCTGACCGCATCCACATCCAGCGCCTCGGCAAGCGGGCTGCTGTCGTGTCACCGAAGACGATCAGCATGTCCGACGCGGTCGCGGTGATGACCGGAGCGCTGAAGGTCGCTCCGGAGCAGCAGGTCGACGAGACCGGGGAGAGTCGGTCAGCGGGCCAGGTCTGACTCTGCGACGACACGCAGTGCCTGGGCGGCGATGGTCAGCGCCGGGTTCATCGCCGCGGACGACGGGAAGAAGCTGCCGTCGACGACCCACAGGTTCTCGACGTCGTGAGTCCGGCACCACGGGTCCAGCACGCTGGTGGCCGGCTCGACCCCCGCGACCACGGTGCCGCACTGGTGACTGTTCATGCTGATGTCGAACCACTGGGTGAACACGGCGTCGTAGCCTGCGGCCCGCAGCAGGGCCTTGGCCTTCCTGTGCAGCCTCCGGTGGGTGCTGCGGCCGCGCGCTTCTCGCGCAGTGGTGATCCGGCCGTCGGCGTCGACGGTCACCCGGTTGTCGGGGCTGGGCAGGTCCTCGGACATCACCAGCCACTGCACGCTGCGCCGGGCGACCTGGCGCAGCACCGGGAGCGGCACCTTGGTGGCCCAGCTCTTCATCATCACCTCGTCGACCCGACCGATGAGCTGCAGGGTGCCGAGCGGGAGGCCGTCACCGCCGTCGGCGTACCAGTCGTTGACGGACAGCGTCTTCTGGAAGACGACGTCGTTGCGGCGGTTCAGGTCGATCGCTGCGACGTGGGCGTTGTTGTGCATCATGAAGTTGCGCCCGACCTGGCCCGAGGAGTTCGCCAGCCCGCCGGGGTGCCCGTCGTCGGCCGAGGCGAGCAGCAGCGCGGCGGAGTTGACGGCACCGGCGGCCAGCACGAACCGGCCGCCTCGGACCGTGGTCGTCCCGTCGGGGCCTTCTGCGACGAGGTGGTCGACCCGACGGCCGGAGCGGTCGGTGACGATCCGGCGTACCCGGGTCCCGGTGGCCAGACGCAGGCGCGTGCCGGCCAGCGCCGGGTCGATGGCGCAGGTCTCGGCGTCGCTCTTCGCTCCCAGGCGGCAGGGGAAGCCGTCGCAGGTGCCGCACCGGATGCAGCCGCCGGTCGGGCCCCGGTCGACGCCCATCGCATTGGCACTGGGGTGCACTCCGAGTGCTCGGAGTCGATCCGCGAGGTCCTCGACGTACGGCTCGTGCTCGAGCGCCGGGTGCGGGTACGGCGAGCTGCGCCAGGGCTCGGTCGGGTCCTGGCCGGCAGCGCCGTGCACGCGGTAGATCCGCTCGGCCTCGGCGTAGTAGGGCTCGAGGTCGGAATAGCCGAACGGCCAGGCGGGCGAGATGCCCTCGTGGTGCTCCACCGCGCCGAAGTCGTGCTGCCGGAACCGGGGCAGGCTGGCGCCGTAGACCTTGGTGCTGCCGCCGACGACGTAGTGGACGCCGGGTGCGAACGGGCGGCCCCGACCGTCGTACCAGGTCTCTGCCGGCTTGTACCGCCGCTCGACGAAGACCGCGCGCGGCGACCAGTTGGCCGCCTCGCGGGGCAGGCGTTCGCCGCGCTCGAGCACCAGCACGTCGACACCTCGGCGGGCCAGCGCCAGCGCCGCGGTGGCACCACCCATGCCGGACCCGATGACGACGACGTCGGCGCTCAGGTCGGCCACGGAAACAGCCAACCATCTCGAGCCGCCCGCGGCGCCCGGAAGTGCTTGACTGCCGGGCATGACCCGACCCCTGCGCTGGGCCCTGGTGGGAGCCAGCGACATCGCAGCCACCAAGGTGCTTCCCGCGATCCGGGCCGTCGGCGGCACGGCCGTGGTGGTGCGGTCCGGCGACGGCCAGCACGCCGCCCGCTGGGCCGGCGAGCACGGGGTGCCCGAGGCGGTGACCGAGCTGGCGGCGGCGGTCGACCGCGACGATGTCGACGCGGTGTACGTCTCGTCGGTCAACGCGCAGCACCGCGAGCACGTCGAGGCGGCAGCCGCCGCCGGCAAGCACGTGCTGGCCGAGAAGCCGCTCGCGCTCTCGCTCGACGACGCGGAGGCCATGGTCCGGGCCTGTCGGGCGGCCGGCGTGGTGATGGCGACCAACCACCACCTGCCGGCCTCGCCCACCCATCGGGCGGTCAAGCGGGCCGTGCAGGCCGGGCTGGTCGGTGACGTCCGCGCGGTCCGGGTGCACCACGCGGTGCAGCTGCCGCAGCGCCTGGCCGGGTGGCGGATCGACGACCCGGTGGGCGGGGGTGTCGTGCTCGACGTCACGGTGCACGACGCGGCGGCCGTCGCGGCCGTCCTCGGCGGCCGCGCCCTGTCGGTCGAGGCGGTGGGACTCAACCAGGACAACGAGCCGGGCGGGCCGTTCGACGCGGTCATGACCAGCGCCGAGTGGGAGGGCGGCGTGCTCGTGCAGACCCACGACGCGTACAACAACCCGCACCTGCCGACCAGCCTGCACGTCCTGGGCACGGCGGGGGCGCTGGTGGCCGAGGACTGCAACACCGGCGACCCGGTCGGCAGCGTGACGCTGTGGCGTGGGCACGCCGCCGAGCCAATCGACGTCGGGCCGCGCGACGACCTGTACGAGGTCACGGTGCGGGCCTTCGGGGCGGCCGTCGACGGCGCCGGCGAGGTGGTGGTCACCGGGGAGGACGGCGTCCGGTCGCTCGCGGTGTCGCTGGCGGTGCTCGAGAGCCTGCGCACCGGGGCCCGGGCCACGGTCAGCCCGGGTCAGACGCCGATGCCCACACTGCGCAGGTAGTCGCGGGTCCGGGTCGCGATCGGCTCGGCCGTGCCGAAGTCGGCCAGCGGGTACATGTCCTGCTCGACGACGACGAACAGGTCGCGGTCCAGCTCGGTCAGCGCCTCGACCACCTCCGGGATCTCCGGCAGCCCGGCCGGCGGCTCGCAGCTGGCACCCAGGGCCACCGCCTGCCCGAAGGCCAGGTCCTCCGCCTCGGCCTTGGCGACGAGCACCGGGTCCATCTGCTTGATGTGGACGTAGCCGACGCGGTCGGGGTGGTCACGGATCAGCGCGGCGCTGTCCGCGCGTCGGTAGGCGAGGTGCCCGGTGTCCAGGCAGAGGGAGACGTAGCCCGGGTCGGTGTCGGCGAGGAACCGGTCGACCTGCTCGCGGGTCTCGACGTGGCTGTCGGCGTGCGGGTGGAACTGGAACCGCACCCCGTGCTCCTCGGCGACCATCCGGGCCAGCCGGTCGGTGCTGCTCGTCAGGGTGCGCCACTCGTCCGCGGTCAGCTCCGCGGGTTCGAGGTAGGCGCCGGTGTCGTCGTCGCGGTAGCCGGGCACCGGGACGAAGACCAGGTGGCCGCCACCCAGGGCCGCGGTCAGCGCGGCGACCTCGAGGGTCCGGCCGGCGATCGAGTCGAACTCGTCGGCGCGGTGCAGACCGCTGTAGCCGTGCATCGTGCCGCCGGCGACCCGCAGGCCGCGGGTGCCCAGCTCGTCCTGCAGCCGGTTAGCGTCGGTGGGCAGATAGCCGTAGGGACCGAGCTCGAGGTACTCGTAGCCGACCCGGGCGAGCTCGTCGAGGAACCGCTCCCAGGGCGGCTGTCGCGGGTCGTCGGCGTACCAGACCCCCCACGAGTCGGGGCAGCTGCCGAGCTTGAGCTGGTCGGTCATCGCAGACTCGTCTCCCTCGGTCGAGCGGTGATCAGAGGTAGGGGCGCTGGTCGGCCTTGCGCTGCTCGTAGCCGGCCCGGGCCGCCCTGGTGCTGTCCAGCGGCGAGACCTCGGCCACCGGGACGTCCCACCACGACCCGCCGTCGGGCGCCGGGACCAGCGGGTCGGTCTCGACCTGCACCAGGACCGGGCCGTCGGCGACCTTGGCCGCGAGCAGGGCGGCCCGCAGCTCGTCGACGCCGTCGGCCCGCAGCACCTGTACGCCGAGGCTCGCTGCGTTGCCGGCCAGGTCGACGGGCAGCACGGCACCGTCCAGGCGTCCGGTGCCGGGGTCGCGGTAGCGGTAGGACGTGCCGAACCGTTGCGCGCCCACCGACTCGGAGAGCGCTCCGATGGAGGCGAAGCCGTTGTTCTGCACCAGCACCACGATGATCTTGACGTTCTCCTGGACGGCCGTGACCAGCTCCTGGGCCATCATCAGGTAGGAGCCGTCCCCGACCATGACGTAGACGTCGCGGTCCGGGCAGGCCATCCGGACGCCGAGCCCACCCGCGATCTCGTAGCCCATGCAGGAGTAGCCGTACTCCACGTGGTAGCCCTGCGGGTCGCGGGTGCGCCAGAGCTTGTGCAGGTCGCCGGGCAGCGAGCCGGCCGCGCACACCACCACGTCACGCGGTCCGGACACCTCGTTGACCACGCCGACGACCTCCGACTGGGCCGGCCGCGGGGTGTGGCCCAGGGAGTAGGCACGTTGCACGGTCTCGTCCCACGCGGCGGCCAGCGCGGCGGCCCGCTCGCCGTGCTCGGCCGGGGCCGACCAGCCCGTCAGGGTGCTGGTGAGGGCGTCCAGCGCGGCCCGGGCATCGGCGACGAGCGCCGTGCCCGAGTGCTTGACGGCGTCCGAGGCGGCGACGTTGATGTTGAGGAACCGCACGTCGGCGTCCTGGAACGCGGTCCGGGACGCGGTGGTGAAGTCGCTGTAGCGGGTGCCGACCCCGATCACCAGGTCGGCATCGCGGGCGAGCGTGTTCGCGGCCGTCGTACCGGTGCTGCCCACGGCGCCCAGCGCCAGCCGGTGGTCGTAGGGCAGCGAGCCCTTCCCGGTCTGGGTCTCCGCGACGGGGATGCCGGTCGCCTCGGCAAAGGCGCGCAGAGCGTCGGTCGCCTCGCTGTAGCCCACGCCGCCACCGGCCACGACGACCGGCCGGCGCGCGGATCGGATCAGCTCGGCGGCCCGCGCCAGCGCGGCCGGCTCGGGCTGGGCCCGCGGGACGTGCCACACCCGTTCGGCGAACAGCTCGGCCGGCCAGTCGTACGCCTCGGTCTGGACGTCCTGGGGCAACGAGACGGTCACCGCGCCGGTCTGCACCGGGTCGGTCAGCACCCGCATCGCGCCCAGCAGCGCCGCTGGCAGCTGCTCGGGGCGGGACACCCGGTCGAAGAACCGGGAGACCGGGCGGAACGCGTCGTTGACCGACACGTCGGCCGCTCCCGGGTCCTCCAGCTCCTGCAGCACCGGGCTGGCCGACCGGGTGGCGAAGACATCGCTGGGCAGCAGCAGCACCGGCAGTCGGTTGACCGTGGCCAGCGCGGCACCCGTGAGCATGTTGGTCGAGCCGGGGCCGACCGAGGCCGTGCAGGCCATCGTGGTCAGCCGGCGGCGCATCCGGGCGAAGGCGACGGCCGCGTGCACCATGCCCTGCTCGTTTCGGGCCTGGAAGTACCGCAGGCCCTCGGGGTCGTCGGCGGTCTCGAGCAGCGCCTGGCCGACGCCGGCGACGTTGCCGTGGCCGAAGATGCCGAAACAGCCTGCGAACAGCGGTTGCTCGACCCCGTCGCGCTCGCTGCGCTGCCGGGCGAGGAACCGCACCACTGCCTGCCCGACCGTGAGCCGCACCGTCGCACGGTTCGTCATGTGCCGTCCCTCCCGCCGGCCGAGGTGAGCGGCAGCCGCGGGTCGACCGGCTGGTCGGCCCAGGTGCCGCGGACCCACGCGTGCACGGGGTCGTCGCGGATCGCCCAGACCCGCTCGTCCCCCGGTCCGGCCATCACGTTGAGGTAGTAGAGGTGGTAGCCCGGCGCCGCCATCGAGGGCCCGTGCCATCCGTGTGGCACGAGCACGGCGTCACCGGTGCGCACCTCGGCGAGCACCTCGATCGGCCGGTCCGGAGTGCCGTAGACCTGGTGGTATCCCATCCCGCCCCCGTCGACCTCGAAGTAGTAGATCTCCTCCAGCGCCGACTCCTCGCCGGGCCGGTCCTCGTCGTGCTTGTGCGGGGGGTACGACGACCAGTTGCCGGACGGCGTCAGCACCTCGACCGCGATCAGGCGGTCGGCCTCGAACGAGTCGGCTGCGCAGAAGTTGTTGACCTGCCGGCTGCAGGCACCGGCCCCACGGGTCTCGACCGGCACGTCGCGTGCGTCCCGGTAGCGGGCCGGCAGCCGTCGGCTGCAGCGAGCACCGGCCAGGGCGAACCGCCCGCCGCCCGCAGAGGTGATCTCGACGCTCGCGTCGCGTGGGACGTAGACCATGTCGCTGATCCCGCTGAACACGTCCCGGCGTCCGGTCAGCGTGAACTGCTCGCCGTCGCAGCGCACGTCGCAGGACCCGGCCAGCGGGAGCACGACCATCTCCTCCTCCCCGGTGGCGAGGCGGTGACGACCTGCAGGGGGCAGCGGCAGGACCCGCAGAGACGCGTGTCCCCAGCCCGCACTGGTCTGGCGTGATCTCCAGGCTGTACGGAGGCGTGGCCGGGTCGCCGGACCGGACGTGCAGCGCGGTCACAGCAGGCTCACCGCGCGGTCGACGGCGCCGGCGACGTCGCCGTCGGCGGGGTAGAGCAGGGCCCGTCCGATCACCAGGCCCATCGCGGTCGGCAGCCGCAGCACCTGCCCCCAGCTCGCGTACGTCGTCGTCGGGGTCCTCGGGCACCTCGCCGCCGAGCAGGACCGCCGGCAGCGTCGAGGCCGCCAGCACCCGCTGCATCCCTTCGAGGCCATCGGTGACCACCGGCAGCTTGAGCCAGGTGTGCGCGGAGCTGCTGCCCAGCCCGGCCGCCACGGTCACGGAGCGTACGACGGCCTCGGTGGTCAGGTCGTTCCGCAGCACCCCCGACACCCGGTGGGCCATGAACGGCTCCACCATGGCCATCAGCCCGCGCGCGGCGAGGTCGGACACCGCGGTGGCAGCAGGTCTCCAGAGCCTGGGCGCTGGCCGGGTCGTCCGGGTCGATGCGCAGCAGCATCTTGCCGCCCTCGAAACCGGCTGCCTCGATGCCGGCCGGGTCGTAGCCGGTGAACCGGTCGTCGATCTCGAAGCTGGCCCCGGCAAGTCCGCCGCGGTTCATCGACCCGAGGACCACCTTGTCGTCGAGCACGCCGAGGAGCAGCAGGTCGTCGAGGACGTCGGCGGTGCCGAGCACCCCGTTCACCTCGGGGCGCGACAGCGCCAGGCACAGCCGGTCCAGCAGCCGCGCGCGGTCGGCCATCGCGTCCCGCTCCGCGCCCGCGCCGAGGATGCCGCGCGCGGTGTGGTCGGCGGCGACGACCATCAACCGGCCGGTGGGGCCGAGCAGGGAGGTCGGGCGCCGCCTGGCCGCGGCTGCGGCGGCGACGGCTCCAGGGTCGGTCGCCCTGCTCCGGGCCAGGGCGCCGATGTCAGTGGCCACGGCCGGCTCCCTCCAGCTGGCTGCGTACCTCGTCCTCGGTGGGCATGGCCGAGGAGCACTCCAGGCGTGACGCGACGATCGCGCCGGCGACGTTGGCGAAGCGCACGATCTCCTCCAGCGGCCATCCCGCGAGCAGGCCGTGGCACAGTGCCCCGCCGAACGCGTCGCCGGCGCCGAGACCGTTGACGACCTCGATGGGGAACGGCGGCACCTCGACGGTCTGGTCGGCGGTCCGGGCGAGGACTCCTCGCGGACCCTGCTTGACCACGGCCAGCTCGACCCCATGGTCGAGCAGGGCCGCCGCAGCGCGACGCGGGTCGCTCTCGCCGACCGCGGTCTCGCACTCGTCGAGGTTGCCGACGGCCACGGTGGCGTGCGGCAGCAGCCGGGCGACCTGCTCGCGCGCCGCGGCCCGAGACGGCCAGAACATCGGCCGGTAGTCCAGGTCGACGACCGTGTGCCGGGCCCGGCCGCGCGCCTCGAGGGCGAGCAGGTGGGTCTCCCGGCTGGGCTCCTGGCACATCCCGGTGCCGGTGACCCAGAAGACCTTGGCGGCACGGACCGCAGCCAGGTCCAGGTCATCCGGCCGGATCTGCAGGTCGGCGGCGGTCGGCGTCCGCCCGTAGAAGTAGAGGGGGAAGTCGTCCGGCGGGAACATCTCGCAGAACGTCACCTGCGTGAGCAGGTCGGGCACGGTGACCACCCACCGGTCGTCGACGCCGAAGCCGGCCATCGCCTGGTGGATCCACCGGCCGAACGGGTCGTCGCCGGTGCCCGTCACGACGGCGGTCCGGTGGCCGTAGCGGGCGGCGGCGACCGCCACGTTGGTCGCCGTGCCGCCGAGGTACTTGCCGAAGGTCGACACCTCGGCCAGCCCGACGCCGGTCTGCTGTGGGTAGACGTCGACGCAGACCCGGCCGACGGTGATCACGTCGAAGGCCACGGTCACGTTGTACGCACCTCCGCCAGCAGGACCGGCCGGTGCTCGAGCCGCGACCGGGTCGCGGCCTCGGAGACGAAGAAGGCCTCCATCGCCTCGTCCAGCGTGCACGGGCTCTCCCTGCGACCCAGCGCCAGCTCGACGAACGCGTTCATCTCCGCGACGTACGCCGGGGTCCACCGGGGCCAGAAGCTGTCCCACGGGGTGTCGTCGGGGAAGTCGACACCAGCCTCGGCGGACACCAGTGCGGCGTGGGCGTCGAGCCCGACCACCCAGGTCGCCGAGGTCCCGGCCAGCTCCATCCGCACGTCGTGCCCGCCGCCGTTGTAGCGCGACCCCTGCAGGGTGACAAGCGTCCCGTCGTCCATCGTGAGGACGGCAGCCGACTCGTCGACGTCGGCCGCCGCTGCGAAGAAGGCCGCGCCGCGGTTGGCGCCCACCGCGTAGACCTCGGTCACCTCGCGGCCGGTGACCCAGCGCAGGATGTCGAAGTCGTGCACGTGGCAGTCGCGGAAGATGCCGCCCGAGGTCGGGATGTAGGAGGCGGCCGGCGGCTCGCGGTCGGCGGTCAGCGCGTGCACGCGGCGCAGCTCGCCAAGGGTGCCGTTGCGCACCGCTTCCCGGGCCGCGCAGTAGCCCGCGTCGAAGCGGCGCTGGAACCCGATCTGGGTGGGCACCCCTGTCGCGCGCACCTCCTCCACGACCCGGACGCTGCTCACGACGTCGGCTGCGATCGGCTTCTCGCAGAACACCGGCAGACCGCGGCGGGCTGCCGCGACGATCAGCTCGGGGTGTGCGGTGGTCGCGGCGGCGATGACGACGGCGTCCGCCGAGGCGAGAGCCTCCTGGACCGGCGCGTGCTCGACGCCGAGCGTGTCGGCCAGGGAGGCCGCCCGGCCGGCGTCGGCGTCGGCGACGACCAGCTGCTCGACCTCGGGGTGGTCCCGGACCACCTGGGCGTGCGCAGTGCCGATGCGTCCGGTGCCGATCAGGGCCACCCGCATGCCTGCACCTCCCGACGGTCCGCCTGCCACGGCGCCGTCACCGGTCCCGAGGTCGACCTGCAGTCTGTCTGCTGTACGGAAGACTGTCGACGGCGGCGTGCTCGCTGTCCTCTGACCGTCCGAGGAGGAGCGGTGTCCGGATACCCCCGGTTCGACGTGGTGGGACAGGTGGCCCTCGTGACCGGTGCCGCGCGCGGCCTGGGCAGGGCGGTCGCCCTGGCGCTCGCCGACGCCGG
Organism: uncultured Actinomycetota bacterium; assembly: GCA_963771345.1. Classification (GTDB taxonomy): domain Bacteria; phylum Actinomycetota; class Actinomycetes; order JACCUZ01; family JACCUZ01; genus CAVYTH01. Next base: position 24,453 of record CAVYTH010000012.1, read on the forward strand.
CGCTGACGTCGCGTTGGGGCTGCGCGACCTGTCCAGCGACGCGGGCCTCGTGGCGGAGATCGAGGCGATGGGACGGGAGGTCCTGCCCGTCCAGTGCGAGGTGAGCGACATCGGTCAGGTGAAGGCTGGCGTGGACGCGGTGGTCGCGCGCTTCGGCCGGCTGGACGTCCTGGTCAACAACGCCGGGGTCGCTCCCGAGAACGACGCCCTGGATGTCACCGAGGAGGACTTCGACCGCACGGTCGCGGTGAACCTGAAGGGGACGTTCTTCGCCAGTCAGGCGGCCGGCAGGGTGATGTCCGGCCAGGGCGGGGGCCGAATCGTCAACATGGGCTCGCAGGCCGGTGCGGTGGCGCTACCCGGCGAGTCGATCTACTGCATGACCAAGGCAGCGATCGCACATCTCACGAAGTGCCTCGCGGTGGAGTGGGGTCCGCACGGGATCAACGTCAACTGCGTGGCGCCGACCTTCGTCCGGACGGCCGGCACCGCGCAGGCGCTGTCGGACCCGGCCTTCGAAGCGGACGTCGTCGAACGGATCGCGGCGCTGCACCGGATCGGAGAGCCGATGGACGTCGCTGGAGCCGTGCTGTACCTCTGCTCGCCTGCGGCTTCGCTGGTGACCGGGCACACCTTGCTCGTCGACGGCGGCTGGACCGCACGGTGAAATGCGTCCGCGACACACTGCGAACCAAGATCATGGAGCCGAGATAGGACCTGGCATCACCCGCCGCGACGTTCCACGCGGCCGAGTCACAGCAGGTCAGAGCGGCAGGACAACACTTTGGACTACACGTCCGGCCATCCTGGTCACAGGATTGGTCACACGACCTGCCGGCGTCACCGCGGCAGGATCGTCTGGACAACCGGAGGCAGCCGTGAGCGCAGAGCCGATTCGCAAAGAGGCAACCGGCCGGTATGTGGTGGTCGTAGACATCGCCGTACCGGGGGAGCGGCGGAAGCAGTTGAAGCGCCGGTTCGCGACATACCGCGAGGCCCGGGTGTGGCTCGGGACTACGCGCGCCAAGGTGGAGGCCGGCTCGTTCGTCCGGCCGCAACGGATGACGCTTGCCGACTGGGTCGACGAGTGGCTTCCGGTCCTGCGTACCCAGGTGCGGCGACAGACGTACGAGAGCTACGAGCGCAACCTGCGGCTGCACGTGCTACTGACTCTCGGCGCCCGACCAATGCAGTCGATCAAGGCGGCCGAGCTCACGACGCTGTATGCCCGGCTTCTGGTCAGCGGTCGGGCTGACCACCGGCGTGGTGAGGGCCTCTCCGCGCGGTCTGTGGCCTACCTGGCAACCATCGTTGGCAAGTGCCTGGAGGCTGCGGTGCGCGGCGAGCTCATCGCTAGCAACCCCGCCCGGCGAGCAGAGGTACCGAAGGCAAGCGCATCCGCAACTCGCCACGAGCAGATGCGGACATGGACGCGGCAGGAGCTGGGCCACTTCCTCGAGGTCTCGCGCGGGCATCCGCACTGGGTCGCGTGGCTGCTTCTGGCCACCACCGGACTGCGCCGCGGTGAGGCTCTCGGGCTTGCCTGGTCCTCGGTGGACCTGGAGGCGGGCCGCTTGTCGGTGAGCCGGACGCTGGTGAATCTCGACGGTGACGAGCCCGTGTGGTCGGACCCGAAGACGGCCCGCGGTCGGCGGTCGATTGCACTCGACCCGAGCACCGTCGCAGCCTTGCGGGCGCTGAGAGTTGTCCAGGCACAGGAGCGTCTCCTCATGGGCGCCGGCTATATAGACCACGACCTGGTGTTCGGGCGCCCCGATGGCCGGCCCTGGCATCCGGAGCGCTTCTCACGCACGTTCGGGGAGCAGGTCGTCCGCCTCGGCCTCCCCGCTCTCTCCGTCCACGGCCTGCGGCACTCGTGGGCAACATTGGCTCTGGCGTCGGGGGTGCACCCGAAGGTTGTCCAGGAACGCCTGGGTCACTCGACCATCGGGATCACCCTCGATGTCTACAGCCACGTCATGCCCTCTATGGAGACCGACGCCGCCGATCGGGTTGCGGCCCTCATCCTCGGCAGCCCGTCGTGAACCGATCCTCATGCCCGTAGGGTCCAGCGGTCGGAGTCGGCGGCCGGATCACCGCCGCGGAGAGCCAGATGGTGACTTGTGACCAATCGGTGACCAGAGGGAGCTCTGACCCTCAGAATCACAACAGCCGCAGAGCGTGACCTGCGGCTTTGCGAGTCGATCTCGGTGTCCGAGGGGGGACTTGAACCCCCATGCCCGGTAAAGGGCACTAGCACCTCAAGCTAGCGCGTCTGCCAATTCCGCCACCCGGACGAGGTGTTGCGCACGGTCGGATCGCTCGGTGGAGCGGCCCGGAGTGCGTCAGCAACCTTAGCAAAGCCCGTCCGTGCCGAGCGCCACCCCGGATCCGCGCTCAGCGGCCCCGGTGGGGCAGGATGGCGATGCTGGCGGCCGGCCCGGTCAGGCCGCCGCAGCCCACGCTGGAGGAGGCCACGTGTCCGAGCCCCGTACCGACGTACCGAGCGCCCAGGACGAGGTCGTCGAGATCTGCCGGGACCTGATCCGGATCGACTCGTCGAACTACGGCGACGGCAGCGGGCCGGGGGAGCGGGCGGCGGCGGAGTACGTCGCCGGGCAGCTCGCCGAGGTCGGCCTGGAGCCGGAGATCTTCGAGTCGGAGGAGCGCCGGACCAGCCTGGTGGTGCGGTTCGAGGGCGAGGACTCCAGCCGCCCCGGGCTGCTCGTGCACGGCCACCTCGACGTGGTCCCGGCCGCGGCGTCGGACTGGCAGCACGACCCGTTCGCCGGCGAGATCGCCGACGACTGCCTCTGGGGTCGCGGCGCCGTCGACATGAAGGACATGGACGCGATGGTGATCGCGCTGGTCCGGCAGATGCGCCGCGAGGGCCGCAAGCCGCCGCGTGACCTCGTGCTCTGCTTCCTCGCCGACGAGGAGGCCGGCGGCAAGATGGGCGCGCACTGGATGGTCGACAACCACCCCGGGCAGTTCGAGGGCGTCAGCGAGGCGATCAGCGAGGTCGGCGGGTTCTCGTTCACCGCCGGCGACCAGCGGGTCTACCTGATCGAGACCGCGCAGAAGGGCATCCACTGGCTGAGGCTGGTGGCCGAGGGCCGGGCCGGGCACGGGTCGATGGTCAACGACGACAACGCCGTGACCGCGCTGGCCGAGGCGGTCGCGCGGGTCGGTCGCCACGAGTGGCCGATGCGGATGACGCCGACCGTGCAGCAGTTCCTCGAGCAGATGGGCGACGCGCTCGGCATCGAGGTGGACCTCGACGAATCCCGAGCCGGCGCTGGCCAAGCTCGGCAACCTCGCCAAGATCGTCGGCGCCACCCTGCGCAACACCGCCAACCCGACGTACCTCAAGGCCGGCTACAAGCACAACGTGATCCCGCAGTCCGCGGAGGCGTTCATCGACTGCCGCTTCCTGCCCGGCTTCGAGGAGCGAGCTGCTCGCCACCATCGACGAGCTGATCGGGCCGGACGTGCGCCGCGAGACCGTCATCCAGGACATCGCCTACGAGACGACGTTCGACGGCGCACTGGTCGACGCGATGCTCGCCGCGCTGCAGGCGGAGGACCCGGGCTCGCTGGCCGTCCCGTACTGCCTGTCCGGTGGCACGGACAACAAGTCGTTCAGCCTGCTGGGCATCCGCGGGTTCGGCTTCGCGCCGCTGCGGCTGCCGGCCGACCTCGACTTCTCCGGCATGTTCCACGGCATCGACGAGCGGGTGCCGCTGGACTCACTGAAGTTCGGCGTCCGGGTGCTCGACCGGTTCATCGCCGCCAGCTGAGGGCGCAGGCTCGATCAGGTCCCAGCGGTTGCCGTACAGGTCCTCGAAGACCGCGACCGTGCCGTACGGCTCCCGCCGCGGCTCCTCGACGAACCGCACGCCTGCACTGACCATTCGCGCATGATCAGCGGCGAAGTCGGTCGGTGGTCAGGAACAGCGCGACCCGCCCGCCGGTCTGGTCCCCGACCCGCGCGACCTGCGCCGGACCGTCGGCACGAGCGAGCAGCAGCCCTGCGCCATCGCCCGGCGGCGCCACCACGACCCAGCGCTTGCCGTCGCCCTGGTCGCTGTCCTCGACGAGCCGGAAGCCGACCTGCTCGACGTAGAAGGCGATCGCCTCGTCGTAGTCCGCGACGACCAGGGTCACCAGGGAGATCACCGGGTGTCTCGACCCGACGGGTTGATCGGACCGGTCGCGCAGGTCGACGTCGGGGCCTTCGGTACGCAGCCGGCTGCGCCGGTAGCCGTACGCCGCGTAGACCACCAGGCCGACGACCATCCAGATGCCGAAGCGCACCCACGTCTCCGCCGTCAGGTTCAGCATCAGGTAGAACGACGCGAGCACCGACAGGATCGGCACGACCGGCACCCACGGGGTTCGGAAGGACCGCTCGAGGTCGGGACGGGTACGCCGCAGGATGACCACGCCGATGGCCACCACGATGAACGCGAACAGCGTGCCGATGTTGACCAGGTTGGCCAGCTCCTCCAACGGCAGCAACAGGGCCATCAGGGCGATGACCACACCGGTGGTGATCGTCGTACGAACAGGTGTGCCGGTGCGCTCGTTCACCTGGGCGAACACTGGCGGCAGCAGCCGGTCACGAGACATCGCGAAGAAGACGCGGCTCTGGCCGATCATCAGGATCATCATCACCGTGGTGAGACCGGCCAGGGCGCCCACCGAGATGATCGTCGCGATCGCCGGCTGGTCGACCGAGCGGAACGCCTCCGCCAGCGGGGCATCGACCGAGACCTCGTCGAACTTCACCATGCCGGTCACGACGAGGCTGACCGCGACGTAGAGCGTCGTGCAGATGGCGAGCGAGCCGAGGATCCCTCGCGGCATGTCCCGCTGCGGGTTCTTGGTCTCTTCGGCCGCGGTGGCCACGATGTCGAAGCCGATGAAGGCGAAGAAGACCAGCGCCGCCGCCGTGAAGATGCCGGCAACGCCGAACGCGCCGCTTGGGGCGAGGCCGAGTTCTTGCAAGAGCGACGGGTCCGCCGGCGGCGCCTTCGCACCCTCCGATCCCCGCGGGCGGGATGAACGGCGAGTAGTTGCTGGCCTCCACGAAGAACAGCCCCGCGATGATGACCAGCAGCACGATCCCGATCTTGATCGTCACGATCACCAGGTTGATCCGCGCCGAGAGGTTGATGCCCAGGCAGATCACCCCGGTGAGCACGAGCACGATGGTCGCGGCGACCACGTTGTGGCCGTCGCTGTAGATCGATTCGGGCAGCGTGATGCCGGCCTCCTCGGCCAGGTCGGCGAAGTACGTCGACCAGCCGGACGCGACGGTGGCGGCACCGAGGGCCAGCTCGAGGATGAGGTCCCAGCCGATGATCCACGCGAAGACCTCGCCGAGGGTGGCATAGGAGAACGTGTACGCACTGCCGGCGACCGGCACCGTCGACGCGAACTCGGCGTAGCAGAGCGCGGCCAGCGCGCAGGCGATGCCGGCGACGACGAAGGACAAGCGCGACGGCGGGGCCGGCGTGGACGCCGGCGGCCTGACCGGTCAGGACGAAGATGCCGGTGCCGATCACGACACCCACGCCGAAGACCGTGAGGTCCAGCGCGGAGAGCTCGCGGCGGAGCTTGTGCCCCGGCTCGTCGGTCTCCTTGATCGACTGCTCGACCGGCTTGGTGCGTGTCAGGTTCATGCCTCGGTCACCGCCTGTGTGAGTGCTCGACGCGACCGTGATGCCCGGGTCGGAACCCGGATAACCGTCGGTAGAACAGGCGACTACGCGGTGCGCACGACCCGGATGACCTTCCGGCGGAGCACGACCCGCCGGCTCCCGTCAGCGAACAGCCGCAGCCGGGCGAGCTCCCAGTGGCCGTACTCGGCGTGGTCCGTGAGCAGTCGCCGCGCGGCGCCCCGGCTCGTGCCGCGCGGTAGGTAGAGGTGCTGGTACTCCCACTCCGCCATCGGGCCCATTGTGACCCACCGCAGGCGCCGTTCGTCAGCGGTCGGGGTAACCCGTCGGCGGCGCCGACACCTCGTCCAGCGCCCCGCGGATCTCGGCCGGCAGGGTCAGCCGCTCCGAGGTCAGCGAGCCGCGCAGCTGTGCCGCCGTACGGGCACCGACGATCGGCGCCGTGACCCCGGGCGCGTCGCGCACCCAGGCCAGCGCGACCTCCAGCGGGCTCGCGTCCAGCCCGTCGGCCGCCGTGCAGACCGCGTCGACGATGCCCCGGCTGCGCTCGTCCAGGAACCGCTCGATGAACCGGGCGAAGTGCGGCGAGGCGGCCCGGGAGTCCGACGGCGTCGCCGGTGCGGTACTTGCCGGTGAGGACGCCGGCGCCCAGCGGCGACCACGGCAGGACGCCGATCCCGAGGGCGGCCGCCGCCGGCAGCACCTCGCGCTCGATGCCGCGCTGCAGCAGCGAGTACTCCATCTGCGTCGACACCAGCGGCGCCCGGCCGGGCACGGCGTTCTGCCAGGTCACCGCCCGCCCGGTCTGCCAGCCGGAGAAGTTCGAGATGCCGGCGTACCGCGCCCGGCCGGTGGCGACGGCGTGGTCGACGGCCGACAGCGTCTCGTCGAGCTCGGTCTCGTCGCTCCACGAGTGCACCTGCCACAGGTCGACGTGGTCGGTGCCGAGCCGGACCAGCGAGCCGTCGAGCGAGTCGAGCAGCGCGCGGCGGGAGGTGTCCACGACCCGTTCGCCGGTACGCCGGGAGATCCCGGCCTTGGTGGCGAGCACGACCTCCTCGCGGTCGACGACCGAGGCCAGCAGGCCGCCGATCACCCGCTCCGACTCCCCGTCGCCGTAGCCCGCAGCGGTGTCCAGCAGCGTCCCGCCGGCCTCGAGGAACGCCTTGAGCTGGTCGGCCGCCTCGTGCTCGTCGGTGTCGCGGCCCCAGGTCATCGTGCCGAGGCCGAGGCGGGTCACCCTGAGTCCCGACCGGCCGAGCCTGCGCTGCTCCATGGGCGGCAACCTACCGACGTACCCGCCTGCGCGGTGGCCCGGCCACGCCGGTCGCTAGGGTCGCGACCCATGCGACTGGGTGTGAACCTCGGCTACTGGGGTGCCGGCAACGACAAGGACAACCTCGTGCTGGCGCAGGAGGCCGACCGGCTGGGCTACAGCTCGGCTGGGCCGCCGAGGCCTACGGGTCCGACGCCGCCACCGTGCTCGCCTGGGTCGCCGCGCAGACCGAGCGCATCGACATCGGCTCGGCGGTCTTCCAGATCCCGGCCCGGACGCCGGCGATGACCGCGATGACCGCGGCCACCCTGGACAGCCTGTCCGGCGGCCGGTTCCGCCTCGGCCTGGGCGTCTCGGGGCCGCAGGTCTCCGAGGGCTGGCACGGCGTGCGGTTCGACAAGCCGCTCGCCCGGACCCGCGAGTACGTCGACATCGTCCGGATGGCGCTGGCCCGCGAGACCGTGAAGCACGACGGGGAGTTCTGGACCCTGCCGCTGCCCGACGGCCCCGGCAAGGCGCTGCGCCTGACCGTCCACCCGGTCCGCGACGACATCCCGCTCTACCTCGCCGCCGATCGGGCCGAAGAACCTCGAGCTGACCGGCGAGATCGCCGACGGCTGGCTGGCGCATCTTCTTCGCCCCCGAGCACGCTGCCGAGCAGCTCGGCCACGTCGCCGCGGGCCGCGCGACCGCCGGCAAGGAGCTGGCCGGCTTCGACGTCGTACCCACCGTGCCCGTGGTGATCTCGGGACCGGCGACGACGAGGCATGGCGGCCTGCGCGGCGCCGTTGCGCCACTACGCCGCGCTGTACGTCGGCGGCATGGGCAGCCGCGAGCAGAACTTCTACAACCAGCTGGCCGTGCGGATGGGCTACGAGGAGGCCGCGGCCAAGGTGCAGGACCTGTACCTGTCCCGCCAGCACCGCGACGCCGCCGAGGCCGTGCCGTTCGAGTTCATCGACCGGACCTCGCTGATCGGCCCGCGGGAACGCATCCGGGACCGGCTCGCGGCGTACGCCGAGGCAGGTGTCACGACGCTGTCCGTCGCGTCGTACGCCGGGTCGCTCGAGGAGCGGGTCGCGGTGCTGCGCACCCTCGCCGAGGTGCTCGACGAGTCGGGTCTGGGGGAGTAGCTGGTGCTGTCGTGGTTCGAGGCAGCGGTGCTCGGCGTCGTCCAGGGGCTCACCGAGTTCCTGCCGATCAGCAGCAGTGCGCACCTGCGGGTCGTCGCCGAGCTCGCCGGCTGGGAGGACCCCGGCGCCGCCTTCACGGCCGTCACCCAGCTCGGCACCGAGACGGCCGTGCTGCTCTACTTCCGGCACGACATCGCGAGGATCATCCGGACCTGGACGCTGTCACTGTTCAAGCCGGAGCTGCGGGGTGAGCTCGACGCCCGGATGGGCTGGTACGTCATCGTCGGCACGCTGCCGATCGGGATCCTGGGCTTCGTCTTCCAGGACACGATCGAGGAGACGTTCCGCAACCTGTGGCTGATCGCCACGACCCTCGTGGTGTTCGGCATCGTCCTCGGGGTGATCGACGCCACCGCGCGCAACGCCCGGCCGATCGAGCGGCTGACCTTCCGCGACGCCCTGGTCTACGGCTGCGCGCAGGCGCTGGCCCTGGTCCCGGGTGTCTCGCGGTCCGGCGGGACGATCAGCGCCGGTCTGCTGATGGGCTACCGGCGCGAGGCTGCGGCGCGCTACTCGTTCCTGCTCGCCATCCCGGCCGTGCTGGTGTCCGGGCTGTTCGAGCTCAAGGACGTGGTCACCGGTGAGGCGCCGGTGACCTGGGGGCCGACCCTGCTGGCGACTGTCATCGCGTTCTTCGTTGGGCTTACGGTGATCGTGTACTTCCTGCGCTACATCGCCAACCACACCTTCCGCCCCTTTGTCATCTACCGGGTGCTGCTCGGCGTCGTACTGTTCGGCCTACTGGCCACCGGGGTAGTAGACGCCTGACCCGCAAGCAGGCGCCGTCCGGGCCGCGCACTCCCGGACGGCGCCCCTCCCGGCGCTAGTGCAGCGGCGGAACCGCGAGCCGAGCCAGCTCGAGAGCCTGCTCGGGGAACCAGACACCGGCTGCCGGGTCGACCATCCCGCGGACCGGGTCCTCCGGGCCTGGCCCCCAGCGGGTGCAGCTGCCGTCGGACTCACCGGGCGTCTTGATCCACAGCAGCGCGTCGGCCAGCGGGTCGCCGGTGCTCAGCGTGGGCCGGAGACCGAGCCCCCGGTCCGGCGGGTTGCACCAGTCCTGCGGGTCACCGGCGGGGTGGTCCGCCGGCGGGGTCCACGGGCCGAGCCCGTTGCGGCTGGTGTCGACGACGAAGTTCTTCGCAGCCCGCGGGTCGAACGTGAGGCCGGTGTCGGCGAACGCCTGGTCGTACGCCGCGTCGGTCTTCCACCAGGTGCTGAAGTCGCCGGGGTCGGCGGGGTAGTACTGGCTGGCGCACCACTCCGACTGCCACCAGGACTTCGTCGACAGCTCGATGCACTTCGAGATCCAGCTGCCGTACTTCAGCTGCTGCGGCGTGCGCTGGTAGTTCGAGGCGTTGAGGTAGAAGCCTGCGGTCCGCTGGACGCCCGCCTTGAGCAGCCGGTCGGTGATGTCGCCGACGCCGAGCCAGCCGGTGTGGGTCCCGTCGAGGTAGACCCGCACGCCGGGGTGTCCCTGGGTCAGGACGTCGATCGCGTGGTTGAGCTGCTCGAAGCGGTCGGCCGCGAGCTGGTCCGAGCCACCCTCGGGCTGGCACCACTCGTAGGTGTCGGACCCCTTCGGCTTGTACCAGGGGATGATCCCGAGGCTGTCCGGCTCCAGGATGACGATGGCCGGGCCCCTGCCGAGGCCGGCGGCGAAGCCGTCGATCCAGGCGTTGTACTCCTCGGTGCCCGAGGCGCCGCCCTCGGAGTACTGCGAGCAGTCCCGGTAGGGGATGTTGTAAGAGACGAGGACGGGGATCGAGTGCTTCTGCGCGGCGGCCCGGCGCATCGTGGTCTTCACGTCCTTGCGGATGTCCTCGGGTGTCCCGCCCTCGAACCACACCGCGGAGGGCTGGTCGACCATCGCCTGGATCAGGTCGGCGTCCTCCGGCTGGTGCGCCTTCCGCAGCGCGTTGATCTGGTCCCGCGCCGCCTTGCCGGCCGGCGGGACGTAGAGCTTCTGGTTTGAGGCCAGCCCGGAGCCGGGCGGACCGTCGGCGGCGGGTTCTGGGCCGGCGGCATGGGCGCTCGTCGGTACCGCCAGCGCGACGGCGGCAGCCAGCGCGGCGGCGAGGCGGATGGGACTGGGGTTCGACATGGGACTGACTCCTCGGCGCGGGGCAGGGCGACGGGTGGTGGACGTTCCGGCCGCCTCGGCGGCCGGGACGGAGTCCTTCTGGGAACGCTCCCAAGAGTCAGCCACATGACGTCGGTCACGGTCAAGTGGGACGTGAGGTGGATACCGTGACACTAGACGTCCTGACAAAACGATCCGGCAACGGTCAGCGCCATACTCGTCCCGTGTCGTCCACGAAACCCGTGCCGCCGCGTCGCCCCACCCTCGAGGAGGTCGCTGCGCGCGCCGGGGTCGGCCGCGGGACGGTGTCGCGCGCCATCAACGGCTCGCCGCAGGTCAGCGACCAGGCCCGCAAGGCCGTGCTGACCGCCATCGACGAGCTGGGCTACGTGCCGAACCGGGCCGCCCGCTCCCTGGTGACCCGGCGTACCGACACAGTGGCCCTGGTGATCTCCGAGTCCGAGGAGCGGTTCTTCGCCGAGCCCTTCTTCGCCGGCGTCGTCCGCGGCGTCAGCACCGCACTGGCGGCGTCGCCGCGGCAGCTGGTGCTCGCGATGGCGCAGTCCGGCGGCGAGCGGCAGCGCCTGGAGCACTACCTCACCGGCCAGCACGTCGACGGTGTCCTCCTGCTGTCGCTGCACGGAGACGACCCGCTGCCGGAGCGACTCGCGCGAACGGCCTGCCGGTGGTGCTGGGTGGCCGGCACTTCGGGGTGGAGACCAGCTCCTGGGTGGACATGGACAACGTCGGCGGCGGCACGCAGGCGACCTCCCACCTGCTCGAGGCCGGCCGCCGCCGGATCGCCACCATCACCGGCCCGCGCGACATGACCGCCGGCGCGAGCCGCCTGCGCGGCTACCGGCAGGCCCTCGCGGCCGCCGACGTCCCGGAGGACGAGAAGCTCGTCGTCGCCGGCGACTTCAGCGAGCTCAGCGGCTACGACGCGATGGGGACGCTGCTGAAGCGGGCACCCGACCTGGACGCCGTGTTCGCCGCGTCGGACCTGATGGCCAGCGGTGCGCTCCGTCGGCTGCGCGAGGCGGGCCGCACCGTCCCCGGCGACGTCGCCGTCGTCGGCTTCGACGACTCACCGATCAGCCGGCACACGACGCCGCTGCTGACCACGGTGCACCAGCCGGTCGAGCTGATGGGCCGGACGATGGCCGAGCTCCTGGTGGCGCGGATCGAGGGCCGGGACGTCGACCTGCAGGTGACCCTGGCCACCCACCTGGTGGTGCGCGCCTCGGCCTGAGGCCGCAGGTTGCGACGATGAGGGACTGCGGTCAGTGACCGTGGCTGAGCGCGCCGACCGGGTCGATGACGGCGCCGTTCTCCCGGACCTCGAAGTGCAGGTGCGGCCCGGTGGCGTAGCCGGTGGACCCGACGATGCCGATCGGGTCGCCCTTGTGCACGGCCTGGCCCTGGCGGACCAGGAACCGCGCCTGGTGGGCGTAGGCGGTGGTGAGGCGCTTGCCGTCGACGACGCCATGGTCGATGACGGTGAAGTTGCCGTACGCCGTGCTGAGGATCGTCATGATCACGCGGCCGTCGTCGGCCGCGCGGATGATCGAGCCGCCCGCGAAGTCGGTGCCGGTGTGCAGCTTCGTGTAGTGCAGGATCGGGTGGAAGCGCATCCCGAACGGCGAGGTCACGGCGCCGTCGAGCGGGTGCACGAAGGAGCCGGTGCCCCGCACGGTGTCGCCGCGCTCGGCCAGCTGCTGGGAGAGGCTCTCGATCTGCGCACCCAGCTGGCCGGCCTCGGCCACCCGGGCCTGGTTGAGGGCGATGTCACTGCTGCCCGCGGCCTGCATGGCGGACAGCGCGCTGGAGCGCTGCGCGGAGAGGGCGGCGACCCGGGCGCTGGCGTCGACCATCGCCTTCTGGGCCTCGGCGTATCGCGCCGCGATCTGCTCGAACTCCGCCTTGACCAGGTCGCGGCCGACGACCAGCTTGCCGAGCCGCTGGTCTGCGCGGGTGGCGCTGTCGCCGACCATCCGCTGCTCGCCGGCCTTGGTGCTGGGGGCAAGCCCGTCCCACCGCTGGTGCCACGCAGCGGCGACGCGCTCGTGCGCCGGCCACGTCGTACCCCATCGCGCGGTAGAGCTGCGCGACGGTCGTCGCGTCCTGCTTCAGCTTGGCCATCGCCTGCTTCTGCCGCGCGACCTCGGCGATGCCCTGGTCGGCGGACAGGAACGACTGGCTCGCCTCGTAGAGCTCGGGGCTCGACTCGTCGTCGACCAGGTTCTCGGCGGCCTTGGTGCCGGCGATCATCGGGGTCGCGTCGGCCTGGCGCTTGGCGGCCTTCTTGCGGGCCGCGCGGGTGGTGGGGGTCGATGCCTGGCCCTGGCTGCCGGTCACGGTGCCGTCGCCGGAGCCGACGGACGAGCCGCCCGATCCGCCGTCCGAGCCGTCGCCCGTACCGCCGCCGCCACCTCCGCCGCCGCCCGGTACCGACACGCTGGGGAGCGGGACGCTGGGCACGCTGGTGGGTAGCGGCACCGACGGGACCGAGACGCTGGGGGTGGGGACGGGAACCGAGACGCTCGGGACCGACACGCTAGGGAGAGGGACGCTGACGACCGCCTGAGCACCGCCTGCACCGGCGATGGCGGCTGCTGCCACGGCGACTGCCGCGAGACGCAGGCACGAGCGCGGTACGGGGCGGACGCATTCTCTCTCCTTTGCCACGGGGACACCGTGACAAACGAGCGGCGGGCCGTCAGGTCACGTTCGCCCGGCCCGACGCGCTCGACAGGGAGACCTTCGGGTCAGCCTGAACCGCGCCGGCCGACCAGTGAGTCCAGCGCCGCATTGGGCAGCTTGGCGTCCTTGAGGAACGGCATCGGGTCCAGCGGCTCGCCGTCGACGCGCACCTCGAAGTGCAGGTGCGGCCCGGTCGAGTAGCCGGTCGAGCCGATCACGCCGATCGCCTGGCCCTTGATCACGGCGTCGCCGGGCTTGACCCCGACCGCGGACTGGTGCGCGTACAGCGTGGCTGATCCGGAGGCCGCCGATCTTGCCGTGGTCGATCACCGTCATGTTCCCGTACGCGGTGTTGTACTCGGTGAACAGCACCACGCCGTCGTCGGCGGCGTAGGCGATGCCGTCGCCGACGCCGAAGTCGGTCCCGGTGTGCACCTTCACGTAGTGCAGGATCGGGTGGAACCGGGGACCGAACGCCGAGGTGACGTCGCCGGTGCCGGGGAACACCATCTCGCCGCTGCCCTTGGGCCGGTGCGCGCCCTTCGCCAGCTTGGCCGACAGCTCGACGATCCGGCTGCCGAGCGCGCCGGAGACGGCTGTCATCACCTGGTACTGGCGCCGGTCCTCCAGGGCGGCCTTCCGGGCCGCCTGGAACGCCGACTCGCGGGCCGCGACGACGGTGGTCACCTGCTTCTCCGCGGCCCGGGCCATCATCGCCTTGCTGCTCACGGCGGTCAGCGCGATCGCGGCGGCCGACCGGGCCGCCTCCTGGCGGCGCAGGGCCGCGGTGAGGGTCGCCCGGGCGTTGACGAGGTCGGCGCGGTCCTCGCGGAGCTGGGCGAGGACCGCGTTGCCGGCGCTCCCGACGCTCTGCAGGAACGCGAGCCGGTCGGCGAGCTGGTTCGGCGTCGTGGAGGACAGCACGATCGCCCACTCGCCCATGGTCCCGTTGGTCTGGTACGCCGAGCGGGCCAGCCGCCCGAGGTCGCGCTCGCGGACCTCGATCCGGGTCTCGACGGCCGACAGGTCGCGGGTGGCGCGCTGCTCGGCCAGCATGGCGGCGTTGAGCTCGGCCTGCGCGGCCTCGTCCGCCGCCTCGGCTGCCTTCAGGTCGGCGCGGGCCGTCTCGAGCGCCTGGTGCGCGATGACGAGGTCGGCCTTCGCGTCGGCGAGCGCCTTGGAGGCCTCGATGAGCGCGGCGGCCTCGTGGGCGTCCTGCTCCGCCTGCTCCTTCTTCTTCGCCGCGAGGTCCGCGGCCGCGGCCGCTCGGGCGGCGGCTTCCTTGCGGCGCTCGGCCGGGGTCTGGTCCTTGTCGCCGGAGCCCTTGTCGTCGGCGTCGTCTTGGCGTCGAGCCCTTGCTGGTCGTGCTGGAGGGCGACGGGCTGGGGCTGGGGTCGGCGGAGGCCGGCAGGCCGGTGGCGAGCAGCGCAGCCACGGCGGCGCCGACGACCACGGCCGTCGCCGAGGCACGCCGCACCGGCACCGCACGCATCAGCTTCCCCGCCCTTGAGTTGTCGTTCGACGCGTCCTGCGCCTGCCCCACAGATCATGGTGACGTGCGGGACGGCCCGGTGATACCAGAATGCCTCAGGTTGCGGCGCGCAAACGGGTGACAACCGGGACCAACCGGTCGCGCGCTGCCGTCAGAGCCAGCCGCTGCGCTTGAAGGCGCGGAACAGGGCGAGGCAGATCGCCGCCGATGAGCAGGAGCACGGCCGGGTACCCGAACCGCCACTTCAGCTCGGGCATGTGCTCGAAGTTCATCCCGTAGATCCCGGCGATCGCGGTGGGGACCGCCGCCATCGCCACCCAGGCCGAGATCCGGCGCATGTCCTCGTTCTGCTGGACCGCCACCTGCGCGAGGTTGGCGTTGAGGACCGAGGTGAGCAGGTCGTCGAAGCCCTCGACCTGCTCGGAGACCCGCACCGCATGGTCGGCGACGTCGCGGAAGAACGGCTGCATCCGCTCGTGCGACGTGCGGGACGTCCCCGGTGGCCAGCTTGGCCATCGGCTCGACCAGCGGGCAGCACGGCCCGGCGGAACTCGATCACCTCGCGCTTGAGGTTGTAGATCCGCGCCGCGCTGTTGCGGCGGTCGGGGGAGAACACCTGCTGCTCGACTTCCTCGATGTCCTCCTCGACCTCGAGGGCGATCGCCGTGTAGTCGTCCACGATCGTGTCGGCGACGGCGTACAGCACAGCCGACGGGCCGCAGTCGAGGATCTCCGGCTGGCGCTCGAGCCGCTGCCGCACGTCGGCGAGGGCCCGTCCCTTCCCGTGCCGGACGGTGACCACGAACGAGTCGCCGACGAACAGCATCACGTCGCCCAGCTCGATCTGCTGCGAGTCCTCGTCGTAGCGCACCGTCTTCAGGACGACGAACAGCGAGTCGTCGTACTCCTCGACCTTCGGCCGCTGGTGCGCCTTGAGCGCGTCCTCGATCGCCAGCGTCGTGCAGCGCGAACTCGGCCGCGACCTTGCCGAGCTCGTCCTCGGTCGGGTCGTGCAGCCCGATCCAGACGAAGCTCCCGCCCTGGGACCGGGCGGTGGCGAGCGCCTCGGCGAAGTCCTCGGGCGACACCTCCCGGACGCCGTGGTGGTAGAGGGCGCAGTCGACGATCACGACGTCATTGTGACCCCCGTAGAGTTCCTGGGCGTGACCACTGTGCTGCTCGTGCGCCACGGACGGACCACCGCCAACGGCGCCGGGGTGCTGGCCGGCTGGACCGAGGGCGTCGGCCTCGACGACACCGGCCGGGCGCAGGTGACCGCGCTGGCCGGCCGGCTGGCCGCCGTACCTCTTGCCGCTGTGGTCAGCAGCCCGCTGCAGCGGTGCCTGGAGACCGCGGACCTGATGCTCGACGGGCATGCACCGTGTCGAGCGGCACCTCGACGAGCGGGTGGGGGAGGTGCGGTACGGCGACTGGACGGGAGGCGAGCTGAAGAAGCTCGCCAAGGACCCGCTGTGGAAGGTCGTGCAGTCCCACCCGTCGGCGATGACGTTCCCCGGCGAGGGCGGCGAGTCGATGCGCGGCATGCAGGACCGCGCGGTCGACGCCGTCCGGGAGTGGAACGGCCGGCTGGGGGAGGACGCGGTCTACGCCGTCGTGTCGCACGGTGACGTCATCAAGGCCGTCGTCGCCGACGCCCTCGGGATGCACCTCGACCAGTTCCAGCGGCTGGTCGTCGACCCCGGATCGGTCAGCGTCATCACGCTACACGCCGCTGCGGCCGTTCGTCGTCCGGTGCAACGACGTCGGCGGCGACCTGGGCTTCCTGGTGCCGCGGAAGAAGCGCACCGGCCGGCGCAAGGCGGCGAGCTCCGACGCGGTCGTCGGAGGCGGCGCGGGTGGCGCGGCATAGCCCGATCGGTTCGACATAGGGTCGGCGCATGCCGCGCATCGTCTTCGAGTACGACCCGCCCGAGCGCTTCGTGGCCGGCACCGTCGGCGAGCCCGGGCAGCGCACCTTCTTCCTGCAGGCCCGCGGCGGCGGCCGCATCACCAGCGTGGCGTTGGAGAAGCAGCAGGTGGCGGTGCTGGCCGAGCGGGTCGACGAGCTGCTCGACGAGGTCGTCCGCCGGTCGGCGGGCGAGGCCGGCGTCCCCGCGGTCACGCCGGTCGCGGCCGCGGACACCGCCCCGCTGGACGTCCCGATCGAGGAGGAGTTCCGGGTCGGCACGATGGCGCTGGCCTGGGACGGCGACGACGAGCGGGTCGTCATCGAGGCGCAGGCGCTGACCGAGGAGGAGGCCGAGGACGACGAGCCGCCGCTCATCAGCGACGACCAGGTCGACGGGCCGCCGTTGCTGCGGGTGCGGCTGACCGGCGCCGCGGCCCGGGCGTTCGTGAAGCGGGCCCAGGCCGTCGTGTCGCGCCGGCCGGCCGCCGTGCCCGTTCTGCGGCGGGCCGCTGGACCCGGGCGGGCACGTCTGCCCGCGGGCCAACGGCTACCGGCGCTGACGCGCGATGCCGGTGCAGCTGCGACGTCGCGACCGCACTCGACCTGCTGCAGCACGGCGAGATCGCCGTCGAGGGCCGGCTGGTCGACGCGTCCAACGCCACGCTGTTCTGCGAGATCAGCTCGGACTCGACGCAGGCCGCGCTGCGTCTACAAGCCGGTCGCCGGCGAGCGCCCGCTGTGGGACTTCCCGGACGGCACGCTGGCCGGCCGCGAGGTCGCGGCGTACGTCGTCTCCGAGGCGACCGGCTGGGACGTCGTGCCGCCGACCGTCCTGCGGGACGGGCCGTTCGGCCCCGGCATGGTGCCAGCTCTGGATCGACACCGTCGACGACGACGACGCACGCGCTGGTCGACGTGATGGCGCCGGCGTCCCTGCCGCCGGGCTGGCTGCGCGTCCTGGACGCGCTCGGCGTCGGACGGCGAGCCGGTGGTGCTGGCGCACGCCGACGACGAGCGGCTGCGGCGGATGGCGGTGCTCGACGTCGTCGTCAACAACGCCGACCGCAAGGGCGGGCACGTGCTGCTCGGGCCCGACGGCGTGGTGCACGGCGTCGACCACGGCGTGTCCTTCCACACCGAGCCGAAGCTGCGCACCGTGCTGTGGGGCTGGGCGGGGGAGCCGCTGCGGCCCGCCGAGGTCGAGGTGCTGGACGCGCTGCGCGAGCGACCTGCTCGGCGAGCCTCGGCACCACGCTGGCCGAGCTGCTGTCGCGGCACGAGGTGCTGGCCTGCCGCCGCCGGGTGGAGCGGCTGCTGCACGAGGGTCGCCTGCCGTACCCCGTCGAGGGGTGGCCGGCGATCCCCTGGCCGCCGTTCTGACCCGGAGCGCCCACGTAGGATCCGGCCGTGCACGCCTGGCCCGCCCCCGACGTCCCTGACCTGCCCGGGTCGGGGCTGCCGCTGCGCGCTGCACGACACCGCGACCGGCCAGGTCCGGCCGACCGCACCCGGCCCGACGGCCCGGATGTACGTCTGCGGCATCACGCCCGTACGACGCGACGCACATCGGCCACGCCGCCACCTACGTCGACGTTCGACCTGGTGCAACCGGGCCTGGCGCGACGCCGGGCACGACGTGCACTACGTGCAGAACGTCACCGACGTCGACGACCCGCTGCTCGAGCGCGCCCTGCGCGACGGCGAGGACTGGCAGGCGCTCGCGGAGCGCGAGATCGACCTGTTCCGCGAGGACATGACCGCGCTCGCGGTGCTCCCGCCGCGCGAGCTACGTCGGCGCCGTCGAGGCGATCCCGGACGATCGTCGACGCCGTGCGCCGGCTGCGCGAGCTCGGCGCGTCGTACGACGTCGAGGGCGACACCTACTTCTCGGTGCACCGCGACCCGCGGTTCGGCGGCGTCGGCAACCTGGACGACGAGACCATGCTCGCGCTCTTCGCCGAGCGCGGCGGCGACCCGGAGCGGCCGGGCAAGAAGCACCCGCTGGACTGCCTGCTCTGGCAGGCCGCCCGGCCGGGGGAGCCGTCCTGGGAGCCGGCGACGCCGAGCTGCCCGCCGGCCGGCCGGGGTGGCACATCGAGTGCGCGGCGATCGCGCTGGAGTACCTCGGCGACGCCTTCGACGTGCAGGGCGGCGGCAGCGACCTGGTCTTCCCGCACCACGAGATGAGCGCCTCGGAGGGCCAGGTCCTCACCGGCACGTGGCCGTTCGCCCGGCACTACGTGCACGCCGGGATGGTCGGGCTCGACGGCGAGAAGATGTCGAAGTCGCGCGGGCAACCTGGTCTTCGTCTCGGCACTGCGCCGCGACGGGCCGCGACCCGATGGCGCTGCGGCTCGCCCTGCTCGCGCACCACTACCGCGGCGACTGGGCCTGGACCGAGGCGGACCTCACGGCCGGCGAGGCGCGGCTCGCCCGGTGGCGGGAGGCGGTGGCGCAGCCGTCCGGCCCGCCGGCCGAGCCGGTCCTGGACGGCGTCCGCCGGCACCTGGCCGACGACCTGGACGCTCCCGGCGCCCTGGCCGTCGTCGACCGCTGGGTGCAGGAGGCCCTCACCCGCGGCGGTTCCGGACACCTCGGCGCCGCAGCTGGTCGCCCGCACCGTCGACGCCCTCCTCGGCGTCCGCCTGTAAACAAGATCGTTCGCGACGCCGATGGCGTGCGACACGCCGCCGGGACGGCGTGTCACGAGGCGTCGAACGTCGCAAACGATCTTGTTCGGACGGCGGTCAGCGGCCGAGGCGCTGGTACGTCGACTCGGTGCGCTCCTTGGCCGCGCGCCACCAGTCCTCGTGGGTCGCGGTACCAGTCGACGGTCTGCGCGAGCCCGGCCCGGATGTCCTGGTACGCCGGCGCCCACCCGGTCTCGGCCCGCAGCTTGCCGGAGTCGATCGCGTAGCGCAGGTCGTGCCCCGGCCGGTCGGTGACCAGGTCGTACCAGTCGGCCGGCTTGCCCATCAGGTCGAGCAGCGTCTCGACGATGTCGCGGTTGTTCTGCTCGCCGTCGGCGCCGATCAGGTAGGTCTCGCCGAGCCGGCCCTGCTCGATGATCGTGACGACCGCGTCGTTGTGGTCGTCGACGTGGATCCAGTCGCGCACGTTGGCGCCCTGCCCGTAGAGCTTGGGCTTGATGTCCTGCAGCACGTTGGTGATCTGGCGCGGGATGAACTTCTCGACGTGCTGGTACGGCCCGTAGTTGTTCGAGCAGTTCGACAGCGTCGCGCGGATGCCGAAGGACCGGACCCAGGCCCGCACCAGCAGGTCGGCGGACGCCTTGGTCGCGGAGTACGGGCTCGACGGGTTGTACGGCGTCTGCTCGGTGAAGCGCTCCGGGTCGTCCAGCTCGAGGTCGCCGTACACCTCGTCGGTCGACACGTGGTGCAGCCGCACGTCGTGCCGCCGGACCGCCTCGAGCAGCCGGTAGGTGCCGATGACGTTGGCCTCCATGAACGGCCAGGGGTCGTCCAGCGAGTTGTCGTTGTGCGACTCCGCGGCGAAGTGCACGACGACGTCGGCGTCGGCGACCAGCTTGTCGACCAGGTCGGCGTCGGCGACGCTGCCGTGCACCAGCTCGACGCGGTCGGCCACCTCGGCCAGGTTGGCGGCGTTGCCGGCGTAGGTCAGGGCGTCGAGCACCCGGACCTGCCAGTCCGGCCGGGTCCGCGCGGTGCGCAGGACGAAGTTCGAGCCGATGAACCCGGCCCCGCCGGTCACGAGCAGCTTCATGCTGGTGGTCTCCCCATCGTTGGTGGTGTCGGTGCTGCGCAGCCCCGGGGTCTCGGGGGAGGCCGCGGTCGACCAGCCCCGGAACTCGACCTCGAGGCTGAACCGGTGGGCCAGGTAGCGGTGCTCGGAGAGCGCGAGCGGGGTGCCGTCGGCGGCCCTGGCGACCCGCCGGACGTGCAGGACGGGCGTCCCGGCCGGTACGCCGAGCAGCGCGCCCTCCGAGTCGCTGGTCACGGCGGCGGTGATGGTCTGCCGCACCGACTCGATCCGGTGGCCCTGCCGCTGCAGGGTCGCCCAGATGCCGGCTCCCTCGGCGTCGGCCCGGCTGATGTCGGCCGCGAGGCCGCCGGGCACCCACTCGTGCACCAGGTCCAGCGGCTCGCCGTCGACGGTGCGGACCGACCGGCTGGACAGCGCCTCGTCGTCGGCGTCGACGTCCAGCGCGGCGGCCACGGTCGCCGGCGGGCCGGTGTAGGCGAACTCCACCACCCGCCGGGCAGCGGACTTGCCGGCCTCGGCCACCGCGGAGCCGGCGTGCCGGAAGGTGCCCAGCGCCAGCGTCTGGTGGAACGAGGACCCGGTGACGAACCAGCCGGCGCCGGGGCGGCTCTCGACCAGCCCCTGGTCGCGCAGCTCCTCGAGGGCCCGCCGGACGGTGACCCGGCTCAGGCCGTAGCGCCGGCCCAGCACCGCCTCGCTCTCCAGGGCGCCGGTGCTGCCGACGTCCCCGAGGGCGATCCGCTCGCGCAGCGCCTGCGCGAGCGCGCCGGAGCGGGTACCTGTCATGTCCGCGACCATACAGGTCTAGGACAGGTACGCCAACCTCAGGCCGGGCCGCTGGGGTCGTCGCCGCGCCGGCGCAGGTAGCGCTCGAACTCCCGGGCGATGGCGTCGCCGGAGGCCTCCGGGGCGTCGGTGAGGTCCTTGGCCTCCTCCAGCGAGCGGACGTAGTCGGCGACCTCGGAGTCCTCCGCGGCGAGCTCGTCCACGCCGCGCTCCCAGGCCCGGGCGTCCTCGGGCAGCTCGCCGAGCGGGATCGGGACGTCGAGCAGGTCCTCGACGTGGCTGAGCAGCGCGAGGGTCGCCTTGGGGCAGGGCGGCTGCGCGACGTAGTGCGGCACCGCGGCCCAGATCGACAGGGCGGGTACGCCGGCGCGGGTGCAGGCGTCCTGCACGACGCCGACGATGCCGGTCGGGCCTTCGTACCGGGACGGCTCGAGGTGCAGCGACCGGGCCACGCCCTCGTCGGAGGACGTGCCGGTCACCGGCACCGGCCGGGTGTGCGGCGAGTCGGCCAGCAGCGCGCCGAGGGTCACGACCATCTCGACGCCCAGCTCGTGGCAGACGCCGAGGATCTCGTGGGTGAACTGCTGCCAGCGCATGTTCGGCTCGATGCCGCGGATCAGCACGATGTCGCGGCCGATGTCGGCGAGGCGGGCGTAGGAGACCCGGGTCGTGGGCCAGGTGACCGCCCGGCGGCCGTCGTCGTCCTGGGCGACCGTCGGCCGGTTGACCTGGAAGTCGTAGTAGTCCTCGGGGTCCAGCTCGGCGAGCGGCGTGGCGCCCCAGACCGTCTCCAGGTGCTCGACCGCCGCCGTCGCGGCGTCGCCGGCGTCGTTCCAGCCCTCGAAGGCGGCGATCAGCAGGGGGTCGACGAGCTCGGGATAGCCGTCGAGCTCGATCACCCGGGCACGCTCCTCGCTGTCGTCACGGTCGTTGCTGTCGGCACGTCGCTGGCCGGTGGCCGGCTGGTCGCATGCCGGTCGCGGTCAGCGTACGACGTGCGGCCCACCGTAGACTCGCCTGCGATGACCTCCGAACGTGTGTCGAACTCCGCAGCCGCTCTCCGCGAGGCCCTCGCGACCGGGTCGTGGTCGCCGACGGCGCCATGGGCACGATGCTGCAGGCCCAGGACCCGACCCTGGACGACTTCGAGGGCCACGAGGGCTGCAACGAGATCCTCAACGTCACCCGGCCCGACGTCGTCCGCAGCCGTCCACGAGGCGTACTTCGACGTCGGCGTCGACGCCGTCGAGACCAACACGTTCGGCGCCAACCTCGCCAACCTGGCCGAGTACGGCATCGAGCGCGGATCGAGGAGCTCGCCGAGGCCGGCGCCCGGATCGCCCGCGAGGTGGCCGACGACCGCAGCACCGAGCGACCAGCCGCGCTGGGTGCTCGGCTCGGTCGGGCCCGGCACCAAGCTGCCGACGCTGGGCCACGTGCCGTACGCCACGCTGCGCGACGCCTACGAGACGCAGGTCCGCGGGATGCTCGCCGGCGGCGTCGACGCCGTCCTCGTCGAGACCGCCCAGGACCTGCTGCAGGCCAAGGCCGCGATCATCGGCGCCAAGCGCGCGCTGAAGGCCGCCGGGCTCCGACGCGCCGCTGATGTGCCAGGTCACCGTCGAGACGACCGGCACCATGCTGCTCGGCACCGAGATCGGCGCGGCGCTGACCGCGCTGGAGCCGCTGGGCATCGACCTGATCGGGCTGAACTGCGCGACCGGCCCGGCCGAGATGAGCGAGCACCTGCGCCACCTCTCCCGGCACGCCCGCACGATCCTGTCCTGCATGCCCAACGCCGGGCTGCCGATGCTCGGCAAGGACGGCGCGTACTACCCGCTCACGCCGGAGGAGCTGGCCGACGCCCACGACCACTTCACCCGCGAGTACGGCCTGGCCCTGGTCGGCGGCTGCTGCGGCACGACGCCCGAGCACCTGCGCCAGGTCGTCGAGCGGGTGCAGGGCCGCGGCCTCGCGACGCGCCGGCCCCGCCCCGAGGCCGGCGTCGCGTCGCTCTACCAGCACGTGCCGTTCCGCCAGGACACGTCGTACCTGTCGATCGGCGAGCGCACCAACGCCAACGGCTCGAAGGCGTTCCGCGAGGCGATGCTCGAGGAGCGCTGGGACGACTGCGTCGAGATCGCCCGCGACCAGACCCGCGACGGCGCCCACCTGCTCGACCTCTGCATCGACTACGTCGGCCGCGACGGCGTCGCCGACATGAAGTGCCGTCGCCAGCCGGTTCGCCACCGCCTCGACCCTGCCGATCGTGCTCGACTCCACCGAGCCCGCCGTCATCGAGGCCGGCCTGGAGCTGCTCGGCGGCCGCGCGGTCGTCAACTCGGTCAACTACGAGGACGGCGACGGCCCCGGGTCGCGGTTCGCCCGGATCATGCCGCTCGTGCAGGAGCACGGCGCCGCGGTCGTCGCCCTGACCATCGACGAGGAGGGCCAGGCCCGCACCGCCGAGTGGAAGGTGCGCGTCGCCAACCGGCTGATCGACGACCTCACCAGCAAGTGGGGGATGCAGGTCGAGGACATCCTCGTCGACTGCCTGACCTTCCCGATCGGCACCGGCCAGGAGGAGACCCGCCGCGACGGGCTCGAGACGATCGAGGCGATCCGCGAGCTCAAGGCGGCCTACCCGACGGTGCAGACCACCCTCGGCGTCTCCAACGTCTCGTTCGGCCTCAACCCGGCGGCCCGCATCGTGCTCAACTCGGTGTTCCTGCACGAGTGCGTCAAGGCCGGCCTCGACTCCGCGATCGTGCACGCCGCCAAGATCCTGCCGATGTCGCGGATCCAGGAGGAGCAGCGCGAGGTGGCGCTCGACCTGGTCTACGACCGCCGCCGCGAGGGCTACGACCCGCTGTCGCGCTTCCTGGAGCTGTTCGAGGGCGTCGACACGCCAGCGTCCGCGCGAGCCGGGCCGAGGAGCTGGCCGCGCTGCCGCTGGACGAGCGGCTCGCGCGGCGCATCATCGACGGCGAGCGCAACGGCCTCGAGGCCGACCTGCAGGCCGCACTGGACAACGGACGCACCGCGCTCGACATCGTCAACGACCACCTGCTCGAGGGCATGAAGGTCGTCGGCGAGCTGTTCGGCTCGGGCGAGATGCAGCTGCCGTTCGTGCTGTCGTCGGCCGAGGTGATGAAGACCGCGGTGGCCTACCTCGAGCCGCACATGGAGAAGACCGACGAGGAGGGCAAGGGCACCATCGTGCTCGCCACCGTCAAGGGCGACGTCCACGACATCGGCAAGAACCTCGTCGACATCATCCTGTCCAACAACGGCTACACGGTCGTCAACATCGGCATCAAGCAGCCGGTCTCGGCGATCCTCGACGCCGCCGACGAGCACCGCGCCGACGTGATCGGGATGTCCGGCCTGCTGGTGAAGTCCACGGTCGTGATGAAGGAGAACCTCGAGGAGATGAACTCCCGGGGCATCTCCACGAGGTTCCCGGTCATCCTCGGCGGTGCCGCCCTCACCCGGCCGTACGTCGAGCAGGACCTCGCCGAGGTGTACGAGGGCGAGGTCCGCTACGCCCGCGACGCCTTCGAGGGCCTGCGCCTGATGGACGCGCTGATCGCCGTCAAGCGCGGCGTCCCCGGCGCCGAGCTGCCGGCGCTGCGCCCCCGCCGGGTCAAGCCGGCCGGCCGGCCCGACCTGACCCAGCCCGAGGACATGCCGTCGCGCTCCGACGTCGCCGTCGACAACCCGGTCCCGGCGCCGCCGTTCTGGGGCAACCGGGTCGTCAAGGGCATCCACCTGCAGGAGTACGCCTCGCTGCTGGACGAGCGGGCGACCTTCATGGGCCAGTGGGGGCTCAAGTCCTCGCGCGCGAGCGACGGGCCGTCGTACGAGGAGCTGGTCGAGACCGAGGGCCGGCCGCGGCTGCGGATGTGGCTGGACCGGATCCAGACCGAGCGGATGCTCGAGGCCGCCGTCGTCTACGGCTACTTCCCGGTGGTGTCCGAGGGCGACGACCTCGTGCTGCTCGAGTCGCCGAGCATCGACGCGGCCGAGCGCTACCGGTTCACGTTCCCGCGGCAGCAGCACGGCCGGCACCTGTGCCTGGCCGACTTCTTCCGCCCGCGCGAGTCCGGCGAGGTCGACGTGCTGGGGCTGCAGCTGGTCACCATGGGCCCGCGGATCGCCGAGGTGACGGGGGAGCTGTTCGCCAAGGACGCCTACCGCGACTACCTCGAGCTGCACGGGCTGTCGGTGCAGCTCACCGAGGCGCTCGCCGAGTACTGGCACAAGCGGATGCGCGCCGAGCTCGGCTTCGCCGCCGAGGACCCGGACAAGCCCGAGGACTACTTCGACCTGCGCTACCGCGGTGCCCGGTTCTCGTTCGGCTACGGCGCCTGCCCCGACCTCGAGGACCGCGCGAAGCTGGTCGACCTGCTCGAGCCGGAGCGGATCGGGGTCAAGCTGTCCGAGGAGTTCCAGCTGCACCCCGAGCAGTCCACCGACGCGCTGGTCGTGCACCACCCCGAGGCCACGTACTTCAACGCCAAGTGAGCGGGCTGCCCGCGGCGGTCCTGTTCGACATGGACGGCCTGCTCGTCGACACCGAGAAGGTGTGGTTCGAGGTCGAGACGGAGCTCGCGACCTCGCTCGGCGGCTCGTGGGGACCGGCCGACCAGATGGCGCTCGTCGGCGGACCGCTCGAGCGCACCCTCGAGTACATCGCGGCCACCGTCCCGACCGAGGTGTCGCCGGCCGACCTGCGCGAACAGCTGCTCGACGGCATGGTCAGCCGGCTGCGCCGCGGGCCGGTGAACTGGATGCCGGGTGCCCGACGGCTGCTGGAGGAGACCAGCGCGGCCGGCGTACCGCGGGCGCTGGTGTCGTCGTCGCTACGGGTCGTCGTGGACGCCGTGCTCGACGCGATCGGCCGCGAGCACCTGCCGGTCACCGTGTCCGGGGACGACGTGGCGCGCACCAAGCCGTATCCCGACCCGTACCTGCTGGCCGCCCGCACCCTCGGGGTCGACCCCGCCGACTGCGTCGCGCTGGAGGACTCCGCCACCGGTGCCGCCTCGGCCCGGGCCGCCGGCTGCTACACGGTGGGGGTGCCGAGCCTGGCCACCATCCCGACCGACGTCGCCCACCACCAGGTCGGCTCGCTGGAGGAGCTGGACCTCGCGGCCCTCGCCGACCTCGTGGGCGCCGGGGCTGAGCGCGCCTGAGGTGCCTGACGGTCAGACGACCCGCAGCCGGAACCCCCGGCCGGCGTGCTCGGTGGTACGCCGGTCGTCGGCGTCGACGTACGTGACGTCGTACCCGTTGACCTCCAGCCGGCCGGACTGCCGGGCCGTGACGGACACCACGATCTGGGTCCCACCGGGCTGCAGCCGGGCCCGGCCGCCGGTCACCATCCCCAGCGAGCTGCAGCCCGCCCCGTCGGGCCCGGGTGCCACGACGGCTCGGCCCTCGGCCGCGGGGGTGCAGAGCATCGCCGTGATGTCGGCCCCGGTCGAGTCGAAGACGACCCGGGGCCGGACCTCGACCAGCACCAGGCTGCCGCGGTCCTTGGCCAGCACGCCGGCGTCGACCCGCCAGGTCTCGCCGACGTCGGTCAGGGCCGGCTTGGCGATACCGCCGTACGGGGCGAGGGCGTCGTCCTCGGCGTGCCTGGACGCGAGCATCCGGCCGGGCACGACCAGGGCGACGATGGCGACTGCTGTCAGCGCCAGCCGCCACGCCACCCCGGACCTGCCCCCCTCGTCCATCCGCTGCTACTCCGTCGTCACGGCCCGGAGGACGTCGAGCCGTGCTGCGCGTCGGGCCGGCCACACCGCGGCCACGACTCCGATGAGCGCTCCGGCGATGAGGTACAGCACCAGCTGCCCGAACGGGATCACCAGCTGGTCGATGCCCTCGTCGTTCAGCGCCGTCACCATCGCGGAGCCCAGGGCGACGCCGAGCGCCAGCCCGAGCAGCGTGCCGAAGATCGCGATCACCACCGACTCGAGCCGGATCATCCGCCGGACCTGTCGACGTCCCATGCCGACTGCCCGGAGCAGCCCGATCTCACGGGTGCGCTCGATCACCGACAGGGCGAGGGTGTTGACGATGCCGAGCGCCGCGATCAGCACCGCCAGGGCGAGCAGCACGAGGATGAAGCCGAGCAGCTGGTTGATCTGCTTGCGCTGCTCCGCCTTGAACTCGCTCTGGTCCCGGATCTCCAGGTTGGAGGCGCCGGCGGCGGCCTGGATGTCGGCGCGCACCTGGTCGACGTCCGCGTCCGGCGTGACTGTCATGGCCACCACCTGGTCGAGCTTCTGTGAGTAGTTCTGCTCGTAGGTGTCGAGGCCGATCAGGTAGGAGCCGGCGATCTGGTTCTCGGCGTAGGTGCCACCGAGCGTGAGCTCCTGCTTGCCGCTCTGGCCGAACAGGATCGGGATGCGGTCACCGACCTTCCAGCCCTTGTCCTTGGCCACGCTCTCGTCGACGAGGATGTCGTCGTCGGCGAGTGCGCCGATGTCGCCCGTGACCATCTCGAGCCGCAGGGTCCGGTCGACCGTGTCCGCGGTGACGCCCTGCAGCGCCACCACGCTGTCACCGATCTTCGCCTGACCGGACCGGAACGACGTGACGGCATCGACACCGTCGACGGCCCGGACCTCGTCCGCCACGCTGCTCGGGATCGGGAGGAAGTTCTTGGTCGTGACGATGAAGTCCGCACCGATGCTCTTGTCGATGATGTCGTTGGCGCTCTTCGTGATCGAGGCGGCGAGGACCCCGCCGGCCGCCACGAGGGCGAGTCCGATCATCAGGGCAGAGGCGGTGGCAGCAGTACGCCGGGGGTTGCGGCGGGCGTTCTCACGGGCAAGTCGCCCGGTCGACCCCCAGAACCTGGGGAGCACGCTTCCGACACCGCCCACCATCGGCCGGCTGAGGAACGGGCTCAGCATCGCCACGCCCAGGAAGATGCCGAGGGCGCCGACACCGACCCAGAGGATCCCGGCGCCGGCAACCAGGCCGGCGGCCATGCTGGCGAGGCCGGCGGCCAGCACCAGGGTGCCGAACACCGCGCGGCGGCGGAGCGAGGAGGCCGGCAGCGCCACGTCGTCGCGCAGCGCGGCCACCGGAGGGATGTGGGTGGCGCGGCGGGCCGGCGCGAGGGCCGCGACCACGGTGACGATCACGCCGGTGAGGTAGGCCCAGAGCACGGTGTTCGCCCGGAAGACCAGACCGTCAGAGGGCAGGTCGCCGATGAACAGGCCGACCAGGCTCTGCAGGCCGATGGCGAGGAGCACACCGAACGCGAGACCGAGAGTCGACCCGAAGACCCCGACGACGAGCGCCTCTAGGACGACCGCCCGGTTGACCTGGCGGCGGCTCGCGCCCAGGGCACGCAGCAGCGCGAGCTCGCGGCTGCGCTGGGCGACCAGCATGCTGAACGTGTTGAAGATGATGAACGACCCGACGAAGATCGAGATCACTGCGAATACCAGCAGGAAGATGGTGAAGAAGCTCAGCGCGTCCTTGATGTTTCCCGACTCGGTCGCGGCGATCTGCTCGCCGGTGAGTGCCTCAAAGCCGGCGGGCAGCACCTTGGCCACCCGGTCGCGCAACTGCTCGTCGCTGACCGAGCCGTCGCCGATCGCGAGGATCTCGCTGAACGTCCCGGGCGTGCCCATGGTCTGCTGCGCGGTGGCCGGGTCGAACAGCGTCACTGTGGCGCCGGCGAGACTGCCGCCGCCGTCGCCAAAGCTGACGATCCCGGTGACCGTGGCGTCCACCTTGCCGGACTGAGTAAGGACGGTGACGGAGTCACCGATGCCGATGTCTGTTGTCGGCGGCGGTCGTCGCGTCGATGGCCACCTCGTCGGCGGCCGCGGGCGGCGCACCCTCGGTGAGCCGGTAGGGGTTCAGTGGGCTCTCGCCGAGCCAGGAGCCGCCGATCGTGGGCGCGCCGGTGGTCTCGACGACCTTGCCGTCGGGGGTCACGATCTGGGCGAAGCCGGCGAGGTCTCCTTCGGCCTCCTGCACGCCCGGGACGCCGCGCACGGTCTCGAGGACGTCCGACGGCACCGGCGGGCGGGTCTGCGCGGGGTCACCGCCGTCGGCCACGTTGATGTCGAACGCGGACTTGCCGCGTACGCCGACATCCGTGCCGGAGTACGCGGTGGCGAACAGCTTGTCGAAGGTGGAGTTCATGGTGTCGCCGAGGATCAGCGTGCCGGCGACGAAGGCGACGCCGAGAACCACCGAGAGGGCAGTGAGCAGCTAGTCGGAGCTTGCGTGCGAGCAGGCTCTTGAAGGTGACGCGCAGCATGAGTCAGTTCCCCCGCAGGGCAGGGACGTCGAAGCTCTTCATCCGGTCGAGGACCGACTCGGCGGTAGGCGACATGATCTCGTCGACGATGTGACCGTCGGCCAGGAACACCACCCGGTCCGCGTACGCAGCGGCGGCCGGGTCGTGGGTCACGATGACGATCGTCTGGCCCATCTCGCGAACCGACTTCTGCAGGAAGGTGAGGATCTCGGCGCCGGCCCGTGAGTCGAGGTTGCCGGTCGGCTCGTCGGCGAAGACCACCTCGGGGCGTCCGGCCAGGGCACGCGCTACCGCCACCCGCTGCTGCTGACCGCCGGACAGCTCGCTGGGCCGGTGGTGCAGCCGGTCAGCCAGGCCGACAGTGCTGACGACACCGTCGAGCCACTCGCGGTCCGGCTTGCGGCCGGCGATGTCCATCGGCAGCGTGATGTTCTCGATCGCGTTGAGGGTCGGCACCAGGTTGTAGGCCTGGAAGATGAAGCCCAGGCTGTCGCGGCGGAGCCGGGTCAGCCGCTTGTCGTCGAGGGCGGATAGGTCGACGTCGCCGATGAACGCCGAGCCGGAGGTGGCCGTGTCGAGTCCCGCCATGCAGTGCATCAGAGTCGACTTGCCGGACCCGGACGGGCCCATGATGGCGGTGAAATGGGCGCGTTCGAACGCGCACGACACGGCGTCGAGTGCGACAACCCGGGTGTCGCCGGAGCCGTAGACCTTCGTCAGGTCGACGGCCCGCGCGGCGGCAGTGGTCGCGGACGGGGTGGAGGCAGGGGCGGCAGGGCTGGTCACAGAAGACTCCTCGTCGGGTGCTTGTGGACCCACCGTATGAGCAAGACCCGACACGTTCCCAGCACATTCAGGGTCGAGTGGGGATGACATCCGTCATAACTCAGGGTCGACCAGGGTTGGTTCCGCCGAACGAGATCAACATCGGCGGATCTGGTTGCGCCGCAAAGCATTCCGGAGATGTCGTCGTGGCTGTTGCGTCGCTGCTGTCCTACCGACGAGTAGCTGTCACACCTCGTCGGCAGGGGTGTGCGGCGACGGCCGCTCGTCGGCGGCCAGCGCCTGCGGCACGACGGGGACGGGCAGCACGGGCAGCTCCGGGGGAGTGCCGCCGAAAGCGGGGCAGAGTGCCTGGTGGCCGCACCAGTCGCAGAGCCGGCTCGGGTTCGGCCGCCAGTCCTGGTTCTCGGTGGCCCGCTGGACGGCGTCCCAGACGGCGAGCACCTTGCGCTCGGTGGCCCGCAGGTCGGCCTCGTCCGGCTCGTAGCGCAGCACCTCGCCGCTGCCCAGGTAGAGCAGCTGCAGCAGCTTCGGCACCTCGCCGCGCAGCCGCCACAGCACCAGCGCGTAGAACCGCATCTGGAACATCGCCTTGGCCTCGAAGCCCTCGCGGGGCGCCCGGCCGGTCTTGTAGTCGACCACCCGCAACGCACCGTTGGGCGCCTCGTCGAGCCGGTCGACGTAACCGCGCAGCCGCAGACCGGACTCGAGGTCGCACTCGACGAACAGCTCGCGCTCGGCCGGCTCCAGGACGGTCGGGTCCTCGAGCGCGAAGTAGGAGTCGAGCAGGCCCACCGCCGAGGCGAGCCACTCGTCGCGGCCCTCGTCGTCGGTGAACAGCTCGGCGAGCGCGGGCTCGGCCTCCAGCAGCCGCTCCCACTCGGGCGCGAGCATGGCGTGGGCCGCGGGCGCGGCACCCGCTCGGCCGCCGGCAGGTCGAAGAGCCGCTCGAGCACCGAGTGCACCATCGTGCCGCGGGTGGCCGCCGGGCTCGGCTTCTCGGGCAGCCGGTCGATCACCCGGAAGCGGTAGAGCAGCGGGCAGGTCATGAAGTCGCTGGCCCGCGAGGGCGACAGCGACGGCGGCCGCGGCTCGCGGACCTCCGCCTCGCCTCGTCTGGACGGCACGTCGACGCCGTCGACCTCAGCGGCCGGGTCGACCCCGTGCTCGCCGGCGGCGAGGGACAGCTCCGTGCTCATGTCTGCGACCCTACGGCCGACCTCGGACACGTCCCGTGATCCCGCACCGGCCGACCTAGACTCACCTGGTGGACGAGGACCCTGCCGGCCCCCGGCGCCCCGGCGCGGGGCGGTTGGTGATCGCCCGGCCGTTCGGCGTACCGGTCGACGTCACCCCGGCCTGGTTCCTCGTCGCCGGCCTGATCACCTGGGGGTTCGCGGCCACCGTCGAGCGCGAGGTGCCGGGGCTCGGCACCTGGCGGTACGCCGTGTCGCTGACCTTCGCGCTGCTGCTGTACGTGTCGGTCCTCGTGCACGAGCTGAGCCACACGGTCGTCGCGCTCCGCTCGGGCCTGCCGGTGCGCCGGATCAGCCTGCACCTGCTCGGTGGCGTCTCGGAGATCGAGCGGCCGGCCGAGACCCCGGGCCGCGAGGCGGGGATCGCCGTGGCCGGGCCGCTGGTCTCGCTGCTGCTGGCGGCGGTCGCCTTCGGGGTCGGCGAGCTGCTCGAGCCCGGCACGGTGGGCCGCCTGCTCGCCTGGGCCCTGATGCTGAGCAACCTGCTGGTCGGCGCGTTCAACCTGCTGCCCGGCCTCCCGCTGGACGGCGGCCGGGTGGTGTCGGCGGCGGTGTGGCGGGCCACCGGTCACCGGCACACCGGCACGGTCGTCGCCGGGCTGGGCGGGCCGCGCGGTCGCCGTCGTCCTGCTCGCCCTGCCGTTCCTGGTCGCCGCGCTGCGCGAGACCGAGGTCTCGGTGGTCGACATCATCTGGGCGGCCCTGCTCGGCGCGTTCATCTGGGTGGGCGCCAGCCAGTCGATCCTGCAGGCCAACGTCCAGCAGCGGCTGCCGGCGGTGTCGGCCCGGTCGCTCACCCGGCGCGCGGTCCCGGTGGCGGTCGACGTACCGCTGGCCGAGGCGCTGCGCCGCGCGCAGCTGGCGGGCGCCGGTGGGCTGGTCGTCGTCGACGGGGCCGGCTCGCCGGTCGGGCTGGTGTCCGAGCGCGCGGTGCGCGAGGTGCCGGTCGAGCGCCGGCCGTGGGTGTCGGTCGGCGACCTGAGCCGTCGCCTGGACAGTGACCTCACGCTGCAGGCGGACCTCACCGGCGAGCAGCTGATCGAGGCCATCACCGCCCGGCCGGCCACCGAGTACCTCGTGGTCGAGGCCAGCGGCGAGGTCTACGGGATGCTCGCGACCGCCGACGTCGAGCGGGCCCTGACCGCGCACCTAGACTCGCCGACCGTGTCAGAAACCTCCGGCCCGACCGGCGCCGCCCACCGTCGCGGCCCGCTCACCGTGGGCGACCGCGTCCAGCTGACCGACCCCAAGGGCCGGATGCACACGATCACCCTGGTGGCCGGCAAGGAGTTCTTCACCCACAAGGGCTCGATCGCCCACGACGAGCTGATCGGCAGCCCCGAGGGGACGACGATCACGACCACCGGCGGGGTCACCTACCTCGCGCTGCGCCCGCTGCTCGCCGACTTCGTGCTGTCGATGCCGCGCGGGGCGGCCGTGGTCTACCCGAAGGACGCCGGCCAGGTCGTGCACATGGCCGACATCTTCCCGGGCGCCCGGGTCGTGGAGGCCGGCGTCGGGTCGGGTGCGCTGACCATGTCGCTGCTCCGGGCGGTCGGGGACGACGGCCTGGTGTCGTCGTACGAGCGGCGTCAGGACTTCGCCGACATCGCCCGCGCCAACGTCGAGTCGTTCTTCGGGGTGCCGCACCCCGCGTGGAAGCTCACGGTCGGTGACCTCACCGAGAGCCTCGTCGAGACCGACGTCGACCGCGTCGTGCTCGACATGCTCGCGCCGTGGGACTGCCTGGACGCGGTCTCCCGCGCGCTGGTGCCCGGCGGCGTCCTGATCTGTTACGTCGCCACCGCCACCCAGCTGTCCAAGACGGCCGAGGCGATGCGCGAGCACGGCACGTTCACCGAGCCGAGCGGGTGGGAGTCGCTGGTCCGCGGCTGGCACCTGGAGGGTCTCGCGGTCCGGCCGGAGCACCGGATGGTCGGTCACACCGGGTTCCTGCTCACCACCCGCCGGCTGGCCGACGGGGTGGCGCCGCCGCTGCGGCGCCGCCGACCGTCCAAGGGCATGACGGCCGAGGATGCGACCGAGGCCTAGGCCGACCGAACCGGTCGATTGGTCCGTTCGTCCCAGAAGAGAGGGTCGAACGACACGCAGTAGTGCAGGTTCCCTCGAGACCTGCCGAAGGTAGGGTCAGAAACGTACGGCTCCCACATCGGGAGTGCCCCTAGGGGAGGTGACGCCGTGTCGTCCACGGACCGTCCATCAGACGACGCTCGACGCCGTCAGCCACGTCCTGCCGCCGACCTGGATCCGCAGGTCAGCGCGTTGCGGGACGAGGTCGACGCCTTGCGCACGCGACTCACCGAGTCGCCCCGCCACCTGCGCGCGCTCGAAGAACGAGTCGGTGACCTGCAGGCCAACCTCGCCGCGGTCACCACCCAGAACGAGCGCCTGGTCTCGACCCTCAAGGAGGCTCGTGACCAGATCGTGACGTTGAAGGAGGAGGTCGACCGGCTGGCCCAGCCGCCGGCCGGCTTCGGCGTCTTCATCGCCCGCAACGACGACGACACCATCGACATCTTCACCGGCGGCCGCAAGCTGCGGGTCGCCGTGAGCCCCGGCGTCGAGCTCGACGACCTGGTGCGCGGCCAGGAGGTCATGCTCAACGAGGCGATGAACGTCGTCGCGGCGCTGACCTTCGAGAGCATCGGCGAGGTCGTCCTGCTCAAGGAGGTGCTCGCCGACGGCGAGCGCGCCCTGGTCGTCGGGCACACCGACGAGGAGAAGGTCGTCCGGCTCGCCGAGCCGCTGCGTCTCGAGCACCTGCGGGTGGGGGAGTCGCTGCTGCTCGAGCCGCGGTCCGGCTACGTGTACGAGCGGGTGCCCAAGTCCGAGGTCGAGGAGCTCGTCCTCGAAGAGGTCCCGGACATCGACTACACGCAGATCGGTGGCCTGGCCGCGCAGATCGAGATGATCCGCGACGCCGTCGAGCTGCCCTACCTGCACCCCGACCTGTTCACCGAGCACAAGCTGCGCCCGCCCAAGGGTGTCCTGCTCTACGGCCCGCCCGGCTGCGGCAAGACGCTGATCGCCAAGGCGGTCGCGAACTCGCTGGCCAAGAAGGTCGCCGAGGTGACCGGCAAGCCCGAAGGCCGCTCGTTCTTCCTCAACATCAAGGGCCCCGAGCTGCTCAACAAGTACGTCGGCGAGACCGAGCGGCACATCCGGCTGGTGTTCTCGCGAGCCCGCGAGAAGGCCTCCGAGGGCACCCCGGTCATCATCTTCTTCGACGAGATGGACTCGCTGTTCCGCACCCGCGGGTCCGGCGTCTCCTCCGACGTCGAGAACACGATCGTCCCGCAGCTGCTGAGCGAGATCGACGGCGTCGAGGGCCTGGAGAACGTGCTGGTCATCGGCGCGTCCAACCGCGAGGACATGATCGACCCGGCGATCCTGCGGCCGGGCCGGCTCGACGTGAAGATCAAGATCGAGCGGCCGGACGCCGAGTCGGCCCGCGACATCTTCGCGAAGTACATCACCGCGGACCTGCCGCTCCACGACGACGACGTCAAGGAGAACGGCAGCAACCGGCCCGCCACCGTGCTCGCGATGATCCAGCGCACGGTCGAGCGGATGTACTCCGAGCTCGAGGAGAACCGCTTCCTCGAGGTGACCTACGCCAACGGTGACAAGGAGGTCCTGTACTTCAAGGACTTCAACTCCGGCGCGATGATCCAGAACATCGTCGACCGGGCCAAGAAGATGGCGATCAAGGACTTCCTCGACCTCGGTCAGAAGGGGATCCGGATCTCGCACCTGCTCGCGGCCTGCGTCGACGAGTTCAAGGAGAACGAGGACCTGCCGAACACCACGAACCCCGACGACTGGGCCCGGATCTCGGGCAAGAAGGGCGAGCGGATCGTGTACATCCGCACGCTCATCCAGGGCAAGCAGGGCACCGAGGCCGGCCGGTCGATCGACACCGTCGCGAACACCGGCCAGTACCTGTAGGCCGCGCCGTGGAAGTTGATCACGTCAGCGTGATCAACGGTCGCTGGGTGCGGTGAACACGCCGCACCCAGCGCTGCGCTGCCGTGATCATTTAGAGCCGGCCGGCGGCGAACGCGTGCAGCAGGACGCGGCCGTCGGGGACGAACGGCCAGCCCGGGTCGGCCAGTCTCGCCTGCAGCTCGGCCGGCGTCATCCAGCCGCCCCAGGCGACCTCCTCGGGCTGGTGGGTGATCGCGCCGTCGTACGTCGCGGTGAACAGGTAGCACTGCTGCCGGGTGCTCTCGTCCTCGTAGCGCATCTCGAGCAGCGGCTCCAGCGGGACGCCGACGACGCCGAGCTCCTCCGCGACCTCCCGGGCGGCCGCGGCGGCCGGCTCCTCGCCGTACTGGAGGCAGCCGGCGGCGAACGCGTCGTGCAGCCCGGGGTAGACGTCCTTGGTGTCGGTGCGGCGGTGCACGTAGATGCGGCCGGCCGGGTCGCGCACCAGGACGGCCACCACGACGTGCGGGAGGTTGTCGCGGCGCATCACCGAGCGGGGCGCCGAGCCGACCACCCGGCCCGCGTCGTCGACGATGGCCACCTGCTCCTCGGCTGCGCTGGTCACGACCCCAGTCTGGCACCGCGCGTACGCTGGCCGACGTGAGCGTGTGGCGGGTGATGGGGACCGAGACCGAGTACGGCATCTCGGTGCCCGGCAACCCCGGCGCCAACGCGATGCTGATCTCCTCGCAGATCGTCAACGCGTACGCGCAGTCCTCGACGGCGCGCTCCCGGCGTACCCGGTGGGACTTCGAGGAGGAGAACCCGCTGCGGGACGCCCGCGGGTTCGACCTGTCGCGCGACGTGGCCGACCCCACCCAGCTCACCGACGAGGACGTCGGCCTGGCCAACGTCATCCTCACCAACGGCGCCCGGTTCTACGTCGACCACGCGCACCCCGAGTACTCCGGCCCGGAGTGCACCAACCCGCGCGACGCCCTGATCTGGGACCGCGCCGGCGAGCGCATCATGGCCGAGGCCAGCCGGCGCGCCCTGCAGGTGCCGAACACGCCGCCGATCAACCTCTACAAGAACAACACCGACAACAAGGGTGCGTCCTACGGCACCCACGAGAACTACCTGATGCGCCGCGAGACGCCGTTCGCCGACATCGTCCGGCACCTCACGCCGTTCTTCGTCAGCCGCCAGGTGGTCACCGGCTCCGGCCGGGTCGGCATCGGCCAGGACGGCCGCGGCGACGGCTTCCAGATCTCGCAGCGCGCCGACTTCTTCGAGGTCGAGGTCGGCCTGGAGACCACCCTGAAGCGACCGATCATCAACACCCGCGACGAGCCGCACGCGGTGGCCGAGAAGTACCGCCGGCTGCACGTCATCATCGGCGACGCCAACCTGGCCGAGGTCTCGACGTACCTCAAGCTCGGCACGACCGCGCTGGTGCTGGCGATGATCGAGGACCAGTTCCTGTCCGTCGACCTCACCGTCGACCGGCCGGTGGCGACCCTGCACGCGGTGTCGCACGACCCGACGCTGCGCGAGCTCGTGACGCTGCGGTCGGGGCGGACGCTGACCGCCGTCCAGCTCCAGATGGAGTACGCCGAGCAGGCGCGCAAGTACGTCGAGGACCGCTTCGGCTCCGACACCGACCCGGTCACCGCCGACGTGCTGGACCGCTGGGAGTCGGTGCTCGGCCGGCTGGAGACCGACCCGATGTCGCTGGCCCGCGAGCTGGACTGGGTCGCGAAGCTGCAGATCCTCGAGGGCTACCGGCAACGGGACGGGCTGGAGTGGGGGTCGCACCGGCTCGAGGCGGTCGACCTGCAGTACTCCGACGTACGACCGGACAAGGGCCTGTACCACCGGCTCGAGGCGACCGGCCGGTTCGACCGGATCGTCACCGACGCCGAGATCGACCGCGCGGTCACCGAGCCGCCGCACGACACCCGGGCGTACTTCCGCGGCCGCTGCCTGGCGAAGTACCCGGACGAGGTGGCCGCCGCGTCCTGGGACTCGGTCATCTTCGACCTGCCCGGGCACGACTCGCTGCAGCGCGTGCCCACCCTCGAGCCGCTGCGCGGCACCAAGGAGCACGTCGGGGGACTGCTGGACCGCTGCGACACCGCCGACCAGCTGGTCGCCGCGCTCACCGGCGGCTGACGGGCGATGCGGCAGGACGAGATCTGGGACGTCGACGCCGCCCAGCGCTACGACACCCCGGGCACCGGCATGTTCGCGCCCGAGGTGCTGGGACCGACCGTCGACCGCCTCGCCGAACTCGCCGGCGACGGCCGGGCGCTCGAGTTCGCCATCGGGACCGGCCGGGTGGCCGTCCCGCTGGCCGAGCGCGGCGTGCCCGTCACCGGCATCGAGCTGTCCGCCCCGATGGTCGACCAGCTGCGGACCAAGGTCGACGAGGCGACGATCCCGGTGGTCGTCGGCGACATGGCGACCGCCGTCGCCCCGGGGGAGTACACGCTCGTCTACCTCGTCTTCAACACGATCTCCAACCTGCTCACCCAGGCCGAGCAGGTCGCGTGCTTCCGCAACGCCGCCCGGCACCTGGTCGCCCGGCGGCCGGTTCGTGATCGAGCTGTGGGTGCCCGAGCTGCGCAAGCTGCCGCCGGGTCAGCACGGCCACGGTCTGGCAGTCCGAGCCCGGCTACATCGGGCTGGACACCTACGACGTCCTGCAACCAGCAGCGTCGTGTCGCACCACTTCCGCTTCGACGAGGGCAGGCAGGCGCAGCTGTTCCGCAGCCCGCACCGCTACATCTGGCCGGCCGAGCTCGACCTGATGGCGCAGCTGGCCGGCTTCGAGCTGGAGGCCAGGCACGCGGACTGGGACCGGAGCCGAGTTCACCGCCGAGTCGCGGTCCCACGTGTCGGTCTACCGGCTTCCGGCGGCGTGACCTTGTCCAGCCGTACGGCGAGCGCGGGGCAGGCCTCCCGGGCGGCGACCGCGTGCGGCTCGAGCTCCGCCGGCAACGGGCCGCCGGCCACGACGGGGTAGCCCCAGTCGTCCAGGTCGATCAGCTCGGGCAGCAGCTCGGCGCACAGGCCGTGCGCGGTGCACCGGGTCCAGTCGACGGTCACCCGGACGCTCATCGCCACCGCCCCGGGCCGGTCTCCGCCGCCGCGGTCGGTGGCAGGGGGCAGACAGGGGAGCTCGCGAGGTCGTCGCACGGTCCGCGTCGGGCGTGCTCGCGCAGGTGGTCGCCGTGCACCGACAGGGTCGAGAGCAGCAGCCGGACCGCGCCGTCGGGGTGGTGGCAGGCGCCGCGGCCGGTGACCATGCCGGCCCAGCGGTGCAGCTGCTCGAGGCGTTCGGCGCCGGCGTGACCCGCGACGAGGTCGCCGAACCCGGCGGCGATGGCGGGCAGCCCGTTGATGCACGGGCCGCACTGGCCGGTCGACTCCGCCGCCAGCCAGCCGAGCAGCCGGGCGGTCTCGGCGACCGGGCACCGGTCGGCCGGCAGGGCGACGACCAGGCCGACGCCGAGGTCGGCGCCGTGGGCCGCCATCGACGACCGGCTCACCGTCAGGACCTCGGCCGCGCCGGCAGTCAGCCAGCTGCCGGCGTACCCGCCGACGAGGAACGAGCCCACGGCGCCGGTCGTGCCGCCGACCCGCGCGAGCAGCCCGGCCATCGGCAGCCCCAGCGGGACCTCGACGACACCGGGGTGGCGCACCGCGCCGCGCACGGTGGCGAGGACGGTGCCGGGCTCGTCGGGCGTGCCGGCCTCGCGGAACCAGTCGGCGCCGTGCCGGGCGACCAGCGCGAGGTGCGCGAACGTCTCGGCGTTGGCGAGCAGGGTGGGCCGGCCGCGGACGCCGCGCTCGGCGGTGCGGTAGGGCGACATGGTCGGCAGCGCCGGGCCGCCGGAGAGGTGCTGGACGATCGCCGACGCCTCGCCCGCGACGTAGCGGTCCGGGCCGGCGACGACCCGCGGGTGGCGGCCCGGCCGCTCGGCGATGGCGGCGTCGAGGCTGTCCCGGGAGTGCCGGTCGCCGCGGTGCGTCCAGACGATCACCTCGCGGGCGCCGAGGCTGCGGGCGGCGGCCTGTGCGCCGTCGAGCACGAGGTGCGGCGTGCGGGTGAGCAGGTGGTGGTCCTTGCCGGCGGCCGGCTCGCTCTCCGCAGCGTTGACCACGATCACGGCGCGGCCGCGGGCGTCGCCACGGCGCGCATCTTGCGGGCGAGCGGGAACCCGCCGCCGCCGCGACCGGTCAGCCCGGACCGCTCCACCTCGGCGAGCAGGTCGTGGCGTTGCGCCATCGGACCGTGGACGCGGTGGTGGCCGTCGAGGTCGAGGTGGCCGTCGTCGGGTACGCCTGCGAGCAGCCTCATGACAGCTCCTGGCCGGTCGTGGCGGGGCTGCCGGCGCGGTCGTCCCAGCCGGGCTGCAGCGGGCCGTCGGCGGAGCCGAGCCACAGGCCGAGGCCGACCGGCAGCGAGAGCGCGAGCAGCCGCAGGGCGAGCCGGGCGGGTGGCCGCTCGAGCACGGCCAGCCGGGCGACCACGGCGAGCACGACGGCGAGCAGGGCAGGCGAAGGTGAGCAGCAGCACCGGCCACCGGGTCGTGTCGCTGCCGGTGCCGAGGCCGTGCAGGACCGCGATCGGCCAGGCCGGGTAGACGAGCAGGTGGGTGCGGCGCCAGACGGTCGGCGGCAGGAGTCCGCGGCCCGCGGCGGTGACGACGGCCGTGACGAGCAGGGTGCTCGCGAGGGTGCCGAGGCCGAGCCACAGCGGTCGGTAGGACGAGCAGGAAGGGGACGAAGGCGTCGACCGGCGTGATGTCGACGAAGCCGTCGACCACCGCGGTGACGACGTGCGCGGCGAGCAGGGCGACGCTGACACCGGCGAGGTTGGCGTGCAGCGCGGCGGTGGCGAACCGCGGCCACCACGGCGGCGTGCTGCGTCCCGCGGCCAGCACGC
The DNA here is from genome assembly GCA_963771345.1 of uncultured Actinomycetota bacterium. GTDB lineage: Bacteria > Actinomycetota > Actinomycetes > JACCUZ01 > JACCUZ01 > CAVYTH01. The sequence goes on from CAVYTH010000012.1 coordinate 64,557, forward strand.
CGAGCACCAGGGTGACCGTCAGGACGACGAGCAGCACCAGCCCGCTCGCCCGGTTGAGGTACCAGAGGTACGGCGTCTCGGTCATGCCGCGTCCTCCGCGGGCCAGCCGGCCACGGCGCGGACCGTGCCGTCGCGAGCGACGAGTCGTGCGGGCAGCCGGCGCGCGGCCAGCCAGTCCTCGGCGTCCGCGCCGAGGATCACAGCGGCCGTGCTCGCGACATTGGCGTCCAGGGCGCTGGCCGCGGCGACGGTGGCGGTGCGCCACGGGCCGTCGGCCGGTGCGCCGGTGCGGGGGTCGATCAGGTGGTGCGCCGGGTGGCCGTCGACGGTCCAGGCCCGAGCGAGGGTGGTGGAGGTGGCGAGACCGCCGGTGGACACGTCGACGTACGGGCCGTCGTCTGCGTGGTCGGGGCCGGGTGCTCGCCGACCTGCACCCGCCACCTGCCGCCCGCGACCGCGATGTCGCCGCCGAGCGAGACCAGGACGTTGGAGCCGGTACGCCGGGCAGCCCGCGGCCGCAGCGAGGTCCGCGGTCAGCGCCTTGGCGGTCGCGCCGAGGTCGAGCAGGACGCCGGCGGGCAGCTGGACGGTCTCCTCGGTGAGGGCGACCTGCTGCCAGCCGCCGGTGGCGGGCCGCGGTGGCTCGGCGCGGCCGGGCTGTCGGCGTACTCAGCGATGTCGCGGTCGTAGCCGGCCGCGTGCAGCTGCGCTCCGAGCGTCGGGTCGACCAGCCCGCCGGTGGCCTCGGCGGCGTCGAGCGCCATCCGCAGCAGCCGGACGAAGTCGGGGGAGACGGCGACGGGGCGTCCCTCCGCGGCGTTCACGACGGAGAGCTCGGAGGTGCGGTCGAACCGGTCGGCCGCCCGGGCCGTGCGGGCCATCTCGTCGCGGACGACGAGACAGGCGGTGTCCAGCGCGCCCGGGTCGGAGACCGCGACGTGCACCGTCGTCGACCAGGCCGGCCAGGTCCGGGAGGTGGCGGTCATGACCCGGCCGTCCGGGGGACCGGCGGGGGCCTTGCTCGGCCGGCGCCGGGGCCTTCTCGGCCGGCGCGGGAGCGGCGGTCGGCGGCTGCGCAGGGGGCTGTGGTCCGGTCGCGGGTTCCTGGGCGCCGGGCCTTGCCGGGGCCGACACCGAGGGCGGCGGCGGTGCTGGCGCAGCCGGGGGAGCGGCGGGCGGCGCCATGGCGGCGGCTGCGGCAACGGTGGCCAGGACCGAGCCCACCCCGGTGAGGGCCGTGGTGACGCTCACGACCCTCGTCGCGCGGTCGCGGACGCGGGCCGGGTCGGGCCGGCGGTCGGGCACGGGTGCTCCTCGCGGACGTCGTGGTGGTCGGACGTCGGCAAGGCTGGGCGCTCCAGCCCTAACGCCGGGTTAGCGTGCGGCGAGCGCCGGGCCAAGATCTTCGGGGTTTCAGCCTCCTGGGTTGCGTCCCGGGTGCCGACTAAGGTCGAAGAAGACCCAGGGACCACGTGGGAGGGCACAGGATGGCGAGCAAGGACACCGGCGGTCAGAAGCGAACAAGCAAGACCTCCGAGGAGGTCGAGGAGACCGCTGTCGAGGCGTCGACCGACGTCGCCGAGCGCAAGGAAAAGCTCGACGACGACATCGACGCGATGCTCGACGAGATCGATGACGTCTTCGAGACCAATAGCGAGGATTTCGTTCGTGGATTTGTACAAAAGGGGGGTCAGTGGGTCCTGGTGAGTGGCGACAAATCGGCGGCTCAAGGTCTGTCGCGACTGCGGCGGTGGCCCACAAGCGCCGTGACGCGAGGTACTGGAAGTGCGCAGCGCTCGCCGCCTGAGGCCGTGCGCCCGTCCCCGCAAGCTGGGATGCGCTCGCCGCAGGCGCGGAGGCAGAAATCGGTGCCGGCGATGCGCGCGCAAGGAAGCGCGCGCAGACTTCGCCGCACGCCGAGAAGTCGACAGCACCAGATCGAGTGCCCAGTGCGGCATGAATTTACTGTGCTCGGTGCGAGCGAAGGCCACGCCGGTAGACCGCTTCGTGCCCGCAGGTCACAAGTTCTGTCGGGGTGTGAGCGATCATTGCCGTTCGCCGATTGGCCGCCCATGTCAGAACACCAAGGCGGTCCGAGAGCATGCGAAGGCTGCACGGGACAGACCAGGCACAACCACCTCGAGGAGCGCTACGGCATCGGCAGCCGCCGAGTGGAGCTCATGCTCGCCGCGCAGGACGGGCTGTGCGCGGTCTGCCGGACATCTGCAGCCGTCCACGTCGATCACGATCACGTCACCGGTGAGATCCGCGGCATGCTCTGCTTCCACTGCAACGCGGCCCTCGGCCAGTTCGGGGACGACCCGACAGTCCTGCGTCGAGCCGCGGCTACCTGGAACAAGCACGTCCCAGATCCCGGCGCGCGCAGGTCATCGACATCCGGAGTCGCTGTCGGGTAGCGCAGCCACCTGCGCATCGAGCAAGCTGGCGAGCGCGACAGGCCGACTTCGGCACTGCGTGATGACGGCGCGGCCGCCGCAGTAGGGTCGGCTTGTTCGTGCGTTCACGCGAGAGAGGGAACCGTTGGCAAGCGACCATGCCGGCTCGGGGCGACTTCCGGCCGCCTACCTCACCCCCGGCAGCTCGTCGTTCGCCGAGTTCCTCGGCGCACACTCACCCGAGCTGCTCCCCGGACGCCGTACGCCACCGGCGACTGCGTTGACCACCGAGGCGCCGCACGGCACCACGATCGTCGCGCTGACGTTCCCCGGCGGCGTCGTGATGGCCGGCGACCGGCGCGCGACGATGGGCAACTACATCGCCCAGCGCGACATCGAGAAGGTCTTCCACGCCGACGACTACTCCTGCGTCGGCATCGCCGGCGCGGCCGGGCATCGCCATCGAGATGGTCCGGCTGTTCCAGGTCGAGCTCGAGCACTACGAGAAGATCGAGGGCGCCACGCTCTCCCTCGAGGGCAAGGCGAACCGGCTCGCGCTGATGATCCGCGGCAACCTGGCGATGGCGATGCAGGGCCTCGCCGTGGTCCCGCTGTTCGCGGGCTACGACCTGGACGCCGACGACGCCGCCCGGCCGGCCGCCTGTTCTCCTACGACGTCACCGGCGGCCGCTACGAGGAGCACAAGTTCCACTCGGTCGGGTCCGGCTCGGTCTTCGCCCGCGGCGCGCTGAAGAAGCTCTGGCGCGACGACCTCACCGTCGAGGACTCCACGCTCTGCGCCGTCCAGTCGCTCTACGACGCGGCCGACGAGGACTCCGCGACCGGCGGGCCCGACCTCACCCGGCGGATCTTCCCGGTGGTGTCCACCGTCACCGCCGACGGCTACCGGCGGCTGTCCGACGACGAGGTCGGCGCGATCGTCGACACCGTCGTCGCCGGCCGGATGGACCACCCCGGCGGCCCGCAGGCGCCGCTGCGATGACCGGCCAGCCGACCAGCACCGCGCCCGCCAGCCCGACGATCGGCAAGGAGACCGCGTCGTGACGATGCCGTTCGGATACGTCTCGCCCGAGCAGGTCATGAAGGACCGGGCCGACTACGCCCGCAAGGGCATCGCCCGCGGCCGCAGCGTGGTCGTCATCGCAGTACGACGGCGGCATCCTGTTCGTCGCCGAGAACCTCTCCCGCGCGCTGCACAAGATCTGCGAGATCTACGACCGGATCGCCTTCGCCGCGGTCGGCAAGTACAACGAGTTCGAGAACCTCCGGATGGCCGGCGTCCGCTACGCCGACCTGCGCGGCTACTCCTACGACCGCCAGGACGTCACCGGCCGCGGCCTGGCCAACGTCTTCGCCCAGACCCTCGGCACGATCTTCACCGTCGAGTCCAAGCCCTACGAGGTCGAGATGGTCATCGCCGAGGTGGGCGCGACCGCCGACGACGACCAGATCTACCGCCTGACGTACGACGGCTCGGTCGCCGACGAGCACGGCTTCGTGGCCATGGGCGGCTCGGCCGAGCAGATCAGCCAGGGCCTCGCGGAGCGCTACCGCGACGGCCTGACCCTGGAGGAGGCGCTCCGGCTCGCCGTCGAGCTGCTCGGCCGCGACCCGGTCTCCGGCGACCAGCGCTCGCTCACCGCCGCCCAGCTCGAGGTGGCCGTCCTCGACCGGGCCCGGCCGCGCCGCAAGTTCCGCCGCCTCACCGGTGCGGTGCTCGGCCAGCTGCTCGGCGACGCCGTCACCGGCGAGCCGGACGCCACACCCCGGGCCGGACGAGCGGGAGACCTCGCCGCCGGTCGCCCTGGCCGGCGGCTCCCACGAGCCGGCCGGTCCGGACGCCGACGGCACCGCCGACGACGACCCGAAGGGCAGCTGACCGGCTCGACGACGCGCAGGCGCCCGACCGCCGGCGGCGTACGGTCAAGCACGTGTCCTTGACCTGTCACGATCCAGGGCCCTGCCTTGTCTGGGTTTCTGCGGCTCCCGCTCGGGAAGCCGCTCGTGGAGGTGATGACAGTGCCTGCGAAGAAGGACATGCCCTCGACGGTCGCCCGGTCGTCGAAGAAGGCCCGGGACACCTGGGGCAAGACCCACGACGCGGCCGTCGACCAGTACGGCGAGGGGGAGCGCGCCCACCGGACCGCGTTCGCCGCGCTCAAGCACACCCACGAGAAGGTGGGGGACCGCTGGGTCGACAAGGGCCGCAAGGGCCCGTCGGACGACCAGGCGGAGAAGACCGGCGCCGCCGCCCGCCGCGGCGGACCGACCGCCGGCGGGGTCGACGCGAAGGGCACCAAGGCCCACCTGCTCGACGTCGCCAAGCGGCTGGAGATCCGCGGCCGGACCCGGATGACCAAGGACGAGCTGGTCGAGGCGATCAACCGGGCCAATGACCGCGCCACGGCGCGGGCTCGTTCCTGAGCGGACAAATCACCCGTAGGCTGCCCTGGCACCGGCTGCCCGGCCGGGGACGACCGAACATGGGGGCAGTGGGTGGCGACGACCGACCGGCGACGGTTCCTCAGGGTGCTCGCGGCGGCCGCGACGGTGGCGCTGACCGCGTCGCTCTGGCCGGCGACGGCGCAGGCAGCCCAGGGCAGCAGCGGCGCGGACACCCGGACGGTGTCCTTCCGCGGCGTCTCGGTGACCGTGCCCGAGACCTGGCCGGTGCACCGGCTCTCCGGTGAGCCCGGCTGCGTCCGGTTCGACCGGCACGCGGTCTACCTCGGCGACCCGAGCCGCAGCACCTGCCCGCCGCACCTGGTCGGTCGCACCGAAGCCGTGCACCTCACGACCCGCAGCCTCCAGGGCGTCGTCAGCCCCGACCGGGTGGTCACCGCCGACGGACAGCCCGGTCGGCGTCGTCGTCGCCGCGGGCAACGACACCGCCGGCGCCCGCGAGATCGCCTCGTCGGTGCGCTTCGACGACGCGACTGCCGAGATCACCACCCCGTCCGGCCAGGCCGACGCGCGCACCTTCGCCAGCAGCGACCGCGCGACCTCCGACGGCAGCCGCACCCCGAGCAGCACGCGCTCGCCGTCGGACACCCGGTTCACCGGCCTCGGCTTCGACGCCTGCACCGCGCAGCCGCTGACGACGATGGCCACCTGGTACAGCGCGTCGCCGTACAGGGCCTCCAACATGTACATCGGCGGTGCCAGCCGCGGCTGCTCGCAGCCCAACCTCAACGCCGACTGGGTGGCGCAGACCATCGCGCAGGGCTGGACCCTGATCCCGACGTACGTCGGCCTGCAGGCGTCCTGCATCCGACTACCCGAACAAGATCGACCCGGCCCAGGCTGCCGCGCAGGGCACGGCCGCAGCCGACGACGCGATCGTGCAGCTCAACGCGCTCGGCCTCGGCGGCGGCAACCCGGTCTACTTCGACATGGAGGCGTACAACTACAACAACAACACCTGCCTGACGGCGGCCCGGCAGTTCCTCGGGTGCGTGGACCGACCGCCTGCACGTCCGCGGCTACGTCTCCGGCATCTACTCCAGCTCCAACACCATGGCGGCGAGCTCTTCGACGGCGGCACGACGTGCCACGACGTCGATGACCGCACCGGACGCGCATCTGGTTCGCCCGCTGGCACAACGACAGCCAGACCCAGCCCGGCGACCCGGCCACGCTGAGCGACCCGGCGATCCCCGACAACGTGGGCCGACCACCAGCGCATCCACCAGTACCGCGGCGGCCACCAGGAGACCTGGGGCGGGGTCACCGTGAACATCGACAACAACTCGGTCGACGCCCCCGTCGCCCCTACCAGCTGGCCCCCGAGGGCGCGTTCGTCCAGCCCAGCGGCGGCGGTGCGACGTACCGGATCGCCGGTGGCGCGCCGATCCCGGTCACCGACTGGGCTCGCGTCTCGGCGGGCCGCAGCCGGTGCAGACCCTGTCGGACAGCCAGTTCGCCTCGCTGCCCGCCCGGCCCCGCGAAGGCACCTTCCTGCAGAGCGCCGAGACCGGCCGGATCTGGCGGGTCGTGAAGGGCGTCGCGACCTACGTCCCGTCCTGGACGCCGTACGGCGGACCGCAGCCGAGCATCGCCGTCAACCAGGAGGCACTCGACAACGCCGGTACCGGCGGCGTCTGGAACCACCTCGCCAGCGGCATCCCGACGGTCCGCACGACCGGCCCGGCGGCGTTCGGCACGTCCGCGCCGCGCGAGCGGTTCAGCTGGGCCGGCGGCTTCGTGTCCAGCGCCATCCGCACGTACGACGTGCGGTGGCGCAAGGCCCGCTGGGACGGCACGTTCGGCCCGTGGGCGCTGCCCGCCAAGTGGCAGAAGCGGGCGATCACCGGGGTGTCGCCGACCCTGCGTCCCGGCTACACCTACTGCGTCTCGGTCCGCGCCCGGAACCGGGCCGGCCAGGTGTCCGGCTGGACCGGCGGCCGCTGCCTGGCCCGGTCGCTCGGACGACCGCAGCCTGAGCCGGTCGTCCGGCTGGTCCGCAAGGGCAGCACCGGCTTCCTCAACGGCACCTACCTCACGACGAAGCGCAAGGGCGCCACCCTGACCCGTACGTCGGCCCGGGTGAAGCGGGTCGGCATCGCGGCCGGCACCTGCCGCGCCTGCGGCAAGGTGGCCGTCCTCGTCGACGGCAAGCGGATCGGCACGGTGAACCTCGCCGGGCCGAAGCAGAAGACCAAGGTCTTCATGCTGCCGGCGTTCCGCCTGCACAAGGCGACCGTCACCCTCCGGGTCCGCTCCAGCGGCGCTCCGGTGCGGATCGACGGGCTGGTGCTCAGCCGCAGCTGACGGCGGGGTCAGCATCCGGTAAACGATCCGGACACTCGCAGCCGGAGCTCGCTCGTCCTCCCGACCGGCGGACCTCTCCCGGCGTACGGTGTCGTCATGGACCGCCGCATCTTCGGGCTGGAGAACGAGTACGGCGTCACGTGCACGTTCAGGGGACAGCGGCGACTGTCGCCGGACGAGGTGGCGCGCTACCTGTTCCGCCGCGTCGTGTCGTGGGGCCGGCAGCAGCAACGTCTTCCTGCGCAACGGCGCCCGGCTCTACCTCGACGTCGGCAGCCACCCCGAGTACGCGACGCCCGAGTGCGACGACATCCGCGAGCTCGTCATGCACGACAAGGCGGGGGAGCGCATCCTCGAGGGCCTGCTCGTCGACGCCGAGCGCCGGCTGCGCGAGGAAGGCATCGCCGGCGACGTCTACCTGTTCAAGAACAACACCGACTCGGCCGGCAACTCCTACGGCTGCCACGAGAACTACCTGGTCGGCCGGCACGGCGAGTTCACCCGGCTGGCGGACGTGCTCATCCCGTTCCTCGTCAGCCGGCAGATCATCTGCGGCGCGGGCAAGGTGCTGCAGACCCCGCGCGGCGCGGTCTACTGCGTCAGCCAGCGCGCCGAGCACATCTGGGAGGGCGTGTCGTCGGCCACCACCCGGTCGCGCCCGATCATCAACACCCGCGACGAGCCGCACGCCGACGCCGAGCGCTACCGCCGGCTGCACGTCATCGTCGGCGACTCGAACATGAGCGAGACCACGACGCTGCTCAAGCTCGGCGCCACCGACCTGGTGCTGCGGATGATCGAGGCCGAACGTCGTGATGCGCGACCTCACCCTGGAGAACCCGATCCGGGCGATCCGCGAGATCAGCCACGACATCACCGGCCAGCAGAAGGTGCGGCTGGCCAACGGCCGCGAGGCCAGCGCGCTGGAGATCCAGCGGGAGTACTTCACCAAGGCCCGCGACTTCGCGGCCCGCCGCGGGCTGGACGAGGGCGTCGTCAAGCAGGTGCTCGACCTGTGGGAGCGCACGCTGCTCGCCGTCGAGACCGGGGACCTCGACCGGTCGTCGACCGAGATCGACTGGGTGATGAAGTACAAGCTGATCGAGCGCTACAGCGCCAAGCACGACCTGGCGCTGTCGTCGTCCGCGGGTCGCCCAGCTGGACCTCGCCTACCACGACATCTCGCGGGAGCGCGGGCTGTACTACCTGCTGCAGCGCCGCGGGCAGGCCGAGCGCGTCGCCCACGACCTGGAGATCTTCCAGGCCAAGTCGGTCCCGCCGCAGACGACCCGGGCCCGGCTGCGCGGCGAGTTCATCCGCCGCGCGCAGGAGCGCCGGCGCGACTTCACCGTCGACTGGGTGCACCTCAAGCTCAACGACCAGGCGCAGCGCACGGTGCTGTGCAAGGACCCGTTCCGCTCGGTCGACGAGCGGGTGGAGAAGCTCATCGCGAGTATGTGAGTCTGCTGGGAGTTTGCTGGCCGTCACGCTTGGCCGGGCGTACGGCGGTTCGGGGCGCCTGAGCCCTCGGGTTAGGCTGGCGTGGTCCCCTTCCCCAGATTTCTCGAGGTTTCTTCGTGCGCCGTCCCGCCCTGTTGTTGCTCCCCGTCCTGCTCGCCGGCTCGCTGGCCGCGTGCGGTGGCGGCGACTCGTCCGACCTGCCGGAGGTGTCGGGCTCGTTCGGCCAGAAGCCGAAGATCACCGTCGCCAAGGACACCTGCTCCCGCGAAGACGCTGGACTACGAGGTGCTCTCCGAGGGCGACGGCCCGAAGGTCAAGAAGGGCGACCTGCTGGTCGCCGACTACCTCGGCGAGATCTACAAGAGCGGCAAGGTGTTCGACAACTCCTACGACCGCAAGCAGCCCGCCGCGTTCCCGATCGGCGCCGGCGGTGTCATCGGCGGCTGGGACGAGAGCCTGGTCGGCGTCAACGCCGGCAGCCGGGTGCTGATGGTCGTCCCGCCCAAGGACGGCTACGGCAAGAAGGGCAACCCGGACGCCGGCATCAAGGGGACCGACTCGCTGGTCTTCGTCGTGGACGTCATCGCGTCGTACTCGAAGTCCGGCGCCGGCGCCGAAGAACACCCCGGTGACGGACCTCCCGGCCGACCTGCCGAAGGTCACCGGCGACAGCGGCGCACAGCCCACCATCTCGGTGCCGGAGGGCACGACGCCCCCGAAGGAGCCGACGGTGACCGTCCTCGCCGAGGGCACCGGCGACAAGGTCGCCAAGGGTGACCTCGGGGTCGTCGAGTACACCGCCGTCAGCTGGACCGGTGAGCCGCTGAGCAGCTCCTACGACAAGGCCCAGACCGGCGGACGGCAGGGCCCGCAGGGCGTGCCGATCGGTGGCGCAGCAGCCCAGCCCGTTCGACCTGCTGATCGGCACGCCGGCCGGCAGCCGGGTGCTGCTGACGCTGCCGTCGCAGGAGGGCACCGACGCCGCCAAGGAGAGCGTCGCCGTCGTCATCGACGTGCTCGGCGTCCACGGGCCCGCCGAGAAGGAGTCGAAGGAGATCCACGAGACCAGTGCTAGCGGGCATGACGAGAAGCCCGAGATCGACTTCCCGGAGGGCCCGCCGCCGAGCGACCTCGAGATCATCGACCTGACCGAGGGCGACGGCGCCGAGGCCACGGCCGGCGCGACCGCCGTCGTCCACTACGTGGGCGTCGCCTACTCCACCGGTGAGGAGTTCGACGCCTCCTGGAACCGCGGGCAGAGCTTCGCGTTCCCGCTCGGCGCCGGCAACGTCATCGCCGGCTGGGACCAGGGCGTGGTCGGGCATGAAGGTCGGCGGCCGTCGCCAGCTGGTCATCCCGCCCGAGCTCGGGTACGGCGACCGCGGCGCCGGCGCTGTCATCGCCCCCGGCGAGACGCTGATCTTCGTCGTCGACCTGGTCGACGTCCGCTGACCGCCTTCCCTAGTTGATCACGCTGGCGTGATCACTGGTTGCTGGGTGCGGTGAACTCACCGCACCCGCGACCGTTGATCACGCTCGCGTGATCAACTTCGGAGAAGCGCGGAGGTACCCCGGGACGGTAGGTTCTGGGGACATGTCCGCGCACAAGACTGAGCGGCTTCTCAACCTGGTGATCTGCCTGCTGTCGACCCGGCAGTTCCTGGCCAAGGAGCAGATCCGCACAGCCGTGCCGCAGTACGTCGAGTGCCCCTCGGACGAGGCCTTCGACCGGATGTTCGAGCGGGACAAGGAAGAGCTCCGCGACATGGGCATCCCGCTGGAGACCGGCGGGAACGACGCCTGGTTCGACGACGAGGTCGGCTACCGGGTCGACCGGGCGGCCTACGCCCTGCCCGAGGTCTCCTTCACCCCGGACGAGCTGGCCGTGCTCGGCCTGGCCTCCCGGGTCTGGCAGCAGGCCAGCCTGGCGGCGCCGGCGTCCCGGGCCGTCCTCAAGCTCAAGGCCGCCGGCGTCGAGCCGGACCTCGGCAGCCTGGTCGGCATCGAGCCCCGGGTCCGCACCAGCGAGCCGGCCTTCGAGCCGGTGTACGCCGCGGTGCGCGACCGCCGGCCGATCCGCTTCCCGTACCGCACGCCGGGGCAGCCGGACGTCACCGAGCGGCACCTCGAGCCGTGGGGCATCGTGTCCCGGCACGGCCGCTGGTACGTCGTCGGCCACGACCGCGACCGCGGCGCCACCCGGGTGTTCCGCCTGTCCCGGGTCGCCGGGCCGGTCCGCAGCGCGGGCCGCGACGGCGAGGTGCAGGTCCCGGAGGGCATCGACCTGCGTGCCCAGGTCGCCACCCTGGTGCCGACCCGCGCCCACCGCGACGCGCGCCTGTGCGTCCGTCAGGGCTCCGGGGTCCGGCTCCGGCGGCGGGCCACCGCGGTCCACGAGGGCGCCGACGGCCTGGACGAGCTCACCGTGCCCTACAGCGACATCGACATGCTGGCCGAGGAGGTCGCCGGCCACGGCGCCGACGTCCAGGTGAAGGACCCGCCCGAGCTCAGGGACGCCGTCGTACGCCGGCTGCGTGGCGTGCTGGGCGTGCCTGCCGCCACCGGGGGAGCGGCATGACCGGGGCCGGCCGGTGAGCCCCGGCGCCACCGACCGCCTGTCCCGGCTGCTCGCGCTCGTGCCGTACCTGGTGAGCCGGCAGGGCATCCCGCTCGCCGAGGTCGCCGCCGAGTTCGGGATCACCGAGTCGCAGCTGGTCAAGGACCTCGAGCTGCTCTTCGTCTGCGGGACGCCGGGCCACCTGCCGGACGACCTGATCGAGGTCGACTGGGACGACGGCCGCGTCTACCTCGGCAACGCCGACGCGATCGCCCGGCCGCTGCGGCTCGGCGTCGACGAGGCGCTGGCCCTGCTGGTCGGGCTCCGCGCGCTGGCCGACGTCCCGGGGCTGCACGACCGGGACGCCCTGCAGCGCACCCTGCTCAAGCTCGAGGCCGCGGCCGGCGAGTCCGGCTCGGCCAGCGCCCAGGTGCGGGTGGAGGTCGAGGTCCAGGGCCCGCTGGCCGACGTCCGGCGGGCGCTGGCCGGTGGCCGCCGGGTGCACCTGACCTACTTCGTGCCCGCCCGGGACGAGACCACCGAGCGGGACGTCGACCCGATGCGGGTGCTGCTCGTCGACGGCCGGTGGTACCTCGAGGGCTGGTGCCGGCGCGCGGAGGACGTGCGGCTGTTCCGGCTGGACCGGGTGGAGGCGCTGACGGTGCTCGACGTCGCCGCCGAGGTCCCGGCGGCCGCCGCCGAGCGCGACCTGGGCGAGGGGCTGTTCGTGGCCGTCCCCGGCCGACGTCCTGGTCACCCTGGAGCTCGCCCCGCCGGCGCACTGGGTCATCGACTACTACCCGGTCGAGGAGGTCGTCGAGCTGCCCGACGAGCTGCTCCTCGTGCGCCTGCGGGTCGCCGACGACGGCTGGCTGCGCCAGCTCGCGCTGCGGCTCGGCGGCGCCCTGCGGGTGGTCGACCCGCCGGACCTGGCCGAACGGGTGACCGCCGCTGCCCGAACGGCTCTCGAGGCCTACGTCCGGGTATAGGACTGGTGCGTACGGCCCATATTGCTCAAGCGTTCCACGCTGCCTGCCGAACTACGGGGAGACGCTCCGCACAGGAGCCCAGGCAGCGGAGGGACGGCAATCATGACCACGATCAAGACCTCGTGCCCGGTGTGCGGAGACGTGGAGCTGACCCCGGAGCAGATGCGGCTCGTCGTGTGCTCGCGCACCGACTGGAGCTACTACTCCTTCCTCTGCACCACCTGCAACGACGAGGTCCGCAAGCCGGCCGACGACGAGGTCGTCACCCTGCTGGTCTCCGGTGGCGTCATGGCCGAGCAGTGGGTGATCCCGGCGGAGGCGCTCGAGGAGCACCACGGCGCGGCGATCACCTACGACGACGTGCTCGACTTCGCCCTCGGGCTGGACCGCGTGCACCTGCTCGCCGCGATGATCAGCCCGCGCGTCCAGGCCTGACAGCGCACGCCCGACACGCCCGGTCGCTAGGCTCGACCCATGATCTGGGTCGCCGTCTGGGCAGTCCTGCTGCTGACCGCCGCCGTGGCGTTCTTCCTGCTGGGACGGGACCTGTGGCGCAAGGCCAAGGCCTTGACGCGGGAGCTCGGAACGGCGAGTGACCGCCTGGCCCAGATCGCCGACCAGCTCGACGATCTCGATCCCCACCCGCGGGACGACGTGTCTGTCGTACGATCGCAGAGCACCAGCCGACGACTGCAGAGGTAATCATGCTAAAGGGCATCGGGGCTCCCGAGATCATCATCATCCTGGTCGTGCTTGTGCTGCTGTTCGGAGCCAAGCGCCTGCCGGACGCCGCCCGCAGCCTGGGCCGCTCGATGCGCATCTTCAAGTCCGAGGTGAAGGAGATGGGCAACGACGGCGAGGAGAAGCCGGCGCCGCCCGCCGCTCCCGCCCCGACGCGCGAGGTCGAGGGCAGGGTCGTCGAGCCGGCTCCCGCCGAGCGTGCGGCTACCCCGCCGGAGCCCGCCGACCGCGACCGCTGAGCCTGCGCTCAGTCGGCTCTGACTCCCCGTGGTGACCATCCTGGGCAACCGGTCCAAGCGGCCGCCCGCTCCACGGGACGCCGAGGGACGGATGTCCCTCACGGACCACCTGCGCGAGCTGCGCATCCGGCTCGTCCGCTCGGTGCTGGCCATCGTCGTCGGCACCATCATCGCGGCGTTCTTCTACGACCAGCTCTTCGAGCTGCTCACCGCACCGATCGACTCGATCAAGGACAAGTACCCCGGCGTCACGCTCAACTTCCAGGGCATCGGTGACCCGTTCACCTTCGCGCTGAAGATCTGCGCGATGGCCGGGCTCTTCATCGCCAGCCCGGTGTGGTTGTGGAACCTGTGGGGCTTCGTCGCTCCCGGGCTGCACAAGAAGGAGCAGCGCTACGGCATCGCCTTCGTCGGCGTCAGCGTCCCGCTGTTCCTGGGCGGCGCCCTGCTGGCCTACATCTTCCTGCCCAAGGGCTTCGACCTGCTGATCGGCTTCAACCCGGACCCCGAGAACGTCGCGAACATCATCAGCCTCAACACCTACATGTCGTTCGTGCTGCGCATGTTCCTGGTGTTCGGCATCGCGTTCGTCCTGCCGGTCTTCATGTTCGGGCTCAACCTCGCCGGCATCGTCTCCGGGCGGCAGCTGGTGCGCGCCTGGCGTCCGGTGATCCTGGGGGCGTTCCTCTTCGCCGCCGTCGCCACCCCCTCCGGCGACCCGTGGACGATGACGGCGCTGGCAGTGCCGATGCTGGTCCTCTACTACATCGCCGCCGGCCTGGCCCTGCTCGTCGACCGGCGCCGCCGGCTGCAGGGCATCGACGGTCTCGACTACTCCGCGCTGGACGACGACGAGGCCAGCCCGCTCGACACCACGGCCAGCCCGCTGGACCTCGACCCCGACTCGGACCTCGACACTGACCCGGACCGGCGCGACGACAGCTGATCGGCCCACTAGCCTTCGGCCGTGACGCGCTGCCTCGCCCTGCTGGTCAACCCGACGTCCGGCAAGGGCCGCGGCGGGCGGCTGCTGGACCCGGTGGCCGACCGGCTGCGCCACAGCGGCATCGACGTCGACGTGGTCGTCGGCCGTGACGCCGACGAGGCCTTCGACCGGTTGCGCAACCGGGTCGCCGCCGGTGTCGACGGTGTCGTGGCGGTCGGTGGCGACGGCCTGCTCAACCTGGCGCTGCAGGTGGTCGCCGGCACCGACGTACCGCTCGGGATCGTCCCGGCCGGGACCGGCAACGACATCGCCCGCGCGCTCGGTCTCGCGTTGGACGACCCGGTCGCGGCCGTCGACCTCGCCGTGGCCGGCCGGACCCGACCGGTCGACCTCGGGCGGGCGAGCGGGCGCTGGTTCGCCGGGGTGCTCGGGTCCGGCTTCGACTCGATGGTGAACGAGCGCGCCAACCGGATGACCTGGCCGAGCGGGCGCAGCCGGTACAACCTGGCGATCCTCGCCGAGCTGCGCACCTTCAAGCCGGTGCCGTACACCCTCGAGCTGGACGGGGAGACCTGGCAGACCGAGGCGATGCTGGTGGCGGTCGGCAACGGCTCGTCGTACGGCGGCGGCATGCGGGTCTGCCCGGACGCCCGGCTGGACGACGGCCTGCTCGACGTCACGGTGCTCGGCCCGATCTCCAAGCTCGAGTTCCTCCGGGTGTTCCCGACCGTCTACAAGGGCACCCACGTCGACCACCCGGCCGTCACCGTGCGCCGGGCCCGCCAGGTCAGCTCGCCTCGCCGGGTGTGACGGCGTACGCCGACGGCGAGCGGGTGTCGGTGCTGCCGGTGCACATCGAGGCGGTGCCCGGCGCGCTGCGGGTCTTCGCAGCCGGGTAGGTCGCGCCACGTAGATTGGCGGGCATGGCTACTCCCGCGCAGCGGTACGCCGACGCGCGGCGGCAGACGGGCACGTGCCGGCACCCAGCTGGCCTCCTTCGAGGCGCTGTACCCGTTCGGGCTGGACGGCTTCCAGGTGCGGGCCTGCGAGGCGCTGGAGGCGGGCGGCGGGCGTGCTGGTCGCCGCGCCGACCGGGTCGGGCAAGACGGTGGTCGGCGAGTTCGCCGTGCACCTCGCGCTGGCCGAGGGCCGCAAGTGCTTCTACACGACGCCGATCAAGGCGCTGTCGAACCAGAAGTACGCCGACCTCGTCGCGCGCTACGGCGCCGACCGCGTCGGCCTGCTCACCGGCGACAACAGCGTCAACGGCGAGGCGCCGGTGGTCGTGATGACCACCGAGGTGCTGCGCAACATGCTGTACGCCGGCTCCGACACCCTCGGCGGCCTCGGCTACGTCGTGATGGACGAGGTGCACTACCTGTCCGACCGGTTCCGCGGCGCGGTCTGGGAGGAGGTGATCATCCACCTGCCGGAGTCGGTCGCCCTGGTCTCGCTGTCGGCGACGGTGAGCAACGCCGAGGAGTTCGGCGACTGGCTGGGCACCGTGCGCGGCGACACCGAGGTCGTCGTCGAGGAGCACCGGCCGGTGCCGCTGTGGCAGCACGTGCTGGCCGACGGCGGCTCTACGACCTGTTCGTGGAGGACCGGTCGCGCCAAGGACGGCTCCGCCAAGGTGAACCCCGAGCTGGTCCGGCTGTCCCGCGAGCAGGACCGGTTCGTCCGCTCGTCGGCGCAGCGCCCGGCCCGCGGCGGGCGGCGGGTCCGCGGGGTCCGCGCGCCCAGCCGGGTCGAGGTGATCGACCGGCTGGACAGCGAGGGGCTGCTGCCGGCGATCACCTTCATCTTCAGCCGGGCCGGCTGCGAGGCCGCCGTCACCCAGTGCCTGCGCTCCGGCCTGCGGCTGCTCGCCGCCGAGGAGCGCGCCGAGGTCCGCGCGTTCGTCGAGGCGCGGTGCGCCGACATCCCGGCCGAGGACCTGCACGTCCTCGGCTACCACGAGTGGCTCGAGGGCCTCGAGCGCGGCATCGCCGCCCACCACGCCGGCATGCTGCCCACCTTCAAGGAGGTCGTCGAGGAGCTGTTCGTGCGCGGCCTGGTCAAGGCGGTGTTCGCCACCGAGACGCTGGCCCTCGGCATCAACATGCCGGCCCGGTCGGTCGTGCTCGAGCGGCTGGTCAAGTGGAACGGCGAGAGCCACGCCGACGTCACGCCGGGGGAGTACACCCAGCTCACCGGCCGGGCCGGGCGGCGCGGCATCGACGTCGAGGGCCACGCGGTCGTGGTCTGGGCACCCGGGCTCGACCCGGCGGCGCTGGCCGGGCTCGCGTCCACCCGCACCTATCCGCTGCGCTCCAGCTTCCGGCCGTCGTACAACATGGCGGTCAACCTGGTCGGCCAGGTGGGCCGAGCCAAGGCCCGCGACCTGCTGGAGACGTCGTTCGCGCAGTTCCAGGCCGACCGGGCCGTGGTCGGGCTCGCCCGGCAGGTGGCGCGCAACGAGGAGGGCCTCGAGGGCTACCGCGAGGCGATGACCTGCCACCTCGGCGACTTCGAGGAGTACGCCGGGCTGCGCCGCGCGATCGCCGACCGCGAGGCCGACCTGTCGCGCACCGGGCGCCGCCAGCGGCGCGCCGCAGGCCGCGGCGTCGCTGGAGAAGCTGCGGCCCGGCGACGTCATCCACGTCCCGGCCGGGCGGCGCGGCCGGCCTCGCCGTGGTGCTCGACCCGGGGACGCGCCGGCGGCGCCGACGGCCCGCGGCCGACGGTGCTCACGGCCGAGCGGCAGGTGCGCCGGCTGTCGCTGGCCGACTTCCCGACGCCGGTCGAGGCGCTGCACCGGCTGCGGATCCCGAAGACGTTCAACCCGCGCAACCCGGCGCAGCCGGCGCGACCTCGCCTCGACCCTGCGCAACACCGGGCTGGCCGAGACGCCACCCGGCAGGGCCAAGCGGGGCCGGTCGGCAGCGGCCGACGACGACGAGCTGCTGCGGCTGCGCGCCGAGCTGCGCGCGCACCCCTGCCACGGCTGCGCCGAGCGCGAGGACCACGCCCGGTGGGCCGAGCGCTACCACCGGCTGCGGCGCGAGACCGACGGCCTGTCCCGCCGGGTCCGGGAGCGGACGCACACCATCGCCCGCACCTTCGACCGGGTCTGCGACCTGCTGCAGGAGCTCGGCTACCTGGACGGCGACGAGGTCACGACCGCCGGGCGGCGCGCTCGGCGCCCTGTACACCGAGCTGGACCTGGTCACCGCCGAGTGCCTGCGCGAGGGGGTCTGGGAGGGGCTGCTGCCGGCCGAGCTGGCCGCGGTGGTGTCGGCGCTGGTCTACGAGTCCCGCCGGGACGACGACGCGACGCCGCCGCAGCTGCCGCCGGGCGCACCCGGGAGGTGCTGGCGGAGACCGAGCGCCGGTGGCGCGCGCTGGAGGACCGGGAGCGCGCGCACCGGCTCGCGCCGGCCCGCGAGCCGGACCTGCGGTTCGCCTGGGCGGCCTACCGCTGGGCGTCCGGGCACGCGCTGGACGCCGTGCTGCGCGACGCCGACCTGGCCCCGGGCGACTTCGTCCGCTGGACCAAGCAGGTGGTCGACCTGCTCGGGCAGCTCGCCGACGCGAGCCGGCAGCAGCCCGGCGCCGAGCAGGTGGGCGCCGCCGCGCGGAAGGCGGCCGACCTGCTGCGCCGCGGCGTGGTCGCGTACTCGTCGGTCGTCTGACCGACTGTCGGTCGCGCGTCCTATCGTGGGTTCCGTGCTGGAGACCGCGGCCGAGACCGCTGCCCTGCAAGAGCTGCTGGACCGCTCGCTGTCGACGTCGACCGAGCACCTGCGCAGCATCATCAACGACGAACCGCGTCCTGACCGCGGCGGACCTCGTCGCGCTGCTGACCGGCATGAAGGTGCTCAGCGTCGCGACGGTCACCGCGCACGGCGAGCCGCGGATCAGCGCGATGGACGGCCACTTCCTGCATGCCACCTGGAGCTTCAGCACCAGCGGCACCGCTGCCAAGGCCCGGCACCTGCGCGACCGGCCGGCGGTGAGCGTCGCGCACGTCGACGGCGAGGAGCTGGCGGTCTTCAGCCACGGCAAGGTCGAACGCATGCAGCCGGCCGACCCGGACTGGGACGAGACCCTCGGGCACTGGACCGCGTACTACAGCAGCTCGCCGCTGGAGTGGGGCGAGGACATCTGCCTCTACCGCTACCACCCGCACTGGATGGTCGGCTACGCCGCCAGCCGGTCCGAGCTGCTCACGAAGCGCGGCATCGCCAGCTGACCGCCGGTCAGTCCTTCGCGTGCACCTCGGTGAACGCCGACAGCACCCGGTTGAGCGGGCTGTCCAGCCCCCACCGCTGCGACAGCTCGACCAGCCGGTCCGGGTCCCGCGGGCTGGCCGGGATGCTGTCGTCGTACGACGGCAACGGCACGTCCCCGGCCACCGCGACCACCTTCGGCGCGACCGCCAGGTAGTCGCGCGACGCGGCCAGCTTGGTGCGCGCACCGGCCGGCATCGCGTTGTCGCCGGCGTCCAGCGCGTCGAGCAGCGCCGGCAGCGAGCCGTACTTCGTGATCAGCGCGGCCGCGGTCTTGTCGCCCACGCCGGCGACGCCGGGCAGCCCGTCGCTCGGGTCGCCGCGCAGCGTCGCGAAGTCGGCGTACGCCCGGCCGGGGATGCCGTACTTGGCGGCCACCCACGCCTCGTCGACGACGTCGGCGCGGCCGACGCCGCGGGCGGTGTAGAGGATCCGCACCGCGCGGGCGTCGTCGACCAGCTGGAACAGGTCGCGGTCGCCGGTCACGACGTCGACCGGGCCCGCGGTCGTGCGTCGCGAGGGTGCCGATCACGTCGTCGGCCTCGTAGCCGTCGACGCCGAAGCACGCGATGCCCAGCGCCTCGAGCACGTCCTCGATGATGGCGACCTGCGGGGACAGCGCGTCGGGGACCTCCTCCTCGTCGGCCGGTGCGCCACCCGGTGCGCCTTGTACGACGGCAGCGCCTCGACCCGGAAGGCGGGCCGCCAGTCGTTGTCCATCGCCGCGATCAGCCGCGTCGGCTGCCGGTCGCTGATCAGCCGCGCGATGAAGTCGAGCAGGCCGCGCACGGCGTTGATGGGGGTGCCGTCCGGCGCGGTCATCGTGTCGGGCACGCCGAAGAACGCCCGGAAGTACAGCGAGGGGGTGTCGAGCAGCAGCAGCTTGCCGGGGTCCGCGGTCACGGCCCCGAGCCTGCCAGATCAGCTCCGAGGGCCGCGGGACGAGGTCGGCGACGTGCGTCTAGATTGGGCGCTATGACAGGCCATCTCACCTCGCCCGACCGTGTGTCACGCGCCCGCAAGGCCGCCGCGAACGCCGGCATCGACGCACTGCTGGTCACCCCGGGCCCGGACCTGCGCTGGCTGACCGGCTACGACGCGCTGCCGCTGGAGCGGCTCACCTGCCTGGTGCTGCCGGCGGACGGCGCGGCCGTTCATGGTGGCGCCCGGGCTGGAGGTGCCCGCCGTCGCTCGCGTCGCCGGTGCGCGACCTCGACGTCGAGGTCGTCGGCTGGCGCGAGACCGACGACCCGTACGCCGTGATCGCCGACCGCCTGGGCAGCCCCGGCGCGGGTCGCGCTGGCCAACCGGATGTGGGCCGAGCAGGTGCTGCGGATGCGCGCCGCGCTGCCCGAGCGCCGAGCAGTCGCTCGCCGTCCGCGGTGCTCGGCGACCTGCGGATGCGCAAGACCACCGAGGAGGTCGACGCGCTGCGCCGGGCCGGCGCAGGCCATCGACCGGGTGCACGCCCGGATGGCCGAGTTCCTGCGGCCCGGCCGCACCGAGCGCGAGGCCGGCCGCGGACATCGCCGCCGCGATCCTCGACGAGGGTCACGTCGACCGTCGACTTCGTCATCGTCGGCTCCGGCCCGAACGGCGCGTCGCCCGCACCACGAGGTCGGCGACCGGGTGCTCGAGAGCGGCGACGCCGTCGTCGTCGACATCGGCGGCACGATGCCCGAGGGCTACTGCTCGGACTGCACCCGGATGTACACCCTGGGCGAGCCGCCCGCGCCGTTCGCCGACTACTTCCGGGTGCTGCACGAGGCCCAGCTCGCGGCCTGCGACGCACGCCCGCCCCGGGGTCACGGCCGAGTCGGTCGACGCGGCGGCCCGCGAGGTGATCACCGACGGCGGGTACGGCGAGCAGTTCATCCACCGCACCGGCCACGGCATCGGCCTGGAGACCCACGAGGAGCCCTACATCGTGGAGGGCAACGCCGACCGTGCTCGAGCCGGGCATGGCGTTCTCCATCGAGCCGGGCATCTACCTGCCGGGCGCGCACGGCGCCCGCATCGAGGACATCGTCGTGACGCACCGACGACGGCATCGAGCGGCTCAACGTCACCGACCGCGACTACGTCGTGCTGGCGGGCTGACCGGTGGCCGTCGACCGTCACCTGCCGACCGACGAGGCCGCGGCGCTGCTCGACCTGACCCGCGAGCTGGCCGCGAGGAGCTCGCGCCGCAGGCCGCGGCGTACGAGGCAGAGCAGCCGGTTCCCGCGCGAGGTGTTCCGCACGCTGGGCAGGGCCGGCCTGCTCGGCCTGCCCTACCCCGAGGAGTACGGCGGCGGCGGCCAGCCGTACGAGGTCTACCTGCAGGTGCTCGAGGAGCTCGCGACCGCTGGGCCGACCGTCGCCGAGGGCGTCAGCGTGCACACCCTGGCCTGCTACCCGCTCGCCGACGTTCGGCACCGACGAGCAGCGGGCGCGCTGGCTGCCCGACATGCTCGGCGGCGAGCTGCTCGGCGCCTACTGCCTGTCCGAGCCGCAGGCCGGCTCGGACGCCGCGGCGCTGACCACCCGGGCGGTCCGCGACGGCGACGACTACGTCGTCAACGGCACCAAGGCCTGGATCACCCACGCCGGCGTGGCCGACTTCTACAACCTGTTCTGCCGCACCGCCGACGCCGGGCAGCCGCGGCATCTCCTGCCTGCTCGTCGACGGCGCCACGCCCGGGCTGTCGGCCGCCGACGCCGGAGCAGAAGATGGGCTTCACCGGCGTCGCCGACCGCCCAGGTCGCGCTTCGACGGCGCCCGGGTCGCCGCCGACCGGCTGCTCGGCGACGAGGGCCAGGGCTTCCGGATCGCCATGGCCGCGCTGGACGGCGGCCGGCTCGGCATCGCCGCCTGCGCGGTCGGCCTGGCCCAGGCCGCGCTGGACGCCGCGCGTCGCCTACGCCCGGGAGCGCCAGCAGTTCGGCCGGCCGATCGTCGACTTCCAGGGGCTGCGGCTTCATGCTGGCCGACATGGCGACCCAGGTCGCCGCCGGCCGCGCGCTGTACCTGGACGCGGCCCGGCTCCGCGACGCGGGCGAGCCGTTCGGCAAGGAGGCGGCGATGGCCAAGCTGTTCTGCACCGACATGGCGATGCGGGTCACCACCGACGCCGTCCAGGTGCTCGGCGGCTACGGCTACGTCGCGGACTACCCGGTGGAGCGCTACATGCGCGAGGCCAAGGTGCTGCAGATCGTCGAGGGCACCAACCAGATCCAGCGGATGGTGATCGCCCGGCACCTCACTCGGTGACGGTGAGCCGAGGCCCTACGGTGGCGCCTGTGGAGGACATCGACCGTCAGATCGTCGAGCTGCTGGTCCGCGACGGCCGGACGAGCTACACCGACCTGGGCAAGGCCACCGGCCTGTCGACGTCCGCCGTGCACCAGCGGGTACGCCGGCTGGAGCAGCGCGGCGTGATCCGCGGCTACGCCGCCGTGGTCGACGCCGAGGCGGTCGACCTGCCGCTGACCGCCTTCATCTC
Organism: uncultured Actinomycetota bacterium; assembly: GCA_963771345.1. Classification (GTDB taxonomy): domain Bacteria; phylum Actinomycetota; class Actinomycetes; order JACCUZ01; family JACCUZ01; genus CAVYTH01. The sequence goes on from CAVYTH010000012.1 coordinate 86,433, forward strand.
GATCCGCCCGATCGACCCGAGCGCCCCCGACGACGCGCCGGACCGGCTGCGCGGCCTGGCCGAGATCGAGGCCTGCCACTCGGTGGCGGGGGAGGAGAGCTACATCCTCAAGGTCCGGGTGCGCACGCCGGCCGACCTGGAGGTCCTGCTGGCCCGGATCCGCGCCGAGGCCAACGTCTCGACCCGGACGACGATCGTGCTGAGCACCCCGTACGAGCAAAGACCGATCAAGGTCTGAGCGGCCCAAGGTCAAGTCCCGGCCAGGGTCCGGCCAAGACAGGCGGCTGACGGCCGTCTGACCTTGCCCTTGGCGGCCGCTCTGCGGCATAAAGGACGCGGCCGGGGGGCAGGAACAAGGCCGCACGGGGGGACAGCTCTACCCCCTGCCGAAGGACCCTGCCGTGCGTACCATCCGCTTCGCCCTGTCCCTCGCTGCTCACCGCGGCCGCCCTGGTCGCCTCACTCGCCTTCGTCGGTGCTGCTCCCGCGTCGGCCGCGACAGCCCGCGAGACCCGGCTGATCGCCAAGATCAACACAGCCCGGGCCAACCACGGCCTGCCGCCGCTGCGCACCAACCCGGAGCTGATGGTGGTGGCCCGGGCGCACTCCCGCGCCATGGCCGGCTCGCAGCTGCTGTTCCACAGCACGTCGTACTCCACCGTGTGCTGCTGGTCGGCGGTCGCCGAGAACGTCGCGACCGGCTACAGCGTCGCGGGCGCTCACCGCTCCTTGATGCGCTCCGCCCCGCACCGCGCCAACATCCTGAGCCAGCGGATGCGCCAGGTCGGGGTCGGCGTCGTGTTCGCCGGCGGCCGGATCTGGGTGACCGAGGTCTTCCGCCGGCCGGCCTAGCGGCTGCCGTCAGCGGCCGGCTTGCATCGCGGTGAGCTGGTCGGCGGCCGCGGTGCGGGACGCCGCGGCTGCCTCCGCCGCCGCGTCGTGGTCGACCGACGGGCCGTGCTCGCGCCACCAGGCCTGCCCCGACTCGGGCAGGGTGTGGATCGGGTCGAAGTACTCGTAGCGGCGCTCCAGCGCCTCCGGGTCGGCGCGCTCGATGCCGGTGCGGTAGTTCTTCGTCCAGTACGAGATGCCGCGCTCGAGGTCGTAGTCCTCGATCTGGTGCACCCAGCGCTTCCCGACGAACGGGACGTCGCAGATGATCCGCGGGGTCGCGAAGCCGGGCAGGTAGCCCATCAGGCCGTGCTGCAGCTTCTGCGCCTCCTGGACCGACACCCGCCAGTGCTCCGAGAACGGGATCATGTCGCACATGTAGAAGTAGTACGGCATGATCCCCGCGCCGTCGAGCAGCGCGAAGCACAGGTCGAGCAGGTCGGTCGTGGTGGCGTTGACGCCGTTCATCAGGACGCCCTGGTTGCGCACGTCGCGGACGCCGGCCTCGAGCATCGCCTTGGTCGCGTCGGCGACCAGCGGCGTCACCGAGGCGGCGTTGTTGACGTGGGTGTGGATCGCCAGGTGCACGCCGCGGGCCCGGGCCACCGTGGACAGCCGCTCCATGCCGGCGCGGACGTCGTCCTGCAGCCAGTGCTGCGGCAGGCCCATCAGCGCCTTGGTGGCCAGCCGGATGTCGCGGATGTTCTCGATGTCGAGCAGCCGGGCGACGAACGCCTCGAGGTTCTTGAACGGCATGTTGGCGACGTCGCCGCCGGAGACCACGACGTCGCGTACGCCGGGGGAGCGGCGCAGGTAGTCGATCATCGCGTCGTACCGGTCCACCGGCTTGAGGTCGAACTTCAGCTTGTCGATCACCGGCGTCGAGTTGCCGACGAGGTCCATCCGGGTGCAGTGGCCGCAGTACTGCGGGCAGGTCGGCAGCAGCTCGGCGAGCACCTTGGTCGGGTAGCGGTGGGTCAGGCCCTCGGCCACCCACATGTCGTGCTCGTGCAGCGAGTCGCGGGTCGCGTGCGGGTGGCTCGGCCAGTCGGTACGCCGGTCGGAGAACACCGGCAGCATGTACATCCGCACCGGGTCGGCGTACAGCGCCTCGGTCCAGCTCTGGCCGTCGGCCGGGCCGGTGGGGACCATCGTGTTCATCATCTGCGGCGGCACGAGCATCGACATCGTGGCGCGCTCGGCCTGGTCGCGCTCCAGGTCGGCGTAGAACCGGTCCTCGATCAGGTCGCCCATCAGCTCGCGCAGCTGCTTGACGTTCTTGACGCAGTGCGCCCGCTGCCACTGGGCGCTGGCCCAGTCCTCGGCGGTGACCCCGCGGTAGCCGGGCAGCCGGTTCCAGTCCGGCTCGACCAGCTCGCGGCGGCGGTAGGCGTAGGGCTGCTCGAGACCGGTGGCCGGCTCCAGCACGTCTGCGGCGGCAGCGTCGGTGATGGCGGACACGGGAGCTCCTCGGTGTGCGGTCGACGACGCAGACATGTTTCTCGGCCCAGACAGGGGTTCTTGCGGGCCAGCACCCCATCCTACGGGACATCTTGTGGACGGCGGGCCATCTGACGGGGGTTCCTCCGCCCGCGCGCGCGTGCTCCACGCCCGGCGCCGGCTTCGGGTCGGGCCGCCAGATGTGTCAGGATGCGAGGCCACCCCGCTCTGCTGTCACTGAGGAGACGCATGCCCTGGCGAGACGTCGGAGACCATCCCAACAGCGACGCCGTGCTCCAGCACCGGCACAAGCAGCTGACCCGGGCGGCCTCGACCTTCTCGGGCGGCCGGATCGGCGTCCTCAAGCGCTTCGCGAAGGACCAGAAGGTCCTCGACGTCGGCTGCGTGTCGCACAACTTCGGCTACGCGTCGGGCGGCAAGGGCCGCTGGCTGCACCAGCACATCGTCGAGGCCGCCGCCGAGTGCGTCGGCACCGACTACGACGAGGTCGGCATCAAGGAGATGCGCGAGGCGGGGTACGACGTCGTGCACGCCGACATCACCGGCGACCTCAGCCCGCTGCTCGAGCGCGGCCCGTTCGACGTCGTCGTCGCGGGCGAGATCATCGAGCACCTGCCCGTCTCCCCAGCTGCTGCTCGCCAGCGCCCGGGAGCTGCTCCGGCCCGGCGGGAAGCTCGTCCTCACCACGCCCAACCCGTTCGCCCCCCGCCGGGTGCGCGCCGGCGCCCTCGGGATCACCTGGGAGAACGTCGACCACATCCACTACGCGTTCCCGTCCGGCATGGTCGAGATGGCCGACCGCACCGGACTGGTGCTGACCCGGTTCGGGACCGTGGGCTGGCCGGGCAAGGGCAGCGGCGGGCGCCTGATGGCCGAGTCGGTGCGCGAGCTGGTCCAGGCCGTGGCCGCGCGGGCCCGGGGCGAGCGCGCCACGCCGCGCCGCGGCCGGCTCAGCCTGCCGCTCCCGGTGCACTGGCTCGCGCCGATGGACGTGCTGCTGCACTCGGCGCGCGGACGCCGCGGGATGCTGGGCGAGACCTCGGTCTACGTGCTCAAGCGTCCGAACGAGGCCTGAGCCGCGGCAGTCGTGGCAGACACCTCTCCCGTCGGCCTGCACCGGGTGCTCGCGCCCGCCGGTGCGCTGCCGCAGGCCTCCGAGCGGCTGGACGCCCGTCCCGAGATCGGTCCCGACGAGGTCCGGATCAGGGTCGAGCGCCTCAACCTGGACGCCGCGTCGTTCCGTCAGCTGGCGACCAAGCACGGCGGTGACGGCGACGCCGTACGCCGCGAGGTCCTCGAGATCGTGGCCGCCCGCGGCAAGATGCAGAACCCGGTGACCGGCTCCGGCGGGATGCTGGTCGGGGTCGTCGACGAGGTCGGCCCGGAGTCGACCCTCGGGCTGCGGGAGGGCGACCGGGTGGCGACGCTGGTGTCGCTCTCGCTGACCCCGCTGCAGATCACCGACGACCTGGCCGGCTGGGACGGGCAGTCCGAGCAGGTCCCGGCCGCGGGCCACGCGATCCTGTTCGGCCGCTCGATCGCCGCCCGGCTGCCGGACGACCTGCCCAGCGCGCTGGCGATGGCCGTGATGGACGTCTGCGGGGCGCCGGCGCTCACCGAGCGCGTGGTCCGCGGCTACCCGGCCGGGGCCAGCGTCGCCGTCATCGGCGGGGCCGGCAAGAGCGGGTCGATGTCGCTGGCCGCCGCCCGCCGCGCGGGAGCCCGCACCGTCGGCGTGGTTCCCGTCGAGCACGAGGCGGCACTGCTGCGCGAGGTCGGCCTTGCCGACTCGGTCGCCCTCGCCGACGCCCGCGACCCGGTCGCGCTGTCAGCCGCGGTCGAGCAAGCCCTCGGCGGCCCGGCCGACGTCACCGTGGTCTGCGTCGACGTCCCGGGCTGCGAGCACGGCGCGATCCTCGCCACCGCCGACGGCGGCACCGTCATCTTCTTCTCGATGGCGACGTCCTTCTCTGCGGCCGCGCTCGGCGCCGAGGGCCTCGCCGCCGACGTCACGATGCTGATCGGCAACGGCTACCTGCCGGGTCATGCGGAGCTGGCGATGGACCTGCTGCGCACCGAGCCGGCGGTCCGGGCCCTGTTCGAACGGCGGCTCAGCGCCGAGGCAGGCTGAGGGGCGCTGACATGACCCACTCGCCAGGGACGCCGGCCACGACGCTCTACCGCGACGGCCGGGTCCGCGCGCCGCACCACCCCGGTGCGACCGCGCTGCTCGTGCGCGGCGGCGCCCTCGCCTGGGTCGGCTCGGACCCCTCGGAGGTCGCGCGCGAGGCCGACGAGGTCGTCGACCTGGCCGGCGCCCTGGTCGCCCCGGCCTTCGTCGACGCGCACGTGCACGCGACGTCGACCGGGCTCGCCCTCACCGGCCTCGACCTCTCCGGCGCGACCAGCCTCGCCGACTGCCTGAAGCAGGTGGAGGCCGCCGGCCGGTCGGCCCGCGGCGGCGCCGTGCTCGGCCACGGCTGGGACGAGACGACCTGGCCCGAGCACCGGGCGCCGACCCGGCAGGAGCTCGACCGGGCGTCCTACGGCGGCGTCGTCTACCTGTCCCGGGTCGACGTGCACTCGGCGGTGGTCTCGTCGTCCCTGCTCGCCGCGGTGCCCGAGGTCCGCGGCGAGCCGGGCTGGTCCGAGTCCGGCCACCTGACCCGGGCAGCCCACCACGTCGTACGCCGGGTCGCGCTCGAGTCGATCACGCCGACGCACCGCCGCGCCCTCCAGCGCGCCACCCGGACGGCGGCCGCCGAGCTGGGCATCGCCCTGCTGCACGAGCTGTCCGGCCCGGACATCGCCGGCGCCGACGACCTCCAGGCCCTGCTCGCGCTGGCCGCGGCGGAGCCCGGCCCGGACGTCGTCGGCTACTGGGGCGAGGCCGCCGCGCTCGGCGGCATCGACCGGGCCCGGTCGCTCGGCGCCCGAGGTGCCGCGGGCGACCTGTTCGCGGACGGCTCGATCGGCTCGCACACCGCGGCCCTGCGCGACCCGTACGCCGACGCCGACCACACCGGGCACGGCTACCTGGACGCCGCCGAGGTGCGCGACCACGTCGTCGCCTGCACCGAGGCCGGGCTGCAGGCCGGGTTCCACGCGATCGGCGACGGCGCCCTGGACGCCGTGGTGGCCGGCATCGACGAGGCCGGCGCAGCGGGTCGGCGCCGACCGGCTGCGGGCCGCCCGGCACCGCGTCGAGCACGCCGAGATGCTCGCGCCGGAGCACCTGCCGGTCCTCGCCCGGCTCGGGGTGGTCGCCTCGGTGCAGCCCGCCTTCGACCGGCTGTGGGGCGGCGACTCCGGCATGTACGCCGAGCGGCTCGGCCTGCCGCGGGCCCTGTCGCTCAACCCGTACGCCGCGATGGCCGCGAGCGGGATCGTCCTGGCGTTCGGGTCGGACTCGCCGGTGACGCCGCTGGACCCGTGGGGCAGCGTCCGCGCCGCGGTCCGGCACCGGACGGACGGCTCGGGCCTCGACCCGGCCGCCGCGTTCGAGGCGCACACCCGGGGCGGCTGGCAGGCCGCCGGCCGGGACGCCGACGGGGTGCTGACGGCCGGCGCGCCGGCGACGTTCGCCGTCTGGGCGGCCGGCGAGCTCGACCCGGCCACCGGCCTGCCGCCGCTGGAGCCCGGCGACGACCTGCCGCGCTGCCTGCGCACTGTCGTCCGCGGGACCACGGTCTTCGACGCGGTGGGCTAGAGCAGACAGCTCGGCAGCGGTGTCAACGCGGGTCGCTCCGCGACGTCTTCAGTGGTGAGCGCTCGCATCCCAGTTGGCACCTCCACAAGGAAAGAGTCGAGCCATGCTTCGCACCCGCACCTTCCTGTCCACCGCTCTCACCAGCGTGCTCCTGCTCGTCGCTGCCGGGCCGGCCTTCGCCGGGCCGGTCTCGCCCGATGAGGGCAGCACCACCGGTGACGCCGTCGTTCCCGCGTCGGTGCCGTCGAACGCGGGCAACAGCCTCTGGACCTACATCGGGTACGCCGCCGCGGTGATCGTCGTGATCGGGCTCGTCGCCGTCGTGTCGACGGTCCTGGCCCGGCACGCCCACCAGCACGCGCCGCACCCGGCCTGACCTAGCAGCTACCAACCCCGACCAGGGCGGGCCCGACAAGGGCCCGCCCTCGTCGCGCGCGAACCGTTCCGCCGAAACTGCCGCCGCGGCATGTCAACGCGGACCCCCGCCGCACGTCTGAAGGGTCATGACGCACTTCTTCGGCACGACGTCTCGCCCGGCGCCCGTCTGGCGTATCGACAACGGCTCGGTCTCTGCCCCTGTGGTCGCGATCATCGCGGTGCTCGTGGTGATCGCGTCGGCCGCTCTGGTCGCTGTCGGCCTCCGAGACGGCGGCGGCACGGTGTCAGCCGGTGCGCCGAAGGCCGCCAGGACCACGGTTGCCGCCCCGACATCGTTGTCCCCGTCAGGGCTCCCGGTCGGGGTGCTCGAGGGCAAGGTGACCCGGACCTCCGGTGTCGTCGACGTCTCCACCGTCCGGCTTCTGGTCCGTCCCGATGGGACGGGAAGCGTCAGTCTGGGTGGTGGCTACCTCGGCAGCAGCGGGAAGGACGTCGAGTACGTCCAGCTCGGCCCCGGCCGGATCGACGTCGCCTACGGGGGTGTGGTCTGCGCCAATCCCCGGGCGCTGACCCTCAGCTTCACCGTGCGCGGGGACACGGTGGTCATCGACACCACCAAGCTGCGCGGATGCTTCGCGAGCGCCGAGCTGGTCGCCGATCTCGCCGGCACGGCGCTGCACGTCAGCCCGCTGCCTCCGGGATAGTCGTGTCGCGAGATCACCAGGTGGTCCGAATGCGTGCCATCGTGGTCGATGTCAACGGCAGCCCTCCTCACACGTCTGAACAGTCGTGACTGGTCCGTTCGGAGAGATCGCGGCAACCCCGGCCATGGTGCCGGCGCAGCCGGGGCCTCGCGACGTCACGTCGGCCGACCTCCCGGCCGACCGGACCGCAGGCGTGGTCGCCGTCTTCGAGGCGCACTACGCGCACCTGGTCCGGCTGGCCCGGCACCTGCTGGACGACCCGGCGGACGCCGAGGACGTCGTGATGGACGCCTTCGCCGGCCTCAACCGGCGCTGGCAGCACGTCCGGCGCACCGACGACGCCTTCTTCTACCTGCGCGCCAGCGTCGTCAACGGCAGCCGCAGCCGGTTGCGACGGCTGCGGGTCGCCCGGGACCGGCAGCACACCCAGGTCGAGCTCGACTCGGCCCCCGCCGAGCAGCTGGCCATGGTGCACCTCGAGCACGAGGCGGTCGTCCGGGCCCTTCGGACGCTCCCGCGGCGCCAGCGCGAGGTGCTGGTGCTGCGCTACTACGACGGCGCCTCCGAGGCCGAGATCGCCCAGACCCTCGGCATCGGGCTCGGCTCGGTCAAGACCCACGCCTCGCGCGGCCTGCACGCGGTCGCGGACCACCTGGAGGGATCGGCATGAGCACCGACGAGCTCGACCGCCTGGAGCGCCGGTTGGAGGCCGCTCTGCACGGCGCCGACGACCGTCCGGTCGACGTCCGCCGGCCGGGCCGTGCTGGGCGCGCGGCTGAGCCGCCAGCAGCAGGTCCGCACGTGGTCGATTGCCGCCGTGGCGGCATCGGTGATCGCCGTCATCGTGACCACGTCGGTCGTCGTCGCCGGGCTCCGGGACGACAGCGAGGGCCTGCCGGTCGCACCCCCCAGGTCACCCTCTCGCCGTCCGGCCTGCCGGTGGGGGTGTTGGAAGGAGATGTCGACCGCACGGAGGCGGGGGCCGAGTCGATGGTCCGGATTCTGGTCCGACCAGACGGGACGGGCATCTGGAATGCCGGTAGCACCGGCGACCCTGAAGGTCCCTCCGTCACCGACTACGCGGTCACGATCGTCGGCGACGGACCCGGCAGAGCGGTCATCAGGGCCACCACCGTCAGTTGCTTCACGACAGACTCCCTGACGCTGAAGTTCACCGTGCGCGCCGACTCGATCCGCATCAAGCAGGTTCTCAGCAACGACTGTCTCGTCAGTCCGGGCCTGTCGCGCGACCTCGAGGGCACCACGCTGCGAATCAGGCCGCTGCCGCTCGAGCTGTCGCCGTCCGGCCTGCCGGTGGGCCTCTTGGCAGGAAAGGTGACCCGCTCCGCCGGCGATATCGCCGTCACGAACATCCGGCTGGGTGTGCTGCCGGACGGGACGGGGACCATCGCGCCCAGCGGCGGCACGAGCGGCGACTGGCGACGCCAGTGGTGGCTACGAGGTCGACTACGTCCGGCTGGGTCCCGGGCGAGTCGCGGTGCGCTACGAGGGCCCGATCTGTGCCAGCGCTCGGGCGCTGACGTTCACGTTCACAGTCCGCGGACGCACGCTGACCATCGACGACGCGCAGTCACCCGGATGCCTGGTGAGTGAAGCCCTGACCGCAGACCTGGCCGGCACCACGATGCAGATCAGCCCGTTGCCCCCGGACGCCGGCTGACCGCCGGCGAGGATGTCGGTCAGGCCTCGGCGGGGCGCTCGTTGTAGCCCGGGGCGCGCTCCTGGCCGGAGAGGGCGGCGACCCGGTCCATCACGGTGTCGGTGATCTCCCGCCGGGCCCGGCCGGGCGGCAGGTGCGCGTAGTCGGCAGGGTCGACCGGCTCGCCGAACCGGATCGTGACGCCCCGGCGCACCCGGGGGACCGTCGCGCCGACCGGCTGCACCTTGTCGGTGCCGACCAGCCCCACCGGGACGACCGGGGCCCCGGAGGCCAGCGCCAGCCAGCCGACGCCGGTGCGGCCGCGGTAGAGCCGGCCGTCGCGCGACCGGGTGCCCTCGGGGTAGATCCCGAACGCGTCGCCGCGCTCCAGGACCTGCCGGGCCAGGTCGAGCGAGGCCTGGGCGTCGTGCTGCTGCTCCCGCTGCACGGGCACGGCCTCGAACAGGCGGAAGAACAGCCGGCGCGGCCAGCTGGCGGGGGACCGGCCCTCCCAGTACTCCGCCTTGGCCAGGAACACGACCTTCCGCGGCACGACCAGCGGAAGGATGATGCTGTCGATGAACGACAGGTGGTTGCTGGCCACGATCAGCGGGCCGGTCGCCGGGATGAGCTCACGGCCCCGGACGGTGGGGCGCCAGAGCACCCGGAACACGGCAAGGATGACCGCGTGGGACACCCGGTAGAGCATGTGCCGCCGCTCCCAGCTCGATCGTGGACGAGCCCTCGACGCTACCGCCGAGGCGGTACCGGGCCGCGCGCCGGTCCGAGGGACGGGCGCGCGGCCCGGTGCTGACGCGCGGACGCGCGCCTGCGCTACGGGCTGCGGCGCTCGTCGTCCGGGCTGGAGCCGTCCGGCAGCCGCTTCCAGCCGGTCTGGTCCGGGGTCATCGGCGGCAGCGGCAGGTAGGTGGCCCCGTCCAGGTCCGGCATGTTGAACGTCTTGTCCCACGCGTTGCGGCTGACGTAGAGCGCCAGCCAGCCGGCGGCGACCTGCGAGGCCGCGTACTCCTCGCGGCCGTTGTACCGGTCCTGGCTGAAGGCCGTCGGCGGGTCGAAGCTGTACGTCCGGCCGTCGCCGGTGCCGTTGGCGCCGACCAGGGCCTGCTGGCCCGCGACGTGCTGGGCCAGCGCGTCGCGGGCCGGCCACGCCGATGACGTGTCCAGGCCGTAGGCGTACGCGTGAGCGTCGAAGCTGACGAACGGGGCGCGTCGCGCCGTCCCCCAGGTCGAGCCCTGCGGGAAGTAGATGTCGTTCGAGCCCGGCCGGTAGATCGTCCCGCCCGGGGCCTGGTAGCCCGCGCCGTCCGCCGGTGACGGGCGCGCCGGCCGGGAAGTTCAGCGTGCTGAAGGCTCCGTAGACCCGGGCGCCGTTGACCACCGCGGCGACCGGGACCTTGCGGCCGGCCAGCCCGGCGAAGTCCGCGGCCCACCAGTTCTGCTGGATGTTGGTCATGTAGTCGGGGTGCAGGATCCGGTGGTTCTCCAGGGTCCCGTCATCGTAGGTGTTGGAGCCGTCCAGCCGGTCGGCCAGGGTGACCCCGTTGATGACCCCGCCGGACTGCGCGTCGGACAGGCTCGCGTACGCCGCGAGCTCGAGGTCGACGGCCTTCCGCCGCCAGTTCTTCGCCTGCGAGTGCGTCGGCATCATCGACACCGCGAGCTCCAGCAGGGCGGCGTTCCAGGAGTCCTCCTCGGCCTTGGTGTCGCCCTTGCTGATGATCGCGCCGGTGGCGTCGGCCCAGTACTCGATCGGCAGGGTGAGCCGCTTGTTGGCCTCGTAGACGATCATCTGCGCGACGTACTCGCGGGTCTGCGGCGTGATCCGGTCCCAGATCAGCCAGGCGGCCTCGCCGGCGAGGGTGGCCCAGTGGGCGGTCTGCCAGCCGCCGCCCCAGCCGCCGGGGGTGACCGCGACGTGCTGGCAGGCGATCGAGCGGACCAGCCAGTCGGCGTACAGGATCGCCTCGTCGCGGGTGCGCCCGACGGACTGCGTCGTTGTGCGCCCGGGTCCGGGCGGCGACAGCGGTCGTCAGCGCGGCCATCGCCGGCCGGCGCACCGCGTACTCCTGCTCGGCCACGCTGAACCGGGAGAGGACGTCGGTGTAGCGCTGGCCGCGCCGGTTGTACCAGCGCTCGATGTACTGCGCCCCGAGCAGGTAGCGCTCCGACTCCAGCAGCGTCGCGCGCAGCTGGAACACCGGGTCGGTGCTCAGCGCCGGGTTGGCCGGGTCGTAGGGGAGGTCCTTGTCGAGCAGCAGGCTGGGCTTGACCAGCGCGGAGACCTGGTCGCGGTTGGCGACCCCCGCCGAGGCGGTGGCGCAGGCGGCGCCGGTGGGACCGGCCGGGGTGCTCCACGGCGCCGGCAGGACGCCCGCCCCGGACGGCACGGTCACCTGGCGGGTCGTGACGGTCGAGCGGGCCTCGGCCTTGCGGGCCTTGCGGCTCATGCTGGCGACCGGCGTCTTCGACAGGCGGTCGCGGAGGAACCAGCCCTCGCCGCGGACGACACCCACGGTGTCGGCGCCGTCGCCGTCCCAGTCGCCGGTCACGGCGGCGTCCGAGCGACGGCCGAAGGCGAAGGTGTACGTCGGCAGCGCCTTGCGCTTCTGGCCCTTGGGCGACTGGAGCAGGTAGTACTTGGCGCCGCGGCGCACTCCGACGCCGTCCCGGCCGTCGCCGTTCCAGTCACCGGTGAGCGGGACGTCGGTGGCCGCGCCGAACCCGAACCGGCGCCAGGTCGCCCCGGCGGACGGGAAGGCGCGCAGCAGCCAGACGTTGCCGCGGACGACACCGACGTCGGTGCGGCCGTCGCGGTTGAAGTCGCCCACGACCGGCTTGTCGCCGGCCATGCCGTAGTCGAACTCGCGCGACGGCGTCGGCGTCGGGCCGACCATCGCGTCGTACACGACCCAGTGGCCGCTGGTGAAGACGATCGGGGTGACGGCGCCGTCGCGGTTCCAGTCGCCCCACAGCAGGGTCGAGCCGGCGGGGGTGGGGACGTTGAAGCGCTGGTCGGTCCCGCCGTCGCCGTCGCGGACCCGGGCGTCGGCGTGCAGCGGGCCGGCGAAGCCGGGGACGGTCCGCATCGGGAACACCGGTGCGGTCTCGGTCCCGGGCTTGAGCGCCGAGGGCATCGCCGGCGCGCCGGGGGTCGTCGCGGCCGTGCTCGGGCTGCCACCCAGGGTCCCGCCGGCCAGAGCCGCCGCGAGCAGGGCCACCAGGCCGGTGCTGCCGATCCGTCGTACCGTCCGCGGTGCCACCCGGTCCCCGATCTCACCTGTGAGGTGCATGTGCCGTCGTTCCTGCCGTCTCGTGCCCGCCCCGGCGAACCCGGCGCAAACCGGGCGCAACTGTGCCACGCCTGGTCGACTCGTGCGGGCGATTCCGCCTAAGGATGACCTACCGGGCCGCCGTCGGGCCGCCCGACACGGCGGGGCCGGGCGACCAGCCTGCTCAGTGGTCCACCCGAGCGGTCGGAAGTCTCGCACGGCCGTCCTGATGCGGCACAATGGCGCAGGATCTCCGGCCGGCACGGCGCTGGACAGGAGATCCTCCCTTGACTACTGCTCCAGAGAGGCAGAACTTCGTGGCGACGGTCCGTCCGCGCGCAAGCTCGATCTCGATCCGGCGACCGTCCGCCGCGCCCGTGCGCTGGCGCGGCACCGCGGGGCGGCCGATCGTCCGGCTGGCGCGCACCCACTCGACGGTGTCGGTGGAGCGCGCGGTGCTGCGGCTGGCCGGCGTCGCGGGAGCCGACCCGGACGGCATCCCGTGGGTCAACCGGCTGGTGGACGAGGTCCGCGAGCAGGCCGGTCTCGAGCACGGGGTGGCCCTGCCGGTCTGGGACGCGCTGCGCCGCAGCGGGGAGTCCGACCTGACCCGGCTGGCGCAGCGCGCGTCCTCGGGCGGGCTGGACCTCCGGGTCCCGGAGGGCCGCGACGCCGAGCGGGCCCGGCGCGCCTCGACGACCGCCGTCCGCCGCGGCATCACGGCGATCGACCGCCGCCGGGCGGAGCGGGAGCGGATGGTCGCCAAGATCGGCGACGCCCCGAGGCAGCCCTGGATCTACCTGATCGTCGCCACCGGCGACATCCACGAGGACATCCCGCAGGCGCAGGCCGCGGCCCGCGAGGGCGCCGACGTCATCGCCGTCATCCGCTCCACCGGGCAGTCGCTGCTGGACTACGTGCCGGAGGGCGCGACCCGCGAGGGGTACGCCGGCACCTACGCCACCCAGGAGAACTTCCGCCTGATGCGGGCCGCGCTGGACGACGTCTCGAAGGAGCTCGGCCGCTACGTGCGGCTGACCAACTACGCGTCCGGCCTGTGCATGCCGGAGATCGCCACGCTGGCCGGGCTCGAGCGGCTCGACATGATGCTCAACGACTCGATGTACGGGATCCTGTTCCGCGACATCAACCCGGTCCGCACCTTCGTCGACCAGCGCTTCTCCCGCCAGGTGCACGCCCGCGCGGGGATCATCATCAACACCGGCGAGGACAACTACCTCACCACCGCCGACGCCGTCGACGAGGCGCACACGGTCACCGTCAGCCAGCTGCTCAACGAGTACTTCGCCAAGGAGGCCGGGCTCGAGGACTGGCAGCTCGGGCTCGGCCACGCCTTCGAGATCAACCCGGACGTGCCGGACTCGTTCCGGCTCGAGCTCGCCCACGCGCTGCTCGCCCGCGAGCTGTTCCCCAAGGCGCCGCTGAAGTGGATGCCGCCGACCAAGCACATGACCGGTGACGTGTTCCGCGGCTACCTGCTGGACGGCTTCTTCAACCTGGTCGGTGCGCTGACCGGGCAGGGCATCCTGCTCGTCGGCATGATGACCGAGGCCGTCGTCACGCCGTTCCTGTCCGACCGCGACCTCGCGCTGCAGAACGTCCGCTACGTGCTGGACGCCGCCGGCGGGCTGCACGAGGACTTCCACCCGCAGCCCGGCGGCTTCATCCAGAACCGCGCGCACCAGGTGCTCGACGAGGCGGTCGAGCTGCTGGAGCGGATCACCGACGAGCCCGGCAAGGCGCCGCTGCTGGAGGCGATCGGCGACGGCACGTTCGGCCTGATGAAGCGACCCGCGGACCGCGGCAAGGGGTACGACGGGGTCGTGCGGCAGGCGAGCGGCTACTGGAACCCCGCCACCGAGATCCTGGAGGGACGGTGCCGAGCAGTGAGCGACGGCCGATCGTCCGGCCGTACGGCGACACGACCGGCGACGGCATGGTGCAGGTGTCGTTCACCCTGCCGGTCCCGCACGACAAGCGCGCCGAGGGCGCCGCGCTGCAGCTCGCGGCCAAGATGGGCATGGAGCCCGCGATGCTCGTGCACGCCAAGGCGATGGGACCGGACTTCACCTTCTTCGTCGTGTACGGCTCGGTGACCCACCTGGTGGACCTGTCCAAGGTCACGGTGCTGGAGCGGGAGTACCCGCTGCTCTCCGCGAAGGAGGTCAGCAGCACGATCAAGCGGCACCTGCGCCGCAAGCTCGTCGTGGTCGGCGCCTGCATCGGCACCGACGCGCACACCGTGGGCATCGACGCGATCCTCAACATCAAGGGCTTCGCGGGCGAGAAGGGCCTGGAGTACTACCGGGAGATCAAGGTCGTGAACCTCGGCGCGCAGGTGCTCGTGCCCGAGCTGGTCGCCCGGGCCCGCGAGGAGAAGGCCGACGCCGTGCTGGTGTCACAGGTCGTGACGCAGCGCGACGCGCACCTGACAACACCCGCGAGATGTCGGCGGCGTTCCGCGAGGCCTACCCGGCGGGGAGCGCGCCGCTGCTCGTCGTCGGCGGCCCGCGCTTCGACGAGCACGCGACCGCGGAGCTCGGGGTCGACCGGATCTTCGGCCGGGGCACGACACCCGCCGAGGTGGCGAGCTACCTGGTCCATGCTCTGATCACGTCACGACAGCCCGAGCCCACCAGCACCTGACGCACCGAGTCACCCGCACCTCGAGAGGACCGTCATGACCGACGCCACCGACCCGCGCACCGGTCTCACCGTCACGCACCGCCGGTACGTCCCGTACTCCCACGCCCACTACGCGGGGCACCTCGTCGACGGCGCCTACGTGCTCGGGCTGTTCGGTGACGTCGCCACCGAGGTGTGCATCCGCACCGACGGCGACGAGGGACTGTTCGCGTCCTACTCGGAGGTGCAGTTCCGCTCTCCGCTGCAGGCCGGCGACGTCGTCGAGGTGCAGGCGACGGTGACGCGGGTCGGTACCCGCAGCCGCGAGCTGGCCCTGGAGGCGCGGGTCGTCTGCCGCGGCGCGGCCGGACAGGCCGACTCGTCCGCGGCAGCTTCGGCGGCCGTCGTCCTCGACCCACCGGTCGTCGTGGTGACGGCGACCGGCACCGTCGTGGTCCCTGCGCGCGGCTGAGTGTTACCTGCTCGCCCAGGTCAATGGCCCGTTCGGGGGATGTCTGGGCGCGTGTTCGGGGCGACACGCCGAATCCCTTATGAGTAAAGGGAAAAAGTCTGCTCCGGACTCGGCGCTCCTACCTGCGGCTTTGTGCATCGGCGCAGGTCACGGGACGGTTGACAGGGACCCGATGTGGCACCAAGGTGAGCGACGTCCACCACAGGACACCCACAAGGAATCCCCCTCCGCGACACACACGTGCCGGCTTCGGGCCAGGGACGGCGCAATGCGCAAGCGCCGTCCGGGTGCCAGGTCCGATCGCCGTCGTCGCCCTGAGTGAGGGAGAGACCCAGGGGGTGAGACACGGGAAGGGCCCGACCGCCCAGTAGACAACGACCTTCGATCCGGCAGCCGGCCGGACGAGGTCGGTCCGAAGGGCGGTCCGGGCCCTGACCCGTCTCTGCACCAGGGACAGGGCCAGATCGGCGGTGTGACCCGCCCCCGCCGGACCATCGGCACTGCCGCGGGGTCCCGGCCGTTGTACCGTCGCAGCCCGGACACCGTGTCAGCTCGACCCAGCGGTTCCGGACGATCCGACGCCCGGAAGGACCCGCACCACGGTGACGAGCACTGCGACCGGACAGGCCAGCACGGCCGCGGCCGACCGGTCCTCCGCACCGTCGCGCTGGGGTCCCCGGGGGCCTGGTCCGCGGCTGGCCGGCGCCGCAGTCAGCGGCGCCCTCGTCGCGCTGGCGCTGCCGCCGTACGACCTGTGGGTGCTGGCCCCGTTCGGGGTGGCCGGCCTCGTCCTGCTGTCCCGCGGCCAGACCGCGCGGATGGGTGCCCTGCTCGGCTTGGTCCACGGGCTCGCGACGTTCGTGCCGCTGCTGTCCTGGCTGACCGTCATCGGGCCGGACGCGTGGCTCGCGGTCGCGCTGCTGGAGGCGTCGTTCCTCGCCCTCGCCGGTGCCGTCACTCCCGCTGTGCTCCGCCTGCCCGGCTGGCCGTTGTGGGTGGCCTGCCTGTGGGTGGCCCAGGAGCTGGCCCGCGACTCGATGCCGTTCGGCGGCTTCCCGTGGGGCCGGCTGGCGTTCGCGGAGACGGCGTCGCCCTTCACGCCGTACGCCGCCGTGGGTGGTGCCCCGCTGGTGACGTTCGTGACGGCGCTGTCCGGCGCGCTGCTCGCCGCCGCCGTCCTGCAGGCGCAGGCGCGCAGCTGGCAACGCGCCGCACCCCTGGCCCTGCTGGCGCTGGCGGTGCCGCTCGCCGGCCTGGTGCTGCCGGTCGGGGCGGGGGAGGGGCGGCCGGTCACGGTGGCGCTGGTCCAGGGCAACGTCCCCGGCGTCGGCCTGGACTTCCTGGGCGAGCGCGGAGCAGGTGCTGCGCAACCACGTCGACGCCACCCACCGGCTCGCCGAGGACGTCCGCGGCCGGCGAGGTCGCGCAGCCCGACCTGGTGATCTGGCCGGAGAACGCCTCCGACATCGACCCGTTCCGCGACCCGGCCGCCGGCGCCGCTGATCGACGCGGCGGTGCGGGCCATCGGCGTGCCCGTCCTGGTCGGCGCGGTGCTCGCAGGGCCGGGCCCCGACTACGTCAGCAACGCCGGCATCGTCTGGGACCCGACCACCGGCGCCGGGCAGCGCTACGTCAAGCGGCACCCGGTGCCGTTCGGCGAGTACATCCCGTTCCGCGAGCAGCTGCAGCCGGGCTGATCACGCGGCTGGACCAGATCCCGCGCGACTTCTACGCCGGCGACCGGCCCGGCGTGCTCGACCGTCGGCCCGGCCGAGGTCGGCGACGTCATCTGCTTCGAGGTCGCGTACGACGGGCTGGTGCGCGACGTCGTCCGACGGCGGCGCCGAGGTCCTGGTCGTGCAGACGAACAACGCCACCTACAACGGCACCGGGCAGCCCGAGCAGCAGCTGGCGATGTCCCGGCTGCGCGCCGTCGAGACCGGCCGCGACGTGCTGGTCGCCGCCACCAGCGGCATCAGCGCGGTGGTCCGCGCCGACGGCGTCGGTCGCAGCACGGGCGCCGGAGCAGGTGGCCGAGACGCTGGTCGCGCGAGGTGCCGCTGCGCGACGGGCAGACGCTGGCGACCCGGCTCGGCGCCTGGCCGGAGTGGCTGCTGGCCGCCGTCGCTCTGGTGGCGGTCGCGCGTCGCCGTGCTGCGCCGGCGCCGGGACCAGGCGTGCGACGACGGGCGGAGCCGACCGGTGACGTGACGTGGAGACGCACGGCGGGCTGCCGGCGCACGGTGGCCCGCGGCGCCGGCGTGCTCGTCGTCATCCCGACGTACAACGAGGCGGACAACATCGAGCCGACTCGTCGCGCGGCTGCGCGCCGCGGTGCCGGAGGCGCACGTCCTGGTCGTCGACGACAACAGCCCGGACGGCACCGGCGAGCTCGCCGACGACGCTGGCCGCGGCCGACCCGGCAGGTGCACGTGCTGCACCGGGCGGGCAAGGAGGGCCTCGGGCGCGCCTACCTGGCCGGCTTCGGCTGGGGCCTGGAGCGCGGCTACGACGTCCTGGTCGAGATGGACGCCGACGGCTCGCACCAGCCGGAGGAGCTGCCCGCGGCTGCTCGCCGCGCTCGCCCGGCGCCGACCTGGTGCTCGGCTCGCGCTGGGTGCCCGGCGGACGGTCGTGAACTGGCCGATGCGCCGCCGAGCTGCTCTCCCGCGGCGGCAACACCTACGTCCGGCTGGTGCTCGGCATCGCCTGCGGCGACGCGACCGGCGGCTTCCGCGCCTTCCGGCGCGCCACCCTGGAGAGGCTCGACCTCGACGGCGTCGCCAGCCAGGGCTACTGCTTCCAGGTCGACCTGGCCTGGCGCGCCGTGCAGGCGGGCTTCCGCGTCGTCGAGGTGCCGATCACGTTCGTCGAGCGGGAGCGCGGCGACTCGCAAGATGAGCGGCGACATCGTCCGCGAGGCGCTGTGGCGGGTCACCGTCTGGGGCGTCGCACACCGGCGGACCGACCGGCTGCGCGGCGGCTGCCGACGACGGAGGGGGTGACGCGCGATGGGCTGGTTCTGCTGTCCTGGCGTTCCTCGTCGTGCCGATCATCGAGATCTACGTGATCGTGCAGGTCGGTCAGGAGATCGGCGCCGGTGCCGACCGTCGCGCTGCTGCTCGTCGAGAGCGCCCTGGGCGCCTGGCTGGTCAAGCGCGAGGGCGGCGGGCCTGGCGCGCGCTGCAGGGCGCGGTCGACGCCGGTCAGCTGCCCAGCCGCGAGCTCGCGGACGCGCGCCCTGGTGCTGGTCGGCGGGACGCTGCTGCTCACGCCCGGGCTTCGTCACCGACATCTTCGGCTTCTTCTTCATCCTGCCGTTCACCCGGCCGATCGCCCGGCGGCTGCTGGCCGGCTTCCTCGCGCGCCGGGCCACGATCGCGGTGGCCCGGTTCGGTCCGGCCGGGCCGCCCGGCGGGGGTCCACGCTTCCGGCCGCCCACCGGGACCGGGCCGGTGGTGCAGGGCCAGGTGGTGCGGGACGAGCCGGAAACACCCCCGGACGACGAAGGTCCGAGCCGCGTCACCGGGGGGAAGTGACACGACTCGGACGTCTTGTCGGCGTCGACTGGTCGGGCAGCTCAGGCGCTCTTGCGCTGGCTCCGGCCGGTCGTCGTGGTCTTGGGGGTGCCGGCGCGCAGCAGCTCGAGCCGCTCCGCCAGCAGGACCTCGAGCTCCTTGACGCTGCGACGCTCGAGCAGCATGTCCCAGTGGGTTCGCGCCGGCTTGCCCTTCTTGGGCTCCGGGCGGGTGCCGTCCAGGCGCAGTGCCTCGGCGCCACAGACGGTGCACTCCCAGACCTCGGGCACGTCGGCCTCGAGGGAGAAGGGAACGCTGAAGCGGTGCTCGCTGGGGCAGGCGTAGGTGACGCTCTGCCGCGGCGCCATCTCGACGCCGAGGTCGGTCTCGTAGCTCTGGGCACCCAGACGCGAGCCGCGCAGTGCTCGCTCGGCCATGTCGATCTCCTCCGGGACGGGTCGGCGGGACATCTCCCACCGGGAAGGACGAACCCTCAGAGGTGTAGGGGGTGTCGTCGTACGCTCGGTTGAACGCGCCGGGCCCCTGCAGGATTCCCTCAGAACGCCCTGGCAACCCGTTCTTCGAAGCCGACTGCCCCTGCGGATGCGTGCAGAGCCGTCCCAGCGGCCGCTCAGGCGCCCCACGCACCGCGTGCGCGCAGGATGTCACGCAGGGTCACCAGGTGGTCGGTCATCAGCCCGTCGACCCCCAGGTCGAGCAGCCGGACCATCTCGGCAGCGTCGTTGACGGTCCAGACGTGGACCCGCTGCCCGCGGGCATGGGCGGCGGCCACCAGACCGGGTGTGACGACCCGCAGCGGGCCCGCCCGGTCCGGGACCTGGGCGCAGGGGACGTCCGGGGGAGCGAGCCGGTGGGTCCCCGGGTGCAGGGCAGCCAGCCGCAGCCGGACCACCTCGCGGGTGCTCAACGACGTGCACAGCCGGGGGCCGACGGCCCGGCGTACGGCGGCCAGCCTGCGGTGCGAGAACGAGGCGACACACACCCGGTCGACCGCGCCGGTCCGCTGCAGGGTGTGCGCCAGCGGGCCGATTGCGCCGGCCTCCTTGACGTCGACGTTGATCCTGATCTCGGGCCAGCTGCCCAGCAGGTCTTCGAGCATGGGGATCGGCTCGACGCCACCGATCCGCGCCGAGCGACACCGCGGACCAGGGCAGCCGGGCGACCGTGCCGCGACTGTCGGTGACCCGGTCCAGGGTGTGGTCGTGGAACGCCAGCAGCACGCCGTCCGCCGTGGCGTGGACGTCGGTCTCCAGGTATCGGTAGCCGAGCGAGACGGCCTGGCCGAACGCCGCCATCGAGTTCTCCAGGCCGGCTGCCGCACCGCCGCGGTGCGCGAACGCGATCGGCCCGTCGTGCTCGAGGAACGGGAACGTGTCGGGCACGGCCGCACCCTAGTCACCACCGTGGCCATGCATCGTGATCACGGCCGGACGATGATGACGTGATGAGCACTCTCACCGGAGCCGAGATCGCTGCCGCCGGCCTGACCGACTGGGCCTTCCTGAACGGCGGCCTGCAGACCCGGCTGGCGACGAAGAAGTTCGCCACCGGCCTGCGCCTGGTCGACCGGATCGGGGCAGCGGCCGAGGCGGCGAACCACCACCCCGACCTCGACCTGCGCTACCCGCACCTCGACGTCCGGCTGACCAGCCATGACGCCGGCGGTGTCACCGGCCGCGACCTTGCCCTGGCCCGGGTCATCAGCGAGCTGGCCGCGGCCGAGGGGGTCGCCGCGCGCCCCGACGCTGCGAAGCTCGTCGAGATCGGCCTGGACACCCCGGACGCCGCCGCCGTCCGGCCGTTCTGGCAGGCCGTGCTCGACATGCGGGAGCATGGGGCCGACGGTCCCGACCCCGACCTGCGCGACGACCTGCTGCCGACGATGTGGTTCCAGCAGTCCGGGAGCGAGGAACCCCGGCAGCGGTTCCACCTCGACCTGTGGGTGCCGCCCGAGGTCGTCGAGCAGCGGATCGCGGCCGCGGTCAGCGCGGGCGGCGTGGTCGTCAGCGACGCGGAGGCGCCGGCGTACTGGGTGCTGGCCGACGTCGAGGGGAACAAGGTCTGCCTCTGCACCTGGCAGGACCGTGATCACTAGCCTGAGCGACCACGCCCGAGGGATGGAGACACGATGAGCAAGGCCGCGACGGCGGGCAGGCGCTCGGCTGGGCCGCACGTTGCCGACAGCCAGGACCTGATCCGGGTACAGGGCGCCCGGGAGAACAACCTCAAGGACGTCAGCGTCGAGATCCCGAAGCGACGCCTGACGGTGTTCACCGGCATCTCCGGCTCGGGCAAGAGCTCGCTGGTCTTCGGCACGATCGCCGCCGAGTCGCAGCGGCTGATCAACGAGACGTACAGCACCTTCGTGCAGGGCTTCATGCCGACGCTGGCCCGGCCGGAGGTCGATCACCTCGAGGGCCTGACGACGGCGATCATCGTCGACCAGGAGCGGATGGGCGCGAACCCGCGGTCCACCGTCGGCACCGCGACCGACGCCTACGCGATGCTGCGCATCCTGTACAGCCGGCTCGGGAAGCCGCACATCGGCTCCCCGACCGCGTTCTCGTTCAACGTCCCGACGCGGACCGCGAGCGGCGTGATGAGCACCGAGAAGTCCGGCGGCCGGGTCGAGAAGAACGTGGTGCGCAACGTCGTCTACCAGGGCGGGATGTGCGCTCGCTGCGAGGGCATGGGCGTCGGTCTCCGACTTCGACCTTGCCGCGCTGTACGACGACACCAAGTCGCTGAGCGAGGGCGCGCTGAGCGTTCCCGGCTACAGCATGGACGGCTGGTACGGCCGCATCTTCAGCGGCGCCGGACTGCCGATGGACAAGCCGATCGGGAAGTACACCAAGAAGGAGCTCAACACGCTGCTCTACGAGGAGCCGCGGAAGATCAAGGTCGAGGGGATCAACCTCACCTACGAGGGCCTGATCCCGAAGATCCAGAAGTCGATGCTGTCCAAGGACGTCGAGGCCATGCAGCCGCACGTCCGCGCGTTCGTCGAGCGGGCGATCACCTTCACGACCTGCCCCGAGTGCGACGGCACCCGGCTCAGCAAGGAGGCCCGGTCGTCGAAGATCGGCGGCAAGAACATCGCCGACCTCTGCGCCATGCAGATCAGCGACCTGGCCGACTGGGTCCGCGGCCGCAAGGAGCCGTCGGTGGCGCCGCTGCTCGCCGGGCTGCAGCACCTGCTCGACTCGTTCGCGGAGATCGGGCTGGGCTACCTCTCGCTGGACCGGCCGGCCGGGACGCTGTCCGGGGGAGAGGCGCAGCGCACCAAGATGATCCGCCACCTCGGGTCGTCGCTCACCGACGTCACCTACGTCTTCGACGAGCCCACGATCGGCCTGCACCCGCACGACATCGAGCGGATGAACCAGCTGCTGCTGCAGCTGCGCGACAAGGGCAACACCGTCCTCGTCGTGGAGCACAAGCCCGAGACCATCGCGATCGGCGACCACGTCGTCGACCTCGGTCCCGGCGCCGGCACGGCGGGCGGCACGGTCTGCTTCGAGGGAACCGTCGCGGATCTGCGGAAGAGCGACACCGTCACCGGCCGCCATCTCGACGACCGGGCCTCGCTCAAGGAGTCGGTCCGTACGTCGTCCGGCGCCTCGAGGTCCGCGGCGCGTCGACCCACAACCTGCAGAAGGTCGACGTCGACATCCCGCTCGGCGTGCTCTGCGTCCTCACCGGCGTCGCCGGCTCCGGCAAGAGCTCGCTGATCCAGGGCTCGGTCGCCGGCCGGGACGGCGTGGTCGTCGTCGACCAGGGCGCGATCCGCGGTTCGCGACGCAGCAACCCAGCGACGTACAGCGGGCTGCTCGAGCCGATCCGCAAGGCGTTCGCCAAGGCCAACGGCGTGAAGCCGGCACTGTTCAGCTCCAACTCGGAGGGCGCCTGCCCGGCCTGCAACGGTGCCGGCGTCATCTACACCGAGCTGGGCGTGATGGCCACCGTGGCGACCACCTGCGAGGAGTGCGAGGGCAAGCGGTTCCAGGCGTCGGTGCTGGAGTACACGCTGGGCGGCCGGAACATCGCCGAGGTGCTCGCGATGCCGGTGTCCGAGGCGGCGGAGTTCTTCGCCGACGGCGAGGCGGCGACGCCGGCCGCGCACAAGATCCTGGACCGGCTGGCCGACGTCGGGCTCGGCTACCTCACCCTCGGCCAGCCACTCACCACGCTGTCCGGCGGCGAGCGGCAGCGGCTCAAGCTGGCCGCCCAGATGGCGGCGAAGGGCGACGTCTACGTCCTCGACGAGCCGACGACCGGCCTGCACCTCGCCGACGTCGAGAACCTGCTCGGCCTGCTCGACCGGCTCGTCGACTCCGGCAAGTCGGTCGCTCGTCATCGAGCACCACCAGGCGGTGATGGCGCACGCCGACTGGATCATCGACCTCGGTCCCGGAGCCGGCCACGACGGCGGCCGGGTCGTCTTCCAGGGCCCGCCCGCCGACCTGGTCGGCCGCCAAGAAGAAGACCCTCACCGGCGAGCACCTCGCGGCGTACGTCGGCGGCTGACCGGACCTGGCACGTCAGGGCTCAACGCTCTGGGCTCGACCATCCGAGTGGCCGAAGGGGGCACTGCATGCGGGCCATCGTGCTGAGCGGCGCCCTGGCGCTGGTCGGTACGTTGCTGGGGACCCGAGTGGCCATCGGATGGTTCACGCGGCACGGATTCGGCCAGCCGATCCGGGTTGACGGTCCCACGACGCACCACGTCAAACGGGGCACGCCCACCATGGGCGGCGTCGTCATCGTGCTCGGATCGACGGCGGCGTACCTGACGGCGACGATCCTGACTGGGAATCGCCCGAGCGCCAGCGCGTGGCTGTTGCTGCTGCTGTTCGCTGGCTGCGGCGTCGTGGGCTTCCTCGATGACTTCATCAAGGTCTACCGACAGCACAACCAAGGCTTGCGCAGCGGCGCCAAGATGGCCGGCCAGACCGCGGTCGCGTTGAGCTTCGGGATCCTGGCGACCCAGTTCTTTGCCGACGACCGGGGTGTCAGACCGGCCTCCCAACACATCTCCACGACGCAGGACTGGGGGATCAAGCTGCCTTTGGTCGTGGTCTTGCTGGTGATCTGGTTCATCGTCACCGCGGCCTCGAACGGTGCCAACCTCACCGACGGCGCCGACGGTCTGCTGGCCGGCATCTCAGCGATGGTGTTCGGCGGCCTACACCGTGGTCAACATCTGGCAGAGCAACCAGCTGTGCGGTTCCTCGCGGCCCACCGTGGTGGAGTCGCAGTGCTATCAGGTGCGTGATCCGCTGGACCTGGCCGTCTTCGCTGCGGCCATCGCCGGTGCGTGCGTCGGGTTCCTGTGGTGGAACGCCAAGCCGGCCCGGATCATCATGGGGGACGTCGGTTCGCTGGCCGTCGGGGGAGCGCTTGCGGGGTTGGC
Organism: uncultured Actinomycetota bacterium; assembly: GCA_963771345.1. Lineage (GTDB taxonomy): Bacteria > Actinomycetota > Actinomycetes > JACCUZ01 > JACCUZ01 > CAVYTH01. The sequence continues at coordinate 110,596 of CAVYTH010000012.1, forward strand.
GATCATGTCCCGTACCGAACTGCTCATGGCCGTGATCGCGGGGGTGTTCGTCATCGAGACGCTGTCCGTGCTGTTGCAGGTGGCGTACTTCAAGCTGACCAAGCGGGTCACCGGCGTCGGGCGCCGGATCTTCCGGATCGCCCCCGTCCACCATCACTTCGAGCACCTGGGCTGGGACGAGGCCAACGTCGTGATCCGCTTCTGGGTGATCTCCGGCGTCTGTGTCGTGACCGGGCTGGGCACCTTCTACGCCGCCTGGCTGGCCTGAGCGACAGGAGAGGCTCATCGCGCCGCCCGCAGGACCCGCTGGATCACGTCGGTGGTCGAGACGCCGGCGGTGCGCGGAACGAGGGTGAGCTTTCCGGCCGCAACGGCCGCGCCGTACACCGCCTCGGCGCCCTGCGCGGTCAGGTCGTCGCCGTGCACCACCATCGTTATGTCATGTTCGCTGAGGAACGCGTCGGTCAGCACGAAGGGCGCGTCCTCGATGACCTCGTCGACGTACCGGCACGACTCGATCACCGCGACCCGCTCGGCCAGGCTCATGATGGGCCGGCGCTTGTACGCCGCCGCCGTCTCGTCGGAGAGCACGCCGACGAGCAGCCAGTCGCCGTGGCGGCGAGCCTCCCGCAGCAGCGCCACGTGGCCGGCGTGGAACAGATCGCCCACCATGTCCACGTAGACCCGCGTCCGGCCGGTGCGTTCACCCATGGGGAGCACTCTGAGGCCTCGGCGGGCGATCGACAACGACGAGCGGGCTCAGCCTGCGCAAGCACCAGCGTAACGCCGATAAGAGACATTATGTCACTACTCTGGAAGTTGAGCCCCGGAGAGGGACGGGCGCCCTGCTCCCCTGGGGCTGAGTTCGCGTTTGGACGGCGCAGGACCGGCGAACGGGAGCGCATGACCACACGACCTGCCGACATCGACCTGCGCGACGAGCAGCGCCCGGCCGCCGACGTGCCCGGGGGCGACGCCACCAAGCCCCGGGACATCCCGAAGCGCGGCTGGTTCCAGATCCTCCGGCGCTCCTGGAAGGAGGCCAAGGCCGACAACGTCCCGCTGATCGCGGCCGGAGTCGCGTTCTACGCCTTCCTCGCCATCTTCCCGGCGATCATCGCGGCCGTGCTGCTCTACGGGCTGCTCGCCGACCCGGCCCAGGTGGCCGACCAGGTCGACCAGATCGGCTCGGCACTGCCGAGCTCGGCGCAGGACCTGCTCTCGCCGAGCAGATGAAGACCCTGACCACGACCGACCAGCAGAGCCTCGGCATCGGGCTGATCGTCGCCGTGCTGGCCGCGCTGTGGAGCGCGTCGGGTGGCATGGGCAACCTGATCAAGGCGGTCAACATCACCTACGACGAGGACGACGACCGCGGCTTCGTCAAGAGCAAGGGCCTGTCGCTGGCCATGACCCTCGGCGCGATCGTCTTCGTCGTGGTGGCCATCGCGCTGATCGCCGTCCTGCCGGCGGTGGTCGAGGCGCTCGGGCTCCCGCCCGCACTCGAGGTCGTCGTCCAGGTGGTCCGGTGGCTCGGGCTCGTCGTCGCGATGATGTGCGCTCTCGCCGTCCTGTACCGGGTGGCCCCCGACCGGGACTCCCCCAAGCTGCGCTGGGTGTCGGTGGGTGCCGTCACCGCCACGGTGCTGTGGGTCATCGCATCGATCGGCTTCTCGCTGTACGTCGACAACTTCGGGTCGTACGGCGAGACCTACGGCAGCCTCGCCGGCGTCGTCGTCCTCCTGCTGTGGCTCTGGATCACCAACTACCTGGTCCTGCTCGGCGCCGAGATGAATGCCGAGTCCGAGCAGCAGACCGCCCGCGACACCACGAAGGGCGACGAGCAGCCGATCGGCCAGCGCGGCGCGGTGAAGGCGGACTCGACTCCCGGGGACCCGGAGCCGGCCCGCCGGTGACGCTGTCGGTGCCCGGCACGACACTGTGGCGATGACACCGCAGTACGGTCCGCACCGCTGGTCGGCGGGTTACCACGACGACGGCAACAACGACGCCTTCCGCGGCGCGACCTTCATGGTCGCCGACCTCGCCGGCGCCCGGTTCGTCGACTGCGACATGACCGGCGTCAAGATCGTGGACGCGGCCCTGGTCGACGTCGACGTGTCCGGCTACGTCGAGCGGCTGGTCGTCAACGGCGTCGACGTCACCGACTTCGTGGCCTCCGAGCTCGACCGGCGGCACCCCGAGCGCGTGCAGCTGCGGGAGATCCAGGACGCCGACGGCTTCCGCGCCATGTGGGACACCGTGGAGACGGCTCTGGGCCGACACGACCGAGCGGGCGGCCCGACTCCCCGAGGCGGCTCTGCACGAGCGGGTCGACGACGAGTGGTCGTTCGTGGAGACGCTGCGCCACCTGGTCTTCATCACCGACTCCTGGGCGAGCCGCACGATCCTCGACCAGCCGACGCCGTTCCACCGGCTCGCGCTCCCCCAGACGGCGTACGCGCCGGCGGACGCGACCGCGCTCGGCATCGACCTCGACGCGCGCCCGTCCTTCGCCGAGGTGAGGGAAGCCCGTGCCGACCGGATGGCCGTGGTGCGCGGCATCCTGGCCGGTCTCACCGACTCCGAGCTGGGACGGCCGTGCACCCGCTCCCCCGCTCCCGGCTACCCCGAGGGAGAACGGCCGGTCGCCGAGTGCCTCGCGGTGGTCATGGAGGAGGAGTGCGAGCACCACCGGTTCGCGGTGCGCGACCTGGCGGTCCTGGAGTCGCGCTAGCGGATCACTCGCCGGGCGTGGCGTCGTGCTCCCTGCTTCGGGCGACGCTCTGGGCCTGCCCTGCGTGGATGTCGCTCACCCATTCCCAGCCGGGCTTGGCCGACGGGCCGATCCGCGGGTCGTCGGGATCATCGCCGTCCCGCAGGGCGTGCACGTAGGCGCGGTCCAGCTCGATCCGCGCGCGTGCCTGACCAGCTCCGCCGACGGACCCGTGGCCAGGGATCACGGCATCGACGTCGTCCGCCACGCCCTCCAGCAGCCGCAGCCCGGTGAGGTAGTCCTCGACCGGGTCATTGGTGCCGCTGAAGTCGTCGAGCATCGGGATGAAGACGTCAGAGAGCATGTCGCCGGCGACGAGAACCCCGCGGTCCTCGATGAACAACGCCGCATGGCCCGGAGCATGCGCCGGATGCTCGATGATCCGGACGTCAGGACCATCCCACGGAATCCGCTCAGTGCCGGCGGGCAGACCGGTGATGAGGCCGAACAGGTCCAGCGGTGTCTCCTCGGCGATCTCTGGCGGCAACCCCTCGGCGGCGCGGGCCTTCCAGTCCGCGTTCGACAGCAGGTCTCGCATGAATGCTGCGCAGCCGGCCGTGCCGTAGCGGGGCGCGTCGCCGAGCTCGGCGTGCCAGAGCACGTGATCCCAGTCAGGATGCGTCGAGAAGCCCGCCACAACGGGCTGGCCCAGCTCGCGAAGGTCGTTCGCGAGGCAGACCATCTCCTCCCCCGTGATCCCGGCGTCGACGAGCAGCACGCCGGCGCTGCCCTGCACGACCGCCGTGTTGTTCTGGAGCAACTCGCTCTGGTGGACCAGCACACCTTCCGCGACCTTCGTCAGCATGGGGGCAACCCTGCCAGAAGTCTGTCGCACAACGTTGCCTGCCATTCGAACAGGTGTTCTAATCGGTGCATGCGGTGGGACGAGCTCCGGCTGACCGACGAGACCCCGACGGCCGGCGCCTCGACGCTCCCGCTGCTCCCCCGCGGCGCCGTCACCCGGACGTTCGACACCCCGGAGTTCGCCGGGATGACCTTCCACGAGGTCACCTGCCGCAGCGCGCTCAACAAGGTGCCCGAGGCGTCCCGGATGCCGTTCCGCTGGACGATCAACCCCTATCGGGGCTGCTCCATTGCGTGCGTATTCTGCTTCGCCCGCAAGACGCACGAGTACCTCGACCTCGACTCGGGCCACGACTTCGACTCCCAGATCGTGGTCAAGACCAACGTCGGCGAGGTCCTGCGCCGAGAACTGCGCAAGCCGTCCTGGCGCGGCGAGCACGTCGCGATGGGCACCAACGTCGACTGCTACCAGCGCGTCGAGGGTCGCTACCGGCTGATGCGCGACATCATCCCGGCGCTCACCGAGGCGGCCAACCCGTTCTCGATCCTGACCAAGAGCGCGCTGATCCTGCGCGACCTCGACCTGCTCGAGGCGGCCGCGGCCGTGACGGACGTGTCGGCCGCGCTCTCCATCGGCTCGATCGACCGCGAGATCCGGCGGCGCGGCCGAGCCCGGTGCACCGCCGCCGGCCCGCCGGCTCGAGGTCGTACGACGGCTGACCGACGCGGGCATCCCGACCGGCGTCCTGATGGCGCCCGTCCTGCCGTTCCTCACCGACTCCGAGGAGCAGCTGGACGAGACGGTGGCCGCGATCGCTGCGAGCGGCGCGACCCACGTGTCGCCGATCGTGCTGCACCTGCGGCCGGGCGCCCGGGAGTGGTGGCAGGCCTGGCTGGCCCGGGAGCGTCCCGACCTGCTCCCCCGCTACGCCGAGCTCTACGGCGAGCGCTCCTACGCAGCCAAGGCGTACCAGGACCGCATCACCGCCACCATCCGTCGGCTGGCCGCGGCGCACGGTGTCGGTCGGGAGAGTGTCGGGCGCGGGCGGCCGGGCCGGTGGCGGTCCCGCCCCGAGCTGGTCGGTACGCCGGCACCGGCGGCCCTCGGCGGCCGCACCGGCGACCCAGCTCCCGCTGCTCTGAGAGGCTGAGCCGCGTGCAGCCGACGTTCTTCGCCGATCCCGCGGAGCTGCGGGCCTGGTTCGGTGCCCACGCCGACGAGGGCGGCGAGCTGCTACGTCGGCTACTGGAAGAAGGGCACCGGGCGGCCCAGCGTCACCTGGCCGGAGTCGGTCGACGAGGCGCTCTGCGTCGGCTGGATCGACGGGGTGCGGCGCCGCATCGACGACGACAGCTACATGATCCGCTTCACGCCGCGGAAGGCCGGCAGCATCTGGAGCACGGTCAACATCGCGCGGGTCGCCGAGCTGACCGACAGGGCCGGATGCAGCCGGCCGGCCTGGCCGCCTTCGAGCGGCGCCGCGCGGACCGTTCCGGCATCTACTCGCACGAGCAGCCGGAGGCAGCCACGCTGTCCGCCGAGCAGGAGGCCGTGTTCCGCGCGGCCCCGGGCGCGTGGGAGTTCTTCGACGCCCAGGCGCCGTCGTACCGGAGACAGGCCGTGTGGTGGGTCGTCAGCGCCAAGCGGGCCGAGACCCGCGAGCGCAGGCTGGCGCAGCTCGTCGCCGACTCGGCGGCAGGTCGGCGACTCGCGCAGGCCGCCCGCCCCTAAAGTGTCGGGGTGCCAGTGGAGCCGACCCTGCAGGGGCCGATCGTCGACGAGCGGACCGTCACGTTCCGCCTCGACGACCCGGATCGCGCGCTGCGCTCCGTCCGGCTCTACCAGGAGGTCCGGGTCCCCGGGGACCGCCTCGAGTTCCGGCACGACGGCACCGGCTGGGTCCTGGCGATCGACCGCCCCGACGTCGACCGGATGGAGTACCTGTTCCAGGTCTCCGCTGCCGACGGCTCGATCGAGTGGCTGCCCGATCCGGCGAACCCGGCACGGGTGGAGGGCGCGTTCGGCGACGAAGTCGGTGCTCGAGATGCCCGGGTACGACGCGCCCGGCTGGCTGGACCGGCCGGGACCCAGCTGGCAAGCGGCGCGAGCTCACCATCGCGCCCCGCTCGGTGCAGGGCGAGATCCCCGTCACGCTCTGGTCCCCGGACGGGCTGGGCGACCGCACCCCGGCGCCGCTGCTGGTCGTGCACGACGGACCGGAGTACGACGAGCTGGCCGGCCTCACGGCGTACCTCTCGTCCCTGATCGCCACCGGCGCCCTGCCCCCGGTGCGCGCCGCGCTGCTCGGCCCGGGCCACCGCGACGAGCGGTACTCGGCAGACGGGGCGTACACCCGCGCGCTGTGCCTGGCGGTCCTCCCCCGGCTGCGCACCGAGGTCGCGACCACCGCGGCCGTCGGCGTCGGTGCCAGTCTCGGTGCGCTCGCGATGCTGCACGCGCAGCGGCAGAACGCCGGCTGCCTCGACGCGCTGTTCCTGCAGTCCGGGTCGTTCTTCCACCCGCGCCACGACGCGCACGAGCGCCGGTTCGAGCGCTACCAGCGGGTCGTGCGCAGCGTCGATGCGGTGCTGCGCGCGGACGGGCACCCTGCGCCGGTGCCGACGGTGATGACCTGCGGCACGCTCGAGGAGAACCTCGCGAACAACCGGATCATGGCGCGGGCCCTGGCGGCGCAAGGTTATGACGTGACGCTGCGGGAAGTGCGGGACGTGCACAGCTACACCGCCTGGCGCGACGCGCTCGACCCGTGGCTCACGGGCCTGCTCTGCGAGGTCGCCCGCCGCGAGCCGGCCAGGCAGGAGCAGCGATGACCCGCGCAGTCGAGCTCACGTCGCCGGTCAGCGGATGGCGCGGCCAGGTGGTGACCTACGGCCACTGGGGCACCCCGGTCCTGGTCTTCCCGTCCGAGGCCGGCCGGTCCTGGGACTTCGAGAACAACGGCATGGTCGAGGCGGTGCGCTGGCTGCTGGACGCCGGCCGCCTCAAGCTCTACTGCGTCGACTCGGCCGACGCCGACACCTGGTCGGACAAGTCGCTGCCGCTCGAGGAACGCGCCGCCCGGCACGACTGGTACGAGCGGTGGGTGCTCGAGCAGGCGGTGCCGTTCATCCACGACGACTGCGGCGGGCTGACGCCGATCACGGCGATGGGCTGCAGCCTCGGGGCCTTCCACGCCGCCAACATCGCCCTGCGGCACGCGCACGTCTTCCCCCGCGCCCTGTGCCTGTCCGGTTCCTACGACCCCTCGCAGTGGCACGCGTGGGGCGAGCAGGGTGACGCGTCGTACTTCCACAACCCGATGGACTACGTGGCCAACCTGCAGGGCGACCACCTCGAGTGGCTGCGCCGGTCGGTGCACCTGGTGCTCGTCGTCGGGCAGGGCTCGTGGGAGGTCGACCCCACCCGGGCGCTGCCGAGCACGCTGGCGTTCGCCGAGGTGCTGTCGGCCAAGGGCATCTCGCACGAGCTCGACGTCTGGGGCCACGACATCCCGCACGACTGGCCGTCCTGGCAGCGGCAGGCCGCCCACCACCTGCCCCGCCTGATCTGACCAGCCGGGCTGGTCAGCCGCGGGACACCTAGGACACCGGCAGCACCAGCAGGGTCAGCAGCCGCTCGAGCTCGGCCTCCGGGTCGGCGGTCAGGCCGGTGTGCACCGGGCCGGGCTGGACGACGGTGCTCCGGGGCGCGGTGAGCCAGCGGAACCGGCGACCGGGGTCCTCCTCCCCCGCCGGTCCGGCGTCCGGGTCGGCGTCGCAGATGCCGGCCGCGGTGCGCAGCGCGTGCTCGACGGCGGCCGGGTCGGCGGTCGGGTCCAGCGCCCGCAGCCGGTCGGCGTCGAGGTGCACCCGGGCGCCGAGGAACGGGGGCAGCTGGACGTAGAGCAGGACTCCGGCGTTCATCGACTCGCCGCGGTCGACCCGGGGCACGACGCGGAGCACCGCGTACTCGAACCGGACGCGGCTCATGACGCGGCCTCGCCGCCGCAGGGCGCAGCAGGCCGGGCAGCCACGCGTCACGGGCGGCCAGCCGGGCGGTGAGCTGACCGACGTACGCGTCGCGCACCGCGTCCGGGGACGGGAAGCCGGGCTCGCTCATCAGCCACTCGTCCGGTACGTCGGTCACCGCCGCGTCCAGCAGCTCGGCGGTCACCAGCGGCGCGAGCGCCTGCGTCGGCCGCCGCGACGTCCGGGCCGGTGCCGGCCAACGCGTGCGTGGCCGCGTCGTACGGCCGGGTCGCTGAAGCCTCGAGGTTGGTCCAGGCGTGGTGGAAGATCAACGCCGCCCCGTGGTCGATGAGGTGCAGCCGACCGTGCCAGAGCAGCATGTTCGGGTTGCGCCAGGACCGGTCGACGTTGCCGATCAAGGCGTCGAACCAGAGCACCCGCGCCGCCAGGACGGGGTCCACCGTCCGGGCGTCGACGTCGAGCGCGCCGGGGAGGAAGTCGACGCCGAGGTTCAGGCCGGGGCTGGCCCGCAGCAGGTCCTGCACCTCCTGGTCCGGCTCGGCCGGCGCCAGCCCGGGGTCGACGTCGACCAGCGCGAGGTCCGGCGTCGCGAGCCCGAGCCCCTTGGCGAGCCGGGAGCAGATCACCTCGGCCACCAGCGTCTTGCGGCCCTGCCCGGCGCCGGAGAACTTCACGACGTACGTGCCGAGGTCGTCGGCCTCCATCAGGCCGGGCAGCGACCCGCCCTCGCGCAGCGGCGTGACGTAGCGGGTGGCGGTGACCTGCGGGAGCACGCCCCACACCCTAGGGCGACGGGCGGCGTCGACAGCGTCCTGAGCCGCTCACTAGGGTGCCTGCCACCGGCGGAAGGGATGGACCCGTGACCGACACCCGTCACCTGATCGGGCTGCTGCTCGGCACCGAGAACGACTGGCCCAGCGTCTTCGAGCACCTGGTCCGGCGGCTCGGCCGGGTCGAGGACGGCGCCGGGACCGGGCACAGCTATGACGTCGAGCGCATCACGGTCGAGCCGTTCGACCTGCGCTACGAGCCGTCGTACGACCTGGTCATCGACCGGCTGGCCTACTGGTACTACCACCCGCGCGAGTGGCTGAAGAAGGTCGCGCTGATGGACGACGTGTACCTGCTCAACTCGCCGTTCACGTTCCAGGCGATGGAGAAGCACGCGGCGTACTGCGCCATGATGCGGCTCGGCCTGAAGGTCCCGACGACCGCGCTGGTGCCGTACAAGAACCCGGTCGACCACGCCAAGTACGCGTACACCGCCGAGCGCTACAACCGGTCGTTCGACCTGGACGCGGTCGCCGAGCACGTCGGCTACCCGCTGTTCATGAAGCCGTACGACGGCGGCGCCTGGGTGGGCGTCTCACGGATCCGGGACGCCGACGACCTGCACCGCGCGTACGACGAGTCCGGCGAGATGCTGATGCACCTGCAGGCCTCGGTCGAGGGGTACGACGTGTTCGCCCGGTCGTTGTCGATCGGTGCCGAGACGATGGTGATGAACTTCGACCCCGACCAGCCGATGCACGCGCGCTACTCGGTCTCGCACGACTTCCTCACCCCCGAGGTGGGTGCCGAGGTCGTCTCGATCGGCCGCATCGTCAACTCGTTCTTCCGCTGGGAGTTCAACTCCTGCGAGACGCTGATCGCCGGCACCGAGGTGCACCCGATCGACTACGCGAACGCCTGCCCGGACGTCGCCATCACCTCGCTGCACTACTACTTCCCGTGGGCGATGAAGGCGCTGCTGCGGTGGGCGGTGTTCTGCACCGCGACCGGGCGCACCCCGATGTCGCACGTGGACCCGGCGCCGTGGTTCACGATCGCGGACCGCACCGACCTGACCTACGAGGAGAAGCTCGCGGCCTACGGCGCGCTGGCCGACGACTACTTCGACACCGAGCGCTACCGCGACTTCTGCGCGTCCCGGCTCGCGGACCTCGACGAGGTGGCGCGTCGAGTACTTCGAGTCGCCCGAGTTCGACCAGGTGCTGGTGGAGACCGTCACGTCGACCTTCCCGCCGCACGAGCACGACCAGTTCGTCCCGCACTACCGCGGCCTGCTCGCGGCCTGGTGCCGCGACGAGCGGAAGCGCCTCGCCGACGCCTGACGCTCAGGGCTCCTCGGACTGGTAGAGCGCTGCCCGCTCCCGGGCCTGCGCCATCGCCTCCAGGAACAGCGCGTCGTAGTTGGGGTCCTGCTCCGGCACGGCCGCGATGAGGTGCTCGTCGACCAGGGTCACCCCGTCCGGGCTGACCTTGCGCACGACGACATGGGTGTGTCCCGCGTTCGCGAAGTGGGCCACCTGCCAGCGGCCGGCCGAGCCGGGCAGGGCGCGCGCTGTGCCCAGCCTCCGGACAAGGCCCGAGACCACGACGAAGACGACGCCGACGAGGGCGAGCAGGACGACGACCCTCACCAGCACCATGAGCACAGTCCCGCTGGCGTCGTCAGTCGACCGGCCAGGTGTGCACCGGCTCGTTGGAGTGCATGTGCTCGACGTAGCGCCGCATCATCTCGCGCAGCGCGTCCGGCCGGTCGTTGTCGTCGAAGAGCTTGTGGAACGTGGCCGCCTGCCAGGACGCGCCGTTCGTGCTGCGCAGGCAGCGCTGCTCGATGATGCCGAGCAGCCGGTCCTTGTCGGCGGTCGCGACACCCCACTCCTCGAGGCCCTGGTGGGCCAGCGGCAGCAGGCGGCGCAGCACCAGCTCGGTCGCCGGCACCTCGCCGATGCCCGGCCAGTAGATCTTGGCGTCGATGCCGTGCCGCGCACCGTTGTGGAAGTTCTCCTCCGCCGCCGCGAACGACATCTGGGACCACACCGGCCGGTCGGCCTCGGCCAGCACCTTGATCAGGCCGTAGTAGAGCGCGGCGTTGGCCAGCACGTCGACGACGGTCGGGCCGGCCGGCAGGCAGCGGTTCTCGACCCGCAGGTGCGGCCGGCCGCGGACCACGTCGTACACCGGCCGGTTCCAGCGGTAGATCGTGCCGTTGTGCAGCCGCAGCTCGCCGAGCTTCGGCACGTCGCCGCGCTCCAGGACCTCGAGCGGGTCCTCCTCGTCGACGATCGGCAGCAGCGACGGGAAGTAGCGGACGTTCTCCTCGAACAGGTCGAAGATCGAGGTGATCCAGCGCTCGCCGAACCACACCCGCGGCCGCACCCCCTGCGCCTTCAGCTCGTCGGAGCGGGTGTCAGCGGCCTGCTCGAACAGCGCGATCCGGGTCTCGCGCCACAGCTCCTTGCCGAAGAAGAACGGTGAGTTAGCGCCCATCGCGAGCTGTACGCCGGCGATGGCCTGCGAGGCGTTCCAGTGCGCGGCGAACGTCTCCGGATTGACCTGGAGGTGCAGCTGGACGCTGGTGCAGGCCGCCTCGGGCGCGATCGTGTCGGCGTACGCCGAGATCCGCTCGACGCCGTCGATGGCCAGGTGGATGTCCTCGCCGCGGGCGGCGAACACCTGCTCGTTGAGCAGGGCGTAGCGCGGGTTGGCCGAGAAGGTGTCCTCGGTGAGGTGCTCCGGCCGCACGGTCGGCAGGATGCCGATCATCACGACGTCCGCGCCGGCCTCGTTGGCGACGTCGTCGGCGTGGTTCAGGCTGGCCCGTACGTCGGTCTCCAGCTGCTCGAAGACGTTGCCGCTGATCAGGCTCGGCGGGATGTTGATCTCGATGTTGAACTGCGCCAGCTCGGTCTGGAAGTCCGGGTCGGCCATCAGGCCGAGCACCTTCTCGTTGACCATCGCCGGGTCGCCCACGCTGTCGGTGAGGTTCAGCTCGATCTCGAGGCCCATGCTGCGCCGCTCGGCGTCGAACCGGGACTCGGCGAGCATCCGGGCGAACACGTCCAGGCAGCGCTTGACCTTCTGCCGGTAGCGCTGCCTGTCCTCGCGCGTGAACTGCGTCTTGTCGACGTCCTGCCCCATGGACCGTCCCTTCCCGGGCTCCGCTGGGCCAACCTTGGCACGACCTCGTGCCACATGCGACCGCCGTCCGCCAGCCGGGTCGGTCGAGCGCCGACACGCCCCTCGGACGGCCGCGTTGCGGGGTTCTGTCCAGGCCTCGACCTACGGTCCTTCTATGCGCCTGCTGCACACCTCCGACTGGCACCTGGGCCGGTCGTTCCACCGTGAGGACCTGCTGCCCGCACAGGCGCGGTTCGTCGACTTCCTGGTCGACGCGGTCCGGTCCGAGGGGGTCGACGCGGTCCTGGTCTCGGGCGACGTCTACGACCGCGCGCTGCCCCCGGTCGACGCCGTCGCGGTCTTCGACGACGCCCTGCGCCGGCTGGCCGCGACCGGCGCCCGGGTCGTGCTGATCAGCGGCAACCACGACTCGGCACGGCGGCTCGGCTTCGGCTCGGACCTGATCGACGCCGCCGGCATCCACCTGCGTACCGGCGGTGGCCGGCGCCCACCAGCCGATCCTGCTGGACGACGCCGACGGGCCCGGTGGCCGTCTACGCCGTCCCCTACCTCGAGCCCGACGCGGTGCGCGGCGAGCTCGGCTGCGACGAGCGCACCCACGCCGCCGTCGTCGATGCCGCCATGGGCCGGGTCCGGGCCGACCTGGCCGACCGTCCCGGCAGCCGGTCGGTCGTGCTGGCCCACACGTTCGTCAGCGGCGCGGAGCCCAGCGAGAGCGAGCGGGACATCAGCGTCGGCGGTGTCCCGTCGGTGCCGCTGTCGGCGTTCGACGGCGTCGACTACGCCGCGCTCGGCCACCTGCACGGCGCCCAGCGGCTGTCCGACCGGGTCCGCTACAGCGGGTCGCCGCTCGCCTTCTCGTTCTCCGAGGAGCACCAGACCAAGCAGGTGCTGCTGGTCGACCTGGGCAGGTCGCCGGGCGTCGCCCCGACGGTCGAGTCCCTGCCGACACCGGTGCACCGGCCGCTGGCCCGGCTGTCCGGCCGGGTCGACGACCTGGTCACCGGGCCGGAGTGGGCCGGCTACGAGGACCACTACCTGCAGGTGACGCTCACCGACCCGGTGCGCCCGCGCGAGCCGATGGAGCGGCTGCGGCGGCGGTTCCCGCACGTCCTGGTCCTCGCGTTCGCGCCGGAGGGCGTCGGCGCCGACGACCGGTCGTCGTACGCGGCGCGGGTCCGCGGGCGCTCGGACCTCGAGATCGCCGCCGACTTCGTCGAGCACGTCCGTGGCCCGGCCGACCCTGCCGAGGCCGAGCTGCTGGCCGTCGCTTTCGAGGACGTCCGACGTGCCGAGGCGGTCGGCTGATGCGGCTGCACCGCCTGGAGGTCACCGCCTTCGGCCCGTTCGCCGGCACCGAGAAGGTCGACTTCGACGCGCTCGCCGACGCCGGTCTGTTCCTGTTCACCGGTCCCACCGGCGCCGGCAAGACCAGCGTGCTGGACGCCGTGTGCTTCGCGCTGTACGGCCAGGTTCCGGGCACCCGGGCCGGCACCCGGTCGCTGCGCAGCGACCACGCTCCCGAGGGGGCGGCGCCACGGGTGGTCCTCGAGGTGACGCTGCGAGGGCGCCGGTTCCGGCTGACCCGGTCTCCCGCGTGGGAGCGGCCGAAGCTCCGCGGCACCGGCACGGTCACCCAGCAGGCCAAGGTCCACCTCGAGGAGCAGACCGGCGGCGCCTGGACGACGCTGTCCACCCGGCTGGACGAGACCGGCGACCAGATCGGTGCCCTGCTCGGGCTGAAGCTGGCGCAGTTCTGCCAGGTCGTGCTCCTCCCCCAGGGCCAGTTCGCCGAGTTCCTGCGGGCGGACGCCGAGAAGCGCCGCGACCTGCTGGAGAGCCTGTTCGACACCCGCCGGTTCGCCGACGTCGAGCGCTGGCTGGTGAGCCGCCGCAAGGAAGCCGCCCGCGAGCTCGACGACGTCGACCAGCGGCTGGAGCGGGTGCTGGCCCGGGTCGCCGAGGCCGCCGGCGAGGAGCGGCCGGACGAGCTCGACGCCGAGAGCTCGGTCGGTTGGGTGACTGCGCAGCTCGACCTGGCCCGGCAGCAGCTCGCCGACGCCCAGGCGGTCGCGACCCTTGCCGGCCAGCAGCACGACACCGCCGCCGCGCAGCTCGAGGCCGCCACGCTGGTCGCCGACGCGCACCAGCGCCGCGCGGTGCTTACCGAGCGGCTGACCCAGCTGGAGGCCGCCGCCGACGAGCAGGCCGAGGTGGCGGCCCAGCTGGTGGCGGCCCGCACGGTCGCTCCGCTGGTCCCGCTGGTCACCGAAGTTGCCCGGCTGCAGAGCGAGCTGGACGGCGCCCGGGCGGCCGCCGCGGCCATGAGCGCCGTCGTGGGTCGGGCCCTGCCGGAGGCACTCGCCGGGGCCGATGCCCCCGACCTGCTGCAGCCCAGGACCGGCCGTCCGACGACAGCCCGTCTCGGCGAACGGGCGGCCGCCCGCTGCCGTGCCGCCTCCGTCCCTGTCCTCGCGGGCTGCGCTCACCGCGCTCGCGCGCGAGCAGCGCCACGAAGCCGCTGGCCTGCACGCCCTGGCCCGCGACGAGACCGAGGCCGAGCGGCTGGCCGCGGCAGCCGACGCGCTCGAACAGCGGGTCGTCGAGCTGACCGCGCAGGCACAGCGGCTGCAGACCCACCTCGACACCGCGCCGGACCGGAAGGCCGCGCTGGAGTCGGCCCGCGACCGGAGCAGCGCTGCTGCCGCGGCGCTGCCGGGGGCGCTGGCGGCGGTGGGCGCAGCCGAGGCACAGCTGCAGGCGGCGACGATGCGCGACACGCTCGCCGCGCGACGGACGCCAGCGGCCGACCTGGTGCGCGCTCGCACCGACACCGAGCAGCAGGCCCGCGAGACCTGGCTGCGGCTGCGCCAGGACCGGCTGGACGGCATGGCCGCCGAGCTCGCCACCAGCCTGCAGGACGACGAGGCCTGCCCGGTGTGCGGCAGCGCCGAGCACCCCCGCCCGGCCGCACCGGCCGACGACGCGGTCACCCGCGAGCAGGAGGCGGCCGCCGGCGCCGCCGTCCAGGCCGCGGAGCGCGAGCGTGAGGTCGCCCAGCGGGCCCTCGCCGCCCTGGACGTCGACCTGGCCGCCGCAACCGCCGCGGCCGGTGGCGAGGAGCCGGTCGAGGTGCTCCGCGCCTACCGCGACGAGGCCAGCGGCACCGCGCGATCCCTCGAGGCGGCCGCCGCGGCCGCCCCGCACGACGTCGAGGCGCTGGCTGCTTTCGGCGAGGAGCACGAGACCTGGCTGCGCGACCGGGTCGCGCTGGACGAGGAGGCGCGTGCCCTGCGCAAGCAGGCCGGCGACGACCGGAGCCGGCTCGGCGACCTGCGCACGTCGCTGGACGCCGCCCGGGGCGACGACCCGTCGATCGCGGCCCGCGCGCTGCGGCTGGTGGCCGTGGCCGACGACCTCGAGGCCCTCGGCCGGCAGGTCGAGACCGCCGAGCGGCTCGACGGCGAGGTCGCCAGCGCGTTGCAGCGCGCGGAGGAGGCAGCCGCCGCGCGTGGCGTCGGCTCGCTCGAGCAGGTGCTGCTCGACCACCGGACGACGAGGACCTCGCCCGGCTGGACGACGCCCTGCGCCGGCACGAGGCCGAGCTGGTGGCCGTCCGCGAGCAGCTCGCCGAGCCGGTGCTCGCGGCGGCCGCAGAGTCGCCGGTCCCCGACGTCGCCGCTCTCCGGGCCGGCCTGCGCGACGTCGAGCAGGTGCGCGACGCGGCGGTCGCCGCGCGTGGCCACCTCCTCGGCGCGGGCCGAGGCGCTGGGTCGGCTGGCCACCTTGTTCGACCGGCTGGCAGCCGACCGGGTGCCGGTCGCCGAGCGGCACCACACCGTGGACGGGCTGGCCCGGCTGGCCGAGGGCAAGAGCGCCGACAACCGGCTGCGGATGAGCCTGTCGGGCTACGTGCTGGCCGCGCGGCTGGAGCAGGTCGCCGTCGCCGCGAGCGACCGGCTGCTGCAGATGTCCTCCGGCCGCTACCAGCTGGTGCACTCGGCGGAGGGGGCCACCGGCCGGTCCCGGGGCGGGCTGCTGCTGCGGGTGCTCGACGCGTGGACCGGCGTGGAGCGCGACCCCGCGACCCTCTCCGGCGGCGAGAGCTTCTCGGCCGCGCTGTCGCTCGCGCTGGGCCTCGCCGACGTCGTGACCGCCGAGGCCGGCGGCACCCTGCTCGAGACCCTGTTCGTCGACGAGGGCTTCGGCAGCCTCGACGACGACACCCTCGACGAGGTGATGGGAGTGCTCGACGGCCTGCGGGACGGCGGCCGTACGGTGGGCATCGTGAGCCACGTGGCCGACCTGCGGCAGCGCGTCCCGGTCCAGCTGCGGGTCGAGAAGGGACGCACCGGCTCGCACGTGCGCCAGTGACCGGCCCGGCAGCAGCCGCGGCCGAGCCCGCGGGCTCGTCGTGTTCGACATCGACGGCGTGCTGGCCGACGTCGAGCACCGGGTCCACCACCTCGAGGGTCCCCGCAAGGACTGGCGGGCCTTCTTCGCCGCGGCAGCCGCCGACCCGCCGCTGCCGACCGGGCTCGAGCTGGCCCGCGAGCTCGCTGCCGACCACGACCTGGCCTACCTCACCGGCCGGCCGGAGAGCCTGCGGCGCGTGACCCAACGGTGGCTGAGCAGGCACGAGCTGCCGGTCGGCCCGCTGTGGATGCGGCCGCCCGGCGACTTCCGCCCGGCCCGGGTGATGAAGCTGGCGGCGCTGCGCAGCCTGGCCGCCGAGCTCGAGGTCGAGATCGAGGTGGTGATCGACGACGACGAGCAGGTGGTGGACGCCCTGCGCGACGCCGGGTACGCGGTCCTGCAGGCCACCTGGGCCGTGCAGACCCGCACGCACAGCCGGACCCTGCGCCGCGCCCAGGAGGAGCAGGGCCGCACCTGACCAAGCCGACCGCGCCGCGGCACCGAAGACCGGGTGAACGCCCAGACCCTGCGAGACCCAGACCACGTCCGAGGGGAGGCACGCCGCATGACGACCACCGGCAGCGCAGATGGCAGCATGGCGGCCATGCCCCTCCGACGCGTCTCCCGCGTGCCGGACGCGGACACCGCGCCGCCCGAGCTGGACGACCTCCTGGGCCGCGTCGCCCGCGGCGACAGCCCCGCCTTCGAGCAGCTGTACGACCGGGTCGCGAACTCCGTCTTCGGCGTGGTGCGCCGGGTGCTGCGCGACCCCGCCCAGTCCGAAGAGGTCACCCAGGAGGTGCTGGTCGAGGTCTGGCGCACGGCTACCCGGTTCGACGCCGACCGCGGGAGCGCGTCGACCTGGATCCACACCATGGCGCACCGCCGCGCCATCGACCGGGTGCGCGCGTCCCAGGCCTCGCACGACCGCGACCAGCGGGTCGCCGCCCGCGACCACACCCCGCCCTACGACGAGGTGGCCGACGCCGTGGAGACCCGACTCGAGCAGGAGCAGGTACGCCGGTGCCTCCAGACCCTGACCGACCTGCAGCGCGAGTCGGTCACCCTCGCCTACTACAGCGGCTACACCTACCGCGAGGTCGCCGAGCTGCTGGACGCACCGCTCGGCACCGTCAAGACCCGGCTGCGTGACGGCTTGATCCGGCTGCGCGACTGCCTCGGGGTGATGGCATGACCGACCACGACCTGCACACGCTGACCGGCGCCTACGCCACCGACGCCCTCGACGACGACGAGCGCGCCGACTTCGAGCGGCACCTGGAGTCCTGCGCCTCCTGCCAGCAGGAGGTCGTCGAGCTGCGCGCAACCGCCTCCCGGCTCGCCGTCGCCACCAGCGCGACCGCTCCGGCGGCGCTGCGGGCTCGGGTGCTCGCCGAAGCGTCGTCGACCCGCCAGCTGTCCCCGCTCGGGGAGGTCGCCAGCCTGGACGACCACCGCGCCAAGCAGGTGTCCCCGCCCTGGTACCGCCAGCCGGCGACCGCAGCGGCCGCCGTGCTGCTCGTCGTCGCCGCCGGCCTCGGCGGGCTCGCGGTCGACCAGAACCGCGAGGCCGACCAGGCCCGGGAGCGCGCCGAGCAGATCGCCGCCGTGGCAGCAGACCCCGACCGCGCGGAGCTCACCGCGGCGGTCTCCTCCGGTGGCACCGGGACCGTCGTCGCCGCCGGCGACATCGCGGTGTTCCACGGCAGCGACCTGCCGGAGCTGCCCGGACGGGCAGACCTACCAGCTCTGGCGGGTCACCGGTCAGGACTCGCAGTCGGCCGGCATCCTCGGCCGCGGCGGCGACGTCACCGAGGTCGTCACCGGGATGGGCCCCGAGGACTCCGTCGCCCTGACGGTCGAGCCGGAGTCCGGCTCGGACGAGCCGACGAGCGACCCGGTCTTCCTGGTCACCATGGCCTGAACCGAGTCCCGGGCCTGCGCGGGCACCGGCTGCGGCTCCAGGCTGCGGTGCCGGGTAGCGGCCGGTCACCCGCAGCCACAGGTTGGACGGCGGGACCGCGGCCGGCCGCGGCGTGACGAGCAGCACCAGGCCGAGCAGCAGGGCGACGACGACGGCGTCCACCCAGTAGTGGTTCGCGGTCACGACGACCACCAGCGTGGTGATCACCGGGTGCGCGACGACGACCCAGCGCCAGCGGCTCTTCGCGGTCCGCACCACGACCAGCGCGATCAGCAGCGCCCACCCGACGTGCAGGCTCGGCATCGCCGCGAACTGGTTGGCGACCGTGGCGGCACCGCCGCCGTACGCGGACGGCCCGAAGACCGCCATCGTGTCGAGGAAGCCCAGGCTCATCAGCATCCGCGGCGGCGCCAGCGGCATCGCGACGTGCAGCAGCATGGCGAACGCGGTGAGGGTGATGATGAGCCGGCGGGCCCAGCGGTACTCCGCCGGCGGACGGCGCAGCCAGCCCCAGGCCAGGAACGCGAGCGTCACCGGGAAGTGGACGCCGACGTAGTACCAGTTCGCGGCCTTGAGCAGGTCGGGCCACTGCAGCGCCCAGTCCTGCAGGATCTCCTCGTCGGGGAGTCGCAGCAGCCGCTCGACGTCCCAGACCCGCCAGGCGTTCGCGATGGCCAGGTCGTCGTGACCGGTGATCGCGAGCCGGCCGAGCCGGTACGCCAGGAACAGCGTGACGAGCAGGATGATCTCGCGCAACAGCGCGGGCCGAGGCGTCGGGCGCCGTGCCCCCGTCGTACTGGCCGGCGCGCCCTCCCCGGCGCCGAGCGTCACCGCACTGCACCGCACCCGGACAGGGTGTCACGGATTCCGGCACATTGCTGACCGTTGTCGGTCAGGAAGGGCAGAAATCCTGCCCCGGATCGGTCAGGCCACCGAGTCCACCGCGAGGGCGAAGACGGCGGGCAGCGCGGCGGCGGCCGGGACCAGCCGTCGGCGCAGGGCCGGGCCGGGCGGCGACCGCCAGCAGGGCGGACGCCGACCACCGGTACCGCCGGGTCGCCCGCTGCCAGGCGGCCGGGTAGTCCTCCGGCCGGCCGGCGGTGATCGCGGCGACCGCGGCCCGGGCGGTGGCCAGCCCGACCGCCACCCCCTCCCCCGTCAGCGCGTCGACGTAGCCGGCCGCGTCGCCGACCAGCAGCACCCGGCCGGCCCGGGGCGTGCGCGCCGACTGGCGCAGCGGGCCCGCGCCGCGCAGGTCGGTCACCGGCTCGGCCCCGCGCAGCCGCGCGCTCAGCGCCGGGAAGCCGGCCAGCAGCTCCTCGTAGGGCACGCCGTCGCGTCCGCCGAGGAACGCGACGCCCACCAGCTGCTCCGACACCGGCGTCACGTACGCCTCGGCGCGGTCGCCCCAGTAGACCTCGACGTGCCGGCTCCACGGGGCGACCGCGAAGTGCCGGCGCAGCCCGTACCGGCCCGGCCCGGTGCCGGTCGTCTGCAGCCCGAGCTGCCGGCGTACCGGCGAGTGCAGCCCGTCGGCGGCGACCAGCCAGCGGCGCCCGCAGCCCCGCGGCCGTCACGCCCTCGGCGTCCTGCTCGACCTCGCGGACCGAGCCCGGCACCCGGCCGACGCCCACCTCCTCGGCGCGGGCGGCCAGCGCGGCGTGCAGCGCGGTCCGCCGCACCCCGAGCCCGGGGCCGTGCCGGAACTCCGCGGCGACCGACCGCCCGGCCGCGAGGTAGCGGATGCCGACGAACGGCCGGCCCTCGACGGCGACGCCCGAGCCGGGCCAGCTCGGCGACCGCGGCGGGCATCAGCCCCTCGCCGCAGGCCTTGTCGACCGGCGTCGGCCCGCGGCTCGACCACGGTCACCCGCAGCCCCGCCGGCCCGGGCGCCGATGGCGACGGCCAGACCCACCGGACCGCCGCCGGCGACGAGGAGGTCGGCGTCGGTCACGGCTGTCGCGGGGACAGTGCCTGCAGCGCCGCTCCTCGGCGGCGATCCGGTCCGCAGCAGCACCGCGTTCGGCCACCGTGAACACCGCGGCGGTGATCCAGGCGCGTGTGCACCAGCGGCAGCGCGAACCCCTCGACCACCACGGCCAGGTAGTTGGGGTGCTGCAGCCAGCGGTACGGCCCGGTGGTGACCCGCGGGCTGCCCGGGCACGACGACGATGCGGGTGCTCCACTGCCGGCCCAGGGTCGTGATGCACCACCAGCGCAGCGCCTGCGCCGCCAGCACCAGCGCCAGCATCGGCCAGCCGAGCACGGGCAGGAACGGCCGGTCCAGCAGCAGCACCTCGGCCACCGCGCCGACCAGCAGGCCGGTGTGCAGCGCCACCATCGCCGGGTAGTGCCCGGCGCCCGACTCGACGCCGCCGCGCGCCAGCGACCAGCGGCGGTTGCGCTCGCTGACGCACCAGCTCGACCAGCCGCTCGACGGCGACCGCCAGCGACCAGCCCGACGTACAGCGCGTCGCTGCTCACCACCGCAGCAGCACCAGCTCGGAGCAGAAGCCCGGGACCCATCGCCAGCAGCACACCCGGCGAGCCCGGGCGGCGGCGGCTCGTCGGCGAGGGTGTCGGCGAGCACGTGCAGCACCGAGGACGACGACAGGTTGCCGACCCGGGCCAGCGACGCCCAGGTGCGGTCGCAGGCGCCGTCCGGCGCAGGTCGAGGGTGCGCTCCATCGCGTCCAGCACCTTGGGCCCGCCCGGGTGCGCGACCCAGGTGACGATGTCGCCGGTCTTGAGGTCGTGGTCGCCGAGGAACGCCGACATGTCGTCGCCGAGGTGCTCCTCGACGACCTCCGGCACGCCGGCGGACAGCACGATCCGGAACCCGCTGGCGCCGATGTCCCAGCCCATCACCCGCTCGGTGTCCGGGTAGAGCCGGCTGCGCGAGGCGACCACGTGCGGCCCGGACAGTCCCAGCCGCTGCGGCCCGCCGGTCGCCGACCATGACCACCGCCGCGGCGCCGTCGCCGAACAGCCCGCTGCCCACGAGGTTCGCCATCGACGAGTCGTCGCGCTGCACGGTCAGCGAGCAGAGCTCGACGGAGAGCAGCACGGCGACCGCGTCCGGGTCGCCGCGCAGCAGGTCGTCGACCCGGGCGACTCCCGGCGGCGCCGGCCACGCAGCCGAGTCCGAAGACCGGGACGCGGCGGACGTCCGGTCGCAGGCCGAGCAGTGGCACGAGCCGGGCGTCGAGGCTCGGTGCCGCGATGCCGGTGACCGAGGTCGTGACGATGATGTCGACGTCCTCGGCTGCCAGCCCGGCGGCCGCCAGGGCGTCGCCCGACGGCCTGCTCGCCGAGCCGGGTGCCGACCTCGATGAAGGCGTCGTTGGCGGCGCCGAAGCCGGCGAGGCCGGCGTAGGCGTCCAGCGGGAGCGCGAGGTGCCGGTAGGTCACGCCGGTGGCCCGGTGCAGCCGGTCGAGCACCGCCCGGTCGGTGCCCCGGGGCAGGACCACCTCGGCGAAGGCGTCGGTGATCTGCTGCTGCGAATAGCGGTGCCCGGGCAGCGCCGGAGCCACGGCCACGATCTGGCTCACGCGGCCATCCCCTGAACCTTCATCGGCACCAGCCCGTCGTCCTATATGCACCTCATCCGTTCGGACACATTTCCGTCTCGACCGCGCCGAACCCTCCAGTTGTCGGCTCCGGACCCGACACTAGAGGGGACAGTAAGACCTCGTAGAGGTCACCCCGCGGGCCGCACGACCCGCAACAACCGGAAGCCGACCATCATGTGCTCGCACCAGCCCCAGTGTCCGTCCGCGGAGGCTCCCGACCGGGAGGCCGCGCACACCATCGCCTGCCACCCCGAGCAGGGCTGGAGCCTCCTGTGCAACGGCGTGGTGCTGTTCGAGGACACCGGTGAGCTGCTGCCGGACGGCCGGGTCATCGACCCGCACCGTCCGTCGTGCCACCGCGTCGCTGCCTGACCGCACGCACTCCGACCGTCCGCAGGCTCCGCTAGCCCCGCGATCAGTCGCTGTAGCTGTCCACCGGCGGGCAGCTGCAGACCAGGTTGCGGTCGCCGAAGGCGCCGTCGATCCGGCGCACCGGCGGCCAGTACTTCGAGGTGGCGTCCACGCCCGCCGGGAAGACCGCCTCGGCCCGTGAGTAGCCGTGCTCCCAGTCCCCCGCCAGCGCAGCCGCGGTGTGCGGCGCGCCGCGCAGCGGGTTGTCGGTGGCGTCCAGCTCGCCGGACCCGACCCGGGCGATCTCCTCGCGGATCGCGATCATCGCGTCGCAGAACCGGTCGAGCTCGGCCAGGTCCTCGCTCTCGGTCGGCTCGATCATCAGCGTGCCGGCCACCGGGAACGACATCGTCGGCGCGTGGAAGCCGTAGTCGATCAGCCGCTTCGCGACGTCGTCGACGGTGACGCCGGTCTCCTTGGTGATGCCGCGCAGGTCGACGATGCACTCGTGCGCGACCAGGCCGGACTCGCCGGTGTAGAGCACCGGGAAGTGCGGGCCGAGCCGGGCGGCGACGTAGTTGGCGTTGAGGATCGCGACCTGGGTGGCGTGGGTCAGCCCCTCGCCACCCATCAGCCGGACGTACGCCCAGGAGATCGGCAGGATGCCGGCCGATCCCCACGGCGCGGCCGAGACCGGCCCGACGCCGGTCGCCGGGCCCGGCCTCGCGCTGCAGCGGGTGGTTCGGCAGGTACGGCGCCAGGTGCGCGCGCACGCCGACCGGCCCGACGCCCGGACCGCCGCCGCCGTGCGGGATGCAGAAGGTCTTGTGCAGGTTCAGGTGCGACACGTCGGCGCCGAAGTGGCCCGGCCGGGCGACACCGACCAGCGCGTTGAGGTTCGCGCCGTCGACGTAGACCTGGCCGCCGGCCTCGTGCACCAGGGCGCACAGGTCGGCGATGTCCTCCTCGAAGACGCCGTGCGTCGACGGGTAGGTGACCATGATCGCGGCCAGGTCGTCGCGGTGCTCCTCGATCTTGGCGCGCAGGTCGTCCATGTCGACGTCGCCCTCGTCGGCCGTCTTCACGACGACGACCTTCATGCCGGCCATCACCGCGGAGGCGGCGTTGGTGCCGTGCGCGCTGGACGGGATGAGGCAGACGGTGCGCTGCCTGCTCGCCGTTGGCCCGGTGGTAGGCGCGGATCGCGAGCAGCCCGGCCAGCTCGCCCTGCGAGCCGGCGTTCGGCTGCAGCGACACCGCGTCGTAGCCGGTGACCTCGCACAGCCAGGACTCGAGCTGGCTGATCAGCTCGGTGTAGCCGCGCGCCTGGTCGATCGGCGCGAACGGGTGCACCGCCGCGAACTCCGGCCAGGTGATCGGCTCCATCTCGGCGGTGGCGTTGAGCTTCATCGTGCAGGAGCCGAGCGGGATCATCGCCGCGGTCCAGCGCGAGGTCGCGGTCGGCGAGCCTGCGCAGGTAGCGCAGCATCGCGGTCTCGGAGCGGTGCTCGTGGAAGACCGGGTGCGTGAGGACCTCGTCGTGGCGCAGCAGGTCGCCGGGCAGCCGGTCCGCCGCCGCGAACCGGTCGACGTCCTCGGTGGTCGAGGTCGGCGGCACCGAACGCAGCCCACACGGCCACGAGGTGCTCGCGGGTCGTGGTCTCGTCGGTGGTGATGCCGACGTGGTCGGCGTCGACCAGGCGCAGGTTGACGCCGCGCTCCAGTGCGGCAGCGACGACCTCGGCCGCGCGGCCCGGCGTACGCGCCAGGACGGTGTCGAAGAACGCGTCGTGCACGACCTCGACGCCGTCGGCCTGGCGCAGCCCGGCGGCGAGCGCGGCGGCGTAGCCGTGCACCCGCGCGCGCGATCGCCCGCAGGCCCGTCCGGGCCGTGGTAGACCGCGTACATCGCGGCGATCACGGCGAGCAGCACCTGCGCCGTGCAGATGTTGCTCGTCGCCTTCTCGCGGCGGATGTGCTGCTCGCGGGTCTGCAGGGCGAGCCGGTACGCCGGGTGCCCGTCGGCGTCCACGGAGACGCCGACCAGGCGGCCGGGCATGCTGCCGCTCCAGGCCCTTGCGCACCGCCATGTAGCCGGCGTGCGGTCCGCCGAAGCCCATCGGCACGCCGAAGCGCTGGGTGGTGCCGACCGCGATGTCGGCGCCGATCTCGCCCGGCGGCCGCAGCAGGGTCAGCGCCAGCAGGTCGGCGGCGACCGCGACCACGGCACCCCGCTCGTGCGCCGCCGCGGCGAGGCCGGACTAGGTCGCGCACCGCGCCGGTGGCGCCGGGGTACTGCAGCAGCAGGCCGAACAGGTCGCGGTCCGGCAGCCCGTCGGCGTGGACGTCGGCGACGACGACCTCGATGCCGAGCGGCTCGGCGCGGGTCTGGATCACGGCCAGGGTCTGCGGCAGCGCGTCGGCGTCGACGACGAACACGGCGTCCGCGGCCGCCTTGCTGGTGCGGCGCGCGAGGGTCATCGCCTCGGCGGCCGCGGTGGCCTCGTCGAGCAGGCTGGCGCCGGCGATCGGCAGGCCGGTGAGGTCGGCGACCATGGTCTGGAAGTTCAGCAGCGCCTCGAGCCGGCCCTGCGAGATCTCCGGCTGGTACGGCGTGTAGGCGGTGTACCAGGCCGGGTTCTCCAGGACGTTGCGCAGGATGACCGGCGGCGTGAAGGTGCCGTGGTAGCCGAGCCCGATCATCGAGGTCGAGCACCTGGTTGCGGCCGGCGAGCTCGCGCAGCTCGTCGAGCACCTCGTGCTCGGCGCGGCCGGCGTCGAGTGCGAGCGGGGTGTCGCTGTGCACCGAGGACGGGACTGCCGCGTCGACCAGGTCCTCGAGCGAGGAGTAGCCGAGGACGGCGAGCATCTTGGCCTGGTCCTCGGCGCCGGCCCGATGTGCCGGCGCGCGAACGGGACGCTCTCGTCCAGCACGCTGCTGCCGGTGATGTCGGTCGGTCGCTCGGTCACGGGGCCTCCAGAGGGGTCGCCGGCCGTACGTCGGCGGCCTGCCGGCGTACGGTCCCCCTCTGTCGCGGGCGCTCCAGAGCTGCCTCGTCCGCGTGGTCCTGGGTGCCTGAGAGGTTCCGGGGAGGTTGCCCCTTCGGCGCCCCGTCACTGCCGCCGCACGTGCACGGCACCGACGAGATCTCTCCCACGCGGGATCGTAGCAGGCTCAGTCTACCGTCGCGCTCGGGCGTCAGCCGGTGGCGCGGGCCTTGCGACGGGCCGACAGCTCGTCGCCGGTGACGGCCGCGGGCTCGTCGTCGTGCGCACGCTCGCCGGGCAGCTCGGCCAGCGAGCCCTCGACCTCGCGCCAGACCTGGCCGACCGCGATGCCGAAGACACCCTGGCCGCCCTGGACGAGGTCGACGACCTCGTCGGCGGAGGTGCACTCGTAGACCCTGGCGCCGTCGCTCATCAGGGTGATCTGGGCCAGGTCGTCGACGCCGCGCTCGCGCAGGTGGTCGACCGCGGTGCGGATGTTCTGCAGCGAGACGCCGGTGTCGAGCAGCCGCTTGACGACCTTGAGCACCAGGATGTCGCGGAAGCTGTAGAGCCGCTGGCTGCCCGAGCCCGCTGGCGCCGCGGATGCCGGGCTCGACCAGGCCGGTGCGCGCCCAGTAGTCGAGCTGGCGGTAGGTGATGCCGGCGGCCGCGCAGGCGGTCGGCCCGCGGTAGCCGATGTCCTCGGGCAGGTGCGGCAGGTCGTCGGTGAACAGCAGGCCCTGCTGGCCGGCCCGCGCGCGGGCGCGTTCCTGGGCGGCCCGGTCGCTGCCGGCCACGCTGCCCGTCGTGGTGTCGCTCACGCCGACCTCCGTCTCACGCCCCGGGGAAGGACCGCGCTGCCACCGGCGAGCCGGTGGATCACACGGGTGGAACTACAAGGGGGGCGTTCCTCTGCTCGGAACGGTACGGCGCGGCCGGGGCCGGGTCAACGACGGCGCGCCCGTGTCGGCCGAGAAGTCTCGACCTCGGGTGGAGGTTCAGCCGTCGGCGGCCTACTGCGGGGCGGGCCCTGGAAGTCCTCGGGCGAGATCTGGTCGAGGAACTCCCGGAACTTCTCGACCTCGTCCTCCTGCTCGTGCTCGTCCGGGATGCTGATGCCCGCCTCGTCGAGCACCGCCTCGGCCCCGAAGATCGGCGTGCTGGTGCGCAGGGCGAGCGCGATCGCGTCGGAGGGGCGGGCGCTGACCTCGAGGCCGCTGGCGAAGATCAGCTCGGCGTAGAAGACGCCGTCCCGCAGCGCCGTGATGCGCACCTCGGTGAGCTCCTGGCCGGCGGCCTCGAGCAGGTCGCGGATCAGGTCGTGGGTCAGCGGCCGGGGCGGCACCACGCCCTGCTGCGCGAACGCGATCGCCGTGGCCTCGCCGGCGCCGATCCAGATCGGCAGGTAGCGCTCGCCGCCGGACTCCTTGAGCAGCACGATCGGCTGGTTCGAGGGCATCTCGACCCGGACACCGACCACGTCGAGCTCGTTCACGTCCGCCACCCTACCCGCGCCGGTCCGCCGCGCGCTGCGGCCAGCGTCGGCCGACGCTCGGACAGCGATCAGGGCGGCCTACCGGCCGACGATGTCGCGCAGCCGGGACCGCACCAGCGCCGTGTGCAGCCGCAGCGACAGCGCGGCCAGCTCGCGGGCGACCTCCTCGGCGCGGGCCCGCGCCTCCGGGTTGCGCTGCCGCAGCAGCGGCGCCACGACCTGCTCGACCAGGTCCGCCTCGCGGTCGGCGGCGGTCCGGAACGACCGCAGGTGCCGGGGCTCCAGGCCGAAGCCGGCCATCTCGGCGACCGCCGTCGCGATCACGAGGGCGTCGCCGTCGTAGTGCGGGTCGCCCGCCTTGCTGCCGCGCATCGGCCCGACCAGGCCGTAGCCCTCGATCTCGGTCGAGCAGGTCGGCGTCGATGCCGGCCGCCTCGACCAGCTCGTCGCGGGACAGCCGCAGCTCGGTGGTCTCGCCGAGTGCCCGCGGTCCCGGGCAGCCAGTCCGGCCGGCCGGCCGACTCGGGCACCCGCGGCCGCTCCCCCGGTACGGCCGGCGGCTCGAGCCCGCGGTCGAGCGCGTCCAGGTGCTCCTTGATGACCCGCAGCGGCAGGTAGTGGTCGCGCTGGGTCGCCAGGACGTAGTGCAGCCGGGCGACGTCGGCGTGGCTGAACTTGCGGTAGCCCGACGGCGTGCGCGCGGGCTCGACCAGCCCCTCCGACTCGAGGAAGCGGATCTTCGAGATCGTGACGTCGGGGAAGTCCGTGCGCAGCTGCGCCAGCACCTCCCCGATGCTCATCAGCGAGCGGGGGGACGGGACCGCGCTCATCCCCGGTCGGCTCCGTGCTGGCTGGGGTAGAACACGAGGCGGTACTTGCCGATCTGCACCTCGTCGCCGCCGGCGAGGGCGGCCTCGTCGATGCGCTCCCGGTTGACGTAGGTGCCGTTGAGCGACCCGACGTCGCGGACGCTGAAGCCGTCCGCGGTCCGGACGAACTCGGCGTGCCGCCGCGAGACGGTGACGTCGTCCAGGAAGATGTCGCTGGACGGGTGCCGGCCCGCGGTCGTCGTGTCGGAGTCGAGCAGGAACCGGCTGCCGGAGTTGGGACCGCGCCGGACGACGAGCAGCGCCGAGCTGGTGGGCAGCGCGTCGATGGCGGCCTGGTCGGCCGTGGAGAGACCCTCGGCCTTCTCGCTCGGCTCGCCCGGCTCGAACCCGCCGCCGATGGTGATCGTGGACGTCTCGCTCGGCGAGGCAGCCGGGGCGGCCGCCTTCAGCGCTGCACCGCAGTTGCTGCAGAAGCGCGCGTCATCGTTGTTGCTGTGACCGCACTGGGTGCAGAACGGCATCGGGTCTGCCTCCCCGCCACGGGACGTGGCAGCTCGAAAAGTGGGACACCTGTCAACCTCCACCCAAGGTCGAGGTCGACGGTCCTGCGGAAACCTACGGTCCCCCGTGTGACGTGGTCAACCGACTCGGCGCGTTACGCCGCAGTGTGCGTCAGCTGCCCAGGCTCGACTGGTAGGCTGGCCGCGTCCAGCAGCTCGGTGTCGCCGGAGGCGTCGCCGCCCTCGTCGCGGCGGATGGCGAGCATCCAGCCGTCGCCGTACGGGTCGGAGTTGACGAGCTCCGGCGCGGTGTCGAGCGCGTCGTTGCGCTCCACCACGGTGCCGCTGACCGGCGCGTAGATGTCCGAGACGCTCTTGGTCGACTCCACCTCGCCGCAGGTCTCGCCGGCCCGCACCTGGGTCCCGGCCTCGGGCAGGGTGACGAAGACGATGTCGCCGAGGGCGTCCTGCGCGTAGTCGGTGACGCCGACCCGCACGGTGTCCCCCTCGGTGCGCAGCCACTCGTGGTCCTTCGTGTACTGCAGGTCCTCGGGGATCACAGGCTCTCTCTCAGTCCGGTGCGTCGGTGGCCGGGCGAGCGTAACGAGGCGACGGAGCGGCCCGCAAGGACGCGATGGTCACCTCGTCGCTCGGGTCGACCACGCCTTGGGCCTCGCTCTGCGCCAGCACGTCCAGGACACCGCCCGGGATGTCCAGCGCCGCCGCGAGGGTCCGGGAGTCCCCGATGACCCGGAACCGGTACGGCGAGGTCAGCTCGGTGCCGTCGACCACCACCCGGCTGGGCCGGCCCTCCTCGACGCCGTCGGCCGGGTCGACGAACGAGGTGCTGGCGACGACCCGGACGGCGGGGCCGTCCAGCGACGAGATCTCGACCGCCTCGGCGCCGGCGTCGCGCAGCTCCTGCAGGGTGTCCAGCAGGACGTCGGAGCCGACGTTGCCCTCCGGGTCGCTGATCGTCAGCTCGATGCCCGGCCCGACCGCGGGCAGGGTGCCGGCCAGGATGCCCAGCACCCGGGACCGCTCGCGGGCTTCCTCCAGCGCGGCCCGGGTGCCGTCCGTGCCGCCGGTCACCCGGGCCCGGGTGTCCTCCAGGTCGCGGGCCTCGGTGCGCAGCCGGTCCGACCGCTCGGTGACGTCGTCCAGGATCCGCACCAGGTCGGTCTGCCGCAGCCCGTCCAGGCCGGCGTCCTGGGTCGAGCGGACCTGCACGACCACGGCGAAGCCCAGCAGGGCGCAGAGCAGGGCCGGCAGCAGGTGACCCTTGCTGGCACCCGGCCGCAGGGCCGAGCGCAGCTGCTGCCAGCTGGTGCGCTGCGCTGTCTTCGCCGGCGGTGGCGCGGCGGGCGCAGGCGTGTCGTCGCTCATGCCCGGAAGAGCTGCCGGCGGATGGCGGCAGCGTTGGAGAAGATGCGGATGCCCAGGACGACGACGACGCCGGTCGACAGCTGGGTGCCGACGCCGAGCTGGTCACCGAGGTAGACGATCAGGGCGGCGACCAGGACGTTGGCGATGAACGACACCACGAAGACCCGGTCGTCGAAGATGCCGTCGAGCAGCGCGCGCAGGCCGCCGAACACGGCATCCAGGGCCGCGACCACCGCGATCGGCAGGTAGGGCTGCAGCCAGGTAGGCACCGTCGGCTCCAGGAACAGGCCGGCGACGATGCCCAGGACCAGGCCGATCGCAGCGATCACTTCTTGTCGTCCCTCTCGTCGGTCGGGCTCGGCGCGGGTGCGGCGGCGTAGCGCAGGCGGACACCCGCCGAGGCCGGCAGCTCCAGCCGGTCCGCGTCCTCCACGGCGTACGTGATGCCGTAGCCCTGCAGGACCTGCAGGTAGCTGCCCCCGAACCCTCCCACGAAGGCGGGGCGGAGGGTGTCGGGGTCACCGACGGCCTCGACGACGTACGGCGGGTTCAGCGGCCGGAAGTCCACGAGCACGGCGTCGCCGGCCGACCGGATCGCGCTGAGCGAGGTGAGCCGCTGCCCGTTGACGGCGACTGCCTCGGCGCCGGCCGCCCACACCTCGTTGACGACGGTCTGCAGGTCGCGGTCGGTGACCCGGCCGTCGTCGGTCTCGTCGGTGCGCGGGTCGACGTCCGCACCGTCGTCGTCCGCGGCCTCCTCGAGCCGCACCGTCATGCCGGGACCGGTCACCGGTGCCGCGCCGGTGACGGCCTCCAGCGTGACCAGCCGGTCGGACAGCGCGGCACCTGTCCCGGTCAGCTCGAGTGCGTTCCGCTGGTCGCGCTGCACGGCCGCGCGCAGCCGGTCGAGCTGCCGCTGGGCCCGGTCGTTCGCGTCCCCGCGGTCCTCGATCTCGGCGACCAGGGCGTCCCGGGCCTCCTGCGCCGATCCGGCCCGGTCCCGGGTCTGGACGAAGGCGGTCGTCAGCAGCAGCCCGACGAGAAGCAGTCCGCCGGTGAGGACCCACACGGTGGCCCGGCTGCGCGGCGCACCCTCCTGCCGCCGGCTCGCGGCCCGGGCATAGCCCTCGTCGAGGGAGTCCTCGACCAGGTTGCGCAGCAGCAGCATCGAGTCGTCCCGGCGGGCTGGCTTCGCGGGCTGGTCGTGCGCGGCAGGCGGAAGGGGCATCGCGGCCATGGTGACAGAGCCGGCCGCCTCCTGCTCCTCAGCCTTCGTCGCTGCGCGAGACGACCTGCGCCCAGCGTTCGAGCAGCGCGGCGGACGCCGCGTCGTCGGCGGCCTCCGCCCAGACGTGGGTCAACGGCTCGGCCGGGTCGGGCAGCACCAGGGCCCAGCTGCCGTCCCGCTCGAGGACGCGCACGCCGTCGGTGGTGTCCAGCGGCAGGGTGCCGGCTGCCTCGACGACGGCACGCATGACCATGCCCTTCGCGGCCCACGGAGTCGGCACCGCGCGGCGGCTCAGGTGGCTGCGCGGGATGCGCGCGTCGATCTCGGACAGCTGCAGCTGGGTGCGTGCGACCAGCCCGACCAGCTGCACGAACGCGGCGATGCCGTCGTACGTCGTGGAGAACTTCGGGACCACGAAGCCGCCGCGGCCGTCGCCGCCGAAGACGACGTCCGGCTCGCCGACGGCGGAGGTGACCGCGGCCGGCGTCGTGGCGATCCACCGGATGTCGACGCCGTGGAAGGCCGCCACCTGCTCGGCGACGCGAGTGGTGGTCACTGGCAGCGCGACGGTGCCGCCGGCGCACTCGGCGGCGACCAGGTCGAGCACGACGAGCAGCGCCCGCTCGTCCTCGATGGCCGCCCCCTTCTCGTCGACCAGCGAGATCCGCTCCCCCACCGGGTCGAAGTGCACACCGAACGCGGCCTTGGACGACGCGACCAACCGGCCGAGCCGCGCCAGCGCTTCGAGCCGCTCGGGCCCGGACTCGGTCGGCGACGTCTCGTCCAGCCCGTTGTTGACCGTCATCACGTCCAGGCCGAGCCGGCCGAGCAGGGTCGGCAGGACCAGCGACGCGGTGCCGCCGCCGGTGTCGACGACGACCTTGAGGCCGTTCTCGGGCAGGCCCGACACGTCGATCTGCCGCAGCAGCTCGAGGGTGTAGGCCTCCATCACCCGGGGCGGGAACAGCAGGTCGCCGATCTCGCCGGGGAACGCGCGACGGAACTCGCCGCGGGAGAAGGTGCGTTCGAGCTTGCGCTGGTCGGCCTGCGAGAGGTCGGCGCCGTGCCGGTCGAGGAACACGATGTCGACGCTCTCGGGCTGTCCCGGCGTGGTCCGGATGACGACGCCGCCCGCCGCGTTGCTCTGTGCGGTCTGCAGCCGGGCGACCGGCACCGGCACGACCTCGAGGTCGACCACGTCGATGGCGCTGGAGGTGAGAGCGGCGATGACCGCGCGCTTGAGGGCACGCGCGGCGCGGGACACGTCGCGCGACGTCGTGACGGTCGAGCCCTTCTTCAGCGTGCTGGCCCACGCACTGGCGAGCCGCACGACCAGCTCGGGCGTGATCTCGACGTTGACGATGCCGCTGACGCCGCGCGGCCCGAACAGCCGGCGCTGGCTGCGTGACTCGAAGATGAGGTCGGAGCTGATGACGGCGCCGGCCTCGACGTTCTTGTACGGGTAGACGCGTACGCCGGTGGAGACGATCGCCTCTTCCTCGATGACGCACTCGTCGCCGATCACCACGCCCTCTTCAAGGCGGGCGCCGCGCATCACGTCGGTGTTCTTGCCGATCACGCACGCGCGCAGGTTGGTCTGCGGCCCGATGAACACGTTGTCGTGCACGACGGCCCGGTGCAGGAACGCGCCCGACTTCACGATGACGTTGCTGCCGAGCACGGTGAACTCGCGCAGCTCGGCCCCTGCTTCGACCTTGGCGTAGTCGCCGACGTACAGCGGGCCCTTGAGGATCGCCTGCGGGTGCACGTCCGCGCCCTCGGCGACCCACACCCCGCTGGAGATCTCGAACGCGTCCAGGTCGACGTCGACCTGGCCGGTGAGGACGTCGGCCTGCGCCCGCATGTAGGACTCGGGCGTACCGACGTCCTCCCAGTAGCCCTCGGCCACGTAGCCGTAGATCGGCAGGCCCTTCTCCAGCAGCAGGGGGAACACGTCGCCGGACCAGTCGACCGACTCGCCGGCGGCGACGTAGTCGAAGACCTCAGGCTCCATGACATAGATGCCGGTGTTGACGGTGTCGGAGAACACCTGGCCCCAGGTGGGCTTCTCCAGGAAGCGCTGCACGCGGTTCTCGTCGTCGACGATGGTGATGCCGAACTCGAGCGGGTCGGGCACCCGGGTGAGGCAGACAGTGACCAGCGCCTCCTTGTCGTGGTGGAACTTGACGAGGTCGCTGAGGTCGAAGTCGGTGAGGGCGTCGCCGGAGATGACGAGGAAGGTGTCGTCGCGCAGCAGGTGCTCGGCGTTCTTGACGCTGCCCGCGGTGCCGAGGGGCGTCTCCTCGGTCGCGTAGTGCAGGTTCATGCCGAGGTCTTCGCCGTCGCCGAAGTAGTTGCGGACCAGGCTGGCGAGGAACTGCACCGTGACCACGGTCTCGGAGAACCCGTGGCGCGCGAGCAGGCGCAGGACGTGCTCCATGATCGGCTTGTTCACGATGGGGAGCAGCGGCTTGGGCATGCTCACCGTCATCGGGCGCAGGCGGGTGCCCTCGCCGCCGGCCATCACGACCGCCTTCACGTCGCGACCTCCTCCCGGCCGGTCCGGATCAGGTCCCGGACCTGGATCAGATAGAGAATCCCTGCCCACCAGTACAGCGCAGTACCCCAGATGGCGAACGCCCAGCCGAAGGCGTGCGCGACGTCGCCGATCGCGTTCTCCCACTCCCCCAGCAGCAGCAGCGGGAAGCCGCACAGCAGGTTGAAGGTCGCGGCCTTGCCGAGGTAGTGCACCGGCAGCACGCCGTAGCCGTGGCGCTTCAGCAGCGGCAGGGTGAGGGCGAGCAGCAGGTCGCGGCTGACCAGCAAGAGCGTCAGCCAGAGCGGTACGACGTCGCGCACCGTGAGGCCGATCAGGGTCGCCAGGATGTAGAGCCGGTCGGCCGCAGGGTCGAGCAGCGTCCCCAGCTTCGAGGTCTGGCCCCAGGCGCGGGCGATCTTGCCGTCCAGGTAGTCGGTGACGCCGCTGATCATGAGGACGAGGACCGCCGGGCCGTCGTGCTCGGTGAGCACCAGCCAGAGGAACAGCGGCACGCCCAGCAGGCGGAGCATGCTCAGGGCGTTGGGCAGGGTGAGCACCCGGTCGCTGGGCGCCGTCGCCCGCGCCGGCACGTCCCCCTGGACCTCGTTCTCTGCCGTCATCCTGGACAGGAGCCTAGTCGCGCCCGGTGTCGGCCCGGTTGCCGCCGGGTGACGGCCGGTGGCTGCTCAGGACTCTCCGGTGCGGCCGTCGAGGAGCTCGCGGACGATGTCCAGGTGCCCCAGGTGCCGGGCGTACTCCTGCATCAGGTGCAGCAGGCAGCGCTCCAGCGTGGCCGGCGGCGCGCCGTCCCACCGCTCACCGGGCGCCCCGACCTCGTCGAGGTCGTGGCGACGGGCGATCGCTGCCGTCACCTCGCCGCGCCGGGCGAGCGCCTCGGTCAGCTGCGATGCCGTCTCGTCGGCCCGCACCTGCCAGCGGTCGCCGTCGTGGTCGGCCCACGGCTCGTCGACCGGCTGCCCCTCGAAGCCCCACTCGAGCCAGCGCAGCTCGACGTACGTCAGGTGCTTCACCAGCTCCAGCGGCGACCAGCCCGAGGGCAGGACGCTGCCGCGCAGCTGGTCGTCCGGCAGCCCGTCGACCTTGGCCAGCACGACGGACCGGAAGTAGTCGAGGTAGCCGACCAGCACCTCCGTGCGCGAGGCCGCCGGCTGGGTCGGCTCGGGGAACGGGATGCTCATGGTCGCCTTCCTACCGGATCCGGCGACCGGTCTCGGCGGTGGAGTAGCCGCCGAGCGCCTCGACCGAAGCCGAGGAAGGCGGGGTCGGCCAGCAGCGTCGAGCAGCGGGTCGAGGATGCCCGGTGCCAGGAGCGGCTCGGTCGTGACCAGGTCGTACGGCTCGCGGCGACCGGGACGAAGCCGAGGCCGAACGCACGGGCGGCGGCGCAGGATGCCGAGCCCGGCAGTCGGCCCGGCCGGACGCGACGGCCGCCGCGACCGCGAGGTGGGTGTGCTCCTCACGGCGGTAGCCGTCGACGCCGCCGGGTCGAGGCCGGCCGCGGTCCAGCTCGTGGTCGAGCAGGACGCGGGTGCCGGCGCCGCGCTGCCGGTTGACGTAGCGCACGCCGGGCCGGACCAGGTCGTCGACGCCGGTCAGCCCGAGCGGGTTGCCCGGCCGCGACGAGCAGGCCCTGCTCGCCGGTGCACGAGCCGGATCACCGCGCCGGCGCGCGGTCGGCCGAGCAGCCGGTCGAGGTAGGGCAGCGTGTACTCGCCGGTGGCCGGGTCGAGCAGGTGCGAGCCGGCGACGTGGCACAGCCCGTCGCGCAGCGCCGCCAGCCCGCCGAGCGAGCCGACGTTCGACGAGGCCAGCGTCAGCCGCGGGTCGACGCTGCGCGCAGCGCGGAGGCGGCGAGGTCGAGCACGAGGTCGTGCGAGCCGATGGCGACGACGGCGCGGGCCACCTCGTCGAGGCCGCGCAGCAGCTCGACCTCGACCTCCTCGCCGGCGTGGTGGCCCTCCAGGTCGGCCGGCACGACCAGCAGCCCGTCGGCGCGCACCAGCGAGGTCAGGACGCCGGCGCCGCGCGGCAGCGGCGTCGCGACCAGCTCGACCGGCGACCCGGCCGAGCCGAACCCGGACCCAGTCGTCGCGCCCATCCGGTGGAGGCGAGCTTGCGGGCCAGCCGGGCCTGGGCGGTCGGCCGCCGCGTCGGCGCGGCACCCTCGAGCGAGGCCAGCAGCGGCGCGGCGAAGATGTCGAAGGTCAGCGCGGCCGACACCGGGTACCCGGGTGCCCCGAGCACCGGGGTGGCGTCGACGACACCGAGCACGACCGGGTGCCCGGGCCGAACCGCGACCCCGTGGACGGCCAGCACGGCCGACCTCGGCGACCACCTGCGCGGTCCAGTCGTCGCGGCCGGCGCTGGACCCGGCGAGCACGATCACCAGGTCGGCCTGGTCGCCGCGGCCTCGCGCACCGCCGCCGCGATCAGCGTCCGGGTCGTCGGGCACGATCGGCAGTCACCGTCGCGCCTGCGCGCCCAGCTCGCTGCGCCTGGGCCGCGAGCATCAGCGAGTTGGTGTCCGGGATCTCACCCGGGCCGACCGGCGTACCGACGGGCCGGATCTCGTCGCCGGTGGGTACCACGGCCACCACGCGGCGCGCGCCGCACGACGCACCTCGGTCGGCGCCGGCCGCGCCGACGGCCGCAAGGTCGAACGGCCGCAGCCGGTGGCCGGCCGGCAGCAGCAGCTCGGTGGCGGCGATGTCCTCACCGATCGAGCGGACGTGCTGGTACGGCGGCGACCGCCGGCCCGCAGCTCGGCCTCGGCAGCCGCACCGCTGGTGCACGTGCTCGCGCATCACCACCGCGTCGCGGCCGGCAGGCATCGGGTCGCCGGTGTCGACGACCTCGAAGGCGTCGGGCGGCGAGCAGCAGCGGCGGGCTCTCGCTCGCGCCGACCGTGTCGGCGGCGCGCACCGCGATGCCGTCCATCGCGGCGGCGTCGTAGGCCGGCGACGACCGCGTCGCCCACACCGGCTCAGCGGTGACCCGGCCGAGCGCCGTCGGCGACCGGCACGGTCACGGCCGTCGACCCGTTCCGGGCAGCCCTCCGCGTCCGCGGGCGCGCTGCCCACGCCGCGCGGCCTCGGCCAGCGGGCACGTCGCGAGACGAACGGGCTGCCGGTCATCGGTGGCATCACCGGTACAGGGTGACATCGACCGCGGCGCCGGCACGGCAGGCCGGTGGCCTCCTCGGGCACGACGACGTAGCCGTCGGCCGCGGTGAGCACCGAGAGCAGGGCCGACGCACCGAAGAGCGGGTTGGCCACCGCGCCGTCGGGCCGGCGGTCGAGCCGTCACCTGCACGACGTCGAGCCGGCCGGTCTGCGACGGCACCTGCCGGTCGAGCGAGCCGCGCGCGCGCGTCGGCTCCGGCGGCGGCCGCGTGCGGCCACCGGCCCGGCGGACCAGCGGGATACCGACGCAGCCGGAACACGACCAGCGCCGACAGCGGGTTGCCGGGCAGCCCGAGGACGGGCACCCGACCGCAGTGGGCCAGCAGAGTCGGCTTCCCGGGGCGGAGCGCGAGGCCGTGGCACACGATCCCCGGCGCCCCGAGCCGCTCGACCGCGCCGGCGGTCTCGTCGCGGGCGCCGACCGAGGACCCGGCCGAGACCACCACCACGTCGCACCGCGCCAGCGGCGTCGCGCAGCACCATCTCCAGCGCCGCCGCGTCGTCGCGCGACGATCGCCGAGCGGGACCGGCACGCCGCCGGCATCCGGCACCAGCCCGGCGAGGGCCGACGCTGTCGCGTCGCGGACCTGGCCCCGGCAGCAGCACGGCGGTCTCGGCGGCACCACCTCGTCGCCGGTCGAGACGATGCCGACCCGCGGCCTGCGCGTGCACGTCGACCGACGTGACGCCCGCGGCGGCGAGCATGCCGAGGTCCGGCGCGCGCAGCGGGCGGCCGGCGGGCGCGAGCACCTGGTCGCCGGCCGCGACGTCCTCGTCGGCCCGCACCAGTGCCGTCGCCGGGGGCGACCGGCCGCACGACCTCGACGGCGCCGGGCATCGTCTCCTGGGTGTGCTCGACCATCACGACGGCGTCGGCGCCGGCCGGCAGCACCCCACCGGTGGGCACGGCCGGCCGCCGTACCGGGGCGCACGGACACCTCGGCCGGCCGGCCCATGGCCACCGACGCCGACGACGTCGAGGTACGGACGGCAGCCCCTCGGACGCGCCGTAGGTGTCGGCCGCCTGCACGGCGAACCCGTCGACCGTCGAGCGGGCGAAGCCGGGCAGCGCCGCCGTGGACCGGCACGGCCATGCGCCGGCGTCCGCCCGAGCGCGTCGGCGAGCGGCACCGCCTCGGCCGGCGTGGTCCGGACGGCGTCGAGCAGGTCGCAGGGCGGCCGCGACCGTGATGGTCGTGAAGAACTCGCGGCCGTGCGGCCGCCGGGCGGTGACAGCGCTCATGCCGGGATGCTCAGCCCCTCGGCTGCGGCCGGGCGACCGCGCCGCCGCGCTGCAGGCCGAGCACGCTGGCCACCGGGCCGAGCGCGACCTGGCCGAGGCCGCAGATCGAGGTCTTGCGCAGGGTGCGCTCGAGCTCGAGCACCTGGTCGCGCTGCTGGTCGTCCAGCGTCGCCGTCGCCAGACCCGCCGTCGCCCGACATCGCATCGGTGAGCAGCGCGTGCGCCTTGTGCGACCCGACCCGGCACGGCACGCACTTGCCGCACGACTCGTTGCGGAAGAACCGCAACATGTTCGTGGCGAGCGGCGAGCAGGTCGGTGCCCTCGGCGACCACGACGAGCGCGCCGGAGCCGAGCATCGAACCGGCCGTCAGCCAGCGTGTCGAAGTCGAGCGCGCACGTCGAGCGCTGTCCGGCCCGAGGAAGTTCGACGACGCCCCACCGGGCTGCGACCGCCGCGCAGCGTGCGGCCCGCCGGCCACGCCGCCGGCCGAGGTCGATCAGCTCGCGGACGCGTCGTGCCCATCGGCACGCAGTAGACGCCGGGCCGCTCGACGTGCCCGGAGACGGCGATGAACTTCAGCCCCACCGAGTCGCCCGGCCCTGCTCGCGCCACCAGTCCGCTCCGCGGGTCAGGATCGCCGGGACGTCGGCGAAGGTCTCGACCGATGTTGATCAGCGTCGGCTGGCCCCACAGGCCGTGCGACGCCGGGGAACGGCGGCTTGTTCCGCGGCTCGCCGCGGTGGCCCTCCATGCACTCGAGAAGCGCCGTCTCCTCGCCGAGGATGTAGCCGCCGGGCGAGACGAACACCTCGACGTAAAGCCGCCGGCCGGTGCCCAGGACGTCGTCGCCGAGCAGCCCGTCGGCGCGCAGCCGCTCGAGCTCGGCGCGCAGCGACCGCTGTCTCCGGCCCGTACTCGTGGCGGACGAAGACGCATGCCCTGCTCGGCGCCGACCACGACCATCGCCGAGCAGCAGGCCCTCGAGCACGAGGTGCGGCTGGTCGGCCAGGATCTGCGCGGTCCTTGAAGGTGCCCGGCTCGGACTCGTCGGCGTTGCAGACGACGTACTTGGGCGGGCCGTGCTC
Source organism: uncultured Actinomycetota bacterium (assembly GCA_963771345.1). Lineage (GTDB taxonomy): Bacteria > Actinomycetota > Actinomycetes > JACCUZ01 > JACCUZ01 > CAVYTH01. The sequence goes on from CAVYTH010000012.1 coordinate 148,857, forward strand.
GGTCGGCGACCAGCGCCCACTTCGGCCGGTCGGGAAGCCGGCGCCGCCCATGCCGCGCAGGCCGGAGTCCGTGAGGGCGGTCGACGACCTCGGTCGGCGTCGACGTCGTCCGGCCAGCAGCGTCGCGCAGCACCTGGTAGCGCTCGGCGCGCCGGCTCGTGCGTAGGGGTCGTTGGGCCAGCGCCGCGGCGCCGGGCTCGGCGAGACTCGTGCGTGCTGGCCGTTCCGCGCGCTCTCGCACCAGGTCGTCGGGCCGCTGCGCGGCGACCGGCTGCGTCGTCGACCGCCGCGGCCGGCGCGACGTCGCAGCGGCCGAGGCAGGAGACCTCGACGCAGCTCGACGTCGGCGTCGTCGTCGTACCGCCTCGGCAGGGCGTCGATGCTGGCCTCGCCGCCGCGCAGCCAGCAGGAGAGGTCGCGGCACACGTGCAGGCTGACGGCGGCGGCGGGCTCGGTGCGGAAGTGCGGGTAGAACGACGACCAGCCCCTGGATCTCGTACAGCGGTCGCCGGGTGTCCTTCGCGAGCGCCTCCAGCTCCTCGCGCGGCAGCCAGCCGACGCGGTCCTGGATGGCGTGCAGCGCCGGGATCAGGCTCGGTCCGGGGAACCGGCCGGCCCGCGCCTCGGCTCCGGGGGCGCGGCTCATCGCGGCCTCCGACGCCGGCACCGGCTCCATCGCGACCGCGCAGAACTTGAACTCGGGGATCTTGCCGAACGGGTCGAGCGCGTCGATGGTCAGCACGTTGGCGGCCGCCTCGCGGAAGTGGAACGGGATGAAGCACGTTGCCCGGCTGCATCCCGGTCGCTGACACCTGCGCCGTGCAGTCGGATCGCGCCGCGCCGCGACGCGCACCGTGACACGCTCGCCGTCGCGCGACGCCCGAGGCCGGCCGGCGTCGGCGGGGTGGACCTCGACGAACGGCCTCGGGCGCGAGGGCGTCGAGCGCGACGACGCGGCGGGTCATGTGCCGGTGTGCCAGTGCTCCAGCAGCCGGCCGGTGTTGAGCACGAGCGGGTACTCGGCGTCCGGCAGCTCGTCCGCCGCGGCGCACTCGGACGGCACGAACTTGCCGCGGCCGTCGGCGGTCGGGAACCGCGTCGCCGAAGAGGACGACTCGTGCCGTCGGAGTGCTCGGGGTCGTCGTATCGGGCAGAGCTTGCCCGGCCGGGCCGAGGTTCGTCGTAGGTCGAGGTCCCGCGTAGCTCGGCGTCAGCGCCGACCAGCTCGTCGAAGACCTCCGCCGGCGACTGCGTAGCGCATCGGGTAGCCCGATGCGCGGTCGAGAGTCTCGCAGATCATCTCCCAGTCGAGCCGCGGCCTCGCCGGGCGGGTCGAAGCGCCGGCCGGCCGATCTGCACGCGGCGGTCGGTGTTGGTGTAGGTGCCGTGCTTCTCGAGGAACGACGACGCCGGCAGGATCACGTCGGCGAACTCGGCCGTCTCGGTGAGGAAGATGTCCTGCACCGACCAGGAAGTCGAGCGCCGACGAGCGCCTTGCGGACCTTGTTGATGTTCGGGTCGGAGAGGAACGGGTTCTCGCCGAGCATGTACATGCCCCTTGACGCTCGCCCTCGAGCGCCGCGTGCGATGATCTCGACGACGGTCAGGCCCTGCTTCGGGTCGAGCGGCACGCCCCAGGCCGCTTCGAACTTCTGCGCGGTCGCCTCGTCGTCGACGGGCTGGTAGTCGGGGTAGACCATCGGGATCAGCCCGGCGTCGGAGGCGCCCTGCACGTTGTTCTGGCCGCGCAGCGGGTGCAGCCCGGTGCCGGGCCGGCCGACGTTGCCGGTGAGCGAGGCACAGCGCGATCAGGCAGCGGGCGTTGTCGGTGCCGTGGTGTGCTGGCTGATGCCCATGCCCCAGAAGATCATCCGCTTCCGCGCCGCGCCCGATGCGCCGGGCGACCTCGCGGATCGTGTCGGCCGGCGATGCCGCAGATCGGCGCGGCCGCGCTCCGGCGGGTAGTCGCGCGACGGTCTCGCGCAGCGCCTCGAAGTTCTCGGTGCGGTCGGCGACGAAGTCGTCGTCGATCAGGCCCTCCGCGATGATCACGTGCATCAGCGCGTTGTAGAACGCGACGTCGGTGCCGGGCTGGATGCTGGCAGTAACACGTCGGCGTAGTCGGCGATCGTCGGTCGCGCGCGGGTCGACTACGATGAGCTTCGTGCCGCGCTCGGCGCGCCTGCTTGAAGAACGTCGCGGCGACCGGGTGGTTGGCCGTCGTGTTGGTGCCGGTGAGGATCGACCACGTCGGCGTTGCGCGACGTCGCCGTAGGTCGTCGGTGACGGCGCCGGAGCCGATGCCTTCGAGCAGCGCCGCGACGCGACGAGGCGTGGCAGAGGCGCGTGCAGTGGTCGACGTTGTTCGTGCCGAAGCCGGCCCGCATCAGCTTCTGGAAGAGGTACGCCTCCTCGTTGGTGCACTTCGCCGAGCCGAACCCGGCGAGCGCGCCGGGGCCGTGCTGCTGCTGGATCGCCAGCAACCGCGCGGCGACGAGGTCGAGCGCCTCGTCCCAGGTCGCCTCGCGGAAGTGCGGCAGCACCTCGTCGTAGTCGCACCAGGCCGCCGGGCTTGCGGCGCCTGCCGCGTCGCCGTCGTGCTCGCCGCGCACTTCCTCGAGCAGCGGCGCCCTTCGGGTAGAACCGCGCCGGCGGATCAGCGGCTTCGTCAGCCGCTGCGGGTGACGTGGCGTAGTCCCAGCCGTAGCGGCCCTTGACGCAGAGCCGGCCCTGTCGACCCCGGCTGGTCGCGGCCCTCGGCGAAGACGATCGCGTTCGCGCTCGCGTCGACGTGGTAGGTGAGCGCGCAGCCGACGCCGCAGTACGGGCAGACGCTCTCGACGTGCGTCGGCTCTGCGCGCGGGACGGAGCGGCACGGCGTGATCGGCTTGTTGGTCAGCGCCCCGGTCGGGCACGCCGCCACGCACTCGCCGCACGAGACGCAGGTGGACTGCGCCCATCGGGTCGTCGAGGTCGAAGGCGATGCGGGTCGCGTAGCCCTTGCCGGTGCGGCCGATGACGTCGTTGCACTGGATGTCGTCGCAGGCGCGGACGCAGCGGTCGCAGAGGATGCAGGCCTCGTGATCGACGGCGATCACCGGGGAGGACAGGTCCGGCGCCACGTGCCGGTGCCCGGGCGGCAGGTCGGCGGTCTCGCCGGGCGACGCCGTAGCCGACGGCCGAGCGCCAGCAGCTCGTAGTCGCCGGTGGTGGTCTGCTTCGGGTCGTCGACGGCGTCGGGCTGGTCGGCGAGCAGCAGCTCGGTCAGCATCGCCGCGGCTGCGCTCGACTCCGCGGGAGGCGGTCGTCGACCTCCATGCCCGTCCTCGCACGGCCGCACGCAGGCCGCGGCGTAGCACGCGGCCGCCGACGTCGACCACGCACATCCGGCAGACGCCGACCGGGCCGAAGCGCTCGTCGTGGCACAGCACCGGGATGTCGATGCCGGCGTCCTCGGCGCCGCGTCCAGATCGTGGTGCCCGCGGGGACCGTGACGGCATGCCCGTCGATGGTGAGCGCGACGGTGTCGTCCCGGCGGTCGTCGTACCGGCGTCCGAGGTCGTCGTCACGGCGTCACCCTCGCTGGTCCGCTGTCGGGCGTGTCCAGGACCACGGCGTCGAGCGTCACTCCGCCATGACGTCCGGCGGGATGCCGGCGCGTCCGGCCTGGCCGCGGCCCTGCTGCGTCCCGGCCGCGGCGCCGCGTAGTACGCGTCGACCATCGCGCTGCAGCCGCTCCGGCGTGAGCGCGCGCCTCGCCGGCCGGAGCCCGATCGGCAGAGGCTCTCCGCGAGCAGCGTGCGGCGGCAGCGAGTCGTCCTGCGGGCGTCCAGCCCTCGCGCTACGTTGTAGCGCCCGCTTGGCGATCCACGATGCGGCTGGCGGTTGCGCGCAGCTCGCGCCGCGTCGACGTCCCAGCCGGTGACCGGCGACAGCAGCGCACGCCCAGGCTCGGTCGTTCGTCGGTCGGCTCGGTGAAGACGCCGCGGAGGAACTTGCACAGGATCAGCGAGTCGATGACCGCCGCGCGGTCCTCGGTCTCGACGGCCAGCCGGGACGTGCGCCGGCGCCGCCGTGCGCGGCGGTCGAGCGCGCCGGAGAAGTCGGCCTCGTAGGCGCCGGAGCGGTTGTGGTCGGCGCCCGCGGGTGCCGACGGCGAGCCCAGCGCCATCGTCTGCAGCGCCCGCGGCTCGTAGCCCGGGCAGCTCCAGCCCCTTGACGTGCGGGGCGAAGTCCGGCGCGTCGCCGCCGATCCGCTGCCGCCGCCCGCCGTGACCCCGTCGGCGAGCAGCTCCCCGAGCCCGTCGCCGGTGCGGCGATCTCGTCGAGGGCGCGCAGCAGCGCCGTCACCGTCGCCGAACCGCAGCCAGCGGCGCGTCGATCAGGCCGCGCTCGGCGCACTCCATCGCGAAGGCGATCGTGCCGCCGGCCGAGATCGTGTCGAGCCCGAGCTCGTCGCAGCGCCGGGCGGCGCGCGAGGACGGCGTCCGGGTCGGACGACGCCGCACAGCGGGCCGAGGGCGAACAGCGATCTCGTACTCGAGCCGCGTACCTGGCCGCCGCCGCGCTGCTGGGCGTAGATGTGCTCGCAGCCGATCGTGCAGGCGGCGCACCGTTGCGGGCGACGCCGCGCGCGCTCGTGTCAGCGTCCTCGGCGGCCAGGCCGCTGCGCCTCCTCGAACTGGCCGCGCACTGGAAGTTGCGGGTCGGCAGCGTGGAGAGCGGTTGAACGTCAGCAGGTTGGCGACGCGTGCCCAGCTCGCGGTACTTCGCGGTCGCCGGCCCGAACGAGCGGGCGCGACAGGTCCTGCGCGGCGGCCACCACCGCCGCCGGGTCGGCCGGCGCGACCTGCGTGCGCGCCGCGGACCGCCACCGCCTTGATGCCGCTTCGCGCCCAGGACCGCCCCGAGCCCGCCGCGGCCGGCGTGCCGGCTGTCGTGGCTGAACGGTGGCGAACCGGACGAGGTTCTCGCCGGCCGGGCCGATCGCCGCCGACCTGCCAGCCGCGGCCGAACCGCGTCGCGCAGCCGCGGCCTCGGCGTCGGCGCGCCGTGCGCCCCCACAGGTCGTCGGCCGGCTCGAGCCGCACCGTCGCCGTCGTCGATCAGCAGCACCGACGGCCGTCGCGCGCGGCCGACGATGACGAGGGCGTCGAAGCCGGTCTGCTTGCCGGCGAGGGCGAAGTGCGACGACGACAGGGCGTCGTTGAGCGGTCGGTCAGCGGCGACTTGGCGACGACGGCGAACTTGGCCGAGGTGGTCAGCGGCGTGCCGACCAGCGGGCGAGAACACGAACACGAGCGGCGCCTCCGGCGCGAGCGGATCGACGCCGGCGGGCGCTCTCGGTGCAGCAGCCAGGCGCCGAGCCCGACCCCGCCGAGGTGCCGCGCAGCACGCGGTCGGAGAGCTCGACGAGCTCGGCTGCTGCCGTCGGTCACGTCGACGACGATCGCCCGCCCGAAGTAGCCGCCGGGCGGGGTCATCCGCGATCGGCGTCCGCGGCAGAGGAACGCGACCGTGTCGCCCGGGAGCAGCGGCAGGTCGGCATCCCGGCTGGTCTGGTCGCCGTTGACGGCGGCGAGGACGTGCCGGTCCAGCGTGAGGGAGACGGCCCGCGCTGCACCGCCGACCGTTCCGGCCTGCACGGCGTGCGGCTCCCGGTCCGGCTCGCGATGCCAGCACGCCGAAGCACTCGACGCGTCACCGAGGGCTCCGGCCGGGCGCGGGCGGTCTCGTAGTCGGCGGGCTCGTTGATGTTGACGACGGACTCGAGCGTCGGGTCGGCGGCCTGCAGGGCGGGGTCGGCCAGCAGGGCGTCGTCGTCCAGCCGCAGCACCTCGGCGTTCTCGAAGATGAAGGCCGGCCGCAGCCGGATCTGCGGCAACGCAGGTTGGCCACCGCCGACGCGAGCCGGGTGCGGTAGGCAGCGGCCAGCGGCTGCGGGAACCCGCGCGCCATCGGGAGCACGACGTCGAGCGCGTCGTCGGCGGCAGCGAACGGGCGCAGCACCCGGCGTACCAGCTCGGCATGCAGGAACGGCATGTCGGTCGAGCAGACGAACGCCACGTCGGCGCGGCCCTGCAGCGCGCCGCAGGCCGACCGCCATGCCCTGCAACGGGTCCGAGGCCCTCGCGCGCGTCGTCGAGCACCTCGATGTCCGCGCGGCAGGCGCTGGCACCGGCTGGCCGGCGCGCACGCACGACGACGACCGGGTCCAGACCAGCCCGCCGGAGCACGCCGCAGGTACGGCGCAGCAGCGTGGAGCCGTGCCACTCCAGGGACGCCTTGGGCGTGCCCATCCGGGACGAACGTCCCCCCGCGAGCACCACGCCGGCCGCTCTCACCCGGCGATCGTACGTCGGACCGCTAGCGTGTTCCCCGGTGCGCCGGGAAGTCTGGTCGGCAGTCCTGCCCGCGAGCCCGGAAGGCGACCGTGACCCCCACTCCCCCAGAGTCGCCGGCGCTGTTCAGCCGTGGGTCGCGGTCCGAGACCCGCCGGATCGGCGACATCCTGCGGCAGGAGACGGTCGGCGGGGCGTTGCTGCTCGTCGCGACGGTGATCGCGCTGGTGTGGGCGAACTCCCCCGCCTCCTCGTCGTACGAGGACCTGAGCGACACGGTGGTCGGCCCCGCCGCGCTGCACCTCGACCTGACACTGAGCGCCTGGGCGGCCGACGGGCTGCTCGCGATCTTCTTCTTCGTCGCCGGCCTCGAGCTCAAGCGCGAGATGGTGGCGGGCGACCTGCGCGACCCGCGTCGCGCCGCGCTGCCGGTGGCCGCCGCGGTGGGCGGGATGGTCGCGCCGGCGCTGGTGTACGTCGCAGTCAACGTCCGTGGTGGATCCGAGGCCCTGAGCGGCTGGGCGGTGCCGACCGCGACCGACATCGCCTTCGCGCTGGCGGTGCTCGCGGTCATCAGCAGTCACCTGCCGTCGTCGTTGCGGACGTTCCTGCTGACGCTGGCGGTGGTCGACGACCTGCTCGCGATCACCATCATCGCCCTCTTCTACACCGAGTCGCTGGACGTGTGGTTGCTGCTCGCGGCGCTGGTGCCGCTCGGCCTGTTCACGGTGCTGGTGCAGCGGCGTGTCAGCTCGTGGTGGCTGTTGCTGCCGCTGGCGGCCGCGACCTGGACCTTGGTGCACGCGTCCGGGGTGCACGCGACTGTCGCGGGGATTCTGCTCGGCTTCGCTGTCCCCGTGGTGCGCAGCGACAAGGCCGGCGGGCCGGATGCCGGTCCCGGGCTGGCCGAGCACTTCGAGCACCGGTTCCGGCCACTGTCGGCCGGCGTCGCCGTGCCCGTCTTCGCGTTCTTCGCCGCAGGTGTGACGGTCGGGGGCTACGCCCAGCTCAGCGATGCGCTGTCCGACCCGATCGCGCTCGGCATCATCGCCGGGCTGGTGGTCGGCAAGCCGGTGGGCATCCTGCTCGCCACGTTCCTGGTGTCGAGATACACCCGGGCGAGCCTGGACGAGGGACTGTCGTGGTGGGACGTGCTCGGGCTGTCCGTCGTCGCGGGCATCGGGTTCACCGTGTCGCTGCTGATCGGCGAGCTCGCCTTCGAAGCCGACAGCGAGCGCGACGACCGCGTCAAGATCGCAGTGCTGTTGGGCTCCCTGCTCGCGGCTGTGCTCGCGACCGGGATCCTGCGGATGCGCAACAACGTCTACAAGCGGCTGGCCCTCGCCGAGGCCGCGGACGAGGAGCCGTGAACCACCAGACGTCACCAGGACGGCGGCTGCGCACCCGCGACCGGACAGCGGCCCTCGGCCCGCCCGCACGCCGTGGTGTCGCAGAGCCGGCAGGTCCAGCGAGTGATGGGCCCGCCTGTTCTTGCCGGGTCCCGGCGCAGCCCGGCCAGGACCTTGCCTGCGAGGTCGGCCAGGTGTTCCTGCTCGTCGGCTGACAGCGCGTCCAAGGCGTCGCGGACCAGGTCGATGCGGCCACCAGCCACCCGGGTGGCCGCTCGGCGACCGGACGCGGTGAGCCGGATCGCGGTGCTCCGCCGGTCGATCCCTGGGACCCGGCGGACGTGTCCGGACTGCTCGAGCCGGTCGACCAGCCTCACCGCACCGGAGTGCGTGATGCCGAGGACCTGACGCAAGAGGTCGATGGTCGGGTCCGGCGGCAGGACATGTACCAGTGCGGACAGTGCGGTCCCGTCCGTGACGGCTTGGCCGGTGACTGCCTCGGCGGCGTCCGACATGCAATCCGTCAGGACGAGGGCCAGCGCGCCGAGGACGTTCGCCGCCCGTCCCGGATCGTGCGTACTGGGGGCGGTCGACATCGTGCCGGCCCTGCCGTCGCCGGTTAGCTGAGCTCGTAGTCGAGGGTCAGCGAGGCCGTGTCGCCCATCGGCGCCGTGAAGCTGCCAGTGCCGCGGATGCCCGCGAGGTCGCCGGTGCCCGAACCGTCGATGACAGTGAGATCGCCGTCGGCCTTGCTGCCGTCGTACGTCCCCACGCTCCGGAGCACGAACGTGCCTTCCTTGCCACCGAGGGTGCCCGTCACGACCTGAATCCCGACGAACTCGGCGCGGTCGTCCGCGGTGTAGGCCATCAGCCACCGCACGTCCGTGCTGCCCTCGATGTCACCGCTGATGGTCTGCTGGACCTTCGCCTCGCTGAGCTTGCCCGCGCCGTCGCGGTCGTCGTACTCCTGCTCGTCCCAGCCGCTGATCTGAAGAGTTGCGTTCGCTGTAGTCATTGTTCCTTTATATGACTCGGTCATATGTTTGTCCAATGACCCGTTGACCGCCTGCGTAGGGATGCCGAGACTGACGTCATGGAGCGCGGCTCACCGGAGCGGCACGACGCGGTGGTGGTCGAGATCCTGTACGCCGTCATCTCGTCGCTCGTCTTGGCCGGCGTGGTCATCGGTACGGCGGCGCTCGTCGTGGCTCCGCTCCACCTCGAGGTGCGCGGCTGGCACGGGGCGGGGGGCTTCCACGCTGTTGGGGTAACCTGGCTCCTCGCCACGGGGTGTGGCGCAGCTTGGTAGCGCGTCCGTCTGGGGGGCGGAAGGTCGCAGGTTCAAGTCCTGTCACCCCGACTCATACGAAGGGCCGACGACCGCACCAGGTCGTCGGCCCTTCGCATGTCGATCAGGCGATCACACCAGGCATGTCGCGGGCATGTTCAGGCGATCGGTGGCCGCGCGGCGCCAACGTCGTTCCGCGTGCTCGGCTGCGCCGCTCGGCACCCTCGAGAACTGAACTCAATCACCCGGCGGCACCTGGAAGGGCCGGACCTCGATCCGGCCGCCGAGAGCTTTCGATGCGCGGGCGGCCCAGCCAAGGGCGGCGTCCTCGTCAGCGACGTCGATCACCCAGAAACCTCCGAGGTACTCGGGAGCCTCAACGAAGGGGCCGTTGGCCTTGCTCAGCGAATCCCCGGTGTTGTCGACTGTGATCGCGCTCGAGGGCGGCATCAGCCCGCCCGCGAAGACGAAAGCGCCGGTCGACGTGAGCTCCTCGATGATCGCACCGGTGGCAGCCATGGCCGCCTCGAGCTCGGCCGGGTCCATGGTCTCCATGGTTGGTTCCTCGTCGGAGTCGTGCGGAACGGACAGTAGGTATTGGCTCATGCCTGGTACGACCGTCTTCGACCCGGGAACTCATCGGCCGCGACCTTCCGCTCGCCGCTTCCGCGAGCCCTCGCCACCCGTGGTCGCGGCTTTCCACCGCGAATGCCTACCCCCGGTGAACGTCCGGATCTGCCGCTATGAGGGCCGTCGGCAAGGGCCGCTACCACTCGTTCGTCGCGCGATGAATCGATGCCCCATTGACGGAGTGACGTCACTCCCGTGTGTGGTGTGGCGGTCGGTTGTGGCCGGGCGGATGCGGCTCGGGACCGATGGTGCGGCCGGTGGCGGGGTGGTAGGCGATGTAGCGGCCGTCGGGTAGTCGGTGCAGTTGCCAGCGCCCTTCGTGGAGCTGGATGTGGTGGGCTTCGCAGGGCAGGGCGCCGTTGGCGACGGTGGTCGGGCCGCCCAGATCGACGGGCGTGAGGTGGTGGGCGTCGGACCAGGCCGACGGGCTGCCGCACCAGGGCCAGCCGCAGCGAGTCGCCGTCGCGGGCGATGATGGCGCGGCGTTGGGCGGCGGTGAAGAATCGGCGGCTGGTGCCGGCTTCCTGTGATCTCGCCGTCGGGGCCGATGGTGACGAAGGTGGCCAGGCTGTCGCAGCCGACCCGGCCGGCGGTGCTGCCGGCGATCCGGCCGATCCAGGACAGCGTGCCGCCCGGCCCAGCACCACCGGGCACTCGTCCGTGTCGATGTCCTGGCTGCCGTTGCCGTGGCGTTGCTGTCCTGCTGCCTGGTCCTGTGCTGCTGTTCTGTGCGGCTGCGGCGGCGTGCAAGGTGGTCTGGTCGACGGTGACGATCAGGTGCGGGTGGCCGCCGCCGCCGCGGCGTGGGGCGTCGGGGTCGGCGAGGTAGCGGCGGGCGATGTCGGCCAGCCCGTCCAGCCGGCGCCGGCGCGGCGGTCCTCTTGTCGCCGGGGACCAGCGGTGCGGCGGTGTCGATCGCGGTGGCGATCAGGGAGCCGGTGACCTCGTCGGCCAGCCCGCTGATGGCCATCGACCCGTCCAGGGTCGGGGAGAGGGTGATCCCGGCCCGCTCGTACCGGCGGAGGGCGGCCTGGTCGGCCTCGTCGGGGTCCAGGGCGTGCCGGAAGGCGCGCATCAGGTTCGCGACCGCCCGCACGTCGGCCTCGGCTGCGGCGGCGACCGCCTCGGGCTCGATCAGCGCGACCGCACCGGCCGGCGCGTCGACCACCCCGCTGGCGATCACCTGGGCGTGCCGGCCGGAGATCGCGCCCTCGGCCAGCGCGGCCTGGGTGTTCGGCAGCACCCCGGTGCGCAGCACCCGGGCGGTCCGGACCAGCCCGGTCGCCTCGGCCGGGGTGGCGCGGGTCAGCATCCGCAGCCAGGCGGCCGCGGTCAGCGCGCCGTCGTTGCTGTGGCTGCCGCGGGCGTCGACCTCCCCGACCGCCTCCAGCTCGACCGCCTCCAGCCGGGCCAGGTCACGGCGTACCGAGGACACCAGCTCGCTGAGCTGGTCGTGCGTCAGGTCCCGGACCGCACCGGCGGACACCGCACCGACCAGCGCACCGACGGCGTCACCGACCGCCGCGGCCGCGGCCTCCGGAGACACCACCATCGAATGCATGTTCGAACACTACCGCCGACCACGGACACAACCCGAGCCCCGGAAACCCTTTGTGGACAACGGAATCCGCCATCCACAGGCCCGACCGCCGGATGAAACGTTGCGCGCCTCGAACGCGCTGATCTGGTCGTCGACGTTTCAGTCGTGCCCCGGCACCCGCGTGTGCTCCTGCACCATCTGCGCGAACTCCCGCGCCTGCTCCTGCGCGTACTGCCCCTCCGACTTCTGCACGCCCATCGCGGCAAGCGACTGCCCGTCAGCGAGGTCGAGCATCATCCAGGCGTCGTCACGCAGCAGCCGGACGCCGACGATCTCGGCCCACTCCAGCTGCCGCCGGCCGATGACGTTCACGACGAGCACGCCGTCGTCGGTCGCCACCACCCGCACCGCGGCCAGCCGGTGCAGCACGAAGACCGCCACGACACCGACGCCGACCACGCCCAACCGCGAGGGCAGCCCCCACCCGTGCTCGCCGCCGGACGGCAGCACCACCGCCAGGCCGACCATCGTCGCGAGGATCGCCGCGGCACAGATGTAGACGACGATCGGCGCCCGCCGCGGCCGGAAGACCGTGCGGCCCGAGGCGCCGCGACCGCTCACAGCCGGCAGGCGTGGATGTCGGTGACGAGGATCCCCCGCCCGCCGATCTCCCACAGCTCGTCCATGATCTTGTTCGTCTCCGAGCGCGGGACCATCGCCCGCACCGCGACCCAGCCCTTGTCGTGCAGCGGCGACACCGTCGGCGACTCGATGCCCGGGGTCAGCTGGACCGCCTGGTCCACCAGCTCGGCGCGGATGTCGTAGTCCATCAGGACGTACCGCCGGGCGATGATCACGCCCTGCATCCGTCGCACCAGCTGGGCGACCGCCGGCGACTCCGCGGCACCGGTCCGCTGCACCAGCACGGCCTCCGACTCGAGGATCGGCTCCCCCACCACCTCGAGCCCGGCCTGCCGCAGGGTCGTGCCGGTGGACACCACGTCGGCGATCACGTCGGCCACGCCGAGCCGCACGGCGGTCTCGACGGCACCGTCCAGGCGCACGACCTCGGCGTCGATGCCGCGGTCGGCGAAGTACTTCGCGAGCAGGCCGCCGTACGACGTCGCGACCCGCATCCCGGCGAAGTCGCTGACCGTCGCCGCCGCCCCGGGCTTCGCTGCGAACCGGAACGTCGACTCCGCGAAGCCGAGCTGCAGGATCTCCTCGGCCGGCGCCCCGCTGTCGAGCAGCAGGTCGCGCCCGGTGATGCCGACGTCCAGCTCGCCCGACCCGACGTACGTCGCGATGTCCCGCGGCCGCAGGAAGAAGAACTCGGTGTCGTTCGCCGAGTCGAGCAGCGCGAGCTCGCGCGGGTCGGACCGCTGCCGGTAGCCCGACTCACGGAGCATGTCGGCGGCGGGCTCGGCGAGCGAGCCCTTGTTGGGCACAGCGACGCGCAGCACGGCGGACGGGCTCCTCGGTGGGGGTGGTGGGCTGTCTCAGAGTCGAGCGTAGACGTCGTCCAGGCTCACGCCACGCGCGATCATCAGCACCTGCAGGTGGTAGAGCAGCTGGGAGATCTCCTCGGCGGTGCGCTCCGGGCTCTCGTGCTCGGCCGCCATCCAGACCTCGGCGGCCTCCTCGACGACCTTCTTGCCGATGCTGTGTACGCCGGCGTCCAGCGCCGCCACCGTGCCGGACCCGTCCGGTCGGTCGGACGCCTTGCGGCTCAGCTCGGCGAACAGCTCGTCGAAGGTCTTCACGCCGCCATGCTCGCAGAGGTCAGGGAAGCTGCGGCAAACCGTCCGCGCCCAGCGGCCAGCCGGGGTTGTGGGCGATCTCCCAGGCATGCCCGTCCGGGTCCGCCACGATCGACGTGTAGCCGCCCCACTCCGCCTCCGACGGCGCGCGCAGCAGGGCGCCGCCGGCGGCGACGAACTCGGCGACGGCGGCGTCGACCTCCTCGGGAGACCCGACGTTGATCGCCAGGTGGATCCGACGGTCTCGGCCGGCCGGCACCTCGTCGCCGGCGTCGCGGGACATGTCGGCGAGCGGGTACAGCGCGATGAGTGGGCCGGCGGTACGCAGGACGGCGAAGTCGTCCATGTCGATGCCGGCGTCCCAACCCAGGGAACGGTAGAAGGCCTTGGAGCGGGCGACGTCGTCGACGCCGAGCGTGACCAGGGAGCAGCGCGCAGGAACCATGCCCGACAACCTAGAGGCACCGACCTGATGGTCGGTGCCCCGGCTATCCCCCGGTTCCCGACACGGCTTGCCGCAGCGTCACGGCGGTGGCGACCGCGGCAACCGCCGCCTCCCGGCCCTTGTCCTCGTGCGAGCCCTCGAGCCCGGCCCGGTCCAGCGCCTGCTGCTCGTCGTCACAGGTGAGCAGCCCGAACCCGACCGGTACGCCGGTGTCGACCGCGACCCGGGTCAGCCCGTCGGTCGCCGCCTGGCAGACGTAGTCGAAGTGCGGCGTGCCGCCGCGGATCACGACGCCGAGCGCGACCACCGCGTCGTACCCCGACCGGGCCAGCACGGCCGCGGCGACCGGCAGCTCGAACGACCCCGGCACCCGCACCAGCAGCGGCTCGTCCACCCCGCACTCGGCCAGCCCGCGCTGCGCGCCCGCCACCAGGCCGTCCATCACCGTCGTGTGCCACTGCGCCGCGACGACCGCGACCCGCAGCCCGCTGCCGTCGACCTCGAGGTCCGGTGATCCGACGCCGCTCATGCCCAGGTTCCTTCCGGTGTCGGGTCGACTGCTGCAGGTTCGCTCGACGAGCCGAGCCCGGGCAGGTCGTGGCCCATCCGGTCCCGCTTGGTGCGCAGGTAGCCGATGTTCTCCGGCGTCATGTGCACCTCGAGCGGCACCTGCTCGACGACGGTCAGGCCCTGGTCCTCGATCCCGGCCCGCTTCGCCGGGTTGTTGGTGATCAGCCGCACCGAGCTCACCCCGAGGTCGGCCAGGATCTGCGCGCCGACGCTGTAGTCGCGCGCGTCCGCGGGCAGCCCGAGGTCGAGGTTGGCGTCGACGGTGTCCCGGCCGCCGTCCTGCAGCCGGTACGCCGCAGCTTGTGCAGCAGCCCGATGCCCCGGCCCTCGTGGCCGCGCAGGTAGACCACGACGCCGCGGCCCTCGTCGGCGACGGTGCGCAGCGCGGCGTCCAGCTGCGGACCGCAGTCGCAGCGCAGCGAGCCGAGGACGTCGCCGGTCAGGCACTCCGAGTGCAGCCGGACCAGCACGTCGGTCCCCGTCCCCGAGCTCGCCGCGCACCAGCGCGACGTGCTCGTCGGACGCGACCGTGCTCCGGTAGCCGACGGCCAGGAACTCGCCGTACCGCGTCGGCAGCCGTGCCTCGGCCATCCGCTCGACCAGCGTCTCGGTGCGCTTGCGGTAGGTCATCAGGTCGGCGATCGACACCAGCGCCAGCCCGTGCTCGTCGGCGAACCTGCGCAGCTCGGGCAGCCGCGCCATCGAGCCGTCCTCGCTGACGATCTCGGCGATCACGCCGGCCGGGTTCAGCCCGGCCAGCCGCGCCAGGTCGACCGAGGCCTCGGTGTGGCCGGCGCGGCGCAGCACCCCGCCCTCCACCGCGCGCAGCGGGAAGATGTGGCCCGGCCGGGTCAGCTCGTACGGCTCGGTCGCGGAGTCGACGAGCACCCGGATGGTGCGGGCCCGGTCGGCGGCCGAGATGCCGGTGCTGATGCCGTCGCGGGCGTCGACCGAGACGGAGTACGCCGTGTGCTTGCGGTCCTCGTTGACGTAGGTCATCGGCGGCAGCTTCAGCCGGTCCAGCTCCGGGCCCTCCATCGGCACGCAGACCACGCCGGACGTGTGCCGCACCATGAACGCGAGCAGCTCGGGCGTCGCCTTGGACGCCGCGACGACCAGGTCGCCCTCGTTCTCGCGGTCCTCGTCGTCGACCACCACGACCGGCCTGCCGGCCGCGATGTCGGCGACCGCGCGCTCGACCGTGTCCAGCCGCACCGGCTCGCTCATGCCACGGCCTCGACCGACGGGTCGCGCGGATCGTCGGCCAACGTGTCGCGCGTGCCGGGCCCACACGAAGAACCCGACCACGCAGAAGCCGCCGTAGAAGAGGTACAGGATCGCCGTCGGGTAGCAGCTCGGCGCGGATGAGCAGCGGCACGCCGACCACGTCGACCGCGATCCAGATCAGCCAGAACTCGACCCAGCCGCGGGCCATGCCGTAGGTCGCGAGCATCGAGCCGGTGAAGATCCAGGCGTCCGCCCAGACCGGCTCGCAGGAGCCGCAGTGAGCCGGAAGACGGAGTCAGCACCGCCACCGACACCGCCGCGACGAGCACGAGGAGCCGCCCGCTCGCGCCACGACGCCCAGCGCGGGACGACGGCCGGCGAGCCGTCGTCGCTGCGCGGTCTGTCCAGCGGTACCAGCCGTAGATGCGACACCACGATGAACATCACCTGGCGGCCGGCCTGGCCGAGCAGGTTCTCCGGCTGCGGGTTGTCGAACACCGCGCCGATGAACACGGTGAACAGCAGCACGTTGCCGACGATGCCGACCGGCCAGGCCCAGACCTTGCGCCGCATGCCGCCGAGCGCCGACGCCAGCCCGAAGGCGTTGCCGATGATCTCCCGCCACAGGATGTGCTTGCTGCCGAAGTTCAGCTGGGCCTCGAACAGCCAGTCGAGGACGCTCACGGGCTGGTCTCCTTCTCGGGGCGGATGGTGCTTCGTCGGTGCGGCTCGCGAGCAGGCGCTCGACGTACTTCGCGACGACGTCGACCTCGAGGTTCACCGGGTCGCCGACCTGCTTGCGGCCGAGCGTGGTGAGCTCGAGGGTGGTGGGGATCAGGCTGACGGTGAACGACTCGTCGGCCAGCGACGCGACCGTCAGCGAGACGCCGTCGACGGTGACCGAGCCCTTGTGCGACCACGTAGCGGGCCAGGTCGTCGGGCAGCGAGACCCGGACGACCTCCCAGTGCTCCGACGGCGACGTTCCAGGATCGTGCCGGTGCCGTCGACGTGGCCCTGCACGAGGTGACCGCCGAGCCGGCCGTCCAGCCGCATCGGCCGCTCCAGGTTGACCGGGTCGCCCGCCGCGAGCGCGCCGAGGCAGCTGCGGTCGAGCGTCTCGCGCATCACGTCGGCGGTGAACCCGTCGGCGGTCGCGTCGACGACGGTCAGGCAGACGCCGTTGACCGCGATCGAGTCGCCGTGCGCGGCGTCCTCGACGACGGTCGGTCCGCGCAGCGTGAGCCGGACGCTGTCGCCGAGGTCGGTCAGCGCGACGACCTCGCCCAGCTCCTCGACGATGCCGGTGAACATCAGCCCTCCCCTGCCGTTGCCGCGCACCGGGCGGGCCTGCACCCGGACGTCCGGTCCGCAGCGCGTCACGTCGGTGACCTCGAGCCGCACGCCGTCGGCCAGCGTGCCGATGCCGGTGCCGGCCAGCGACGCGACCCCGGCGCCGAGCAGCGTCGGCGCGAGGTAGGCGACGACCCGGTCGACCAGCCCGGCCCGGACGAAGGCGCCGGCCAGCGTCGGGCCGCCCTCGAGCAGCACCAGCCCGCGGCCCCGGGCGTGCAGGGCCTTCAGCAGCGCACCGAGGTCGACCCGCCCGTCCGGCACCGGTCCCGAGCTCGGCCGCGGTCGCGACCCAGCTCGGCGCCGAGTCGTCCAGCACCCGCGCGCCGGCCGGCGTACGGCCCGCGGTGTCGACGACCACCCGCAGCGGCTGCTCGCCCACGACCGCCGCCGGACGCGTCGCGGACGGTCAGCGCCGGGTCGTCGGCGAGCACCGTCCCGACCCCGGCCACGATCGTGTCGCACTCGGCGCGCAGCCGGTGCGCGTCGGCCCGCGACTCCGGCGAGGAGATCCAGCGGCTGGTCCCGTCGGCGGCGGCGACCCGGCCGTCCAGGGTCGAGGCGAACTTCCAGACCACGAACGGGCGTCCCAGCCGTACGCCGGTCAGCCAGCGCTCGTTGCCCGCTCGGCCTCGGCCGCGAGCAGCCCGGCCTCGACGTCGACCCCGGCGGCGCGCAGCAGCTCGGCCCCGCCGGCCGCTGCGGGGTTCGGGTCGGCGACCGCGAACACGACCCGGGCGATGCCGGCCGCGAGCAGCGCCTCGACGCACGGCCCGGTGCGGCCGGTGTGGTTGCAGGGCTCGAGGGTGACGACCGCGGTGCCGCCGGCGCGCCCGGTCACCGGCCTGGGCCAGCGCGGCCACCTCGGCGTGCGGCCCGCCGGCCCGCTCGTGGCGGCCCTCGCCGGCCACCTCGCCGTCCCGGTCCAGGACGACGGCGCCGACGTTCGGGTTGGGATGGGTGGCCTCGCCGACCGAGGCGGCCAGCGCGACGGCGCGGCGCATCGCCGCCACCTCACGCTCGGTCGCCACCCGGTGCTCCCCTGCTCGGGCGCGCTCCGGGGGTTCGCCGGAAAGCCGGCGTGCAGGCGCCCGAGGTGTCGCCGGGGGCAGCACGCCTCCGACGGCGTCGAGCGCCCGGCGTGCGCCTCCCATCCGGACTTTCACCGTCGGTCCCGGAGTTCCACCGGGTCAACCGGCCGGGTCGTGCCATTGCTGGCTGCGTCCCGGACGGGTCGCGGACTGTCACCGCCGGTTCGGAATTTCACCGACCCCGGAGCACGCTGTGCGTTCGTACCTGTCGCATCCAGTGTGCCACGCACTCTGTTGCGTGGCACCGCCGGCGGCGTCAGCCGGCGCCGACCGGCGGGGGCTGCATCCGGCGGCGTCGCGCGACCCGAAGACCGCGCGACCCCGATGAGACGGGATCACCGGCCGAGGGGATGGGATGATGCTGACCCTGGCGCCCCGCACCTCGCGGGACCCTCGGCTCGTCGAGGAGGACCCGACCGTGACCGGTGGCGCACCGCTGCGCCGGGCGCCGGACGAGCGGGACCACGAGCTCGAGGAAGCGTTCCGGTCCGGCAGCGAGGACGGGCTGGCGGCCGCGTACACCCGGTGGTCCCCCTGGTCTTCACCATCGCCTGCGCGCCCTCGGCGACCGCGACGACGCCGAGGACGTCACCCAGCAGGTGTTCGTCGCCGCTTGGCGCGGCCGCGCCGGCTTCAAGCCGCAGTCCGGCAGCCTCCCCGGCTGGCTGCTGGGCATCACCCGCAACAAGGTGGCCGACCGCTGGGCGCTCCGCGAGCGCGAGCGGCGCGCTACCGACGCCGCGACCCGGGCGGTGGCGGCCGACACTGCCCCGTCCCCGGCCGACGCCGTGACCACCCGGGTGCTGCTCGCCGACGAGCTGTCCCGGCTGGGCGAGCCGGCCCGGCACATCCTCACCCTGGCGTTCTTCGACGACCTCACGCACACCCAGATCGCCAGCCAGCTGAGCCTGCCGCTGGGCACCGTGAAGAGCCACATCCGCCGGTCGCTCGGCCGGCTCCGCCAACGGCTGGAGGTGGACGATGCCGCAGCACGTTGACGCGGACGATCTCGCGCTGCTCGCTCTCGGCGAGCGCGTGGACGGTGAGCTCGAGCGCCATGTCGCCTCCTGCGCCGAGTGCGGCCAGGAGCTGGCCGACCTGCGCGCCGTCGTGGCCCGCGGGCGGACCCTCACCGCTGCCGACACCCCGCACCCGCCGCCGGCCCGGGTCTGGGACCGGGTCACCGCCGAGCTCGCGCTGGACGCGGACGCCGCGGCCACCTCGGTCGACCGGTCGCCGACGCGCGCCAGCCGTCACCGACCTCCCCGGCCGGCCGGACCGTCGGGCCGGCTGGCCGTGGCTGGCGGCGGCCGCGGTCGCCGGGATCGTGCTCGGCGCTGCCGCGACGGCGCTCGTGCTGGCCGGCTCCGACGACGATGGCAGCGACGGCACCGGCGGCCCGGTGGTCGCGACCGCGCAGCTCGAGGCACTGCCCGACCACTCGGGCACCGGAGCCGCCGAGGTCGTCGGCACCGGCACCTCCCGGGTGCTCGAGGTGGACGTCTCCGGGCTGACCCGCGGCGACGGGTTCTACGAGGTCTGGCTGCTCGGCCCGGATGCCACGACGCTCGTGTCTGTCGGGCTGCTGGACACCTCGCAGGGCACCCGCGCCACCTTCCCGTTGCCCGCAGACCTCGACGTCGCCGACTTCCCGATCGTCGACATCTCGCTCGAGCCGGTCGACGGCGACCCGGCGCACAGCGGCGACAGCATCGTCCGCGGCACTCTCGGCCGGCTAGCGCTGCCCCCACCAGGAGCCGGCGGTCGCCGTCGCCGCCTGCTCGCGGAGCCCCTCGATCGCCGCAGCCGGGTCGTCGGCGCCGTAGACCGCGGAGCCGGCCACGAACACGTCGGCGCCGGCCTCGGCGCAGCGCTCCACGGTCTCGGTGCCGACGCCGCCGTCGACCTGGATCCAGAGGTCGAGGTCGCGGCCCTTCACCAGCTCGCGGGCGGTCCGGATCTTGGGCAGCACCAGGTCGAGGAACTTCTGGCCGCCGAAGCCGGGCTCGACCGTCATCAGCAGCAGCATGTCCAGCTCGCCGAGCAGGTCGGCGTACGGCTCGACGGGGGTGGCCGGGCGCAGCGCCATGCCGGCCCGCACGCCGAGCCCGCGCAGGGTGCGGGCCAGCCGCACCGGCGCGGCTGCCGCCTCGACGTGGAAGGTGACGCTGCGCGCGCCGGCCTCGGCGTACCCGGGCGCCCAGCGGTCGGCGTCCGCGATCATCAGGTGCACGTCCAGCGGCAGGTCGCTGACCTCGGCCAGCCGCTCGACGACCGGCAGCCCGATGGTCAGGTTGGGCACGAAGTGGTTGTCCATCACGTCGACGTGCACCCAGTCGGCGCGCGGCGCGATCCGGGCGACCTCGGCGGCCAGGTCGGTGTAGTCGGCCGACAGGATGCTCGGGGAGATCTGGACGCCCATGGCCGCGGAGTCTAGTGAGGCAGCTGCTCGACCCGGCTCAGCCGCGACGCAGCAGGGCGAGGTACATCGCGTCGGTGCCGTGCACGTGCGGCCAGAGCTGCACGTCCGGGCCGTCGCCGAGGTCGGGTACGCCGGGCAGGTACGGCCGGGCGTCCACCCGGTCCACCTGGTCGCCGGCGGCCCGGCGGCGGTGCAGCACGTCGAGCACCACGCTGCGGGTCTCGGCCAGGTGCGGCGAGCAGGTGACGTAGGCGACCAGCCCGCCGGGGCGGACGGCGTCCAGCCCGGCGTGCAGCAGGTCGCGCTGCAGCGCCGTCAGGCCGGCGACGTCCTCGGGCTGCCGCCGCCAGCGCGCCTCGGGACGCCGGCGCAGCGCACCGAGCCCGGTGCACGGCGCGTCGACCAGCACCCGGTCCAGGCTCGCCGGGCGCCAGGCCGGCACCCGGCCGTCAGCGACGACGACGGTGGCGGTGTCCCCCACGACCCGGCGCACCAGGCCGGCCCGGTGCGGCGCGACCTCGGCTGCGAGCAGGGCAGCCCCGCGGCCGCCGGCGATCGCCCCGAGCAGCGCCGCCTTGCCCCCGGGCCCGGCGCACAGGTCGAGCCAGCGCTCGTCGGCGCCGTCCAGCGGCGCCTCGGCCAGCGCGGCGGCGACCAGCTGGCTGCCCTCGTCCTGCACCCCGGCCCGGCCCTCCCGCACGGCGGCGATCGCGCCGGGGTCGCCGCCGGGCAGCGCCGCGGCGTACGGCGACCAGCGGCCGGCCTCGGCACCGGCCTCGACGAGCTCGGCCACCGTGGCCCGGCCCGGGCGGGCGACCAGGGTCACCTGCGGCGGCACGTTGTCCGCGGCCAGCAGGGCGGCCGTCCGCTCCAGCGAGCCGCCGATCGCGTCGCGCAGCGCGGAGACCACCCAGCGCGGGTGCGAGTGCACGACCGCGAGGTTGCCGACCGGGTCGGTGTCGTACGCCGGCGCGACGGCCGTCAGCCACGCGTCGAGGTCCTGCCCGCCGACCTTGCGCAGCACCGCGTTGACGAAGCTGCCCCGGCCCTCACCGGCCACCGCCCGGGCCAGCTCGACGCGTCGCGCCGACCGCGGCGTGCGAGGGCACCCGCATGGCCAGCAGCTGGTGGGTGCCGAGCCGGAGCAGGTCGAGCACCGGCGGGTCGACCTGGGCCAGCGGCCGGTCGACGCAGGCGGCCAGCACGGCGTCGTACGTCCCGCGGCCGCGCAGCGTGCCGTAGGCGAGCTCGGTGGCGAACGCCGCGTCCCGCGGCTCCAGGCCGCGCTCGCGCAGCAGCGACGGCAGGGTCAGGTTGGCGTAGGCGTCGCGCTCGTCCACCGCGCGCAGCAGGTCGAACGCGACCCGGCGCGGCAGGTCCGGGCGCGGCTTGCCCTTGCGCGGCGGACGGCGCTGCTGGCCCTTCAGCGGCGGCCCGGTCACCGGAAGGTGCCGCCGTCGAGCTCGCGCACGCCGCGGGCCCAGTCGGCCGCCGCCATCGGCTTGCGCCCGGCCGGTCGTACCTCGCCGAGCCGCACCGCCTGGCCGTCACCGGTGCCGACGAGGACCTCCCGCTTGCCGGCGGACACCTGGCCGGGCGCGAGGGTCGCGAGGTCGCTGGGCGCGCTGTCGCCTGGAGCAACAGGCTCGACCGGGCCGAGACCGAGCCGGTCGTCGCCCCAGGTGGTCCAGGCGCCCGGCGCGGGGGTGCAGGCCCGGACCCGCCGGTCGACGTGGAAGGCCGGCGCCGACCAGTCGACCCGGGCGTCCTCGACGGTCAGCTTGGGCGCGAGGCTGACGCCGTCGGCCGGCTGCGGCACGCCCACCAGCTCGCCGCGCTCGAGGGCGTCCAGGGTGGCCACCAGCAGGCCGGCGCCCGCGGTCGCGAGCCGGCCGAGCAGGTCGCCGCTGGTGTCCCGCGGG
Organism: uncultured Actinomycetota bacterium; assembly: GCA_963771345.1. GTDB lineage: Bacteria > Actinomycetota > Actinomycetes > JACCUZ01 > JACCUZ01 > CAVYTH01. The sequence continues at coordinate 170,793 of CAVYTH010000012.1, forward strand.
CCGATCGTCTCGGTCATCACCGACAGCACCGGGCCGGTGTCCAGCCCCTCCTCGAGGGTGAACACCGAGGCGCCGGTCACGTCGTCGCCGTGCAGGATCGCGTGCTGCACCGGCGCTGCACCGCGCCACGCGGGCAGCAGCGAGAAGTGCAGGTTCAGCCAGCCGTGGGCCGGCAGGTCGAGCAGCGCGGGCGGCACCAGCGCGCCGTACGCCACCACCGGGCAGCAGTCCGGCGCGAGCTCCAGCAGCCGCTCGCGCAGCGCGGGGTCGGAGGCGCGGGCCGGCTTCAGCGTCTCGACGCCGGCCTCGGCGGCCCGCAGCGCCACCGGCGACTCGGCCTCCCGCCGGCCGCGGCCGGACCGGGCGTCCGGCCGGGTGAGGACGGCGACCACCTCGTGGGAGGAGGCGAGCAGGGCGTCCAGCGCCGGGACGGCGACCTCGGGGGTTCCGGCGAAGACGAGGCGCATCGAGGGAGCGGCTTAGAGCGCTCGGCCGTGCATCGCGTGCGGGGAGAGCTTGACCGGGGGCGCGGTCTCGCCGGCCCACTCGGCCTCCCGGATGGCCTTGAGCGCGGCCTTGCGCTGCGCCTTGTCCAGCCGGTCGATGAACAGGATGCCGTCCAGGTGGTCGGTCTCGTGCTGCACGCAGCGGGCCAGCAGCTCGGTGCCCTCGAGGGTCGACCGGCTCGCCGTGCATGTCGAAGCCCTTGGCGACCACGCCGTACGCGCGCAGGCAGGGGTAGGCCAGGCCGGGGAACGACAGGCAGCCCTCGTCGTCCTCCACCGTCTCGTCGGTGAGGTCGAGGGTCGGGTTGATGAGATGCCCGAGGACGTCGTCGACGTGGTAGGTGAAGACCCGCAGGCCGACCCCGATCTGCGGCGCCGCCAGGCCGACCCCGGGGGCCTCGAGCATCGTCTCCTGCAGGTCCTTGACGAGGGTCCGCAGCTCCTTGTCGAAGTCGACGACCGGCTCCGCCGGGGTACGCAGGACCGGGTCGCCGAAGAGCCGGATGGGCTGGACGGGCACAGGGGCTCCTCGCGGTGCGGATGAATGGCCGGTGACCAGTCTACGAAGTGTGCGGCCCGCTCTTCCGCCCGACGCCCCATGCGGTCAGATGGGGGACCGTACCGGACCCGGGAGGACAGCCAATGACCCGCACCCGACGCGCGCTTGCTGGCGTGCTCGACGCTCGCCGCCGCCGCCACCGCCGCAGCCCTGATCACGCCGCCGGCCGCCGCGGCCACCCCGTCGCCGCCCGGCAACACGGTGCGGTTCGCGACGTTCAACGCCTCGCTGAACCGGGCGACCGCCGGCCAGCTGCAGGAGCACCTGGCGACACCCGGCAACGCTCAGGCCAGCGCGGTGGCCGAGATCATCCAACGGGTCCGGCCGGACGTCCTGCTGATCAACGAGTTCGACTTCGACGCCGCCGGCACGTCGCTGCGGCTCTTCCAGCAGAACTACCTGTCCGTGGCGCACAACGGCGCCGCCCCGATCAGCTATCCCTACCGGTACAGCGCCCCGTCGAACACCGGCATCGCCTCAGGCTTCGACCTGAACAACTTCGGCGGCACGGTGACGACCCCGGAGACGCCGGGGTACGGGGACGACGCGCTCGGGTTCGGCGCGTACCCGGGCCAGTTCGGCATGGCCGTCTACTCGAAGTACCCGATCGACCTCGACGACGTCCGGACGTTCCAGAACTTCAAGTGGAAGGACATGCCGGGCGCGCTGCTCCCCGACGATGCCGCCACACCGGCGCCGGCCGACTGGTACTCCCCGGCCGAGCTGGCCATCCTGCCGCTGTCGTCCAAGAGCCACTGGGACCTGCCGATCTCGATCGGCAAGCGCACGGTGCACTTCCTGGTCAGCCACCCCACGCCGCCGGTGTTCGACGGTCCCGAGGACCGCAACGGTCGACGCAACAACGACGAGATCCGGCTGTGGGCCGACTACGTCACGCCAGGCGCCGGCGGCTACATCTACGACGACGAGGGCGGCACCGGCGGGCTCGGATCCGGTGAGTCGTTCGTCATCGCCGGCGACCAGAACTCCGACCCGCTCGACGGCGACAGCATCCCCGGCTCCATCCAGCAGCTGCTGGACAACCCGCGGGTCAACACCAGCGTCACGCCCACCAGCGGCGGTGGTGTCTGGGCGGCCGAGACGCAGGGCTTCCTGAACCTCACGCACGAGTCGGACCCGGCGCAGGACACCGCGGACTTCTGCGACACCGCCGGCCTTCCCGCCGTGCAGCGGCCCGGGCAACCTGCGGGCCGACTACGTGCTGCCGAGCAGCGACCTGCGGATCCGCAACAGCGGGATCTTCTGGCCCACCGACGAGCGACCCGTTCTTCTACCTGACCGGCCCGGGGTTCCCGGTCCCGAGCAGCGACCACCGGTCGGTCTGGGTGGACGTCAAGGTGCCCGGCTCCTCGTCGCCGCCGCGGTGAGGGGTCGACCGGATGACCGACATCGAGATCGCCGACCCCCAGATCGAGGCGTACGCCGTCGAGCACACGACCCCCGAGCCGCCCTGGTTCGCCGAGCTCGCGGCCGAGACCCGGTCGAGCACCGAGGCGCCGAACATGATGGTCGGCACCCTCGAGGGCAGGTTCCTCGCGGCACTGGTGGCGATGCACCGGCCGCAGGTGATCCTGGAGATCGGGACGTTCACCGGCTACTCGCGCGCTGTCGATGGCCGAGACGCTGCCTCCCGGCGGGCGGATCATCACCTGCGACATCAGCGAGGAGCACCTCGCCATCGCCCGGCGGCGCATCGCCGCCAGCCCGTACGCCGACAGCATCGAGATCCGGCAGGGCCCGGCGCTGGAGACCATCGAGTCGCTGCCCGGGCCGTTCGACCTGGTGTTCATCGACGCCGACAAGCCCGGCTACCAGGCGTACTACGAGGCGACCCTGCCCAAGCTGTCGCCGCACGGGGTGATCGTCGTCGACAACGTGCTGTGGAGCGGCCGGCCGCTGGACCCCGCGCAGGTGGACAAGTCCACGGCGGCGATCCGGGAGTTCAACGACCGGGTCGTCGCCGACGAGCGGGTCGAGGTGGTGATGCTGACCGTGCGGGACGGCGTCAGCCTGATCCGGCACCGGGCAGCAGCCCGAGCCGGCTGAGGTCGCGCCGGAGGTCGTCGGCGCCGGTGAACAGCAGGGCCTGCAGCCCGGCCGTCGCGGCGGCGTCGACGTTGTGCGGCGAGTCGTCGACGAACACGGTGGCCGCCGGGTCCAGCCGGTACCGCTCGACCAGCAGCGCGAAGATCGCGGGGTCGGGCTTGGCGACGCCCTCGACACCGGAGACCACGACGTCCTCGAACAGGCCGAGGAAGTCGAAGGTCGCCACGGCGTGCGGGTAGGTCTCGGCCGACCAGTTGGTCAGGGCCAGCAGCCGGGTGCCGCCGGCGTGCAGCTCGCGGAGCAGCTCGACGGTGCCCGGCACCGGGCCGGTCATCGTCTCCGGGAACCGGGCCGGGTAGGCGGCGATCAGGTCGCGGCGGTGCGGGTGCCGCGGCCGCCAGCTGCTCGACGGCCTCGTCCCAGCTGCCGCCGGCGTCCTGGGCGTGGTTCCACGCCGCGGAAGCCGATCTCGTCGAGGAACGGGTCGATCTCGTCCTCGGGCAGCAGCCGGCGGTACAGGTGGCGCGGGTCCCAGTCGATCAGGACGCCGCCGAGGTCGAAGACGACGGTCGTCGGGGTGGTCTGGTGCCGGGTACTCATGCGATCTCCAGGGGGTCGACCTGCAGCCGGACCGAGCCGGCGTCCTTGTGCGCGCTGCGGACCCCGGCGGCCGCCTTGAGCGCGGCGACCGTGCCCGGCCAGGCGGCCCGCGGCGCGCGCACCAGGAACCGCTCGAGGTCCGGCCCGGCCGGCACCGGGCCGAGGACCTCGGCCGGAGCCGGCAGCTCGGCGGCGGCGAGGAAGCCGGCCAGCGCGTCCGGCGGACCGGTGAGCGACGCCATCCGGGCCTCCGGCGGCAGCCGCAGCGCGGCCCGCTCCCCCAGCTCGCGGTCGGCGAAGCCCGGCTGGTCCCAGCGCACCAGCGCCTGCACGGCCGGGGCCGCGGTGTCGCCGAGCAGGACCACGCGTGCCGCCGTCCGGCCCGGGCCGGACCAGCGCGGCGGCCCCGGTCCAGCGGCGCAGCGCCTCCTCGGCGGCGCGCAGGTCCGGGCGCCCGAGCAGCGCCCAGCCGTCGAGCAGCAGCGCGGCGGCGTACCCGCCGTCGGCGACCGGCTCGGCGCCCGGGGTCGCCACCACCAGGGCGGGCTCCGGGCCGACCGTCGCGAGCACCTCGCCGCCGGCCCCGCTGCTGCGGACCGGCGTGCGCGGGAAGGCCCGGCCGAGCTCCTCGGCCGTCCGCCGCGACCCGACGACGGTCGACCGCAGCCGCTGGCCGTCGCAGGACGGGCACGCCCAGGCCGCCGCGGGGACGCCGCACCAGCGGCAGGCGGGCACCGGCGTCGCCGTCGGCCCGGCCGAGCGGTCCGCGGCAGGCCGGGCAGCGGGCCGGCGCGCGGCAGGTCGCGCAGGCGAGCCCGGGCAGGTAGCCGCCGCGCGGCACCTGGACGAGGACCGGCCCGTGCTCGAGCGCGCGGTGGGCGGTGCGCCAGGCCAGCGTCGGCAGCCGGGCGCCCCGCACGCCGTCGTCGGACCGGTGGTCGGCGCCGGTGTCGGCCAGCACGGCAGGGGCGGTCCGGCGTACGACGTCCCGGGGCGCGGCGACCGCGCGGGCCCAGCCGGAGCGGACCAGGCCGGCGCCCTCGGCGGTGCGCGACAGCCCGCCGACCACCAGGGCGGCGCCCTCGATGGTCGAGCGCAGGGCGAGGACCGCGCGGACGTGCGGGTACGGCGCGCGCGGCTCGGCGTGCAGGTCGTCGCCGTCGTCCCAGACCACGGCCAGGCCGAGGTCGTGGACGGGGGCGAACATCGCGGCCCGGGTGCCGAGCACGGCGCGCACCTGGCCCGCGCCGGACCCGCAGCCAGCGCCGGTAGCGCTCGGCCGGGCCCGGCTCGGCGGTCAGGACGACGTGCTGGTCGGCCCCGACGAGCGCGGTCAGCGCGGCGTCGACCCGGTCGACGTCGCGGTGGTCCGGCAGCACGACCAGGGCGCCCCGGCCGGCGGCCAGCGCGGTGGCGACCAGCCGGGCCAGCTCGTCCGGCCAGGTCGGGCCGGGCAGCGCCGACCAGACCGCCCGGACCGTCGCGCCGGCGTGCACGGCGTCGAGCAGGGCGGGGCCGGAGTCGTAGCGGGTCCAGCCGGCGGGCTCCGGGCGCTCGGCGGCGCCGGCGCGTCGGCTGCTCCGGCTGGTCGGCTCGGTCGGCTCGGTCGGCGCGGCCTCGACCCGGGCGTGCCGCGGGGGCACGGCCAGCCGCAGGACGTCGGCCAGCGTGCCGGCGTACCGGTCGGCGACCTCGCGGGCGAGGCGCAGCACCTCGGGCGTCAGCACCGGCTCGGGCGAGACGACCTTGTCGAGGAAGGCCAGCCGGCCGGCGTGCTCGCTGGCGGCCACCCGCTCGACGACGTACCCGTCGACCAGCCGGCCGGCGAACCGGACCCGCACCCGGACGCCGGGCTGGGCCGCGGCGGCCAGCGGCTCGGGCACCAGGTAGTCGAACGGCCGGTCCAGGTGCGCGAGCTCGACATCGACGACCACCCGGGCCACCGGCAGCTCGCCGGCCTGCTCCGGGCGCGGCTTCGGCGGCCGGGCCCGGGACGCCTTGCACCGTCGAGCGCAGCAGGGCGAGCTGCTCGGGCTCGCCTCGCTCCTCCGTGGTCACGACGTCATCCCACCAGAACCCCGGACGAGCCCGCCGCCGTCCCGCACCGCGACGGGCCGCCGACGGTGCTGGACGCGCGTCAGCGCACCGTGATCACGCCACGTGATCAACTTCGGAGGCGCGGGTCAGGAGGTGGCGGCCTGCAGGGCGTCGACCCGGTCGGTGCGCTCCCAGGTGAAGTCCGGCAGCTCGCGGCCGAAGTGGCCGTAGGCGGCGGTCTGGGCGTAGATCGGGCGCAGCAGGTCGAGGTCGCGGATGATCGCGGCCGGGCGCAGGTCGAACACCTCGGTCACCGCGTCCTGGATCTTCTCGACCGGCACGGTCTCGGTGCCGAACGTCTCGACGAACAGGCCGACCGGGTGCGCCTTGCCGATGGCGTAGGCGACCTGGACCTCGCAGCGGCGGGCCAGCCCGGCGGCGACGACGTTCTTGGCGACCCAGCGCATGGCGTAGGCGGCCGACCGGTCGACCTTGGACGGGTCCTTGCCGGAGAAGGCGCCGCCGCCGTGGCGGGCCATGCCGCCGTAGGTGTCGACGATGATCTTGCGGCCGGTCAGGCCGGCGTCGCCCATCGGGCCGCCGATCTCGAACCGGCCGGTCGGGTTGACCAGCAGCCGGAAGCCCGTCGGTGTCGATGTCCAGCCCGTCGAGGACCGGCTCGACGACGTGCTCGCCGATGTCCGGCTGCAGCAGCGAGTCCAGGTCGATGTCGGCGGCGTGCTGGCTGGAGACCACGACGGTGTCGAGCCGGACCGCGCGGTCGCCGTCGTACTCGATGGTGACCTGGGTCTTGCCGTCCGGGCGCAGGTAGGGACCGCGCCGTCCTTGCGGACCGACGGTGAGCTGCTGGGCCAGCCGGTGCGCGAGCGAGATCGGCAGCGGCATCAGCTCGGGGGTGTCGTCGCAGGCGTAGCCGAACATCAGGCCCTGGTCGCCGGCGCCCTGGCGGTCCAGCGGGTCCGTCGTCGCCCTCGGCGCGGTCCTCGTAGGCGTCGTCGACGCCCTGCGCGATGTCCGGCGACTGCGCGCCGATCGAGACCGAGACGCCGCAGGAGTGCGCCGTCGAAGCCCTTGTCCGAGGAGTCGTAGCCGATCTCCAGGATCCGCTCGCGGACGATGCCCGGGATGTCGGCGTAGCCCTCGGTGGTGACCTCGCCGGCGACGTGCACCTGGCCGGTGGTGATCAGGGTCTCGACCGCGACCCGGCTGCTTGGGGTCCTCGGTGAGCAGGGCGTCCAGGATCGAGTCGCTGATCTGGTCGGCGATCTTGTCGGGGTGACCCTCGGTGACGGACTCCGAGGTGAACAGGCGACGGGACACAGTGCTCCTAGCGTGGTGAGGCAGCGTCGGTCGGTGCGTACGGCGGTGGGCCGGGCGAGAGTCTAACGGTCCGGTGTTGCGGGCCAGCGAGCGCGGACGAGGTCCCACACGGTGTCGGCCAGCGCCTCCTTGGGCCCCAGCGGCACCTCGGTCTCGGAGCCGTCGGCGCCGAGCACGACCGCGGCGTTCTGCTCGCCCTCGAAGCCGGTGGGGTGCCCGTGCCCGCCGACCTCGTTGACGACGAGCAGGTCGGAGCCCTTGCCGGCCAGCTTGGCCCGGCCGTGGGTCAGCGCGTCGCCGTCGGCGTCACCGGTCTCGGCGGCGAAGCCGACCACGACCTGGCCGGGCCTGGCCCGCGGCGCGCGGGCGAGCTCGGCCAGGACGTCGGGGGTGCGGACCAGGGCGACCGGGTCGGGCTCGTCGGCGCCCTTCTTGATCTTCGTGTCGCTGGTGTCGCGGGGCCGGAAGTCGGCGACCGCGGCGGCCATCACCACGGCGTCGGCGCTCGGCCGCGGCCGTCGAGCACGGCCTCGCGCAGCTGCTCGGCGCGAGACGACCGGGACGACCTTGGCGCCGGCCGGGTCGGGCAGCGCGACGTTGGCGGCGACCAGGGTGACCTCCGCGCCGCGGGCCAGCGCGGTCGTGGCCAGCGCGTAGCCCTGCCGGCCGGAGGACCGGTTGCCGAGGAAGCGCACCGGGTCGAGGTGCTCGCGGGTGCCGCCGGCGGAGATGACGACGTGCCGGCCGGCCAGGTCGCGGACGGCGCTGCGCCCGGCCAGCGGCCCGGCGGCGCCGCGGCGAAGATCTCGGCGGGCTCGGGCAGCCGGCCCGGGCCGGTGTCGGCCCCGGTGAGCCGGCCGACTGCGCGGGCTCGAGCACCATGCACGCCGCGGCTGCGCAGGGTCGCGACGTTGGCCGCCGTGGCGGGGTGCTGCCACATCTCGGTGTGCATCGCCGGCGCCATCACGACCGGGCAGCGGGCGGTGAGCAGGGTGTTGGTGAGCAGGTCGTCGGCGAGGCCGTGGGCGGCCCGGGCCAGCAGGTCGGCGGTGGCCGGGGCGACGACGACCAGGTCGGCCTGCTGGCCGATCCGGACGTGCGGCACCTCGTGGACGTCGTCCCAGACGTCGGCGGTCGACCGGGTGGCCGGACAGCGCGGCCCAGGTGGGCGCGCCGACGAACTCCAGCGCGGCGCGGTGGGGACGACGCGGACGTCGTGGCCGCTCTCGGTGAGCAGCCGCAGCAGCTCGGCGACCTTGTAGGCGGCGATGCCGCCGCCGACCCCGAGGACGACGCGCGGGCGGGTGGTCAGCCGGGTGGTCACGGCGCATCCGGTCAGGTCCGGCCGGGTCAGGCCTGGTCGATCTTCTCGGCCGTCAGCAGGCCGGCGTTGATCTCGCGCATGCGCGATCGACAGCGGCTTCTCGTGCACGTGGGTCTCGACCAGCGGGCCGACGTACTCGAGCAGGCCCTCGCCGAGCTGGGAGTAGTAGGCGTTGATCTGGCGCGCGCGCTTGGCGGCGTAGATGACCAGGCTGTACTTCGAGTCGGTCGCTCTCGAGCAGCTCGTCGATCGGCGGGTTGGTGATGCCCTCAGGCGCGGCGATGGTGCCGGACACGGGTGACCTTCCGGTTGATCGTCAGGAGGCGCTTTCGGAGCGGCGGTCGACATCGGCCCCGGGCGCAACTGCCAAGGCTACCAGTCGGGCGACGACATCCTGGACGCTCGTGTTCACCAGGGTCACGTCGAACTCCGGCTCGGCCGCGAGCTCGTCGCGGGCGACCGCCAGCCGGCGCTCGATGACGTCGGCCGGCTCGGTGCCCCGGCCGGTCAGCCGGCGCACCAGCTCGTCCCAGGTCGGCGGGGCCAGGAAGACCAGCTGGCGCGTCGGGCATCGCCGCGCGGACCTGCCGGGCGCCCTGCAGGTCGATCTCCAGCAGCACCGGCCGGCCGGCGGCCAGGTGGTCGAGCACCGGCTGCCGCGGCGTGCCGTAGCGGTTGCCGGCGAACTCGGCCCACTCCAGCAGGCCGCCCTCGGCGACCAGCTCCTGGAACCGCTCCCGGCGTGACGAAGAGGTAGTGCACGCCGTCGACCTCGCCGGGGCGGGGGAAGCGGGTGGTCGCCGACACCGACAGCCACACCTCGGGGTGGTCGACGCGCAGCGCGCGCGACGACAGTGCTCTTGCCGACGCCGGAGGGGCCGGAGAGCACCAGCGAGGCGGGACGAGCGGCTGGTCTGCGGTGCTCAGGCTGTGCCGCCGAACTCCCGCTCGAGGGACGGCGATCTGCTGCGCGCCGAGACCGCGCACCCGGCGGCTCTCGGAGATGCCGATCTCCTCCATGATCTTGCGGGCCCGGACCTTGCCGACGCCGGGCAGCGACTCGAGGACCGCCGACACCTTCATCTTCCCGACGATGTCGTTGCCGCCTTCCCGGCTGCCTTCCTTGAGCACCTCGATCAGCGAGGCGCCGGAGTGCTTGAGCCGGTTCTTCACCGCGGCCCGCTCCCGACGCGCGATGGCGGCCTTCTCGAGGGCTGCCGACCTCTGCTCGGGGGTCAAGCGGGGGCAGTGCCACAGCAGGTCACCTCGGCGTCGGAGCAGCGGACCAGGAACGATGAGGAACCTAGCGACAGCGAGGCCTTGCAAGCAATGCGAGTCGGGCACCGACCGAGATTCGACCGAACGTCGGAGCCCGACTCGCCGGTCGGTCAACGACGAGTCACGCAGATGTGGGCTGACGCGTGTCACCAGTCAGTGCAGCGATGCGGCGAGGTCGCGGGCGGCCGCCGCGACGTCGGTCGCACCGGTGATGGGCCGGCCGATGACGAGCAGGTCGGCGCCGTCGTGCCAGCGCCTGCTCCGGCGTCGCGACCCGCGCCTGGTCGCCGGCAGCGCCGCCGGCCGGGCGCACCCCGGGAGTGATGAGCGGATGTCGGGGCCGACCTCGCGACGTACGTCGGCGACCTCGAGCGGCGAGCAGACCAGCGCCCGGGCGCCGGCTTCGACAGCGAGCACCGCCAGCCGGCGCACGGCGTCGCGCGGCGAGCCGGCGAAGCCGACGGCCGCCAGCTCGCTCGGCGGTCAGCGAGGTGAGCACCGTGACGCCGACGACCTGCGGTGCGCGGGCAGCGCGTCGACGGCGGCGCGGACCATCTCCGGCCCGCCGCTGGCGTGCACGGTGAGGACGTCGGGCCGAGCTCGGCGACCGACGCGGGCGGCACCGGCGACCGTGTTCGGGATGTCGTGCAGCTTGAGGTCGAGGAACACCGCGCGCCCGCCGCTGGCCTCGCGGGTCTTGAGCACCGCGTCGTGGCCGTAGCGCAGGAAGAGCTCGAGCCCGACCTTCACGGTGCTCACGTGCGGCCCGGCCGCGGCGGCCCAGCCGACCGCGGTCTCGAGGTCGGCGGTGTCCAGCGCGACGGCGACGGGCGCGACGGGCGTCGACGGGCATGGGTCGCGGCTCCAGTCATCTGCGGTGGGCGTGGCCGACGGCGTCGGCGAGCGGTGCTGAACCCGCGGTCGGCGAGCGCGTCGCGCGAGCTCGCGCGAGCACCCGGACCGGCGCGCGCGGGGTCGTTGAAGACCGCGGTGCCGACCGAGACCGCGCTGGCGCCGGCGAGCACCAGCTCGAGCGCGTCCAGGCCGGTGCGGACGCCGCCCATGCCGATGATCGGCACGTCGGGCAGCGCGGCGTGCACCTGCCAGATGCAGCGCACCGCGACCGGCCGGATCGCCGGGCCGGACAGCCCGCCGGTGACGCCGGCCGAGCACCGGCCGCATGGTGTCGGGGTCGATGGCCATGCCGAGCAGCGTGTTGATCATCGACAGCCCGTCGGCGCCGGCGTCGACGCAGGCCCGGGCGATCGCGACGATGTCGGTCACGTCCGGCGACAGCTTGGCGAAGCACCGGCACCGACGGCGCGGTGTGCCGGCGCACCGCGCCGACGACGGCGGCGGCGGCGTCGCGGGTCGCAGGCGAAGACCAGGCCGCGGTCCTCGACGTTGGGGCAGGAGATGTTGACCTCGAGCGCCGACCAGCCCGGGCGCGCCGCGCAGCCGCCGGGCCAGCTCGGCGTACTCCTCGACGCGTGCCGCCGGCGATCGACACCACGGCCCGGGCGCCGCTGCTCGTGCAGCCAGGGCAGGTCGTGCTCGAGGAACGCGTCGATGCCCGGGCCCTGCAGGCCGATCGAGTTGAGCATCCCGCTGGGCGTCTCGGCCATCCGCGGCGTCGGCCCGCCCGGACCGCGGCTCGAGCATGATCGACTTGGTGACGACGGCGCCGAGCTCGGCGACGTCGAAGAACTGGCCGAGCTCGCGGCCCGCGGCGGCGCAGCCCGACGCGGTCAGCACCGGGTTGGGCAGCGCGAGCGTCGCCGAGCCGCGTCGGTCAGGTCGCACGGTCGGCTGCGGCCGACGCCGCGGCGCCTCGACGGTGCGGACGTGGACAGCGTCATCAGTGCACCTCCTGCCGCCGGCGCGCCGACGGTGTCGGCGGGGACGGTGCCGACGTCGGCCCAGCGCACCCGGTCGCCCGGGAACACCGGGCCCTCGACGCAGGAGCGCACCATCCGGGTGCACGCCGTCGTCGCCGACGACCGGCAGCACGCAGGTCATGCAGACCCCGATGCCGCAGGCCATCGACTCCTCGACGGCGCACTGGCTGGCGACGCCGCGGTCGGCGGCCACCGCGGTGACCGCGCGCAGCATCGCCATCGGGCCGCAGGCGTAGACGACGTCGGTGCGCGCCGCGTCCATCACGCTCGGGCAGCACGTCGGTGACCCGGCCGCGGATGCCGGCCGAGCCGTCGTCGGTGGTGACCGCGACCGTGCGAGGCCATCCGCTTGGCGTCCAGCACGCCGAACAGCCGGTCCGCGCTGGCGGCGCCGAGCACGAAGTCGACCCGGCAGCCGCGGGCCGCGCAGCCGCTCGGCCAGCCCGAACAGCGGCGCGCTGCCGTAGCCGCCGCCGACCAGCGTCGCGCTGACCGGGTCCCGCGGCAGCGCTGAACGGGCGGCCGAGCGGGCCGACGACGTCGACCGGGGTCGTGCGGGTGCTGCGCGGCCAGCCAGGCGGTGCCGGCGCCGTGCACGGCGAACACGACCTCGACGGTGCCGCCGTAGACGCCCGCGGCTGCTGACCTGGTAGACCGAGAACGCGCGGCGCAGCAGCAGCCCGGTGTCCGCGCCGCCGACGGCGAGCGCGACGAAGTGGCCCGGCCGGGTGCGCTCGGCGATGCCCGGGGCGACCAGCGTCAGGTGGTGGTACGCGCCGACCCGCCGGGTCGACAGCACCTCGCCGCGCGACCTGCAGCGGACCCTCGCTCACTGCCGGCCTCCTCGCGTCGGTCGCGCGCAGTGCAGGGCGGCGGTCCAGTCCTGGATCGACCGGACGTCGAGGCTCGCCGCGGCCGAGCGCCTCGATGCCCTGCACGGCGGCGGCGAGCTCCTGGACGGTGGTGATGATCGGCCGGTCCATCGCGACGGCGGCCGTCCGGATCTCGTAGCCGTCGGCCCGGGCGTCGCCGGCCGACGGCGTGTTGACGACCATGTCGACCTCGCCGGCCAGGATCGCGCTCGACGATGGTCGGCTCGCCGTCCGGCCCGCGGCCGGAGCTGTGCTTGCGCACGACCGTCGGCCTCGACGCCGTTGCGGCGCAGCACGTCGGCGGTGCCCTCGGTGGCCAGGATCTGCGAAGCCCAGGTCGGCCAGCCGCTTGACCGGGAAGATCATGGCCCGCTTGTCGCGGTTGGCCATCGAGACGAAGACCGTGCCCTTGGTCGGGCAGGCCGCCGTACGCCGCCGATCTGCGACTTCGCGAACGCGGTGCCGAAGGTCGCGTCGATGCCCATCACCTCGCCGGTGGAGCGCATCTCCGGGCCGAGCATGTGGTCGACCCCGCGGCCCTCGACGGTGCGGAACCGCTTGAACGGCAGCACCGCCTCCTTCACCGCGACCGGCGTGGGCGCGCCGTGCGTCGGCAGGTCGCCGCCGTCGCCGGTGGCCGGCAGCAGGCCCTCGGCGCGCAGGTCGGCGATCGATCGCGCCGAGCATGACCCGGGCGGCCGCCTTGGCCAGCGGCACGCCGGTCGCCTTGGACACGAACGGCGCGGTGCGCGAGGCGCGCGGGTTGGCCTCCAGCACGTAGAGGACGTCGGCGGCCAGCGCGAACTGCACGTTGAGCAGGCCGCGGACGCCGATGCCGCGGGCGATCGCCCGGTCTGGTCGCGGACCCGGTCGATCTCCTCGCGGCCCAGGGTGACCGGCGGCAGCACGCAGGCCGAGTCGCCGGAGTGGATGCCGGCCTCCTCGATGTGCTCCATCACGCCGCCGAGGTAGAGCTCCTCGCCGTCGAACAGCGCGTCGACGTCGATCTCGATCGCGTCGTCGAGGAACCGGTCGACCAGCACCGGGTGCTCGGCGGACGACCTCGGTGGCCTCGCGCCATGTAGGTCGGCGCAGCTGCTCCTCGTCGTAGACGATCTCCATGCCGCGGCCGCCGAGCACGTAGGACGGCCGGACCAGCACCGGGTAGCCGATCTCGGCGGCGATCCGGCGCGCCTCGTCGTACGACGTCGCCGTGCCGTGCTTGGGCGCGAGCAGCCCGGCGTCGGCGAGCACCTCGGCCGAACGCGCCGCGGTCCTCGGCCAGGTGGATCGCCTCGGGGCTGGTGCCGACGATCGGCACGCCGGCGTCCTTGAGGCCGCTGCGCCAGGCCCAGCGGCGTCTGCCCGCCGAGCTGCACGACGACGCCGAGCGACCGGGCCGGCCTGCTGCTCGGCGTGCACGACCTCGAGCACGTCCTCGAGGGTGAGCGGCTCGAAGTACAGCCGGTCGGAGGTGTCGTAGTCGGTGGAGACGGTCTCGGGGTTGCAGTTGACCATCACGGTCTCGTAGCCCCTGCTCGCGCAGCGCGAACGACGCGTGCACGCAGGAGTAGTCGAACTCGATCCCCTGCCCGATCCGGTTCGGCCCGCTGCCGAGGATGATGACCGCCGGCTCGTCGCGCGGCGCGACCTCGGTCTCCTCGTCGTAGGACGAGTAGTGGTACGGCGTCAGCGCGGCGAACTCGGCCGCGCAGGTGTCGACGGTCTTGTACACCGGGCGGATGCCCAGCGCGTGGCGCACGCCGCGCACGACGTCCTCGGGCATGCCGCGCAGCCGGCCGAGCTGGGCGTCGGAGAAGCCGTGCCGCTTGGCCCGGCGCGAGCAGGTCGGGGTCGAGCTCGGGGGCGTCCGCGGACCTCGGCGGCGACCTCGTTGAGCAGCGCGACCTGGTCGAGGAACCACGGGTCGATGCCGGTCGCCGCGTGCACCTCCTCGACGGTCGCGCCGGCCAGCAGCGCCTGCTGCACGTCACCGCAGCCGGCCGTCGTGCGGCACCGCGGCCGCGCTCGAGCCAGCTCCGCCGATCGTCGCACGGTCGGTCTGCCGCCCAGTGGAACGGCGCGTCCTTGCTTCTCCAGCGAGCGCAGCGCCTTCTGCAGCGCCTCGGTGAAGCTGCGGCCGATGGCCATCGCCTCGCCGACGCTCTTCATGTGCGTGGTCAGCGTCGGGTCGGCGCCGGGGAACTTCTCGAACGCGAACCGCGGCACCTTGACCACGACGTAGTCGAGGGTCGGCTCGAAGGACGCCGGCGTCTCGCGGGTGATGTCGTTGGGGATCTCGTCGAGCGTGTAGCCGACGGCCAGCTTGGCCGCGATCTTGGCGATCGGGAAGCCGGTCGCCTTCGACGCCAGCGCGCGAGGACCGGCTGACCCGCGGGTTCATCTCGATGACGATGATCGCGGCCGTCGTCGGGGTCGACCGCGAACTGGATGTTGCAGCCGCCGGTGTCGACGCCGACCGCGCGGATGACGTCGATCGCGATGTCGCGCAGCCGCTGGTACTCGCGGTCGGTCAGCGTCATCGCCGGCGCGACGGTGATGCGAGTCGCCGGTGTGCACGCCCATCGGGTCGAGGTTCTCGATCGAGCAGACGACCACGACGTTGTCGGCTTGTGGTCGCGCATCAGCTCGAGCTCGTACTCCTTCCAGCCGAGGATCGACTCCTCGAGCAGCACCTCGGTGGTCGGGCTGGCCTGCAGCCCGGCGCCGGCGATCCGGCGCAGCTCGTCCTCGTCGTAGGCCAGCCCGGAGCCGGCGCCGCCCATCGTGAACGACGGCCGCACGACCACCGGGTAGCCGAGCTCGTCCGCGGCGGCCAGGCAGTCGTCCAGGGTGTGGCAGATCAGCTGCGGCGCCGACTCGGCGCCGATGCCGGCGACGATCTCCTTGAACTGCTGCGCGGTCCTCCCCCGCCTCGATCGCCTCGACGTTGGCGCCGATCAGCTCGACGCCGTACTCCTCGAGGACGCCGGCCTCGTGCAGCGCCATCGCGGTGTTCAGCGCGGTCTGCCCGCCGAGGGTCGGCAGCAGCGCGTCCGGGCGCTCCTTCTCGATGACCTTGCGCGACGAACTCCGGGGTGATCGGCTCGACGTAGGTGGCGTCGGCGAACTCCGGGTCGGTCATGATCGTGGCCGGGTTGGAGTTGACCAGGATGACCCGCAGGCCCTCGCTCGCGCAGCACCCGGCAGGCCTGGGTGCCGGAGTAGTCGAACTCGCAGGCCTGGCCGATGACGATCGGCCCGGAGCCGATGACCAGGACGCTGCGGATGTCGGTGCGCTGCGGCATCAGCGGCCTTCCCTCGAGCAGCGTCGGCTGAAGCGGTCGAACAGGTACGCCGCGTCGTGCGGGCCGGCTGCGGCCTCCGGGTGGTACTGCACCGAGAAGGCCGGCACGTCGTGGCAGCGCAGGCCCTCGACGACGTCGTCGTTGAGGCAGACGTGGCTGACCTCGACGCGGCCGAACGGCGGTGTCGAACGGCCGTCTCGAGCGGCGCGTCGACGGCGAAGCCGTGGTTGTGCGCGGTGACCTCGACCTTGCCGGTGGCGCGGTCCTGCACCGGCTGGTTGATGCCGCGGTGGCCGTAGCCAGCTTGTAGGTGCCGAGGCCGAGCGCCCGGCCGAGGATCTGGTTGCCGAAGCAGATGCCGAAGACCGGCACCCGGCGGCCGAGCAGGTCGCGCGGTCAGCGCGACCGCGCGGTCGGCGGTGGCCGGGTCGCCCGGGCCGTTGGAGAGGAAGACGCCGTCGGCGCCGGTGGCCAGCACCTCGCTCGACCGTCGACGGTCGGCCGGCAGCACGTGGACCTCGATGCCGCGCTCGGCCATCCGACGCGGGGTCATCGTCTTGATGCCCAGGTCGAGCGCGGCCACCGTGAACCGCTTCTCGCCGTCGCGGGCACGACGTACGGCTCGGCGGTCGTGACCTCGCCGGTCAGGTCGGCGCCGGCCATCTGCGGGCTCGGCCAGCACCCGCTGCGCAGCAGCGACGCCGGCGTCGGTGTCCGGCGACGAGATGCCGACCCGCATCGCGCCGCGCTCGCGCAGGTGCCGGGTCAGCGCGCGGGTGTCGATGCCGCTGATGCCGACGACGCCCTGGCGCCGCGAGCTCGTCGTCCAGCGTGCGCCGCGACCGCCAGTGACGACGGGCCGGCGGCCGGGTCGCGCACGACGTAGCCCGCTGACCCAGATCCGGCCGGACTCCGGGTCCTCGTCGTTGACGCCGGTGTTGCCGATGTGCGGCGCGGTCATCACGACGACCTGCCGGTGGTAGCGACGGGTCGGTCAGCGTCTCCTGGTAGCCGGTCATGCCGGTGGAGAACACCGCCTCGCCGAACGTCTCGCCGGTCGCGCCGTAGGCGTCGCCGCGGAACGTCCGGCCGTCCTCGAGGACCAGCAGTGCGGCAGTGCCGGCATCAGGCGAGCTTCCCGTCGAGCGACGGTGGGGCGGCCGCGGAGGAAGGTCGCGACCACCGCGCCGGGCAGGGTGCGGCCGGCGTACGGCGTGTTGCGCGACCGGGAGGCCAGCGCGAACGGGTCGATCTCGCGGCGGGCCGCCGGGTCGACCAGCACCAGGTTGGCCGGCGCGCCGGCCTCGAGCGGCCGGCCGTGGTCGTCGACCCGGCCGATCCGGGCCGGGCCGGGTCGACATCCGGTCGGCGACCCCGGCCCAGTCCAGCAGGCCGGTCTCGACCATCGCCTCCTGCACCACCGACAGCGCGGTCTCGAGGCCGAGCATGCCCATCGCCGCGGCCGCCCACTCGCAGTCCTTGTCCTCGAGCGGGTGCGGCGCGTGGTCGGTGGCGACCGCGTCGATCGTGCCGTCGGCGAGCGCCTCGCGCAGCGCCGCGACGTCGTCCGCGGTGCGCAGCGGCGGGTTGACCTTGAAGAGCGGGTCGTACGTCGTCGCCAGCTCGTCGGTGAGCAGCAGGTGGTGCGGGGTGACCTCGGCGGTGACGTTCCAGCCCTTCGACTTCGCCCAGCGCAGGATCTCGACCGACCCGGCGGTCGAGACGTGGCAGACGTGCAGCCGCGAGCCGACGTGCGCGGCGAGCAGCACGTCGCGGGCGATGATCGCCTCCTCGGCGACCGCCGGCCAGCCCTGCAGGCCGAGCACGCCGGAGAGCTCGCCCTCGTTCATCTGCGCGCCCTCGGTGAGCCGCGGCTCCTGCGCGTGCTGGGCGACCACGCCGTCGAACGCCTTGACGTACTCCAGCGCCCGGCGCATCAGCACCGCGTCCGAGACGCAGCTGCCCGTCGTCGGAGAAGACCCGCACCCGCGCCGCCGAGTCGGCCATCGCGCCGAGCTCGGCCAGCCGCTCGCCCGCCAGCCCGACGGTGACGGCGCCGACCGGGCGCACGTCGCAGTGCCCGGCCTCCCGGCCGAGCCGCCAGACCTGCTCGACCACGCCGGCGGTGTCGGCGACCGGGTCGGTGTTGGCCATCGCGTGCACGGCGGTGAAGCCGCCCAGCGCCGCGGCCGACGTGCCGGTCTCGACCGTCTCGGCGTCCTCCCGGCCCGGCTCGCGCAGGTGGGTGTGCAGGTCGACCAGCCCGGGCAGCGCGACCAGGCCGTCGGCGTCGACGACCTCGGCGCCGGCCCGGCTCAGACCGGCGCCGATCTCGGCGACCACGCCGTCCTCGAGCAGGAGGTCGCGCGGCGTCACCGCCCAGCAGCCGGGCGCCCTTGACGCACGGTACGCTGCTCATGCCGATCGCTCCCTCGGTGGCTCCGGAGAGCAGCAGGTAGAGCACGGCCATCCGGACGCTGACGCCGTTGGTGACCTGCTCGACGATCGTCGACCGCGCCGAGTCGGCGACCTCGGCCGCGATCTCCATGCCGCGGTTCATCGGGCCGGGGTGCATGACGATCGCGTGGTCGGGCAGCTGCGCCATCCGCGCGCCGTCCAGGCCGTAGCGGCGGCTGTACTCGCGCGCGCTGGGGAAGAACGCCGCGCTCATCCGCTCGCGCTGCACCCGCAGCATCATCACCGCGTCGCTCTTGGCCAGCTCGCCGTCGAGGTCGTACGACGTGGCGCACGGCCAGGTGTCGACGCCGACCGGCAGCAGGGTCGGCGGCGCGACGAGCGTGACCTCGGCGCCGAGGGTGTGCAGCAGCAGCACGTTGGAGCGGGCGACCCGCGAGTGCAGGACGTCGCCGACGATCGTGACCCGCCGGCCGGCGAGGTCCGTCCGGTGGCGGTCTCGAAGCCGTTGAGCCGGCGCCGCATGGTGAACGCGTCGAGCAGCGCCTGGGTCGGGTGCTCGTGGGTGCCGTCGCCGGCGTTGACCACCGCGCCGCGGATCCAGCCGCTGTGCGCCAGCCGGTGCGGCGCGCCGGAGGCGTGGTGCCGGACGACGACCGCGTCGGCGCCCATCGCCTCGAGGGTGAGCGCGGTGTCCTTCAGGCTCTCGCCCTTGGAGACGCTCGAGCCCTTGGCCGCGAAGTTGATGACGTCGGCCGACAGCCGCTTGGCCGCGGCCTCGAACGAGATCCGGGTGCGGGTGGAGTCCTCGAAGAACAGGTTGACCACGGTGCGGCCGCGCAGGGTGGGCAGCTTCTTGATCGGCCGGTCGGCCAGCCGCGCGAGCTCCTCGGCGGTGTCGAGCACCAGCAGCGCGTCGGCGTGGGTCAGGTCGGCGGCGCTGAGCAGGTGGCGCTTCATCGGGCCACCTCCGCCGGCGCGGTGGACTCGCGGGTGCCGGTGGTCTCGATCGTCACGCTGTCCTCGCCGTCGGTCTCCTCGAGCAGGACGTGCACCCGCTCGGAGTGGAGGTGGGCAGGTTCTTGCCGACGTAGTCGGCGCGGATCGGCAGCTCGCGGTGGCCCCGGTCGACGAGGACGGCGAGCTGGACCGCGGGCGGCCGGCCGAGGTCGCCGAGCGCGTCGAGCGCGGCCCGGATGGTGCGGCCGGAGTAGAGGACGTCGTCGACGAGGACGACGGTGCGGCCGTCGATGCCCTCGGGCGGCAGGTCGGTGCGCTCCAGCGCGCGGGCCGGGTGCAGCCGCAGGTCGTCGCGGTACATCGTCACGTCCAGCGAGCCGACCGGGACCGGGCTGCCCTCGACGGCGGCGATCCGGGCGGCCAGCCGGTGGGCCAGCGGCACGCCGCGGGTCGGGATGCCGAGCAGGACCAGGTCCGCGGCGCCCTTGTTGCGCTCGAGGACCTCGTGGGCGATGCGGGTGAGGGCCCGGCCGATGTCGGGGGCCTCCAGGACCCGGCGTACGTCGGTGCTGCGGGCGTGCTGCGGGTAGGCGTCATCCGCCGACCTCCTTCCCCGCCTCTCGGGACGGGTCGTTAAAGGATGTCTCGTGCTGACCGGGGCCCAACGTAGCAGCGGCCCGGCCTCTCGCCGACCGGCCACGCCGCACGGCGGGAACGTGACGGGCGCGGCGCGGCGATTCGTCGTGCCGAACGGTGCGAGCTTCTTTTGCAGATCCGTGACATTTTCTCGGTGACTCTGCGTAACGTTACCCAGAGTCACCGCGATACTGAGTCAGGTCGCCACGTATGCGGCGCAGGGTGGGAGCACCACGAGCACCAGTCACCACGGGTGACGAGAGAGGGCGGGGAACGATGGCGACCGAGTACGCGCGGGCGCTGGGGGGGCGGCTGCGAGCCATCCGGACCCAGCAGGGGTTGTCTCTCCACGGCGTCGAGGAGAAGTCCGCCGGCCGCTGGAAGGCCGTCGTCGTGGGCTCGTACGAGCGCGGCGACCGCGCCGTGACCGTGCAGAGGCTGGCCGAGCTGGCCGACTTCTACGGCGTGCCGGTCTCCGAGCTGCTGCCGGACGGCGCGCCCAACGGCGCCGCCGAGCCGCCGCCCCGGCTGATCCTGGACCTCGAGAAGCTGCAGGTCGTGCCCGCCGAGCGGGCCGGACCGCTGGCGCGGTACGCCGCGACCATCCAGGCGCAGCGCGGCGACTACAACGGCCGGGTGCTCTCGATCCGGCAGGACGACCTGCGCACCCTCGCCGTGATCTACGACGAGACGCCCAGCCAGCTGACCGAGCAGCTCATCACCTGGGGCGTGCTCAACGCCGACGCGCGGCGGGCCCTGACCGACTGAACCGCGGCATCCGCCTTCCGGAACCGCTGCCTCACCTGTTCGGTCTGATCGCGCCCCAGCGGGGCACCAGTTTGGGCAACCTCGTCACATCCGGCTCAACCTGCGGCACTCTGCACCGATAACCGCTCAAGACGCGTCGTACCGATGCCGAACGAGTCAGGGCGCGCGAGCTCACGGGGAGTTCCGCAGAGAGTGGGAGTGCTCGTGGCCGCACAGGCTCAGGTTGTCCGTCGTCTGCGTCCGGAGAAGCCTCGGGATCGTCGTCACCCTGGTCGCAGCGCTGCTGCTGTCGATGCTGGGCACCGCGTTGCCGGCCCGCGCCGACTCGCTCGACCCGCCCGCGCTCACTGCGCCCGCCGAGCGCAGCCACGGTGACGAGCAACCCCACGTTCACGTGGAGCGCCGTGCCGTGGCCGTCAAGTACCGAATCCAGGTCTCCACCATCCCGATCTTCAGCGGAACGGCGGCTTACACGGCCGACGTTCTTCCGGCACCTCGGCCACGCCGAGTAACCGAGCTCCCACTCGGAACCTTGTACTGGCACGTGGCGAGCCTGCGACTCGAGCAGCACACTCGGCCTCTACTCCGAAACCAGGTCGATTACCCGCAACCAACCGTCGGCGCCGACGCTGACCAACCCGGCGAACCTGCATGCGTTCGTCTACCCCAGCGAGGCGCCCGTGCTGCGGTGGAACGCGGTCCCGGGCATGGTCAACTACAGGGTGCAGATCGACGACGCGGATGACTTCGTCGGTGCCACGACCTACACGACGGAGAGCACGTCCTTCTCCCTCCCGACTGCCCTTCCGTCGGACTCGGCACGCTACTGGCGCGTCCAGGGAGTCTCGACCAACGCCGCCGTCACGACCGCCTGGTCGAGCGACACGACCTGCGGTCATTCACGGTCACCTGGCCTCGCTCCGCCCGACCGACCCTCCTGACTCCGGCCAACGACCTGGTAAGCCCGGTCGACGACGTAGCGTTCTCCTGGGCCCCCACGGCCGGCGCCGCGTCTTACGAGCTCGAGATCGCCACCGACGCCGGCTTCACCGCCAACGCCGAGACGCACACGACGTATGCAGCCAAGTACCGCCCGATCAACACCCTGCCGGCAGACCAGTACTACTGGCACGTCCGGGCGGTCGACCCGAACGGCAACCACACCGACTGGTCCGATACGTCCGCGTTCAACCGGGTCTGGCTGGACCAGTTCAACCGGGAGGCCCGCCCAACCGTCAACCTGACAGACGCTGACGGAGGCACCGCCGGCGTTCAGCTCGAGCAGGACAAGCTTGCGATCAGCTGGACGCCGATACCGCGCGCCACCTCGTACGAGCTGGAGGTGTCCACCGACTCGACCTTCCTGTCGGCGAGCACCTCGACCTCGATGGTTCGCGTACCTGCGCTACGCCGCACACCACCTGGACGCCGTACCTGGTCGGCGACTACACCGAGACCGCCGGCTTCACGGTCTGCGCCTGAGCTGGGTCGCCCACCTCAGCCGCGGCGAGCAGGTTCATCTTCGTTGGCGGCGGCCCCTACTACCGTGCGAGTCCGGGCCCTGGACAAGACGCCGACCGGGGCGACGATCTACTCATCTGGTCGAACGCCGCCACCATCGACCGACCGGCGCCCGCGCCGTCGGCGTTCTCAGGCCTGGCGCCGACCGGGACCACAACGGCGGCTGACCAGCCGGCCGAGCCCCTGTCATCACCTGACTCGGCAGACACGCCCGAGCTGACCTGGAAGCCGGTCACCGGTGCGGTCGCGTACCTGGTCTTCCTCGCCCGAGACGGCAGCTTCAACACCATGTGGTCACGGGCGGCGGCGGCGACTTCGTCGTCACCACCCAGACCATGGTTCCTGCCAGACGTACTGCTCGACAGCACCACCGGCGAGCCGTACTACTGGTTCGCCCTGCCCTGCACGCACTGGGACGCGGTGGGCGACGCCGACAACGTGTGCTCCGTCGGTCCGGAGCTGGCGATCCACGTGGACGGCTACAACGCGACGTTCAACAAGCGCGGCCTCGCCGTCGGCGGCACCGTGGGCAGCGGCGCGCCGACCGACACCGTCACGCTGTCGTGGGACGACCAGCTGCGCCACGTCGCCCCAGGGCGGCGGAGCGAAGTGGTACGAGGTACAGGTGCTCGACTCAGCCAACGTCGAGGTCGACAAGGAGCTGACGACGCGACTGGCTACACGCCGATCGCGCAGGCATACGCCAACGGTCCTTACACATGGCGATGCGGGCCATCGACGCCGCCCGTCAGGCACTGGCCTCGAGCCCGCAGACGTAGTGCACGACGAGCTCGTCTGCACCGGCCAATCCGACGCGGCCGCGACGACCGTCCGGCTCCCGGTCTGTCCTGGGACGCGACCGCTCTCGGCGAAGCGCTACGAGGTTGAGCTCTACCGCGGCGTCCACCCGACGTACCCGCTCGGCAGCAAGGAAGGCGGCACTAAGACCACTGCCTATCCAGCGGCCACACCGAGCGACGCCTCCCCGCCGGTACCTACTCCTGGAGGATCGGCAGAAGGATGGTCCGGTAACACCGGACCTTGGACTGCCGGCGCACCGAACTTCACCGTTGCGGCCACTGCCCCGCGCCTGTCCTGCGCCCGCCGCTGCCAGCTCCGTCGCTACGCGTCTCTGGTCATCGGCGGGTCGAGCGCCCCCGATGCCGCCGCTACAAAGTGCAGTCGTCCACGACGAGCGCGTTCGGCACGCTGGCCGACCACCTCAGTCCTGTGGGGCATGCCTACGCCCCGTTGAAGGCATACGTCGGCGGTCACGTCGTACTTCTGGCTGTTGTCGTCCTCAACTCTGACGGGGATGTGGTGGCGACCTCGGCAACGAGAAGCTTCACCGTGCAGACGGCACCGGCGGCCCTGTCCGCAGGGATGACGGCAACCGGCACCTTCGTGACAATGACCTACTCGGGCAACGTGAACGGTGGAGCGCCCATCACCGGCTTCTCGGTGCGCTACCGCGAGTTCGGGACCGCTACCTGGACCTAGCTCAACCGTACCTCGACCGCTGCTTCGGTCGCCTTGACTAGATGAGAGGTCCACGAAGTACGAGGCCCAGGTGGCTGCCAGGAACGTGATCGGCCAGGGCGTCTGGAGCAGCTTGGTCTCGGCGTCAACGGCAACCACGCCTGCAGCACCGACCAACCTCAAGGTGGTCGCGGGCCAGGGAACCCTCACAGCGTCGTGGTCGAAGCCGTCAGACGGCGGATCACCGATCACCGGCTACGTGCTGCACTACACGCCTGCGGGAGGCGCGACGACGACGATGTACCCGTCGACGACGAGCGTGACGCTCTCCGGGCTCACTCCAGGCGTCGCCTACACGCTTGAGGTGGCCGCGGTGAACGCGGTGGGCACGGGTAGCTACGCCAGCGCCGTCCAGGGCACTCCGACGTCGCCAGTCACACCGGCACCCACGCCGACTCCGACGCCGACGACGACGACCAAGCCCCCTACGTCCTCGACGGCGACAGCGCTGACGATCGCGGGCGGCAAGACGGTCGCAGCCGGCACCGGCGCGACCCTCAGCGGGACGCTCAAGACCTCGGCGGGCGCCGCAGTCAGCTCCAAGAGCGTCGCCATTCAGTCGCGTCCCGTCGGCGGGACCACCTGGTCGGCTGCCGGCGGCGCGACCACGACTTCGACGGGCGGCTGGAGCCTGGCGGTCAAGCCGACCGCCAACCGGGAGTACCGGGCCACCTTCGCGGCGGCATCGCCTTACCTTGCGAGCACCTCAGGAACCACCAGTACGGTTCTGGTAGCCCCGAAGATCACCCGCAAGCTGAGCGCGACGACCGTCAAGCTCGGCGCCAAGGTGACCTTCTCCGGCACGGTGTCCCCCGCGCACAAGGGCAAGACCGTGTACCTCCAGTTCCTGAAGGCCGGCAAGTGGGTCAACAAGAAGTCCGCGACGACCACGTCGACGAGCACCTACAAGATGGCGCTTAAGACGACCTCGAAGACGGACTTCCGCTGGCGGGTCTACCTGCCCAAGCACGCCGACCACGCGGCCGGCTACAGCGGGAAGATCCTTCTGACGGTCAAGTAGCACGGCAGCGCGACGGGCCTGGCTCCTCCACCGGAGGAGTCAGGTCTGTGGCGGCGGGGGTGCCAGGCTGGGCTTGAGCTCGAGCAGCCGGCCGAGCAGCCCGTTGACGAACGCCGGCGAGTCGTCGGTCGACAGCGACCGGGCCAGCTCGACGGCCTGGTCGATCGACGACCGCGTCCGGGACGTCGTCGCGCCAGCAGCAGCTCGAAGGTGCCCGAGCCGCAGGATCGCGCGGTCGACGGCGGGCATCCGGTCGAGCGACCAGCCCTGCGAGTACGTCGTCGAGCAGCTCGTCGATCCGGTCGCGGTGGGCGACCACGCCCTCGACGAGCTCGACGGTGTACTCGCCGACCGGCGGGTCTGCGTCGGCCAGCCGTGCCGGCGAGCGTCTCGAGGGTGTCGCTGCCGCGCTGCTCGGCCTCGAACAGCACGTCGAGCGCGCGCTTGCGGGCCTTGCTGCGTGCGGACATCAGGTGCCGATCGTCATGAACCGGTGACCCGGCCGAGGTAGCTGCCGTCGCGGGTGTCGACCTTGACCTTCTCGCCGGTCGCGATGAACAGCGGGACCGGGATCTCGGCGCCGGTCTCGAGCGTGGCCGGCTTGGTGCCGCCGGTCGAGCGGTCGCCCTGCATGCCCGGCTCGGTGTAGGAGATGGTCAGCTCGACCGAGGCCGGCAGCTCGACGTACAGCGCGGTGCCCTCGTGCAGTGGCGACCACGGCGTCCTGGTTCTCCAGCATGAACTCGGCACGCGTCGCCGACGGTCTCCACCGGGACGTGGATCTGGTCGTAGGTCTGCGAGTCCATGAAGACGAAGTCGGTGCCGTCCTTGTAGAGGTACTGCATGTCGCGCTTGTCGACGTTCGCGGTCTCGACCTTCGTGCCGGCGTTGAACGTCTTGTCGACGACCTTGCCGGAGAGCACGTTCTTCAGCTTGGTGCGGACGAAGGCGCCGCCCTTGCCGGGCTTGACGTGCTGGAACTCCACGACCGACCAGAGCTGGCCGTCGAGGTTGAGCACCAGGCCGTTCTTGAGGTCGTTCGTCGTCGCCACGGGCTGAGGTCCTTCGGTCGCGTGAGTCGGGCAGGTCAGAGGACCAGGAGGTCCTTGGGGGTCGTGGTCAGCAGCTCCGGTGCGCCCTCGCCCACGACGAGGGTGTCCTCGATGCGGACGCCGCCGCGGCCGGGCAGGTAGACCCCGGGCTCGACGGTGACCGGCGTGCGGGCAGCGAGTCTACCGGTCGCGAGGTGCCCGATCAGCGGGGCCTCGTGGATCTCCAGGCCGACGCCGTGGCCGAGCCCGTGGGTGAACTGGCTGCCGTAGCCCGGCGTCGACCGACGACCGCGCGGGCGGCGGCGTCGACGTCGCGCACGTCGGCACCGACGGCGCAGCGCGCGCCCGGCCGGCCCGCTGCGCCCGCGCGGACGACGTCGTAGATCTCGCGCTGCCAGTCCGCCGGCTCGCGGCCGACGACGACGGTGCGGGTGCAGTCGGCGTGGTAGCCGCCGTACAGCGCCCCGAAGTCGATCTTCGAGCAGGTCGCCGCGGACGATCTCCCGGTCGGTCGGGGCTGTGGTGCGGGATCGCGCTGTTCGCGCCCGGTCGCCACGATGGTCTCGAAGGCGATGCCGTCGGCGCCGAGCTCGACCATGGCGGCCTCCAGCCGTCGGCGCGACCTCGCGCTCGGTCTGGCCGGGCGGCGGTGCGGCCGAGCGTCTCGCGCAGCGCCTGGTCGCCGATCGCGCAGGCCTCCGCAGCATGGCGAGCTCGGTCGTCGTCCTTGACGGCCCGCAGCGCCTCGACGGCGTGCCCGAGCGGCACCAGCTCCGGCGCGCCGTCGACGGCCGCGCAGCGCCTGGTGGCCCTCGACGGTCACGTCGTGCGCCTCGAACGCCGAGCCGGCGGATCCCGTCGCGGCGGGCCTGGTCGACAGGGCGGTGGCGCACTCGCGGTCGACCAGCAGCTCGACGTCCGGGCGCCTGCTGGCCGGCCTGGGTCACGTACCGGCCGTCGGTGGCCAGCACGTCGTCGCGGTCGGTGACGAGCAGCGCGGCGTTCGACCCGGTGAAGCCGGTCAGGTAGCGCACGTTGACCAGCCGGGTGACCAGAGCCGCCTCGGCCCGGCGGTCCGCACCAGGTCGCGCAGTCGCTCGCGCCGGTCGGCGTGGGTCTGAGGCACTGCGGCCACCCTAGGGTCGCCGTCGGCCGCAGCGATCGCCGCGCAGCGCCAGCCGGTAGGAGTCGACGCCGAAGCCGGCGATCGACCCGGTGGCGACGCCGGCGACCACCGACGTGTGCCGGAACGCCTCGCGGGCCGCCGGGTTCGTCAGGTGGACCTCGACCAGCGGGGCGGTCGAGCGCGGCGCAGGCGTCGCGCACGGCGTAGGAGTAGTGCGTGAACGCCGCCGGGTTGAGCACGACGGGGGTCGCCGGCGTCGGCGGCCTCGTGCAGCCAGCCGACCAGCTCGGCCTCGTCGTCGGTCTGCCGCACCTCGACCTCGAGCCCGAGCTCGGCGCCGGCCTCGGCGCAGGCGGCGACCAGGTCGTCGTGGGTGGCGCGCCGTAGACCTCGGGCTCGCGCGAGCCGAGCCGGCCGAGGTTGGGGCCGTTGAGCACCAGCACTCTGCGTCACGATGGACACCTTCCCGAACACGTCGGCCAGCAGGTTCTCGTCGGGGCCGTCGAGCCGGCCGGGCCGGCCGATGCCGTCGAGGACGACGAACCGCAGCACGGCGCCGCGGGCCTTCTTGTCCACCCGCATGGCGGCCAGCAGCTCGGGCCACCGGCCGCCGGCGTACGAGGTCGGCAGGCCGAGCCCGGCGAGCAGGCCGCGCGGTGCCGGGCCACGTCGCCGGCGTCGAGCCGGCCGACCGCGCGGGCCAGCTCCGCCGCGAAGACCAGCCCGACCGACACCGCCTCGCCGTGCCGCCACCGGTAGCCCTCGACCTTCTCGATCGCGTGCCCCAGGGTGTGCCCGTAGTTGAGGATCTCGCGCACGGCCGCGACTCGCGCAGGTCCTGCGACACGACGTCGGCCTTCACCCGGATCGAGCGCTCCACCAGCTCGCGCAGCGCTGCCGCACCGGGCTCGAGGACGCCGGCGCCCTGCTCCTCGACCAGCTCGAGGATCCGCGGGTCGGCGATGAAGCCCGGCCTTGACCACCTCGGCCATCCCGCTGACCAGTCGCGCTGCGGCAGCGTGGTCAGGGCGGCCAGGTCGCACAGGACCCCCGCGGGCGGGTGGAACGCGCCGACCAGGTTCTTGCCCTCGGCCGTGTTGACGCCGGTCTTGCCGCCGACCGCGGCGTCGACCATGCCGAGCAGCGTCGTCGGCACCTGCACGACCCGCACCCCGCGCAGCCAGCCGGCGGCGACGAAGCCGGCCAGGTCGGTCATCGCTCCCCCGCCCAGACCCGACGACGACGTCGGTGCGGGTGAAGCCGCGCCGGCCGAGCAGGGACCACAGGGCCGCGGCGACGTCGAGCGTCTTGGCGGCCTCGCCGTCGGGGACCGTCGCGAGCACCACCGCCTTGCCGGCCGCCGAGCAGCTGGCGCTCCACGTCCGCGGCGAGGTCGGCCAGCGACGGCCGGGTGGACCACCAGCACCTGCTCGGCGCCTGCCCCGACCAGGTCGCCCAGCTGTCCGAGGACGCCGTCGCCGACGACGACGTCGTACGTCGGCGGGCCGGCGACGGTGATCCTCGTCGGGTCGGTCACAGCCCGGTCCAGCGCACGATCTCGTCGGCGACCTCGTCCGGGGTGCGGCCGTCGGTCAGCACGGTCACCGACGCGACCTCCTCGTAGAGCCGGGCGACGGGCCGCCATCAGCCGGATCCACTGCGCCCTCGGGTTGCCGATCAGCAGCGGCCGGTCCCGGTTCAGCCCGATCCGCCGGGCGGCGTCCTTGATCCCGACGTCGAGGAAGACGACCGGTCGGCCGGCGAGCAGGTCCCGCGTCGCCGGGTCGAGGACGGCGCCGCCGCCGAGCGCGAGCACCCCGTCGTGCTCGGCGAGGGCGGCGGCGACGGCGGCCCGCTCCAGCTCGCGGAAGTGCTCCTCGCCCTGCTCGACGAAGAGGTCGGCGATGCTGCTGCCCGTCGTCTGCCTCGACGTCGTCGTCGGTGTCGCGGGACGCCACGCCGAGCCGGTCGGCGACGGCTCGGGCCGCCGTGGACTTGCCCGGCGCCCGGCGGGCCGACCAGCACGACGACCGGCGCCACTCAGGTCACCTGCAGGTGCGCGAGGTAGGCCGCGACGTTGCGCGCGGTCTCGGTCACCGAGTCGCCGCCGAACTTCTCCAGGACGGCGTCGGCCAGCACCAGCGCCACCATCGCCTCGGCGACGATGCCGGCCGCGGGCACCGCGCACACGTCGCTGCGCTGGCTGATCGCCCGGGCCGGCTCGCCGGTGGCGACGTCGACGGTGTCGAGCGCCCGTGGGACGGTCGAGATCGGCTTCATGGCCGCGCGGACCCGCAGCGGCTCGCCGGTGGTCATGCCACCCTCGATGCCGCCGGCCCGCGCGGTGCGCCGGCGCAGCCCGCCGTCGGCGCCCCGCTCGATCTCGTCGTGCGCCTGCCGAGCCGCGACGCGACGCGCTGTCGAAGCCGTCGCCCACCGCCACGCCCTTGATGGCCTGGATGCCCATCAGCGCACCCGCCAGCCGGGAGTCCAGCCGCCGGTCCCAGTGGACGTGGCTGCCCAGCCCCGGCGGCAGTCCGTACGCGAGCACCTCGACGACGCCGCCGAGGGTGTCGCCGTCCTTCTGGGCGGCGTCGATCTCGGCCACCATCGCGGCGCTCGCCGCGGGGTCGAGGCAGCGGACCGGGTCGGCGTCCAGCCGCTCGACGTCGTCCGGCTCGGGCCAGACGCCGTCGGGAGCCGCGGCGCCGCCGATGGCGACGACGTGGGAGACCAGCCGGGCCCCGACGGCCTGGCCGAGGAACGCCTGGGCGACGGCGCCGAGGGCGACCCGGGCAGCGGTCTCGCGGGCGCTCGCCCGCTCGAGCACCGGGCGGGCGTCGTCGAACCCGTACTTCTGCATGCCGGCCAGGTCGGCGTGGCCGGGTCGCGGCCGGGTCAGCGGGGCGTTGCGGGCCAGGCCCGCCGAGCGTCTCGGCGGGCACCGGGTCGGCGCTCATCACCTGCTCCCACTTCGGCCACTCGGTGTTGCCGATCCGGACCGCGACCGGGCCGCCCTGGGTGCGGCCGTGCCGCACCCCGCCGAGCAGCTCGACCTCGTCGCGCTCGAACGTCATCCGCGCGCCGCGGCCGTGGCCGAGCCGGCGTCGCGCGAGTGCGTCGGCGAGGTCGTCGGTCGTCGACCGCCACACCGGCGGGCAGCCCCTCCAGCGTCGCGAGCAGGGCAGGGCCGTGCGACTCCCCCGCGGTCAGCCAGCGCAGCATGGGCCGAATCCTCGCAGACGTGGCCGGACGCGCCGGTGGCCTGCCCGGAGTCCGGGCAGGCCACCAGTCGGTCGGCGCGAGCGATCAGGCGATGTGAGCTTCCTGGTCCCCAGGACGTTGAACTGCTCGTCGCCGAACTGGAACGCGTTCATCTTGCCGCCGATGACGACGCACCTTGAAGTAGGTGGCGAAGACCTCGCCGGCGCGCAGGTTCGGAGTACGGCTTGCCGTCGACCTTGACGGTCACCGTGCTGTTGTCCGGCGCACGCTGACGACCCGGAAGGTGTGGCGCGGCGACGTCGGCGTCACGGGCGCTGGTCGTGCACCGGTCGTACCGGGCTCGGTGCCGCCCGCCGATCGGTCGTGCTCCCGCCGGTCGTGGTGGCGGTACCGGTCGTGGCGGAGCCGGTCGTGGTGGCGATCGACCAGTCCCGCCCGCCGCCTCGACCGGTCGGCCTCGACGATCAGCGCCTTGAACGGGTCGCGGCCGAAAGACTTCGCGCTGAGCCGCTGGTACGGCGCGCGGGTGCCTCGGCGGCGGTGCTCGGCCGGCGGCACCACGGGATGTGCCGGCGGTAGCGCCGCAGCTGGCTCCTCGGAGCCACCGGCGAAGAACAGGAAGTACCCGACCATCGCCAGCAGCACGACGGCCGCGACGCCGCCGAGCTGCGACCAGCGGTCGCGGCTTCCGGACGCCTCGGCCTCGAAGACCGGGCGGCCGGACTCGGGGCGCTGCGGACGTGTCCGAAGGGAACGCTCGACTCGCTCATGCTGTCGCTCCTACTCGCCCGTGGTGGTCGCCGGGGCGGCGACAGCGGGTGGTCGTGGTGGCCGGTGCCGGCTGGCTGAGGAACACCCGGCCGTTGCAGAGCGACCGTGAGCCTCCCTCGGCCTCTGTCCGCGTCGCGGCCTCCTCGGCGCCAAGGTGAAGCCGGAGACCAGGAACGAGCGCCGGAGGTTCTCGAGCTTGTTGATGAACTGCTCGAGCTCGAAGTAGCTGCCGGTCACGTGAGGGTCAGCGGCACCTGGAACAGGTTCCGCTGGCCGGCGGCGCGGTGGGTGCGCTGGGCGTCGTCGCGGTCGACTCGTCGGCCGTCTCCGTCTGTCGATCCCGTGGCCGTCGGCGGTGCCACCGGTGCAACGACACCGGCGGCGACCAGGGCCACCGGGAGCGCCGGCGCCATCGAGTCGATGCCACGCCGGCCTTGCGCCCGGCGACCGTCAGGTCACGGATCAGGGACGGCAGCGCCGGGTTGTCCGGGATCTGCGTGCGCGAGCGTGGCGAGCTTGGCCCGCTGCCGGGCAGATCCGCCTGCTGCGCCTTCAGCAGCGTGATCTTCTGTCCGCGAGGCGGGCGTTGGCCTCTTCCTGCGTGCACCGTCTGCTGCGCAGCTCGGATGCCTCACCGCGCTTGGGCGAGACGAGCAGGAACCAGCCCGCCGCGAAGATCGCGGCGACGAGGACGACGGCGAGCGCCGACCACTTCCTGGTGTCGGTCATGTCAGCTGCCCGCCTTGTCGGTGAAGCGGCCGGAGAGGAGGTCCTCGGTGATCGACGGCCTGGCTGTCGAAACTCACAGCGCTCTCGGTGCCGATCTGCTCGGCCGACCGACTGGGTGAAGTACGGGTCGGCGAGGCCCTTCTCGTCGGCGAGAGCGCTCGAGCCAGGAGGCCACGTCGTTGTGCGTGTAGCCCTTGCCGCTCGAACGGTCACCGTCCCGATGCCCGGCGTGCCGTAGCGTCGCGGCGCCCGGCACCGGCCGGCGCCGCCGCAGCGGGCGCGCGTCGACGTTCTCGGTCGACGGTGACTGAGGTCAGCCAGACCTTGCCGGGCGTGGCGAGGCTCAGGTCGTTGAGGAAGTACGACCAGCGGATCTCCTTGTCCATGGCCTGGGTGAGCTCGGCCTCGGCGGCCTCGACCGCGGCGTAGACGGCCGGGACCTCGGCGTACTCGGCGGCCTGCGCCTGCAGCGCGCTGTCTGCGGGCCTGCTCGGCCTCGAGCTGGTCCTCGGCGTCGGAGACCTGGCCGTTGGCGGCCAGCGCCAGGGCACCGACGACGCCGACAGCGGCCAGGACGCCGAGGCCGAGCCCGCCCTGCACCTTGCTGACGCGCCGCTGCTCCTCGATCTCCGGGGGCAGCAGGTTGACCCGCGGCAGGGTCGCGAGCCGCGTGCGGTCTCGCTCGGTCAGGGTGCTCATGATGCGACTCCCAGGGCCAGGCCGACCGGCACGGCGGCCAGCGGCTCGACGAACGCGATCTGCTCGGGCGAAAGGCCGGTGCGGCCGACCTGCAGGCTGTGCATCGGCGTGCCGACCTCGACCGGGACGCGGGTGGTGACCTGGAGCCGCTGGGCGAGGCCGCCGAGGCGGGCCCCGCCGCCGGTGAGGACGAGGCGCGAGATCGGCGCCGAGCCGCTGGACGCCAGGTAGTAGTCGAGCGAGCCGCGGACCTCGTCGACGAAGGCCGCGCCGACCGCCTCGACGACGCGGGTGGCTGCCTGCGACGTCCATCGCCGTCGGCGCAGCGCCGAGAGCCGAGCTGCTGCTTCATCGCCTCGGCCTGCTCCTGCGGCACACCCATCCGCTCGGCGACCGCGTCGGTGACGTCCTGGCCGCCCATCAGCAGGATGCGCACGAAGCGCGGCGACGCCGCCCTGGTGGACCACGATGTTGGTGACGCGCGCGCCGACGTCGACGAGCGCCTCGACCTCGGCGCCCATGCCGAGGTGGTCGGCGTCGGCCAGCGAGCGGAGCACGGCGAACGACGTGAGGTCGACCATCACCGGCGAGAGGCCGGCCAGCTGGACCGCGTCGAGGCTGGCGTTGACCATGTCCCGCGATGCGGCGACGAGCAGGCCGCGCAGGATGCGGTTGCCGTCCTCGGCGGTCAGCTCCTCGAGCGGGTGGAAGTCGAGGACGGCCTGCTCGACCGGCATCGGCACGAAGTCCTGGACCTGGAAGGCGAGCGACTTCCGCAGCTCGTCGGCCGGCATCCAGGGAGGTCGACCTGGCGCACGATCACCTTCTGGTTCGCGACGCCGATGACGACCTTCTTGCTGCTGAACTTCGTGTGCGCCCAGAGCTGCTTGATGGCGGCGGCGACGGCGTCGGGGTCGATGACCTCGCCGTCGCGGACGGCACCCTCGGGCAGGGCCACCTGGCCGAACTTCTCGAGAGTGACCTGACCCTTGCCGAACGAGAGCTCGGCGGCACGCACGCCCGAGGTCCCGATGTCGAGACCGATGGCGGATCGTCCTGCCACGACGCTTCCCCTCCCAGAGGCGGCTGTTGCCGCGTGGTGACCCCTGGTGGGGCCATGTCAAGAGAGGGGATCGGCCGGTTCGGGGCTCGGCCTTGAGCAATCGGATCAGCCGAGCACGCTGTCGAGGTAAAGGTCTGCCAAAGCACCGCCCCAGAGGATCGCCACGAAGGCGCCGGCCAGCATGAACGGGCCGAACGGGATCTTCGACTTGCGCCCGGCCCGGCGGACCAGCATCAGGGCGCCGCCGACGACGCCACCGAAGCAGGAACCCCAGGAAGCCACCCGTCACGACCTCCGCCCAGCCCAGCCAGCCGAGGTACAGGCCGAGGACGCCGGCCAGCTTGACGTCGCCGAAGCCCATGCCCGCCGGGTAGAGCAGCGCCAGCAGCGAAGTAGAAGCCGTACAGCGCCGCCATGCCCAGGCCGGCGCGCAGCAGGTCGTCCCAGTCGCCGTCGACCACCGCGGCGGCGCCGAGCAGCACGGCGGCGACGACGTAGGACGGCAGGACGATGGCGTTGGGCAGCCGCTTGACGTCGAGGTCGATCATGGCCAGCGCGACGCCGATCGCGCCGAGGTAGAGGAACGCCGGCAGCTCGGGCTCGACACCGATGCGACAGCGCCAGCACGACGAACACCGCGGCCGTGCCGGCCTCGACCAGCGGGTAGCGGACGCTGATCGGCTCGCCGCAGTCGCGGCACCGGCCGCGGAGCAGCAGCCAGCTCAGGACCGGGACGTTGTCCCGCGGCCGGACCGGCCGGTCCGCAGCCCGGGCAGTGCGACGGCGGGCTGACGACCGACTCCCCGCGCGGGACCCGCCAGATGACGACGTTGAGGAACGAGCCGATCAGCAGGCCGAGGACGGCGACCAGCGACGAGGAGGGCGAGTCACGTCGACAGTCCTACACGCACGAGACCGTCAGCCGCGTACTCCAGCCACAATGTCGTGTTGATGATGCTGGTGAATGGCGCGTCGGAGTTCGGGTCGTAAGTAGATCGCCGGGTTCTTGATCTCGCTTGTCGTGATCAGGTTCGGATTGCCCTGCGTCGGGCACTGGTTCGCCACGAGCACGGAGCCGACCGCTCCCTGGCTCGAGGTCTCCATCTGCGATCTGGTCTCCGGCGACGAACATCCCGCTCACCACCGGCGGGGACGTCGTCCCGGACCCTGCGGTGAAGTTGGAGTGCGTGACGATGTCAGCGTCGGCGTAGAGCCACAAGTTCTGGTAGGCGGGGTGCAGCATCTCGTAGTGGTCCCACTGGATGTTGCCGTTCTTCTTCGCCCCGCAGTTGTTCGGGTTCTCCGACGAAGCGATGACAGAGATATTGTTGAGGCTGCCGTTGCCGGTTCCGACATCGACATTCGCC
Organism: uncultured Actinomycetota bacterium; assembly: GCA_963771345.1. GTDB lineage: Bacteria > Actinomycetota > Actinomycetes > JACCUZ01 > JACCUZ01 > CAVYTH01. Next base: position 205,475 of record CAVYTH010000012.1, read on the forward strand.
TTGTCCACGAAGTAGATGCCGTCCTGCGTGGTCCGGCTGGCGACCCAGGTCTCGTCGCCGCTGTCCCACGACCAACCGCGGAAGCTGGGCGAGCCGCTGTTGAGAACAGTCGTGGACGTGCAGGGGCCGAGAGCGGACCGGCTGCGCGCAGTGCCGTCGTTGCACAGGTCGTACCAGGTCGAGTCGTACTCGGGATGGTCGCTGAGAGCCCGGAAGTACAGAGTGCGCGCGTTTACCGTCGGGATCCGTTGCGTCGACTCGTGCGCAACTGTACCGCCGCTGTTCTGCGGTGCCGTGAAATTGTTGCTGCTGAAACTGGACGTGCCCGTGCTCGTCACCGGCCCGGTGACACTGGGGTTGCCGGTCCCCGTCACCGCACCGTTGCTGTGCACGCTGGCCTCGAGAGGGTCCACGCCGAAGGCGGCCGTCACAGTTGTGCTCGACGAGATGGCGACATCGTCACTGCTCAGGACCGCGTGGGTGGGTCGGTAGGGCATGAAGATGTACTCCGCCTTCAGCAGGCGCCTCTTTGCATGCGGCGCGTCGTGCGACGGAACCCAGCCCATTGCGTAGACCTTGCCGTACTTCGGGTAGAGCCCGTTGACCAGTGGGGTCTCAGGCTTGAAGATCAGGTATTCCCCCTGGCCGCCCTGCTGGACGCACTCCGGGTGATCGGCCAGCAGGGTCGCCAGCTGCGCCTTGGCCCAGGCCTTCTCGGCGGCCGCGTCGGCGAACGGGGCGGGGTCGAGCACCGAGTCATCGACGCAGGCCGGCGAGGGAACCGCGGTGGAGGGCTGGCTCGGGACCGGGTAGTCGGCGTTGTAGTCGTCGAACGCCTTCTGGAGCCTCGCGAGCGTGAGGTCGACGCCGTTCTCGGCAGCTGAGAGGGCAGCCTCGTAGGTGACCCGGTTCGTGCTCGACCGCAGACCGTTGATGGCGATCATGCTGCCCACCGAGACCAGTGTGCTGACGATCAACATGATGCCGATGACGAGGATGAGGGCAGCACCCTCGTCCCCGGCGGCGCGCCGACGCAGCTTCCGTGAAACCGTCAAGATGCTCACTTCGTCCCCTTGTTCCTCAGGCGGACGGTGAGCGCCGCCTTGCGCTCGTTCGTCCCACGACCCACCAGGGCGTCGTAGGTCATGCCGATCTGCACGACCTGGCTCTTCTCGATGGGCTTGCCGGTCTCATAGGCGAAGACCGTCTTGACAATGAGGGTCGAGGCCTGCCGACGCTCGAGAGCGCCCGCGCCGAGTCCCTGTGTGCGGAAGACGTCGAAGTGTTCGCCGTCCGGGTTGTCCTTCAGCTCCCAGGTGATCACCTCGGCGTCCTCCTGGAGGTAGTCCGAGTTGCCGTCCACCCAGAGCTGCAGATGGAACCGGCACGTCGGGTCGGCGGCCGCCGCATCGCACACCACTCCGCGGGCCTGCCGCACGTCACTGCTCATCCGTTCGAGGATGACCTTGGCGTCCTGCAGGCCCTTGTTCTCGTCCTCGGTGTGCACGAGGACGTCGCCGGCCCTCACCACAGCAGCCAGTACCAGAGATCCGACGACACCGGTCAGAACCAGCGTGACCAGGAGCTCGACGAGGGTGAGACCGGCGTCGCGGGCGAGGAAGGGCCTGTAGCGCATGGGTCACTTCTCCGGAAGGACGAGGTTCGCGGGGTAAAGACCAGTCACGTCGTACGCCAGGCGGACCGGTGCCGTCCCGGTGTTGACGATACGAACGCCGACCTCACTGTTGTTGGCGAGCTGAGCCTGGGTGAACGCGGCACTGACCCCGCTGACCTTCTGGAAACCCGTGCAGGTGAAGGGTGACGCCGTGAGCGGGATCGTGGCGATCGCGGTCGCTGTGTAGCTGCTGCCGGACTTGACCCACGTGTAGACGTAGGCGGTGAGGTTGACGTCGGACGCGGTTGCTGCCACGGGGGGGGCGACCCACAACGACAGAGTCGCCGTCCCGCTGAACGCCTTCTTGCCAACGGGGTAGCGCCAGTCACCCCGGCCCGCGGCCGTCCCGCTCGCAAACGTCCCGCCGGTGGTGAGGGTCCGCCCGCTGCTACCGGTGGCCACGTCGGTCGAGTAGTTGTAGAGGGTGGTCGTCGTAGGTGCTGACTTTGTCATGTCCAGCACTACCTGGGCGGTGCTGTTTGCCGGCGTAGCCAGGTTGTGGAGGTAGTAGGTCGTCTTCGTGAAGCCGGCCGACGCCGTTGGGGTGGGATCGGGTACCGACGTGGTGCAGTCAGTGGCAGGTGTAGTCGGCGTAGGAGTCGCGGTCGGTGAAGGCGTCACCGAGCCGGTGACTCCGTTCGACGTCGTGGCGACGGTCTGGATGCCTCCGTCGGCGCTGGCCTGGGCGACAGACGTCGCCGACCAGTTGGTCGCCACCGACCCGGTGGTGGTGATGGTCCGGTAGACCCAGATCAGCTTGCTGTCGTTCGGATTGAGGCGGCCGGTGTCGCGGATGCCGTCCCCGTTCGTGTCGACCACGTTCACCGTGTCCTCGGCATCGAAGCTGCCGCTCCCGGCGTCGTACACCCAGGTCCAGCTTCACCGCGTCGTCCTCGGACAGGTTGAACCGGTCCGGCGCGCCCTGGTTGGTGACCAGGAGGCCGAAGTGGACGTCGGCGGGCGGGTTCACGGTTACCGAGTCGCGCCCTGCGGGGTCAGCTTGAAGACCGGGAGCGGCAGGCCGAGCTGGGAGTAAGCGACGATGGACGAAATGGTCCGCCGATGGGCCTTTCCGTAGGCTGACCACTCCGCGACGACGGTGACGCGCCGGTAGTCGGCGCCGTAGGAGTCCGCGGGGATCGTGACATAGGTGTTGATCGTGTACTCGCTCTTGTTCGCCTCTCCGCCACTCACCACGATGGGGGTGGAGACCGCGCCACCCGCGCCGGTCGTCCCGGTGTAGATGAGTTCCTTCGTCCCCGTGCCGGGGTCGATGCACGGCTTTCCGGAGCAGTTGTCGATCTCCGGCCCAGTCAGGTCGGCGGCGACGTTGGCCAGGCTGCCATAGCCCAGCGCCCGGGCGTTCTCCATCTCACGGGCCATGAAGTCGGCGGCGTGCTGATTGGCCCGGGCGGTCATGACCCTGATCGCCGACAGCCCGGTGGCCGCGAGCGCCGTGAACGCGACTGCGGCGATGGACAGGGCGACGACTGCCTCGATGAGCGAGAAGCCGCCGTCGCCACGAGAACGGCGGCGCAGGCGCGCGGCAAGGTGGAAGGGGAGAGACCCCATGCGGCGAATGTCGGCAGCAGAGCCCCGAACGCTGGAGCGCCAAAGACCCCGGTCACCCGTTTGGGGTGACCGGGGCCTTGTGGCCTCGGCACATCAGCAGGCAATGAATCCAGGTGCGCCGGACTTCACGACACCGTCACCGTTGCGATAGACGAACTCGTCAGCGAGGTTGTCGTGCAGGCCACGGATGCAGTACGTAATCACAGTGGCGATCACCTGGACGCTCACCAATGAGCCTGGTCGGAACCCCTCGCCTAGCAGCGCCGGTGAGGACTCGTCCAGGCCGTTCGCTGGAAGGAGGAACCGCCACTCTCACTGGCCAGGGATTCGACCGATATCGCTGCGTTCTTCATGTCGCTGACGGCCTGCGCACGCCAGCCCTTCTCGCGCTGATTGAGATAGACCGGCATAGCGATCGCGGCCAGGATGCCGATGATGATGATACCACGAGCAGCTCGATCAGGGTGAAACCTTGGTCATGCTTCTCCATTGCTATTCACCCCCTTTCCGCAAAGCTCTCGCCAGGTGATCGGACGTAGCGGAGGCACTCTGGATACGCCGAAGGGGCGGCCCATCTTGGGACCGCCCCTCTCGGTCTAGCAGTCGCGCGTTACAGGGCGCGAAACGTTCTCCTCCGGAGCGCCGACGTTGCTGTCGTAGCTCCAGGTCGAGCCGGCGAGGCGGGTGTCGACGACCTCGAAGCAGTACCGGTCCGTGGTCTGGACAGGCAGCGTCAGGGTCTGGGTGGCCGTGCTGTAACGGAGCATTCGTTGGCCTCGAGGTTCGCGACGGTGATGGACGCGTCGGCGTAGTCGCCGCCGGTCTCGGTCGCAGCGGACTCGATGGCGGTCGCG
>CAVYTH010000013.1:0-336144 GCA_963771345.1 uncultured Actinomycetota bacterium
GGCCCTCGGTCTCGTCGGCGGCGAAGCGGAGCTCGACCACCTCGCGGGTCGAGTGCTCGCGGATCAGCTCCGCCGGTGAGCCCTCGGCGGCGATCCGGCCGCCGTCCATCACCACGAGCCGGTCGCACAGCTGCTCGGCCTCGTCCATGTAATGCGTGGTGAGCACGAGCGTCACGCCGCGCTGCTTGAGCCGGAACAGCCGGTCCCACACCACGTGCCGGGCCTGCGGGTCGAGCCCGGTGGTCGGCTCGTCGAGCAGCAGCAGCTCGGGGTCGTTGATGAGCGAGCGGGCGATGGTGAGCCGCCGCTTCATGCCGCCGGAGAGGGGCTCGACCTGGCTGCTCGCGCGCTCCTCGAGCTGGACGAAGCTCGAGCAGCGCGTCGGCCCGCGCGGCGACCTCGGCCCGCGAGATGCCGAAGTAGCGGCCGTAGACCAGCAGGTTCTCGCGCACCGTAGAGCTCGACGTCGAGGGTGTCCTCCTGCGGCAGACCCCGAGCCGGGCCCGGATGCGCGGACCGTCGACCGCTGGATCGATGCCGAGCACGCGCAGCGTGCCGTCGGTCACCGGGCGAGACGCAGCCGATCATGCGCATCGTGGACGACTTGCCGGCGCCGTTGGGGCCGAGGAAGCCGAACGCCTCGCCGCGCGCGACCTCGACGTCGATGCCGTCGACCGCGGTGAACTCGCCGAAGCGCTTCACCAGGCCGCGGGCCAGGACCATGGGTTCGTCGGGCACGGTGCTCGACCCTAGACCGGCCCGCCGACAGTCCTCGACCCCATTGCCCGGCAGCGGCCGCTCGGAGGGCACACTGGCATGGCCGAGAGCGAGGACAGCGCGAGACCTCCCGTGCCGCGTCCCGCGACGGCGCTTCGCCGCGCTGCCGCCCGGATCGACCGAGGACATGGTCGAGGAGCAGTCGACCGACACGGCCCGAGACGACCCACCGGACCCCAACACCGAGGTCGCCTGGCGCTGGGGCCTGCGTGCCGCGGCTGACCGACATCTGTCGGTGCCGTCGGCGAAGATGACCGGGTGACGACGGCCCGGCGATGACGCACGTTCTCCCCCGCGACCCAGGCGTGGTTCGACGGCGCCTTCAGCCGCGCCCACCGCCGCGCAGACGGCGCCTGGGCGGCGATCGGCGCGGGCCGCAACGCCCTGGTCGTCGCCCCGACCGGCTCCGGCAAGACGCTGGCGGCGTTCCTCTGGTCGCTCGACCGGCTGGCCAGCGAGCCGGCGCCCGGCCGAGCCGCAGCGGCGCTGCCGGGTCCTCTACGTCTCGCCGATGAAGGCGCTCGCCGTCGACGTCGAGCGCAACCTGCGCGCACCGCTGGCCGGCATCCGGCACGCCGCCACCCGGCTCGGGCTGCCGCCGACCGCTGCCGGAGATCACCGTCGGCGTCCGGTCCGGCGACACCCCCGCCGACGAGCGCCGCAAGTTCCTGCGCACGCCGCCCGACATCCTGATCACCACGCCCGAGTCGCTGTTCCTGCTGCTCACCTCGCAGGCGCGCGAGTCGCTGCGCGGCGTCGAGACGGTCATCGTCGACGAGGTGCACGCGGTCGCCGGCACCAAGCGCGGCGCCCACCTGGCCCTGTCCCTGGAGCGGCTCGACGACCTGCTGGACGGCCCGCGCAGCGGATCGGGCTGTCGGCGACCGTGCGCCCGGTCGAGGAGGTCGCCCGGTTCCTCGGCGGCCCGCACGACGTCGAGGTCGTGCAGCCGCCGAGCAGCAAGACCGTCGAGCTCAGGTCGTCGTCCCGGTCGAGGACCTCGGCGAGCTCGGCCAGACCACCGGCGAGGTCAGCGGCTCCGCGGCGGGCGACGAGCGCCGTCGTCGATCTGGCCGCACGTCGAGGAGCGCATCGTCGACCTCGTCGAGGCGCACCGGTCGACGATCGTGTTCGCCAACTCCCGCCGGCTGGCCGAGCGGCTGTGCGCCCGGCTCAACGAGATCCACTACGAGCGGGTGACCGGCGAGCCGCTGCCCGAGCCGGCGGCGACGGTGCAGCCCGCGCAGATCATGGCGCAGTCCGGGGCCGTGCGCTGCGGCGCCGTCCCCGAGCTCGCCCGCGCCCACCACGGCTCGGTGTCCAAGGAGCAGCGCGGCGCAGATCGAGGAGGACCTCAAGGCCGGCCGGCTGCCCGCGGTGGTCGCCACGTCCTCCCTCGAGCTCGGCATCGACATGGGCGCGGTCGACCTGGTCATCCAGGTCGAGTCGCCGCCGTCGGTGGCCAGCGGGGCTGCAGCGGGTCGGCCGGGCCGGCCACCAGGTCGGTGCCGTCTCGCGCGGCGTGATCTTCCCGAAGTACCGCGGCGACCTGGTGCAGACCGCGGTGGTCGCCGAGCGGATGCGGGCCGGGCCAGATCGAGGCGCTGCGCTACCCGCGCAACCCGCTCGACGTCCTCGCCCAGCAGGTCGTCGCGATGGTGCCGCTCGACGAGTGGGAGGTCGAGGTGATGTACGACGTCGTGCGCCGCGCCGCGCCGTTCGCCTCGCTGCCCCGCAGCGCCTTCGAGGCGGTGCTCGACATGCTCGCCGGCCGCTACCCCTCCGACGAGTTCGCCGAGCTGCGGCCGCGGCTGGTGTGGGACCGGGTCGGCGGCACCCTGACCGGCCGGCCCGGCGCGCAGCGGCTCGCGGTGACCAGCGGCGGCACCATCCCCGACCGCGGGCTGTTCGGTGTCTTCCTGGTCGGCGACAAGAAGAGCCGGGTCGGCGAGCTCGACGAGGAGATGGTCTACGAGTCGCGGGTCGGCGACGTGTTCACCCTCGGCTCGACGTCGTGGCGGATCGAGGACATCACCCACGACCAGGTGCTCGTCACGCCCGCGCCCGGGGCAGCCGGGCCGGCTGCCGTTCTGGAAGGGCGACACCCTCGGCCGGCCGGTCGAGCTGGGCCGCGCGCTCGGCGCGTTCACCCGCGAGCTCGGCGGGCTGACGCCGGCGAAGGCCCGGGAGCGGGTGATGGCCGCCGGGCTGGACACCTGGGCCGCCGACAACCTGCTGTCCTACCTCGACGAGCAGCGCGAGGCGACCGGCCACCTGCCCGACGACCGGACGATCGTCGTGGAGCGGTTCCGCGACGAGCTCGGTGACTGGCGGGTCGCGATCCACTCGCCGTTCGGGGCGGAGGTGCACGCGCCGTGGGCGCTGGTCATCGCGGCCCGGCTGCGCGAGCGGTACGGCGTCGACGTCCAGGCGATGCACGCCGACGACGGCATCGTGCTGCGACTGCCGGACATGAAATCGATGACGTGCTCGATTCCTCACACTCTGCGTCGCGCACCGGCACCGAGATGGCGGTGGTCGAGCCGGACGACGTCGAGCCGCTGGTCACCGCCGAGGTCGGCGGGTCGGCGCTGTTCGCCTCCCGGTTCCGCGAGTGCGCGGCCCGCGCGCTGCTGCTGCCGCGGCGCAACCCCGGCCGGCGCTCGCCGTTGTGGCAGCAGCGGCAGCGGTCGGCGCAGCTGCTGTCGGTGGCCAGCGACTACGGGTCGTTCCCGGTCGTGCTCGAGACGATGCGCGAGGTCCTGCAGGACGTCTTCGACGTGCCCGGGCTGGTCGGCCTGATGCGCGAGGTGCAGGAGCGCTCGGTCCGGTTCGTCGAGGTCGAGACCCAGCAGCCGTCGCCGTTCGCCCGGTCGCTGCTGTTCGGCTACGTCGCGCAGTTCCTCTACGAGGGCGACTCGCCGCTGGCCGAGCGCCGGGCCGCCGCGCTGTCGCTGGACCCGACGCTGCTCGCCGAGCTGCTCGGCCAGCAGGGGTACGGCGGGCTGCGCGAGCTGCTCGACCCCGACGCGATCGCGTTGCTCGCCCGCGACCTGCAGCGGCTCTCCGACGACCGCCGGGCCCGCGACGTCGAGGGCGTCGCCGACCTGCTGCGCGTGCTCGGCCCGCTGAGCACCGCCGAGGCCGTCGACCGCGGCGCGACCCCGGGCTGGCTGGCCGCGCTCGAGGAGGCCCGGCGCGCGGTGCGGGTGCGGGTCGCCGGCGAGGAGCGCTGGGCCGCGGTCGAGGACGCGGGTCGGCTGCGCGACGCGCTCGGCACCCCGCTGCCCACCGGCATCCCCGACGCGTTCCTCGAACCGCTGCGCGACCCGATCGGCGACCTGGTCGCGCGGTTCGCCCGCACCCACGTGCCCTTCCTCACCGGCGACGTCGCCGCCCGGTTCGGCCTCGGGACCGCCGTCGTCGAGCAGGCCCTGGCCCGGCTCGCCGGCACCGGCCGGGTGGTGGCCGGCGAGTTCCTGCCCGGCGGTGCGGGCGCCGAGTGGTGCGACGCCGAGGTGCTGCGCACGTTGCGTCGCCGGTCGCTGGCCGCGCTGCGCAAGGAGGTCGAGCCGGTCCCGGTCGAGGCGCTGGCCTCGTTCCTGCCGTCCTGGCAGCAGGTCGGCAGCCGGCTGCGCGGCGCGGCAGGCGTGCTGCGGGTCGTCGAGCAGCTGCAGGGCGCGCAGGTCCCGGCGTCCGCGCTGGAGTCGCTGGTGCTGCCGGTGCGGGTGCAGGACTACTCCCCCGCGCAGCTCGACGAGCTGTGCGCCGCCGGCGAGGTGCTCTGGCGCGGGCACGGGTCGCTGCCCGGCTCCGACGGCTGGGTCTCGCTGCACCTCGCCGACTCCGCCCACCTGACCTTGCCCGCGCACCGACCCGGTCGCGATCAGCACCCCCGTGCACCAGGCCGTCGTCGACGCCCTGGCCGGCGGCGGCGCCTTCTTCTTCCGCCGCCTCGCCGACGTCGTCGGCTCGTCCGAGGACGCCGGGTCGACGGACGACCAGGCCTGGTCGCCGCGCTCTGGGACCTCGTCTGGTCAGGCCACGTCAGCAACGACACCCTGGCGCCGCTGCGCACCCTGGTCGCGGGCGGCGGTGGCGCGCACAAGGGCCGCCGGACGACCCCGCGCGGCCGCTACGGCCGCAGCCGCCCGGCGATGCCCAGCCGCACCGGGCCGCCGGTCGCCGCTGGTCGCTGGTCCCTGCTGCCGGAGGTCGAGGCCGACCCGACCCGGCGCGCGGCCTCGCTCGCCGAGGTGCTGCTCGACCGGCACGGCGTGGTGATCCGCGGCGCGGTCGCTGCCGAGCGCGCACCCGGCGGGTTCGCCGCGGTCTACCGGGTGCTCGCGACCTTCGAGGAGACCGGCCGCTGCCGCCGCGGCTACTTCGTCGAGGGCCTCGGGGCAGCGCAGTTCGCGCTGCCGGGAGCGGTCGACCGGCTGCGCGCGGTCGGCACCGCGATCGAGCGCTCCGGCGAGGGCCCGCGGCGGACCGGTGCCGACGTACCCCGTGCCCTGGTCCTTGCCGCGACCGACCCGGCGAACCCGTTCGGCGCGGCCGTGCCCTGGCCCGGCCGCGGCGAGGACGCCGGGCACAAGCCGGGACGCAAGGCCGGGGCGCTCGTCGTGCTGGTCGACGGGCGCCTCGTCCTGTACGTCGAGCGCGGTGGCCGCACCCTGCTGACCTGGGCCGACGAGGCCGGGCTGCTGCAGCCCGCCGTCGACGCCCTGTCCCTCGCCGTCCGGGAAGGTCAGCTGGGTCGGCTCACGGTCGAGCGCGCCGACGGGGCAGGCGTGCTCGACTCCCCGCTGGGTCGCGCGCTGGAGGAAGCTGGCTTCCACGCGACCCCGCGGGGACTGCGGCTGCGGGGTTGAGGGCGACCTCAGTCGTCGTCGTGGCCGCTGTTGTCGCGGTCACCGAGCTGACCGCGGATCTCGCCGCCGGGGCGCAAGTCGGTGTGGACGTTGGCGTACGTCGCGCCGGCCCGGATGGCCGCCACCAGCTCGTCGAACTCACCGGCGGCGATGCCCTGCCCGGCAGGTCCGATCACGTCGACCGGCCGGATCGTGCCCGTCACCGTGCCGCTGGGCGGACAGGCCTGAGTGCCGACCGGCCCGTTGCCGAGGTTGGTGCAGAGGAACACCGAGATCCCGTTGGCGAGGGCCTTCCCGCCGAAGTGGATGTGCGCCTGCTGGACGTTGCCTTCCAGTGCCGGAGTACGTCAGCCGGTAGCGGATCTCGTCCGCGGACCGGGAGATGCGACGCGCGGAAGGTGCCGTTGCCCGTCGTGGAGAACGTCGTCGGGGCCTCTTCGTATCCGGTCAGGTTCGTCTCGAGAACGGGACCGGCTCATCGCCTCCCGAGGCGACCGCGGCCGTGACACCACCAACTCCCACCAGCGCGACGACCACCAAGCCCACCTTGAGCCGCAGCAGAGCTGACATCTCGACCACCTCTCCAGGCGGGCGGTTCCCGCCTCGGTTCGAACCCATGCGGTTCCCTCGCTCATGTCTACGCCCCCGGCTCCGAGACCGTTCACCCCGCGGCGCAGACTTCCGTCATGTCCGGAGCAGGCGAGCAGGGCGAGAGCTGGGCGGCCAAACGCGGGGACGCCGCAGCCGAGCACGCCGCCCGGCTCGATCGGAAACGTGCCGCCGAGGCGGAGCAGGCGACCGTGCTGCTTCAAGCGTTCGTGCGGGACGCGCGGGAACGCGGCCTGCCCACCGTCGCACTGAAGGCACGTGCACTCAACGGCCGCACGCTCTACCGGACCGGCCTGACCGGGTGGTACCTGCGGCGCAACGGCACCCTCGCGGTCGACGAGCACGGCGACTACTACGTGCTGTCGACGCCCACGAGCCTGCAGGCCAGGCTGCGCGGGGCCACGCTCACGCCGAGCGACCCACCGCTCGTCGTGGGGGCCGGCGGCCGGGACGGCGAGTCCATCCCGCTGCCCGACCTGCTGCGGCAGCGGCTGGACGCCGGGGAGACCTGGGACCGGTGAGCGCGACCCGCACGAACTGGGCCGGCAACATCACCTTCCAGGCCGGCCGGCTGCACCGGCCCGGCAGCGTGGCAGCAGCTGCAGGAGGTCGTGGCCGCCAGCAGCCGGATCCGCGCGCTGGGCACCGGCCACTCGTTCAGCCCGGTGGCCGACACCGCCGGCGACCAGGTGTCCGTGGCCGGCCTGCCGGTGCGGTTCGAGGTGGCTCCGGACCGGTCGTCGGCCACCGTCAGCGCCGGCCTGCGGTACGGCGAGGTGGCCACCCGCGCTGCAGGCCGAGGGGCTGGGTCTGCGCGAACCTCGGGTCGCTGCCGCACATCTCGGTCGGCGGCGCGGTGGCGACCGGCACGCACGGGTCCGGCGAGGCGCTCGGCGCCCTGGCGACCTCGGTCGTCGGGCTCGAGCTGGTCACCGCGACCGGGGAGCTGCTGCGACTGGACCGCAGCGACCCGACGGTTCGCCGGCGCCGTCGTCGCACTCGGCTCGCTGGGTGTGGTCACCGCCATCACGCTCGCGGTCGAGCCGACGTACGACGTCACGCAACGGGTGTACGACGACATGCCCGTTGCGCGGCTGGACACCGACCTCGACGAGGTGCTCGCGGCCGGCGACAGCGTGAGCGTCTTCACCACCTGGCGTCCCGACGTGGTCGACCAGGTGTGGGTCAAGCGGCGTACCGATCGCGACCGGGCCGACCTGCCCGACAGCTGGCTCGGGGCAACGGCCGCCGACGACTGCCCGGCACCCGGTGGCCGGCCAGCCCGCCGAGGCGTGCACCGACGCAGCTCGGTGAGCCCGGTGCGTGGCACGCGCGGCTGCCGCACTTCCGGCTGGACCACACCCCCAGCCACGGGGACGAGCTGCAGACGGAGTACCTCGTCCCGCGCGAGCACGCGGTTCCGGTGCTGCGCGCCGTCGGCGCACTGCGCGAGCGGGTGACGCCGGTGCTGCTCGTCAGCGAGCTGCGCACGGTCGCCGCGGACGACCTGTGGCTGAGCCCGGCGTACGGGCGGGACAGCCTGGCCGTGCACTTCACCTGGCGCCCGGACCCCGACGCGGTGCTGCCCGTCGTCGGCGCGCTCGAGGATGCGCTGGCGCCGTTCGACGCCCGCCCGCACTGGGGCAAGGTGTTCACGACCCGGCCCGACGTCGTCGCCGAGCGCTACCCGCGGTTCGCCGAGGCCCGCGCCCTGCGCGACTCCCTCGACCCGGACGACGTGTTCGGCAACGCCTTCCTCGATGCGTACCTGCCGCGCTAGCTCGCCGGCCGGTACCGCATCCACTCCCGGTCGATCTGCAGCCCGATGCTCTCGTAGAGCCGCAGCGCGTCGGCGTTCGCTGCCGAGACGCCGAGCCCGAGCCGCGCAGCGCCGGAGCCGAGCCGGCGGCCGAACGCCTCCAGCAGCAGGGCGCGGCCCAGCCCACGGCCCTGCTGGTCCGGCCGGACCGCGACCTGCGACACCCAGCCGGTGCCGTCGGAGAACGTCTTGCCGAGCGCGGCCCCGAGCAGTGCGCCGTCGCGCCAGGCCAGCACCTGCTGCGCCGGGTCCTCCCCGGCCAGGAACAGCTGGTGCCACTCGGCCATCGGGCGGTCGCCGTGGCCGGGCACGTCGGCCCAGCGCGCCTCCTGGTAGATCAGGCGGTACACCGCCTCCGCGTGGTCGTCGAGGGACGTCACGCTGACGTCGTCCGGCCAGTCCGGCGCCGGCAGCCCGGCGGCGTCGCGCATCAGCTCGAACTGGGAGAGCCAGTGCTCCCAGCCGTGCCGCGCCAGCGCCGCGCGCAGCAGCTCGTCGCCGGCCAGCGCCTCCGCGTTCGCCGCCCCGCTGGCCACCAGCCAGCCGACCAGCGCGTCGTGCACGCCGGGGTCGTCCTCGTCGGGATCGACGAGCAGGGTCGTGTCGTCGACCTTCCACCACCAGCCCGCCGCCACCAGCCGGTCCCCGTCGTGCATCAGCACGCTGCACTGCTCGAGCGGACCGACCCGGTCGAGGGACGAGCGGATCTCGGACTCGTCCTCCTCCGGCGCGCCGAACCACCGGGTGTCCCAGCGCTCCTGCAGAGCGGCGATGGCAGGGATGTCGGCGCTGGTCACCGGCCGAAGGGAGAGATCCATCGGACGACCGTAGAGCAGGCCGGCAGAGGCTGCGGAGCGTGCTCCGAGACGCTTTCGATCCTGGGTGCATCGCGCTAGGGCCGTTCGTGCCTGTTCCTGCCTTGCGGCGGCGATGTCGGGCGGGCACGGTGGGTGCCACGAGGCCGCTGGCGGCTCCTGGAGCTCGCGACCGAGGCGACTGTGGCGTCGGCTGTAGACGAGATAGAACAGCAAGCCCCCGGTGACCCAGAGTGCGAAGTAGCCCCAAGTGACCACGCGAAGATTGATCATCATCCATGAGGTTGCCAGGATCGCCAGCGTCGGAACGAGGGGTGACAGCGCGATCCGAAAACCGCGTTTGAGGTCTGGCCTGGTGCGCCTGAGCACCAGGACACCGATGGCGACGAAGAGAAACGCGAAGAGCGTGCCGATGTTGACCATCTCTGCCAGCAAGAGGACGGGAGCCGTCAAGGCGAGCACGACTGCGCAGGCTCCGACGAGCAGAGTCGCCCGGGCAGGAGTGCCGAGCCGAGTCACCGACGCCAGGCCAGCCGGAAGTAGCCCGTCGCGGGCCATCGCGTACACCACCCGGCTCTGCCCGATCAGCACGACGATGATGACCGTGGTCAGGCCCAGCAGGGCACCGATGTTGATCAGGCGAGCCGACACGTCCGCGCCGACCGCTCGGAACGCCTCCGACACCGGCGCCGCGCCGCCGAGCTCGTCGTACGGGCGCATGCCCACCAGCACCGCGGCCACGCTGAGGTAGAGAAATGTGGCCAGCACCAGGGTCGTGATGATGCCGCGCGGAACGTCGCGCTGGGGAGATCTCGTCTCCTCCGCGGCGGTCGCGACGATGTCGAACCCGAGAAAGGCGAAGAAGATCACGGACGAGGCGGTGAACACGCCGACGAGCCCGAAGACGTTGGGCGTCTCCCCGGCCAGCGACTGCAGCACGCTGGCGTCGGCTCCAGGCTCGGCTGGGCGCGAGGCGGGGAGGAACGGGGTGAAGTTGGCGGCCTTCACATGAAGTAGCACCGACGACGAGGACGACGGCGATGACCACGAGCTTGGCGATCACTGCAACCCACAGCACGCCGAGCGACATGCGGGTGCTGAAGACCACGACGAGCACCAGGAGCACGATGATCGCCGCCGCGATGAGGTCGCGGCGTGCATCGAAGCCCGCGTAATCCCCCCACCGACGGGCAGGGCAATGCCGAAGTCGTCGAGGGTCGCGACCGCGTACTGGGACCAGACCCGGGCGACCACTGCGATGGCCAGCAGCAGCTCGAGCAACAACGCCCAACCGATCAGCCAGCCCCAGACCTCACCGAAAATGACGTAGGTGAACGTGTAGGCACTGCCCGACACCGGCAGGACAGAAGACAGCTCCGCATAGCAGAGCCCCGCCACCAGGCAGGCGAAGGCGGCGATGCCAAAGGCGAGCAGGACCCCAGGTCCGGCCGTTGAGGCTGCCTGCTGGCCGGCAAGAGAGAAGATGCCTGCGCCGATCGTGACTCCGAGCCCGAGCACGACCAGGTCGGCGCGTTTGAAGACGACGCGCAGGCGGTGTCGCCCGACCTCGCGCGGCTGAAGCGCCATCTGCACCGGCAGTCGCCGGAAGATGGTGTTGCGGCTGGGACCATCCAAGGACACCGGACCCTCCCTCCGCTCACCCTGGGTGGGCGAGACCACCGCAACGAATCGCGGCTGGTGCAGGGCTTCACTGCCGCGAGCGGGGGTCCGACGGGGCGACATGCTTACACACGGACAGGGAAGCCCTGGCGGCAGGTGGTTCCCCACAAGCGGCCGAGCTTGTGCCCCCGCCTCCGACCAGGTGCCCACGTGGCGGTAGCCCAGCCGCCGGTGCAGCGCCTCGGACGCGCTGTTCGGCACGGCGATGAGGGCGAAAGCGCGGTGCAGATCCTCGCCGGCGAGCGCGTCGGCGGCCCCCTTTAGCTCGCCGTCGCGCCAGGCCAGCACCTGCTGCGACGGGTCCTCCCCGCCAGGAACAGCTGGTGCCACTCGGCCATAGGTCGGTCGCCGTGACCGGGCACATCGGCCCAGCGCGCCCAGCCGTGCCGCCAGTGCCGCGCGCAGCAGCGGGTGTCCCAACGCTCCTGCGGGGCGGCGATGGCCGGGATGTCGGCGGTAGTCACCGGCCGCTTCGAAAGGTCCATCGCGCGACAGGTAAAAGGCGCCTGGCAGAACTGCGCGCGTGCTGCGGTAAACCAGATGCCAGTCCGGGCGTCACTGAGGGCATGAACGGACGACATGCACTGCATGGCGCGCTGGTGTTGGCGATCGCGGCAGCCGTGGCCGCCTGCTCCGGCGGCGCTGACAGCACCGCCGGAGGCCGGCGCAGTCCCGCCGGCGCCGACCGTTACCCCCTCGCCCTCGGTGATGCGCCCGGAGCCGGTCGAGCACACCGTCATCCCGGTCGGGCACGCGCCGCACCGGGTGACGGCGGCCGCCGGCGCGGTCTGGGTGGCCGGCGGGACCGGCTCGGTGCACCGGGTCGCCCCCGGTGCCGGGACAGCACGGCTGGTGCGGGACACCGGCGCCCAGCTGACCGAGGTCACCGTCGGCCGCCGGGCGGGTCTTCGCGGGTGACAACCGCGGCAGCCGCCTCGTCGTGCTCGACGCCGGAACCGGGCGACAGCTGCGGGCGCTGCGCATGCCCGGCCCGGTCCGGGGGGTGCTCGCCGGGCTCGGCGCGGTCTGGGTCACTGCCGGGTCAGCCGTGGTCCGGGTCGACCCGACGACGCTGCGGGTGGACAGCGTCACCGAGGTCGGTGGGATGCCGGCGCAGCTGGCCCTCGCCGGGCGCTCGGTGGTCGCCTCCAACCGGACGCTGGAGACGCTGGTGCAGTTCGACGACCAGGGCCGGCTGCGGGGCACCGCCGACGTCGGCGGACCGACGATCGGGCTGGTGGTGACCGACTCGCGGATCTTCGCCGCCCGCAGCGACCGGCCCGGCCTGGCGGTGCTCAGCCGCGAGCGATTCGCCCACGTCGGCGATGTCGAGCTGCCGGGCGTGAGCTACGGCGCTGCCGCCGTCGGGAACGAGGTGTGGCTGACCCTGGTCGACCAGGACGCGCTGGTCCGGCTGTCCGGGTCCGGGGAGGTGCTCGGCCTGGTGCAGGTCGGGCGGCAGCCGCTGGGGATCGCCGTGGCCGCCGGTTCGGTGTGGGTCGCGAACGAGGGGGACGGCTCACTCTGGCGCTTGCCGGTGAGCACCCCGACAGTGGGGACGTGACCGGGGCGGAGGTGGGTGCGGCGGAGCAGGCCTCCGACCGCGATGTCGCCATGTCCACCTGCTTCGCCGCGCACTACTCGCGGCTGGTGCGCACCGCGCAGCTACTGGTGGACGACCGCGAGACCGCGGAGGACGTCGTGATGGACGCCTTCGTCGGGCTACGGCTGCGGTGGCGGTTCCTGGACGACCCCTCCGACGCGTTCCGCTACCTGCGGTCCAGCGTCCTCAACGGCGCCCGCAGCAAGCTGCGTCGACGACGGGTCGCCCGTCTCTTCGACCGGCGTCGGCTGGGCGAGGCGGTGGGCACCGTTGACTCCGCCGAGGCCACGGTGGTCACCCATGACCGCGACAGCGCCCTGGGCAGGGCCGTGCGCGACCTGCCACGGCGGCAGAAGGAAGTGATCGTCCTGCGCTACTACCTGGACATGAGCGAGGCCGAGATCGCCCAGGCGCTCGGCATCAGCCAGGGCGCGGTCAAGTCGCACGCCTCGCGGGCGGTCCGGGCCCTCGCCCGCACGACGGAGGAGTCATCGTGACGACGGGACCTCGACGCCGAGCTGCGTTCGTACCTGCACGACCAGGTCGACGGAGAGCCGGTGGACCTCGGCACGGCGATGGCCGGCTTCCCCGACCGGGTCGACCGCCGCCGGCGGCAGCGCCGAACTGTCGCCGCCGTCGCGTCAGCCATCGTCGTTGCTTTCATCGTGACCCTGCCGACGGTCGGAGCGGACCGCCGCGCCGCCCCTCCGGCCGAGCAGCAGGGGGACGAGGTGCAGCACCGTCACACCGACCGGCACGACAGCGGTCGACCTAGGCGGGAAACCGCTGCGACTGGCGGCGGCCAACGGATCCGTGTGGGCGGCCCTGGACGATGGTGGCGTGGTGCAGGTAGACCCGGTCTCCGGGCAGGCACGTACCGTCGCCGAGCTGCCGAGCAGCCTGTTCGACATCGAGGTGGCGAGCCGCTGGGTATGGGTGTCACAGCCCTTTGACCGGCGCGTTCAGGCCATCGACCCCGAGACGGGTCGCGTCGTCCACACGGTCACGACCGGCTCCCCCGGTCCGCGCGGGATGACGCTCGTCGGTGACAGCCTCTGGTTCGCCGCCGGCGCCGAGCTCTTCGAGGTGGATGCTGGCACCGGCAAGGCCCGGCGCACACTCGCGCTGCCCGCCGTCACCCTCCCCTACGACGTCGCGGTCACCGACGACGTCGCCTGGGTCACCGACGCCCGGAGCACCTCGGTCAACCGCGTCCCCCTGTCCGGTGCGCCGGCACTGCAGGTGCCGGTAGGCGCCGGCAGCACTGGCGTCGTCGCGACCGGCGGCGCGGTCTGGGTGGCCCTCGCCGCCACCGAGAACCTCGTGCGGCTGGAACCGGACACCGGCGCCGTTCTCTCCCGCCCGTCGCTGCCGGCGCCGGGTCTGGCCCTGAACGTGATCGGGTCATCGGTGTGGGCGGGCGTCCCGGATGCCGACCTGGTCGTGTCGTTCGACGCGACATCCGGGAAGCAGACACGGCGCTGGGCGGTCGGCGACTACCCGCCCTACGTCGTCGGAAGCGACGACGCCGTCTATGTGTCGAGCAACGAGTCGGGCGAGATGGTGCGGGTGCCGCTCGACCAGCGATGATGCAGGCCGCCCGGCGGGACGGCTCAGGGCAGCGCGCGTTCGTACCAGCGCACGTCCCACCAGCGGCCGAGCTTGTGGCCGGCCTCCGACCAGGTGCCGACGTGGCGGTAGCCCAGCCGCCGGTGCAGCGCCTCGGACGCGTCGTTCGGTACGGCGACGAGAGCGAACGCGCGGTGCAGGTCCTCGCCCGCGAGGGCGTCGAGCAGTGCCGTGCCGAGCAGCGTCCCGACGCCGCGGCCGGTCGCCGTCGGGTCGAGGTAGACCGACGTCTCCACCGAGCGGGCGTACGCCGGGCGCGGCCGCAGCGGTCCGCTGGAGCTCCAGCCGAGCACCGCACCCGCGTCCTCGGCGACGAGCAGCCGGTGCGGCCCGGTCGCCGCGTGCGCGTCGAACCAGGGCTGGCGTTGCGCGACGCTCTGCTCCTCGACGTCGAAGGTCGCGCCGCTGGTGCGCACGAAGTGGTTGTAGATGTCGGTCAGCCGCGGCAGGTCCTCGGGCCGGCCGGGGCGGACGACAGGTGCCATCTCAGGCCATCTCGAGGGTGGCGCGGCGACGGCTCTCCCACTCGAAGTACGACAGCATCAGCATGCCGATGCCGACGTACACCGCGCCGACGGCGACCTCGAGCGCGACGTCGTCGACGATCGCCGACACGGCGGCACCGTCGGCCAGCTCGCGGGCGGCGGCGATGCCGTGGGTGAGCGGCAGGTACTGCGGCCACCGAGGCCATCCAGCCGGGGAGGTCGTCGAGCGGCACGTTGACGCCGCAGAAGATGAGCAGCACGCCGAAGATGACGTTGGACAGCACCGCGGTCTCCCGCACCCGCAGGCTGAGGGCGGCCCCCACCAGCCCGAGCCCGGTGCAGGAGAAGGCGCAGACGGCGGTGACGCCGATGATCGGCAGCATACGCCTCGGGCGGGACGCCGATGGAGAAGATGAGCCCGCCGACGACCAGTGCGAACAGCGAGACCACGAAGCCGTTGACGATGACGGGCAGCGCCCGGCCGAGGAACAGCGGGACCCGTGGCGCCGGTGTCGCGAGGATGATGCCGAGGGTCATGCTGGCGGCGCTCGTCGGCGATGGTGTTGCCCATCGCGAACAGGCACGGGATGGCGGCGTACTGCAGCGCGTTGCCGATGACGAAGAACTCGTCCGAGCCGATGCCGGCAGCGCGGCCGATGTAGGCGAACAGCAGGATCTGCGTGATCGGGCCCACCACGAAGGTCGGGACCAGGATCCACGGGGACAGCCAGTTGAACAGCGCGCGGTAGCTCGTCAGGCCGCCGATGAAGAAGATCCGCGAGCTGCTCACGACAGCGCCAGGCTCGCGTTGCGGCGGGCGGCGGTGAGGATCCGCTCGGCGAAGAACATCGCCCACCGCGGCGTAGCCCAGGCCGACCACCAGGCACAGCACGAGGTCGGGGAACGGCGTGCCGCCCAGGGCCGACTCCCGGATCGCGCGCACGCCCCAGGTCGGGGCGAGCAGCCAGGAGATCGGCTCGACCCAGGCCGGCAGGAGGGCCACCGGCAGCAGGAAGCCGCAGATCAGCCAGACCGGCTCCTCGAAGGCGGTGCCCAGCGCCCACGCCGTCCGGTAGCGCACCACCGTCACCGCCATCAGGAACCCGACCATGCCGATCGACACGACGGTGGCGAGCACGCGACAGCCCGAACAGCACGGGGTGCTCGATGGGTACGTCGATGCCGAACAGGAAGCGGCCCCACAGCAGGGTGGCCACCATGCTGTAGATGCCGATGGTGGCCATCGCCGTGGTGATCGGCAGCAGCACGACCGGCAGCCGCACCGGGGCGATCACCAGCAGCTCGAGGGTGCCTGCCCAACGTTCCCGTTGCACCGCACTGCTCGCGGACGTGCTGACCGAGGACCAGATGCCCATCACGCTGGCGCCCACGGCGGCGTACAGCAGCGCCTCGTCGTCGCCCCCTGGCGCCGTACATGAGGAAGGCGATGGTCGCGAAGAACAGCGGCCAGAGCACGCCGAGCACGCCGTCGAACGCCGACCGGCTGAGCATCTTCAGGTGCAGCAGCCAGGCGACGGCGAACACGCGCGCCGTCCTCACGCGTTGTTCACCAGCTCGACGTAGGCGTCCTCCAGGGTGGGCTCACGAGTGGCGACCCGGCCGAACGGCACGCTGCCCAGGCAGCCGAGCACGGCCTGCGAGACCTCGGCGCCGGGCATCGCGCGGACGACGAGCAGCTGGGCGTGCCCGTTGTGCTCGGCGATGGCTGACCGGACGCCGGGCAGCGCCTCGGCGAGCACGCCGGGCCGGCTCGGCGTCGCCGAAGACCTCGACCTCGACGACCGGCCCCTCCTCGACCCGGGCCTTGAGCTCGGCCGGGGTGCCGGTCGCGACGATGCGGCCGCCGGTGATGACCGCGATCCGGTCGCACAGCTCGTCGGCCTCGAACATGTAGTGCGTGGTCAGCAGCACCGTGGTGCCCTGCTCGACCAGGCCCGCGACGGTCGACCGCAGCTCACGGGCGCCGACCGGGTCGATGCCGATGGACGGCTCGTCGAGGAAGAGCACCTCGGGCTTGTGCAGCAGGCCGCGGGCGATGTGCAGCCGCTGCCGCATGCCGCGCGAGTACCCCTCGACCCGCTCCTTCTCCCGGCCGGTCAGCCCGACGAGCTCGACCAGCTCGCCGATCCGCCGGGACTGCTCGCGCGCGGGCACCGAGTAGAGCTCGGCGAAGTAGCGCAGGTTGTCGTACGCCGACAGCCGCTCGTACAGGCCGCGCTCGCCGCCGAAGACGTAGCCGACGCGCTTGCGCACCTCGCGGGCGTCGTCGACGACGTCGTAGCCGAGCACCCGAGCCGACCCCGCACGTCGGCAGCAGCAGCGTGATGAGCATCTTGATGGTGGTGGTCTTGCCGGCGCCGTTCGGCCCGAGCAGCCCGAACAGCTCGCCGCGCTGCACCGAGAAGTCCACGCCGCGCACGGCCTCGACCACCTTGGCGGTACGCCGGAGCACCCCGGTCCGGGTGTTGTAGCTGCGCCGCAGGTCGGCGACCTCGATGACGGCGTCGCTCACTCGGCGAGCTCCTCGGCGGTCAGTGCGCGCAGCACGTCGAACTCGTTGCCGTCGGGGTCGGCGAGCACGACCCAGGACACGTCCGCGCCCTGGCCGACCGAGACCCGGGTGGCTCCCAGCGCCTCCAGGCGGGCGACCTCGGCGGCCTGGTCGTCAGGCCGCAGGTCGATGTGCAGCCTGTTCTTCGTCGTCTTGTCCTCGGGCACCCGCAGGAACAGCAGGTCGGGTGAGACGCCGTCCTCCGGGCTGCCCTCCGGTGGCTCGAGGACGACCTCGTCCGGGCTGTCGTGGGTCGTCCGCCAGCCCAGCGCCGCGGCCCAGAACGGCGCGAGCCGTTGCGGGTCGGTCGTGTCGACGCAGACGCACTGCCAGCGGATGCTCATGCCGACGACCCAACCGGAAGCCACTGACGATGTCGAACGATATGGCGCGTGCCAGAGCTCGAGAGGCTCAGCGCGGCGAGCAGGCGCGCGAAGCGTTCCTCGAGCCAGCTGCGTTCGGCAGCGGTCGGGGAGTGGCGGGCACGGTGATATCGCCGGGCAGGGGTGGTGGTCGGCTCGGGTAGGTGTGCCCGGTGGGGGTGGTGGTCTCGACCAGGTCACCGGCGCCGTCCGGTCCGGGTCGGGCGTGCCAGCCGGGTGCTTGTTTGGCGTAGTTGCAGGCTTCGCACAGGCCTTGGCCGTTGGCTTCGCTGGTCGGGCCGCCGTCGGCCCAGGGCGTTGACGTGGTCGGCGTGCCGGACCGGGGCCCCGCACCAGGAGGTGCGGCAGTACCTGGTCCCGGACCACGATCAGCCGGCGCAGCGGGGCGGGGAAGTCGCGGCGCTTGGAGTCCATCGCGACCAGCGCGCCGTCGGCGGGGCGGGTGTAGACCCGGCGCAGCCACGGCCGTCACGTCCGGGTCGCGGCAGTCAGGTCGCGGGCGGCCGGCGCGGGGATCGGGCCGCCGCCGATCAGGTCGGCCGGCTCGTCGCCGCCGCCGAGCAGGGTGTCCTCGGTCATCACCAGCAGCACCTCGACCGGGACGCCGGCCGCGACGGCCTGTCCGGTGATCCGCTGGTACATGGTGTCGGCCATGATCTGGTCCGCGGCTGCGCGGGTCGCCGGCGGCGCGCAGCCGGTCGGCCTCCCTGCCCAGCGCGGCCTTGGCGGCCACCCCTTGGGCGACCGGCAGGAACCCGGTCAGCCGGCGACATGGTGTCCGGTGCCGGCCGCAGCGTGACCCGCCGATGCTTCTGCGCGCCCCGGGTCCGGGACACGAACGCCTGCGGGTCCAGCCGGTAGGCGACCTTGCGCGCCGCGGCCTCGACCTGCCGGTCACCCAACGACGCCAGCCGCGGCCCGAGCTCGGCATCCGCGAGGCGCCGGTCGGCCGGGTCCAGGCAGGCCGTCTCCCGGGCCACGATCGTCGCGCGCCACTCACTCACGTCACCCGCGCGCAGCGCCGCCATCGTGTGCGGCAGCTCCGTGATCAACGCCTGCGCCAACCCCACGTACCGGGACCCGCGGTGCGGCGAGTCCCGCCGGGCCAGCCCGACCTGCGCCGCGATCCCCTGACCCACCTTGTCCGCGCGCACCCCGGCCGCGACGCTGCGCCGCCCGCTGGGAGGCCACGAAGTCCGCGGTCACCACCGCCTGCGCCGCCGCAGCCGCCGCCTTCAACCGCTCCAACGCCTCCAGCTGCGCGACCCGCTCCGCGTCATCGACCGACCGGTCCAACCCGGACAGCGCCGCGAGCCAAGCCTGCACGTCCGCAGCCGAGGACGTGTCGAGCGGAGAATGCGCGCCGCGCACGCCACGACGTCGAGGACATCGCCAGCCGACCCGCGCACTCGATCCGCCTTCGAACATGTGTTCGATTCTAGCGGATGGGGCGGACACGGAAACCCTTGTCCCCAGCCAGTTTTGATGTGCCGAATCGCTGGACGTCACGACGGCCGGCGGCTGTACTTCGGCCACTGCGAGGTCGGCGAAGCCGCTGTTTCGCCGCGCGCCGGGTCCCACCGCCGGAGTCAGCCGGCGGCCAGCGCGCGATACGCGTCCGACTCCAGGAACGCGTGCACGAAGAACGCAGCCGACGGGCCCATCGGCAGGCTCAGGGATGCGCAGCCGGGTCGACGAAGACGATCTGCCGACCCTCGCCCAGGACGATGTCGGCGTCGGTGAGGTCGGTGGCCGCCGTCCACACCTGGTACCGGTGGGCTTCGCTCGCGCCCGGCCACCGGAAGTCCTCGTCCCGCCACAGCGTCAGCCCGGAGTCCCAGACGATGCCGGTCTCCTCGGCGAGCTCGCGGTAGACCGCGGCCTCGAACTCCTCGCCCGGCTCGACGTGACCGCCGACCATCCCCCAGCAGTCCGGGGCGATCGGGGCGTTCTCGTCGCGCTCCTGCAGCAGCAGCCAGCCCCGAGGGTCGACCAGCAGTGCACAGGCGAGTCGGCTCACGCCCGGCTGCCGTAGAGGAAGCGGCGGAACAGCCGGGTGACCCGCGGCATCACGACCCAGGTCATCAGGCCGGTGAGCGTCCCGGAGAACACCAGCGTGCGGACGACCAGCGGCCAGTCGCTGAGCAGCGGCAGCACGGTGAGGTTCATCAGCAGCACCAACGGCACGATGGCCGCGAGGGTGACCAGGAACATCTTCCAGCGCGCCGGCGCCGGCGCGGTGCGGCCGGGCAGCTCGAACCAGGTCTCCAGGCCGGACACCCGGGAGACTGCGGTCTCCTCGACCAGGTCGTCGGCCTTGCGCAGCCACTCGGCGCGCACCTCGGAGGACTCCCAGCGGGCCAGCGACTCGGGGTCGGCGAACCGGTAGACGACGTGCCAGTCCTGGTCGGCGGTGTGCGGCCGGAGGATCCCGGAACCCAGGAAGCCGGGCGACCGGGACGCAGCGGAGATGATGCCGTCGTACCAGCGCTCGAACTCGGGCTCGCGGCCAGGGGCGACGCGGCGGGCCACCGTGACGGTGACCGGCTCGACGGTTCGGGACAGCAGACTCACCTCTCGTGCAAGCGTCCGGCAGGCGTGCATCATCCCGTCGGTACCGGAGACGATGGTCACACCATGCCCGAGGGAGACACCGTCTGGCTCGCCGGCCGCCGCCTGCACGACGCGCTGGCCGGCCGCGCGCTGACCCACGCCGACCTCCGGGTGCCGCAGCACGCCACCGCCGACCTCGCCGGGCGCACCGTCACCGAGGTCGTCAGCCGCGGCAAGCACCTGCTCGTTCCGGCTGGACGACGACAGCAGCGACGGCAGCGACCACGGCGAGCCGCTGACCCTGCACACCCACTTCCGGATGGACGGCACCTGGCACCTGTACCGGCCGGGTGAGCGGTGGCGCGGCGGGCCGGAGTGGCAGGTGCGCGCGCTGCTGGCGAACGCCGACTGGCAGGCGGTCGGCTACCGGCTGCCGGTCGTCGAGCTGCTGCCGCGCAGCCGCGAGGACGACGCCGTCGGCCACCTGGGACCGGACCTGCTCGGCCCGGACTGGGACCCCGCCGAGGCGGTACGCCGGCTGGCCGCCGACCCCGATCGCGAGATCGGCCCGGCCCTGCTCGACCAGCGGAACCTGGCCGGCATCGGCAACCTCTACAAGACCGAGGTCTGCTTCCTGGAAGGCGTCTCACCCTGGACGCCGGTGCGCGACGTCGACCTCGACAAGGTCGTCGCGCGGGCGCACCGGCTGCTCGAGCTGAACAAGTCCCACGCCGCGCAGACGACGACCGGGACCAGCCGGCGCGGGCGGGAGCACTGGGCGTTCGAGCGGCAGGGCCGGCCGTGCCTGCGCTGCGGGACGCCGATCGCCCGCGCGGACCAAGGAGGGCCGCCGTACCAGCGGGTCGCCTACTGGTGCCCCCGCTGCCAGCGCGGCCCGTCGCCGACGGCGGCGTAGAAGCACGAACGCCCGTCCACACCCCCGTTGGCGAAGGGTGGACGGGCGGCCGTTGCGTGTGCTCGTACCCGCTGGCTCGGGCGCTATGCCGCGACGTTGGTGACGTGCAGCGTGCTGGGCGCGGGAGCCGGGACCTCGGGCAGCGTCTCGGCGAGGGCGAGGTTGTCGCTCACCTCGCGCAGGACCTCGGACAGCGGGACGTCGAGCGCCTCGCAGATCGAGCCGAGCAGCTCGGAGGACGCTTCCTTCTGGCCGCGCTCGACCTCGGACAGGTAGCCCAGGGAGACCCGGGCTGCGCCGGAGACCTCGCGCAGGGTGCGCCCCTGGTCGCGGCGGCGCTCGCGCAGGACGTCGCCGAGCAGGCGGCGGAGCAGGATCATCGCGGACGCCCTCCTTGTCGTGCCGATCTCTCGGCGGGTTCCCACCGTATCCGGTGGGGTGGTGTCGTGGAGTGTAACGCTGTAATCATCGCGTTTCGTTCCCGTCCGTCGAGCAGCGTGTCACGGAGCAGGACCAGCGCCGCGTGCACCCCTGCGGCGCGCACCTCGGCGCGGTCGCCGGCGAGGTCCAGCCGGACGGCGCGCACGCCCTCCGGGCCGGCCACGGCGACGTGCACCTCCCCCGGCGGGTGCCCGTCCTGCGGGTCGGGGCCGGCCACCCCGGTGGTGGCCAGGCCGTACGTCGCGGCGAGCCTGGCCCGGACGCCGTCGGCCATCGCGGCGGCGACCTCCGCGTCCACCGGACCACGCTGCGCGAGCAGGTCGGCATCGACGCCCAGCAGCGGGCCTTCAGCTCGGTGGCGTAGGCGGTGACACCGCCGCGAAAGGTCGCCGAGACGCCGGGTACGGCGGTGATCGCCGCACCCAGGGCCCCGCCGGTGAGCGACTCCGCGACAGCGAGGGTCTGCTGCCGCTGCGAGGAGCAGCTCGTGCACCTCGCGGGCGACCGCCTCGGTCACGGCTGCTGCGCGCGGCGGGCCCGCTTGAGCACGGTGCGCTCGGACGTCCGCCGCAGCCGCACCGCGCGGGCGACGTAGTCGACGCCGGTCACCACGGTGACGATGACGGCGGCGTACATGATCAGCAGCGCGACGTCGTCCAGGCACGCCGCCCAGCGGCAGGATGAGCAGGCCGATCCCCAGCGCCTGCAGCAGCGTCTTGACCTTCCCGCCGCGACTGGCCGGCATGACTCCGTGCCGGATGACGAAGAACCGCAGCAGGGTGACGCCGACCTCGCGGACCAGCACGATGACGGTGACCCACCAGGGCAGCTCGTCGAGCAGCGACAGCCCGATCAGCGCGGCACCGATCAGCGCCTTGTCGGCGATCGGGTCGGCGATCTTGCCGAAGTCGGTGACCAGCCCGCGCTTGCGGGCGATCTCACCGTCGATCCGGTCGGTCACCGAGGCCAGCGCGAAGATCGCGAACGCCAGCACCCGCCACGCGCTGTCCTCCCCGTCGTCGTGGAACAGCACGACGAGGAAGACCGGCACCAGCACCATGCGCAGCACCGTCAGCGCGTTGGCGATGTTCCACGCGCTGACCGGCGCGGCGGCCGGACTGGGCGCGGTCATCGCGCCACCAGGTCAGCGCCCTCGCTGGCGACCACCGTGGCGGTGACGATCTGCCCGACCGACAGCCCGCCACCGTCGAGCAGCGTGGTGCTGCCGTCGACCTCGGGGCCCTGGTGCGCGGCCCGGCCCTCGGCGGTGCCGGCGTCGACGTCGACCTCCTCGACCAGGACCTCGACCTTCTCGCCGACCCGCTCCTCGGCGCGCTGGGCGACCAGCTCCTCGGCCAGCCGGGTGATGCGCTCGACGCGGTCGTGCACGACGTCCTCGGAGAGCTTGTCGGGCAGCGTGGCCGCCTCGGTGCCGTCCTCGTCGGAGTAGCCGAAGACGCCGACCACGTCGAGCTGCGCCCCGACCAGGAACCGCTCGAGCTCGGCGAGGTCGGCCTCGGTCTCGCCGGGGAACCCGACGATGACGTTGGACCGGATGCCGGCCGTCGGTGCGGCGGCGCGGACGTTGGCGACCAGCTCGAGGAAGCGGTCGGTGTCGCCGAACCGGCGCATCCGGCGCAGCACCGGGCCGCTGGCGTGCTGGAAGGACAGGTCGAAGTACGGCAGCACGCCGGGTGTCGTCGTCATCGCCTCGATCAGGCCGGGTCGCATCTCGGCCGGCTGGAGGTAGCTCACCCGGACCCGCTCGACGCCGTCGAGCGCCGCGAGCTCGGGCAGCAGCGTCTCGAGCAGCCGCAGGTCGCCGAGGTCCTTGCCGTACGACGTCGAGTTCTCGCTGACCAGCACGATCTCGCGCACCCCCTGACCGGCGAGCCAGGCGGCCTCGGCGATCACCTCGTGCGGGCGCCGCGACACGAACGAGCCGCGGAACGTCGGGATCGCGCAGAACGTGCAGCGCCGGTCGCAGCCGCTGGCCAGCTTGAGCGCGGCCGTCGGTCCGTCACCGAGGCGCATCCGCAGCGGCTGCGGGCCGGACGCCGGCGCCACGCCGTCGGGCAGGTCCGGCCGCGCGGGAGCGGGCGACGGCTCCGGTCGCGCGCGGTCGGCGGGCGCGAGCGGCAGCAGCTTGCGGCGGTCCCGCGGCGTGTGCGGCACGTGCGCGTCGCCGTCCAGGATGCTGCCGAGCCGGGCCGAGATGTCGGCGTAGTCGTCGAAGCCCAGCACCGCGTCGGCCTCCGGCAGCTCCGCCGCGAGCTGCTCGCCGTACCGCTCGGCGAGGCAGCCGACCGCCACGACCGCCTGGGTCCGCCCGTCACCCTTGAGGTCCGCCGCCGCCAGCAGGGTGTCGACCGAGTCCTTCTTCGCCGCCTCGACGAAGCCGCAGGTGTTCACCAGGGCGACGTCGGCGTCGGCGGCCTCGGGCACCAGCAGCCAGCCGTCGGCTGCGAGACGGCCGGCGAGCTCTTCGGAGTCGACCTCGTTCCGGCCGCAGCCGAGGGTGACCAGCGCAACGCGCCGGCCCGTCGGGGCGGTGGGGGGCATTACGCCAGCGTAACGGCGGTGTGGAGCACCGGCCGACAGGTCAGCCGAGCCTCAGCCTGCGGCCGGGTCCTGGGGCGTGAACTGGACCCGGGCGACCTGGCCCTTGTCGCCCGGCGCGCCGATCTCGGTGCCGTTGACCGTCAGGTCGACGCCGCCGGCGTTGCCGATCACCAGCTTGAGGCGGGTCTTGTCGGTGAAGGTCTTCTGCGCGCCGCGCTGCAGCAGCCCCTGGAACAGCTCCTGGCCGGTGTTCGTGGTGACCTGGACCCAGCTGCGGTCGGTGGCCACGCAGACGACGGTGACCTTGCCGCGCGGCGCCTGCGCGACGGCGCTCCCGCCGTCGCCGGACGGCGTCGGCGACGGGCTGGCAGACGGGCTGGCGGGCGCGCTGCTGGTCGGTGTCGGTGCCGCACGGCGTCGGTCCCGCGGCGGTTGTCCCCGGAGAACGCCTGCACGACGCCGTACACCAGGACGAGCGCGAGCGCGGCGACCATCGCGGCGCTCCAGTTCGGTCCACGGCGCTCGGCCCGGGACCTGGTCTCGGACTCGAAGACCTCGGTCGCGCGCGGCGGAGCGGCCGCGGTGCGGCTCGCGTCGAACTCGGCCAGCAGCGGGGCGGGGTCGAGCCCGACCGCGGCGGCGATGTTGCGCAGGTGGCCGCGCGCGTAGAAGTCACCGCCGCAAGCCGAGAAGTCGTCGTTCTCGATGCCGAGGATCAGGGTCCGACGGATCCTGGTCGCCTTCGCGACGTCCTCGAGAGAGAGCCCGGCAGACTCCCTCGCCTCAGCGAGGGTGGTGCCGATGGACAACGTGCGCTCCTCCCGTGGTGAGACCTCAGTCTAGGGACCACCCTCACTGTCGGCCAGCCGAGGTCCCACCCTGAGTGATCACGTTGCTGCAACAGGATGAACCGTTGCTGACGCAGGTGCCTGCTACTCGCCGCGCAGCGTGAACAGGACGCCGTCGAGCTCGTCCGGCTGCACGAGAACGTCGCGCGCCTTGGACCCTTCGGACGGCCCGACGATGCCGCGGCTCTCCATCAGGTCCATCAGCCGGCCGGCCTTGGCGAAGCCCACCCGCAGCTTGCGCTGCAGCATCGAGGTCGACCCGAACTGGGTGGTGACGACGAGCTCGGCGGCCTGGCAGAGCAGGTCGAGGTCGTCGCCGACCTCCTCGTCGACCTCGCGCCGGCTGGTCTGCGGGGCCGTGACGTCCTCGCGGTACGTCGGCTGCAGCTGGGCCTTGCAGTGCTCCACGACCGCGAGCACCTCGGGCTCGGTGACCCAGGCGCCCTGCATCCGCATCGCCTTGCTGGCGCCCATCGGCAGGAACAGCCCGTCGCCCTGCCCGACCAGCTTCTCGGCGCCCGGCTGGTCGAGGATGACCCGGCTGTCGGCCAGGCTGGACGTCGCGAACGCCAGCCGGGACGGCACGTTGGCCTTGATGAGGCCGGTGACGACGTCGACCGAGGGCCGCTGGGTCGCGAGCACCAGGTGGATGCCGGCCGCCCGGGCGAGCTGGGTGATCCGGACGATGGAGTCCTCGACGTCCCGCGGGGCGACCATCATCAGGTCGGCGAGCTCGTCGACGACGACCAGCAGGTACGGGTAGGGCGCGAGCACCCGCTCGCTGCCGGGCGGCGGCGTGACCTTGCCGGCCTTGACCGCCTTGTTGAAGTCGTCGACGTGCCGGAAGCCGAAGGCCGCGAGGTCGTCGTAGCGCAGGTCCATCTCGCGCACGACCCACTGCAGCGCCTCGGCCGCCTTCTTCGGGTTGGTGATGATCGGCGTGATCAGGTGCGGCACGCCCTCGTAGTGCGTCAGCTCGACGCGCTTCGGGTCGACGAGCACCATCCGCACCTCGTCCGGCGTCGCGCGCAGCAGCAGCGAGGTGATCATCGAGTTGACGAAGCTGGACTTGCCGGAGCCGGTGGCGCCGGCGACGAGCAGGTGCGGCATCTTCGCGAGGTTCGCGACGACGAACCCGCCCTCGACGTCCTTGCCGAGCGCGACCAGCATCGGGTGGTGGTCGTTGCGGGCCACCGGCGAGCGCATGACGTCGCCGAGGCTCACGACCTCCTTGTCGACGTTGGGGATCTCGATGCCGATCGCCGACTTGCCGGGGATCGGGGACAGGATCCGGACGTCGGCGCTGGCGACGGCGTACGCGATGTTCTTGCTCAGTGCGGTGACCCGCTCGACCTTGACCGCGTTGCCGAGCTCGACCTCGTACCGGGTGACCGTCGGGCCGCGGGTGTAGCCGGTGACCTGCGCGTCGATGTCGAACTGCTCGAGCACCTGGGTCAGCGACTCGACGACCGCGTCGCTGGCCTTGGACCGCGCCTTGTGCGGCGACCCCTCGCGCAGGACGTCGGCCGGGGGCAGGGCGTAGGTGACGTCGCCGGAGAGCAGCAGCTGCTCGACCCGGACCGGCATCGGCGAGTGCACCGGCGGCGGCTTCTCCTCGTCGGTGGCCTTCTCGCCTGCTGCCGGTGACGCGGACTCGTCGCGGGCCACGACCGACTCGTCGTAGGGGATGTCCGCGGCCTCGTCCGGCTCGGCCATCGACCCCTGCCGGCGGCGGGGCCGACGGCGCTTCAGCGGCTCGAGCGGCTCGACGGGGGCGATGCCGTCGATGCCGAGCGGGGTCTCGCCGTCGGCGGCGGGCTCCTCCTCGGCCGGGCGGTGCATCAGCCAGGCGAGGACCGCCTTGCCGCGGTCGGGCAGGGCGTGCAGCGGGGTGGCGGTGACCACGAGCAGGCCGAACAGCATCAGCAGCACGAGCAGCGGGACCGCGACGTACGTCGTGACGGCCGCGACCATCGGGGACGACACCAGGAAGCCGAGGTAGCCGCCGGCGTCGCGCAGCTCGTCGTGCATCGAGGGGTCGGGCAGCCCCTGGGCGATGTGCACCAGGCCGAGGACCGCAAGCACGAGGGCGCCGAGCCCGATGCCGATCCGGCCGCCCTCGTCGGCGTCCTTCGGGTGCCGCAGGATGCGGACACCGAGGCCGAGCAGGACCAGCGGCAGCACCAGGCCGACCCGGCCGAAGGTGCCGGAGATGACGGCGTGCACGGCGTGGCCGACGGCGCCCTGCAGGTCCCACCACTCGGCGGCGGCCGCGATGGTCGCCAGGCCGAGCAGGGTCAGGCCGATGCCGTCGCGCCGGTGCGCCGGGTCGAGGTCGCGGGCGGTGCTGCCGATCCGGCGGGCCAGCGCGCCGACCAGGTGGGCGATGCCGAGCCACAGCCCGCGCAGCGCCCGCACCGGCCACGGCGGGCCGAC
This sequence comes from uncultured Actinomycetota bacterium, assembly GCA_963771345.1. Lineage (GTDB taxonomy): Bacteria > Actinomycetota > Actinomycetes > JACCUZ01 > JACCUZ01 > CAVYTH01. Next base: position 27,003 of record CAVYTH010000013.1, read on the forward strand.
CCGTGCCGGCTTCTTGCGGGCAGCCGGCTTCCGGGCTGCGGGCTTGCGAGCAGCCGGCTTCCGGCCCGCCGGCGTACGCGCCGCCTGCTTCGCGGTGCCGCGGGGGCGCGTGGGCGTACGGGTGGCCATGGTGGGGAGGCTACCTCCCAGTCACGCCTGCACCACTGGTCACACGGCTCCCAGGTTCCGCGTGTCGCGCCCGGCCCTCCGGCTCAGGGCGAGCGCAGCGAGTCGACCCGGGCCCGCAGGGCGGCCACGGCGGCGGTCAGCTCCTCGACATCCAGGTCGCCGGCCTGGTCGACGTCGAGGTGCCGCTCGACCGCGTCCAGGTGCCGGGCGACGTCCTCGACCACCTCGGGGTCGCGCAGGCCGGACACCTGCTGGGCCAGCAGGTCGGCGTTGTCCCGCAGCTGCCGGTTCTTGCGGTACAGCTCGACGAACACCGCGACCTTGGCGCGCAGCACCCACGGGTCGAACGGCTTGGCCAGGTAGTCGACGGCGCCGGCGGCGTACCCGCGGAAGGCGTGCTGCGGCTCCCGGTTGATGGCGGTGAGGAAGATGATCGGGATGTCGCGGGTGCGCTCGCGGCGCTTGATGTGCGCCGCGGTCTCGAACCCGTCCATGCCCGGCAGCTGGACGTCGAGCAGGATCACGGCGAAGTCGTCGGACAGCAGCGCCTTGAGCGCCTCCTCGCCGGACCCGGCGCGCACCAGGGTCTGGCCGAGCGAGGACAGGATCGCCTCGAGGGCGAGCAGGTTCTCCGGCCGGTCGTCCACGAGCAGGATGCGCGCAGGCTCGGTTTCACCGGTGGGGGACGACACCGCGCCACTGTAACCAGGCGCTGTCACGGCGGGGACGGTCATGGCTGCTGCGAGAGCCAGAGCCGCATCGTCGCGAGCAGCTGGTCGATGTCGACGGGCTTGGTGACGTAGTCGGAGGCCCCGGACGCCAGGCTCTTCTCCCGGTCGCCCTGCATCGCCTTGGCGGTCAACGCGATGATGGGCAGGGTGGCGAAGCGCGGCGTCGCGCCGGATCGCCTCCGTCGTGGCGTAGCCGTCCATCTCCGGCATCATCACGTCCATCAGGACGAGGTCGACGTCGGTGTTCTGCGGCCAGCGCTGCGATGCCCTCCCGGCCGTTCTCGGCGTAGACGACCGACATGCCCCGGCGCTCGAGCACGCTGGTCAGGGCGAACACGTTGCGGACGTCGTCGTCGACGATGAGCACCTTCTTCGCCGGCGAAGGCCACGTCGTCCAGCAGCGCGACCTCGCGGGACGGCCGCGGCGTCAGCTCGTGCACCGGCGTACCGCCCTGGGCCGGGCACGAGCCGGGCAGGCCCTCGGGGAACGCGTCGACCGGCAGCAGCAGGGTGAAGGTGCTGCCCTCGCCCGACTCGGCTGGCCGCCTGGATCTCGCCGCCGAGCAGGTGCGCGATCTCCCGGCTGATGGACAGGCCGAGGCCGGTGCCGCCGTACTTGCGGCTGGTGGTGCCGTCGGCCTGCTGGAACGCCTCGAAGATGACCCGCAGCTTCTCGCTCGGGATGCCGATGCCGGTGTCGATGACCGAGAACGCGATCACGTCCGTCGCCCGCCGAGCGTGGAGCGGGACACCTGGGCCTTGGTCGCCGGCTCGACGACCAGCTCGCACCGTGCCGTGCTCGGTGAACTTCATGGCGTTCGACAGCAGGTTGCGCAGGATCTGCTGCAGCCGGTGCTCGTCGGTGTGCACGGTCTGCGGCAGCTCGCTGGCCACGCGTCAGCTCGAAGCCCAGCGCCCGGTCCGTGGTGAGCGGCCGGAACGTCGCCTCGACGTAGTCGACGATGTGGGTCAGCGACACCTCGCCGACATGCACGTCCATCTTCCCGGCCTCGACCTTGGACAGGTCGAGGATGTCGTTGATGAGCTGAAGCAGGTCGGTGCCGGAGCGTGGATGGTGCGGCGAACTCGACCTGCTTGTCGGTGAGGTTGCCGTCGGTGTTCTCGGTGAGCAGCTGGGCCAGGATCAGCAGGCTGTTCAGCGGGGTGCGCAGCTCGTGGCTCATGTTGGCCAGGAACTCGGACTTGTAGCGGCTGGACTGCGAGAGCTGCTCGGCCCGCTCCTCCAGCGCCTCCTGCTGCGACTGCAGCTCGGCCTGCTTCTCCTGCAGCTCGGTGGCAGCCGCTGCGACTCGGCCAGCAGCTCCTCGGTACGGGAGCTGGCCAGGATGGCGTTGAGCGAGACGCCGATCGGCTCCATCAGCTGGTCGAGGAACGCCAGGTGCACCTCGGTGAACGGCGTCAGCGAGGCCAGCTCGATGACGCCGAGCACCTGGTCCTCGAACGGCATCGGGAGCACGACGATGCTCGCGGGCGTCGAGCCGCCGAGCCCGGAGGCACCCGGATGTAGTCCGGCGGGCGCCTGCGGGATCAGGATGCGGCGCCGCTCCTTGGCGGCCTGGCCGACCAGCGCCTCGCCCAGCTTGAACAGCGGTCGGGAGGTCGTCCCGGGCGCTGTACCCGTAGGTCGCGACCAGCCGCAGCCCGGCCTCGGCCCGCTCCCCCTCGGCAGGAAGAACGCGCCGTACTGCGCGGCGACCAGCGGCGTGAGCTCGCGCATGATGAGGTCGGTGACGTCGGAGCAGGTCGCGGCGGCCCTGCATCAGGCCGGAGATCCGCGCCAGGTTCGTCTTCAGCCAGTCCTGGTCCTCGTTGGCCCGGGTGGTCTCGCGCAGGTTCGCGACCATCGGGTTGATGTTGTCCTTGAGCTCGCTCGACCTCGCCGCTGGCGTCGACGGTGACCTGACCGGGTCAGGTCGCCGCGGGTCACGGCGGTGGAGACCTCGGCGATGGCGCGCACCTGGTTGGTCAGGTTGCTGGCGAGCTCGTTGACGTTCTCGGTGAGCTTCTTCCAGGTGCCGGAGACGCCCTCGACCTCGGCCTGGCCGCCGAGCTTGCCCTCGGTGCCGACCTCGCGGGCGACGCGGGTGACCTCGGCGGCGAACGACGACAGCTGGTCGACCATCGTGTTGATGGTGGTCTTCAGCTCGAGGATCTCGCCGCGCGCGTCGACGTCGATCTTCTGGGTCAGGTCGCCCTTGGCGACGGCGGTCGTGACTTGGCGATCGTGCGCACCTGGCTGGTCAGGTTGAACGCCATCGAGTTGACGTTGTCGGTGAGGTCCTTCCAGGTGCCGGCCACGTTGGGCACCTGCGCCTGGCCGCCGAGGATGCCCTCGGTGCCGACCTCGCGGGCGACGCGGGTGACCTCGTCGGCGAAGGCGCGCAGCGTGTCGACCATCGTGTTGATGGTCTGCGCCAGGGCGGCGACCTCGCCCTTGGCCTCGACGCTGATCTTCTGGCTCAGGTCGCCGCGGGCGACGGCGGTGGACACCTGCGCGATGGAGCGGACCTGGCCGGTGAGGTTCAGGGCCATCGAGTTGACGTTGTCGGTGAGGTCCTTCCAGGTGCCGCCGACACCTCGCACCTGGGCCTGGCCGCCGAGGATGCCGTCGGTGCCGACCTCGCGGGCGACTCGGGTGACCTCGTCGGCGAACGACGAGAGCTGGTCGACCATCGTGTTGATGGTGTTCTTCAGCTCGAGGATCTCGCCGCGGGCGTCGACGGTGATCTTCTGGGTGAGGTCACCGCGGGCGACGGCGGTGGTGACCTGGGCGATGTTGCGGACCTGGCCGGTGAGGTTGCTGGCCATGCCGTTGACGTTGTCGGTGAGGTCCTTCCAGGTGCCGGCGACGCCCTGGACGTCGGCCTGGCCGCCGAGCCGGCCCTCGGTGCCGACCTCGCGGGCGACGCGGGTGACCTCGTCGGCGAAGGCCCGCAGGGTGTCGACCATCGTGTTGATGGTGTCGGCGAGGGTCGCGACCTCGCCCTTGGCCTCGACGGTGATCTTCTGGCTGAGGTCGCCGCGGGCGACGGCGGTGGACACCTGCGCGATGGAGCGGACCTGGCCGGTCAGGTTGCTGGCCATGCCGTTGACGTTGTCGGTGAGGTCCTTCCAGGTGCCGGAGACGCCGGGCACCTCGGCCTGGCCGCCGAGGATGCCGTCGGTGCCGACCTCACGGGCGACGCGGGTGACCTCCGAGGCGAACGACGACAGCTGGTCGACCATCGTGTTGATGGTGCTCTTCAGCTCGAAGAGCTCGCCCTTCACGTCGACCGTGATCTTGCGGGACAGGTCGCCGTTCGCGACCGCGGTGGTGACCTGGGCGATGTTGCGCACCTGGTTGGTCAGGTTGCTGGCCATCGAGTTCACCGAGTCGGTGAGGTCCTTCCAGCTGCCGCTGACGCCGCGCACCTTGGCCTGGCCGCCGAGGTTGCCCTCGGTGCCGACCTCGCGCGCGACGCGGGTGACCTCGGCGGTGAACAGCGCGAGCTGGTCGACCATCGCGTTGACGGTGCGGCCGATGCGCAGGAACTCACCGCGCAGCGGCAGGTTGCCGCTGCGCAGCTCGATCCGCTGGGACAGGTCGCCCTCGGCGACCGCCTCGATGACCCGCGCGACCTCGGTGACCGGGCGGACCAGGTCGTCGACCAGCGCGTTGGCGTCCTCGTACGCCTCGGCCCAGGTGCCGGTGGCGTTCGCGCCGTCGAGCCGCTCGGTGAGCCGACCGTCGCGTCCCGCCGTACGACGGACCCGGTGCAGCTCGGCGGCCAGCCGGGAGTTGCGCTCGGCCACCTCGTTGTAGGTGCGGGCCAGCTCCAGCAGCACGCCGTCGCCGGTCTCGGGCAGTCGCCGGCGGAACTTGCCGTCGCGCATGTCCTCCAGCGCCGACAGCAGCCGTCGTACCGGGACCTCGTCCACCGTTGCCACCATGGGCGCTACACCTCGACTACGAGAGGGATGATCATCGGACGACGGCGGTAGGTGTCGCTCACCCACTTGCCCACGGTGCGACGGACCAGCTGCTCGAGCTGGCGGCCGTCGCCGATGCCTTCTGAGGCGGCCTTCTCCAGGGCCTCCTCGATGCGGTGGCGGACCTCGTCGAAGACGCTGTCGTCCTCGGCGAAGCCACGCGCGTGGATCTCCGGGCCGCCGGCCACCTTGCCGGTCACCGAGTCGACGACCACCACCACGGAGATGAAGCCCTCGTCGCGCAGGATCCGGCGGTCCTTCAGCGACGACTCGGTGACGTCGCCGACGCTGGAGCCGTCGACGTACACGTAGCCGCAGGGCACCGCGCCGACGATCGCCGGCCGTGCCGTCGACGAGGTCGACGACGACGCCGTCCTCGGCGATCAGGGTGCGCTCGCGCGGGACGCCGGTGAGCACCGCCAGGTCGGCGTTGGCCCGCAGGTGCCGCCACTCGCCGTGCACCGGCATCACGTTGCGCGGCTGGACGATGTTGTAGACGTAGAGCAGCTCGCCGGCCGACGCGTGGCCCGAGACGTGCACCATGGCGTTGCGCCTTGTGCACGACCGTGGCGCCCCACCGGGTCAGCCCGTTGATGACGCGGTAGACCGGGTTCTCGTTGCCGGGGATGAGCGAGGACGCGAGGATCACGGTGTCGCCCTCGCCGATCCGGATGACGTGGTCGCGGTTGGCGATCCGGGACAGCGCCGACATCGGCTCGCCCTGCGAGCCGGTGCAGACGAGCACGATCTCGTCGTCGCGCAGGTCGTCGAGCGTCTTCACGTCGACGAGCAGGTCCGCGGGCACGTGGAGGTAGCCGAGGTCGCGGGCCACTCCCATGTTGCGCACCATCGAGCGGCCGACGAAGGCGACCTTGCGCCGGTGCCGTACGGCGGCGTCGAGCACCTGCTGGACGCGGTGCACGTGGCTGGCGAAGGACGCGACGATGACGCGCTTGCTCGCCTCGGCGAACACCCGGTCGAGGACGGGCGCGATGTCGCGCTCCGGGCGTGGTGAAGCCCGGCACCTCGGCGTTCGTCGAGTCGGCGAGCAGCAGGTCGACGCCCTCGTCGCCGAGCCGCGCGAAGGCCCGCAGGTCGGTGAGCCGGCCGTCCAGCGGGAGCTGGTCCATCTTGAAGTCGCCGGTGTGCAGCACCAGGCCGGCGCCGGTCCGGATGGCGACCGCGAGCGCGTCCGGGATCGAGTGGTTCACCGCGACGAACTCGCAGTCGAACGGCCCGAGCTGCTCCCGCTGCCCTTCCCGCACCTCGAGCGTGTACGGCTTGATGCCGGTGCTCCTGCAGCTTGGCCTCGACCATCGCCAGCGTCAGCCGCGAGCCGACCAGCGGGATGTCGGGCTTCTCGCGCAGCAGGTAGGGCACCGCCCCGATGTGGTCCTCGTGGCCGTGGGTGAGCACGATCGCCTCGACGGCGTCCAGCCGGTCCCGGATGTAGTCGAAGTCGGGCAGGATCAGGTCGACGCCGGGCTGGTGGTCCTCGGGGAACAGCACCCCGCAGTCGACGACCAGCAGCCTGCCCGTCGTACTCGAAGACGGTCATGTTGCGCCCGACCTCGCCGAGGCCGCCGAGGGCGACGACGCGCAGTCCGCCCTCGGCGAGCGCGGGCGGCGGCCCGAGCTCTGGGTGCGGGTGGCTCACCGGGCGGCCTCGAGGACCTCGCGCAGGCGGTCGACCTCGGCGTCGGAGGCTCGGCAGCAGCGGCGGCCGGACGGTGCGCTCCGGGATGACGCCCAGGATCTGCAGCGCCGCCTTGGCCCTGATCGCGCCCTGCGACGACCGGTCCATGACTGCGCGCACCGACGGGCATCAGCCGGCGGTGCAGCTCGCAGGGCCGTCGCCAGGTCGCCCTTCTCGACGGCCGCGACCATCTCGGCGTACTCCGCGCGGCGACGTGGCCGACGACGCTGACGACGCCGACGGCGCCGTGGGTGAGCCAGGCGAGGTTGAGCGCGTCGTCGCCGGAGTAGTAGCGCCAGGCCGGTCTCGGCGATCACCCGGGAGCCCTCGAAGAGGTCGCCCTTGGCGTCCTTGACCGCGAGGATCCGGTCGTGCTCGGCCAGCCGGACCAGCGAGTCGTACTCGATCGGGGTGCCGGTGCGGCCCGGGATGTCGTAGAGCATCACCGGCAGGTCGACCGCGTCGGCGGCGGTCTGGAAGTGCCGCACCAGGGCCTCTTGCGGCGGCTTGTTGTAGTACGGCGTCACCAGCAGCAGGCCGTGCGCGCCGGCCTTCTCGGCGCTGCGGGACAGCTCGACGGTGTGGTGCGGTGTCGTTGGTGCCCGTGCCCGCGACCACCCGGGCCCGGTCGCCGACCGCCTCGACGACGGCGCGGATCAGCCGCTCCTTCTCGTCGTCGCTGGTCGTGGGCGACTCGCCGGTCGTCCCGCTGACGACCAGGCCGTCGTGGCCGTTGTCGACCAGGTGGGTGGCGACCCGCTGGGCCGCGTCGAGGTCGAGCCCGCCGTCGGCGCGGAACGGGGTGACCATCGCGGTGAGGACGCGGCCGAACGCGGCCGCTGCTGCCGGAGAAGGTGCAGTGCTGGGCATGGGCGCCACGCTACCGGGAGAACCGCGGGTCAGGGACGCAGTCGGTGCGCACAGGGAGACCCGTCGCCACCCGCTCGGGGGTTCGGGCGGCGACGGGGCTCGCCCGCACATCGCCGGCCGGGCCGGCAGCGTTACAGAATGCGACGTCTGGACCCGGATGCAGCACGCCAGGTCACGCCAGGTCACGGGACGTCACTGCGGCCGACGGGACGTAGGTGACGACCCGGTGGTCCAGGCCGGTGCGCGAGGGCAGCCAGCCGGTGGCCGGGCTCGAGGTCGCGGACCCGCCAGCCCGGGCCGAGCTCGGGCGCCCGGGTGTCGCCGTCGAAGGCCCGCGCCAGCTCGGTCACCACCACCACGTCGGCGAGCGGCAGGGCGTCGCGGTAGACGCTGGCCCCGCCGATCACCCACACGTCGCCGGGCTGGTCCAGCGCCTCGGCCAGGCTGCGCGCCACGACGGCGCCGGGCGCCTGCCAGCCCGGCTGCCGGGTGAGCACGACGTTGCGCCGTCCCGGCAGCGGCCGCACGCTCGGCGGCAGCGAGTCCCAGGTCGCCCGGCCCATGACGACCGTCGACCCCAGCGTGAGCTCCTTGAACCGGGCCAGGTCCTCCGGCAGCTGCCAGGGCAGCCCGCCGCCGACGCCGATCACGCCGTTCGCCGCCTGGGCCCAGACCAGCCCGATCAAACGGCGACCGGGGCCCGCAGCGCCGGGTGGTGCTGGTAGCCGACGACCTCGAAGTCCTCGTAGGCGTACTCGAACAGCGACGGCGCCTTGCGCAGCTCGAGCCGCGGGAACGGGTAGGCCTCGCGGGACAGCTGCTCGCGCACCTGCTCGACGTGGTTGTCGTAGACGTGGCAGTCGCCGCCGGTCCAGACGAAGTCGCCGACGTCGAGCCCGACCTGCTGGGCGACCATGTGCGTGAGCAGCGCGTAGCTCGCGATGTTGAACGGGACGCCGAGGAAGAGGTCGGCGCTGCGCTGGTAGAGCTGGCAGGACAGCCGGCCGTCGGCGACGTAGAACTGGAAGAGCAGATGACACGGCGGCAGCGCCATCTTCCCGATGTCCGCCACGTTCCACGCCGAGACGATCATCCGCCGCGAGGTCGGGTCGGTGCGCAGCTGCTCGAGGACGCCGCGAGATCTGGTCGATGGCGCCGCCGTCCGGCGTCGGCCAGGACCGCCACTGCACGCCGTACACCGGGCCGAGGTCACCGTCCGGCGCCGCCCACTCGTCCCAGATCGTCACGCCGTTCTCCTGCAGCCAGCCGACGTTGCCGTCGCCGCGCAGGAACCACAGCAGCTCGTAGGCGATCGACCGGAAGTGCACCCGCTTGGTCGTGATCAGCGGGAAGCCCTGCCGCAGGTCGAAGCGCAGCTGGTGCCCGAAGACGCTGCGCGAGCCGGTGCCGGTGCGGTCGGGACGGCTCGTCCCGGTCTCCAGCACGTGGCGGAGCAGGTCTTCGTACGGCGTCTCGACGACGGGGGTTGCGGTCACCCCCCGATCGTAGGCCGGACCGGTGCAACCTTCCGGCAGCCAGGACGCGTCTTGTGTGGCGGACGTCCGACACCACACCTTCTACCCGCCGGCAGAGCCGGCACCGAGGAGATGACCATGTCGTACGTAATGCACCCGCCGAGCCGCCAGCCTGGCCCTCGCCCTGTCCGCGGTCTGCCGCCGTCGCTACTCCCGTCGCCGCGACTGCGGCCGACACCGGGCCGCAGCACCAAGGCCGCGATCGAGCACGCCGAGCGGCAGACCGTGACGCCTACCCACCCGAACAAGGCCCAGATCGAGCGCGCACGAGAGCACCACGGGCCGCCCGGCGGGGCAGCAGGTCACCCCGTCGTCGACCGACTCGTCCGGCGGCCTCGACGCGACGGCCTGGCAGCTCGCCCTCAGCGCCGCACTCGGCGCGCTCGTGACCGCGGGTGTCGTCGTCGGGTCCCGTCGGGTCGGCCACCACGGCGAGGCCGTCGCGTCCTGAGCAGGTTCGGAGCACCATCGAGGAGCAGAGAAGGGCACGGCGGCGTGAACCGCACTCGAGGACAAGGAGTTCCGTGACTTCGTCGCGGCGCGCGGCCACGCCCTCTTGCGCACGGCCTACCTGCTCACCGGTGACCAGCAGCTGGCCGAGGACCTCGTCCAGACCGCCCTCGAGAAGTGCGCCAACCGCTGGGCGTCGATCCGGGTTGCGGCCGCCGCCGAGGCATACGTCCGCGCAGGCGATGTACCGAGAGCAGGTGTCGCTCGTGGCGCCGCCGCCGGGTGACCGAGCTGCCCACCTTCACCGCTCCCCGAGCCTCGACAGCGCCGCCGACGACGCCCGGAGCGGCGGAGGACCGGCTGGTGCTGCGGCAGGCGCTGATGGCAGCTCGGACGCCGGCAACGGGCCGTGGTCGTCCTGCGCTTCTTCGAGGACCTCACCGAGCGGCAGGTCGCCGACCTGCTCGGCATCTCGGTGGGCACCGTGAAGAGCCAGGCGCACAAGGCACTGGCGCAGCTCCGCGCGAGCTGTGGGGACCTGGCACCCGCGAAGGAGACGGAGCGCGTCGATGAGCACCTTTGAGGACCGCCTCAGGTGTCGCCCTGCGCGACCTGTCGGACGACGTCGTCCCCGTCCACCTGCTCGGCCGCCTCCAGCCCGACCAGCCGGAGCTGCGGCCCTCCCGGCGGCTGCCTGTCCTGGTCGCCGCAGCGCTGGTCGCCGTCGTCGTCGCGACGTCGGTCGTCGTGCTGCGGCACCAGGAGCCCTCGATCGTCGAGCCGGTGCTGCAGCCGCCGCGCGTCGTGGGCCTCAGTGGGCAGGAGACCTCGACGCCCGGCCGGTCGGTCCTGGCCTTCATGCTCGCGGACCCGAGCCGACCCAACAACCGCAAGCCCTACCTGCTGCCCCTCGGTTCGCAGGACGCCGACGGCCTGCCGCTCGACGAGGTGCTGCCAGCCTTCAACTACGCACGGCCGCAGCTGTCCGCGGGGGGCGGTGAGTACCTCGTCCAGGACGAGCGCCGGAGCTCCTACTACCACTCCAGCGACTTCCCCAGCATCGTCGTCGTCGACCTGGACACCGGCGAGCGCAACCCACTCGGTGGGGCCCTCGGCTTCTGCCCGGAGCTGAGCCCGGACTCGCGGTGGGTCGCCTACCTCAGCGACACCGGCGTACGACGCGTCGAGGTGCGCACCGGCAGGCAGCTCGCGGTCCAGCGAGGGGTGGCGCGCCCCGATGTGCAGGGCGGGTGCGCCGGCGGGATCGGCTGGTCCCCCGACGGCACGCTGCTCGCGGTCGGACAGCCCGGGCACGACGAGTCGGACGAGCCCGGACTCGACCCGGGTGCTCGACCTCGACGGACGGCCCGTCGTCAACCTGGAAGGGCACCTCGTCAACGGGTCGATGGCCTGGTCGCCGGACGGCACGAACCTGCTGCTGTACACCCCGCAGACGGGCGTCTATGCGATCGGCAGCCTCGAGGGGTCGGACCCGGTCGCCGTCCCGGCACCCGCGGACACCCTGTCCGCAGTCGGCTGGGCGGGGTCGCGGATCGTCTGGCTGGTCGGTGGTGCCGGCGACCAGCGGCTCGTGACAACCGACCGAGCCGGGCGCGGCGTCCGTCCCTGGATCCGCTTCGACGTCGGCGACCTCCCGGTGTCTGCGGTGCAGTGGTCCCGGGACCTGGGCGGGGTGCCGCGACCGTAGGTGCGAAGATCGGCGGATGGCCGACGCGAGCGTGCGCCCGGCGACTCCTGCTGCCGCCGAGGAGCTCGCCCGGATCCAGGGTGCCGTCTGGGCCGGTGTGCACGGCGACGCCCTGCCGGACGACCTGCTCGAGGCGGTCGGCTCGGCGGAGGCCGCCGACCGCTGGCGGTCGGCCATCACCGAACCTCCGTCGCCGCGGCACCGGGTGCTCACCGCACTGGACGGCGACCGGCTGGTCGGCTTCGCCGCGCTGGCACCGGCGTCCGACCCGGACACCGACCCGGCGCGGGACGGCGAGCTGCTGACCCTGTGCGTCGACCCGGCGGAGTCGGGGTCGGGGCACGGGTCGCGGCTGGTCAACGCGGTGGCCGACATCGGCCGCGGCGACGGCTACGCGCACCTGCACGTCTGGCTGGCGACCGCCGAGACCGACCTGCGGGCGTTCCTGGTCGGGGCCGGCTGGGACGACGACGGCGCCACCCGCACCCTCGACCTCCGGGGCGACGGCGACGTCGTGATCGAGCAGGCCCGGCTGCGCACCGCGCTGATGGATCAGTGACGGAGGCGGTCGAGGGCTGGCCGGCCACCCGCGCCCAGGTCCTGCGGACCGCGCTGTCGGTCGGCGTCGCCACCGGCGCCTACGGCGTCTCGTTCGGGGCGCTCGGCGTCGCGGCCGGCCTCTCGGTGGTCCAGACCTGCGCCATGTCGGTGCTGCTGTTCACCGGCGGCTCGCAGTTCGCCCTGATCGGGGTGCTCGGCGGCGGCGGGTCAGCCGTGTCGGGGACCGCGTCGGCGGTGCTGCTCGGCGTCCGCAACGTCGTCTACGGCGCCAGCCTGGCCGGCATGCTGCGGCTGCACGGCCTGCGCCGGCTGGTCGGCGCCCAGCTGGTCATCGACGAGTCGACGGCGGTCGCGCTCGGCGCCGAGCCGAGCGGCGAGCGGGCCAGCCGGCTGGGTTTCTGGGCCACCGGCCTGGCCGTGTTCGTCCTGTGGAACCTGGCCACCCTCGTCGGCGCGCTGGCCGGCAGCGTCATCGGCGACCCGGCGGCGCTGGGCCTGGACGCCGCCGCGCCGGCGGCGTTCCTCGCCCTGCTGTGGCCGCGGCTGAACAGCCGCCCGACCTGGCTGACCGCGCTGACCGCGGCCCTGGTGGCCGTGCTCGCCGTCCCGTTCGTGCCGGCCGGCGTGCCCGTCCTGATCGCGGCCCTGGTGCCGGCGGTCGCCGTGATGGCCCGGCGGAGGCCGGCATGACGACCTGGGGCGCGATCCTGGCCACCGCGGCCGGCTGCTACCTGCTCAAGCTGGCGGGGCTCTCGGTGCCGCAGCGGGTGCTCGAGCACCCGGTGATGGCGCGGATCTCGGACCTGCTGCCGGTGGCCCTGCTGGCAGCGCTGGCCGCCGTGCAGACGTTCTCGACCGGTGACTCGCTGGTGCTCGACGCCCGGGTGGCCGGGATGGCGGTCGCGGTGGTCGCGCTGCTGCTGCGCGCGCCGTTCCTCGTGGTCGTGGGCGCCGCGGCCGCCACCGCCGCGCTGCTCCGCCTGATCAACTGAGCGCCCGGGAAGGCAACCATCCGGGGCCGTCGTTCGTCTAGAGGTCAGGAGCTGTTCCTCCGTCGAGACCATGCGGGGTCGCCCATGTTCGCTCACCTGCCTCGTCGTCACCGCCTGGCCCTGGCCGCCGCCCTGTTCCTGGTGGCCTTCGTCGCCGGCAGCTGGGTCTCGACCCTGGTGGGCGACGACCATCCCGAGGTGTGGGGCGTCGCTGCCGGCCTGCTGGCCGGGACGCTGCTGGCGGTGGTGGTGCTCAGCCGAGGCCGAGCAGCGGCTCCAGCCCGACGGTGAGCCCGGGCCGGTCGGCCACCCCGCGGATCGCGAGCAGCACGCCCGGCATGAAGGACGCGCGGTCGTAGGAGTCGTGCCGGATCGTCAGGGTCTCGCCCGACGTACCGAGCAGCACCTCCTGGTGCGCCACCAGACCGCGGGCCCGCACCGAGTGCACCGGCACGCCGTCGACGTCCGCGCCGCGCGCGCCGTCCAGGGCGGCCGTCGTGGCGTCCGGCATCGGCCCCAGCCCGGCCTCGCGGCGCGCGGCGGCCACCATCTCGGCGGTACGCCGGGCCGTGCCGCTCGGCGCGTCGGCCTTGTCCGGGTGGTGCAGCTCGACGATCTCGACCGACTCGAAGAACCGGGCGGCCTGCGCGGCGAACCGCATCATCAGCACGGCGCCGACCGCGAAGTTCGGCGCGATGAGCACGCCGACGCCGGGCGCGTCGGCCAGCCAGCCGCGCAGGGTGGCGAGCCGGTCGTCGTCGAAGCCGCTGGTGCCGACCACGGCGTGGATGCCGTGCTCGATGCAGAACTGCAGGTTGTCCATCACGGCGTCCGGCCGGGTGAGGTCGACCGCGACCTCGGCGCTCGGCGTCGGTCAGCAGCGTCAGCGGGTCGCCGAGCCGACCCGGGCGACCAGCTCGAGGTCGTCGGCGGCCTCGACGGCGCGGCAGGCCTCGGCGCCCATCCGGCCGCCGGCGCCGAGGACCGCGACGCGCATCAGGCGACGGCCGCGGTGAAGTCGCGCGCCTCGTCGAACGGGCCGACGACGGCCAGGGTGGGGGCCGCGGTGAGCACGTCGGCGGCGACGGCGCGCACCTCGTCGAGGGTGACGGCCGTCGATCTTCGTCCAGCACCTCGTCGACCGAGAGCTGCTCGCCGTAGACCAGCTCGGCCTTGCCGATCCGGCTCATCCGCGAGCCGGTGTCCTCGAGGCCGAGGACCAGCGAGCCGCGCAGCTGGCCCTTGCCGCGCTCGAGCTCGTCGGTCGTGATGCCGGTCGCGGCGACCTTCGCGATCTCGTCGCGGCAGATGGCGAGCACGTCGTCGACCTTGCGCGGCACGCAGCCGGCGTAGACCCCGAACAGCCCGGTGTCGGCGTACTGCGCGTGGTAGCTGTAGACCGAGTAGGCCAGGCCGCGCTTCTCGCGCACCTCCTGGAACAGCCGCGACGACATCCCGCCGCCGAGCGCGGCGTTGAGCACGCCGAGGGCGAACCGCCGCTCGTCGGTGCGGGCCACGCCGGGCCCGCCGAGCACGAGGTTCGCCTGCTCGGTGGCACGGTGCACGACGCGCACGCCGCTGCTCGTGGTCACCAGCCGGCCGCCGCGCGGCGGCGCCGGGACCGCGTCGCCGTCGAGCATCCCGGCGGCGCCGAAGGCCTTGCGGACCAGGCGCACGACGGTGGCGTGGTCGATGTTGCCGGCGACCGCGACGACCATGTCCTGCGGCCGGTAGCGGCGCCGGTAGTAGCCGTTGATGGCCGTACGCCGGATGGACTCGATCGACTCGACCGTGCCGAGCACCGGCCGGCGACAGCGGCACCGTCGCCGAAGAGGACCTGCGCGAACTGGTCGTGGACCATGTCGGTCGGGTCGTCCTCGTGCATGGCGATCTCTTCGAGGATCACGCCCCGCTCCGCGTCGACGTCGGCGGCGCGGATGACCGAGGAGGTGACCAGGTCACCGACGACGTCGACCGCCAGCGGCAGGTCGGTGTCGAGCACCCGCGCGTAGTAGCAGGTGTACTCCTTGGAGGTGAACGCGTTCATCTCGCCGCCGACGGCGTCGATCGCCGACGAGATGTCCAGCGCGTCGCGCCGGCGGGTGCCCTTGAACAGCAGGTGCTCGAGGTAGTGCGAGGCCCCGGCGAGGGACGGGGTCTCGTCGCGGGAGCCGACGCCGACCCAGACGCCGACGGTCACCGACCGGACGGTCGGCACCGCCTCGGTGACGATGCGCAGCCCACCGGGCAGGACGGTGTGGCGGACGAGTCCGCCACCGCCGTCCCCCCGGTGGAGCGTGCGAGTTGCTTGCCGCACCGACGCGAGGCCTAGGCCTCGACGTCGGCGGTCTCGGCCGCGGCCGCGGCGTCGGCGTTGCCGCCGTCAGCCTCGACCGGGATCAGCGAGAGCTTGCCGCGCGGGTCGATCTCGGCGATCTGCGACCTGGACCTTGTCGCCGACCTTGACGACGTCCTCGACGTTGTCGACGCGCTTGCCACCGGCGAGCGCGCGCAGCTTCGAGATGTGCAGCAGGCCGTCCCGACCGGGCACCAGCGAGACGAACGCGCCGAAGGTGGTGGTCTTGACGACCGTGCCGAGGTACCGCTCGCCGACCTCGGGCATCGTCGGGTTGGCGATGGCGTTGATCATGGCCCGGGCGGCCTCGGCCTTGGGGCCGTCGGTCGCGCCGATGTAGATCGTGCCGTCGTCCTCGATGGTGATCTCGGCGCCGGTCTCGTCCTGGATCTGGTTGATCATCTTGCCCTTGGGCCCGATGACCGCGCCGATCTGGTCGACCGGGATCTTGATGCTGATGATCCGCGGGGCGTGCGGCGACATCTCGTCCGGCGCGTCGATCGCCTCGTTCATCACGTCGAGGATGTGGAGGCGGGCCTCCTTGGCCTGGGTGAGCGCCGAGGCGAGCACCGAGGCCGGGATGCCGTCGAGCTTGGTGTCGAGCTGGATCGCCGTGACGAACTCGCGGGTGCCGGCGACCTTGAAGTCCATGTCGCCGAACGCGTCCTCGGCGCCGAGGATGTCGGTCAGCGCCGCGTACTCGGTCTCGCCGTCGACCGTGTCGGAGATCAGGCCCATCGCGATGCCGGCGACCGGCGCCCGCAGCGGCACACCGGCCTTCAGCAGCGACATGGTCGAGGCGCAGACCGAGCCCATCGAGGTCGAGCCGTTGGAGCCGAGAGCCTCGGACACCTGACGGATCGCGTAGGGGAACTCCTCGCGGGCCGGCAGCACCGGCAGGATCGCCCGCTCGGCGAGCGCGCCGTGGCCGATCTCGCGACGCTTCGGCGAGCCCACCCGGCCGGTCTCACCGGTCGAGTAGGGCGGGAAGTTGTAGTTGTGCATGTAGCGCTTGCGGTTCTCGGGGTTGAGCGTGTCGATCATCTGCTCCATGCGCAGCATGTTCAGCGTCGTGACCCCGAGGATCTGGGTCTCGCCGCGCTCGAACAGCGCCGAGCCGTGCACCCGCGGGAGCACCTCGACCTCGGCCGAGAGGGTGCGGATGTCGGACAGGCCGCGACCGTCGATGCGGACCTTGTCGCGCAGGATCCGCTGGCGGACCAGCTACTTGGTGACCGACTTGAAGGCCGCCTTGATCTCCTTCTCGCGGCCCTCGAACTGGCCGGCGAGCTTGTCCATCAGGGTGTCGCTGAGGCTGTCGATCTCGGCCTCGCGCTCGAGCTTGCCGGTGACGGCGAGCGCCGCGGCGAGGTCGGAGCTGACGGTGGCGTTGACGGCCTCGAGCACGTCGTCCTGGTAGTCGAGGAAGCGCGGGAACTCGGCGGTCGGCTTCGCGGCCTGGTCGGCGAGCTGCTGCTGCGCCTCGCACAGCTGCTTGATGAACGGCTTGGCCGCGTCGAGGCCCTGGGCCACGATCTCCTCGGTGGGAGCGGTCTTGCCGTCGTTCTTGATGAGGTTCCAGGCGGCCATGGTGGCCTCGGCCTCGACCATCATGATCGCGACGTCGTCGCCGGCGATCCGGCCGGCGACGACCATGTCGAAGACGGCCGACTCGAGCTGCTCGTGGGTCGGGAACGCGACCCACTGGTCGTCGATCAGGGCGACCCGGGTGGCGCCGATCGGGCCGGAGAACGGCAGGCCGGAGAGCTGGGTGGACGCCGACGCGGCGTTGATCGCCACGACGTCGTACATGTCCTTGGGGTCCAGCGCCATGACGGTGATGACGACCTGGACCTCGTTGCGCAGACCCTTCGCGAACGTCGGGCGCAGCGGGCGGTCGATCAGCCGGCAGGTGAGGATCGCGTCCTCGCTCGGGCGGCCCTCGCGGCGGAAGAACGAGCCGGGGATGCGGCCCGCGGCGTACATCCGCTCCTCGACGTCCACCGTGAGGGGGAAGAAGTCGAGGTTCTCCTTGGGGTGCTTCCCGGCCGTGGTGGCCGAGAGCAGCATCGTGTCGTCGTCGAGGTAGGCGGCGACGGAGCCGGCGGCCTGGCGGGCGAGCCGCCCGGTCTCGAAGCGGACGGTGCGGGTGCCGAACGAGCCGTTGTCGATCACGGCTTCGGTGGTATGAACGGCGTTGTCTGTCTGACCCTGTGCTGATGTCATCTGGTCTCTCTCCTCTTTGCTGCGGGAGAGCGGGTCGCGACGCCGGTCTTCGATGGAAGCCTGCGGAGGGTGACCATCCGCGGGCCACTACCGAGGACCGGTACGCCGGGGCGAACCGCTCGTCCTCGTGTGGTGGTGCGGAAGCTAGCGGCGCAGGCCGAGCTTCTCGATCAGCGCGCGGTAGCGGTTGATGTCCTTCTTCGCCAGGTAGTTGAGCAACCGGCGGCGACGGCCGACGAGCAGGAGCAGGCCACGACGCGAGTGGTGGTCGTGCTTGTGCTCCTTGAGGTGCTCGGTGAGGTCGCTGATGCGACGCGAGAGCATCGCGACCTGGACCTCGGGCGAGCCGGTGTCAGCCTCGACGCGGCCATGGTCGGCCATGATCTGGGTCTTTGTGGCGGTGTCGAGCGGCACTGTTCTCCCTGAAGGTCTAAGGTGAGCTCCGCCCGGTATGGGTCACGCGCGGATCATGAAGGCTCACGCCGTGTTCACGGCAGTTCCCGAGGCTACCAGCCGGGAGGGGTGGTAGCCGAATCAGCGCAGGTCACAGGCTGCGCTCCCGCTGCTCCGCGACCGGCCGGGCCCGTAGGGGTAGTCCGCCGGGGCCGGGTCGCTGGCCGCGTCCAGGCGGGCGACCTCCTCCGGGCTCAGGTGCAGCCCGGCGGCGGCCAGGTTGGCGGTCAGCTGGTCGGTGGTGCGGGCGCCGAGGATCACCGAGGACACCGCCGGCCGGTCGTGCAGCCAGGCGAGCGCGACGGCGGCCATCGACGACGCCGCGGGCCTCGGCGACCCCCTGGACCGCGTCGACCACCGCCCAGGTGCGCTCGCTGGCGGCCCGCTTGTCGTAGGCCTCGACGCCGCGGCCGGGGTCCTCGCCGAGCCGGGTCGCGCCGCTGGGCTGCTGGTCCCGGGTGTACTTCCCGGTGAGCCAGCCGCCGCCGAGCGGCGACCACGGGAGCAGGCCGAGGCCGTTCTCGACGCAGGCGGGGACGATCTCCCACTCGACCTCGCGGGCCAGCAGGTTGTACTGCGGCTGGAGGGTCACCGGCCGGGGCAGGTGCCGGGCCTCGGCGACGTCGACCGTCTTCTGCACCTGCCAGCCGGTGAAGTTCGACAGCCCGGCGTAGCGCACCTTGCCGGCCCGCACGACGTCGTCGAAGAACCCGAGGGTCTCCTCGATCGGGGTGTGCGGGTCCCAGGCGTGCACCTGGTAGAGGTCGATGCAGTCGACCCGCAGCCTGGTCAGCGAGGCGTCCAGCGCCCGGGTCAGGTGCCGGCGGGACAGGCCGACGTCGTTGGCGTCGTCGCCCATCGGCGAACCGGGCCTTGGTGGCGAGCACCACCCGGTCGGTGACGTCGGACGGCCGGTCGTCGAGCCAGCGGCCGACGATCTCCTCGCTCGCGCCGGCGGTGTAGACGTCTGCGGTGTCGACGAGGGTGCCGCCGGCCTCCAGGAACTGGTCGAGCTGCGCGTGGCTGCCCGCCTCGTCGGTCTCCTTGCCGAAGGTCATCGTGCCGAGCGCGTAGGTCGACACGGCCATGCCGCTGCTGCCGAGGGTGCGGTACTCCATGGCTTCGACCTTACGTACGCCGGCGCAGGGCGAGGTAGGCAGCCCGGACGCCGACGGCCCGCTCGAGCTCGGCGGTGATCTCGTGGAAGAACTGCTCCCGGTAGTTCGCGTCGGTGACCGCGTACACCGTGAAGTAGAGGCCGGAGAAGGCCGCCAGGAACGTCGACACCTTCAGCAGCTCGCGGGACAGGCCGAGGTCGCCCAGGACCGGCGGGTAGTGCGGCGCGCCGTTGCCGACCCAGCTGTTGATGACGCTGTCCTCGATCGCGACCTGGCCGAAGAGCAGGAAGAACAGCCACACCGACACCGACGAGCAGCAGGACCTGGCTCGCCTGGGTGATCAGCAGGACGAGCAGCAGGTTGGTGCGCTGGCGCCGGTCGAGCGGCTCCGAGTGCACGTCGGACAGGTCGTCGAGGTGGGACTCCAGCGGCGTGCCCTGGACGGCCCGGCGTACGACGTCGGGGTCGAGGTCGTCGTTGACGGCCGCGACCTCCTCGGGCAGCCGGGCGATCAGGAAGCCCAGCGCCAGCGCCCCGAAGAACGCCACCGCCAGCCAGAGCACCGGCCGGGACAGCGCGGAGGCGACCTGCCACACCTCGGTGTTGATGAACAGGAAGGTGATGAAGAGCAGCAGCATCGGCAGCGCCCGGGTGACCAGCCGGAACAGCGACCCCAGCTCGGCGAAGGTGCGGACCACCGCCCACCGCGCGATCGGGCCGGCGTCGAGGACCTCCGCCGCGGCGACCACCGCCAGGATCGACACGTCCGCGAGCAGGACGGCGAGCACCAGGTCGGCGTCCTGCTGCAGGACGGCGACCACCGCGGCCGGACCGAGGGCGAAGACCGCGACCTCCACGATGCCGACCCGGCGCGGCCGTTCCAGGGCGCGCTGGCGGCGGGCCAGGTTGGCGACGGCCCAGACGGCGACCAGGGCGAGCAGCCCGGCGGCGGCCAGCAGCAGCCGCTCCGGCCAGGGGCGGTCGCTCGGGACGGCGATCACCAGGGAGCCGAAGTAGACGAGCGCGAGGAGGATGACGGACCGGCCGTGCGCGAGGTCGTCGACCGAGATCCGGCGGCCCTCGATGAAGAACGGCAGCCCGTGCCGGAGGAACCAGTTCTCGGTCTCCCGGGTCGCCTGCTCGTGCTCGTGATCGGTCACGATGCCGGCGTCACGAGGCGGCGGTCATCGCGCGCGCCCGGTCGACGTCGACGGCCATCTGCGCGAGCAGCGGCTCGACACCGTCGAAGGTCACCGTCTCGCGCAGCCGCTCGAGGAAGTCCACCGCCACGTGCTCGCCGTACAGCTCGAGGTCGTCCCGGTCGAGCACGTACGCCTCGACCCGGCGCACGGTCCCACCGAAGGTCGGGTTGGTGCCGATCGAGATGGCGGCCGGCAGCCGGGTGCCGTCCGCGCGGGTCAGCCAGCCGGCGTACACACCGTCGGCAGGGATCGCGGCGTCGTCGGGCAGCGACAGGTTGGCCGTGGGGTAGCCGAGCCCGCGACCGCGTCGGTCACCCACGACGACCGGCCCCTCGACGCGGTGCAGCCGGCCGAGTGCGGTCGCCGCCGTGGCGACGTCGCCCTCGGCGAGGCACTGCCGGATGTACGTCGAGGACCAGCGGGTGCGGTCTCCGGCCAGCGGTACGGCGACGACGGCGAAGCCGAGCCGCTCCCCCTCCGCCAGCAGCGTCGTGACGTCGCCGGCCGCGCGGTGACCGAACCGGAAGTTCTCGCCGACGTGCACCTCGACCGCGTGCAGCCGCTCGACCAGCACCCGCCGGACGAACTCGTCGGGCTCCCACCGGGACAGCTCGGAGGTGAAGGGCAGCACCAGCACCGCGTCGACCCCCTGCCCGGCCAGCAGCTCGAGCCGGTGGTCGAGGGTCGTCAGCCGCGGCGGCGCGGAGTCGGGGTGGATCACGGTCATCGGGTGCGGGTCGAAGGTGGTGACGACCGCCTCGGCGCCGAGCTCGCGGGCTCGCGCCACCAGGCCGGCGATCAGGTGGCGGTGCCCGAGGTGGACGCCGTCGAAGTTGCCGATCGTCACCACCGTGCTCCCGGTGGCGCCGGGCACGTCGTCGCAGCGAACGCCAGACGCGCACAGCCGAACCTCCTTCGAAGATCTCCCGCGGACCGTGGGCCAGCGTAGAGCGCCGGACCGGGTAACGCGCGGTAACGACCTGCACGGAAGCGCTTCCGTCGGGGGGTCGGTACTGCGATCATGGGCGGATGCCGTCGTCCTCGTGGCCGTGGCCGTGAGGACGCTTCTCGCGATCACGCTTGCATCCCTGTCCTGGCGGCGATGGTCGACGCTCGGACTCCTCCTCACGGCGATGACGGCCTTCGCGGCGGCTGCCGTCGGGCCGCTCTGGGCGAACGCCGCTGAGGACTCGCTGCTGCAGCGCGCGGTCGTCGAGGCGCCGGCCGGCCACGATGTCGCTCACCCTGCAGGCCTACGGCAACGACTTCGCGCTCGGCAGGGCGATCCCGGCGCTGGCCGTCGACTCGGTGGAGGACGGCGCCCAGCTCACTCCGCTGCTGGACCGCGCGTTCGGCCCGGCCCGGGTCACCCTCGCGACGTCGACCCGGCTGGGCGTGACCGTCCCGGCCAAGGGCCGCCGGGCCGAGACGCGGGTTCTGGCCACGATGGCGTGGGTCGACGGCGGCTGCGAGCAGCTGACCATGACCATCGGGCGCTGCCCGGAGAGCGACGCACGAGGTCGCGCTCTCGGTGCGCACCGTCCAGCTGCTGGGCGCCACGGTCGGCCGGACCGTGACGCTGCCGGCAGCTGACCACCGAGCCGGAGGAGGCCGGGACCGGCGACCCGTTCCCCGCCGAGCTGCGGATCGTCGGCGTCTACCGCCCCCCGAGACCGGCGCAGCGCACGCTGGGCCGGGACCGACCTGTTCGACACCGCTCCCGCCGGGGTGGCCACCCGGGACCCGGTCCCGGCGCGCACCGAGGCAGCCTTCGTGACGCGGACGCTGCTGGAACGACTGGCGGCGACCCCGGTGTCGGCGGAGGCCACCCGCCGGTACGTGCCGTCCGCTCCGCGCGCCGACGTCGTCGACCCGGTGGAGCGCGAGCTGGCGCGCTGGGAGGTCGAGCACCGCGCCGACGCGGGGGCGGTGAACCTGACGAACCCCGCGCTGCAGACCCTGACCGGCGTCCGGGACGAGCGCGAGGCGGTGCGGCTGGCGTCGTACGTGCTCGGTCTGCAGCTGATGCTGCTGGTCTGGTACGTGCTGTTCCTGCTGACCTCGACGTCGGCCGAGGGCCGCTCGCACGACGTCGCGCTGGCCAAGCTGCGCGGCCTGCGAGCGTCGAAGGTCGCGGCACTCGGGTTGCTGGAGCCGCTCGCGGTCGTGACGGCCGCCGTGCCGCTCGGCGTCCTGCTGGCCTTCGGTGTCGTGCAGGCCGCGGCCGGTGCGCTGCTGCCGGGGCCGATCGTCCTGCGGCCCGACTCGGCTCTGGTCGCCGGGCTGCTGATCGCGATGGCGGGCTCGCTGACGGCGGCCGCGCTCGGGCTGCGCCGCACGCTGGCGCAGCCGGTGCTCGCGCAGCTGCAGCGGGCGACGCCGGCGACCGCGGTGCGCCGCATCGTGCTGGCCGAGGCCGTGGTCGTCACCGCGGCGGTCGCGGCGCTCTGGCAGGTGCGCACCCGGGAGGGCGACGAAGGGCTCGACGGGCTGGCGCTGCTGGCGCCCGGGCTGGCCGCGGTCGCGGTGGCCGTCATCGGCGGCCGGCTGCTGCACGAGGTGGCGCGGCGGTGGGCGCGGCGGACCCGGCACAGCACCGACGTCGCCGGCTTCCTCGCCTCCCGGCAGATCGGACGCCGGGTCGGCGGCACCCGGGCGCTGGTCATCGCCACGGTCACGATGGCGCTGGTGCGCCTTCGCCGCCAGCACCTGGGGACTCGTCGAGCGGCAGCGGGACGGCCAGGCCGCCATGGAGATCGGGGCGGCCCGGGTCTACCGGGTCGACGCCCCGTCGCCGGCCCGGCTGCTGTCCACGGTCCGCGACCTCGACCCCGGCGGCCGCCAGCTCGCGGCGGCCGTGCTGCTGCCGGAGGACATGGCGGGGAACCGGGTGCTGGCGGTCGACTCCCGACGGCTGGCCGCCGTCTCGGTGTGGCAGCAGCCGTGGAGCAGCACCGGCATCGACCGGATCGCGCGGGAGCTGCGGTCCCGCACGGCGCCCAGCCTGGCGCTGATCGGGGACCGGCTGACCGTCTCCGTCGACCTGGCCGTCCCGCCCGGCTCGCCGGACGTGAGCCTGGTCGCGACCGTGGTCGACCGCGACGGGCGCGAGTCCCCGGTGTCGTTCGGCGAGCTGACCTCTGGCCAGCAGACCGTGGCGGCCGAGACCCGGGCGTGCCTGCGCGGTTGCCGGGTCAGCGCGCTCGGCCTGGTCCGCATCTCGGGCTCGCTCGGGGGGCTGGTGGGACGCGCCACGTTCACCTCCTTCACGGTGGACGGCGAGCCGATGGCGCAGCCGTTCCGCCCGGCTGACTGGCGGCCGAGCCGGATCAACGAGGACCTTCCGTTGAGCACGACCACCTCCAAGGTCCGACGGGTTCCCGGCGGCCTGGCGATGGTGTTCAACACGACGCCCTCGGTCAGCCCGGCCATCAGCCGGGCGGACGTCCCGGCCGAGGTGCCCATCGTGGCGACCAGCTCGACCTCGTTGCCGGACGTCGGCCGCGACCAGCTGGTGCTGACCCGCGGGCTGGACGGGTTCCTGATGCCGTCGCGGGTCGTGGCGAGCGCCGCGGTGCTGCCGCGGCTCGGTGGCGCCGGCGTGCTCACCGATCTGGAGATCGCGTACCGCGCCGGGCCGGACGCCGTCCCCGGCGTGGTGTTCCAGGTCTGGGCCAGCGACAAGGCACCGCCCGACAAGGTCCTGCGGGAGCGGCTGCGGATCGCCGGGCATGCCGGTCGTCGGCGTCGACACCGTCGAGCGGCGGGCCGACGAGCTGTCGCGGACCGGTCCGGCGCTGGCCCTGGCGCTGCTGGTCGGGGTGGCGCTGGCGGCGCTGGCGATCGCCGTGCTCGCGCTGCTCGCCGTCGCGCTGGTCCAGGGGCGCCGCCGGTCGTACGAGCTGGCGGCGCTGCGCACCGCGGGGGTGGCGGACCGGGTGCTGCGGCGGGCGTCGCTGCGCGAGTACGTCGTGCAGCTCGGTCTGGGAGCCACCGCCGGAGTCGTGTGCGGCGCGGTGACCGCGCGGATGCTCGGCGACGCGGTGGCCGGGCTCGGCCGCACCGGCACGAAGGCCCCGGTCGTCGACAGCATCGAGTGGGCGACCCTGCTGCCGGTGACGGTGGTCGGACTGGTCGTCTTCGTCGTGGTGGCGCAGCTCTGCGCGCGGGCGAACGTGCGGTTCGCCGACGTCGACCTGCTGCGGGAGACTCCGACATGAGCAACGCCCTGGGAGTGGTGTGCGAGGGGCTGGTGCAGATCTACCCCGCGGACGACGGCGGTGACGTGGTGGCGCTGCGCAGCGTCGACCTCGACCTCAAGGCCGGCACCCGCATCGGGCTGCTCGGGCCGTCCGGCTCCGGGAAGTCGACGCTGCTCAACCTGCTGGCGGGGCTGCTGCGGCCGACGGCCGGGACGTTGCGGGTCGGCGACCACGACCTGTCGCAGATGACCGAGCGCGACCTGGTCGGCTTCCGGGCGGCCGGCGTGGGCTCGCTGATCCAGGGCGCCGGCCGCAACCTGCTGCCGCACACCACGGCAGCGCAGAACGTGTCGTTCGCCCGCCTCGGGTTGCGCCGGTCGCAGCGCCGGTCGCTGATGCCGGCCCGCGACCTGCTCGACCTGGTGGGGGCGTCCCACCTCACCGGGCGTCGGGTCGCGGAGCTCTCCGGCGGTGAGCAGCAGCGCATCGCCCTCGCGGTCGCGGTCGCCAACCAGCCGGGGCTGCTGCTCGCCGACGAGCCGACGTCCCAGCTGGGGCTGGAGCACCGGGAGGGCATGGTCGACACCCTGAACCAGGTGAACGAGGTGCTCGGAGCCACCGTGATCGTGGTGACCCACGACCCGGTGGTGGCGGCGCGACTGGGTCGCACGGTCACGATCCGGGACGGCCGGGTGGGCGCGATGGGCCACGAGAGCAGCGACTTCGCCGTGGTCGCCCGGGACGGGAGCATCCAGCTGCCGCAGTCGGCCCGCAAGCGCTGGCCGGCCGGGACGCTGCTGGGCTACGAGGACGACGGCACCGAGCTGCGGCTGCGGGAGCGCGACACGTGAGCGGGCCGGAGCAGGTAGGCGCGCGACGACAGCGTCGTGCTGGAGGCGCGCGACGTCAGTGTCGTGCGGGACGGCCGCGCGGTCGTCGACGGTGTCTCGTTCACCGGGCTCGCGGGCGAGCTGGTCGGCATCGGCGGGCCGTCGGGCTCGGGCAAGACCAGCCTGCTCACCGTGCTGTCCGGCCTGGCCGCACCGGACGGGGGTTCGGTGCGGATGCACGGGTCGCCGCGGGTCGGCATGGTGCTGCAGGGCTACGGGCTGGTGCCGGTCCTGACGGCGGCGGAGAACGTCGAGATCGTGCTGCAGGCCGACGGCCGGCCGGCCGAGGAGGTGTCCGCGGCCGCGGCGGTCGCCCTGGGCCGGGTGCTGGTGGGCGAGCTGGGTGACCGGCTGGTCGACCGGCTCTCCGGAGGGCAGCAGCAGCGGGTCGCGGTGGCACGGGCCTTGGTCGCGGAGCCCGGGGTGCTGCTCGCGGACGAGCCGACGTCCGAGCTCGACGAGGTGTCCCGCGACCACGTCGTGCAGGAGCTCGTCGCGCAGGCCCGGTCGGGCACCCTCGTCGTGCTGGCGAGCCACGACCGCGACGTGCTGGCCGCCTGCGACCGGACGCTGTGGATGGTGAACGGCCAGCTGGCGGCAGAGCCGGACCGGGTGGGCTAGGTGGACAGCGTGCAGCGGCTGCGCGCGGCTGGGAACCCTGCGGCCCGGCCTCGACGACGCCGGGCTCGCGGCGCTCCAGGCGCGCTACCCGGTCCCGTTGCCCGCGGAGCTGGTGCTGCTCGCCGGCGTCACGAGCGGCGTCGAGGGACTGCTCGACCTGGACCTCACCGGTGAGCGGCACGACGTCGAGGTCGCCGAGCTGTTGCCGGCCGGGCTGCCCGTCGCTGCCGACGGCTCCGGCAACTTCTGGGTGCTCGACCTCACGCCGGACACCGTCGAGGTGGCGCCGGTGTTCTTCGTCTGCCACGACCCGCCGGTGCTGCTGTACCAGGCGCCGGACCTCGCCACCTTCCTGGACGACGCGCTCCGTCGCCTCGAGCCGCCGCACCGGTCACCGGTCGACGACGTCCGCGAGGACCGGCTGCACAACGTGTGGGGCAGCAACCCCGGGACCATCTCGCATGCCGACGCGGTCGCCTCGACCGATGTCGCGCTGCGCGAGTTCGCCGAGACGCTGCACGAGGACTGGACGATCGTGGACCTCCGGCAACGCGACGTCGGCGCCGGCCTGGCCTGGGGCAGGCATGGGCCGCGCACCCGGCTGGCGCGCGACGGCTGGGAGCGGATCTTCGGCTACGCGCCGTACCTCAAGCCCCGTCGTACCTGGCGCCGCTTCGGCCGCCGCGCGCGGGTCTGACCACCTAGAACGGCGGGATGTCGTTAGCGCTCGACTCGCGTGGCGGCGGGTCGGCGTCCTGCCGGATCGCTTCGCGCCAGTCGCGCATGGCGTCGCGCAGCACAGGTGGGTCGAGGGCGGGATGGTCGATCACCTGAGGCGGTGGCACCCGGTAGGTGCGGCCGGACGGGAGGGTCCAGACCGTGGTCCCGTCGGGCTCGGTGCGCACGGTGGTGTCGGTGTGCGTCTTCACCATGTGGTGGAAGCGATGCTTGGCGTCCAGGTTGCTGATCGCTGTCGGACCGGCCGGCCAGGGACGGATGTGGTCGATGTCGGAACGCTGAGCAGCGACGCGACATCCGATGCCTCGGCAGGTGCCGTCGCGGGCGACGACGTGGTCGACCATGTCTTGCGGCGGTTCGTAGGTGTCGGCGGACACCTCGTCCAGCCGGCCGGTGCGCGGGTCGACCAGCAGCCGACGCCAGGTGCCGTCCGCTGCGATCCGGCGGGCCAACGGCGCGGTGATCGGGCCCACACCCCTCAACTCACCCGGCTCTTCGTCCAGTCCCAGCAATGTGCTGGCCGCGACCACCACACCGATCTGTGGGCGGCGCCCCTTGCTGCGCGGCAGTGCGGCACCGGTATGCGTCAGTGACTGGACGAGTCCGCGGGCAGCGATGTCGGCCAGCACGTCGGAGCGCCGCTGGTCCAGAGTGCGCGGGTCATCGGCCGACGGCCCGCGCACCGAGGTAGCGCATCCGGTCAGCCACAACCAGAAGCCCTCGATCTCGTCCACCGACGACGTCCACTCCAGGCTCGCCGTGCCGTTCTCGCCCACGTGTCGGACGACGTAGCGGGCCTCAACCTCGGCCAGGCGGCGACGCTCGGCCGACGCGGGGTCTACCGCGATCACCGCGCGCCGAAGGCAGGCGCGCAGGTTCGGCACGGTCTGCGTGGGCGCGCGCCCGATGACCCGAGCCTCGACCTTGCGAGCCGCCTCGTCGTCGAGCGGCTCCACGGCCTCCACGATCGCCCTGGCCTTGACCAGGTCGAGCCGACCACCGGCCAGCGCCAACCGGACCCCAGGCAACCTGCCCAGCGCGGCCGCGAGCTCGACCCGGTTGTCCGCCGACTGGTGCGACACGCTGAGCGCGGCGGCCACCTCCAGCGCAGTGAGGTCGTGGGCGGACAACAGCTCCTTGACTCCGCCGGCAGAACTCACCCCGCGCCACGCCTCCGTGCGACGACTCAGCTCGCGAGTGGCAGCCACTTCGACGCCGGCCGCCCAGGACGCCAGCCGCGACGCAGCAGCGATTGCGGCCACCACTGCATCGTCGGGCAGCGAGCCGAGGTCGAGGTCGGCGAGCAGGGCTGCGACCGCGGCACCGTCCACCGGACCGTCCAGCAACGGAGCGCCGGCGAGTCGCAGCTGCTCGAGGTGCTGACTGTCGAGGCGCCGGCTGGCGACATCATCCCAGTCGAGCAGGCCGAGGCAGTTGTCGCCGGTGGGGTCGTCAACCTCGGGCGCTGGTCCCTCGCGCAGGATCTCGGCGAGGATCTGGTCCACGTAGTCCGCTTGCGGGTCGGCCGGGATGACGACCGGCAGGCGGTGCGCCTCGTGGACCTCGACCGTCACTGCTACCTCCCGCTCCGACTGCTCTCGAACGTATGTT
This sequence comes from uncultured Actinomycetota bacterium, assembly GCA_963771345.1. Taxonomy (GTDB): domain Bacteria; phylum Actinomycetota; class Actinomycetes; order JACCUZ01; family JACCUZ01; genus CAVYTH01. The sequence continues at coordinate 55,082 of CAVYTH010000013.1, forward strand.
CGAATTCTAGCAGTCCCCGACCACCCGGCGGAACCTGTCCACAACCCAGAATCTCGTTGCTCCGCAACAGGTTCTGCCGCCCGATGCGTAGCCGGCCGGGCACGCCTCAGGTGACGACGGTGCGCACGGCGTACCTCGGGTCGTCCTGCTCCCCCGCCTCGACCACGGCGACGATCTGCTCGACGGCCCGCACCACGTCGACGTGCCGGACGTACAGCGGCGCGAAGCCGAGCCGCACCAGGTCGGGGTCCCGGTAGTCACCGACGACGCGGCGCGCGATCAGCGCCTGCACCACGGCGTACGCCGAGGCGTGCCGCAACGACACCTGGCTGCCGCGCTCGGCATCAGCCCGCGGGGTGACCGCCTCGAACCCCAGCGGCGCCAGCACGTCGTCGGCGAGCTCGAGGAACAGCGACGTCAGCGACAGGCTCTTGGCCCGCACGTCGCTCATCGACAGCCCGTCGAACGCCGCGAGCGCCGCCTCGAGCGCGAGCATCGAGAGCATCGGCGGCGTGCCGTTGCGCATCCGGTCGATCCCCGGCGCCGGCTCGTAGCTGCCCTCCATCGCGAACGGGCGCGCGTGCCCGGTCCAGCCGCTCAGCGGTGACCGGACCGTCGCGTGATGGCGACGGGCCACCATGACGTACGCCGGCGCGCCCGGCCCGCCGTTGAGGTACTTGTAGGTGCAGCCGACCGCCAGGTCGACGTCGCACGCACCGAGGTCGACCGGCAACGCGCCGGCCGAGTGCGACAGGTCCCACACCGCGAGCGCCCCGGCGTCGTGCACCGCGCGGGTGATGCCCGCCATGTCGTGCGCCCGGCCGGTGCGGTAGTCGACCTGCGAGTAGCAGACGACGGCCACGTCGTCGTCCAGCACCGACGCGACCTCACCCGGTTCGACCCGCAGCACGCGCAGCCCGAGCAGCTCGCCGACCGAGTCCGCGATGTAGAGGTCGGCCGGGAAGTTGCCGGGCTCGATCACCAGCGTGCCCCGGCCGGGCCGCAGCCGAGCGGCCGCGACGAGGGCCTTGAACAGGTTGGCGGACGTCGAGTCGGCGACTACCACCTCGTCGGCCTCGGCGCCGATCAGGCCGGCGATCCGGGCACCGATCCGGCGCGGCGCGTCCCACCAGTCGTGCGTGTTCCACGACGTGATCAGGTCCTGGCCCCACTGCTGCTGTACGACGTCGCTGACCGCGGCCGGCACCGCGGCCGGCAGCGCGCCCAGCGAGTTGCCGTCGAGGTAGACGAGGCCGTCCGGCAGCACGAACCGCTGCCGGGCCCCGGCGACCGGGTCGTCGGCGTCGAGCAGCTCGGCGCGGGCGCGGGCGTCGGCGAGGTCCACCCCCGCACCCTAGGGCTCGTGCCAGGATGGGCCGCGTGGGGGACGACCCGGTGGCGCCGGCCGCAGGGCCGCGCTTCTCAGCATCGACGTACGCCGTCGCGGCCGCCAGCACCGTGGTGCTGCTCGCCCTGGCCAGCCGCTACGGACCGCACCGCGACGAGCTGTACTTCATCGCCGCCGGCCACCACCCGCAGTGGGGCTATCCCGACCAGCCGCCGCTGACACCGCTGATCGCGGCTGCCGCCGACACCCTCGTCCCGGGCTCGCTGCTCGCCCTGCGCGCGCTGTCGGCCGTCATCGTCGGCGTGGTCGTGCTGCTCACCGCCGACCTCGCGCGCGCGCTCGGCGGCGGGCGCGGGGCGCAGCTGCTCGCAGCAGTCGCGACCGCGACCGGTGCGGGGCTGCTGGCCATCGGTCACCTGCTGTCGACCGCGACGCTCGACCTGCTGGCCTGGACCGTCGTGATCCGCCTCGTGGTCGCGACCCTGCAGCACGACCGGCCGCGGCTCTGGCTCGCTGTCGGCCTGGCACTCGGCGTGGGCCTGCAGAACAAGCACCTCGTGGCGTTCCTCGCGGCCGGGCTCGTCGTCGGGATCGCCATGACCCCGCCGCTGCGGCACCACCTGCGGTCCCCGTGGGCCTGGGGCGGAGCGGCGATCGCGCTGGCGCTGTGGCTGCCCAACCTGCTCTGGCAGGCCGACCACGGCTGGCCACAGCTCGAGCTCGCCGGCGACATCCGCGACGAGTACCGCACGGTCGGCGGCACCATCGAGCTCGTTGCCTTCCAGGTGCTGATGATCAACCCGCTCGGCGCCTGCCTCGCCGCCATCGGCGCGGTCGCCGGGCTGCGTCGCCGCGGGTGGGCGTTCTTCCGGCCGGTGCCCATCGCGTACCTGCTGGTGCTCGCGGTCTTCGTCGTGGCCGGTGGCAAGAACTACTACCTGCTCGGGCTGCTGCCGCCACTCGCCGCGGCCGGTTCGGTCGTGCTCGCCGAGCGCTGGTCGGCAGCCGGGGTGCGCACCTTCACGGTTCTCGTCGCCGTGACCGCGCTCTTCCCGCTGCCCGCGCTCCTGCCCGTGCTGCCGGCGCAGACGTTCGCGGACTCGTTCTACCCCGCGCTCAACGAGGACGGCCTGGAGACGATCGGCTGGCCGGGCGTCGTGGCCCAGGTGCGCGGTGTCGTCGCCGACCTGCCGCCGGCGCAACGGCGTACGGCGGTCATCGTCACGCAGAACTACGGCGAGGCCGGTGCCCTGCAGTGGTACGGCGGGACGCCGCCGGTCTACAGCGGCCACAACGGGTACGGCGACTGGGGACCGCCCTCCTCCCCCGGCCCGTCGTGTACGTCGGCACCCCCGGACCGCGACGCGCTGGCCGGCTGCGAGCAGGCCGCCGCCCTGCACACCGGCGTCGACAACGAGGAGGACGGCGCCGGGGTCTGGGTCTGCGACGGGCCGGTCGGCAGCTGGGCGGAGGCATGGCAGCGGCTGCGCCACCTGTCGGCCTGACCGTGGCAGCATGCCGAGCGTGGCACAGCGACGTGCAAGCTCGACGTCCGGACGGTCCGCCCCGGTGACCCCGGCTGGGACGCCCACGTCGGGCTGTTCGCCGACTACCGCGCCCACTACGACCAGGACCCACGAGCCACAGCGGTGCGACCAGTGGCTGCGCGAGCAGCTCGATGCCGGGCGGTACCACTGCTACCTCGTGCGCAGCGGTCCCGAGGGCAGGCCCGCCGGCATGGCGAACGTCGTCGTCTCCCCGGCGTCGATGGCCCTGTCGCTGTACTGGCAGCTGCGGGACCTGTACGTGGCACCCGACCACCGTCGCCAGGGAGTGGGACGTGCCCTCGTCGACGACGTCGTCGCCGACGCCCGCGCCGCCGGCGCAGCACGCATCAGTCTGCAGACCGAGGTGGGCAACGACCGGGCGCTGGCTCTCTACCGGAGCGCGGGCTTCGAGGTGGTCGACGAGCTGACCATGCTGAACCTCATGCTCTGAACCGTCAGACGAAGACGGCGAGCGCCCTGGTGACGTCGCCGCGGTCCTCGACGAGCGCGAGGAAACCGCCGTCGGGGCCGAACACCGCGACCGGACCGGGGACGCCGGTGGCCGGCAGCGGCCCGCCGTGCGAGATGACGGTCGCGGCCGCCTCGTCGACGTCCCGCGCCGCGAACGCCGCCCGGGCGGCAGCCTCGATGGGCAGCAGCACGACGTCCTCGGCCAGCTCCTCGAGGGTGTGCGCGACGTCGAGGCCGTACGGGCCGACCCGGGTCCGGCGCAGCATCGTCAGGTGGCCGCCGACGCCGAGTGCGGCGCCGAGGTCGCGGGCCAGCGCGCGCACGTAGGTGCCGCTGGAGCACACGACGTGGACGTCGACGTCGACCGCGCCACCGTCGGCAGGACGCAGCTCGCCGACGTCGAAGCGGCTCACCGTCACGCGGACGCGGCGGCGAGCTCGACGTCCTCCCCCGCGCGCACCCGCTTGTAGGCCCGCTGCCCGTCGACCTTGATGGCGCTGACCGTCGACGGCACCTGCTGGATGTCGCCGGTCAGGCCGGCGACGGCGGCCAGCGACCGCCTCGGCAGTCACCCCGGTCGCGTCAGCGGTGGTGACGACCTCGCCCTCGGCGTCGTCGGTGATGGTGGTCGCCCCGAGCCGGATCGTCGCGTCGTACGCCTTCTCGGTCAGCGTCAGGTGGCCGAGCAGCCGGGTCGCGCGGTTGACCCCGACGACCAGCACGCCGGTCGCCATCGGGTCGAGGGTGCCGGCGTGGCCGACCTTGCGGGTGCCCGCGAGCCGGCGGACCCGCGCGACGACGTCGTGGGAGGTGAGACCGGACGGCTTGTCGACGACGACCAGCCCGTCAGCGGTCGGAGTCATCGGCCTCGTCGGTCTCGTCGGACGTCGTCGTCCTCGTCCACCCGGGGCGCCTTGTACGGGTCGGCCTCGCCGGCGTACGTCGCTCCGGCGGCCGCGCGGTGCACCTCGGCGTCGGCGGCCGCGACCTTGGCGAGCAGCTCCTCGATGTGCGCGGCGGTCTCCGGGATGGCGTCCGCGATGAACGTCAGCGTCGGCGTGAGCCGCACGCCGGTCTGCTTGCCGACCTCGGCGCGCAGCACGCCGCGGGCGCTCTCCAGCGCCGCCGCCGTGTCGGCCCGAGCGGTCTCGTCACCGAGCACGGTGTAGAAGACGGTGGCCTGCTGGAGGTCGCCGGTGACCCGGGCGTCGGTGATCGTGATGAAGCCGAGGCGCGGGTCCTTGACGCGCATCTCCAGCGTCTCGGCGACCACGACCTTGATCCGGTCGGCCAGCTTGCGCGCACGCGCGGCGTCCACCACGGCTACTCGTCCTCCTGCTCGTCGTTCACGTCGTCCGTGCTCCTGAACACCTGCCGCTGGGCGGTGAGCAGCTCCATCTCGGGTCGGGCCGACCACCAGTCGCTCGCACGCGTCGAGCACGTCGACGCAGTGCGAGCGGTCGGCGGCGACGACCGCGACTCCGACGAGAGCGCGACGGTGCAGGTCGAGATGACCTGCCTCCGCCGCGCTCACGTCGTACTTCCTGCGCAGCTCGGCGACCAGGGGCCGCACCAGCGAGCGCTTCTGCTTCAGGGACCGGACATCCCCAGCAGCAGGTCGAACGCGACGCTGCCGGTAAACAAGCTGCACATCCGTCCTGCGCTGGTGGGGTCAGGCCCTGGCCTTCTCACGCATCTCGAAGGTCTCGATCACGTCGTCGACCTTGATGTCGTTGAACGACCCCAGGCCGATACCGCACTCGTAGCCCTCGCGTACCTCGGTCGCGTCGTCCTTGAACCGCTTGAGCGACTCGACCGTGAGGTTGTCGGCCACGACGGCACCGTCGCGGACCAGGCGCGCCTTGGAGTTGCGGCGGATCTCGCCGCTGCGCACCAGGCAACCCGCGATGTTGCCGAACTTGCTGGACCGGAACACCTCGCGGACCTCTGCGGTGCCGAGCTGCGCCTCCTCGTACTCGGGCTTGAGCATGCCCTTGAGCGCAGCCTCGACCTCGTCGATGGCCTGGTAGATGACCGAGTAGTAGCGGACGTCGACGCCCTCGCGGTCGATCAGGTCAGCGACCCGCTCGGCCGGCCGGACGTTGAAGCCGATGATGACGGCCTCCGACGCGACGGCGAGGTTGACGTCGTTCTGCGTGATGGCGCCGACCCCGCGGTCGATGATCCGCAGCTCGACCTCTTCGCCGACGTCGATGTTCAGCAGCGCGTCCTCGAGCGCCTCGACCGAACCCGAACCGTCACCCTTGAGGATCAGGTTGAGCGTGTCGACCTTGCTCTGCTCCAGCCAGTCCTCGAGCGAGACCCGCTTGCGGGCCTTGGCGAGGGCGGCGTTGCGGTGCATGGCCTGACGCTTCTCGGCGATCTGGCGGGCGATGCGGTCCTCGTCGGCGACGAGGAACTTGTCGCCGGCGCCGGGCACCGAGGTGAAGCCGAGCACCTGCACCGGACGCGACGGCAGTGCCACGTCGAGGTTCTCGCCGTGCTCGTCGAGCATGGCGCGAACGCGGCCGTAGGCGTCGCCGGCGACGATCGAGTCACCGACGGCGAGCGTGCCGCGCTGGACCAGCACGGTCGCGACCGGACCGCGGCCACGGTCGAGGTGGGCCTCGATCGCGACACCGCGGGCCTGCTCGTCGGCCACCGCGCGCAGGTCGAGCGCGGCGTCAGCGGTGAGCAGGATCGACTCGAGCAGCTGGTCGATGTTGGTGCCCTGCTTGGCCGACACGTCGACGAAGATGGTCTCGCCGCCGTACTCCTCGGCCACCAGGTTGTACTCGGTCAGCTGCTGCCGGACCTTGGCCGGGTTGGCGCCTTCGTTGTCGATCTTGTTGACCGCCACCACGATCGGCACGTCGGCAGCCTGCGCGTGGTTGAGCGCCTCGATCGTCTGCGGCATGACGCCGTCGTCGGCCGCCACCACGAGCACCGCGATGTCGGTGACCTTGGCACCACGAGCACGCATGGCCGTGAAGGCCTCGTGACCCGGGGTGTCGATGAAGGTGATCGCCCGGTCCTGACCCTCGTGGGTCGTGTGGACCTGGTAGGCACCGATGGACTGGGTGATGCCGCCGGCCTCGCCCGAGAGGACGTCGGTCTTGCGGATCGCGTCCAGCAGGCGGGTCTTTCCGTGGTCGACGTGACCCATGACGGTGACGACCGGCGGCCGCGAGACGAGCTGGTCGTCGTCCCACTCCTCACCGAGGAAGTCGATGTCGAACGAGTCGAGCAGCTCGCGGTCCTCGTCCTCCGGGCTGACGATCTGGATCGAGTAGCCCAGCTCGGAACCGAGCAGCTGGAAGGTGTCCTCGTCCAGCGACTGGGTCGCGGTGGCCATCTCACCGAGGTGGAACAGCACCGTGACCAGCGACGCCGGGTTCGCGTCGATCTTCTCGGCGAAGTCGGTCAGCGAGGAGCCACGGGCCAGCCGGACGACCGTCGTGCCGTCGCCGCGCGGGACCTGCACGCCGCCGATCGACGGCGCCTCCATGTTGTCGAACTCCTGGCGCCGCTGCTTCTTGGACTTCCGGCCACGACGCGGCGGGCCACCGGGGCGCCCGAAGGCACCCGCCGTGCCACCGCGACGCGGGACCGCCGCCGCGGCCACCGCCGAAGCCGCCCGAGGGGCGACCGGCACCGGGGCCACCGCCGCCGTAGCCACCACCGGCACCGCCACCGCCGCCGGGCCGACCGGCACCGCCGGGGGCTCCGGGTCGGCCGCGACCTGCGGGGGCACCGGGACGCCCAGCCGGGGCCACCAGGGCCGCCGGTGCGCCCGACGCCGGGAGCCGGCCGGGCCGGCATCATGCCGGGGTTGGGACGCGGGCCGCCGGGACCGCTGCCGCCACCCGGGCGGGCGGCGGGCGGACGGGGTGCGGCGCCGGGACGGGACATGCCCGTCGCGCCGTCGGTCGAGTACGGGTTGTTGCCGGGCCGGGGCGCGGCGGGGCGGCCCATGCCGCTGGAGCCGCCCGAGGTGAACGGGTTGTTGCCCGGCGGGGCTGGCCGGCCGGGCGCGGGGCCTGGCCGGGGCGGGCCGGGGCCTCGGGGTCGAGGCCGCCGCGGCCGCGGGACGCGGCGCGGCGGGGGTCGCGGCCGGGCTGTCCGGCTCGGCCACGGGTGCGGGCGGAGCCGCCGGTGCCGCGGGAGCGGGGGCCGGGGTCGCCTCGATCGGCGCCGGGGTGGGCGCCTCGACCGGCGCGGGGGCCGGTGCTGACGGGGTGGGGGCCGCGGGAGCGGCGGGGGCCGCCTTCTTGGCGGCAGCCTTCTTGGCGGGCGCCTTGGCGCCATCTCGCGCCTAGCGTCGCCGCGGCCGGAAGGGCCTCCCTGAGCTTGCGTACGACGGGGGGCTCGACGGTCGACGAGGCCGAGCGGACGAACTCACCGAGTTCGTTGGAGCTTGGCCATGACGACCTTGCTCTCGACTCCGAGCTCCTTGGCGAGCTCGTAGACCCGGACCTTAGCCACATCTCTCCTGTCTCGGTCCGGGCCGGATCTTGGAGACCGGGCGTCGGACCGTCGTTACTTCACGGGGGCACTCATCGGTGCAGGCTCATCGGGTGCTCATGGCGTCTCGACCCGCTTCTCGGATAGGGACGGTCACGCTCAACGGGGCCGCAGGCGTGCGACGATCCGCGCCGGACGGGCGCGGGATCTGCTCGCGGTCCCAGGCAGTCTAACGCCTCACGCTCCGGACGAGCATCCCGCGCAGGCTGCGGCGTCCAGCGGTCGGCGGCACGCGCAGGGCCCGCGGGAAGGCCCGCCGGCGCTCGGCGAGGTCCAGGCAGGCCAGGTCGGGGTGCAGGTGGGCACCGCGCCCGGGCAGCCGGCGGCCCGGAGTCGGGCACCACGGCGCCCTCGACGGCCGACCACCCGCAGCAGCTCGCGCGGCGTCGGCGCGCTCCGGCACCCGACGCAGGTGCGGACCGGCGGGCTCAGACCGGGCTCTCGGCGTCGGCTGACCGGGCGCCGCGGCGGGCGGGCTCGTTGGTCACGTCGGGCCGGATGTCGATCCGCCAGCCGGTGAGCCGGGCGGCGAGCCGGGCGTTCTGCCCTTCCTTGCCGATGGCCAGGGACAGCTGGTAGTCGGGGACGATGACCCGGGCCGACCGCGGCCGCCAGGTCGACGATCTCGACCTTGAGCACCCGCGCCGGCTGCAGCGCCTGGGCGACGAACCGGCGCCGGGTCCTCGGACCAGTCGACGATGTCGATCTTCTCGCCGTGCAGCTCGGCCATCACGGCCCGCACCCGGGAGCCCATCGGCCCGATGCAGGAGCCCTTGGCGTTGACGCCCGGCCGGTTGGACTTCACCGCGATCTTGGTGCGGTGGCCGGCCTCGCGGGCGATCGCGGCGATCTCGACGGTGCCGTCGGCGATCTCGGGCACCTCGAGGGCGAACAGCTTGCGCACCAGGTTGGGGTGCGTGCGGGACAGCGTGATCGACGGCCCGCGCACGCCCTTGCGCACCTGGACGACGTAGCAGCGCAGCCGGCTGCCGTGCTCGTAGTTCTCCCCCGGCACCTGCTCGGGCGGCGGCAGCACGGCCTCGATCCGGCCGAGGTCGACGAGGACGTTGCGCGGGTCCTTGCCCTGCTGGACGACGCCGCGAGACGATGTCGCCCTCGCGTGCCGGAGAACTCGCCGAAGGTCTGCTCGTCCTCGGCGTCGCGCAGCCGCTGCAGGATGACCTGCTTGGCCGTGGTGGCGGCGATCCGGCCGAACCCGGTCGGGGTGTCGTCCCACTCCCGCAGCACGTCGCCGTCGTCGTCGGTCTCCGCGGCCCACACCGTGACGTGGCCGCTCTTGCGGTCGAGCTCGACGCGCGCCTCGGGCTGGTGGCCCTCGGTGCGCTGGTAGGCGATGAGCAGGGCCGACTCGATGGCCTCGACCAGCAGCGCGAACGAGATCTCCTTCTCCCGCTCGAGCGCGCGCAGGGCGCTCATGTCGATGTCCATGACTCAGTCCTCCTCAGGTGGTGCATCAGCCGAGGCGCTCGGCCGGTTGAACTCGATCTGGACCCGGCCCGACGAGACCCGGCCCCACTCCAGGCCGGTCGTCACGCCGTCGGCCTCGACGCCGATGCCGTCGTCGTCCACCGAGACCAGCCGGCCGGTGAGCGAGGTGCCCTCGACCGTGGCGACGGTGACCAGGCGGGTCGAGGTTGCGGCGCCAGTGCCGCTGGCTCGGTCAGCGGGCGGTCGACGCCCGGGCGAGCTGACCTCCAGGACGTACGGCGAGCTGCCCATCGGGTCGCGCTCGTCCAGCACGGCCGGACACGGCGGTGCTGACGGCCGCGACCGTGTCCAGGCCGATGCCGCCGTCGCGGTCGACGACCACGCGCAGCAGCCGGCGCTTGCCGGCGGGGGTGATGACGACGTCCTCGAGGTCGAGGCCCTCGGCAGCCACCACGGGCTCGAGCAGCCTGACGAGCGAGTCGCGGTCCGATGCCTTGCTCACCGCGGACCTCCTCGCTCTTGTGTTGTCGTCGGCGCACGAAGAGCACAGCCGGCCCCCGCGTCCTGCAACGAGAGTAGCGGGTGCGGGCGTGCGATCATGCCGCCGTGCAGGACGGCCTCTCGCGCCGCGCGGTGCTGGCCACCGGCAGCGTGCTCACCCTCTCGGCGTGCCTGCCCGGCGCGGACGACGAGCCGCACGCGCCCGGACCCGGACCTGGTGCTCCGCCGCCGGGCCGCCCGCCAGGTGGGCGAGCTGGTCGCGTCCTACGACGGCCGTGGTCACCGCGTTCCCGCAGGCGGACGCCCAGCAGCTCGACACGCTGCGCTTGCTGGCCGCCGAGCACGAGGCGCACGTCACGGCGCTGGCCGGTGCCGGCGCCGACGCGCCGCGCCGACTGCCTCGGCAGCGCCGGCTGCGCCGGTCGTCCCCTCGTCGATGGCCGAGTCCATTCGCTGGCTCGCCGGCCTCGAGCGGGCCGCCGCCCGCCGGCGTACCCGGCAGGCGCTGCGGGCCGGGCCGGACCTGGCCCGGCTGCTCGCCTCGGTCGGCGCGAGCGAGGCCGCCCACGCCGCCGTGCTGGCCCGCGAGGCCCGCGGATGAGCCGGCGGTCGGACGTCGCCGTGCTGCAGGACGTGCTGGCGGCCGAGCACGCGGTGGTCTACGGCTACGGCGTCGCGGGCGCCCACCTGCGGGGAGCCGCGCAGGCCCGCGCGGAACGCGGCTGGACCGCGCACCGGGCCGGTCGGGACGCGCTCGAGCAGCAGCTCAGCGACCTGGCCGCCACCCCGGTCGCGCCCGCCGCGGCGTACGCGCTGCCGTCGCCGGTGACGAACGCCGACGAGGCGGTCCTGCTGATCACCCTGCTCGAGGAACGGCTCGCGGCGGTCTGGGCGGACGCGGTCGCGGGCCTCGACGGCGAGCTGCGGCGGCAGGCGATCGAGGGGCTCACCGCCGCAGCGGTCGTCCGCCGCCCGGTGGCGCGGCGGCAGCGTGCCCGTTCCCCGGCCTGCCCGAGCGCGCCTGACGCACCGCTCACGGTCAGGGCGCGAGCGCGACGGCGATCGGCGCCAGCGCCGGCCACCACGGCGACTCGACCGCGCACCGGGCGAACAGCCAGAGCCGGAACCGCTCGCGGTCGACCTCGCACAGGTCGGCCATCCGGTCGGCCAGCCCGACCGGGTCGGCGCGCAGCCGGTCGAGGCAGTTCAGCAGGTGCTGCATCGGGTCGTACGCCGGGTCGCCGACGTACGGCTTCGGGTCGATCACCAGCCACGGCGCGCGCTCGGCGGCCAGGACGTTGCCGGCGTGCAGGTCGGTGAGCAGCAGCACCTCGCGGTCGGCGGTGGTCGGCAGGCTGCGCCACAGAGCGCGACCCCTCCCGGGCGATGCCGGGGTCGAGCGGGTGGTCGGGGTGCTCCTCGTGCTCGCGGGCCCAGGCCTCGCACATCTCGGTCAGCGGCCGGAAGCCGTGCCCGGCCGGCGGCTCGGCCCAGAGGCCGCGCAGCAGCCCGGCGACGACGACGTCCTGCTCCTCCTCGGGCAGCGAGCGGCCCAGCTCGGTGCCCGGCCGGGCCCGCTCGAGCAGCAGCGTGGTCGTCTCGCCGTCGACGTGCTCGGCGTGCAGCCGCACGGCCCCGCGGCCGTCCCAGAGCCGGAGCGCCGTCGGCCTCGTGCACGCCCTCGTCGTGGGTCCAGCCGACCTTCAGCACCAGGTCGCGACCGCTCGGCGTCCCGGGCCGGGGCGGTCCACGAGCACTCGCCGCCCGGCTGGAACGGCGGCTCGAGGGTCAGCGCCCAGCGGTCGCCGAGGTCCGCGACGATCTCCGGCAGCCGGCCGATCCAGGCCCGCCGCCGGTCGTGCAGGTCCTGGGCCGCCGCCTCGGACCAGGTTCGCCGACAGCTCGAGCTCGGGCGGTCACCGCCCCATCGTCACCGACGGACGATGGTGAAGCCTCCTGCCACCACGGTGACCGGGACGTCGCCCGACGCCTTGCTCGTCGAGGAACGCACCAGCCGCCCGCGGCCGTCGTAGACCTCGACCCGGGCCGGGCCGCTGCCCGGGACCGACGACCTTGGTCTGCTGGTCGGTGGTGGCCGCGCTGCGCAGCAGCGCGGTGCCGTGCCCGTCGCCGCCGAGCACCAGCCGGGACACCAGCGGCTCGACCATCAGGGCGTCCAGCCGGGCCTCGTCGCCGCCGGTGGCCGTGGTGGTGGCGGTCACCACCTGCTGGCCGGCCGGCAGCGTGACCGGCAGGGTGACCGGCAGCAGCGCGCCCGGAGCCGGTGAGTCGCCCTGGGTACCGATGTCGCCCGAGCGGACCGAGCCGAGCACGGTGTCCCCGGCGCGGAACGTCGTGACCGCGGTGCTGCCGGGCTGCAGGTCGACGACAGCGAGCACCAGCCGCTTGTCGCCCTTGCCGACCGTCACCCGCGCGGAGCCGCCCGAGGGCAGCGCGGCGTAGGCGTTGCCCTCGTAGAACGACTCCCCGGTCCACCCGCCGCCCGGCGGCGTGACCACGTGCGCGCCGCCGGCCAGCGCGCCGCCCTCGACCTGGACCGACCGGTTGCCGACGCGTTCCCGCGATGCCGGCAGTCCGGGCGAGCTCGGCGATCGTCCGGGCGCGCGTCCAGGGCGAGCATCGACAGCAGCCCGTGGATGGTCGACTCGGCCCCGCCGTTGCGGTTCACGTTGCCGTTCGCCTCGATGCCGTCGACGGTGCGCCCGGTCGCCGGGTCGTACGCCGGCTGGCCCGAGGCGTTGGCGCCGAAGTACCAGGCCGCGACGATGCCGGCGAGCCTGCGCAGCCCCGGGGCGTCCGTGGCCTCGGCGGTGGCGAGCAGCGACTGCAGCCGCGAGTCGACGCCGTACGCGATCTGCGAGCCGTCGATGCGGGTCGGCAGCCGTCCCTGGTCCGGGCCGCCGGAGGTCGAGCATCCACGGGTCGAAGACGGCGGAGTCGCGGACCGCGACGCCGGCCAGCTGCCGGGTCGCCGAGGGTGGCCGACGCGCGGGCGAGCGCGGCCGGCATCTGCGAGCCCCAGCCGTGCCAGATCGAGCGCGACAGCGCCCAGGGGCGGACCGCGCCGAACGGCCAGCTCCGGGCGTCGCCGCCACCGAGCTGCGGCCACGGCCTCGGCCAGCTGCCGGAGCGCCGTCCGCGCGGCCGGCGGGCCACCGGCGTCGACGTACGCCGACAGACCGAGCACGGCCTCTGCGGTCGCGTCGCCGCCGTCCACGATCAGCCAGGCGGGCGTCTGCTCGCCGTCGATGTTCCGGAACTGCCCGTAGCGCGCCAGGGTCTGGCGCTGCAGCGCCGCGATGCTCAGGTCCAGCCGCTCCTTGAGGAACGCGGCGAACGCCGGGTCGGCGTCACGGAAGGCCGCGTAGCCCTCGCCGAGCGCCCACACCGTGCGGGCCAGCCAGTACGACTCGGCGCTGTCCGACGGGTCCGGCAGCTCCTTCGGGATCGGCGCTGGGGTTCAGGGTGCCGTCCGGCTGCATCCACAGCACGACGTTGCCGGCGTCCGGTCCCGAGCTGGTCTGGAAGTAGGCCACCGCGCGCAGCAGGTCGAACGCCTTGTCCCGGCTGGTGTCGTCGCCGGTCTGCTTCCAGTGCCGCAGGTAGACGACGGCCGCGCGGGTGACGTCGTCGGCGTTGAACGCGCCCTGCGCCCAGGTGTTGGTCGCCGCGTCGTACGAGCCGCCGCCGATCAGGTCGTAGTGCCCGTCGTCCCGCCGGTCGGCGTAGGTCCACAGCACGCCCAGCGGCTCGGTCCGGCTGGTACGTCGTGTGGCCCGGCTGCGCCGGCGGCGTGACCGTCGTGCCGAGGAAGTCCAGGTGGGCGAGGTTCGTCAGCGGTGCGGCGGCCACCGCGGTCGAGGTCGTCGGCCCGACCACCAGCAGCGAGGCGAGCAGCGCCAGGACGACGGCGCCGACGGTGTTGCGGAGTGTGCGGGTCATGGTGTGGTCCTCACGTGGTCGAGTCGGGCGACGCCGATCTTGGAGTCGGCCATTCCGTAGAACACGAAGCGCACGCCGTCGACCTCTTCGATCGCGGTCGGGAAGACGACGTTGGGGACGGTGCCGGCTCGCTCGTCGTCGGTCTCCGGGGCCAGGATCGGCTCCGCGGTGCGCGCCAGGACCCGGGACGGGTCCTCGGGGTCGAGCAGCATCGCGCCGGCGGCGTACTCGACGCGCTGGGTCGTGGGGTCGAAGCCGACCGGCTGCTCGCCGGTGACGCCGTGGTGGATGAGCAGCCAGCCCTCGTCGACCCGCAGCGGCGGCGGGCCGGCGCCGATCTTCAGCTCCTCGTACGGGTACTCGGACATCGCGACGCAGCGGTGGTCCCGCGGCCGGACCAGCGCCCGGACGTCGGCCAGCACCTCGTCGACCGGGACGTACGAGATCCAGATGCCGGGCCGCTCGTCGGTGATGCCGGCCGGCAGGTGCACCTTCTCGCCCTCGCGGAACCAGCCGAGGTCCCACATCGGGCGGTGCAGCATCGCGTACGCCGGGCGGCCCTGCGGGTCCGGCACCGGCTCCGGGAAGAACACCGCGTCCTTGTTCGGGAACATGCACAGGTCGGTGTCGAGGTCGGGCTGGTAGGCGAACTGCACCGGACCCAGCCGGCGCCACTCCTGCAGGTCGGCGGACACCGCGAGCGCGAGCCGCGGGCCGAGCGGGCCGAACGCGACGTACGTCATGACGTGCAGTGCCGAGCGACGGCACCCAGGTGGTGCGGGGGTCCTCGACGCCGGCGTTGTTCGTGCCGCGCTCCCAGCCCTCGTCCGGCGCGAGCACGACACCGCGCCGCTCGACGCCCACCGGCACGCCGTCCTCGAGCACGACCTCGGCCAGCCCGACCCGGGACACGTTGCCGGCGGCCACCAGCCGCGGCAGCAGGTGCAGCCTGCCGTCCGGGGTGCGGCCGCTGGCCGGGTTGAGGACGCCGAGCTCCTCCAGCGGGTCGCCCGGCTGCGGCGTCATCACGACGCCGAGCCGGGTCAGCGTGTACGGGACGGTGCTCGCGTGGTCGTGGGACATGGTCAACCCTTCACGCCGGAGCCGAGGTCGGACGAGGTGAAGTGCCGCTGGAAGGCGATGAACAGCGCCACGGCCGGAGCAGCGAGCACGACCGCTCCGGCGAGGATCGCGCCGTACGGGTTGCTGGCGCGCCCGGCGACGTTGGACAGGTAGTTCGCCAGCGACACCGCGAGCGGCTGCAGGTCGGCGTCCTTGGTGATGAGGAACGGCCAGAGGAACTCGTTCCACGGCCCGATGAAGGTGAGCAGCACGGCGGTCAGCAGGGCGGGGCGCACCAGCGGCAGCGCGATGGACCACAGGATGCGCAGCTCGCCGGCGCCGTCGATGCGGGCGGCGGAGAACAGGTCCTCGGGCAGCTGGAGGAAGAACTGCCGGAAGATGAAGACCGCCGTCGAGTTGATGGCGAACGGCACGATCATGCCGAGGTAGGAGTCGGCCAGCCCGTAGCTGCGGACGATCATCACGTACAGCGGGATCATCAGCAGCTGGAACGGCACGAGCTGCACCAGCAGCATCGACGCGAACAGCGTGCCCCGACCGCGGAAGTGCAGGACGGCGAGGGCATAGCCCGCGAGCACGCCGAAGATGACCGTCGTCAGGATGACGCCGCCGGTGAAGATGCCGGAGTTGACCAGCGACCCGACCAGGTCGACCCGCGCGTTGATCTGCCTTGTAGTTGGTCGAGGGTCCAGCCGCCGATCGGGAAGGCGCCGCCGACAGAGGTGTCGGACTTCGTCCTGGAACGACCCGACGAGCATGTAGTAGAAGGGGAACAGGAAGACGAGCGCGCCGAGAGCCAGCAGCGCCATCCGGCCGAGGTAGCCCAGGTCGAAGCGCCGGGCGCTCCGGCTCGCGCGTCGGCGCGGCCGATGACGTCGGGTGCGTCGGGGTCGGTGGCGGTTGGCCACCTGGACGGACTCGGCCATGTCAGTCCCTCTCCAGGACGCGGCGGCTGATCAGCGACGATGATCAGCACTCCGATGACGAGCATCACGCCGATGGCGGAGGCGACGTCAGGGTTCCCCTGCTCGATGCCCTTCTGGTACATCACCAGCACGGGCGACGCCGAGGCACCGTCCGGCCCACCGCCGTTGGTGAGCAGGTAGGGCTCGGTGAACAGGTTGGCGCCGGTGATGATCGCCAGGATCACCACGAGTGCCGTGGCCGGCCGGACGCCGGGGATCGTCACGTTCCGCATCTTCTGCCAGCGGGTCGCACCGTCGACGCTGGCCGACTCGTAGAGCTCCTTGGGCACCGACTGGAGCGCGGCGAGGTAGAGCAGGATGTAGAAGCCGAGCCCCTTCCAGGTGACGAAGATCGCGATCAGCGGCATCGCCAGCGTGGAGTTCACCAGCCAGGACGGGTTCGGCGCCAGGCTGCCGAGCAGCTCGTTGACCATGCCGTCCTTGGAGAACAGGAACAGCCACACCGAGACGACCGCGACGCTGGCACTGATGTAGGGCACGTAGTAGCTGACCCGGAAGAACGTCCGGCCGCGGATGGCGGCGTTGAGGGCGTTGGCCAGCAGCAGCGACAGCCCCACCGTGAGCGGGACGTTGATGACCAGGAAGACGCCGACGTTGAAGAACGACCGGCGAACGTCCGGGTCGCTGAGGACCTCGGCGTAGTTGTCGAAGCCGACGAACGGCCGCGGCACGCTGGCGCCGGGTGCGGTGAAGAAGTAGTCGTGGAAGCTCATCCACACCGCCAGCCCGAGCGGGTAGGCGAACACAGCGACCAGGAAGATCGCGTACGGCGCGGCGAACGCGATGCCCAGCGGCTGGCGACCGAACACGGTCGCCAGCCGGCTGCGGCGAGGCTTGCCCGCAGACTTCGTGAGCTCTGCTGTCGTCATGGCAGTGGTCGGGTCAGGACTCGCCGGCGAGGGCGTCGACCTCGGTGGCGGCCTTCGGCGAGGCCGTCGTCCACCGACTGCTTGGCGAAGATCACCGACGAGCTGTACTGGTCACGGAACTTCTGCCAGATCTCGATCGAGTTCGGGACGTTGGGCACCTCGACGGTGCGGGCGGCCTG
This sequence comes from uncultured Actinomycetota bacterium, assembly GCA_963771345.1. Classification (GTDB taxonomy): domain Bacteria; phylum Actinomycetota; class Actinomycetes; order JACCUZ01; family JACCUZ01; genus CAVYTH01. The sequence goes on from CAVYTH010000013.1 coordinate 72,002, forward strand.
GGCCGCGAACGACTGTGTAGTCGGGGTGACTGGAGAAGTACTCCGGGTAGGTGGCCTCGAGGTCGCTGCGCAGCGGCATCTGGCCGGTCTTGTCCAGCAGCGAGCCGTCCTGCTCCTTGCTGGTGGCGAACTTCAGCAGGTCCCACGCGGTGCCCTTGGCCTTGCAGGCCGAGTAGATCGCGACGTTCTTCGCGTCGGAGAACGTGTAGGTCTCCTCCGCCGAGGTGCCCGCCGAGGTCGGGACCGGTGCGGCGCCCCACTTCACCTTGTCGCCGTAGACGGCGATCGCCCACGGGCCGACGATGGACATCGCGGCCTTGCCGTCGGCGAAGGAGTCGCCGTTGTACTTCTCCTTCTGCGCGTAGCCCTTCTCGTACATCGTGGCCCAGAAGTTGGCGACCGCCTTGCCCTCGGTGTCGTTGAACGTCGCCTTGCCGTCCTCGACCAGCTGCTTGCCGCCGGACTCGGCGGCGTAGAGCGGGTAGAAGTCGAACCAGGACTGGAAGAACTCGCTGCTCGGTGCCGGCCAGATGGCGGCCTGGGCCGCGCCGCTGGACACGATCTTCTCGCTGGTCGCGAGGAACTCGTCGTACGTCGACAGCGGCGGGTTCTCCGGGTCGACGCCGGCCTTCTTCAGCAGGTCCTTGTTGTAGAAGATCATCACCGGGTTCGACTTCCACGGCATCTGGTAGTACTTGCCGTCCGGCGACTTGTACTGCTTGGCGTTGTCGCCGGTGCGGGACTCGATGTACTCCTTGCCACCGGGGAAGTCGTCCAGCGGGACCAGCCCGCCCTGCTTCTGGAAGCCCGGGACCGCGGCCGGCGCGGTGTTGAAGACCAGGCACGGCGCGTTGCCCGCGGTGATCGCGGCGCCGATGACCTCTTCCGAGGTCTTGCCGGCGGGGATCTCCTGGGCGGTGACCTTCTCCTTGGGGTTCTTCGCGTTCCAGGCGGCCACCATCTCCTTGCCCCAGGCGAGCTCCTCGGGGTTGTTCGACAGCCAGATCTTGATCGTCGCCCTTGGTGGCGAGGTCGCTCGACGAGGCCCCGCCACCGCCGTCGTCACCGCCGCAGGCGGTGGCGCCGAGGGCGAGGGCGAGCAGGGCTGCTGCTGTGGCGGTGCGTTTCATCGGATCTCCGTTTCGGGGTGCTGCTGGGAGGGATCGGTGCGCGGGGGTGCGGTGGAGGCTCGGACGACGAGGTGCGGCGGCGGCAGGATGGTGTTGTCCGCGGACCGTCCCTCGATCGCCGCCATCAGCCGCTGGGCCGCTGCCGTGCCCCACGCGTAGGCGTCGGTGTGCACGGTCGTCAGCGGCGGCTGGAGATGGGCGGTGACCTCGGTGTCGTCGAAGCCGGTGATGGAGAGGTCGCGAGGCAGCTCGAGGCCGCGGGAGAGCGCGGCGGACATCCCGGCGATGGCCATCAGGTCGTTGGCGTAGACGATCGCGGTCGGCGGCTCCGGCAGGTCGAGCAGCACCTTGGTGGCGTCGGCGCCGCCCTGGGCCGAGAAGTCGGAACGGATGCACGGGCCCTCGGGCAGGCTCGCGCTGCGCAGCGCGCCGGCCCAGGCCTCGCGCCGGGAGACGCCGTGCACGAACGTGTCCGGGCCGGCGACGTGGGCGATGTGCCGGTGGCCGAGCTCGACGAGGTGCGCGACGGCCGCGGCGATGCCGGGCCGGTCGTCCACGGCGACGCACGGCAGGCTGCTGCCGACGCAGTCCGGACCGATCCAGACCGCCGGGAGCCCGGTCTCGGCGAGCAGCGCGGGGCGCGGGTCGCCGACCCGCAGGTCGGTCAGGAAGACGCCGTCGACCCGGCCGTCCGCGGCGAGCCGCCGGTAGCCGGCCAGCTCGCGGTCGAGGTCCGGCACGACCTGCAGGAGCAGCGACTGGCCCAGCGGTGCGAGCGCCGACTCGATGCCGGCGATGAACGACGGGAAGAACGGGTCCGAGCCGAGGGTCTCCGGCGGGCGGGCGATGACCAGGCCGACGGCCATCGACCGGGAGGCCGCCAGGGCGCGAGCCCGGTGGCTCGGCGTCCAGCCCATCTCGCGCGCCACCGCGAGGATCCGGTCCCGGGTCTCCGGCGCCACGCCCGGGCCGGTCGTTGAGCGCGAAGGACACCGCACCCTTCGACACGCCCGCCCTGCGGGCGACGTCGGAGATGGTGGGACGACGCGAGGTCATTGGGTCTAATAAAGCGGTTTAGTTGCCAGGATGTCAAAACGACCCCGGAGTGTCGGGTTCGTGCGGAAGGTTCGGGAGTTGCGCTCAGTTGCCCCGAAGGACGTCGTAGCCGAGGCGGAGAACCAGGGCGGCGACGACGAGAAGGAAGACGACCCGCACGAAGCGCGCTCCCCCGGCGGATCGCGGTGTGCGCGCCCGAGCCAGGCGCCGGCCGCGTTGCACGCCCCCATGGCCAGGCCGAGCCGCATCATCGGCGCGCCCTGCGGGATGAAGACGAGCAGGGCGCCGATGTTCGTGGCGAGGTTCACGATGCGCGCCGTCGCCGAGGCCGGCAGGAAGGCGTAGCCGAGCAGGCCGACGAGCACGACGACCAGGAAGGCGCCGGTGCCCGGCCCGAAGATGCCGTCGTAGAAGCCGATGACGCCGCCCACGGCCGCGGCGACCACGTGGTGGCGCCGGCCGCTGAACCGCAGCCGCTGCTCCAGGCCGACCCCCGGCCGGGCGACCGTCCAGACGGCGACCGCGATCAGCAGGACGAGGACGACCGGCCGGAAGACCTCGCGCGGCACCACCGAGGCGCACAGCGCGCCCGCGGCAGCGCCGACCAGTGCGACGGCGGCCATCGGGAGGGCGGTGCGCAGGTCCGGGTGGATCCTGCGCTGGTAGGTCGCGGCGGCAACCGCGGTGCCGCAGACCGACGCGACCTTGTTCGTGGCCAGGATGGTCGCGGGCGAGGCGCCGGGCAGGGCCAGCAGGAGCGCGGGGAGCTGGACGAGGCCGCCGCCGCCGGAGACCGCGTCGATCCAGCCGGCGAACGCAGCGGCCAGGCAGAGCAGGAGCGCCTCCTCCAGACCCGGCACCGGCTCAGCCGCGCCAGCCGTCGACGACGGCGAGCAGGTCGGCGAGCCGGTCGACGACGGCGTCCGGGTCGCCCTCGACGTGCCCCTTCTGGTTGTCGGGGATGGCGCTGTGCGGCACCAGGACGGCCCGCATGCCCACCTCCTTCGCGCCGTGGATGTCGTCGTAGGGCCGGTCGCCGACGAAGACCGCGCGGGCCGGGTCGTCGACACCGACCGCCGCGAGCGCCGCCCGGAACGCCTCCGGGTGCGGCTTGGTCCACGGGATCTCGCTGGAGTAGACGGCGCCGTCGATCAGCCCGAGCACCCCGTCGCGCCGGAAGACCTCCTCGTGGTGCTCCCGGGTCCACAGCGTGTTGGACAGGACGCCGATCCGGATGCCGCGCTCCCGCAGGCCGGCGAGCAGGTCGGGGACGTCGGGGTCGGTGAGCGTGTGCGGCTCCCACCAGGCGTGGTACGCCGCCAGCGCGCGGTCGTGCCGGTCGCCGGTGGGGTCGACGCCGACGCCGCGGAAGATCTCGTCGAGGGTCGCCGAGCGCTGGTGCTCGCGACCGGCCCGCCACGCGTCGTCCTCGGCCGACAGGATCCGCGCCGACAGCTCGTCGGCGTGGTCAGGGTCGTAGACCTCGGCGTACCGCAGCCACTGCTCGCGCAGGTCGATCGTGTGCCAGGGCGTGAGGGTGCCGCCCCAGTCGAAGACGACCGCGTCGACCGCCGTCACTGGCGGACGGCGCGTACGACGTGTGCCGCCGCCTCCGCGACGGCGACGTCCTCGCGCTCGCCGGTACGCCGGTCGCGCACCTCGACCACGCCGTCGGCCAGGCCCTTCCCGACCACGACGACGGTCGGCATGCCGAGCAGCTCGGCGTCCTTGAACTTCACGCCGGCCGACACCGCCGCGCCGGTCGTCGAAGAGCACGGTCAGCCCCTGGCGCCACCAGGTCGTCCGAGAGCGTCTGCGCGGCCTCGAGCACGTGGTCGTCCTTGCCCGCCGCGACGACGTGCACGTCGGCCGGGGCGACGGCCCGCGGCCAGCACAGGCCGATGTCGTCGAGGGTCGCCTCGGCGATCGCGGCGATCGCGCGCGACGGCCCGATGCCGTAGGAGCCCATCGTGACGACCTGCTGCTTGCCGTTCTCGTCGAGCACCTTGAGGTCGAGCGCCTCGGCGAACTTGCGGCCGAGCTGGAAGATGTGGCCCATCTCGATGCCGCGCGCCGTGACCAGGGTGCCGCCGTCGGCGTTCGGGCAGGGGTCGCCCTCGCGACACCGAGGCCGCCTCGATGGTGCCGTCGCCGGTGAAGTCGCGGCCGGCCACCAGGTCGAAGACGTGGCGACCGGGCTCGTTGGCGCCGGTGATCCAGCGGGTGCCCTCGACGACGCGCGGGTCGAGCAGGTAGCGCACGCCCGCGGGCTTGTCGGCGCCCAGCGCCGCCGGCCCGATGTAGCCGCGGACCAGCCCGGGGGTGGCCGCGAAGTCCTCCTCGGTGAAGGGCTCGACGACCGACGGGTGCACGACGGCCTCGAGCCGCTTGGCGTCGACCTCGCGGTCGCCGGGCACGGCCGATGGCGAGCAGCTCGGTCTTGCCGTCGGGCGTGCCGGAGCTTGACCACGACGTTCTTCAGCGTGTCGCCGGCGGTCCACTCGCGGTCGTCGCGACGCAGGTCGTCGCGGCTGTTGGACAGCGACGACCAGGGTCTCGATGGTCGGGGTGTCGGGGGTGTCCTCGACGTGCGCGGCGGGCACGTCGTCGTACGGCTGGACCGGGGGGACCAGGGTGCGCAGCGCCTCGACGTTGGCGGCGTAGTCGCACGTCGTGCACCGGACGTAGGTGTCCTCGCCGACCGCGGCCGGCGTGAGGAACTCCTCGCTCTTCGAGCCGCCCATCGCGCCGGACAGCGCCGAGACGATGACGTAGTCGAGGCCGAGCCGGTCGAAGATGCGGATGTAGGCGTCGCGGTGCGCGGCGTACGAGCGGTCCAGGCCGGCGTCGTCGACGTCGAACGAGTAGGAGTCCTTCATCACGAACTCGCGGCCGCGCAGCAGGCCGGCCCGCGGCCGCTGCTCGTCGCGGAACTTGGTCTGGATCTGGTAGATCCACAGCGGCAGGTCCTTGTACGACGAGTACAGGTCCTTGACGAGCAGGGTGAAGAACTCCTCGTGGGTCGGCCCGAGCATGTAGTCGGCGCCCTTGCGGTCCTTCACGCGGAACACGTCGTCGCCGTACTCGGTCCAGCGGTTGCTCTTGTCGTAGGGCTCCTTGGGCAGCAGCGCGGGGAAGTGCACCTCCTGCGCGCCCATCGCGTCCATCTCGTCGCGGATGATCTCCTCGATCTTGCGCAGCACCCGCCAGCCGAGCGGCAGGTAGGTGTAGCCGCCGGGGCCGACCCGGCGGATGTAGCCGGCCCGGACGAGCAGCCGGTGGCTCGGGACCTCAGCGTCGGCCGGGTCCTCGCGGAGGGTGCGGAGGAACAGGGTCGACATGCGGAGCAGCACGGGAGGTCTCCTCGGGAGGTGGTGGTGGCCCGAGGATAACGACGGGCACGCGCGGGTGGCCGACCCGGTTTCAGCGGAAGGCGTCGGACTGGATGCCGTAGAGCTCGGCGTACCGACCGCCCTGGGCCATCAGGTCGGCGTGGCTGCCCACCTCGAGCACCCGGGCACCGTCCAGGACGACGATGACGTCGGCCATCCGCACCGTCGAGAACCGGTGCGAGACCAGGACGGTCACCCGTCCGTTGCCCGCCTGCTGCCGGGCCGCGTCGGCGAACCGCTCGAACAGCGCGTGCTCGGTCTCGGCGTCGAGCGCGGCCGTGGGCTCGTCGAGGACGAGCAGCAGCGGCTCCTCCCGCATGAAGCCGCGGGCCAGCGCCAGCTTCTGCCACTGCCCGAACGACACCTCGACCCCGCTGTCCCAGGACGGCCCCAGCTGGGTGTCCAGGCCCTGCGGGAGGTGCTCGACGACGTCGGTCGCGCCACCGCGGCCGACGGCGGCGGTGACCGCCGCGCGCTCGCCGAGGCGGCCGAGGTCGCCGAGGCCGACGCTGTCCATCGCCGTCAGCTCGAACCGGAAGAAGTCCTGGAACGCACCTGCCAGCCGCTCCCGCCAGGCCGGCACGGACATCGACGAGAGGTCGGTGCCGTCGACGTCGATCCGGCCCTCGTCCGGGTCGTACATCCGGGCCAGCAGCTTGACCAGCGTGGTCTTGCCGGCGCCGTTGTCGCCCACGATGGCGACCACTGCGCCGGCCGGGAGGTCCAGGCTGACGTCGTCGAGGACCAGCCGGTCGCTGCCGGGGTACCGGAAGGACACGTGCTCGAACCGGATGCCGCGGGTCAGCCGGTCCGGCGGGACGCCGTCCGAGCGGGCGTCCACCGAGGCGGCGTAGTCCTCCAGCCACATCAGCCGCCGGGAGATGTCCAGCCAGATGCTGCGCAGGAAGGCGAGCTCACCGACAGCCGCGCCGACGAACTGCGAGAGCTGGCTGCCGATGACGAGCACCAGCACGACCTGTCCGGGCGAGGCGTCCACCACGGTCACCGTGAAGACCACGGCCGCGACGTACCCGAGGCCGAACACCGCCCAGGCCGCCGCGCTCCACGCGGTCGTCGCCCACTTCGAGCGGGCCAGCGGGCCGTACACCTGCTGCCACTCGGCGCGGCGGCGCTCGGCGAGGGCGGCCCCGTTGCCGGTCACCCGGAGCTCCTTGCCGGGCGGCGCCGTCGTGCCGAGCACGAACAGGTGGCGCATCCGCCGCTCGTGCGGCGCCACGCGTTCGCGGACCGCCCGCTCGACACCCGGCCGCCAGGTCGCGACGACCACGACGGGCACCGCGAACACGATGAGCAGCCCCAGCACCGGGCTGACCTGGGTGATCAGCAGCACCTCGACGATGACCAGCCGCGCCACCCAGCCGAGCGTGGAGAACAGCGACATGAACAGGTGGTCCAGCCCGAAGGTGTGACGGCGCAGGATCTCCAGCCGGTCGAGGTACTCGCGCCGCTCCTGGTGGGCGATGGTCGCGACCGTCGCGTGCAGCGACGCGACATGCGCCTCCATCGCGATCGAGATGCGGTCGCGGAACCGCCGGCTCAGCCGGTCGAAGACGACCTGCAGCCACCAGAGCAGGGTGGCCGAGGCCGCCAGCGCGAGGGCGGCCGCGATCACCTTGGTCCGCGACTCGTCCTGGACGCCGTCGACGAGCACCGCGAGCCAGAGTCCGACCAGGGACGACGGCAGCGCGACGGCCACGGTCATGACCAGCGAGACGACGAGAAGCCTGGGCTCGATCTGGTAGGCGAACTTGAGCATCCGCCAGAGCGACTCGAACGCCGGCGGGAGGTCGGCGTCGCGGTCGCGCTCCCGGCGCTTCTGGTCCCGCTTCTCAGTCGAGCGACTCATGGGCGACCTCCTCCCCCAGCTCGTCGACCTCGGTGAACCGGGAGGCCTGCAGCTCGAACATCGTCCGGTAGCGGCCGCCGCGCGCCATCAGCTCGTCGTGGCTGCCGAGCTCGACGACCCGGCCGTGCTCGACGACGCAGATGCGGTCGGCGCGGCGGACGGTCGAGAACCGGTGCGAGATGAGGATCGTCGTGCAGTCGACCGTCTCGGTGAGGATGCGCTCGAAGATCTCGGCCTCGCCGCGCACGTCGAGCGCCGCGGTCGGCTCGTCGAGCAGCACGAGCCGGGCACCTCCCCGTACGGCCGCCAGGGCCCGGGCCAGTGCGATCCGCTGCCACTGGCCGCCGGAGAGGTCGGTGCCGCCGTCGTACCCCCGCGCCAGCACGGTGTCCAGCGTCGCCAGCTGGGTCGCCCCTGCCGCGGTGAGCGAGCTGTTCACCACCTCGTCGGTCGCGCCGCCGGGTGCCACGTTGTCGCGCAGCGGCAGCTCGTAGCGGACGAAGTCCTGGAACACCGCCGTCACCCCGGCGCGGTACTCGTCGAGGTCGAGGTCGCGCAGGTCGACGCCGTCGACCTCGATCGCGCCCTCCTCCGGGTCGTAGAGCCGGCACAGCAGCTTGGCCAGCGTGGTCTTGCCGGCGCCGTTGACCCCGACGACCGCCATCGAGGTGCCGGCCGGCACGGTCAGGTCGAGGTCCCGCAGCACCGGCTCGCCGCCGTACCCGAAGCTCACACCGCGGAAGCGGACCTCGGGGGCGGCCGACGGCCTGCGTGCTGCGCGCGGTCGCTCCTCGAGCGCTCCGGCCGCGGCCATCTGCGAGGGCAGCCGGAGGGTCGCCGCGGCGGGTGCGGCGGCGGTGTCCAGCGCCCAGCTCAGCCCGCCGAAGGCGACCGCGGCCGCACCGACCGCGGCCTGCAGGTAGGTGGTGCGTCGCTCCGAGCCCGATCCTTCCGTCGAGCACCGCATCGGCGACCGCCCAGAAGACCAGCGCGTTACCGGCGAGGACGACGAGCAGGGCGCCGGCCAGCGGCCGCTCGCGCAGCCTGGTGGCCTCCCACTGCAGCTCGTAGAGCCGGGTGCGCCGCTGGGTGAACCGCTCGATCACCCAGTCGGCGAGCCCGAACATCCGCAGCTCCTTGGCCGCGGGCGGCTCGACCGCCAGGTCGTAGGCGTACGCCGCGTGCCGGTGCGCCGACCGCACCTCGTCGGTGTTGCGGTCCTTCCACACCCCGCTCTCGCGGAGCAGCCGGTGGGTCGCACCCCAGACGCCGAGCAGCACGAGCGGCGCCCACCACGCGAAGGCGAACAGCACCGCCGCCGACAGCACGCCCGACACCAGCAGCACCAGGCCGCCGGCGATGAAGTCCATCGCGATGAACAGCGGCGGCCCGTTCATCCCGAGGTCGAAGTCGCGGGCCAACGACAGGTCCTGGGCCAGCTCGTTGCTCTCCAGGTGCCCCATCCCCGGCGGCGTGACGGACCCGACCATCAGCTGGTCGTTCAGCCACTCGGCGGTCGCCGCACCGAGCACGGCGCTGACCGCCTGGTGCACCGGCGCGAGGACCTGCACGAGCACGAAGACGACGCTGACGAAGGTGAGCGGTGCGGCGAGGTCCGCGCCGTCGCGGACGGCGCCGACCAGGACCCCGGTCGACACGGCCAGCAGGGCGGGCATCGTGCCGCGCAGCAGGAGCAGCGCCCACCACAGGGTGGCCAGCCCCGGCGACGCGCGGTGCAGCACGCGGAAGAACGTCGTCGTCTCCGACGCGCGGAACCGGTCGAGCATCAGAAGAGGACCGACATGAACGTGCCGACGTCGGTGAAGCCGACCCTGCGGTAGGTCGCGCGGGCCGGCTCGTTGAACCCGTTGACGTAGAGGCTGACCACCGGCGCGATCTCGCGGCGGGCGATCTCGGCCACGGTGGCCATGCCCGGCGCGGAGAGCCCGCGGCCGCGCAGGTCGGGCGGGACCCAGACCCCCTGGACCTGGCAGGCGGCCGAGCTGACCGAGCCGATCTCGGCCTTGAACACCACCCGGCCGCCCTCGATGCGGGCGAACGCCCGGCCGGCCCGCACCAGCTCGGCGACCCGGCTGCGGTAGGACGCGCCGCCGTCCGGCCCGACCGGCGACACCCCGACCTCCTCGGTGAACATCGCCACGCAGGCCGGGACGAGGACGTCGAGCTCCTCGGGCCGCACCCGGCGCACCAGCGGGTCGACGGCGATGGCCGGCGAACCGGTGATCGCCATCAGCGGCTGGGGGTCGCGCACGTCGCGGGCCGGCCCCCACACCGGCGCCAGCTCGGCCCACAGCTCACTGACCGCCGACCGGTCGCCGACGATCGAGGCGCACCGGCGACCCTGCCGGCGGCCACGCTCGGCGAACGCCCGCACGGCGTCCGAGCCGGCCTGGACCGGCACGAGGTTCGCGCCGGCGTGGCAGAGCGCCTCGAGCCGGCCGTCGACGGTGTAGCCCCACATCTCGCCGCCGAGGCGCGCCGGGTCCAGCCCGACGGCCTCGACCCGCGACGCGACGAACACGTCGGCGACCGGGTCGCGCTGGAGCAGCTCCCGGACGTCCGCGAGGTCCTCCGGGCGCAGGACACGCAGCGACGTGCTGCGCAACATCGCCCGACCCCTTCCCGGCTCGTGCCTACGGTGCCTAGGAGACGCTCACCGCAGGCTCGCCCGAGGCTACGCCCTCGGCCTCCATCTGCTCGGCGAGGCGCAGCGCCTCCTCGATCAGCGTCTCGACGATCTGCGACTCGGGCACGGTCTTGATGACCTCGCCCTTGACGAAGATCTGGCCCTTGCCGTTGCCGGACGCGACGCCGAGGTCGGCCTCGCGGGCCTCGCCCGGGCCGTTGACGACGCAGCCCATGACGGCCACCCGCAGCGGGACGGGCAAGCCCTCGAGGCCGGCGGTGACCTGCTCGGCCAGCGTGTAGACGTCGACCTGGGCCCGGCCGCAGGACGGGCAGGAGACGATCTCCAGGCCGCGCTCCTTGAGCCCGAGCGACTCCAGGATCGCGTTGCCGACCTTGACCTCCTCGACCGGCGGGGCGGACAGCGAGACCCGGATCGTGTCGCCGATGCCCTCGGCCAGCAGCGCGCCGAACGCGACCGACGACTTGATCGTGCCCTGGAACGCCGGGCCGGCCTCGGTGACGCCGAGGTGCAGCGGGTAGTCGCACTGCTCGGCGAGCTGCCGGTAGGCGCGGATCATCACGACCGGGTCGTTGTGCTTGACCGAGATCTTGATGTCGCGGAAGCCGTGCTCCTCGAACAGCGAGCACTCCCACAGCGCCGACTCGACCAGCGCCTCCGGCGGTCGCCTTGCCGTACTTCTCCAGCAGCCGCTTGTCGAGCGAGCCGGCGTTGACGCCGATCCGGATCGGGACCCCGGCGTCGCCGGCGGCCTTGGCGATCTCCTTGACCTTGTCGTCGAACTGCCTTGATGTTGCCCGGGTTGACCCGGACCGCCGCGCAGCCGGCGTCGATCGCGGCGAAGACGTACTTCGGCTGGAAGTGGATGTCGGCGATCACCGGGATCTGCGACTTCTTCGCGATCGCCGGCAGCGCCTCGACGTCGTCCTGGCGACGGCACCGCCACCCGGACGATCTGGCAGCCGGACGCGGTCAGCTCGGCGATCTGCTGCAGCGTGGCGTTGACGTCGGCGGTCAGGGTGGTGGTCATCGACTGCACCGACACCGGCGCGCCGCCGCCGACCGGCACCGCGCCGACCATGATCTGGCGGCTGAGCGCGGCGGGTGGCGAGCGGCCGGGGCGGCGTCTGCGGGCATGCCGAGGCTGATGGCGGTCATGCCTCCAGTATCCTCACCTGCGGGTACGCAGGGTGATCGGGTTGACGATGTCGGCGGTGACGGTGAGCAGGGTGAAGCCCACCGAAGATCAGGATCACGACGTAGGTGAGCGGCATCAGCTTGAAGTAGTCGACCCGGCCCGGGTCCGGCCGGCCGCAGCCGCGCGTAGATCCAGGACCGGGCCCTCTCGAACCAGGCGATCGCGATGTGGCCGCCGTCCAGCGGCAGCAGCGGCAACAGGTTGAAGATGCCGATGAAGAAGTTCAGCGCGACGAGCAGCACCAGGAAGATGATCGGGGCGCCGAGCTCGACGGCCTCGCCGCCGAGCCGGCTGGCGCCGACGACGCTGATCGGGGTCTCCGGGTCGCGCTCCTCGCCGGTGATGGCGTCGACAGCTTCGGGATCTTCTCCGGGAACTTCGCCAGCGCCTCGAAGGTCTGCTCCACGGTGGCCCGAGTGAACGACACGGCGCCGCCCGACCGCGCGTCGACCGGGCCGTATGGATGACCAGGGGCGGCCGGCGTACCGACAGCCCGATCGCCGACACGGTCGTCAGCGGGCCCGTTGGCCTCGGGATCGTCCAGCGCCGGCCGCTGGGTCGCCAGCAGGTCGGCCGTGGTCGTGCGCGACCTCGCCGTCGCGGCGGTAGGTGATCTCGACCGGGCCGGGCGGCGACGCCCGCAGCGCGTCGGATCAGCGTCGCCGTAGGTCGCGACCGCGCTCGCCGTTGACCGCGATGATCCGGTCGCCGTGCTGCAGCCCGGCCGCCTTGGCCGGCGCCGCCGGGTCGCTGTCGCGGCAGGCGCGCAGCGCGCCGTCCGGCGTCCGGTCGAAGTCCTGCACGATGCAGCTCGGCACGACCGCCGATCACCGGCTTGGCGTCCATGCCGTCGAAGGTCTGGGCGGCCGGGTTGGGCAGGCCGGTCGCGACGCGGCGGCGCAGAAGATGACCAGGGCGAGCACGAAGTGGGTGACCGAGCCGGCGGCCATCACGATCGTGCGCTTCCAGACCGGGAAGCGCCACATCGCCCGGGGCTCGTCCTCGGCCGACGTCGTCGTCCTGCGGCGTCATCCCGACGATCTTGACGAAGCCGCCGAGCGGGATGCGCCTTGAGGCCGTACTCGGTCTCGCCGCGCTGGAACGAGCACAGGGTCGGGCCGAAGCCGACGAAGTACCGGGTGACCTTCATGCCGAACGCCTTGGCGGTGACCATGTGGCCGGCCTCGTGCAGGCAGACCGAGATCAGGATGCCGAGCGCGAAGAGCAGCACTCCGATCCAGAAGCTCATCAGGCTCCTTCGGTCGTTCTCCTGACGATCAGCTCGGCTGCGCCTGCGCGCGGGCCCAGGCCTCGGCGGCGAGCACGTCCTCGACGGTACCTGGTTCGGTCGAAGTCGTGACGTCGTGCTCGTCGAGCACCCGCGCGACGGTGTCGACGATGCCCAGGAACGGCAGCCGGCCGGCGACGAAAGCGGCCACGCACTCCTCGTTGGCCGCGTTGTAGATCGCCGGGCGGCAGCCGCCGGCCTCGCCCGCCGCCTTGGCCAGCCGGACCGCCGGGAACGCCTCGTCGTCCAGCGGGCGGAACTCCCAGGTGTGCGCGGTCGTCCAGTCGACGGCCGCGGCGGCGCCGGGCACCCGGTCCGGCCAGCCCAGGCCGAGCGCGATCGGCAGCCGCATGTCCGGCGGGCTGGCCTGGGCGAGCGTCGAGCCGTCGACGAACTCGACCATCGAGTGGATCACCGACTGCGGGTGCACCACGACCTCGATGTCGGTCGTAGCGGCACGTCGAACAGCTCGTGCGCCTCGATCACCTCGAGCCCCTTGTTGACCAGCGTGGCCGAGTTGATCGTGACGACCGGGCCCATGTCCCAGGTCGGGTGCGCCAGCGCCTGCTCGGCGGTGACGTCGTCCAGCTCGTCGCGCCGGCGGCCGCGGAACGGGCCGCCGCTGGCGGTGAGGATCAGCCGGCGCACCTCGTCGGCCCGCCCGCCGCGCAGGCACTGGGCCAGCGCCGAGTGCTCGGAGTCGACCGGCACGATCTGGCCCGGCCGCTGCGCGGCCGCCCGCACCAGCGGGCCGCCGGCGACCAGCGACTCCTTGTTGGCCAGCGCGAGGGTGCGGCCCGCCTCGCAGCGCGGCCAGCGTCGGGCGCCAGCCCGAGCGAGCCGACGACGCCGTTGAGCACGACGTCGCAGGGCCAGTGGGCCAGCTCGGTCATCGCGTCCGGGCCGGCCAGGATCTTCGGCACCTGGAACTCGCCGGCGGCGTACCCGCCGGCCTTGGCGCCTCGGCGTAGAACGCGAGCTGCAGGTCCTGCGCGGCGCTGGCCTTCGCCACACCGACCACCTCCGGCACCCGAGCTCGAGCGCCTGCGCGGCGAGCAGCTCGACGTTGCCGCCGCCGGCCCCGAGCCCGACCACCCGGAACCGGTCCGGGTGGGCCGCACGATGTCGATGGCCTGGGTGCCGATCGACCCGGTCGAGCCGAGCAGCACGACGTCCCGGCAGACCGGAGGAGCGCTCACCGCACCAGTGTCGGGCACGGCCGCCGGCCCGGCGGAGGTGGCCGGGCACGCGTGTGCGGTACCTGACGTCGCGCAAAAGGACAAGATGTGACAAAGCAGACATTTCGTCCGGTGGATGCCTACGTTCTGTCCAGGTCACCCCTGCACCGCGTGACCTCCCGTCCACTCCCAGCGAAGGAAACCTGCATATGCGCAGAACACGGAGCACCGTCGCTCGGAACCGCACTCGCCCTGCTCGCCGGGGCGCTCGCCGTCGGCGGCACGCCCACGGCAGCCAGCGGGGCCAGCGGCCCGCAGCGCGGTGTCGAGACGCACGCCGCGGCCACCAGCGCTGCGGCCGCGGACCGCGTCGCCGACTACTGGACCGCGGACCGGATGCGTAGCGCCAAGCCGGCCACCAAGCCCAGCGCAGCATCCGCCTCGGACAGCACGGTCGCCCGCGGGACGGCGACGAAGGTCGCCGCGAAGAAGCCGCCCAGCGGCACCCCGACACCGACCGCCTCCACGGTGGCCACCACCGGCAAGGTCTTCTTCACCCTCGGCGGCCAGAACTACGTGTGCTCCGGCGCCGCCACCTCCAGCACCAACCGCGACGTCGTCACCACGGCAGGGCACTGCGTGAACGAGGGACCCGGCGCGTTCGCGACCAACTGGGCCTTCGTCCCGGCCTACAACAACGGCAGCCGTCCCTACGGCACCTGGACCGCACGCACCCTGGTCACGACCAGCGCCTGGGCCAACCAGGGCGACATCAACTACGACGGCGGCTTCGCGGTGATGAACACCCTCAACGGTGCGCACCTCACCGACGTGGTCGGCGGTCAGGGCATCGGGTTCAACCTGGCCCGCGGCCTGAGCTACAACGCGTACGGCTACCCGGCGGCCCCGCCGTTCAACGGCGAGACCCTCAAGTCGTGCTCCGGCACCGCCTCCGACGACATCTGGGGCGGCACGCAGAGCCAGGCCATCACCTGTGACATGACCGGTGGCTCCAGCGGCGGACCGTGGCTCACCGGTTCCTCGACCATCAACTCGGTCAACTCGTTCGGCTACACCGGACTGAACAACAAGATGTTCGGTCCGTACTTCGGTAGCCAGATCCAGTCCGCGTACAGCACCGCTTCGTCTCGGTAAGCGTCGGCCGGCGTCGCTCGTCCCTCGGGCGAGCGACGCCGGCATGCGCCTGACCGACCGCCTAGACCCCGACCGGCTGGTCCGCCGGACGCCGCGCGTCCGGCAGGGTCACCGCGTCGTCGGTCTCGCGGAACCCGTGGCGGGTCCAGAACCGGGCGAGCGGCGCGGGAGCCCACCAGTTCCACGTCCCCATCAGCCGCATCGTCGCCGGGACGAGCAGCGCGCGCACCAGCGTGGCGTCGATGATGATCGCGATGACCAAGCCGATCCCGATCATCTTGATGAAGACGATGCCCGAGGTCGCGAACGCGCCGATCACCACGATGAGCAGCAACGCGGCACTGGTGATGATCCGGCCGGTGCGCTGCAGCCCGGTCGCCACGGCCTCGGTGTTGTCGCCGGTGCGGTCCCACTGCTCCCGCATCCGGGACAGCAGGAACACCTCGTAGTCCATCGACAGGCCGAACGCGATCGCCAGCATCAGGATCGGCTGGGTCGCCTCGACGCACCGGTGCTGGTGAAGCCGAGCAGCGACGACAGGTGCCCGTCCTGGAAGATCCAGACCAGGGCGCCGAACGACGCCGCGAGCGACAGCACGTTCATCACGACGGCCTTGACCGGCAGCACGACCGAGCCGAACGCGAGGAACAGCAGCACGAGCGTCACGCCGACCACGAACAGCCCCATCCAGGGCAGCGTCGAGCCGAGGCTTGCCAGCAGGTCCCGCAGGTCGGCGGCCCGGCCGCCGACGAGCACCTCCGCACCCGTCGGGTGCGGGCACGGCCCGGACCTCGCCGACGAGGTCGCGTGCTTCGGTGGAGATGCCCTCGAAGCCGTGCCGCACCGAGACCAGCGCGGAGCCGTCCTCGACCGCGGTCACCTCGGCGGACCGGACGCCGGGCAGCTCGGTCAGCCGGTCGACGTACTCGTCGAGGCCGGCCCGGTCCGCGCCGGACACCGTGCCGTCCGCGAACGTGACCACCGGGTCGATGCTCGTCGTGCCGCCGCCCGGGAAGTCGGTCAGCACCGCCTCGGACACGACCCGGCTCTCGGTGCCTGCGGGCAGCGCGCGGTGGTCGACGCCGCCGAACTCGACGCGCAGGAACGGCAGGCCGGCGAGGACCAGCAGCGGCACGATGACGGCGACGTAGGCGATCGGCCGCCGCATCACGCTGCGCGCCAGCCGGTACCACGC
This sequence comes from uncultured Actinomycetota bacterium, assembly GCA_963771345.1. GTDB lineage: Bacteria > Actinomycetota > Actinomycetes > JACCUZ01 > JACCUZ01 > CAVYTH01. The sequence goes on from CAVYTH010000013.1 coordinate 88,129, forward strand.
GCCGTGCTGCTCGGCGGTCGGGTCGACCGGACGCCGGCGGCCCAGGATCGGGATGCGCAGCGAGTCGACCTTCGGTCCGAGCACGGCGAGCAGCGCCGGCAGGACGGTGAGCGCGGCCGACCATCGCCACCAGCACGGCCGCCATGCCGCCGAACCCCATCGAGCGCAGGAACACCTGCGGGAAGAACAGCAGCGAGCCGAGCGCGATCGCGACGGTCAGGCCGGAGAACGCCACGGTGCGCCCGGCCGTCGCCATCGTGGTCACCAGAGCCGACTCGGTGTCCTTGCCGGCGCGGAGCTCCTCGCGGAACCGCGACACGACGAACAGCGCGTAGTCGATCGCGAGGCCGAGACCCAGCATCGTGACGATGTTGATCGAGAAGACCGACACGTCCGTGAGCAGGCTGAGCACCCGCAGCATGGTGAAGGCACCGAGGATGGCGAGTCCGCCGATCGCGAGCGGCAGGCTGGCCGCGGTCAGGCCGCCGAAGATGACGATGAGCAGGACGAGCAGGATCGGCATCGAGAGCGACTCGGCGCGGGCGATGTCCTCGCCGACCTGGGTGGTGATGTCGCTGGCGATCGCCTCGTTGCCGCCGAGCCGGACGTCCAGCCCCGGCGGGGCCTCGCGCAGGATCGGCTCGAGCTCCTCGTACGACTCCATCAGGGCGTCGTCGTCCGCGCCGACGAGCTGCAGGACGGCGTACGTCGACGTGCCGTCGTCGGACACGAACCGTCGGGCGTCCGGCCCCGCCGTCCAGTACGTCGTCGTGGACGCCACCAGGTCGGTCGGCAGGTCGGCCAGGTGCTCCTCGACGGCTGCCCGGAAGGCCGGGTCGCTGACCGGGCGGCCGCCGTCGCGGTAGAGGACGACGACGTCGGCCGCACCACGCCCGACGGTGTCCTCGGTGCGGGCCTGCGCGCGGGCCGACTCGCTGCCCGGGGTGTCGAAGCCGCTGGAGACCATCGAGCCGAAGACCCCGGTCCCCCAGACGGCGCCGAAGGCGAGGAAGAGGCCGGCGAGCGCGAGGACGAGACCGCGGCGGCGGTAGGTGACGTGTCCGAGCCGGTGGAACATGGTGAACTCCCGTAGGCTGAGCTGGAAACGATGATTGCGTTCGTGAACGCCGTTCACTATGCTAACGGTATTCATGGATGTCAAGGGTGTTCTCGACGGATTCCGACAGAAGGGACAGTGGCCATGCCGGTCGGCGGTGCGGGGCCGGGGAACCGGCGGGAGCGGCTCCGGGACGCCACCACGGCCGAGATCAAGGACACCGCGCGGGCCCTGCTGGTCGAGGCCGGCCCGGACGCCTGCACGCTGCGGGCCATCGCGCGCGAGATGGGGATGACCGCCCCCGCGCTGTACCGCTACTTCGGCAGCCACGAGGAGCTGGTCGCCGCGCTCTACCAGGACCTGCTCGACCGAGATCACCGGCACGCTGGAGCAGGCCAGGGACACCGTCGGCACGGAGGACCCGGTCGGTCGGCTGATGGCGGCCTGCCGGGCGTTCCGCCAGTGGTCGCTGGCCAACCGGCAGGAGTTCCAGCTGGTCTTCGCCTCGGCCGGGGAGGGGGCGCCGCCCGGTCACACCCCGGCCGACTCGGACCTGTCGTTCGGCGGGGTGTTCCTCGGCGTCTTCGTCGAGATCTGGGACGCCCAGCCGTTCGCCGCACCCGAGGTCAGCCGACCTGCCGAGCGGTCTGGTCGAGCAGCTGCGCACCTTCTCCACCTGTATCGGCGACGTGCTCCCGCTCGGCGTCCTGGCGGCGTACCTGTCCGGCTGGGTCCGGCTCTACGGCGCGGTGACCATCGAGGTCTTCGGCCACCTGGGGTTCGCCCTCGAGGACGCCGAGCCGATGTTCGAGGCGATGCTCGCCGACATGCGCCGGCAGCTCACGACGCCGCCCGACCGAGCACTCGGGGACGTCGCGGATAGACGCAGCGTGACGGTTCGGCCGAGCGAGGTCACGAGTCTGCTGAACCGCTAGGCAGGCCTGGTGCGACTGGATAGGTTGCGCGCGAACTGCATCCAGAAACCACCGAGGAGCCCCATGTCCACATCCGGACGCAGAGGTCGCCGCCTGACCGCGGCCCTCGCTGCAGCCACCGCTGCTGTTCTCGTCGCCACCGTCTCGGCTACCGCCGCGGTCGGCGCCCCCAAGCCGCCCGAAGCCCCCGAAGCCCACGGTCGAGGCCGTGCAGCTGCTGTCGTTCAACGACTACCACGGGCACATCGAGGAGGACCCGAGCAGCTCGACGACCGCCACCGACGGCAACGTGCGCGACGAGACCGGCGCGTTCGTGCCGGCGGGCGGCGCGGCCTACCTCGCGACGCACCTGAGCCAGCTGCGCGCCGGGCACGAGAACAGCTTCACCGTGGCGGCGGGTGACCTCATCGGTGGCTCGACCTTCACCTCGGGCTTCTACCACGACGAGCCGTCGGTGGAGACCCTGAACGCGATGCACCTGGACGCGTCCAGCGTGGGCAACCACGAGTTCGACGAGGGCGTGACCGAGCTGCTGCGCATGCAGCGCGGTGGCTGCCACCCGGTCGACGGCTGCTACCAGCAGACGCCGGCGGCGAGGACATCCGCGTACCCCGGCGCGAACTTCAAGTGGCTCGCCGCGAACGTGGTGAGCGAGGCGACCGGCCAGACGGTGCTTCCCGCGACCTGGGTCAAGAAGGTCGGCAAGTCCAAGATCGGCTTCATCGGGATGACGCTCGAGGGGACCGACAGCCTGGTCGCTCCTCCGGCGTCGCGGGCTGGGACTTCCAGGACGAGGTCGAGGCCGGCAACCGGGCTGCTGCCCAGCTGCGCAACGAGCAGGGCGTCCGGGCCATCGTCGTGCTGCTGCACGAAGGCGGTGTGCAGACCGGCACGTACAACGGGTGCACCGGCATCTCCGGCCCGATCGTCGAGATCGCGCAGAACCTCGATCCGCAGATCGACGCACTGATCACCGGTCACACCCACCAGCCGTACAACTGCTCGATCAACGACCCGAGCGGTCAGCCGCGCAAGGTCGTGAGCGCGTTCTCGTTCGGCCGGATCATCACCGAGATGAACTTCAACATCGACAACAAGACGCACGACGTGGTGCGTGACTCCGTCACCGCGACGAACCACATCGTCACGCGGACGGTCGCGAAGGACCCGGTCCTGCAGGACATCGTGTCGAAGTGGACGGCGCGGGCGAACGTGGAGGGCAACGTCCCGGTGGGCACCATCACTCAGGACATCACCCGGGCGTTCCTGCCTCCGCCGAGCACGAGCGACGACCGAGCGAAGGAGTCCTCGCTGTCCAACCTCATCGCGGACGCACAGCTGGAGTCCACGGCCGAGAACGGCTCGCAGATCGCCTTCATGAACGCCGGCGGAGTGCGCGCAGACCTGCGCTTCGCCACGTCGCCGAACAGCGAGGGTGACGGGGTCGTCACCTACCGCGAGGCGTTCAACGTGCAGCCGTTCAGCAACATCCTCCAGACGTTCTCGATGACCGGCGCCCAGATCGAGGCCGTTCTCGAGCAGCAGTGGGTGACGGGTCGCCCCGGCGGCCGCGACGTCCTGCGGCTGGGGATCTCGGACGGCTTCACCTACGAGTGGTCGCAGACGGCGCCGTTCGGTCAGAAGATCGACCCGGCGTCGATCAAGCTCGACGGGGTGACCCTCGACCCGGCGGGTCAGTACCGCGTACTCGGTCAGCAACTTCCTGGCCGATGGCGGTGACTCGTACCTGGCGTTCCGCAACGGGACGCCGCGGGCGGGCGGCAAGGTCGACCTGGACGCGCTGATCGACTACATGGGCGCGCACCCGTCGCTGTCGGCACCGCCGGCAGCCCGGAGCGTGCCTCTGCCGTAGCCGGACCGGTCGAGCTGGGGCGCCGCCACCACGGCGGCGCCCCAGCACCGGCATCAAGGTCGGTCGCACCCGGCGCGAGGCGCCGGTAGTCGGTGCCGCCCTTCAGCTCCAGCCAGCGGTCGACGCCTGCAGCGCCGATGTCGCTGAGCATCGCGTCGTGGACCGGGAAGGCCCGGACCGGGGCGACGGCTCGGACGAAGTCGATCGCCTCGGCGAGCTTCAGCCACGGCGCGCTCACCGGGAGCAGCAGCGTCTCGACGTCCGCGTCGGGAACGTGCAGGGAGTCCCCCGGGTGGTAGATCCCGGCGAGCACGAAGCCGATGTTCGCGCAGCCCGGCAGGCCGTCGTAGATCTCGGCATGGTGGCCACCGACGACCCGCACCTCCACCCCGGCCACCTCGAAGGTCTCCCCCGGCGCGACCGCGTGCACCTCGAGCTCGTGCTCGGCAGCGAGGAGCGCCGCGACCGCGGCGTTGGTGTGCACCCGGAGGCCGGCGCGCACCGCGGGGACCAGGCGGTCGGTGTCCAGGTGGTCGGCGTGCTCGTGGGTGACCAGGACGTCCGCGACGCCGTCGAGGTCGACGTCGGGCGAGTAGGTGCCGGGGTCGAGCACCACCGAGCCGCCGTCGGTGTCGAGCCGGACGCAGGCATGGCCGAACTTCGTCAGGCGCATCCAGCCGATGGTAGTCGGGCCTATCGTGCACCACATGACTGACTCCGGTGGTCCCAGCCTGCCCCAAGAGCGCCGACTCGTCACCGACCGTTCCCGGGCCGCGCTCGGCCGAGCTGTTCGCTCGGCGCAACGCCGTGGTGGCCCGCGGCATCGGCACCACGCTGCCGGTGTTCGTGGACCGCGCGGGCGGCGGCGTGCTGGTCGACGTCGACGGCAACTCGCTGATCGACTTCGGCTCGGGCATCGCCGTCGTCGGCGTCGGCAACGCGGCCGACGCAGTGGTGGCGCGGGTGCAGGAGCAGGTCGCGCGCTTCACCCACACCTGCTTCATGGTCACGCCGTACGCCGAGTACGTCGAGGTCTGCGAGGCCCTCGACCGGCTCACGCCCGGCGACCACGAGAAGCGCTCGGCGCTGTTCAACTCCGGCGCCGAGGCGGTGGAGAACGCGGTGAAGATCGCCCGCGCGCACACCGGCCGGCAGGCCGTCGTCGTCTTCGACCACGGCTACCACGGCCGCACCAACCTCACGATGGCGCTGACCGCGAAGAACATGCCGTACAAGCACTCGTTCGGCCCGTTCGCGCCCGAGGTCTACCGGGTGCCGATGTCCTACCCGTTCCGCGACCCGGCGGGGATGACCGGCGAGCAGGCCGCGGCCCGCGCGCTCGACCTGGTCGAGAAGCAGGTGGGTGCGGAGAACGTGGCCTGCGTCGTCATCGAGCCGATCCAGGGCGAGGGCGGCTTCGTCGTCCCGGCGCCGGGCTTCCTGCCGGCGTTGGCGACGTGGTGCACCGACAACGGCGCGGTGTTCGTCGCCGACGAGATCCAGACCGGCTTCGCCCGCACCGGCGACTGGTTCGCCTGCGACGCCGAGGGCGTCGTGCCCGACCTGGTCACCACGGCCAAGGGCATCGCCGGCGGCCTGCCGCTGGCGGCCGTCACCGGCCGCGCGGAGATCATGGACGCGCCGCACGTCGGCGGTCTCGGCGGCACGTACGGCGGCAACCCGGTCGCCTGCGCCGCGGCGCTCGGCAGCATCGAGACCATGGAGTCGCTCGACCTCTGCGGCGCAGCGCGGCGGATCGGGGACGTGATGACCGGCCGGCTCCGCGAGCTCGCCTCGACGTACGACGTGATCGGCGACGTGCGCGGACGCGGGGCGATGGTGGCCGTCGAGCTCACCAAGCCCGGCACCCTCGACCCGGACGCCGCCGCGACGGCCGCGGTCGCGAAGGCCTGCCACGCCGACGGGCTGGTCGTGCTCACCTGCGGGACCTACGGCAACGTGCTGCGGCTGCTGCCGCCGATGGTCATGCCCGACCACCTCCTCGACGAAGGCCTCGGCATCCTCGAGAAGGCCTTCGGCTCGCTGGCCTGAGTCGTGGTGCACGCAGACACCGTCCTGGTCGGCGGTCGGGTCTTCGTCGGCGGCGAGTCGCGCCCCGGAGCGGTGGCTGTGGCCGGCGGCCGGATCGTCCTGGTCGGCAGCGACGACGAGGTGCGCGAGACGGTCGGCCCGGGCACCGACGTCGTCGAGCTCGGCCGGCGGCCTGGTGCTGCCGGGCTTCCAGGACGCGCACGCGCACCCGCTCGCGGCCGGCGTCGACATGCTGCGCTGCGACCTGAACGCCGCCACCTCGCAGCAGGACACGCTGGACCGGATCCGCGCCTACGCCACCGCGCACCCCGATGTGCCGTGGGTGCTGGGCTCCGGCTGGTCGATGAGCGACTTCGCCGGCGGGTGCCCGGCCCGCGAGCTGCTCGACGCAGTGGTGCCGGACCGGCCGGCCCTGCTGAGCAACCGCGACGGGCACGGCATGTGGGCCAACAGCCGGGCGCTGGAGCTCGCCGGCATCGACGCGACCACCCCGGACCCGGCCGACGGGCGGATCGAGCGGGACGCCTCGGGCGCACCGCAGGGCACCCTGCACGAGGGCGCCGCGGCACTGGTCGAGCGGCTGGCGCCGATGCCGACCGCAGCCGAGCAGCTGGCCGGCCTGCTGGCCGCCCAGCAGGTCATGTTCTCGGTCGGCATCACGGCCTGGCAGGACGCGGCGGTGGGCGCGCTGTTCGGGCAGCCCGACTCGTTGCCGGTGTACCTGCAGGCGCAGGCGTCCGGACAGCTGCGGGCCCGGGTGGTCGGCGCGCAGTGGTGGGACCGGGCGCGCGGAGCCGAGCAGGTGCCCGAGCTGGTCGCCCGTCGGGCGGAGGCTGCGGCCGTTGGCTTCCGGGCCACCTCGGTCAAGGTGATGCAGGACGGCGTCGTCGAGAACTTCACGGCCGGGCTGCTGTCGTCGTACTTCGACGGCTGCGGCACGGAGACGGGCAACCGCGGCCTCAGCTTCGTCGACCCGCAGGCGCTGCAGGAGCACGTGACCGCGCTGGACGCGCTCGGCTTCCAGGTGCACGTGCACGCGCTGGGCGACCGGGCGGTCCGCGAAGGGCTGGACGCCGTGGCCGCGGCGCGGCGGGCGAACGGGCCGGACGGGGCGCGGCACCACCTCGCCCACCTGCAGGTGGTGTCCCCCGACGACATCCCGCGGTTCGCCGAGCTCGGTGCCGCCGCGACGGTGCAGCCGCTGTGGGCGGCGCACGAGCCGCAGATGGACGACCTGACCATCCCGTTCCTCGGCGACGAGCGCGCCGAGCTGCAGTACCCGTTCGCCGACCTGGTGGCCGCGGGCGCGCACCTCGCCGGCGGCAGCGACTGGCCGGTCAGCAGCCCGGACCCGCTGCTCGGCGCGCACGTCGCGGTCAACCGGGCGCTGCCGGGCGCGACCGGCCCGGCGCGCGAGCCGCTCGTCGCGCGCAACCGGATCGACCTGGCCACGATGCTCACCGCGTACACCGCGGGCAGCGCGTGGGTGAACGGTCTCGAGGAGTCCACCGGTCGGCTGGCGCCCGGCCTGCTCGCCGACCTCGCCGTGCTCGACCGGGACCCGTTCGCCGGCCCGCCGGACGAGATCGCCTCGGCGTCGGTCGTCGCGACCTACCTCGCGGGCGAGGTCGTCTTCCGCGCCGACTCGGCCTGACCGAGGTAGCCCCGGGCGACCCGCGCGACGAACTGCTGCACGCCGTCCTCCTCGGGCGCGAGCGGACCCGGGCGGGCGTGCTCGTTGGTCAGGCCGCGCTGCACGGACTCGCAGGCCGACCAGTCCTGCCGGTTGGTGAGGTCCCAGAAGTCGACGGCGTACGCCGGGTCGAAGCCGTCCCGGTCGGCGGACGCTGCGGGGAAGAGCCAGGCGCACTCGATCCAGCTGCGGTCGGCCGCCAGCGGGATCAGCCGGTGCGTCATGACGTAGTCGGGGTGCAGGCTGACCAGCAGGTTGGGGAACAGCGCGACGTACATGACGGTGCGCCGCTCGGTGTCGGAGAGCCCGTCGATCACGGTGCCGTGCGACCGGCCGTCCAGCGACATGGTGTCGGCCTCGTCGCGCAGAGACATCCAGCCGCCGACCCAGTCGCCGGGCAGGTCGAGGTTCGCGCCGCTGTCCGGCGGGCTCACCTGGCACAGCTCGGGATGGATCATCGAGCAGTGGTAGCACTCCTGGTAGTTCTCCACGACGATCTTCCAGTTGGCCGCGATCTCGTACTCGTGAGTGGCGACGACCCGCAGGTCGGCCGGGGAGTACGGCGCGACGATCCCCTCGAGCGCGCCGACGTGCTCGTCGAACGAGGCCGGCCCGGCCGGAGCCGTCGACGAACAGCCAGCCGTGCCACTCGCGGCAGGGCAGGGCGATCAGCCCGAACTCGTCGGGGTCGAAGCCCTCGACGTCACGGAACCCGGGAGCGGCGAGCAGCGAGCCGTCCAGCCGGTAGGACCAGGCGTGGTACGGGCAGACGATCCCGCGCTTGCGGGCGCCCGCTCCGCACGGCAGCAGCTCGTGGCCGCGGTGCCGGCAGACGTTCGCGAAGGCGTGCAGGACGCCGTCCTCGCCGCGGGTCAGCAGGACGCTGGACGTGCCGAGTGCGACCGCCCGCTGGCTGCCCGGCTCGGCGAGGTCGGTCGTCCGGCCGACGCACACCCAGCCGTCGAAGAAGTGCTTGCGCTCCCAGTCGAACACCGCGGGGTCGACGTACGCCTCGCGCGGCAGCATCCGGCTCCGGCCGTGCGGCTCGAGAGCCCCCGCCAGCCGGGCGGGGTCGATCGGGGAGGTCACACCATCCTGACTGAACACACAGTCAGGATAGGAGCGATGCGCTGCCCAGTCCAGGGCTGCGGCCGACCTACCAGGCGTGGGCGACGTGCTTGATGCGGGTGTAGTCCTCGAGGCCGTAGAGCCCGAGGTCCTTGCCGTAGCCGGACATCCCGAAGCCGCCGTGCGGCATCTCGCTGGCCATCGGGGCGTGGGTGTTGACCGAGACGGCGCCGAAGTCGAGGTCGCGCAGGAACCGCATGGCCCGGCCGTGGTCGCGGGTCCAGACGCTGGCGGTCAGGCCGTACGGCACGCCGTTGGCCAGCCGCAGCGCCTCGTCCTCGTCGTCGAAGACCTGCACCGTGATCACCGGCCCGAAGATCTCGGCCTGCACGATCTCGTCGTCCTGCTCGACGCCGACCACGACCGTGGCCGGCAGGAACCAGCCGGGCCGCGTCAGCCGCTTGCCGCCGGCGACGACGGCCGCCCGCGCGGGCAGCCGGTCGAGCAGCCCCTCCACCCGGGCCAGCGCCGCCTCGCTGACCAGCGGCCCGTGCGCGGCGTCGGGCAGCTCGGGGCCGCCGGCCACCGTCGCGTCGGCCTCGGCGCGCAGGTGCTCGACCAGCTCGGCGGCGGCCGACCGGGCGACGAGCACCCGGGCGGCAGCGGTGCAGTCCTGGCCGGCATTGAGGTACGCCCCGGCAGCGATGCCCTCGGCCGCAGCGGCCAGGTCGGCGTCCGCGAGGACCACAGCGGGTGCGTTGCCGCCGAGCTCGAGGTGGGTGCGCGCGAGCCGCCCGGCCGCTGCCGCCGCGACGGCCTTGCCGGCGCGGACGCTGCCGGTCAGCGAGACCTGGGCGACCTGCGGGTGCGACGCCAGCGCCCAGCCGGCCCCCGGGCCGCCGCAGACCACGTTGAGCACACCGTCCGGCAGTACGCCGATGAGCAGCTCGGCCATCCGCACCGTCGACGCCGGGGTCAGCTCGGACGGCTTGAGGACGACGGCATTGCCCGCCGCGACCGCGGGAGCCCACTTCCAGACCGCCATCATCAGCGGGTAGTTCCACGGCGTGATGCCGGCGCAGACGCCGATCGGCTCACGGCGTACGCCGGAGGTCACGCCCGGCTCGTACTCCGCGACGGCGCGGCCCTCCAGCAGCCGGGCCGCGCCGGCGAAGAACCGCAGCTGGTCCAGGGTCGGCGGGATCTCGTCCTCGACGACGGACCGCAACGGCTTGCCGGTGTCGCGCACCTCGAGGGCGGCCAGCTCGTCGGCATGCGCGGCGAGTACGTCGGCAGCCGCCAGCAGCGCGTCCATCCGCTCCCGCGGCATGGTGCGACGCCAGGTCGCGAACGCCTCAGCGGCAGCGGTCACCGCGGCGCCGACGTCGGCCTCGTCGGAGTCCGGCGCCTCGGCCCACGGCTCCCCCGTCACCGGGTCGAGCGAGACGAGTCGCCGACCGGGCGACGCGGCACGACTCGCGCCACCCACGACGTTCCCGAACTGGACGAGTGCCATCACAGACCTCCGGCGAAGCTCTCGATGCTGGACACGTTCTTCTCGCCGCGGCGGAGCCGCCGGTAGGCGAGCAGGCCGACGATCACGGCGAGGAACGACGCGAGCAGCATCAGCGAGGCGAGTGCGTTCAGCGCCGGGGTCGGAGCGGCACGGGCGGTGTTGTAGATCTTCACCGAGGTCGGCTCGGTGGAGGCGTCCCCGACAGGTAGCGGACGATGACGAAGTCGTCGATCACGTCGGCGAACACCAGCACGGCGCTGGCGAAGATGGCCGGCATCAGCATCGGCAGCAGCACGCGGCGGATGGCCGCCATCGGCGAGGCAGCCGAGATCGATGGCAGCCTGCTCGTACTGCTTGCCGATCGTCATCAGGCGGGCCCGCACGATGATGACGGGATAGGACAGCTGGAAGGTCACCAGCCCGGCGACCTGCGCCGAGGTGCCGAGGGTCAGCGGGGTCGCGAGCTGGGTCACTACGAACAGCAGCGCCACCGCGAGCAGCGTCTCGGGGATGACGAACGAGAACAGCATCACGATGTTGGCACCCTCAGGGATGCGTCCGCGCCAGCGGTCGAGGCCCAGCGCGAAGGCCACGCCCAGCGGCACCGTGATCGCCGTGGCCAGGACGCCGAGCAGCAGCGTGTGCGTGAGGGCGGTGTGCATGGTCGCGTCGTGCCACACCGAGCGTTCGGGGTCGCCCCAGTACCACCGGAACGAGAAGCCCTGCCACAAGGTGCGCGAGCGTCCGGCGTTGAACGAGAACACGACGGCGATCAGGACGGGGAGCAGCGACCAGACCAGGTAGCCGATCGTGATGGCCTGCAGCCCGCGCGGCCGGCGCCTCGGGTCCTGCCACCACCGGCTCAGGGCGTTCACGACGACAGCCCCTCGGAGCGGGCGCTGCGCACGTAGAGCAGCATCGGCACCAGCGCGACCACCAGCACGAGCAGCACGAAGGCACCGGCCTGCCCGGTCTGCCCCGGCGTGAGCACGGTGGTGTTGATCAGGTTGCCGACCATCGCTGTGCGCGGGGAGCCCGACAGCAGGTCGGAGGTGAAGTAGTCGCCGAGCATCGGCAGGCAGGTCAGCAGGAGGGCGGCGATGACGGCCGGCATCGAGAGCCGCAGGGTCACCCGCCGGAAGGTGGCGAACCGGCCCGCGCCGAGGTCCCGGGCCGCTTCGAGGACGTTCGCCGGCAGCCGGTCCAGGCCGACGTACAGCGGCAGGATCATGTACGGGACGTAGCCGTAGACCAGGCCCAGGATCACGACGAACCCCCGGCCGTCCAGCCAGTCGACGGCGAACGGGCTCGAGGCCGCCGAGCCGCAGGCACCGGTTCACCAGACCGTCGTTCTGCAGCAGGTTGACCCAGGCGAGCATCCGCATCATGTAGCTGATCCAGAACGGCGCGATCAGCAGGGCGAGGACGAGCTTGCGCCACCGCCCGCCGTAGCGGGCGACGTAGTACGCCACCGGGTAGGCGATGAGCAGGCACAGCGCGCTCGCGGACAGCACGTAGACCGCGGTCCGGACCAGCGCGGGGCCGAAGTACCCGTCGTCGCCGAAGATGTGCCGGAAGACGTCGCTGAACTGCGCGGTGTTCCACTCGACCGGGTTCCACACCGGGACCGGCGTGCGGAAGATCGGGTCGACGCCACCGAACACGATGGCCAGCACGACGTACAGCGGTGCCACGAACAGCAGCAGCAGCCAGACCGAGCCGGGCAGGGCGAGCGCCGGCCACAGGAAGCGGCTGCGCGGCCGCCGTACTCTCGGACGCGGTGGCTGCGACTCACGGGTCAGGCGCCGGCCTTGAACTGCTGCCAGACCTGGTGCCACGCCGCGTCGGCAGCCGGCGGCAGCTCGAGCAGCCGGTAGCCCTGGGCGAACCACTCCTGCTTGACGATGGCGGTGCCGAGGTTCTCGGGCACGTAGCCGTCGGCGATCATCGACGCGGCGTCCAGCGAGGTCTGCGGCGGCTGGTAACCGATGTACCCGAAGTTGTCGAGGGCGTTCTTCGTGTCGAGCATGAAGTCGAGGAACAGGTGGGACAGCACCGGGTTCTTGCCCTGGGCGAGCACCACCATGAGGTCGTTGTCGACCATGCCGGGGGTGTCCTGCGGGTACCAGTACGCCAGCACCTCCGGCCCGACGCCCTTGGGCAGGTAGTACTGCGAGTTGACGACGTCGCCCGACCACATCTGGGCCAGGTCGAGCTGGCCGGCCGGCAGGTCGTTGTACATCGTGATGGTGACCTTCGGCTGCGTCTTCTGCTGCATGTCGAGCAGCTGGTCGCGGATGACCGCGATGTCCTTCGGCTTCGTCGTGTTGATGTCGGTGATGCCGGCCCGCAGGGCGACCATGGCCATCGCGGTGTGCCAGTCGTCGATGACCGCGAGCTTGCTCGAGTACGCCGGGTCCCAGAACACGTCGTACGGGTTCGGCCCCGCGCCGAGGTCGTCGGTGATGCGGTCGGCCCGCCAGCCGATGCCGGTCGTGTAGACGCTGTACGGGACGGAGTACCGCCACTCGCCGTCGTACCAGGGGTCGGTGAACTCGGGCCACACGTTGGCGATGTTGGGGACGTAGCTCTGGTTGATCGGCCGGATCAGCTTCCCGCTGACCATCTTGGCGATCTGGTCGTAGCTCGGGAAGTAGATGTCGTAGCCGGAGTTGCCGGCCCGGATCTTCGTCAGCGCCTCGTCGGTGTCGTTGAACGTCGACACCCGGACCTTGACGTCGTACGCCGCGTACTTCTTCTCGAAGGCCTTCACGACCTTGGGCCCGATGTAGTCGGCGTAGTTGTAGAGCTGGAGGGTGGCGCCCTTCTCCGGCGTCAGGCCGTCGGCGATCAGCGCGCTCTTGTCGATCGGCCAGGTGACGGGGTTGTCCGGGCTGGCGATCTTCAGCGTCCCGGGCGTCGCGCTGCCTCCGGAGCCGCCGGCCGTCTCGGGCGACTTCGCGCAGGCCGCGAGCGCCTCCAGCGTCGCGGGCCCGCCCACTGCCAGCAGCGCCATCCGGCTCAGGAAGGTGCGGCGCGGGATGCTCCGGCGTCGATGCTCGGGCAGCTCGTCGGGCAACGGACTCTGGCGGACCGCCGGCGTGGCGCACGACGCGCGCGTCCCGCCGACATTGACTCGGCTCGGCCACGCTCGCATAGACTGAACACTCAGTCAACCCTCCTGGAGGCGGCTCCAACCGCCCGCCCGGAGGCACCGCGGAACGAGGAACCATGAGCCTCCCCAGCGCCACCGCCAGCACGGCCCCGGCCGGGCTCGCCGACCTCGACAGCCGCATCGCCGAGCAGGAGGCGGTGTTCCTCCGGCGGCAGCCGCGGTCGGCCGAGCTGGTGGCGCGGGCCCGGCGCTCCCTGGCGGGCGGGGCGACCTCGAGCTGGCAGGTCGCCGAGCCGCAGGCCGTCTGGCTCACGCACGGCGCGGGGTCGAAGATCTACGACGTCGACGGCACCGAGTACGTCGACCTGCACGGCGGGTACGGCGTGTCGCTGGTGGGGCACGCGCACCCGGCGATCGTGCGGGCGGTCACCGAGCGGGTCGCCCTCGGCACCCACTTCGCGCAGCCCACCGAGGACGCCGTCGTCGTCGCCGAGGAGCTCGCCCGCCGGTTCGGCCTGCCGCTGTGGCGGTTCGGCAACTCGGGCACCGAGGCGACGATGGACGCGGTGCACCTGATGCGGGCCGCGACCGGGCGGGACATCGTCATCAAGGTCGAGGGCTGCTACCACGGGCACCACGACTCGGTCGAGGTGTCGGTCCTGCCCGAGGCCGACGAGGCCGGCCCGGCGGAGCGGCCGCTCGTCGGTGCCGGGCAACACCGGCATCCCGCAGGCGTTCGTCGACCTGGTCGTCGTCGTCGGCTTCAACGACGCGGCTGCCGTCGCCCGGGTGCTGCGCGAGAACCCCGGTCAGGTCGCCGGCATGATCGTCGAGCCGGTGATGATGAACGCCGGCATCATCCCGCCCGACCCGGGCTACCTCGAGGCGATCCGCGACCTGCTGCACGAGCACGGGGCGCTGCTCGCCTTCGACGAGGTGAAGACCGGTCTCACGGTCTCCCCCGGCGGCGTGACCGCGGCCTTCGGCGTCACGCCGGACATCATCTGCCTCGCCAAGGCGCTCGGCGGCGGGCTGCCGGTGGCCGCGATCGGCGGCACCGACGAGGTGATGGGCCTCATCGCCGACGGCACCTACGAGCAGGTCGGCACCTTCAACGGCAACCCGCTGTCGATGGCTGCCGCCCGCGCCACCCTGCTCGAGGCCCTGACGCCCGAGGCCTATGCGCGGGTCGAACGACTGCGGGTCCGGCTGCACGAGCAGGTCACCGGAGTGCTGGCGGAGCACGACCTGCCGTGGCACGTCGTCACGATCGGCGCCAAGGGCTGCGTGAGCTTCCTCGACCGCCCGGTGCGCAACCTGCGCGACTTCCACGACGTCGACGAGCGGCTCGGGCACCTGCACTGGCTGGTGCAGCACAACGGCGGCGTCTTCCTGCCACCCTGGGGCAAGGTCGAGCAATGGCTGATCTCGGTGCAGCACGAGGAGGAGGATGCGGACAGGTTCGTCGCCAACCTGGCGACGTTCGCGGAACTCGTGAAGGGCTGACGGTGACCGGATCGACGGCGCAGGGCGGCGCGGTGCAGCTGGTCGGGCTGACCAAGCAGTTCGACGACGTGCACGCAGTCCGCGGCATCGACCTCGACATCCACGCCGGCGAGTTCTTCTCGCTCCTGGGGCCCTCGGGCTGCGGCAAGACGACGACGCTGCGGATGATCGCCGGCTTCGAGGCGCCGACGTCCGGCCAGATCCTGCTCGACGGCGACGACCTCGTGTCGGTGCCCCCGAACCGCCGCCCGGTCAACACGGTCTTCCAGTCCTACGCGCTGTTCCCGTTCCTCGACGTGTGGGACAACGTGTCGTTCGGGCTGCGCTACCAGCGGGCGGACAAGGCCGACGGCCGCCGCCGGGTCGGCGAGATGCTCGAGCTGGTGCAGATGTCCGAGCACGCCCACCGGCGCCCCGGCCAGCTGTCCGGCGGCCAGCAGCAGCGGGTGGCGCTGGCCCGCGCGCTGGTGCTGCAGCCCCGGGTGCTGCTCCTCGACGAGCCGCTGGGCGCCCTGGACGCCAAGCTGCGCAAGCACCTGCAGCTCGAGCTCAAGGCGATCCAGCAGTCGGTCGGCGTGACGTTCGTCTACGTGACGCACGACCAGGAGGAAGCCCTCACGATGTCCGACCGGCTCGCCGTGATGCGCGACGGCGTCGTCGAGCAGCTCGGGCCGCCGGAGGCCGTCTACGCCGCCCCGGAGACGGCGTACGTCGCGGGGTTCCTCGGGTCGGCCAACGTGCTGGCCGTCGACGTGCTGGGCGCCGAGCAGGACGACAAGGAGCTCAGCTGCCGGCTCGGCGCGCTGCCGCTGCGCGCAGTCGGGGCGCCGAGGAGCGGTCCGGGCAAGGTCGTCGTCCGGCCCGAGCGCATCTAGCCTGCAGCCGGTCGAGGACGTCGGCGCGGTGCCCGACGGGCACAACTCGTTCCACGGCCTGGTCGACCGGGTCGTCTACCTCGGCCCCGCGACCCACGTGGTGGTCCGGCTCGCCGACGGTCAGACGCTGCTGGTGGCCGTGCCCAACACCGGCGAGCCGATGTCGTCGCCGTTCGTGGTCGGCCGGGCGGTGCGCGCGACCTTCGCACCCGAGGCGGCCCGGCTGCTCGTCGGCGACGACGAGGTCGGCGGCGCCACCGAGGCGCTGCCCGACCAGCGCGCCTCAGCGGCGGCTGGTCCGGCCTGAGCCGGCTTTCGCCGCCGTACGACGGGGACGCCACGCGACGCCGAGGTCACGTGCGGCGAAGGCCATCGCGATGCCGAACGCCCGCTCGGGGTCGACGACCGGGTCCTCCAGGGCGACCTGGATGGACAGGCCGTCGAGCAGCGCGGAGAAGGTGATGCCGAACAGGTCCGCGTCGACCGACCGCCCGATCTCGCCGGCGGCCTGGCCCTCACGCACCACCTGCGCGATGGTGTCGCGCCAGCGCTGGTCGAGCTCGATGCGGTCCTTGGCGATCTCGGGGTGCCGGAAGGCCTGCGCCCACAGGTCGAACCACAGCCCCCAGGCACCCGGGATCTCGCCCTCGCCCTGCGGGACGCAGGTCGTCCGCACGAGCATCTCGAGCCGCTCGCGCGCGGTGCGCAGGCGCTCGAGCTCGGCGGCGACCTCGGCGTAGAACGACTTCTCGGAGAAGCGCAGCGCCTCGGTGAGCAGCTCGTCCTTGGTGCTGAAGTAGTAGATGACCAGCGCCGGGCTGGCACCCGCGCGGCGCGCCACGTCGGCGATGCGGGTCTCGGAGAAGCCCCGCTCGCCGATGAGCTCGGCCGCCGCCTGCAGCATCTGCTCGCGACGCAGGTCGGGCGGCGCGGACGCGGTCGGCGCGACAGCCATCGGACTCCCTCGGCGCTCCTGGCCGGATCCCCTGCCGGCCTTGTCGGGCAGGCTAGCACTGCCTAGACTGAACAGTCAGTCAACCTCGCGAGGAGGCGAGCGCGCCGATGACGTCACCGGACGCGGTCCGCAGCGATGCTCGGGCGCGCGCTCGGTCGCCGTCGTCGGGCGCGAGCGCGCGTGCCGGGCAGCTTCGGCGAACGCGTCGTCACGGAGCTGCGCCGCAGTCCCGCTGTCCCGGCGGTCCACCTGGTCAACCCGCGGTACGCCGAGGTGCAGGGCCTCCCCTGCCGGCCGTCCCTCGCCGACGTCGACGGACCCGTCGACCTGGTGCTCCTCGCTGTCGGCGACGACGCGTTGGAGGAACAGCTCACGGCGCGCGGCGGAGCGCGGCGACCGGTCGGCAGTGGTGTTCGGGTCGGCCTGGTCGCCGCCGGGCTCCGGCACCTCGTTGCGCGACCGGCTGGCATCGATCGCCACCGGCTCCGGGATGGCACTGTGCGGCGGCGGCTGCATGGGCTTCGTCGACCTCACGACCGGCCTGCGCGCGATCGGCTACCTGGAGCGCGACGTCATCCCGCGCGGCCCGGTCGCACTCGTGTCGCACTCCGGCTCGGCCTTCTCTGCCCTGCTGCGCAGCCGCCGGCAGATCGGCTGGACCTCCGCGGTCTCCTCCGGGCAGGAGCTCGTGACGACGTCCGCCGACTACGTCGAGCACGCCCTCGACGACCCGGCGACTCGCGCGGTCGCGCTTGGTCCTCGAGACGGTGCGCGAGCCGCACGCGGCTGCGGGCAGCCCTCGACCGCGCTCGCGCGCAGGACGTCCCGGTGGTCCTGCTCGCCGTCGGCGGGAGCAGCGCGGCGGCTGAGCTGGTGACCGCCCACTCCGGCGCGCTGGCCGGTGCCGACGCCACCTGGGAGGCGCTGACCGAGGCGCACGGACTGCTGCGGGTGCAGGACCTCGACGAGATGGCCGACGTACTCGAGCTGCTCACCGCCGGACGCCGAGCGGTCCGGCACGGCCCGGGGTCCGGCCTCGCGACGGTGCACGACTCCGGTGCCGAGCGGGTGCTCGTCGCCGACGTCGCCGACCGGGAGGGCGTGCCGTTCGCCGTCCTGTCCGCCGCGACCGCGGCCCGGCTCGCCGGGCTGCTCGACCCGGGCCTCGAGGTCGGCAACCCGCTCGACGTCTGGGGCACCGGGCGGGACACCCGCGAGCTGTTCGGGTCCTGCCTGCGCGCGATGGCCGAGGACCCGGCGGTGGCCGCGGTCGCGCTGGCCGTCGACCTCGTCGAGGAGTACGACGGCGACGACTCGTACCCGCGCGCGGCGCTGGATGCCGCCGCCGCGACCGACGTACCTGTCGTCGTGCTCGCCAACCTGACCAGTGCCGTCGACCAGGGGTGGGCCGACCACCTGCGCACCGCCGGCGTGCCGGTGCTCGAAGGGACGCGCAGCGGTCTGCGAGCGCTCGGCCACCTGATGTCGCTGGCCGAGCCGCTGCCCGCCCGCCTCGTCGGGGCGATCGACGCCGACCGCCAGCAGCGTTGGTGCTCCCGGCTCGCTGCCGGGCCGCTGGATGCCGTCGAGTCGTTCGCCCTGCTGCGGGACTACGGGATCGCCACGGTCGAGGCGGCCGCAGCCACGTCGCGGGACGAGGCGCTCGCGGCCGCGGAGCAGGTCGGCTACCCGGTCGTCCTCAAGACCGGAGAGTCCGCTGCGCACAAGACCGAGGTAGGTGGTGTGCTGCTCGGGCTGCACGATGCGTCGGCCGTCGCCGCGGCGTACGACGACTTGTCGGCGCGGCTCGGCCCGCGGGTGCTGGTGAGCGCGACGGCGCCCGACGGGGTCGAGCTCTCGGTCGGGGTGGCGGACGACCCGCTGCTCGGCCCGGTCGTCGTGCTGGCGGCGGGCGGCGTCCTCGTCGAGGTCCTGGCCGACCGCGCGGTCGCCCTGCCGCCGCTCGACGATGCGCGGGCCGGCCGGCTGCTCGACCGGCTGCGGGTCCGGCCGCTGCTCGACGGCGTCCGCGGCCGGCCGGCGAGCGACCTCGCCGCCGTACGGTCCGCCGTCGTCGCCGTGGCCACGATCGCGGTGGAGCTCGGCGACCACCTGCGCGAGCTGGACGTCAACCCGCTGGTGGCCGGCCCCGCCGGCGCGGTGGCCGTGGACGCCCTGGTCGTCGGCCGCTGAGGCACCAACGGGTGACCGGGAGCGGCACATCAGTGCACTAGGAGCCTGCCGCCCAGTTGATCGCGGCGGCCCGCTCTGTCGGGGCGAACGAGCGGGCCTCGCCGGGCACGGCCCAAGCGAACAGCCTGAGCCCGTCCACCATCCATTTCTGGTCGGTCACCAGGGCGATGCGCTCCCAGGAATGCCAGGCGGTCACGCCCGTCCTGAAGTCCTGCCAGACCGCTCCGGCGTCCATCCCGTCGAAGGTGCCCTCGAACACCAGGACGACGCGCAGCTTCCCGCCGTCCCTGGTCGCCTCGGCAATCGCCGGACCGAGCACCTGCGTGTAGTCCTCGGCGGCCAATTTCCCCGACGCTTGTACGCCAAGGACTCCGGGTGGCATGTCGTCGAGGACCGTGAGCATGGGGACCTCCGGATGACCTGGGCCGCGATGGACGCGACCCTACGCCGGCCTTCACAGGCGCATCTTCTGGTTGCTGAACAGCACCAGCAGCTACGGCGCGAAGCCCAGTTCCCGCATCCTGGTCTCGACCAGGCGTCTCACCAGGCCGGCCGGCAGCGGCTGGTCGACGGCGAAGTGCAGGGACCCCTTCGTGCTTCGGTAGTCGGCGAGGTCGCCGGCCAGCTCGTCCAGGACTGACCCGCTGTGCGGCAGATAGCTGAGGTGATTCTTGAACGCGGCGAAGCCCGCGACGGCTTTGTCCTGGACCTTGAACGCAGGCACTCCGTACGAGAGGCACTGCTCTGCGCCAGGCACTACCTCGAGGATCGAGCGCCGCAGCTCCTCCAGCGTGCTTCGCTTGGGCTCCTCGACCGAGGCAAGGTAGCCGTCGATGTCCTCCGTCCCCATACACCGGAGTCTGCACCCGGAGAGCCGCAGTCGCGAAGGGCCCAGCAGCTCGTAGCCGAGGCCGGTCCGTGGCGGCGAATCATCCGGGGCGGCGGGCGTGGGAGCGGGTCCTCCGGCGGGGCTCGTGCGGGACGACGGGCGCGTTCGGCAACGCGGAAAAGGCGTCGGACTGCTCGAGCCAGTGCCGCAGCAGCGGGCGCAGGGCCATGAAGGTGCCGATGTACGGAGCAGGTTCTCTCATGCCTTCGACGGTAGGTTCGTTCGGATCGGCCGTATGATCCGATTTCGTGCCGGAATCCCAGACCAATCCCGCGTGGGACCTGCTCGTCGATCTCGACGCCGTGGCCGCCGGGCCACTGCACGAGCGGCTGAAGAGAGCGCTCCGGACGGCCATCCGGTCGGGCCGCATCCCGGTCGGTGCCACGCTGCCGCCGAGCCGGGTGCTGGCCGGGGAGCTCGGCTGCTCCCGGTGGGCGGTCACCGAGGCGTACGCGCAGCTGACCGCGGAGGGATACCTGGCCGCTCGCACCGGGTCCGGGACGCGGGTCCGCTGGGCCGGTCCAGCAGCAGAGTCGGCCACGCCGGCGCGCCGGGCGGACCCGGGCCGGCCCCGGATGGACCTGGCTCCGGGGCTGCCGGACCTTCGCGCCTTTCCCCGCGCCGCGTGGGGCAACGCGCTGCGGACGGCCGCCCTCGACGCCGGCATTGCCGAGCTCGGGTACGCCGAGCCGGCCGGGCATCACCGGCTGCGCGGCGTGCTCGTCGAGTATCTGCAGCGCGGCCGGGCCGCTTCCCCGGTCGGTGCGCAGCTGACAGTGACCACGAGCACGTCCTCCTCGGTGCGCCGACTGTGCCTTGCGCTGGCGGCCCACGGGCACCGGGCCGTCGCGGTGGAGAACCCCGGGTGGACGCCGCTCGCGACCGCGGCGCGCGAGGCCGGCCTCGAACCGGTGCTGGTCGATGTCGACGCCGACGGTCTGCGCGTTCCGGACCTGCGCGCCCTCCGTGGCGTCCGGGCTGTCCTGGTGGCACCGGCGCACCAGTTCCCGCTGGGCGTGGTGCTGTCGCCGCAACGGCGCACCGCCCTGCTGCGATGGGCTGACGACGTCGACGGCTTGGTGCTCGAGGACGACTACGACGCCGAGTTCCGCTACGACCGGAGTCCGGTGGCGACGCTTCAGGGGATGGCGCCACGACGCGTCGCGCTGCTCGGATCGCTGTCGAAGACGCTGTCGCCCGCCGTGCGAATCGGCTGGATGCTGCTTCCGCAGCAGTGGTCGGCAGCGCTGCACGACTCGGAGCAGAACCCGCCGCTTCCGCCGACGCTGGACCAGCTGGCGTTTGCCGCCCTGCTCGACTCGGGGACCTACGACCGGCACCTGCGGCGTGCGCGCCGGACGTACCGCGCCCGCCGCGACCTCCTCCTCGAGCAGGTCGCCCGACACCTGCCCGAAGGCACCGTGTCGGGGGCCGCCGCCGGTCTGCACCTGCTGCTTCACCTACCCGCCGGCGTACGGGCCTCCGACGTCGTGCGGGCGGCTGCGGCACGCGAGCTGCACGTCGTGAACACGGACCAATACCGCCACGGCGCTGAGGGGGCGCCTGGGCTGGTCCTCGGCTACGGCAACATTCGCAACGCTCAGATCCCGGAGGCGGTGTCCGTCCTCGCTGATGCGGTGTCGCGCAAGCGAGGCTGAGCAGCCTTCCTTTCAGAAGCGGTACCTCGTCTGGCCATGTCCGCCGCCGAAGGCGATCACCTTCGCGGCCTCCACCCGGAAGACATGCGCCCCACCAGTCGTGCTCCCACCGGAGTCGCTGACTTCCACGAACTCCTGCCCCCGGACCTGGAAGCTCCAGTCGTCCCCGTACTTGGCGAGCCAGGCGTCCGCCAGCGACTGAAGTGCGTCGGCGTCGGTCATCCGCACCGCCGTGCCCTCGAGCACGACATCCCGGCCGGTGTCCCACCCGTCGGCACCCGTGCTGCCGGTGGTCACCGCCACCTGAGGGTTGGCCAAGAGGTTGCGGTACTTCTGCTCCTCCGGGCCGGTGCAGAAGGCGAACGCGCCGGCGTGCCAGACACCGACCAGAGGTACGGCGTGCGGGCGCCCGTCTGCCCGGACGGTGATGATCCAGTAGAGCTGCGCCTGGGTGAACAGCCGCTCGATGTCATCCCATGGCGGTGCGACGGCAGACGGGTCGCCGTACCTCGGGTCGATGTGTCCAATGATCATGCCCTACCGACTCGCAGCTGGACGGGAACTCATCGGCCTCAGGACAACAAAGGCGCATAGAGCGGTCGCTCGAACGGCCACGCATCGCTCATGAGCCAATCGGCGATCGCGCGTCTGAGTGCGTCGTCGTCGGCAGCCTCGGACTCCCGGACCCACGACTGCACCTTTGCGTCATGGACGTCGTCCTTGGCCGGGTACACGTAGACGCAGCCGACGACGTCGTCGCTCGAATCGAGAACGCTGAAGGTGAAGCCGGTCCGATCGATGAAGTCCCGGGCATGCCGCTCCAGGTCGCCGCGGTTCTCGTCCAGGCTCATCTCGTGAGGCCAGTTCCCGTCGGAGAAGCCCGGCGAGCGTCGAATGTGTTCCATGCTCGAGGTCCAGGCGGCGTAGTCGCGCTCGTTGTGCTCCGGGCCAAGAGGCTCGAGTCGATACTCCCCAGCCGTGAAGTCGGTCGGAGGATCAAAGTCGGTGGGCACGAACGAGGCGGACTCAGACACTCACTCCTCCTTGGCAACGGCGTGACGTCCTCATTGTGCTGCCTGGCCCGCCGGTTCGGCGTTCGTGCCCTAGTGCATCCGTGGATCGTGCGTAGGGTCGGCGTACATGGGCGGGCAGCCGTGGTCGATGCCTTCGGGCTTCAGCTCGTAGTGCCACGGTTCGTTGACGTAGATCTGGCACAGCCCGTAGTCGGCGCCGTGATCGGACAGCCACGCCGCGGCATCCGAGGGCCCGATGTCGACCGCGTCCCCCGACACGTGCGCAGACTTCTCCGGGGTGGCGACCCACCGGGCTGCTTCTTCTGCAGACCCGTACTCGGAGATGGCCTCACGCAGCAGGCGCTCCTGGTGCTCTGCTGAGCGCCAGCCACTGTTGACGCGGACGGCGATGCCGTCGGAGGCGGCATCGGTTGCCGCCTGCCGCAGGGCACCGAGCAGGCCAGGGTCGAGGTTGGCCACGGCCGGGCGCTCGTCGTCGAAGACGGTCCCGCCGCCACGGACGCGACCTGGCTCGCCGAGTGGTCTCGCCGGCGCCTGCTGGTCGACGTCGATGCGGACGCCGACGGCAGTGGGCTCGGGGACGGCGGGAGGCTCGGAGTCGCGCTGAAGGCTGTCGACGGAGGTGGCGACACCGACCAGCGCAGCACCGACGAGGCACACGGCAGCGAGGAGGAACGCTCCGATGCGACGGGCTTCTCGTCGTGCTGGCGGCGAATGCGTCATGCCGCCAGTCAAGGCAACGGGGCGTTGCCAGCACGTATCTGCTTTTCCATACGGCGGCGATACGCTCCGGCTCGTAGCATCGAGGGTTCTATGCGCGTGTTGATCCTCGAGGACGAGCCCTACATGGCAGAGGCCATCCGCGATGGGCTGCGCCTGGAGGCGATCGCGGCCGACATCGCCCCTGACGGTGAGACCGCTCTGGAGCTGCTCAGCACCAACGCCTACGACATCGCCGTCCTCGACCGCGACGTTCCCGGCCCCTCCGGTGACGAGATCGCGCAAGGCATCGTCGCGGCCGGCAGCGGCATGCCGATCCTCATGCTCACCGCTGCCGACCGGCTCGACGACAAGGCTTCCGGGTTCGGGCTCGGCGCCGACGACTACCTGACGAAGCCGTTCGACCTCCGCGAGCTCGTGCTCCGTCTCAGAGCACTCGATCGCAGGCGCGCGCACAACAGGCCGCCGGTGCGAGAGATTGCTGGTCTTCGGCTGGATCCGTTCCGCCGCGAGGTCTACCGCGACGGCCGGTACGTCGCCCTCACCCGGAAGCAGTTCGCCGTGCTGGACGTTCTCGTCGCTGCCGAAGGCGGTGTCGTCAGCGCCGAGGAGCTGCTGGAACGGGCGTGGGATGAAAACGCCGACCCGTTCACCAACGCCGTGCGCATCACCGTCTCGGCACTGCGCAAGCGGCTCGGCGAACCCTGGATCATCGCCACCGTGACCGGCGCCGGCTACCGCATCGACCCGACCCCCGGCATCGCACCTCCGGGCGATGACCGTGAATAGGGCACCCGGCCTGAGCGTTCGCCTCAAGCTCACCCTCAGCTATGCGGCGTTCCTCATGGTTGCCAGTGCCTTGCTGCTCGCGGTCGTCTGGGTGTTCCTGCTGCGCTACGTACCCGATGGGTACACCCCCGGGCCGTTCGTAGGTCCCAACCGGTCCGACCTCCAGCGCGCCTTCGTCCCGAAGGCGGCCCTCATGCTGGGCTTCCTGCTGGTGTTCGGGCTCCTGGGGGGCTGGATCCTGGCCGGCGCCATGCTCGCGCCGTTGACTCGCATCACCCGTGCCACGCGGCTGGCCTCGGAAGGATCGCTGTCCCACCGGATCCAGCTGGAAGGCCGCAACGACGAGTTCCGTGAGCTCGCCGACTCCTTCGACGCGATGCTGGGACGGCTCGAAGCGCAGATCGCCGAGCAGCAGCGGTTCGCGGCCAACGCCTCCCATGAGCTGCGCACCCCGCTGGCGATCACCCAGACGCTCCTCGACGTCGCCCGCAACGATCCGCACCGCGACAACGGCGAGCTCGTCGAGCGCCTCCACGCCGTCAACGCCCGAGCCATCGACCTCACCGAGGCCCTGCTCCTGCTCAGCCGCGCCGACCAGCGGTCCTTCGACCGAGTAGACGTCGACCTCTCCCTGATCGCGGAAGAGGCCGCCGAGACGCTTCTCCCCCTGGCCGAGAAGCGCGGCCTCACGATCGAGGTCTCCGGCGACATCACCCCGACCGTCGGCTCACACGCGCTCCTGCTGCAGCTCGCCACGAACCTCGTGCACAACGCGATCGTCCACAACCTGCCAGACCACGGCACCGTGTGGGTGACCACCAGCCGTCACCCCACGAGTGCGGTGCTCACCGTCGAGAACACCGGCGAGCAGCTGTCCCCACAGCTGGTGAGCACTCTTGTCGAGCCGTTTCAGCGGGGCACCGAACGCATCCACACCGACCACGCAGGGGTCGGCCTCGGCCTGGCCATCGTCGCGAGCATCGCTCGAGCACACGACGGAGCCCTGACCCTCGCCCCGCGGGCTGCCGGGGGCCTCTCCGTCACGGTGCGCCTTCCGGCCCCGCACCGGGCTGCTGTTCGGGTCGGGACCTAGCCCGCTCCGGTCGGCCGCACGTTCTGGTTGTGGCGGAAGACGTTCGTCGGGTCGAGTCGGTCCTTGAGCGCGGTGAGGCGGTCGTGCACCTGACCGCCGTACGCCGATCGGACGGTGCCGGCCGACTCGTCCTCGAGGCTGTTGACGTAGGCGCCGTTGGCGTACTGCGCGATCTGAACGGCCAGCCCGCGGGCCTCGGCCAGCCGGTGCTCGTCGTCGGCCGGGTCGGTCCACCCGGAGATGACGAGGACGTCGCAGAGCGAGTCGCGGTGGCCGAACGCGGTGTCGTGCTCGCCTACCCGGGCGAACTGGCCGCCGAGGCCGAACAGCTCGACGGCGCAGCTCGGCGGCGGGTCGCCCGGCGCGGCACCCCGGGCGAGGATCGTCTCGAGCGCGGCGTCCGGCAGGTGGGTGGCCAGGGCGCCCTTCCAGTATCGTCTGGCTCGAGCCGCGGCGAAGCGACGGCCGGCCGAGTCGATGACAGGACCCGGCCCTGGTCGATCGGGCGTGGTGAGACCCACGAGACCATCGCCGTCGAGCCGTCCGTGCCACTCCTCCGGCACCGCAGTCGGCCGCCGGCGCCGGGGCCGACCGCGGCGGACGCGATCACCTCGTCCGGGCCGTCGCGGAGCAGGTCGAGCAGTGCGCGCAGCGGCCCAATGCCGTCCTCGACCGGGAACAGGTGGTCGCCGTAGGAGATCGGGCCGAGCGGGTGCGTGCGGAACGTCATGCCGACGACCACGCCGAAGTTGCCGCCACCTCCGCGCAGCCCCCACAGCAGGTCCGGGTCACGGTTCTCGTCGACGACGAGGAGCTCGCCGTCCGCGGTGACGACCTCGGCGCCGACCAGGTTGTCGCAGGTCAGCCCGTAGCGCCGGGTGGCGAAGCCGTACCCGCCTCCGAGCGCCAGCCCACCGACGCCGGTGTCGCCGACCGCGCCCACCGGTACGCCGAGCCCGAAGGGCAGGGTCTCGCGGTCGAGATCGCGCAGCCGGGCGCCGCCCTGCACCCAGGCCCGCCGGGCCCCGGGGTCGACCCGCACACCGCGCATCGGGGCGAGGTCGATCAGCAGGGCGCCGTCGGCGACCCCATGACCGACGATGCTGTGACCACCACAGCGCACCGTGACATCGAGGCCCTCGGCGCGCGCGAAGTCGAGCGCAGTCCGAACGTCCGCGGCCCCGGTGCACTGCGCGATCAGGGCGGGCTGCCGGTCGACCATCTGGTTCCACACCCGGCGTACGTCGTCGAACGGCTCGTCGCCGGCGACCAGCACCCGGCCGTGGAACCGGGCCCGCAGCGCGTCCAGGGCGCGGGCCTCGACCGGCGCCGCGCTGAGCACGGACGAACGGATGGGCGTGCGGCTGCTCACGAGGCCTCCCCGGGGCGACGGCGCGGACAGCGACCGACCCTGCCACGTCCGCACGACCGTGCGTCGATGCGCTTAGTCGTTTGCGCGCAGCAGCGACGGTGGGGACGATCCCCCGTGTGCCTGCACTCACTGCGCCCGACGGAACGCGACTCGCCTACGACGTGACCGGGGAGGGCAGCCCGGTCGTCTGCCTGCCGGGCGGCCCGATGCAGGACTCCGCACACCTCGGCGACCTCGGCGGCCTGCCCCGCCACCTGCAGCTGGTCCTGTGGGACTACCGGGGCACCGGCCGGTCCGAGACACCGGCCGACGCATCGACGTACCGGTGCGACCGTCTCGTCGACGACGTCGAGGCACTGCGGGAGCACCTCGACCTCGACCGCGTCACCCTCCTCGCGCACAGCGGCGGGGCGAACCTCGCAGTCCTCTACGCGGCTCGCCACCCCGAGCGCATCGACAAGCTCGTCCTGGTCACCCCGAGCACCCGGGCCGTCGACATCCCGATCTCGAGCGAGCAGCGGCGCGAGATCGTGCAGCAGCGCAGCGCCGAGCCATGGTTCCCCGCGGCGTCGGCCGCCTTCGATGCCATCCAGACCGAGCAGGCGACCGAAAGCGACTGGGAGGCCATCACACCCCTCGTCTACGGCCGTTGGGACGCCGCGGCCCGCGCCCATCATCAGCACGAGAACGACAACCGTCACGACGAGGCCGCCGCCGCCTACGGTGCCGAGGGTGCCTTCGATCCCCCGGCGACGCGCGCGGCGCTGGCGGCTCTCACCGCACCGGTCCTGGTGCTGGCGGGAGAGGTCGACCTGGCCGCTCCACCGCGGGTCATGGCGGAGTTCGCCGCGCTGTTCCCCGACGCGACCCTCGTCGTCCAGCCGGGCGCCGGGCACATGCCCTGGCTCGACGACGCCGCCGCGTTCAGCACGACGGTCGCGCAGTTCGTCGGCTGACCGCCTGCCGGCGTACGTCCTAGAAGATCGCGTAGACCTTCCGCAGCCGCTCGTGGATCTCCCAGGTGCCCGACCAGCCCTTGGGGAACACCGCGACGTCACCGGCCGCCACCTCGGTGGGCTCACCGCCGTCCGGCGTGACCGTCATCCGGCCCGCGACGAGGTGGATGACCTCGTGGGTCTCGAGCAGCCAGCGGGACGGCCCCGGGGTGCACTCCCACACCCCGCCGACGCGTCGCCGTCCTCCCACAGGGTCACGCCCCAGGTGTGCATCTCGGCGCCGGTCGCCTCCTCGAGCGGACCCCAGTCCTCGAGGTCGCCGACGTTCGAGGCGTCCGGCAGGTGCGGTGTCGTGATGGCGGTGGTCACGTCAGGTCCTCTCGGGGAACGGCAGGGCGATGGGGTCGGGCGCGAGCCTGCTGCGCCCGTCGGCGTCGAAACGGTCGAGACCGAGGTCGGTGACGTCGAGGACGTCGGTGCGGCCCGTGACCACGAGGTCCGCGGCGACCCGCGAGACCGCAGGGCCCCACATCATCCCGTGGCCGCCGGCCGCGGCCACGACGGCGCCGTCGACCGGCCCGTCCGCGGTGAGCAGCGGGCCGAGGATGGGCAGGTGGTCGGGCGTGAAGTCGATGGTGGCCGCCCAGCTGCGCCGCAGCCCGAGCTTGCCGGTGACCGGGACCAGCTCGGCGACCCGGGCGCGCATCACGGCGAAGTAGTCGTGGTCGAACTCCCTGGCGACGCCGGGCGGCTCATCGGGGTTGCTCATCCCCCAGAGCAGGCCGCCCTCCTCGGGGCGCCAGTAGATGCCGGCCTGTACGTCGAACACCATCGGCAGCCGGTCCGCGGCGAGGTCGGGGTGCGGCTCGGTGACGACGACCTGGTGCCGCGTGCCGCCGGCCGGCACCCGCGCACCGGCCAGCCGCCCGACCTCGGCGAGCTGCGGTCCGCCGGTGAGCACCACCCGGTCGGTCGCGATCTCGCCGTCGCTGGTGGTGACACCCACCACCCGGCCGCCCTGGGTGCGCAGGCCGGTGAAGGCGACGCCCTCGCGGATGTCGACGCCCGCAGTGACCATGGCCGCCGTGTAGGCGAGGACGTTGCGCGGCGGGTCGATGTAGCCGTCACCCGGCGCGTACGACGAGCCGAGGGTCTGCCCCGGTGCCATCGCGGGGTTGAGCTCGTCGAACGCGGCCGGCCCGAGCCACCGGACGTCGAGGCCGAGCGCCTGCTGCATCGCGATCCGGACCTGGGCCTGCTCGATCTCCGCGACCGTGAAGCACGGCATGCAGTAGCCCTGCTCGACGAACCCGGAGTCCAGCGGCAGGCTGTCGCGCTGGCTGCGGTAGAAGTCCTGGGTCCACTGGCCCAGCCGGACTGCGGTCTCGGTGCCGCCCTGCGCGCGCACCATGCCGGCGGCACGGCTGCTCGCGCCCTTGCCGAGCGTGTCCGCCTCGAGCAGGACGACCCGCTCCAGCCCGGACTGCCGGAGGAACCACGCGCACCAGCCGCCGACGGTTCCGCCGCCGACGACCACGGCGTCGGCGCTGCCACGCGTCGCCGGCTCCCGGGTGGTCACCTGTGGGACGCTGGCATAGACTGAACAGTCAGTCAAGAGGCCGTCGCCGGGAGCGCGCATGCACCGTCTGACCGAGGCAGACCGCGAGGTGCAGGCGGCCGCCCGCACGTTCGCCGACGAGCTCATCCCCTTCGAGGTCGAGGCCGAGATGGCCGGCGGGGAGCTCGCCCCGAGGTCGCCGAGCGACAGCGGGCCAGGGCCCGCGAGCTCGGCCTGACCGCGACGAACATCGCCACCGAGTACGGCGGCCGCGGGCTCAGCACCCTGCAGCAGGTGCTCGTCCAGGAGCAGGGTGGCCGGGTCACCAACGGGCTGGCGTGGTGCATGTCGACGCCGCCGGGCTGGCTGCCGGCGGTCGCGACGCCGTACCAGCGCGAGCGGTGGCTCGAGCCGTCGGTCCGCGGCACGGCCGTCGAGTGCTACGCCATCACCGAGGAGCTCGCGGGCTCCGACGTGGCCGACCTCGCCGCCACGGCGCGGCGCGACGGCGACGACTACCTGCTCGACGGCGAGAAGTGGCACGTCACGTCGTACAACGAGGCCACCTACGCCTTCTTCCAGGCCCGGCTGGTGGGCGGTGACCACGAGGGCGAGCACGCGATGTTCTTCGTCGACCTGCCCAGTCCCGGCGTCCGCGTCGTGCGCACCCCGGCGTACACGCACACGATCGGGCACCAGCACCCGATCGTGGCGTTCGAGGGGGTGCGGGTACCGGCGACGCACCTCGTCGGGGCGGAGGGCGACGGCATGACGTTCGCCCACGAGTGGTTCCGGTTCGAGCGGCTGATGGTCGCCGCCCGCTGTCTGGGCGCGGCCGAGCGGCTGGTCGAGGAGGCGAGCGCGTTCGCCGAGCAGCGCATCGTCGGCGGCCGGCCGGTGGCGGAGTACCAGCTGGTGCAGGGCATGCTCGCCGACAGCGTCACCGAGCTCTTCGCGGCCCGCACGATGGTCTATGCCACGGCCCGCGCCATCGACGACGGCGTCGACCGCAAGGTCGCGCACGCGCAGTGCTCGATGGCCAAGCTGTACGCCTCCGAGATGGCCGGCCGGGTGGCCGACCGGGCGGTGCAGGTCTTCGGCGGCCGGGGCTACATGCGCGAGAACGTCGCCGAGCGGTTCTACCGCGAGCTGCGGGTGGAGCGGATCTGGGAGGGCACCAGCGAGGTGCAGCGGGTCATCATCGCCGGCCAGCTCGCCAAGCGGGGACTCCGCGCACTGGTCTGACGCTTGCGCCCCGGCAACGAGGGAGCGACAGTGGGAAGATCACATTCCCTCCCGCTTTGAGGGGCCGTGCGCCTGCGGAAACTGTCGGTCCGCCAGCGCAGCGTGCTGCAGCTGGGTGGGGACATCACGGCCGCGGACACCGCGGAGCTGCGCCGCCACCTCGCCGAGCTGCTCGTGAACGACACCGGGGACATGGTGATCTGCGACCTGTCGCGGATCCGGTCGGCCGACCCGCAGGCCCTGACGGTCCTCGCGACCCCGCACGGCCAGCCGGACGCGCCCGGGCCGTCGGTCTGCCTGGCCGGCGCCCAGGGCGAGGTGGCGGCGGCCATGGAGCTGCTCGGCCTGTCCCATCTCGTGACCACGGTCGGGTCCGTCGAGGAGGCGCTCGGGCTCGACCGCAGCGAGTCCCCGCGGCTCTGCGAGGTCCGCCTGCTCCCCCGCGGCCCCTCGGCACCGCGGCTGGCCCGGCGGTTCGCCCTCGACGTCTGCACCCGGTGGGGAGTCGGCCCGGCCACCGAGAACGTCGAGCTGGTCACGACCGAGCTGGTGAACAACGCCGTCCTGCACGCCGGCACCGAGCTCGTGCTTCGGCTCGAGCGCAGCACCGACAAGGTCATCGTGGCCGTGCACGACGAGGCCGGCGACATGTTCCCCTCCTGGTGGCGGGGCGAGCCGCTGGGAGACGGCGACGACCAGCCGGTGTGGGGTCACGGCCTCACGATCGTGCGCGCGCTCGCCGAGGCCGCCGGCGTGAGCACCGACCCGGCCGGGGGCAAGATCGTCTGGGCCGCGCTGCCGGTGCACCCGCCGGGCGCCGACGATGCCGTGGCACGGCCGCACCGCTGGCGGCTCACGGTGAACTCGGGGCGCCGCTCCGGCCAGGACGGCCGCTGGGTGGTGCGGCTGGAGCTGCTGACGGTCCCGGAGCGGCCGCAGCTGGTCTCGCTCTCGCTGACGTCACAGCCGCGGCACCCCTCGCTGCCCCAGGGGCAGTGGCGGGTGGCCCGGTCGGCCCTGCACGACGGGCTCGACGGGCCGACCCGGCACGGCGACGTCCGGCTCTGGCCGGGCAGCGCCGGCCGCGAGCTGGTCCTCGAGCTGCCCGGCGACCCGACGCGCATCGTGCGTGTCTCGGCCGGCCGGGTCCGTCAGTTCCTGGCGGCCACTACCTAGCCGGCGGTGACGGGACGTACGTCGACGACCGCCGCGACGGGCAGCGGGCCGTACAGGTGCGGGAATGCCTGGTCCGCGCCCTCCGGCGTCTCGACGACGACCGGGACGTCCAGCAGGTCCGGGTCGACCTCGAGCAGGACGAGCGGCTCGTCGCACTCCGGCGTAGTACGCGGCCAGGACGCCTCGCCACTGGTGGGCGAACGAGGCGTGCAGGAAGCCCTCGTCCTCGAGGCTGCGGCCGATCGTCGAGACCCGGTAGTCCCCGGCCTGCTGCGCGGCCTCCCAGTCGGCGAGCAGTGCGACGTGGAAGAGGTGCTCAGTGGCCACGGGCGATCCAGTCGGCGAGGTGCGGTGCCTCCTGGCCGATCGACGGTGTCGTCGCCGTGGCCGGTGTGCACGACGGTGGTCGGCGGCAGCGTCAGCAGGCGGTCCCGGATCGAGGCGATGATCTGGTCGAAGTCGCTGTAGGACCGGCCGGTCGCGCCCGGGCCGCCACGGAACAGGGTGTCGCCGGAGAACAGGACACCGAGGTCCGGGGCGTACAGGCACACGGCTCCCGGCGAGTGCCCCGGCGTGTGCAGCACGGCCAGCCGGGTGCCCGCGACCTCCCAGGAGTCGCCCTCGGCCAGGTCGAGGTCCGGGTGCAGGTCGCCGTACTCCTGCTCCCACAGCACGAGGTCGGCCGGGTGCAGCGCGATCTCGACGTCCTTCGCCGCGGCCACCTCGACCGCGGCGTTGACGTGGTCGTTGTGCCCGTGCGTGCAGACGACAGCGACGACCCGCCGGTCGCCGACCGCGCCGAGGATCGCGTCGGCGTCGTGCGCCGCGTCGATGACGAGCACCTCGTGGTCGTCGCCGACCAGCCAGACGTTGTTGTCGACCTCCCACTCGCCGCCGTCGAGCGCGAAGGTGCCGGAGGTCACGACCTTCTCGATGCGAGCCGCCATCAGAGCACCACCACCGAGCGGAGCACGTCGCCGCGCGTGCATCTTCTCGAAGGCCTCCTCGACGTCGCCGAGGCCGATCGTCTCCGACACGAAGCCGTCGAGGTCGAGCCGGCCCTGCAGGTACAGGTCGATGAGCATCGGGAAGTCCCGCGACGGCAGGCAGTCGCCGTACCAGCTGGACTTCAGCGCACCGCCGCGGCCGAAGACGTCGAGCAGCGGCAGCTCGATGGTCATGTCCGGGGTGGGGACGCCGACGAGCACGACGGTGCCGGCCAGGTCGCGCGCGTAGAACGCCTGCCGGTAGGTCTCGGGACGCCCGACCGCCTCGATGACGACGTCGGCACCGAAGCCGCCGGTCAGCTCCTGGATCGCCTCGACCGCGTCGGTGCTGCGGGAGTTGACGGTGTGCGTCGCGCCGAAGTCCTTGGCCCAGGCCAGCTTGCGGTCGTCGACGTCGACGCCGATGACGGTCGACGCCCCGGCGAGCACCGCACCGGCGATCGCCGCGTTGCCCACGCCGCCGCAGCCGATGACGGCCACGCTGTCGCCGCGCTGCACGTTGCCGGTGTTCATGGCCGCGCCGAGGCCGGCCATCACGCCGCAGCCGAGCAGCCCGGCGGCGGTCGCCGGGGCGGCCGGGTCGACCTTCGTGCACTGGCCGGCGGCGACCAGGGTCTTCTCCTGGAACGCGCCGATGCCGAGGGCCGGGCTGAGCACCGTGCCGTCGGCGAGGGTCATCTTCTGGGTCGCGTTGTGGGTGGCGAAGCAGTACCAGGGCCGGCCCCTGCGGCAGGCCCGGCACTGGCCGCAGACCGCACGCCAGTTGAGGATGACGAAGTCGCCCGGGGCGACGTCGGTGACGTCGTCGCCGACCGCCTCGACGATGCCGGCGGCCTCGTGCCCGAGCAGGAACGGGAAGTCGTCGTTGATGCCGCCCTCGCGGTAGTGCAGGTCGGTGTGGCACACACCGCAGGCCTGCACCTGCACCAGCGCCTCGCCGGGCCCGGGGTCGGGGACGAGCACCGTCTCCAGCGACACCGGCGCACCCTTCGCGCGGGCGATGACACCTTGCACCTCGTGCGGCATGGCGCTCCTTCTGGCTCGGGAACCGACCGACTCCGCCGACCCTAGGTCAGCCGCCCTCGCGCATGCCCCACGGGGACCCGTACGCCGTCAGCAGGTCGAGGAACGGCATCGGGTCGAACGCCTCGGGCCCCAGCACGCCGGCGCCGGACCAGGTGCCGGCGGCGAGCAGCTCGAGCGCGACCACCGGGTTGACCGCGGTCTGCCACACGACGGCCTGCGAGCCGTACTCCGCCATCGACCAGGCGTTGTCGACCACGTGGTACAGGTACACCTGCCGGTCGGCACCGTCCTTGCGGCCGGTCACCCAGGTGCCGGCACACGTCTTGCCGTGCATCTTGTCGCCGAGGGTGGCGGGGTCCGGCAGGCAGGCCGCCACGACGTCGCGCGGCGAGACCTCGGCGCCGCCGACCCGCACCTTGTCGGTGCGGTCCAGGCCGAGCTTGTGCAGCACCTCCAGCACGGTGATGAACTCCTCGCCCAGCCCGTACTTGAAGGTGACCCGCTTCGCGTCGACCCAGCGCGGGATGAGCAGCACCTCCTCGTGCTCCACGTTGACGCACTCGACCGGCCCGATGCCCTCCGGGAAGTCGAACACCTCCGGCTCGCTGAACGGCGGCGTGGTGAACCAGCCGCGGTCCTTCTCCCAGATCACCGGCGGGTTCAGGCACTCCTCGATCGTGGTCCAGATGGAGAACGACGGGAGCGAAGTCGTAGCCCTCGACCTCGAGGTTCGCGCCGTCCCGCACGCCGATCTCGTCGATCTCGTCGAACAGGTGGTCGGCGGCGTACCGCGCGAACACGTCGGAGAGCCCCGGCTCGATGCCGATGCCCGCGAGGCAC
The DNA here is from genome assembly GCA_963771345.1 of uncultured Actinomycetota bacterium. Classification (GTDB taxonomy): domain Bacteria; phylum Actinomycetota; class Actinomycetes; order JACCUZ01; family JACCUZ01; genus CAVYTH01. The sequence goes on from CAVYTH010000013.1 coordinate 122,330, forward strand.
AGCCGTCCCGCGGCCTCCCACTCCCCCGCCTTGGCGAACTGCTCGTCGCCGAGCATCACGCCGGTCTTCTCGTACGGCGCGTCCGGGTGCGGTCGTGACAGGGACATCGCCATGTCGAGGTAGTCGGCACCCGCGGCGAACGCACCGTCGAAGATCGGCATCACGAACCGCGGGTCGACCGCGTTGAACACGTGGGTGATGCGGTGCTCGCGCGCCAGCGCCGCGACCGCGTCGGCAGAGGACGCGTCGACCTGCGCGGCGACGAACCGCGCGTCGCCGGCATGGCGCTCGAGCGCCCGCTCCGCACGGCGTACGTCGTAGTCGGCGACCACCATCGCCTCGAAGAAGTCCCGGCGGGCGGCGATGCCCACCGCGGCCGACCCGACACCGCCCGCTCCGACCAGCAGGATGCGCATGTCCTCAGTCCTCTCTCGTGACCCGGTCGGCCAGCAGCGGTCGCTGCGGGTCGAAGACGATGCCCTGCCGCCGGGCCGCGATGCCCGACAGCGCCTCCAGGACGACCCGGTTGGCGAGCGCCGCCGTGATGTCCGCATGGTCGTACGGCGGCGAGACCTCGACGACGTCGATCCCCACCACCGGCAGCTCGAGGCAGACCCGGCGGACCGCGTCGAGCAGCTGCCGCGCGGACAGGCCGCCGGGCTCGGGCGTGCCGGTGCCGGGCGCGTGGCCGGGGTCGGCGACGTCGATGTCGACCGAGAGGAAGACGCCGTCGCAGTCGTCGACCGCGATGCCGAACGCGTCGTCGAGGCAGGTGTCGAGCCCGCGCGAGACGATCTCGCTCATCTCGAACGACCGCATCCGCTGCTCGGCCATCCAGACCAGCGTCTCGGGGCCGGGCCAGTAGCCGCGCAGGCCGATCTGCAGGAACCGGTCACCGCGCGCCGCGCCGGACTCGATCAGCCGGCGCATCGGCTGACCGTGCCCGTACAGCGAGCCGAACTCCACGTCACCGGTGTCGGCGTGCGCGTCGAAGTGCACGACCGAGACCCGGCCGTCGCCGTGCTGACGCGCCACCCCGGTCACGTCGGCCTGGGTCACCGAGTGGTCGCCGCCGAGAATCACCGGGATCGCGCCGCTCGTCGCGACCGTGGCCACCGCCTCGGTCAGCGCCGCCAGGGACCGCTCGATGTGGCCCGGCGGCATCTCGACGTCACCGGCGTCCAGCACCCGCAGGTCCTGCAGCGCGTCGACGCGGAGCGCCAGGTGGGGGCGTGAGCCGTCGTGACCGAGGTAGTCGGTGGACCGGATGGCCTGCGGGCCGAACCGGGTGCCCGGCCGGTGCGACGTGCCGCCGTCGAAGGGCGCGCCGATCACCACGACGTCGGCGCCGGCGAAGGTGGCAGGGTCGCCGAGGTCGCAGCGGTCCACGCCGAGGAACGTGACGTCCGGGCCGAACATCGGGCCGTACCGCGTCATCGGGCTGCTCCTCGGGAGGTGGGCCGGTGGGTGACTTCATGAGTCGAAGCCGAGGCCGACGGCGTCCAGGGTGCGCAGCCAGGGCCCGCGGCGGCCCTCGCGGGCATCGGCCTTGGCGACCGCGCGGCGGGTGAGCTCGACACCGGCCCACCGCACCGGCTCGGGCGGGAACGGCAGCGGCTTGCGCCGCACCATCTCCAGCGCGGTGCGCTCGGTCTGCTCGCCGGCCAGCAGGTCCAGCAGCACCTGGCCGGCGAACCGGCTGGCGCCCACACCGAGCCCGGTGTAGCCCGCGGCGTAGGCGACCCGGCCGCCCTTCGCGGTGCCCCAGAACGCCGAGAACCGCGAGCAGGTGTCGATGATGCCGCCCCAGGCGTGGGTGAACCGCAGCCCGGCCAGGTCGGGGAAGGTCTCGAAGAAGTGCTCCGCCAGCCGCAGGAACGTCTCCGGGTTGCGGTCCAGCCGGTCGTCGGTGCGCCCGCCGAAGTGGTAGACGGCGTCGTAGCCGCCCCAGAGGATCCGCCAGTCGTCGGTCACCCGGTAGTAGTGGAAGAGGTTGCCGGAGTCGGCCACGCCGTGCCGGTCGGCCCAGCCGACGGCCGCGCGCTGGGCCTCGGTGAGCGGCTCGGTCATCAGCGCGTAGTCCCACACCGGCACGACGTACGACGACTGCCGGCGCAGCAACGGCGGGAAGGCGTTGGTCCCCAGCGCCACCCGGCGCGCGCGTCAGCCGACCGTACGGCGTGCGGAGCGCCACTCCGGGGCCGTCGGACTCGAGCCCCTGCACGGGAGTGTTCTCGTGGATCCGGACACCGAGGCTCAGGCAGGCGGCCCGCAGCCCGCGGGCGAGGCGGGCCGGGTCGACCATCGCGACACCGTCCTGGTCGAGCACCCCGCCCAGGTACGTCGGCGACTCGACCTTCGCCCGGACCTGGTCGGCGTCCAGCCACTCCACCTTGCCGCCGAACTGCGCCGCGAGGTCGGGCAGCTCGCGCAGCTCGTCGACCTGCCATGGCGCGGTCGCGACGGAGAGCTCGCCGGTGCGCTCGAAGGAGCAGTCGATGCCGTACCGCGCGACCGCGTCCTCGATGCCGTCCAGGTTCTCCCGGCCGAGCCTCTCCAGCGTCGCCAGCTCGGCGGGGAACCGGTCCAGGCCGTTGCGCAGCCCGTGGGTGAGGCTGGCCGAGCAGAACCCGCCGTTGCGGCCGGACGCGGCCCAGCCGACCTCACGCGACTCGAGCAGCACGACGTCCCGGCCGGGGTCGCGCTCCTTGGCGAGCAGCGCCGTCCAGAGGCCGGTGTAGCCGCCGCCGACGACGGCCAGGTCGGTCGTCGACGCTGCCGGTGAGTGCCGGGCAGGGGTCGGGTGCCGGGCCGTCGAGCCAGTACGGCGTGTGGCGCACGTCGACGAGGGCGGCTGCCGCCGCACCGGAGCCGGGAGGTGGCACGGTGCGTCAGGCCCTCTGCTTCTTCCGGCCGGTGACGGCCTGGCCGACCAGCACCGCGATGAGGGCGATGAAGAACATGGCCGACGCGATCACGTTGGCCTGGGCCGGGATCCCGCGCAGCGAGGAGACCCAGACGAACTTCGGGAAGGTGTTGACGTCGCCGGAGTTGAAGTTGGTGATGATGAAGTCGTCGAACGACAGCGAGAAGGCGAGCAGGGCGCCGGCGGCGATGCCCGGTCCGACCAGCGGCAGCGTGATGCGCCGGAAGGTCTGCCACTCGTTGGCGTAGAGGTCCATCGCGGCCTGCTCGAGACGCGGGTCGAGCCCGGCGATCCGCGCCTTGACCGTGACGACGACGAACGAGATGCAGAACATGACGTGCGCGATGACGATCGTCGTGAAGCCGAGGTTGATGCGCAGGTTGAGGAACAGCGCCAGCAGCGAGGCGCCCAGGACGACCTCGGGGGTCGCCATCGGCAGGAAGATCGTGAGGTTGGTGGTGGTCGCGGCCGCGGAAGCGGTGCCGGGCCAGCGCGAAGGCGACCATCGTGCCGAGCACGGTGGCGATCAGCGTCGCGAGGACACCGACCTTCAGGCTGGTGGCCAGCGAGTTGCAGACGTCGGGGGCGCCGCACGGGTTCTGCCACTTCTCGAGGGTGAAGCCCTGCCAGGCGAGGTTGGACTTGCCCGAGTCGTTGAAGGAGAACACGAACGTGTAGGCCACCGGGATGAACAGGTAGGCGAAGGCGCAGCACGGCATAGATCCGGATCGCGTTGCGGCCCAGCCAGCGGCGGCGCCTTCATACCAGCTCCTCCGTCCCGGCTCGGCGGATGTAGAAGGCGACCAGCAGCAGGATCGACGCCATCAGGGTCACCGAGAGCACGGCCGCCGTCGGGTAGTCGACGACCTTGAGGAAGCGGCTGTCGATGACGTTGCCGACCATCGTCGTGTCTGCGGTTGCCGAGCAGCGCCGAGTTGATGTAGTCGCCGGCGGCCGGGATGAAGGTGAGCAGGGTTCCCGCCACGACCCCCGGCATCGACAGCGGGAAGGTGACCTTGCGCATCGTGGTGAGCGCGTTCGCGTACAGGTCGCCCGCGGCCTCCATCAGGCGCGGGTCGACCCGCTCCAGCGAGGCGTAGATCGGCAGGATCATGAACGGCAGGAAGTTGTAGGTGATGCCGATGACCACGGCGGGCGCGCGAGTTGATGATGTGGTCCTGCGGTCCGCATCAGGTGCAGGAACTGCAGTGCGGACACCACCCAGCCGCTCGTCGGCCAGGATCTGCTTCCAGGCGACGGTCCGCAGCAGGAAGCTGACGAAGAACGGTGCGACGACCAGGACCAGCAGCAGGTTGCGCCATCGCCCGGCCTTGAACGCGATCGCGTAGGCCAGCGGGTAGCGAGATCGCGAGCGCCAGCACGGTGGCGATGAAGGCGTAGAGGAACGAGCGGCCGAACGTCGCCGCGTACTCGCTGAGCGTCTCCGGGTAGTTGGAGAACGTGAACGTCTGCGTGTAGACGCCGATCTCGGCGCCCTCGGGCCGGGTCTGGGTGGACGTCGAGAGCAGCGTGACCAGCGGCACGAGGAAGAAGATCGCCAGCCACGCCATGCCGGGCAGCAGCAGGAGGTACGGCGTGCCCCGGAACCGACCCGCGCGGGACGGCCCGGTCGGGCCGCCGCCCTTGCCCTCGTCCTCGGTCTGCTGCTGCTCGCCGAGCCCGATGCCCTGCGCCGCGCTCACGTCAGCCCACCGGGACGGGCGTCACGCCCTCGTCGTGCTCGACGCCGGCGTTGACGTCGCCGCTTCCGTCGAGGGCGAACGTGTGGGCGGGGTCCCAGTGCAGGTCGACCTTGCTCCCCGGGCGCAACGGACCGCCGCTGCCGAGGTTCTGGGCGAACACCATCAGCTCCTGGCCCCAGGGCAGCCGGACGAGGTACTGGGTGCTGACCCCGGTGAAGCTCGCGTCGGTGACGACGCCCCCGGGCAGCGCGTTGCGGCGAGCGCCGTCGACCGACTGCCCTTCCGGCACCAGCTGGATCTTCTCGGGACGGACGCCGATGAGCAGGTCGGTGTCACCACTCGCCCGGCGGGTGGCGGGCATCGCGACCTTGTTGCCCTGGACGTCGAGGACGAGGTCGTCGCCGTCGTTGCCCGTCACGGTGGCCCGGACCAGGTTGGACTGGCCGAGGAAGTTCGCGACGAACGTCGTGTGCGGGCGACTCGTAGAGCTCCGCCGGGCCACCGAGCTGCTCGATCCTGCCCCTGGTTCATCACCGCGATGGTGTCGGCCATCGTCATGGCCTCCTCCTGGTCGTGGGTGACGTGGACGAAGGTGAGGCCGACCTCGGTCTGGATCCGCTTGAGCTCGATCTGCATCTGGCGCCGCAGCTTCAGGTCGAGGGCACCCAGCGGCTCGTCGAGCAGCAGCACGGCGGGCCGGTTGACGATGGCGCGGGCCAGGGCGACCCGCTGCTGCTGGCCGCCGGAGAGCTGGGCCGGCTTGCGCCGGGCCATGGCGCCGAGCTCGACCAGCTCGAGGGCTGCCTCGACCTCGGCCTTCACCTGCTTGCTGCCACGCCGCCGCAGCCCGAACGCGACGTTCTCGAAGATGTCGAGGTGCGGGAACAGCGCGTAGCTCTGGAAGACGGTGTTCACCGGCCGCTTGTACGGCTTCGACAGGGTGACGTCGTCGCCGCCGATAAGGATCTTGCCGGACGTCGGCTCCTCCAGGCCGGCGACCATGCGCAGCGTCGTCGTCTTGCCGCACCCGGACGGCCCCAGCAGGGCGAAGAACGAGCCACTCGGGATCGTCAGGTCGAGGTCGTCGACCGCGACGAACGAACCGAAGGTCTTGGTGACTCCCTCCAGGCGCAGGTCGCGCCCGCCGTCACCGCCGGTGGCCTCCATCAGTTGCCGATCACCTTCTGGAAGGCCTCGTTGTACGAGATCTCCTCGTCGGGCGTCAGGCTGCGGAACACCTTGACGGCCGCCAGGTCCTCCGCGGTGGGGAAGATCAGCGGGCTCTCGGCCAGGTCCGGGTCGATCTTCTCCATCTCGGCCTGGGCGCCCTCGACCGGGCAGATGTAGTTCACGTACGCCGCGACCTCGGCCGCGATGGCGGGGTCGTAGTAGAAGTTGATGAGCTTCTCGGCGTTGGTCTTGTGCGGCGAGGCGACCGGCACCATCAGGTTGTCCGACCACAGCGTGCCGCCGGACTCCGGGATGGTGAAGGTGTAGTTCTCGTCCTCCTCCTCGAACCGCGCCAGCAGGATGTCGCCGGACCACCCGATGCAGGCCGTCGCGTTGCCGGTGCGCAGGTCGTCGAGGTAGGAGTTGCCCTTCACCTGGCGGATCTGGCCGGAGTCGACCTGCTTCTGGAGCTCGTCGATGCCCTTGAGGTAGTCGTCCTCGGAGAAGTCCTGCGAGATGTCGACACCCTGCGACAGCATGATCAGCCCGACGGTGTCCCGCAGCTCGGAGAGCACGACGACCTTGCCCTTGAGGTCCGGCGCCCACAGGTCCTCGATCGTCTTGAGCTCGCGCCCGACCTTGTCCTTGCGGTAGCCGATGCCGGCGTAGCCGCTCTGCCAGGTCATCGAGTGCTGACGGCCCGGGTCGAAGTCGACGTCCTGCAGCTTGGCGTTGAGGTTCTTGGCGTTCGGGATGTTCGCCTTGTCCAGCTTCTGGGTGTACCCCTGGCGGATCAGCCGGCCGGCCATCCAGTCCGTCATGGTGATGATGTCCTTGCCGATGTCGTCACCGTTCTTCAGCTGGCCCTGCACCTTGCCGTAGTACGAGTCGTTGTCGTCGATGTCCTCGGCGTAGGTCGCCGAGATGCCGGTCTCGGACTGGAACTTCTCCAGCGTGGGGTACTTCTTGGTGTCCTCGTCGTAGTCGAGGTAGAAGGGCCAGTTCGCCCAGCGCACCTTCTTGTCGGTGGCGGACTTGTCCTCGACGGCCGGCGTGGGCTTCGTGCCGGCGGCGTCCTCACCGCCGGTGCCGCAGGCGGCGAGCGTCGCGGCGACACCGACCGCGCCGGCGCCGCGCAGCAGCGAACGCCGGGAGAGCTGGGTCCGCACGATCTGGCGGAACTGGGGGTCATGTCGCAGGTCACTCATCGTTGTCGTGCTCTCCTCGGCTGGTGGACGCAGGGGTAGGTCCGGTGAAGACGGTGCGGTGCCAATCCTTGCGGACGGCGGCCGTGCCGTCGTACATCACATGCTTGAGGTTCGTGTACTCCTCGAGGGAGTACATCGACATGTCCTTGCCGTTGCCCGAGTCCTTGTATCCGCCGTGTGGCATCTCGCTGATGATCGGGATGTGGTCGTTGATCCACACGCAGCCGGCCCGGAGCTCCCGGGTGGCGCGCATGGCGCGGTAGACGTCGCGGGTCCAGGCCGAGGCGGCGAGGCCGTACGGCGTGTCGTTGGCGAGCCGGAGGCCCTCGTCGTCGCCGTCGAAGGGCAGGACGACGAGCACCGGCCCGAAGACCTCCTGCTGGACGATCTCGGAGTCCTGGCCGGCGTCGATGACCAGGGTCGGCTCGTAGTAGGCGCCACGAGCGAGCGTTCCACCGGGCACCACACCTCCTCTGACCACCTTCGCTCCGTCCTGCCGGGCCCGGTCGACGAACCCGGCGACCCGGCCCTGCTGGGCAGACGAGACCAGCGGGCCGAGGTCGGTCCGGTCGTCCAACGGCTGGCCGAGCACGACAGTGCCCATCAGGTCGGCGACTCCCTCGACGAAGGCGTCGTAGAGGGGCCGCTGGACGTAGGCCCGGGTCGCCGCCGTGCAGTCCTGGCCGGTGTTGATCAGTGCGCCGGCCACCGCCCCCTGCACCGCGGCCTCGAGGTCGGCGTCGTCGAAGACCAGGAACGGGGCCTTGCCGCCGAGCTCGAGGTGGACCCGCTTGGGGCCGCGCTGCGACAGGGCGGCGAGCTCCATGACCCGGCGGCCCACCGCGGAGGAGCCGGTGAACGAGACCATGTCGACGTCCGGGTGGGACATCAGGGCCTCGCCGGCGACCCGGCCGGTGCCGGTGACGACGTTGACCACGCCGTCCGGCAGGCCCGCCTCGGTGGCCGCCTCGGCGAGCATCAGCGCCGTCAGCGGGGTCAGCTCGGCGGGCTTGAGGACGACGGTGTTGCCGGCCGCCACCGCCGGCAGGATCTTCCAGGCCGCCATCTGCAGCGGGTAGTTCCAGGGGGCGACGGACCCGACGACGCCGATCGCCTCGCGGCGGACGTAGGAGGTGTGGTCGCCGGAGTACTCCCCCGCCGACTTCCCCTCGAGGACCCGGGCGGCACCGGCGAAGAAGGCGACGTTGTCGACGGTGCCGGGGACGTCGAAGCCGGTGGAGAGCCGGATCGGCTTGCCGGTCTGCCGCGACTCGGTGCGGGCCAGGTCGTCGGACCGCTCGTCGAGCAGGGCGGCGAGCCGGGTGAGCGCGGCCGACCGCTCGACCGGCGGCGCGCTCGACCAGGCGGGGAACGCCGACCGGGCGGCGGCGACGGCCGCGTCGACGTCGGAGCCGTCGGCCAGCAGCACCTGCTCCACGGTCTCGCCGGTGGAGGGGTCGGTCACGTCGAAGCGCTCGCCCGAGCTGCCGGTCCGGCGGGCGCCGGCGATGAACTGGTGCACGCTCCTTCGACCCTTCGTCTGCATCGCCCCGAATGTTCCCCGACCGGCTGGGGCGATCCTGACAGAGCGCCTCGCACGCGACAAGCGATTCCGTCGCGAGATCGGATCGTTACCACGAAATCGAGCGCGCACAGCCCGTTTCAGTGACTGTCCGGTCACCCGGCCCAGGTCCGGCGGCCGGCCAGCCAGGTGCCGCGGACCGCGATCCGCGGCCAGCCCGCCGGGTCGGCCGTCGTCGGGTCCTGGTCCAGCCACACCAGGTCGGCGCGGCGCCCGACGGTCACCGAGCCCCACTGGTGCTCCTCGAACGCCTGGTAGGCCACGCCCTGGGTGTAGGCGGAGAGCGCGGAGCCGACCGGCAGCCGCTGGTGCGGAAGCCAGCCGTCCGCGGGCTGGCCGTCCGCGGTCTGCCGGGTGACCGCGACGGCGAGGCCGTCGAGCGGGCGGTAGGAGCTGACCGGCCAGTCGCTGCCCATCGACAGCACCGCGCCGGACGCCAGCAGCGAGGCCATCGGGTACTGCCACGCGGTGCGCTCTGCGCCCAGCCGCGGGGCGGTGAGCTCGACCTGCAGCGGGTCGAGCTGGGCCCACAGCGGCTCGAGGTTCGCGACCACGCCGAGCTCGGCGAAGCGCGGCAGGTCGGCCGGGTCGACGACCTGGGTGTGGGCGATCACCGGCCGCCGGTCGCGCGGCCCGTTGACGGCCGCCACCCGCTCGACCGCGTCGAGGGCGGCGCGCACGCCGGCGTCACCGATCGCGTGGATGTGCAGCTGGAAGCCGTCGGCGTCGAAGGCCACGGCGGCCGTGGCGAGCTCGTCGGGCGACCAGACGGGCAGGCCGCAGGAGTGCGGCGCATCGTCGTACGGCGACAGCATCGCCGCCGTCCCCGCCTCGACGACCCCGTCGGCGAACATCTTCACGGTCCGCGCCGACACCTGCCCGGCGACCGGCGACTCGGCGGCCGCGCGCCGGGCCGCGACGAACTCGGCCCGCTGCCCCGGCCACCGGTCGGGCTCGGCGCGGAGGGCGATGTTCGCGCGGACGGCGAGCCGGTCGGCGGCCGCGGCGCGCAGGTAGACGTCGACGTCGTCGGGCGAGAGCGCCGCCTCCTGCACCCAGGTGACGCCGGCCGCGGCCAGCAGCCGACTGGCCCGGGCCAGCCCGTCGGTCTGCTCGACGACGGTGGCCCGCGGGGCGTGGCGCAGCACGAGGTCCATCGCGGTCCACTCCACGAGCGTCCCCAGCGGGGTGCCGTCCGGCCGCCGCGCGACCTCGCCGGTCGGCGGGTCGGGGGTGCGGGCGTCGATGCCGGCCCGGCGCAGCGCCTCGGTGTTCACCCAGGCGCAGTGGTGGTCGGTCGACTGGAGTACCACCGGCCGGTCCGGGACGGCGGCGTCCAGCCAGGCCGCGTCGAACCGGCCGCCGGGGACCAGCGTGGGGTCGTAGGGACCGCCTTGCACCCAGGTGACGTCCGGGTGGGCACGAGCCCAGCCGCGGACGGCCCCGACGACGTCGGCGACCGAGGTGGCGTCGCGGACCGGCGGACCGGCCAGCTCGACACCGCCCCAGAGCGGGTGCACGTGGCCGTCACCGAAGGCCGGCAGCACCGCGCCGCCCTCGAGGTCGACCGCGGTCCGGGCGACTCCCAGCAGCGCGAGCGCGTCCTCGTCGAGAGCGACCACGGTGCCGGCGTCCACCGCCACCGCCCGGGCCCGCGGCGCCGCCGGGTCCCCGGTGACCACCACCCCGCCGTGCAGCACCAGGTCGACCCTCATGACGAGGTGATTGCGCTTCACGCCTCGATGTTGGACATGACGCTCACGCCTCGATGTTGGACATGACGTGCTTGATCCGCGTGTAGTCCTCGAAGCCGTACATCGAGAGGTCCTTGCCGTAGCCGGAGTGCTTGAAGCCGCCGTGCGGCATCTCGGCCACCAGCGGGATGTGGGTGTTGATCCACACGCAGCCGAAGTCGAGCCGCTTGGCCATCCGCATCGCCCGGCCGTGGTCCTTGGTCCACACCGAGGACGCGAGCCCGTAGCGCACGCCGTTGGCCCACCGGACGGCCTCGTCCTCGTCGGTGAAGCGCTGCACGGTGATGACCGGCCCGAAGACCTCGTCCTGGACGATCTCGTCGTCCTGCCGCAGCCCGGACACGACGGTCGGCCTCGTAGAAGAAGCCGTTCGCCAGGTCGCCGCCACCCGGTGGCCGCCGGCCGCGACCTTGGCGTGCTCCGGCGCGCGCGACAGAATCCCGATCACCCGGTCGAGCTGGTTCGGCGTTGTTGAGCGGGCCGTAGAGCACGTCCTCGTTGTCCGGCAGGCCGGTCTTCGCGTTGTTCTTGCGCCTCCTCGGCGAGCGCGGCCACGAAGTCGTCGTGGATCGCCGGGAGCAGCCAGCACGCGGGTGGCGGCCGTGCAGTCCTGACCGGCGTTGAAGTAGCCGGCCGCCGGCGATGGCCTCGGCGGCCGCGTCGAGGTCGGCGTCGTCGAAGACCACGACCGGCGCCTTGCCGCCGAGCTCGAGGTGCACCCGCTTGACGTCGGTCGCCGCGCGAGCCGGCGACCTCCATGCCGGCCCGCACCGAACCGGTGATCGACACCATCGCCGGGGTCGCGTGCTCGACCAGCGCGCGGCCGGTGTCGCGGTCGCCGCAGACGACGTTGAAGACGCCGTCGGGCAGGAACTCGGCCATGATCTCGGCCATCAGCAGCGTCGACGCCGGCGTGGTGTCGGACGGCTTGAGCACGACGGTGTTGCCGGCGGCGATCGCCGGCGCGAACTTCCAGACGGCCATCATCATCGGGTAGTTCCACGGCGTGACCTGGGCGCAGACGCCGACCGGCTCACGGCGGACGAACGACGTGTGGCCCTCCATGTACTCGCCGGCCGAGCGGCCCTCGAGCACCCGGGCCGCGCCGGCGAAGAAGCGGATCTGGTCGACCATCGGCGGGATCTCCTCCGACAGGGTCAGCGCGATCGGCTTGCCGGTGTTCTCGCGACTCGGCGGCGACGAGGTCGTCGGCGCGCGCCTCGATCGCGTCGGCGATCTTGAGCAGCGCCTTCTGCCGCTCGCTCGGCGTGGCGTCGCGCCAGCCGTCGAAGGCGCGCCGCGGCGGCCGACATGGCGGCGTCGACATCGGCGGCCGACGAGACCGGCGCCGTGGCGAACACCTCGCCCGTGCTGGGGTCGACGAGGTCCGCGGTGCGCCCGTCGGCGGCGTCGACGTAGCTCCCGCCGACGAAGTTGCGCAGGGCGACGGCGGCTGCGGTGGTCTCTACGCGACGGCTCCTTGTCGGTCTGGCGGGCGGTCGACGGCCGAGCGTAACCGCCCGGACGACCGTTCTCAACAGTGACCTGGACGCCTCGAACGACAGATTCAGCAACAATCGTGGCGCTTGGGCCACGGATTCACTTGCTCAAGCCTGCCAGTCGACCGGTGCAGGATCGCGCCCCATGCGCGGATCCAGGGAACGCAACGGTCGCCGTCGTGCTCGACGACGTCTCGAAGGCGATCATCGAGCAGCTCCAGGAGGACGGACGCCGGCCGTACGCCGCGATCGGCAAGGCCGTCGGCCTGTCCGAGGCGGCGGTGCGGCAGCGGGTCCAGCGGCTGCTCGACGAGGGCGTGATGCAGATCGTCGCCGTCACCGACCCGCTCACGGTGGGGTTCCCGCGCCAGGCGATGGTCGGCATCAGCGTCGAGGGCGACGTCGAGCCGGTGGCCGAGGAGCTCGCCGACATGGCGGAGGTCGACTACGTCGTGATCACCGCCGGTGGCTTCGACCTGCTGGTCGAGGTCGTCTGCGAGGACGACGACCACCTGCTCGAGCTCGTCAGCAAGCGCATCCGCGCCGTCCCCGGCGTGCGCAGCACCGAGAGCTTCGTCTACCTCAAGCTGCGCAAGCAGACCTACAACTGGGGAACCCGATGACCGTGACCTCGCAGGACCGCTCCGAGCAGTCGGACGTCGACGCGGCCAGCTCCATGGCCAGCGCGGCGCGCGACCACCTGTGGATGCACTTCACCCGGATGTCGGCGTACGCGAAGGCCGACGTCCCCGTCATCGTGCGCGGTGAGGGCCCCTACATCTGGGACGACAAGGGCAAGCGCTACCTCGACGGGCTGGCCGGGCTGTTCGTCGTGCAGGCCGGGCACGGCCGCGCCGAGCTGGCCGAGGCCGCCGCCAAGCAGGCCCAGGAGCTCGCGTTCTTCCCGCTGTGGTCCTACGCGCACCCGAAGGCGATCGAGCTGGCCGAGCGGCTCGCCGACCTCGCGCCCGGCGACCTCAACCGGGTCTTCTTCACCACCGGCGGCGGCGAGGCCGTCGAGACCGCCTGGAAGCTCGCCAAGCAGTACTTCAAGCTCACCGGCAAGCCGATGAAGCACAAGGTGATCAGCCGCAACGTCGCCTACCACGGCACCCCGCAGGGCGCGCTGTCGATCACCGGCATCCCCGCGGCGAAGGCGACCTTCGAGCCGCTGGTCCCCGGCGCGCACAAGGTGCCGAACACGAACTTCTACCGCGCCCCCGAGCACGGCGACGACCTGGAGGCCTTCGGCCGCTGGGCCGCCGACCGGATCGAGGAGGCGATCGAGTTCGAGGGCCCCGACACGGTCGCCGCCGTCTTCCTCGAGCCGGTGCAGAACTCCGGCGGCTGCTTCCCGCCGCCGCCCGGCTACTTCCAGCGGGTCCGCGAGATCTGCGACCAGCACGACGTGCTGCTGGTCTCCGACGAGGTCATCTGCGCGTTCGGCCGGCTCGGCACTACTTCGGCTGCGACGCGCTTCGACTACGAGCCGGACATCATCACCTGCGCCAAGGGCATGACCTCCGGCTACTCCCCGATCGGCGCGATGATCGCGAGCGACCGGATCATCGAGCCGTTCCTGCACGGGCGACAACTCGTTCGCGCACGGCTACACCTTCGGCGGCCACCCGGTGTCGGCCGCGGTCGCGCTGGCCAACCTCGACATCTTCGAGCGCGAGAAGCCTCAACGAGCACGTGCTGGCGAACACCGACGCTTTCCGGCACACCCTGGAGAAGCTCACCGACCTGCCGATCGTCGGCGACGTCCGCGGCGACGGCTTCTTCTACGGCATCGAGCTGGTCAAGGACAAGAGCACCCGGGAGACCTTCGACGACGACGAGTCCGAGCGGCTGCTGCGCGGCTTCCTGTCCAAGGCGCTGTTCGACGCCGGCCTCTACTGCCGGGCCGACGACCGCGGCGACCCGGTCATCCAGCTCGCGCCGCCGCTGATCTGCGACCAGTCCCACTTCGACGAGATGGAGCAGATCCTGCGCTCGGTGCTGACCGAGGCATGGTCGCGCCTCTAGGCCGTACCGCCGTCCGGCGGTTGCCCGAGAAGCAGGTCCATGAGCGGGCGGGCCTGGACGCCGTGCTCGACGCCGGGCTGGTCGCGCACGTGGCGGTGCACAGCGACGACGGGCAGCCGTTCGTCATCCCGGTCGCCTACGCCCGGGACGGCGACAGCGTGCTGTTCCACGGGTCGACCGCGAGCCGGCTGTTCCGTTCCCTGGCCGCGGGCGCCCCGACCTGCCTCACCGTCACGCTGCTCGACGGCCTGGTGCTCGCCCGGTCGCTGTTCGAGTCGTCGATGCACTACCGGTCCGCGATGGTGCTGGGCGTCGCCACCGTCCTCGACGGCGACGCGAAGGTGCGCGGGCTGGAGCGGGTCTCCGAGCACCTGATGCCCGGCCGGTGGGCCGATGCTCGGCAGCCGAACCGCAAGGAGCTCGCCGCGACGCTGGTGCTCGCGCTGCCGATCGCCGAGTGGTCGGTGAAGGTCAGCGACGGCCCGCCGGACGACGCAGCGGAGGACCTCGACCTGCCGGTGTGGGCCGGCGTGCTGCCGCTGCACGAGACGTACGGCGAGCCGAGCGACGCACCCGACCTGCGGGACGGCCTGGAGGTGCCGGGCTACGTCCGCGACTGGTCGCGACGGTGACGGAGCCGCTGCCGGCGTACCGCTCGCTGTCGTTGTGGCACGACACCGCCGACGACGACTTCACGCCGCGACGTTCGCTGCCGGGTGACCTCGACGTCGACGTCGCGATCGTCGGCGCGGGGTACACCGGACTGTGGACCGCCTACTACCTCGCAGTCGCCGACCCGTCGCTGCGGATCGCGGTGCTGGAGCGGGAGGTGGCGGGCTTCGGCGCGAGCGGCCGCAACGGCGGCTGGTGCTCGGCGCTGTTCCCCACCTCGATCGGCTGGCTGGCGAAGCGGTACGGCGACGACCGGGCGGTCGCGCAGCACCGCGCGATGCAGGGTGCCGTCGACGAGGTGGGCCGGGTCGCCGAGGCCGAGGGCATCGACTGCCACTTCAGCAAGGGCGGCACGGTCGTGGCGGCGCGGACGCCGGTGCAGCTCGACCGGGCCCGCGCCGAGGTTGCCGAGGCGCGCCGGTGGGGCTTCGGCGACGAGGACCTGGCGCTGCTCGGTGCCGACGAGGTGACGTCGCACCTGCAGGCGGCCGGGGCGCTCGGCGGGACCTACACGCCGCACTGCGCAGCGATCCACCCGGCGCGGCTGGCCCGCGGGCTGGCTCGCGCGGTGGAGCGGCACGGGGTGTCGGTGTTCGAGCGGACACCGGTCACGGCGATCGAGCCCGGTGGTGTCGTCACGCCGCACGGCCGGGTGCGGGCCGACGTCGTGGTCCGCGCGACCGAGGGCTTCACCGCACAGCTCCCCGGGATGCGTCGCGAGGTCGCACCGGTCTACTCGCTGATGGTCGCGACCGAGCCGCTGCCCGACGACGTGTGGTCCCGGGTCGGACTGGCGCAGCGCGAGACGTTCAGCGACTTCCGGCACCTCATCATCTACGGGCAGCGCACCGCTGATGGCCGGCTGGCGTTCGGCGGCCGCGGCGCGCCGTACCACTTCGCCTCCCGGATCCGGCCCGAGCAGGACCGCGACGCCGACGTCTTCGCCGAGCTGCACCAGGTGCTCGTCGACCTGCTGCCGGCCGTGCGGGGTGTCGCGTTCACCCACGCGTGGGGCGGGCCGCTGGGCATCCCCCGCGACTGGTGCGCCTCGGTCGGGCTGGACCGTGCGACCGGGCTGGCCTGGGCCGGCGGGTACGTCGGCGACGGCGTCTCGACGACCAACCTGGCCGGCCGCACCCTGGCCGACCTCGTGCTCGATCGCGACTCCGACCTGGTGCGGCTGCCGTGGGTCAACCACCGGTCGCGACGCTGGGAGCCGGAGCCGTTGCGCTGGCTGGGCGTGAGCGCCGCACTGCGGATGATGGGCGGCGCCGACGCCGCGGAGGTGCGCACCGGACGGCCGTCCCGGCGGGCCGCGCTGCTGGAGCGGTTCACCGGCCACTAGGACGTCGTTGGCAGGATGGTCACGTGGTGGACCTCCCGGAACCGAGCGGACCGGCGTACCGGCTGTGCTTCGTGTGCAGCGGCAACATCTGCCGCTCGCCGATCGCGGCAGTCGTGATGCAGCGCCTGGTCGACGACGCCGGGCTGACCGACGTGGTGCAGGTGGACTCGGCGGGCACCGGCGACTGGCACGTCGGCGACCGGGCCGACCATCGAGCGGTCGCGGCGCTGCGCGACGGCGGGTACGACGGGCGGGCGCACCGCGCGCGGGTGTTCGAGCCGGGCTGGCTGGCCGACCGCGACCTGGTGCTCGCCCTGGACCGCGGCCACCTGCGCGAGCTGCGGGCACTGGCCCGGACCGACGAGCAGCGTGACCGGGTGCGGCTGCTGCGGTCGTTCGACCCGACGGCGCCCGAGGGTGCCGAGGTCGCCGACCCGTACTTCGGTGACGCCCGTGACTTCGCCGAGGTGCTCGACCAGGTGGAGCGCGCCTGCCGCGGTCTGCTCGACGCCATCGCCGAGCTCGCGGCTGATGACACCGGGTCGATGACACCGTTCGAGAAGTCGCGGTCCGGTGCGCCGCCGGGCTTCTTCGCGGTGGAGGCCGCCGGGCTCGCGTGGCTCGGCGCCGTCGACGCCTTGCGCGTCGGCCGGGTCGTCGAGGTCGCGGCGGACCGGCTGCTGCTCGACCGCGTCGTGGAGGTGCCGCCGACCGCGTCGGCGGCGGAGCAGCTCGGCCACGGCCTGGCACTCGTGCACCGCGCGGGCGCTGCGCACCACGGTGCACCGCCGGACGGCTGGACCGGCGACGGCTTCATCGCCACCCTGCCACTGCCGCACCTCCACCACGCCGGCCCCGGATGGGCCGAGTTCTACGTGGGCTCGCGGCTGTCGCCGTACGTCGGGATGGCTGCGGACCGCGGCGCCCTGGACGACGACGGGGTGCGGGTGATCGAGCGGGTGATGAGCCGGCTGGTCGACGGCCGCCTGTCGGTGCCGGACGTCGAGCCGGCCCGGCTGCACGGGGACCTGTGGTCCGGCAACGTCCTGTGGTCGGCGGACGGGGCGGTTCTCATCGACCCGGCAGCGCACGGCGGCCACCGCGAGACGGACCTGGCGATGCTCGACCTGTTCGGCCTCCCCCACCTCGATCGCGTCCTGGCGGCGTACGACGAGACGTGGCCGCTGGACGACGGCTGGCGCCAAAGGGTGCCGCTGCACCAGCTGCACCCGCTGCTCGTGCACGCGGCACTGTTCGGCGGCGGCTACGGCGCACACGCGGTTACCGCGGCACGGCGGTACGCCTGAGGCTTGCGCGATCTTGCGACCGCCCCGACAGTGGGCTGGTGACGACTCCTGCGGTTGGGGGCCGGGTCGGCGCGGAACGGCCGGTCGCGGCGTTCGTCCTGCTGCTCGGCGCGTTCGTGGCCGTGGCGATCGGCGTGTACGCCGGCGTGCACGAGCCCGCGGGGCGGCCGTTCACCACGCTCGGGTTCTCCGGGATGCTGCAGATGAAGGCCTGGCTCACCACCGCGGCCGCCGCGCTGCTGCTCTTCCAGCTCACGACGGCGCTGTGGATGTGGGGTCGGCTGCCTGGCGTCCGGCGGGACGCGCCCAGTGGGGCGGCGCTCCTGCACCGGTGGTCCGGCGCCGTCGCGTTCGCGCTGACCCTGCCGGTCGCGCTGCACTGCATGTGGGCGCTCGGCTTCGCTACCGACAGCCCGCGGGTCCTGCTGCACGGGCTGGCCGCCTGCCTGTTCTACGGCGCGTACTCCGCGAAGATGCTCGGCCTGCGCGTGCGCGGGCTGCCCAGCTGGTCGCTGCCGGTCCTCGGCGGCACCGTGCTCACGACGCTGGTCGTGGTCTGGCTGACATCGGCGCTGTGGTTCTTCACCCGGTCGGGGGTGCCGCTGACATGAGCGCTGCCCTCAGCCGTCGTACCGTCCTGCGCGGGTCGGGTGTCGTCGCGGTCGGCGCCGTCGCGGGCTTCCTGCTGACCCGGCGCAGCGAGGCTGCCAAGGGATCGGGCACGGCTGTGGCCGCCAACGGCTACGGACCGGAGCCGGCCGCCACCGCGAGCAGCCTCGCCGCTGTCGACGACGTACCCGACGGCGGCGGTCTGGTGCTGGCCGACCAGCGGGTGGTGCTCGTGCGTTCCGGCGGCGACGTGTGGGCCTTCTCGTCGACCTGCACGCATCAGGGCTGCACCGTCGCCGGCGTCGCCGACGGCGTCATCAGCTGTCCGTGTCACGGCAGCGAGTTCGACGCCGCGAACGGCGACGTGCTCGACGGGACCGGCCACCCGGCCGCTCGAGCAGATACAGCGTCGCGGTCGAGGACGGCGTCGTGACCATGCCGGGAGGTGGGTGACGTGTCGCGGCTGCCGACGCTGTTCTGGCTGCTCGCCCTGGGGCTCGCGCTCGGCGCGCTGGTCGCGCTGGCATGACGGCGAGCGCGACGGCGGGGCTGCGACTGCAGTTCTGCACGGACCCGGGTGAGTTCCTCGCCGCAGCGTCCGACCACCTGGCTGCCGACCCGGTCATCAGCACGGTCGTGACCACCATCGCCCACCGGGTGCTGGCGCGAGCTGGCCGACGGCATCGTGCAGCCGAGCCGTGACTGGTGGCTGGTCGTCACGGACAGCGCCGGCACAGGTGGTCGGAGCCGGGATGCGGACGGCGCAGTTCGGCCGCTTCCCGCCGTTCCTGCTGCCGATGCCCGCCGAGGCGGCAACGGCCCTGGCGCACACCCTGCACGAGCGCGGCGAGGAGGTGCTCGCGGTCAACGGGGCACTGCCCACCGTCGAGCTGTTCGCCCACGAGATCGCGAGGCTCGAGGGTGGCCGCGTCGACGTCGCCCAGCACACCCGGCTGCACGAGCTCGGCGACCTCGTGCTTCCGCCCCCCGGTCCCGGTGCCCTGGTGGCCGCGACCGAGGACGACGTGGAGCTCGTCGCGGAGTGGTTCGCCGCCTTCATGGCCGACGCCGACGAGCAGGCGGGCCGTCCGCGCGGTGCCAGTGCGTACGAAGCGCCCGAGCGGTCGGACCTGCTGCGCAAGATCCGGGCCGGTGGCCTGTGGTTCTGGGTCGACGAGTCGGGCGAACAGGTGCACCTCACCGGCGCGAACGCTCCCTCGTTCGGGGTGTCGCGCCTGGGACCGGTGTACACACCGCCGGCCCAGCGCGGTCGCGGCTGGGCCAGCAGTGCCGTCGCCGAGGTCTCCCGCCGGATCCAGGCCCAGGGGACCCGGGTCTGCCTGTTCACCGACCAGGCGAACCCGACCTCGAACAAGATCTACGCGGCCCTCGGCTACCGGCCCGTCGTGGACATGGCCAACCTCGTCATCGTCCGCTGACGCCGGTCGCTCGTTCGCTAGGGTCCTCGTCGCGGGGTGGTTCGACGATGCAGGAGTGACTGGTGACCGCTGGGCCGGGCGATGTCGCTGCCGCGTCGGCCGGGTCCGCGGAGGACCCGGGGGCCGTGCCGCCCGGACGCCGGTCCCACGGCTGGCCCCTGGTGGCCTGCTACGCCGCCGTCGCGGGGGGCGTCCCAGCTGCTCTGGCTCACCTACGCGCCGGTCACCACGGCTGCCGCCGAGCACTACGGCGTCTCGGTGGCGGCGATCGGCTGGCTGGCCAACGTGTTCCCCTTGCTCTACGTCGTGCTGGCGGTCCCCGCCGGCATCGCCCTGGACCGCGACCCGCGGCGGGCGCTGGCCTTCGGGGTGGCGCTCACGGCGCTCGGCGGCGTGATGCGGCTCGGCGGTGCGGGGTTCGGCTGGGCGCTGGCGGGCCAGCTGCTGGTGGCCGTCGCGCAGCCGTTCGTGCTCAACGCCATCACCGGGGTGGCTGCCGTCGCTGCCGGCCCGGTCGCGCCCGACCGCCATCGCGGTCGGCTCGGCGGGACTGTTCCTCGGCATGGTGCTGGCGCTGGGAGCGGGTGCCGTCGTCGGCGGCGACGACCTGCGGGCGCTGATGGTGGGCGAGGCGGTCGTCGCGGTGCTCGCGGCGGCGGCCTACTTCGTCGTACGCCGGCGCGCCCCCGAGCCGGACCGGGTCGAGGCAACCGAGGTGGGTGAGCTGCGGCGGGTCTGGACCGACCCGGTGCTGCGGCGCATCGCGGTGCTCGCCTTCCTCGGGTTCGGGGTGTTCGTCGCGCTCATCACCTGGCTGCAGGCGCTGCTCGAGCCGCGGGGGGTGTCGGAGGCCGCCGCCGGGGACGATCGTCACAGTGGCAGTCGCGGTCGGCGCCGTCGGCTCGACCGTCGTCGCGGCCGTGCTGGAGCGTCGCGCCGTCGAGGTCACCCTGCTGCGCACCGCGCTGGTGGTCGCGGTCGGCGGCTGCGCCGTCCTGGCCGCGACCGAGGGGGTCGCCGGCGCGGCACTGGGCGCGATCCTGACGGTGCTCGCCATGCTGACCGCGCTGCCGTGGCTGCTGTCGCTGTGCGAGCGGCGAGCCCACCGGTCGGTCGCCAGCGCGACCGCGCTGCTCTGGCTGGCGGGCAACCTCGGCGGGCTGGTCGTCGCTGTCCTGGTCGGCGGGCTGGTCGACTGGCCCACGGCCGCGTTCGCGCTGCTCGCAGCCGTCGCCCTCGTGGGCATCCCGCTGGTGCGCGCCCGGGCGCTCGGGCTGGGCACCGTCGTCGACGACCCGGCCGCGCCATGACCGGCGACTGGTCCGACTGGTCGGGCCAGCAGCGCTGCCGGCCGGCCCGCCGGGAGCAGCCGGCCGACGAGAGCGAGCTCGGGTCGGTCGTCCGCCGCGCCGCGGCCGACGGCCTGGTTCTTCGCCCCGTCGGTTCCGGGCACTCGTTCGGCGCGCTCTGCGTCACCGACGGCGTCCAGGTGGACCTCTCGCGGCTGGACCGCGTCCTCGACCTGGACCCCGTGACCGGCGTCGCGCGAGTGCAGGCGGGCATCACGTTGCACGACCTGTCGCTCGCCCTGCACCAGCGAGGTCGAGCACTGCAGAACCTCGGCGACATCGACCGGCAGACCCTGGCCGGCGCGCTCTCGACCGCCACCCACGGGACCGGGGAGTCCTTCGGCAACCTCTCCACCCAGATGGTCGGCGGCCGCCTGGTCACGGCCGACGGCACGGTCCGCGAGCTCGCCGACCCGGGCGATCCGGACGGCCCCGACCTGCTGCGAGCGGCCCGGGTCTCGCTGGGCGCTCTCGGCGTACTGTCCGAGGTCTCGCTGCAGACGGTCCCGGCCTTCCGGCTGCACAAGCGCGAGCAACCGCGGGCGCTGGCCGACGTGCTGGCCGGGCTGGACGAGCTGGTCGCCGCGAACGACCACGTCGAGTTCTACGCGGTCCCCTACTCCGGTCGCGCCCTGGTGATGACCTCCCGGCGCACCGACGAGCCGGCCGACCCGCCGCCGGCCTGGCGCACCTGGCTCACCGACGACCTGCTGGCCAACCGGGCCCTCGACCTGGTGCAGCGCACCGGCCGAAGGGTGCCGCGCAGCCAGCCCGCGCTGGGGCGGCTGACCGGCGCGCTGATCAGCGGCAGCACCCGGCTCGACGACAGCCACCGGGTGTTCGCCGCCGAGCGCCGGGTCCGGTTCACCGAGTCCGAGTGGGCGCTGCCGCGGGCCGCGGCGCGCGAGGCGGTGAACGCCGTCACCCGGCTGGTGGAGCGCCACCGGCTGCCGGTGTCGTTCCCCGTCGAGGTGCGGTTCGCCGCCGCCGACGACGCGCTGCTCTCGACGGCGTACGGGCGGCCGACGGCGTACGTCGCGGTGCACCAGTACGTCGGGTCGGACTGGCGGCCGTACTTCCGGGCCGTCGAGGAGGCCATGCTCGACCTCGACGGCCGACCGCACTGGGGCAAGCGGCACGAGGCGCCGGCGGCGCTGCTCGCGCGGCGCTACCCGGAGTGGTCCCGGTTCGCGGAGCTGCGGGCCGGGCTCGACCCGGACGGACTGTTCGTCAACGACCATCTGGCGCGCACCCTCGGCGTGCCGGCGGTCCACCGGACGGGCAACCGATGACCGACGACCCGCAGGCCCGGTACGAGCAGGCGGTCGCCGGGCGGGAGGCGCCGCTGGCCGTCGTCGACCTCGACGCGCTGCGGGACAACGCCGACCTGCTGCTCGCCCAGGCCGGCGGGCTGCCGGTGCGGGTGGCGTCGAAGTCGCTGCGCTGCGTCGAGGTGCTGCGCCGGGTGCTCGCGCACGAGGGGGCCGGACCGGGCTTCCGCGGCGTGCTCTCGTTCACCCCGGCCGAGGCGCTGCACCTCGCCGGCCACGGGATGACCGACCAGCTGGTGGCCTACCCCAGCGTGGACATGCAGGCGCTCTGCCAGGTCGCCCGACGGGCCGCGGACGGCGCACCGGGCCGGATCGTGCTGATGGTCGACTCCGTCGAGGGCGCGGGGTTCGTGTCGCGCGCTGCCCGGGAGCTGCGGGTGCGGCTCCCGGTCGCGGTCGACCTCGACACGACGTGGCGGCCGGTGCGCGGCGTCTCGGTGGGCGCCCTCCGCTCGCCGGTGCGGACGCCGGAGCAGGCGGCGGCCCTCACCGCGGCTCTGCTGGCCGACGAGAACCTGCGGCTGGTCGGCCTGATGGCCTACGAGGGCCAGGTGGCCGGGGTCGGCGACCGGGTGCCGGGACGGCCGCTCCGCAGCCTGGCGGTGCGCGGGATGCAGGCCGGCTCGCTGCGCGAGCTGCGCGACCGGCTGCCGCGGGTCGTCGACGCCGTCCAGGCCGAGCTGGCCCGGCACGGCGAGCGGCTCGACCTGGTCAACGGCGGCGGGACGGGCAGCCTCGCGCGGACCGCCGCCGCCGGCGCGGTGACCGAGCTCGCGGCCGGCTCGGGCCTCTACGCCCCGACCCTCTTCGACACCTACCGCTCTCTTGCGTTGCGGCCGGCCGCGCTGTTCGCGCTTCCCGTCGTTCGTCGCCCCGGGCCCGGCGTCGCCACCGTGCTCGGAGGCGGGTACGTCGCGTCCGGCCCGCCCGGTGCCGACCGGCTGCCGCGGCCGGTGCTCCCGGCCGGCCTGCGGCTCACCGGGCAGGAGGGCCCCGGCGAGGTGCAGACCCCGGTCCGCGGCGCTGCCGCCGACCGGCTGGCGATCGGCGACCTGGTGTGGTTCCGCCACGCCAAGGCCGGAGAGCTGTGCGAGCGGTTCGACACCCTGCTGCTGGTCGAAGGCGGTCGGGTCGTCGACGAGGTGCCGACGTACCGGGGAGAGGGGCGGACCTTCCTGTGAGCCGCCGCTGGGGCTACGTCGTGGGCTGCAGCACGAAGTCGTAGCTCGCGCCCGTCCACGGACCCGACGACGAGCCGTCCGGCGCCGTCGCCGACTCGTGCCGCACGAAGGGGACGACGAGCTGTTCCTTGGTCCCGAAGACCACGTCGCTGTCGAGGTACTGGGCGCCCTGCTCGAACAGGTGGGTGATGAGCGGCCGGTAGCCCGCAGCAGTGACGAGGAAGTGCACGTGCGCCGGGCGGAAGTGGCTGATGTCGGTGCGACCGATGAGATCGCCGACCGTGCCGTCCATCGGGATCGTGTAGCCCTTGGGCGTGATGGTCCGCACGCAGTAGGTGCCGTCGTCCCGGCTGGCGAACTTGCCGCGCAGCCTGGCCTCGTCCACCTCGAGCTGGGCCTCGTACGCGCCGTCGGCGTCGGCCTGCCACACGTCGAGCACGGCGCCCGGCACCGGCTTGCCCTCGAGGTCGCGCACCACGCCGTGGATGTAGAGCGGCTCACCCTCGATGCCGACGGCCATGTCCCCGGCGTAGCCGAGCTCGGGGGAACCGTCGATGTGGAACGGGCCGAGCACCGTGGCCGGCGTGGCCCGGTCGTCGAAGCGGTGGTTCATCTGCACGACCAGCATGGACAGGCCGAGGACGTCGGAGGCGAGGATGAACTCCTGGCGCTTGTCGTCGGACATCTGACCGGTGCCCGTCAGCCACTGGATGGCGGCCATCCACTCGTCCTCGGTGAGCCGGACGTCGCGGGCGAAGTCGTGCAGGTGCCGCACCAGACTGGTGAGGACCTCGGCCAGGCGCGGGTCGTGGGCCGTCCCCCATCGCTGTGCGGCGAGCTCGGTGATGTTGTCCTCGGTGACCATCTGCATCGGGTGCTCCTGCGACGGGTGCGTCATCGGGTCTCCGCCCGCAGCTGCGCCGCCGCCTCGCTCATGGCGCGCATCTTGCCGTTCGCGGACTCGCGCGGCAGGTACTTCATGCCGCAGTCCGTTGCGATCACGACCTGCTCGGGCGGCAGGTACGGGAAGGCGCGCCGGACCCGGTCGGCCACGACCTGCGCGGACTCCACCTCCGGCGTGGACAGGTCGATGACGCCGAGGATGATCGTCTTGTCCGCGAGGTCGGCGAGGACGCCGAGGTCGAGCCCGGACTGTGCCGTCTCGATGGAGACGTAGCGGATGGGGCTGTCCGCGAGCTCCGGCAGGAACGAGTAGCCCTCGGGGCGCTCGTGGATGATCGCGGCATAGCCGAAGCAGATGTGCACGGCGATCTCGCCGGTGATCCCCTCGACCGCTCGGTTCAGGGCGGCCAGGCCGTAGGCGCGGGCCGGCTCCGGGCGCGCCTGCATGTACGGCTCGTCGATCTGGACCAGGTCGGCGCCGGCGGCGAGCAGGTCCCGGATCTCCTCGTTGACGACAGCGGCGTACGCCATGGCGGCCGACTCGGCGTCCGGGTAGTGGTCGTTCTGCGCCTGCTGGCTCATCGTGAACGGGCCCGGGACGGTCATCTTGACCGGACGATCGGTGTGGGCCTTGAGGAACTCCAGGTCGCGCACCTGGACCGGGTGCGGCCGGCTGATCGGGCCCACGATGCGCGGGACGGGGTTGGGGTGGCCGCTGCGGTCGAGCGCGGTGCCCGGGTTGTCGATGTCGATGCCGTCGAGGGCCGTCGCGAAGTGGTTGGAGTAGCTCTCGCGGCGGATCTCGCCGTCGGTGACCAGGTCCAGCCCGGCGCGTTCCTGGGCGCGGATCGCGACCTCGGTGGCGTCGTCCTGGGCCTGCGCCAGCAGCTCGGGGTCGGCCACCCGCCAGAGCTCCCTCGCGCGAACCCGGGGCGGGAACCGGCCGGCCAGCTTCGCGCGGTCGATCAGCCACTCCGGCTGCGGATAGCTGCCGACCAGGCTGGTCGGGAGCGTCGGTAGGGCGGTCACGCGTCCTCCTCGGGCGTCAGAACGATACGTCCGGCCGCTTGCCCGGACGACTGTCGGGACCACGCATCGGTTGCCGCACCCAGCGGGACCACCTCGTGGGCGACGTGGAGCCGGCCGGCGACGGCTTCGTCGACGACGCGGAGCAACGCGTCGCGGCGCTGGTCCGGCGTCAGCTCGTTGTTGGTGTAGCCGAGCACCCGCAGCGACTGGCCCCGCAACGTCGACGAGGTGAACGGCGCGACCTCGCCGGCGGAGCCGCCGAGGTTGACGAGCCTGCCGTGCTGGCGCAGGACGCGCAGCGCGGCGGCGCACGGGATGCCGTAGAGCGGGTCGATGACGAGGTCCAGCGGCCCGTCGCACGCGTCCCGGATGCGGGCGGCCAGGGTCTCGACGTCGTCGGCGTCGTCGATCTCGACCAGCGCGTCCGGGTCGAGGCGCCGGGCCCGGTCCCGCGCCGGGCCGGAGCGCGCGGCGGCCAGCACCCGGCGGGCGCCGGCGGTACGGGCGAGCTGAACGGCGGCCTGCCCGACGACGCCGCCGGCACCCAGGACGAGGACCTGCTCCCCCGCGGCGAGCTCGCCGCGCCAGGTCAACGACATCCACGCCGCCACGCCGGAGAGACCGAGCGCGGCAACCAGGGCCGGGTCTGCCGACTCGGGCAACGCCACGACGTCGTGCTCGGGTGCGACCGCGACGGCGCGCATGCTCCCGTCGCCCGGAGCCATCCCGGCCGAGGTCGCGAACCACACCGGGGTCCCGGAGGGGACGGCCGCCGTCCCCTGCTCGACCACGCCGACGCCTTGGACGCCCGGGACGTACGGCGTGGCCGGCACACCGAAGTACGACGTGCCGGTCGCGCAGAGCAGGTCGAGCGGCGCGATGGGCGCGGCACCGACCCGGATCGTGACCTCACCCGGCCGCGGCGACGGTGCATCCTGTCGACGCACCGCGGGCGGCTGTCCGGGTGTCTCGACGACAAGAGCGTCGTGGGTCCGGCCGGTCACGTGACCGGCCCGGGCGTCGCCCGTCGCATGCCACCTCCTCGACCCTTGACACCCCGTGATGCGCGGTCCCAAGGTGGCGGAATCGTACCGGCTGTCCGCGGGACGGACGAGTGTCCGCGCGGACTGATCGCGGGAGGGAACGTGGCGACAGACGCCAGCGTGCAGGTCAGGCCGGGAGCACCGGTGGTCTTCCGGAACGGCACGGTGCTGACCATGGCCTCCCGGGCGGTGCTGCGCGACGCGGACGTGCTCATCGAGGGAGAGCGGATCTCGGCCGTCGGCCCGTCGCTCGACGTCCCGGACGGCACGACCGAGATCGACGCGTCCGGCGGCATCGTGATGCCCGGCATGATCGACACCCACCGGCACATGTGGCAGACCGCGATGCGCGGCTACGGCGCCGACTGGACCCTCACGCAGTACTTCGTCTGGAACTACCTCAACTACGGCAAGCTCTTCCGCCCCGAGGACATCGCCGCAGGAAACGCGCTGTCCGCGGTCGAGTCCCTCGACGCCGGTGTGACGACGACCGTCGACTGGTCGCACAACCTGCAGACCATCGACCACGCGGAGGCGGCGCTCGATGCGCTGCAGTCCGTCCCGGGCCGCTTCGTGCTCGCCTACGGCAACATCCAGGCCGGCCCGTGGGAGTGGTCGACGAAGCCCGAGTTCCGGGACTTCGTCGCGCGCCGGATCACGCCGGGCGACGACATGCTCGGCTTCCAGATGGCCTTCGACGTCACCGGCGACCCCGAGTTCCCGGAGCGTGCGGCGTTCGAGGTGGCCCGCGAGCTGGGCGCGCCGGTGACCACGCACGCCGGCGTGTGGGGGGCGACCAGCGACAGCGGCATCAAGCTGATGCACGACAACGGGTTCGCGACCGACTCGACGATCTACGTGCACGCCGCGACCCTGAACGAGGACTCCTACCAGCGCATCGCGGCGACCGGAGGCACCGTCTCGGTCGCCACGGAGAGCGAGCAGACCTGCGGTCAGGGCTACCCGCCGACCTGGACGCTGCGGAACTACGACATCCCGGTGGCGCTGTCCATGGACACCAGCGTCTGGTGGAGCGCGGACATCTTCTCCGCGATGCGCAGCACGATCGGCGCCGACCGGGCGCGCGAGCACCTCGAGGCGCATGCGAAGGGCGACACCGTCACCAACTGCAGCCTGCGTGCCGACCAGGTCGTCGAGTGGGCCACGATCGGCGGCGCCAGGGCGCTCGGCCTCGACGCGGTGGTCGGCAGCCTCGAGGTCGGCAAGAAGGCCGACGTCGTACTCATCAAGAACGACCACTCGCCGGTGATGTTCCCGATGCTGCACCCCTACGGGCACGTCGTCTTCCAGGCGCAGCGTGGTGACGTGCACACGGTCGTCGTCAACGGCCGGGTCGTGAAGCACGACCACCGGCTCGTCGACATCGACCTGGACCGCACCCGTCGCGCCGTCGAGTCCACGGTCGAGTACCTGCAGGGCCAGCTCGGCGACCAGTGGGAGCAGGAGATGCACCCGGAGATCCCCGACTCCAAGGTGCTCGACAACCCGTACACCTACACCGGCTTCCGCAGCGACGAGACGCACGGCGGTTGATCGGGGCGGGTTCGGCCGTCAGCGGTTCCGCTGCAGCGTCGGCCGCAGCGTCTCGAGCACGGTCGGGTCCTCGATCGTCGAGGGCACCGGCTCGTCCTTGCCGTCCGCGATCGCCCGCAGTGACCGGCGCAGGATCTTGCCCGACCGGGTCTTCGGCAGCGCCGCGATCACGTCGACGTCGCGGAACGACGCCACCGCCCCGATCTCGTCGCGCACCCGCTGCACCAGCTCGGCACGCAGCTGCTCGGGGTCGACGTCGGCACCGGCCTTGAGCACCACGAGCCCGCGCGGCACCTGACCCTTGAGGTCGTCGTGCACCCCGATCACGCAGCACTCCGCCACCAGCGGGGTGGCCGGACACCACGGCCTCCAGCGAGCCGGTCGAGAGCCGGTGCCCCGCGACGTTGATGACGTCGTCGGTGCGGCCCATGACGAAGAGATAGCCGTCCTCGTCGACGTACCCGCCGTCGCCGGTCAGGTAGTAGCCGTCGAACGCCGACAGGTACGACGCGACGAACCGGTCGTCGTCGCCCCACAGCGTCGGCAGGGTGCCGGGCGGCAGCGGCAGCTTGACGCAGATCGCGCCCTCGGTGCCCGGCCCGACCTCGCTGGCCCGACGGGTCGAGGACGCGCACGTCGTAGCCGGGCACCGGGACGGTCGGCGACCCGGGCTTGATCGGCATCGGCTCGAGCCCGCGCAGGTTGGCCGCGATCGGCCAGCCGGTCTCGGTCTGCCACCAGTGGTCGATGACCGGTACGCCGAGCCGATCGGTCGCCCACTGCCAGGTGTCCGGGTCCAGCCGTTCGCCGGCGAGGAACAGGGTCCGCAGCGACGACACGTCGTGCGTCGGCCAGCCGCGCGCCTTCCGGGTCCTCCTTCTTCACCGCCCGGAGCGCGGTCGGCGCCGTGAACAGCGCCTCCACGCCGTACTGCGCGACGACCCGCCAGAACGCGCCGGCGTCCGGCGTCCCGACCGGCTTGCCCTCGTAGAGCACCGTCGTCGCACCCACCAGCAGCGGCGCGTAGACGATGTAGGAGTGGCCCACCACCCAGCCCACGTCGGAGGCGGTCCACCAGACGTCGCCGCGGCCGACGCCGTAGATGTTCGCCATGGACCACTGCAGGGCCACCGCGTGACCGCCGTTGTCGCGCACGACGCCCTTGGGCTTGGCGGTCGTGCCCGACGTGTAGAGCACGTAGAGCGGGTCGGTGGCGGCGACCGGCACGCACTCGGCGGGCTCCGCGCCGGCCACCAGCTCCTGCCAGTCGAGGTCACGGGGAGCGGTCATCGCGGCCGCCGCCTGCGGGCGCTGCAGCACCACCACGTGCTCCGGCTGGTGCGACGACAGCTCGAGCGCCCGGTCGAGCAGCGGCTTGTACTCGACCACCCGCGACACCTCGATGCCGCAGGACGCGGACACCACGACCTTCGGCTCGGCGTCCTCGATCCGCGCGGCCAGCTCGTTGGCCGCGAAGCCGCCGAACACCACCGAGTGCACCGCGCCGAGCCGGGCGCAGGCGAGCATCGCCACGACGGCCTCGGGCACCATCGGCAGGTAGATGACGACCCGGTCGCCCTTCCGCACGCCGAGCGAGGCGAGCGCCCCGGCGAAGGTCGCGACCAGGTCGAGCAGCTCCGCATAGGTGTACGTGCGCTGGGTGTCGGTGACCGGGCTGTCGTAGATCGAGCGCGACCCGGTCGCCGTGCCCGTCGGCGACGTGCCGGTCCAGCGCGTTCTCGCAGGTGTTCAGGACACCGTCCGGGAACCACCGGTAGAACGGCGCGCGACTCGCGTCCAGGACGGTCGACGGCTCGGTCCGCCAGAGGATGTCCCGTGCCGCGTCGGACCAGAAGCCGTCGGGGTCGTCGATGCTGCGGCGGTACGTCGCGCGGTAGTCACCCATGGCGGCATCCTCACCCGTGCGGCGCCGGCGCGCCAGGGTGTGCTGTCGCTAGTCGGCCGGCTGGGTCTGCGGCGGCTGCTCCTGGGCCGCGCTCTGCCGGCGTACCAGCAGGAGGTGCTCGACCACCCGGTCCATCGCCTCGTCGACCGCGTCCTCCCGGTAGCCGCCGCGGCGCGGCCGGAATGGCGCGCTGCGCACGCCCTCGACGGTGACCGTGCCGGTCCCGTCGATGGTGGCCACGACCTGGTCGACGAACTCGTCGACGTCGTCCTGGTGGTAGCCGCGCCGCAGGGCACTGACCCGCGGGAAGCGCTTCATGTACGGCGCGGACAGCTCGTCCTTGAGGAACTGCGTCTCGCTCGCCGGGTCGGTCCCCCGGCTCCGGCGGCCGGTGGTCACCGCCGGCGAGAGGAGCACCCGCTCCTCGAGCGCGTCGAGGTGCTCGTCGACCTCGGCGACGACGTAGCCGTGGCGCACCAGCTCGAAGCCGGCCCGGCGGATCTCGGCGGCCGTGGGCGGCGGGAACGCACCGCCGAGGGACACGTCGATGTGGTCGAGGAAGGAGTCGACCTGGCGGCAGTGGTAGCCGCGCCGGTACCAGCGGACCCGGCCGAACCTGCGGTGGGTCATCGAGTGTCTCACTCGGTCACCGCTGCGAGCTGGCCGCACGCGCCGTCGATCTCGCGGCCGCGGGTGTCCCGGACCGTGGTGGGGATGCCGTGCGCGCGCAGCCGCTCGACGAAGGTGCGCTCGACCGCGGGGTCGCTGGCCGTCCACTTCGAGCCAGGCGTGGGGTTCAGCGGGATCGGGTTGACGTGCACCCAGCCCCGGCCGCGCCGGTTGAGCTCGGTGCCGAGCAGGTCGGCGCGCCACGCGTGGTCGTTGATGTCGCGGATCAGCGCGTACTCGATGCTCACCCGGCGGCCGGTCACCTCGAAGTAGTGCCGGGCCTCGTCGAGCACCTCGGCCACCTTCCACCGGGTGTTGATCGGCACGAGAGTGTCGCGCAGCTCGTCGTCCGGCGCGTGCAGCGACACCGCCAGCGTGACCGGCAGTCCCTCGTCGGCGAGCTTCCGCATCGCCGGCACCAGCCCGACGGTGCACATCGTGAGGTTCCGCGCGGACAGCCCGAGGCCGTCGGGTGCCGGGGCCACCAGGGCGCGGATCGCCTGCACCGCGGCCTTGTAGTTCGCGAGCGCCTCGCCCATCCCCATGAACACGACGTTGGTGACCCGGCCGGGGCCACCGGCGATCTCGCCGTCGCGCAGCATCCGCGCGCCCGCGACGACCTGGTCGACGATCTCGCCGGCCGACATGTTGCGGGTGAGGCCGGCCTGCCCGGTCGCGCAGAACGGGCAGTTCATGCCGCAGCCGGCCTGCGACGAGACGCACATCGTCACCCGGCCCGGGTAGCGCATCAGCACGCTCTCGACGGTGGCGCCGTCGAACAGCCGCCAGACCGACTTGCGGGTGCGGCCGCCGTCGGCCTCGAGGTGCCGGACCGGGGTGAGCAGCGACGGGAGCAGCGCGTCGGCCAGCAGGGCGCGCGACGCCTTGGGCACGTCGGTCATCTGGTCGGGGTCGGCGCCGAGGTGGCCGAAGTAGTGGCTGGCCAGCTGGCCGGCGCGGAACGGCTTCTCGCCGAGCTCGACGACGGCAGCCCGGCGGGCGTCAGGCGCGAGGTCGGCGAGGTGGCGCGGCGGCTTGGCGCGGCGCGGCTCGGCGAAGGTCAGCTCACCGGGGACGGGGACGGGCACGGTCTCTCTCCGCCTAGGCCGGGACGAGCCAGCTGAGCAGCAGGTACGTGACCGGTGCCGCCGGGAGCAGGGAGTCCAGCCGGTCCATCATGCCGCCGTGGCCGGGGAGCAGGCTGCCCATGTCCTTGATGCCGAGGTCGCGCTTGATCATCGACTCGCCGAGGTCGCCGAGGGTGGCCGTCACCATCACGGCGAGACCGATCAGCACGCCCTCCCAGATCTCGCCCTCGAGCAGGAGCGGCAGCGCGACCGCACCACCGACGGCGCAGAACAGCGCGGAGCCCGCGAAGCCCTCCCACGACTTCTTCGGGCTCACCGTGGGTGCCATCGGGTGCTTGCCGAACAGGACGCCCGCGACGTAGCCGCCGGTGTCGCTGAGGACGACGAGCACGATGAAGACGACGACCCGGTCGGCGCCGTCGTCGGGTCGCAGCAGCAGCGCCGCGAAGCCGGCCAGCAGCGGCACGTACAGGGCGGCGAAGGTCGCAGCCGTGACGTCGCGGACGTAGCCCTTCGGGTTCTCCGGCGCGCGCCAGAGCATGACCGCGAACAGCGTCAGCGCAAGGGCGACGACCATGGCCTCGCTGCCGCCGGCGTACGCCGACACGACGATCGCGGCGGCACCGACGGCGACCGGGACGACCGGCACCCGGACCCGGTCCGCGCCGAAGGCGTTGGACAGCTCGTAGACGGCGATCACCACGGCGATGACGACGACGCCCACGAACGCGGGCTTCCAGACGTACAGCGACAGCAGGATGAGCGCGGCCAGACCGAGCCCGACACCGATCGCCGCGGGCAGGTTGCGGCCGGCCCGGGTGCGCGCCTCCGGCGGCGGCACCGCCTGCATCGGCACAGGCTCGAGCGGGGAGCCGCTGTCCTCCTGGTCGGTCGTCATGGCGATGTCGGTGGCCGAGCCTCAGACCTCGAGGAGCTCGGACTCCTTGTGCTTGAGGAGCTCGTCGACTGCGCCGACGTGCCTCTGGGTGAGCTTCTCGAGCTCCTTCTCGGCGCGGTTGCACGTCGTCCTCGCCGGCCTCGCCGTCCTTGGCGAGCTTCGTCGAGCTCGTCCTTGGCGTGCCGGCGGACGTTGCGGATCGAGATGCGCGCGTCCTCGGCCTTCTTGTGCGCGACCTTGATGAACTCCTTGCGGCGCTCCTCGGTGAGCTGCGGGAACACCACCCGGATGATGTTGCCGTCGTTGGTCGGGTTGACGCCGAGGTCGGAGTCGCGGATCGCCTTCTCGATGGCGGCCATCGCGCCCTTGTCGTACGGCGTCAGCGTGAGCATCCGGGCGTCGGCGACGTGGAACGACGCGAGCTGGTTCACCGGCGTGGGCGCGCCGTAGTAGTCGACCAGGATCTTGTTGAACATCGACGGGTTGGCCCGGCCGGTGCGGATCGAGGCGAAGTCGTCCTTGGCGACGGAGACGGCCTTCTCCATCTTCTCCTCGGCCTCGAACAGTGTCTCGTCGATCACGTCGTCTCCTGGTTCTGGGTCAGCATGGTCGGTCAGGCGTCCGGGCCGATGAGGGTGCCGATCTTCTCGCCCTGCACGGCCCGGGCGATGTTGCCCTCCTCGGCAGGTTGAAGACCACGATCGGCAGCCGGTTGTCGCGGCACAGGCTGATCGCGGTGGCGTCGGCGACCTTGAGGCTCTTGTTCAGGACCTCGTCGTAGGACAGCTGGTCGTAGCGCACGGCGTCCGGGTGGGTCGCCGGGTCGGCGTCGTAGACCCCGTCGACGCCCTTCTTGCCCATCAGCAGCACCTCGGCGCCGATCTCGAGGGCGCGCTGGGCCGCGACGGTGTCGGTGGAGAAGTACGGCATGCCGGCGCCGGCGCCGAAGATGACGACCCGGCCCTTCTCCAGGTGGCGGATCGCCTTGCGCGGGATGTACGGCTCGGCGACCTGGCCCATCGTGATCGCGGTCTGCACCCGCGTCTCGACCCCTGCTTCTCCAGGAAGTCCTGCAGCGCGAGGCAGTTCATCACGGTGCCGAGCATGCCCATGTAGTCGGCGCGGGCCCGGTCCATGCCGCTCTGCGAGAGCTCGGCGCCGCGGAAGAAGTTGCCGCCGCCGACGACGATCGCGACCTGCACGCCGGACCGGACGACGTCCGCGATCTGCCGGGCCAGGCCGGCCACGACGTCGGGGTCGACGCCGATCTTCGCCGCCGCCGAAGACCTCGCCGGACAGCTTGAGGACGACCCGGCGGTACTGGCGTTCCGTCTCGCCCGCGCCGTCGGCCCCGGACGCGGCGAAGGCCGCGACCTTGCCGGTTCCCTCAGTGGATCCCTGCACGATCGCGGCCTCCTCGTCGCTCGACTGTGGTGCTGAACGCCGTCCCCAGCTTCTTGCAGTCTGCCAGTCGGCCGATCAGCTGCCGCCGACCTCGAACCGGGAGAAGCTCTTGACGGTCACGCCGGCGGCGTCCAGGACGGCCTTGACGTTCTTCTTGCTGTCGAGCACGGAGGGCTGCTCGAGCAGCGCCACGTCCTTGAAGAAGCCGTTGACCCGGCCCTCGACGATCTTGGACAGGGCCTGCTCGGGCTTGCCCTCCTCGCGGGCGGTGGCCTCGGCGATCCGGCGCTCGTTCTCGACGACGTCGGCCGGGATCTCGTCCCGGGAGACGTACTGCGGGCGCATCGCGGCGACCTGCATCGCTGCGGCCCGCGCGGCCTCGAGGTCCGCGCCCTCGAACTCCACGAGGACACCGACCTGCGGGGGCAGGTCGGAGGAGCGGCGGTGCATGTACGAGGCGACCGAGCGGCCCTCGGCGCCGAGCACGACGACGGCCGTGAGCTCGAGCTTCTCGCCGATGACGGCGGCGACGGACGCGATGTTCTCGGCGACCGTGCGGCCGTCGGCGAGCGTCTCGCCCAGCAGCGTCGCGACGTCACCGGTGCCGGTCTTGGCGGCGTGGGACACGATGTCGGCGGCGAGCTGCTGGAACTGCTCGTTCTTCGCGACGAAGTCGGTCTCGCAGTTGAGCTGGATCATCGCGCCGTCGGCGGCGGCGACCAGGCCGTTGGTGGCGCTGCGCTCGGCGCCGCGCTCCTTGACCTTGGTCTCGCCCTTGATGCGCAGCAGCTCGGCGGCCTTGTCGTGGTCGCCGTCGGCCTCCACGAGGGCCTTCTTCGCTGCCATCATGCCGGCGCCCGTGGCGTCACGGAGCTTCTTCACCTCGGCGGCGCTGATGTCTGCCATGAGTACCTGGTCTCGCTCTCTTGTCGATCGTGTCGGGGTGGCGCCTGGCGGGCTGCCGGCCGGTCGGTGGGACCGGCCGGCAGCGACGGCTCAGGCTTCCTTGGTGCTCTCGGCGGTGCCGGCGTCGGTCGTCGCCTCGGCGGCCGGAGCCTCGGTGGCCGGGGCCGCCTCGGCGGCCGGAGCCTCTGCTGCGGCCGGAGCCTCGGTGCGGTGCCTCGGCGGCCGGAGCCTCGGCTGCGGGTGCAGCCGCCTCGGCCGGTGCCGCGGTGTCGGCGGCCGCGTTCGCGGTGCCGGACGCCTCGACGCCGGCGCTCTCGACGGTCTCGCCCTGCGCCGGGGTGCCCTCGGCCGCCGTACCGCGCTGCAGGAGCTCCTGCTCCCACGCCGCGAGCGGCTCGTCGGTGGCGAGCTGGCCGTCAGCCGGCTTCTCGTCGCCGTCGGTCGCGGTGCGGACCCGGGCCATCAGGCCCTCGGCCACGGCGTCGGCGATGACCCGGGTGAGCAGCGTGACGGAGCGGATCGCGTCGTCGTTGCCCGGGATCTTGTAGTCGACGTCGTCGGGGTCGCAGTTGGTGTCGAGGATCGCGACGATCGGGATGCCGAGCTTCTTGGCCTCGCCGACGGCGATGTGCTCCTTCTTGGTGTCGACGATCCACACCGCGCTGGGGACCCGGGCCATGTCCCGGATGCCGCCCAGGGTCTTGAGGAGCTTGTCCTTCTCGCGACGCAGGACGAGCAGCTCCTTCTTGGTCATGCCCGAGCCGGGCACGTCGTCGAAGTCGAGCTGCTCGAGCTCCTTGAGGCGCTGCAGGCGGCCGTGCACGGTCTGGAAGTTGGTGAGCATGCCGCCCAGCCAGCGCTGGTTCACGTAGGGCATGCCGACGCGGGTCGCCTGCTCGGCGACGGTCTCCTGAGCCTGCTTCTTGGTGCCGATGAACAGCACCGAGCCGCCGTGGGCGACGGTCTCCTTGATGAACTCGTACGCGCGGTCGATGTAGGACAGCGACTGCTGCAGGTCAATGATGTAGATGCCGTTGCGCTCGGTGAAGATGAAGCGCTTCATCTTGGGGTTCCATCGACGGGTCTGGTGCCCGAAGTGCACGCCGCTCTCGAGCAGCTGCTTCATGGAGACGACCTGGTTTGTGGCCACGGTCGGCCTGCCTTTCTCGCGCCGCGGCCCGCTGAGCGGGCGGCCTGGCGCCTGTCGGTTTGCCTGGCAGGCGCCCGGTCGGGCGTCCGCCTCCTGACACCCGGGAGCACGCTCGCCGCCGTCGCCATCGCGGGTCGGGCGGACCGATGAGCGCGCCCCCGCCGGTGGACGAGGTCCGGTGGCGGATACGGGCGTGCGAAGTCGACCCGCACAGGCGGGTCGCCGCGTCGAGTGTACGCCGGGCGTGGCGCCAGGCCGAAATCGCCGGCGGCGGCCGCTGCCCGGGCCTCGTCGTCCCCAGGCGCCCCAGGGCTCCCGACCGTCCACAGCCTGCCAGTGCCGGCCCCCGAGCGCACCCGCGGTGCGCCAGCCTCGGGCCATGGACCTGCGACGGCTGTGGCTGCTGCTGCCCCTGGTGGCGGGGCTGTGGCTGGCGGCGCCTGCGGCCGCAGCCGCCGACCTGCAGCCGAGGGACGGGCTGGTCCTGGCCGCTGGACCCTCGGCCGCCGGTGGCCGCCCCGTTCGACGAGCCGGACGGGCCGTACGCGCCCGGGCACCGGGGCGTCGACCTGCTGGCGCCCGCCGGCTCCCCCGTGCTCGCGGCCGCGGACGGCACCGTGGCCTTCGCCGGCCGGGTGGCCGGCCGGGGCGTCGTGTCGGTGGATCACCCGGGCGGCCTGCGGACGACGTACGAGCCGGTGGCGGCCCGGGTGTCCCGTGGCGACCGGGTGACCCGCGCGAGCGTGCTGGGCGTGCTCGAGCCGG
The DNA here is from genome assembly GCA_963771345.1 of uncultured Actinomycetota bacterium. Classification (GTDB taxonomy): domain Bacteria; phylum Actinomycetota; class Actinomycetes; order JACCUZ01; family JACCUZ01; genus CAVYTH01. The sequence continues at coordinate 158,748 of CAVYTH010000013.1, forward strand.
CCCCGAGCCACTGCGGTGCGCTGGCCTGCCTGCACTGGGGTGTGCGCCGGGGCGAGACCTACCTCGACCCGCTGGCCCTGGTGGGCGCGGTCCGGGTCCGCCTGCTGCCGGTGTGGGACGTCGGGGTGCTCCGCGCGCCACCCGTCGGACGGCTGGCGCCGTTGCTCGGGTCAGAGCAGCGACGGGAGGTCGGCGGCGAGCCGGCGGTAGTCGGCGGGCGCGTTGTAGGCCTGCGCCGAGACCCGGACGAACCCTCGGCCGGCCCAGGAGGTGATGGCGACCTCGACGGCGGATGCGTCGCCGATCTGGTCCTGGAGCGCGTCGGCGGCCTCGACCGAGGTGGCCATGCCCTCGGGCAGCGGGATGAGCTGCATGCTCACGGCGGCGTCCCGGGGCAGGTCGGCCGGCGCGACGTGCAGTGCCTTGGCGACCTCGAGCTGGCCGGCGACGGCGAGCTCCACGTTGTGCCGGCGCAGCCGGTCCAGGCCGAGCCGCTCGAGCACCCGCAGCGCCCGCGGGGCTGACAGCCATGCGGTGGGGTCCTCGGTGCCGGTGTCGTCGAAGGCCAGCGGGAAGCCGTCCGCCTCGCCCCAGGAGGCGACCAGCGGGCGCAGGGTCGGGCGCCAGCGCTCGGCGGCGTGCAGGACCGCGGTCCCGCGCGGCGCGCAGCACCACTTGTGCAGGTTGCCGACGAAGAAGTCGGCGCCGAGCCGTTCGAGGTCGACGGCCAGCATGCCCGGGGCGTGCGCGCCGTCGACGAGCACCGCGAGCCCGCGCTCCTGCAGCGCGGGCACGAGCGTCACCAGCGGCAGCCGCCGGGCCGTCGGCGAGGTGACGTGGTCGAGGACGACGAGCCGGGTCCGGTCGTGCACGGCCCCGAGGACGAGCGCGAGCACCTCGTCGTCGTCCGCGTCCAGGGGGACGTGCACGGTGTCGACCTGCGCGCCGCGATCCGCGGCGAAGCGGTGGGCGGCGATGCGCACGGCACCGTAGCTGTGGTCGGTCAGCAGCACCGCGTCGCCCGCAGCGAGCGGGAAAGCCGACAGCACCGTGCTCGCGCCGCTGGTCGCGTTGCGGACGAACGCCAGCGAGCCTTCGGCAGCGCCGAGGAAGGCGCCGACCTCGGACCGCGCCGAGGCCAGGGCCGACGGCAGCTCGCGGCGGAAGAAGCGGACCGGGTTGCTCTCCATCCGGGCCCGCCAGGACGCCTGCTCCTCGAGCACCGGAGTGGGCACCGCGCCGTACGAGCCGTGGTTGAGGTGGGCCACGGTGTTCTCCAGCGGCCACAGCGCCCGGACCTGGACCCAGTCGTCGCCCCAGATCGGGTTGGCGTCGACGTCCGTCACTGTCGAGGGCTCAGCGGGCATGATGGCAACCCTATGGTCGAGCACCCGAGATGGACGCAGCGGCGAGGCGGCCCGGTCGCCGCGGTGCGCGCGGTGGTCGTGGCAGCACTGGTCGCGCTGGTCGCTGCCGGTCTCGTGCTGGCCGGGGGCTCCACGACCTGGGCCGAGCCGCTGCCACGGGACCACCCGAGCCGGCTGACCTCGCTGGGCGACGCCCGGCAGGTGGTGGTCGTCACCGGCCGGTCCTGGGACAGCAGCACGGCGGTGCTGCGCGCCTGGGAGCGCAGCGACGACGGCAGCTGGCGCCTGCACACCGGTCCGGTCCGGGCCCGGGTCGGCTACAACGGGTTCGTCCGCGCCGACGAGCGGCGGCAAGCCACCGGCACCAGCCCGGCCGGCACCTTCGCGGTGCTGTCCAGCTTCGGCAACGGGACCGACCCGGGACGGCGCTGCCGTACCGGAAGGTCGACCGCAACGACTGGTGGCCCTACGACCCGCGCGACCCGAGCACCTACAACGTGCTGCAGCCGCGCCGGGTCCCGTCGGCGCGGTGGCGCACCGCACGGGCTGAGGACCTCTCCGGGTACGGCGCGCAGTACCGCTACGTGGCCGTGCTGGACTTCAACCTGCCCGGCGGGGTGCACCGCGCGACCGACGGGCAGCGGGTCGCCGACGAGCCGGCCGACACCAGGCTCGGCGGCGGCATCTTCCTGCACGTCAGCGGCCCGGGCGCGACCGCCGGCTGCGTGTCGATACCGCGCGGGACGATGCGCCGGGTGCTGCGCTGGCTGGACCCGGCTGCCGCCCCGGTCCTGGTGATGGGACCGCGGTCGGCGATGCCGCGCCTCTGAGCCGCTCCGCCGTGGCCGTCGGCGCTAGCCCTGGCCCTCGGCCAGCTTGCCGCGCAGCTGCAGCACGGCCTTGGTGTGCATCTGGCAGATCCGGCTCTCGGTGACGCCGAGGACCTGGCCGATCTCGGCGAGGGTGAGGCCCTCGTAGTAGTAGAGGGTGACGACGATCTTCTCCCGCTCGGGCAGCGTGTTGATCGCCTTCGCGAGCAGGAACTTGCGTCTCCTCGGACTCGAAGGCCAGGACGGGGTCCTCGGCCTTGGTGTCCTCGAGGGTGTCGACCAGGCTGAGCTTGTCGCCCTTCTCGCCGCCCACGCTGAGCAGCTCGTCGAGCGCCACGACGTTGACGAACGAGACCTGGCTGAAGATCGGGTGCAGGTCCTCGAGCTTGATGCCGATCTCGCCGGCGACCTCGGCCTCGCTCGGGCGTGCGGTGCAGCTTGGCTTCCAGGCTGGCGTAGGCCTGCTCGACCTCGCGCGCCTTGTACCGGACCGACCGCGGGATCCAGTCGATCGCCCGCAGCTCGTCGATGATGGCGCCGCGGATGCGGCTGATCGCGTACGTCTCGAACTTGATGGCGCGCTCGAGGTCGAACTTCTCGATGGCGTCGATCAGCCCGAAGATGCCGTACGAGACGAGGTCGGCCTGCTCGATGTTCGGCGGCAGGCCGACGCCGACCCGGCCGGCGACGTACTTCACCAGCGGCGAGTAGTGCAGGATCAGCCGCTCGCGGAGCGCCGGTTCGGCGGTCTTCTTGAAGTCCTGCCAGAGCTCGCGGAGCGCTGCCTCGGCAGCGCTCTTCTCCGCAGCGGCATCGTCGGCGACGAGCTCGCGTGCGGTGGCGGCGCCCACTCCCCCGGAGGGCGTGGCGGCAGCGCCGTCAGGCCCGTGGGTGCGCTTGGTCATAGGTTGCCTTCAGCCGGTCGACGGACACATGGGTATAGATCTGCGTCGTGGCGAGCGTAGCGTGGCCCAGTAGCTCTTGAACGCTTCTCAGGTCGGCTCCTCCTTCTAGTAGGTGGGTTGCAGCCGAATGACGGAGGCCGTGGGGGCCGAGGTCAGGAGCCCCCGGCACGTGCGCGAGCAGCGTCGTGGACGACCCGCCGCACGGTCCGGGGGTCGATCCGGCCGCCCCGGGAGCCGAGGAACAGCGCCGTCGCCGCTGCCCGGCGCCGCTCAGCGCGGGCCGGCCCTGCTCCAGCCAGCGCTCGACGGCCCGCAGCGCGGGCAGGCCGACCGGGACGGTCCGCTCCTTCGACGCCCTTGCCGAGCACCCGGAGGACCCGGCGGGCCCGGTCGACGTCGTCCAGGTCGAGCCCGCACAGCTCGCCGACCCGGATGCCGCTCGCGTAGAGGACCTCGAGCACGGCCAGGTCCCGGACCGCCGTCGGGCTGTCGTCGTCGGCTGCCAGCCCGGCGACGTGCAGCAGCGCGTCCGCCTCGTCCCGGCGCAGTACGCCGGGCAGCGTGCGGCCGGTGCGCGGCGTGGCCAGCAGGGCACCCGGGTCGGTGGCGAGCATGCCCTCGCGGGTCGCCCAGGCCGTGAAGGCGCGGGCGGCCGCGGCCCGGCGGGCCAGCGTGGTGCGGGCCATCCCCCGGGTCGCCTGGCCGGCCAGCCAGCTGCGCAGCAGCGAGCAGGTCGAGCCCGGCCGGGGTGTCGCGGCCCATCCGGCGGGCGTGCTCGAACAGCGTCGTGACGTCGCCGCGGTAGGCGCGGATCGAGTGCTCGGACAGGTCCCGCTCGGAGCGCAGGTGCCGGGTGAAGGCCTCCAGCGCGTCGGCGAGAGCCGGCGGGAGGGCGTCGTCGCGGACGGCTACCGCCACCCCCCGACCCGCCTCGTCGCCCACGGACGACACCGTGACCCGAGATGTTCCGCAGCGCAAGCACCGGCGCGCCAGACCGGCCCGCGGACTTGGCGTCGCCTACTCCGCCGGGTCCGCGGCCTCCGTCTTCCGGCGGCGCCAGCGGCCGTCCTGGGACTCGGCCAGGCCGGCCGCGGCCAGCTGTCCCAGCGTGCGCAGGACGGTCGGGGCATCCAGGCCCGCCACCCGGCCGACGCTGTCGACCGGTGCCCGGCGGCTCACCGGCAGCGCCTCGAGCACCCGCAGGGCCACCGGGTCGAGCCCGTCGTGCGGTCGCCGCTCGCCGCGTCGCGAGTCGCTGGCGTCGAGCACGAGGTCGCCGACCAGGTCGAGCACGTCCGCCGCGTCGGTGACCAGGGCGGCTCCGCGGGTCCGGAGCAGCTCGTGGCAGCCGGCCGAGGCGGGCGAGGTGACCGGCCCGGGGACCGCCATCACGGTCCGGGACAGCTCCTCGGCGTGCCCGGCCGTGTTGAGCGCCCCGCTGCGGATCGCCGCCTCGACGACGACCGTGCCGCGGCCCAGCGCGGCGATCACCCGGTTGCGGTCGAGGAACCGCCGCCGGGTCGGCCGGGAGCCGGGCGGCAGCTCGGAGACCACGGCACCGCACGCGCGGACCGAGCGCAGCAGGCCGTCGTGCGCTGCCGGATAGGCGCACGTCGACCCCGCAGGCGAGCACCGCCACCGTCGGCCCGTCGACCGCCAGCGCGCCGCGGTGCGCGGCCGCGTCGATGCCGTACGCGCCGCCCGACACGACCGTCCAGCCGCGGTCGCCCAGGCCGGACGCGAGCTCGGCTGCCACGTGCTCGCCGTACGGCGTGCAGGCCCGCGCCCCGACCACCGCGACGCTGCGCCGGGTCACGTCGCCGAGGTGACCGTCCCCGACGACCCAGAGGGCCAGCGGTGCCGCGGTCGCCCAGGTCGTCGAGCGGCCGCCGGCCACTCGTCGTCGCCCGGCACGACCACCCGGGCACCCGCCCGGACGCGCGAGGTCGGCGTCGGCCTCCAGAGCGGGCAGCCGCGACCCGGTAGTGCGCGAGCTGCTCGTCGTCCGCCGCCGCGCCGTCGCGCACCCGGTCGAGCACCGCCGCGGCGCCGTGACCGGCCACGGCCCGGCCGAGCCAGGCGTCGCCCGGCTCGGCCAGCCGGGTCAGCGCCGCCCGCGCCGCACGTTCGGCCTCGGCGGGCCGGTCACCGCCGGTCAGGCCGCCCACCGGGCCACCCCCCGGCAGTCGAGCGCCACCCGCACGTCGCCGGCGTCCGGCTGGTCGCGCCCGGCCAGGTCGGCCAGCGTCCACGCGACCCGGACCACCCGGTCGACACCGCGGGCGGTGAGCACCCCGCGGTCGAGCATCCGCTCGGCCTCGCCGACGACTTCCCAGGGCAGCCGCCACAGCCGGCGCAGGACGTGGCCCGGCACCTCGGCGTTGACCCGCCACGGCGTCTCGGCCAGCCGGGCGGCCATCCGCTCCCGCGCCGCGGCGACCCGCTCCGCGACGACCGCGGTGCCCTCCGGCGCCGCCGCACCGCCGCGCAGGTCGGCGCGCGTCGCGGCCCGCATCTCGATCCGCAGGTCGACCCGGTCGAGCAGCGGACCGGACAGCCGGCCGAGGTAGCGCAGCCGGGCCATCGGCGTACAGGTGCAGCCGGTGCTGCGGGCCGGGCGTGGTCGCGGCGAGCCCGCAGGGGCACGGGTTGGCCGCGAGCACCAGCTGGAACCGGGCCGGGAACCGCACCCGCGCCGCCAGCCGGGCCACCGTGATCTCGCCGGACTCCAGCGGCTCGCGCAGCGCGTCGAGCACCGCCGGGCGCGAACTCCGGCGCCTCGTCCATGAACAGCACCCCGCGGTGCGCCAGCGACGCCGCGCCCGGCCGGACGTGCGCTGGAGCCGCCGCCGACCATCGCGGCCACCGACGCGGTGTGGTGCGGCGACTGGAACGGCGGCCGCGACACCAGCGGCCCGGCACCGTCGGGCAGCGACCCGGCCACCGAGTGGACCGCGGTCACCTCGAGCGCGGCCGCCGAGTCGAGCGGGGGCAGCAGGCCGGGCAGCCGCTCGGCGAGCATCGTCTTGCCCGCTCCGGGCGGACCGAGCATCAGCAGGTGGTGGCCGCCGGCCGCGGCCACCTCGAGCAGGTAGCGGGCGGTCGGCCTGGCCGAGGACGTCGGCCAGGTCCGGCCGGTGCGCCGGGTCGTCCTCGTCGTCGGCCACCGTCGGCGGCTCGCTCGGCCAGCTCCGCCTCCGGCAGCTCGTCGCCGCGCGCCCGGGCCACCAGGCCGGCCAGGGTGCGCACCCCGGTCACCCGCAGGCCCGGCACCAGCGCCGCCTCGGCCGCGTTCGCCGCCGGCACCACCGCGGCCGTCACGCCCGGCCCGCGCCGCCGCCGCGACCGCGGGCAGCACGCCCCGCACCGGCCGCACCCGGCCGTCCAGCCCGAGCTCGCCGAGCAGCACGGCGTCGTCGAACACGTGCGCGGGCACCACCTCCTGCGCGGCCAGGATCGCTGCGGCGATGCCAGGTCGAAGCTCGAGCCGCGCTTGGGCAGGCTGGCCGGCGACAGGTTGACCGTGACCCGCTTGGTGGCCGGCCAGTGCTGGCCGCTGTTGACCATCGCCGCGCGCACCCGGTCGCGCGACTCCGCCAGCGACGCGTCCGGCAGGCCGACCAGGCTGTACGACGGCACGCCGACGCCGAGGTCGGCCTCGACCTCGACCAGGTGACCCTCGACGCCGACCAGCGCCACCCCGCGGGTCCGGGCCAGCGGCACTCAGGCCACCCCCCGCACGTGCTCGACCTCGGCCGCGCCGCGCGCCGGGCGCAGCACGCCCACCAGGTCGATCCGGACCTCCGCCGGGTGCACCCGGCGGTCCTGGATCCAGGCCGCGGCCAGCCGCCGCAGCCGCGCCGCCTTGCGCGCGGTGACCGCCTCCAGCGGGTGCCCGAGCGCGGTGGACGACCGGGTCTTCACCTCGCACACGACCAGCACGTCGCCGTCCCGGGCCACGATGTCGATCTCGCCCTGCGGGCACCGCCAGTTGCGGTCCAGGACGGTCATCCCCTCGGCCACCAGGTGCGCGGCCGCCACCTGCTCGCCGTACGCACCCAACCCGTCCTTGGCCCGCACCCGCCACCTCCGGCTCCGTCGGTCTGATGACCCGAGCCTGGTGCCGCGACCACCCCGTGCAGGCGGCCGCGCGGCAGGATGTGGACGGCCACCGGAACCGGCCGTCCTGTGGACGAGGCCCGCTACTCCCCCGGCAGCTCGACCGAGAGCTCGTGGCGGGCGAGCTCCTCGACGTTGACGTCCTTGAAGGTCAGCACGCGCACGTTCTTCACGAACCGCGCCGGCCGGTACATGTCCCAGACCCACGCGTCGGCCATCGTCACCTCGAAGTAGACCTCGCCGCCGTCGGTGCTGCGCGGCGTCACCTCGACGGCGTTGGTGAGGTAGAACCGGCGCTCGGTCTCGACGACGTAGCCGAACAGCCCCACCACGTCGCGGTACTCGCGGTAGAGCTGGAGCTCCATCTCGGTCTCGTACTTCTCCAGGTCCTCGGCACTCACCCGGTCAGCACCTCCTCGGACACGAGCTCCACGGAATCAAGCTCCACAGCTCCAGCCGTCAGACTCACGGTCGTCGACCCGCACCAGCGTGCGAGCCGGCACGCGCTGGTCCCCCGGCACCCGGCGGGCGACGTTGACGTAGGAGAAGCGGTGCTCGGGGCACGGGCCGTGCTCGTCCAGCGCGGCGCTGTGCACCGGCGTCACGTAGCCCTTGTGCCCGAGGAAGTCGTACGACGGCCAGCGCTCGTGCAGCCGGCCATGATGCGGTCCCGGGTCACCTTGGCGACCACCGAGGCGGCAGCGATCGACGCGCTCACCCGGTCGCCCTTCCAGACGGCGAGGCCGGGCGCCGGCACGCCGCGCACCGGGAACCCGTCGGTCAGCACGTACGACGGCGTGATCGACAGCTGGGCCAGCGCCCGCCGCATCCCCTCGACGTTGCACACGTGCAGCCCGAGCCGGTCGACCTCGCCGGCCGGGATCACCACGACCGACCACGCCGCGGCGCGGGCGACGACCTCGTCGTACACCTCGTCGCGCGCCTGCGGGGTGAGCAGCTTGGAGTCGGCGAGCCCCGGCACCTGCCCGCGCCGGCCGGTCGGCAGCACGACCGCGGCCACGACCAGCGGCCCCGCGCAGGCGCCGCGCCCGGCCTCGTCGGCGCCGGCGACCGGGGTGAGCCCGGCGCGCTCCAGCGCCTTCTCGTAGGCGTAGAGGCCACCCTCGCGGCGCACCACGAACCGCGGCATCGCTCTCATGGCAGGGACCTCGTGCTCATCGGTGCGAGCCTACGACGCCCGCGCCGACATCAGCGTCCGGACGCGTCGAGCCCGGGCTGGTCGAACGTGTCGGGGCTGCGCAGCAGCTGGGCCCGGTCCAGCGGCCAGACGACGGTGAACGCGCGGCCGATGACGTCGTCGACCGGGACGAAGCCCTTGCCGGGCTGCTCGCGGTGCGCCCGGCTGTCCTCGGAGACGGCGCGGTGGTCGCCCATCACCCAGAGGGAGCCCTCGGGGACGGTGACGGGGCCGAACGGCTCGCTGGACGGGTCGTCGCCGGGGAACAGGTACGGCTCGTCGAGCGCGACGCCGTTGACGGTGATCCGGCCCTTCGCGTCGCAGCACTCGACCTTGTCGCCGCCGACGCCGATGACCCGCTTGATGAGGTCCTCCTCGCCGGCCGCGGGCGCCAGCCCGACGAAGACCAGGCCGTCGCGGACCAGGCCCAGCACGCCGCCCTTGGACTGCGTCTCGCCCGGGCCGTTGAGCCAGCCGCCCGGGTCGCGGAAGACGACGACGTCGCCGCGGTGGATCTCGTCCGGCTTGTCCGCGAGCTTGTTGACGAGCACCCGGTCGTTGACGAGCAGGGTGTTCTCCATCGACCCGGACGGGATGTAGAACGCCTGGACCAGGAACGTCTTGATGAGCACCGAGATGACCAGCGCGGTGATGACGATGCCGGGCAGCTCGCGCAGGAACGACTTGTGCTGCTTGCGGGCGCGCCGGGTGCGTACCGGTGGACGAGTCTCGTCGGCTGCGGGTCGCTGCGCCTTCGGTGCGCGGCGTCGCGTCACTCGGTGCGGCGGGCGGTTCGGTGGACGCACTGGCCGAGTGCCGACTGTCCTCGGTCGTCATCGCGTGCGTCCTTCCGTCCCCGACGAGCGGCGACTGCCGCAGAGCAGAGCCTACGGTCACGGGGGGCAACCCGCCGACACGGTTCAGCGGCCAGACGACGAGCAGCACCCGCCCGACCACCTTGTCCAGCGGCACGGTGCCGCCGCCGGGAGCCCCGAGGTGGGCGCGCGAGTCCAGCGAGTCGGCGCGGTGGTCGCCCATCAGCCACAGGCGGCCGGGCGGGCACCTCGACGTCGAAGCGCAGCTCGGACGGCTCGTCGCCCGGGTGCAGGTAGGACTGCTCGCGCAGCGGCTGCCGTTCACGGTGATCCGGCCGCGGTCGTCGCAGCAGACGACGTGGTCGCCGGGCAGCCCGATCACCCGTTTGACGTAGTCGGTCTCGCCGGTGCCCTCACCCAGACGGCCGAACGTGTCGGTGCCGTCGAAGACGACGACGTCCCCGCGCTCGACGTCGGTGAAGCGGTAGGAGACCCGGTCGACCAGGATCCGGTCGCCGACCTGCAGCGTCTGCTCCATCGACCCCGACGGGATCGAGAACGGCGCGACGACGTACGAGCGGACCAGCGAGGTCGCGATGACGACCACGGTCAGGAGCAGCACCATCCGGACGGCTGCCTCCCCGCGGGAGCGCCTGGGCGAGCGGTGCGACCCGGGGTGGATGTCGACCGCGGGCGCGCGATGGTTGCCGCCGGCCGCGTGCTGGCCAGCCGTGGGCGTGCGCGGACCGGCCGCGCCCTGGGGCTGGCTCGTCACGCGCTCGGACCGGTCGACCAGGCCCTCGTCAGCGCGAGTCCCGGTCAGCGTGCGACGGGGGTGTCGCGGCGCTCCTTGATCTTCGCGGCCTTGCCGCGCAGATCGCGCAGGTAGTACAGCTTCGCGCGGCGTACGTCGCCGCGGGTGACGACCTCGATCTTGTCGATCACCGGGGTGTGCACCGGGAAGGTCCGCTCGACGCCGACGCCGAAGCTGACCTTGCGGACCGTGAAGGTCTCGCGGCTGCCGCCACCCTGGCGGCGGATGACGACGCCCTGGAACACCTGGATGCGGGAGCGAGTGCCCTCGACGACCTTGACGTGGACCTTCAGCGTGTCGCCGGGTCGGAACTCGGGGATGTCCGAGCGCTTCGAAGCGGCATCGAGGGCGTCCAGCGTCTGCATCGGGATCTCTTCTCTCGCGGTGCCACAGGTCACCCACGGTGGGGGTGGAGTTGTGTGGGCGGTCGTGTCGTGAGGCAGCACCCTCCCTGTGGCGGGGGTGCTCGCGGCTGACCGCAGCGTCTCAGTCTGCCACAGGGCCGGTGACGCGGGCCAATCGACCGTCTGGCGGGTGCCCAGCCCAGCTCGGCCAGCAGCGCGAGGTCGTGCTTGTCCAGGCCGTCCGGGTCGAGACGCTCCAGCAGGTCGGGCCGGCGTGCGGCGGTGCGGCGCAGCGACTCGTCGCGCCGCCAGCGGGCGATCCGGCCGTGGTCGCCGGACAGCAGCACCGGCGGCACCTCCCGGTCCCGCCAGGTCGCCGGCTTCGTGTAGCCGGGCGCCTCGAGCAGCCCGCCGGCGTGCGACTCGTCGACCAGCGACTCGGCGTTGCCGATCACGCCGGGCAGCAGCCGGGCCACCGCCTCGACGATCGCCAGCACCGCCACCTCGCCGCCGTCGAGGACGTAGTCGCCCAGGCTCACCTCGGTGACCCGGCCGCGGCTCGAGGCCTCGTCGAGCACCCGCTGGTCGATGCCCTCGTAGCGCCCGCAGGCGAAGACCAGCCAGGGCTCGGCCGCGAGGTCGTGCGCCATCGCCTGGGTGAACGGCGTACCGCCGGGTCCGGGCACCAGCACCCGCGGCGCGGGCTGCTCGGCAGCCGGCTCGCCGATGACCGCGTCGAGCGCGTCGCCCCACGGCTCGGGGCGCATCAGCATGCCCGGCCCCCCGCCGTACGGCGTGTCGTCGACGGTGCGGTGCCGGTCGGACGTCCAGTCGCGCAGGTCGTGCACCCGCAGGTCGATCAGCCCGTCCTCGACGGCCCGGCCGATCAGCGAGAGCCGCAGCGGGGCGAGGTACTCCGGGAAGATCGTGACGACGTCGAGGCGCACGTCACTGCTCGCTGGTGTCGTCGTCCGGTACGTCGGCGAGCAGGCCGGGCGGCGGGTCCACCACGACCTCCCCCGCGTCGAGGTCGACGCTCGGGACCATCTCCGCGACGAACGGCACCAGCACCTCGGTGCCGTCGGGCCGGCGGACGGCGAGCACGTCCTGACCCGGCAGGTGCAGCACCTCGCCGAGCTCGCCGACGGGTTCGCCGGCCACCGTGCGCACGGCCAGCCCGACCAGCTGGTGGTCGTAGAACTCGTCAGGGTCGTCGGGCCGCTCGGCCGGGTCGACGTCGGCGACGAGCAGCACGTTGCGCAGGCCCTCGACGCTGCCGCGGTCGTCGTACCCCGCGAAGTGCAGCAGGAGACGGCCCGAGTGCACCCGGCCGTCGGTGATGGTCAGCGGCCCGGCGGCGACCGGGTCGGTGCGCACCGTCATCCCCGGGGCCAACCGGCCTTCCGGGTCGTCGGTGCGCACCTCGACCGACACCTGGCCGTGCAGGCCGTGCGGACGGCCGATCCGCGCGACGACGACCTCCATCAAGCCTCCACGAGGGTGCCGACCGGCGGTCGGCTCAGCGCTCGTCGACGTCGAGGAAGTCGACCCGGACACCGCGACCGGGAGCCAAGGCCCCGATCACGGTGCGCAGGGCCTTGGCGGTGCGACCGGCGCGGCCGATGACCTTGCCGAGGTCCTCGGGGTGCACCCGCACCTCGAGGGTGCGCCCGCGGCGACCGTTGCGGTCGCGCACGGACACGTCGTCCGGGTGGTCGACGATGCCACGCACCAGGTGCTCGAGAGCTTCCTCGAGCACGGGCTAGGCCTCGTCCTTCGGCGCCTCGGCGGCAGCGTCGTCCTTCGGGGCCTCGGCCTCGGCCGGTGCGTCGGCAGCCGGTGCCTCGGCGGCGGGCGCCTCAGCAGCAGGCGCCTCGGCCTTGGGCTCCTCGGCGGCGGGCGCGTCGCCTTGGCCTCCGCGTCAGCCTTCGGCTCCGCGTCGGCCTTCGGCTCGGCGGCCTTCTTGGCGGCCTTCTTGCGCGGCGTGGTCGCGCCGTCCTTCGGCTCGCCGGCCGAGTCCTTGGCGGCGGTCTCGAAGATGGCCTTCTTGTCGGCCTTCGGCTCGGCGACCCGCAGGGTGCCCTCCTGGCCCGGCAGGCCCTTGAACTTCTGCCAGTCGCCGGTGATCTTGAGGATCGCGGCCACCGGCTCGGTCGGCTGCGCGCCGACGCCGAGCCAGTACTGCGCACGCTCGGAGTCGACCTCGATCAGCGAGGGCTCCTGGGTCGGGTGGTACTTACCGATCTCCTCGATGGCGCGACCGTCGCGCTTGGTGCGCGAGTCGGCGACGACGATGCGGTAGTACGGCGCACGGATCTTGCCCATGCGCATCAGCTTGATCTTGACTGCCACGGTTGATGAAGCTCCTGCTTCTCGCATGCGGGTGGCGGTCCGGGCCGCGTGGGGGTGCGGTCGGAGCCGGCCTGGGGACGCGGCACGCGGCAGATGAGAGGGTCCGCCGTACGCCGGGTACAGCGCGTCATCATGCCAGACCTGCCCCCAGCCCTCGAAATCAGGCGACGACCCGGCCGCGCAGGACGACGGCCCGCGGATGCGCCAGCGCCCGCAGGTCGGTGCGCGGGTCGGTGTCGTAGAGCACCAGGTCAGCGGACTCCCCCGCGGCCAGGCCCGGCCGGCCGAGCCACTCCCGCGCCGCCCAGGACGCCGCGGCCAGGGCGTCGACCGCCGGCATGCCGACCTGCTGGTGCAGCGCCAGCACCTCCCGGCCGATCAGGCCGTGCGGCAGCACTCCCCCGGCGTCGGTGCCGGCGAACAGCGGGACACCCGCCTCGTGCGCCGACCGCAGGGTGGTGTCGGCGCGGGCGTGCAGGTCGCGCATGTGGGCGGCGTACCCGGGGAACTTGGCGCCGCCCTGCTCGGCGTACGTCGGGAAGTTGTCGATCTGCACCCGGGTCGGCACCAGCGCGGTGCCGCGGCGGGCCATCTCGGCGACCACGTCGTCGGTCAGGCCGGTGCCGTGCTCGATGCAGTCGATGCCGGCGGCGACCAGCTCGGCCACCGACTGCTCGCCGAAGCAGTGCGCCGTCACCCGGGCGCCGAGCTCGTGCGCGCGGGCGATCGCGGCGGCCGCGACCTCGGCGGGCCAGCACGGCGTCGAGGTCGCCGGCGTCCCGGTCGATCCAGTCGCCGACCAGCTTGACCCAGCCGTCGCCGCGGCCGGCCTGGGTCTCGACCTCGGCCACCAGGTCGACCGGCTCGACCTCGGCGCCGTAGTTGCGGATGTACCGCTTGGGGCGCGCGATGTGCCGGCCGGCCCGGATGATCCGCGGCAGGTCGTCGCGGTCGTCGATCCAGTGCGTGTCGACGGGTACGCCGGCATCGCGCAGCAGCAGCGCCCCGGCGTCGCGGTCGGCCACCGCCTGCGCCTCGGTGGTGGCCTCGTCGACCCCGCCCTCGGCGTCCAGCCCGACGTGGCAGTGCGCGTCGACCAGCCCCGGCAGGACCCAGCCGCGGTCGGCGAGCGGTCTCGGCGCCGGGCACCGGCTCGTCGCGCAGCAGGCCGTCGGTGTCGACCCACAGGTCGCGCTGCTCGCCGTCCGGCAGCACGACGGCCCGCAGGTGCAGCGGCGGCACGGGACCGGACGAAGAACGCTGATGATCAGCGCATGCGAGGCCACTCTGCCGACCGCCGCGGCCCGCTTTCCATGATCGTGAGGGGAATCGACACCCCAGGACCGCTGAATCCCCTCACGATCATGATTCCGCATGATCCACACCGATCGGTACCACGACGTGTGACCGATCCGGTGTGGATCACGGCGAATCGCGGGACGCGCGCAGCCACGGCGCGTACGAGTCAGCGGACGTCGGTAGCGACGGTCAGCGGGGGTCGGGGGGAGCAGGCCCTTGAGCTCGTTGGGCAGCTGGAAGTCCTCGGGCAGGTCGGGCACCGCCTCGCCGCTCGCGCCGCGCCTCGGCCTGCCGCTGCTCGATCGCCCGCTTGGCGGGGTTGCCGGACCGGCCGCCCTTGACCTTCTTCGGGGCCGGCGCCTTGCCCTTGGCCTTCTTGCCGCGGCCCATGCCCGGCATGCCCGGCATCCCGGGCATCCCCGGCACGCCGCCGGACGCCATCTGGCGCATCATCTTCTGCGCCTCGGTGAACCGCTCGACCAGCCCGTTGACGTCGGACACCGTGCGACCCGAGCCGCGCGGCGATGCGCTGCCGCCGCGAGCCGTTGAGGATCTTGTGGTTGCGCCGTTCCTCCGGCGTCATCGACTTGATGATCGCCGTGGTGCGGTCGATCTCGCGCTCGTCGATGTTCTCGATCTGGTCGCGCATCGCGCCCATGCCCGGCAGCATCCCGAGCAGCTTCGACATCGAGCCCATCTTGCGCAGGCTCTCCATCTGCGCCATGAAGTCCTCGAACGTGAAGTCCTCGCCGCGGCCGAACTTGCCGGCCATCTCCTCGGCCTGGTCCTTGTCGAAGGCCTTCTCGGCCTGCTCGATCAGGGTCATGACGTCACCCATGTCGAGGATGCGCTGGGCCATCCGGTCCGGGTGGAACGTGTCGAAGTCCTCGAGCTTCTCGCCGTTGGACGCGAACATCACCTGGCGGCCGGTGACCTTGGCGACCGAGAGCGCGGCGCCACCGCGGGCGTCGCCGTCGAGCTTGGTCAGCACCACGCCGTCGAACCCGACGCCGTCGAGGAACGCCTGCGCGGTGGTGACCGCGTCCTGGCCGATCATCGCGTCGACGACGAACAGGATCTCGTCCGGCTGTGACCGCGTCGCGGATGTCGGCGGCCTGCTGCATGAGGTCGGCGTCCACACCGAGGCGGCCGGCGGTGTCGACGATCACGACGTCGTACATCTTCTGGTTGGCGTGCTCGATCGCCTGCCGCGCGACGTTGACCGGGTCGCCGACGCCGTTGCCCGGCTCGGGTGCGAACACCGGCACCCCGGCCCGGTCACCCACGACCTGCAGCTGGGTCACCGCGTTGGGCCGCTGGAGGTCGGCCGCCACGAGCACCGGCTGGTGGCCCTGGCCCTTGAGCCAGTGCGCGAGCTTGCCGGCCAGGGTCGTCTTGCCCGAGCCCTGCAGGCCGGCGAGCATGATCACCGTCGGCGGGGTCTTGGCGAACCGCAGCCGGCGGGTCTCGCCACCGAGGATGTTGACGAGCTCCTCGTCGACGATCTTGATGATCTGCTGCGCCGGGTTGAGCGCCTGCGACACCTCCTCGCCGCGGGCCCGCTCGCGGACGGCGGCGATGAAGTCCTTGACGACGGGCAGCGCGACGTCGGCCTCGAGCAGCGCGACCCGGATCTCGCGGGTCGTGGCGTCGATGTCGGCGTCGGTGAGCCGGCCCTTGCCGCGCAGGTTCTTGAAGGACGCGGCAAGTCGGTCGGAGAGGGTGGCGAACACGGGGTCAGCCTAACCGGGCCAGATGCAACCCTTCGGGGCGTCGCACCGTAGTGAAGGTGACGGAGAGGGGACAGCGTGGACAGCACGGCCAGCCGGGACGAGCAGTTCCAGGCCTTCGTGGTGGCGCGACGTCCCGCCCTGGTCCGGCTGGCGACCCTGCTCGCCGCGGGTGACGCGCACCTCGCCGAGGACCTCGTGCAGACCGCACTGACCCGGCTGTACGTCGCGTGGCGCCGGGTCGCGCACGACCAGGGTCCGGAGGCCTACGCCCGTCGCATCCTGGTCAACACCGTCATCGACGAGCGGCGCCGTCCCTGGCGGCGCACCGAGACCAGCCGGGCCGAGCTGCCCGACGTACCAGCCGCGACCGGGAGCACGTCCGAGGACCGCGACGCCGTGCGCACCGCCCTGGCCGCGCTCGGGCCGCGGATGCGGGCCGCGGTCGTGCTGCGGCACTGGCTCGGCTACGACGTCGCCGAGTGCGCCCACCTGCTCGACTGCAGCGAGGGCACCGTGAAGAGCCAGACCGCCCGCGGCCTCGACCGGCTGCGCGAGCTGTTGTCCGACGACCTGACCCTGACCGACGCGACCTCCGGGAGCACCCGATGACCGACCTCACCGACCTGCTCGACTCCGCCGCCGGCCAGCCCGCGGCCCCCACCCCCGACGTCGTCGACGCCGACCTGCGCCGCGGCCGGCGCGCCCTGCTGCACCGCCGCTGGGCCCGTGGCTCGGCGGTCGCCCTCGCGGGTGCCGCGACGGTCGCCGCCCTCGCGATCGTGCCCGGGTACGTCGGCGGCGGGGAGGACGTCCAGGTCGTCACGCCGGCGGCCGGTCAGCAGCAGGACGACCCGCCGAACCCCGGCGTCGACCTGGTCGCCTTCGACGCCGGAGCGACGCCCAAGCCGCTCTCGCCCGGCGAGATCCCCCGCGGCTGGACCGTCGGCGGCAACGAGTTCGCGCTGGTCGTGTCGCCGCCGGGCCTCGACACCTCGCCGGACGACTTCGTCGGCAAGCTGGTCGTGTACCTCGACTCGGCTGGCGAACGGGGCGCTGCCGATGGCCGACAGCATCCCGGTCGGGGACCGCACCGGCTATGTGATCCGGGACGACGCGTCGGCCCTGCAGGTCTGGGTGCCCCAGGACGACGGGACGACGCTGCGCGCGCAGGCACCGCTGGACCTCGGCTGGGACGCCGAGACCCTGGGCCGGTTCCTCGGCGGCGTGACCGTCGGAGAGGGCGCGACGGCGTCGGTCGGCTGACCTCAGTCCGCGGCTAGCATCGGCGCGATGAGCGTCGACGGCGGAGCGGACACCGGTCAGGTCCAGCAGGTCGACGTCGACGGCGTGGCGCTGCAGGTGCGGACCTGGGGCGACCCCGCCGGTCGGCCGCTCCTGTTCTGGCACCCGCTCGGCGACGTGACCTCGGGCGCCTACCTCACCGAGCTGGCACCGACGCTGACCGCCGCCGGGCTCCGGCTGGTGTCGCCGGACGGGCCGGGCTTCGGCGGGTCGCCGGCGCTGGCGCCCGAGGAGTACGCCGTGCCGCGGCTGGCCCGGCTGGTCTGGGGACTTGCCGCCGCGCTCGCGCTGGACCGGCCGGTGCTGATGGGCCACTCGTGGGGCGGCGTCGTGACGCTGGCCGCTGCTGCCGAGCGCCCGAGCGACGTCGCCGCCCTGGTCCTGCTCGACAGCGGTCAGTTCGACTACGTCGACCGGGCGGGCACGCATCCCGAGTGGTCGCTGGAGGAACGGGCCGACGCGATCGCCGCGACCCAGCCGACGTACGCCGACCGCGCCGACCTGCTGCGTCAGGTGCAGGACGACCTCCGGCGGCCGATGACCGAGGCCTACGCCGCGAGCCTCGACCCGGCGATGCGCGAGGCGCCGGACGGCGCCGTGACACCGGTGGTCACCGCGCAGACCCGGGCCGCCGCGCAGCACGGCATGCTCGGCGAGCGGTCGCTGAGCCGGTGGCCGGCGCTGGCCGCTGCCGACGTACCGGCGCTGCTCCTGCTCGCGACCGAGCCCGAGCAGGTGCGCGCCGCCAACGACGAGGGCGCCCGCGACGTGGCCGCCCGGCACCCCGGGCGGACATCCGCGCCCTGCCCGGCTGGGGCCACGACCTGATCGGTGACGGCGGCCCGGCACTCGCCGCGATCATCGTCGACTGGCTGACGACGAGCGCGGTCAGCCCGCCGCGTCCCTGAGCAGCCGGACCGCCTCGCGGGCGGCGCTGTCGGACAGCGGCTGCCCCAAGGAGTCCTGCAGGTAGAACACGTCGACGGCCTCGGCGCCGAGGGTCACCACCCGCGCGCCGCGGATGTTCACGCCCATCAGGGCCAGCGCGCGACCGAGCCGGTAGAGCAGGCCGGGCCGGTCGCCGGCGCGCACCTCGAGGACCGTCGCGGTGGCCGACGCCGACTCCGACCAGGTCGACCCGCGGTGCAGCCGGCGGGCTGGCCGGCAGCCGGCGGCTCGCGTCCCGCGCCGTCAGCCGCGCGGTGACGTCGAGGTCACCGCCGAGGGCGCGGGCGATGTCGTTGCGCAGCGCCTCACCGCGCGGGTCGTGGTCGCGGTCGGGCACCACGGTCCAGACGTCGAGCGCCATCCCCTGCTCGGTGCGCACCTGCGCGGAGCGGACCGAGAGCCGGTGCAGGGCGAGCACGCCGGCGATGGTCGCGAACAGTCCGGTCCGGTCGGGCGCGGCGACGGTCACCGTCCAGGTCACCGCCTCGTCCTGCTCGGCGAGGACCGTCAGCCTGCCCTTCCTCACCAGCGCGCTCTGCGCGGGCGTCAGCGGCGGCGGCGGTGGCGGCGGTGCGCCGTGCAGGCTCAGGGCGGTCCGTCGTACCAGGTCGTCCACGAGTCCTGCCTTCCACTCGCTCCACGCGGCCGGCCCGGTGGCCAGCGCGTCGGCCCGGGTGAGGGCTGCCAACAGCTCGAGCACCTCGGTGGTGCCCAGCTCGTCGGCCACCGCGGCGACGGTGGCCGGGTCCTGCAGGTCGCGCCGGGTCGCGTTCTCGACGAGCAGCAGGTGGTGGCGGACGAGCAGCCCGATGGTGGCGACGTCGTCGGCGTCGAAGCCCATCCGCTGCGCGGCGGCGACACCGAGCGGCACGCCCGGCCTCGCTGTGGTCGCCGGGCGAGCCCTTGCCGATGTCGTGCAGCAGCGCCGCGACGAGCAGCAGGTCCGGCCGGTGCACCTCGCGCACCAGCGCGGACGCCTGCACCGCGGTCTCGAGCAGGTGGCGGTCGACGCTGAACCGGTGCACCGCGTTGCGCTGCGGGCGGTGCCGCACCAGGTCCCACTCGGGCAGCAGCCGGGCGACGAGCCCGGCCTGGTCGAGGGCCTCCCAGACCGGCACCAGCGACGGCCCGGCGCCGAGCAGCTCGACGAACAGGTGCCGCGCGTTCTCCGGCCACGGCTGCGGCAGGTCGGGGCTGTCGGCGACCAGCCGGTCGACCGAGCTGGGCGAGAGCGGCAGCCCGGAGCGGGCGGCGCGCGCGGCCATCCGCAGCACGAGCAGCGGGTCGGCGCGCGGGTCGGCCTGGGCGGTGAGCACGGCCTCGCCGTCGTGCTCGGCCAGCCCCGGTCCGAGCAGCCGCAGCACCGGCTTGCGGCCGCGGACGAACCGGGACCGCTGCGGCCGGGTGGCCTGCAGGGCGCGGCGCCAGGTCACGTCGGCGGCATGGGTGATCGAGGCGGCGCAGCGTCGCCGACCTCGCGCAGCAGCGCGTCGGCGTCGGCCAGGCCGAGGTCGGCGGCGACCTGGTCCTGCTCCTGCAGCAGCAGGCGGTTCCCGGGACGGCCGGTCGCCAGGTGCAGCGCGTCGCGTACGTCGGCGAGCCGGCGTACGGCGTCGTCGACGTCGCGGTGCGGACGGTCGGCGACCCACGAGGCGGCGACCGCTCGCAGGGACACGACGTCGCGGATCCCGCCGCGGCCCTCCTTGAGGTCGGGCTCGAGGTCGTGCCGCAGGTCGCCGGCGCGGGCGCCCCGCTCGTCCCACGACTCGCGCAGCTCCGGCAGCCGGCGCCGGGCCGCGGCCCGCCAGTCGCCGAGCACGCTGGTGCGCAGCCGGCCGACCAGCGCGGGGTCGCCGGCGACCGGGCGGGCGTCGAGCAGGCCGAGCAGCACCGCGAGGTCCGCGGTGGCGAGCCGTCGGGCCTGCTCGAAGGTGCGCACCGCGTGGTCGAGGCGGACGCCGGTGTCCCAGACCGGGTACCAGATCTTGTCCGCCAGGGCGCCGATGCCGTCGCGGTCGGTGTGCAGCAGCAGCAGGTCGAGGTCGCTGCCCGGCGCCAGCTCGCCGCGGCCGTAGCCGCCGACCGCGACCAGGGCGGCCCGCGCCGGCGAGACCCCGCTGCGTGGCGACCGCGTCGGCGAACACCTGCCGCAGCCAGGAGTCGGTCAGGGCAGCGAGCCCCTTGCGGCGCATCGCCGACCCGGTGCCGGCGTGGCGGGGCTCGGCCAGCAGCTCCCGGCGCCGGGCGGCGTACTCCGACGGGAGGGCCGAGGCGGCGACTGGCACCGGCTCGGCCCTCCCTTCCCGGTCAGAGCGCGTCGGCGCCACGCTCGCCGGTGCGCACCCGGACGACGGTGTCGACCGGGACGGACCAGACCTTGCCGTCGCCGATCCGGCCGGTCTGCGCCGCCTTGACGATGACCTCGATCACGTCCTCGGCGTCGGCGTCGTCGACCAGCACCTCGATCCGCACCTTGGGCACCAGGTCGACGGTGTACTCCGCGCCCCGGTAGACCTCGGTGTGGCCGCGCTGCCGGCCGTAGCCGCTGGCCTCGGTGACCGTCATGCCGTGGACCCCGAAGGCCTCCAGGGCGCTCTTCACGTCGTCGAGCTTGAACGGCTTGATGACTGCGGTGATGAGCTTCATGCGTCCACCTTCTCCTTCGTCGCTGCCGACGCCGGCGCTGCGCGCGGTAGCCGCCACCGGTGACGGACCCGAGGTCGTACGCCGTCTCGGCGTGCTCGGCCAGGTCGATGCCGGTGACCTCGTCCTCCTCGTCGACCCGGAAGCCGATCGTCTTGTGGATGACCGTGCCGATGACGTAGGCCAGCACGAACGAGTACGCGAGCACCGCACCGGCTGCCACCGCCTGCCGCCAGAGCTGGTCGACACCGCCGCCGTAGAGCAGGCCGTTGACGCCGGCCGGCGCCTTGTCGGTGGCGAGGAAGCCGATCAGCAGGGTGCCGACGACGCCGCCGACGAGGTGGACGCCGACGACGTCGAGCGAGTCGTCGTAGCCGAACTTGTACTTCAGGCCGACGGCCAGGGCGCACAGCACACCGGCGATGGCGCCGACCACGATCGCGCCGAGCGGGTTGACCGCCGACACAGGCCGGGGTGATGGCGACCAGGCCGGCGACGGCGCCGGAGGCGGCGCCGAGCGAGGTGGCGTGACCGTCGCGGATCTTCTCGGTGAGCGAGCCAGGCGAGCGAGGCGGCCGCGGTGGCGACCAGGGTGTTGATCCACGCGACGCGCCGCGGTGTTGCCGGCAGCCAGGCCGAGCCGGCGTTGAAGCCGAACCAGCCGAACCACAGCAGGCCGGCGCCGAGCATGACCAGCGTCAGGTTGTGCGGGCGCATCGGCTCCTTGCCGAAGCCGATCCGCTTGCCGAGGACCAGAGCGAGGGCGAGGCCGGCGGCACCGGCGTTGATGTGGACCGCCGTACCGCCGGCGAAGTCGATCGCCTTGAGGTCGTTGGCGATCCAGCCGCCGACCGCCGCGGTGTAGCCGTCGAAGGCGAAGACCCAGTGCGCGACCGGGAAGTAGACGACCGTCGCCCAGATGCCGGCGAAGACCATCCACGCGCCGAACTTGGCACGGTCGGCGATCGCGCCGCTGATCAGCGCGGCGGTGATGATGGCGAACACGGCCTGGAAGCCGACGAAGGCCAGCGGCGGGATGCCGGCCGCCTCACCCTCGACGCCGCCGAGCGGCGCCGCGGACAGCAGGCCTCGAGGCCGACGAACTCGAGGTTGCCGACGAGGCCGCCCACGACGTCGTTGCCGAAGGCGAGCGAGTAGCCGTAGAGCACCCACAGCACGCTGACGAGCCCGAGGGCGCCGAAGCTCATCATCATCATGTTGAGGACGCTCTTGGCGCGGACCATGCCGCCGTAGAAGAGAGCGAGGCCTGGGGTCATGAGCAGTACGAGCGCGGCGCTCGTCAGGACCCAGGCGGTGTCGCCGGAGCTGGGTGTCACGGGGTTCCTCCTCGGGGACCGGGATCTGCCCCAGAGGTTGGTCGGCGCGGGTTACCGACCTCGGCACGGCACGTTTCCGCCGTGTATCCATCGCCGCGGTCGCGTTACGTCCGGGTTACGTGCCGCCGTCCCGTCCGCATCACGAGACCCCTTGAGTGGCGCGAACTTCCGAGTCAGCCTGGCGAGCGACGGGTAGCGCGCGGGAGCAGCAGGACGGCGATGAAGGTGGCGAGGAACGCGCCGAAGCCGCCGGAGCCGGCGCGGAGGAACGGCAGCAGGGCGAACAGCACCCAGACCGAGACGCCGGCCACCGCCCCCGCCATGAGGGCGGTCCGCACCCGGCCGACCAGCGGCCGGGTGGCCGGCTCGGCCGAGCCGTGCGGCTGGACGGAGCGACGCGGCTTGTCGCCGAGCATCCCGTCGACCTCGGCCAGCAGCCGGTCGACCTCGCTGGGTTCCTTGGGGTTGGCAGCCATGGCTCCATGGTGCCTCGCCGCACGGGGTTATGCCGAGGGCTCACCGAGCAACGCGTCGACGAACACCTCGGGGTCGAACGGCGCCAGGTCGTCGGCGCCCTCGCCCAGACCGACGAGCTTGACCGGTACGCCGAGCTCGCGCTGGACGGCGACGACGATGCCGCCCTTGGCCGTCCCGTCGAGCTTGGTGAGCACGATGCCGCTGACGTCGACGACCTCGGCGAAGACCCGGGCCTGCACCAGACCGTTCTGGCCGGTGGTGGCGTCGAGCACGAGCAGCACCTCGTCGACCGGGCCGTGCTTCTCGATGACCCGCTTGACCTTGCCGAGCTCGTCCATCAGCCCGACCTTGTTCTGCAGCCGGCCGGCGGTGTCGACGAGCACGACGTCGTAGCCGCCGTCGGCGCCCTGCTGCACCGCGTCGAACGCGACGCTGGCCGGGTCGCCGCCCTCCGGCCCGCGGACGACGGGCGCCCCGACCCGCTCGCCCCAGGTCGTGAGCTGGTCGGCGGCCGCGGCGCGGAAGGTGTCGGCGGCGCCGAGCAGCACGGTGCGGTCCTCGGCGACCAGCACCCGGGCCAGCTTGCCGACCGTGGTGGTCTTGCCGGTGCCGTTGACGCCGACCACCAGGACCACGGCCGGCCGGCCGTCGGCCCCGGTCGTGCGCAGCGAGCGGTCGGCGCTGCCGACGAGGGCGAGCAGCTCCTCGCGCAGCATGGCGCGCACGGCCGGGGCCTCGCGGGAGCCGAGCTCCTTGACCCGGGTGCGCAGCCGCTCGACCAGCTCCTGGGTCGGGCCGACGCCGACGTCCGCGGTGAGCAGGACGTCCTCGATCTCCTCCCAGGCCTGCGTCGTCGAGCTTGTCGCGGGACAGCAGGCCGAGCAGGCCGCGGCCGAGGGAGGACTGCGAGCGGCCGAGCCGGGCCC
The DNA here is from genome assembly GCA_963771345.1 of uncultured Actinomycetota bacterium. Taxonomy (GTDB): domain Bacteria; phylum Actinomycetota; class Actinomycetes; order JACCUZ01; family JACCUZ01; genus CAVYTH01. The sequence continues at coordinate 182,157 of CAVYTH010000013.1, forward strand.
GCAGCCGGGCCAGCCGGCCGGCGACCGGCTCGGGCTTCTCGGTCGGCGGCGCCTCGGTCGGCTCGGGTCCGAGGACCCGGACGTCGCCGGACGGCTGGGCCGAGGCGGCGCCGGGGTGCTCCTCGAGGTCGGTCAGCGGCGGCAGCGACGCCTTGCGCCCGCGACGTGCGCGGAGCAGGGCGAGACCGCCGCCGACCCAGGACGGCGAGTCCGAGGGCGGCCAGGATGATGACGAGGGTGAGGTTGTTCATCACCGGTCAGTCTTCCAGAGCCGCCCCCGAGGACGGCAGGTCAGGTCAGCCGCGGCCGGCGGTGACGACCCGGCGTACCTGCCGCTCGGCCTTCTCGAAGCGGGCCGACATCGCGCGGGACTTCTCCGGGGTGCTCAGCACGCCCAGCGGCGGGGCCTCGCCCGGGTCCACCCGCTCGACGGCGGCGGCCAGGCTGTCGGTGAGGCGCTCGGCCCGCGGGATCTCGCGGCCGCGGTAGGGGTAGGCGACGAAGCCGACGACGAGCAGCGCGACGACGCCGAGGACCAGGTGGGCAAGCAGAAGGGTCATCACTCCTGCCAGGTTACCGGGACGCTCCGTACCCAAACGTCACGATCCGGCGACACTCGCGTGACAGTTGGCACACAGAGTGACAGGAGTGACACCGAAAACCGGATGAATCGGACCAGCTGATCGGCAGTCCGACTCAGGCCGGCTCTGCCTCGCGCAGCCGCTGCCCGATCACCGTGGTGATGCCGTCGCCGCGCATCGAGACGCCGTAGAGCGCGTCGGCGACCTCCATGGTGCGCTTCTGGTGGGTGATGACGATGAGCTGGCTGGCCTCGCGCAGCTCCTCCATCAGCGCGATCAGCCGGCCGAGGTTGGTGTCGTCCAGGGCCGCCTCGACCTCGTCCAGCACGTAGAACGGGCTCGGCCGGGCCTTGAAGATCGCGACCAGCAGGGCCACCGCCGTCAGCGAGCGCTCGCCGCCGGAGAGCAGCGAGAGCCGCTTGACCTTCTTGCCGGGCGGCCGGGCCTCGACCTCGATGCCGGTGGTGAGCATGTCGCCGGGCTCGGTGAGGACCAGCCGGCCCTCGCCACCGGGGAACAGCCGGGCGAAGACGCCCTCGAACTCCCGGGCGGTGTCCTCGAAGGCGGCGGTGAAGACCTGCTCGACCCGCTCGTCGACCTCCCGGATGATGTCCAGCAGGTCGCGGCGGGTGGCCTTGAGGTCCTCGAGCTGCTCGGCGAGGAACTGGTGGCGCTCCTCCAGCGCCTGGAACTCCTCCAGCGCGAGCGGGTTGACCCTGCCCAGCAGGGCCAGTGCGCGCTCGGCGCCGCGGAGCCGCTTCTCCTGCTCGGCCCGGACGTACGGCGTGCGGGTCGCGGCTCGACCTCGCGCTCCTCGTCCGGCGCCGGCGGTGACGGCGGCACCAGCTGCTCCGGCCCGTACTCGGCGAGCAGCGTCTCGGGCTCGACGCCGAGGTCCTCGAGCGCCTTCTCCTGCAGCGCCTCGATGCGCAGCCGCTGCTCGGCGCGGGCGACCTCGTCGCGGTGCACGCTGTCGGTGAGCCGCTCCAGGTCCGCGGTCAGCTCGCGCAGCCGGCCGCGCAGGGCACCCAGCTCGCCGTCGCGCTCGGCGCGGGCCCGCTCGGCCTGCTCGCGACCCTCCGCGGCACGGGCCAGCGAGTGCTCGAGGTGGGCCAGCGCGGCCTGGGCGGCCAGCGCGACCTCCTGCGCGACGGCGGCCTCGCGGGCCCGCCGGATGCGGCGGGCCTCGGCCTTGGCCCGGCCCTCGCGCTCCTGGGCGGCGGCGCGGGCCGAGCTGGTCGGCGCGGCCGGCGATGGCCCGGACCCGCTCCTCGCCGGTACGGACGGCGAGGCGGTGCTCGACCTCGGCCTGCCGGGCGGCGCGGGCGGCCTCCTCGAGCTCGTCGCGCAGCGAGGTGTCGGGCTCGGCGTCGTCCGGGCCGTCCGGCCCGAGAGCGGCGGCTGCGTCGTGGCGCTCCTCGAGCTCGGCGAGGGCGGCCCGGTCGGCGTCCAGCTGCTCGACGGCGGCGGCGATCGAGCGCGTCCAGCCGCTCGGCCTCGCCGCGGGCCGCGCGGGCCTGGGCGCCGAGCTGGCCGAGCTGCTCGGCGACGGCGGCCATCCGGGCGTCCGACTCGTGCAGCCGGTCCAGCGCGGACTGCACGTCCCGGGTCGGCGAGCGCCTGCTCGTCCAGCGCGGTCTGCAGGGCGAACTCGCACCCGCTCGATCCGGTGGCCGGCCTCGACCAGGCGGGCTCCGGCCTCGTCGACCGCGGCCTGCACCTCGAGCAGGCTCGGCGTGGTGGCCGAGCCGCCGGCGGCGCGCTCGCGGCCGAGCAGGTCGCCGTCGGCGGTGACGGCGACCAGACCGGGGCGGGCCTCGACCAGCTGCCGGGCGATCGTGAGGTCGTCGGCGACGACGACGTCGGCCAGCAGCCGCGTCACGGCCGACCGGAGGACGTCGGGCACCGAGACGACGTCCAGGGCGGCGCGCGTCCCGGCCGGCAGGTCGGGCCGGCTGCCGTCGTGCTGGCCGTCGGCCGGGCCGGTGCTGCCGACCAGCAGGCCGACCCGTCCGGCGTCGTCGTCCTTGAGCAGCCGGATCGCGGCCTCCGCGGCACCGACGTCGCTGACCGCGACCGCGTCGGCGACCGACCCGAGCGCAGCGGCGATCGCGGTCTCGAAGCCGGACTCGACGCGTGAGCAGCGCGGCGACCGAACCGAGGACGCCGGAGAGGCGGTCGCTGGCGGCCAGCACGGTGCCGGCGCCGTCCTTGCGGGCCAGGCCCAGCTCGAGGGCGTCCTTGCGGGCGACCAGGGCGGCGCGCTCCTGCTCGGCGGCCCGCTCCTCCTCGCGCAGCTCGCCGACCTTGGCGTCGGCCGCGGCCAGCCGGAGCGCGGCCTCCTCGTGGTCGGTGTCGAGGTCCTCCTCGCCGGCGTCCAGCCCGGCGACCTGGTTCTCGATGCTGCTGAACTCGGCCTGGGCCCGGGCTGCGCGCTCGCGCGCCTCCGCCAGGGCCGGGCTGAGCCGGCCCATCTCGGCCTCGCCGGCCTCGACCCGGCTGCGCCGCGCCGCGACCTGGCCGGCCAGCCGGGCCAGCCCCTCGCGGCGGTCGGCGGCCGCGCGGGCGGCAGCGGCCACCCGGCGCTGCTCGACGGCCAGCGCCTCCTCGGCCTCCTGGCGGCCGGTCACGGCAGCCCCGAGGGCCTCCCGCTCGCGGCCGACGCCGGCCTCGATCTCGTGCTCCTCGGTGCGCAGCCGCGCGGCCTCGGCCTCGAGCTCGTCGGGGTCGCGGCCGGGGCGCTCGTCCTCGGGGGCCGCGGCGAGGTGCCGGACCCGCTCGGCGGCCAGGCTGCCGGTGCCGCGGAACCGCTCGCGCAGCGACGACAGCCGGTACCAGGTCTCCTGGGCGCGGGCCAGCGTCGGCGCCTCGGCCGCGGCGACCTGCTCGAGCTCGGTCTCGCGCTCCCCCGCCTCGGCCAGGGCCGCCTCGACCTCGGCCCGGCGCGCGCGCAGCGCGGTCTCGTCGGCCACCTCGGCCTCGAGCGTCGCGGTCAGCTGGACCAGGTCGTCGGCGAGCAGGCGCAGCCGCGCGTCACGCTGGTCGGACTGGATGACCGCCGCGCGCCGGGCGACCTCGGCCTGCCGGCCCAGCGGCTTGAGCTGGCGGCGCAGCTCGACGGTGAGGTCCTGCACCCGGGTGAGGTTGGCCTGCATGGCGTCCAGCTTGCGGAGCGCCTTCTCCTTGCGCTTGCGGTGCTTGAGGACGCCGGCGGCCTCCTCGATGAAGCCGCGGCGCTCCTCCGGGCCGGCGGACAGCACGGCGTCGAGCTGGCCCTGCCCGACGATGACGTGCATCTCGCGGCCGATGCCGGAGTCGGAGAGCAGCTCCTGGACGTCGAGCAGCCGGCACGGCTGGCCGTTGATGGAGTACTCCGAGCCGCCGTTGCGGAACATGATCCGCGAGATGGTGACCTCGGCGTAGTCGATCGGCAGGGCGCCGTCGGTGTTGTCGATCGTGAGGCTGACCTCGGCGCGGCCCAGCGGGGCCGGCCGCTCGAGCCGTCCCGGCCACTGGTGCCGGCGAAGATGACGTCCTCCATCTTGCCGCCGCGCAGCGACTTGGCGCCCTGCTCGCCCATGACCCAGGCGAGGGCGTCGACGACGTTGGACTTGCCGGACCCGTTCGGCCCCACGACGGCCGTGATGCCCGGCTCGAAGTGGAAGGTCGTCGCGGACGCGAAGGACTTGAACCCCTTGAGGGTGAGGCTCTTCAGGTGCACGCGGAGAACTCCTCGACCCCGGCACGGCGTGCCGGTCCGTCATCGGACCGGGTGCGTGCGAGTGGGGCGTACGTCGGGCGGGGAAGGCCGCGGCCAGCCTACCTGCCGTCCCCCGCGACAGGCGCCATCCGGCGGCGGCGTGCCGTGACGAGCCCGGCCAGCCCGGCCAGGCCCAGCGCGAGCACGCCGAGGGCCGGGTCGCCGCCCCCGAACGAGCCCAGCAGGGTGCCGCTGGGGGCGGATCCGGGCAGGTCGACGGTGTAGACGTCCAGCCCGCGGACCGCGTCCACGGTGGAGACGATGTTGGTCTTCCCGGTGGTGGCGACGCCGTTCTTGTTGCGGGCGGGCGCCCAGTAGGCGTCCCAGACCTCGGAGAGCCCGCTGGCGACGTAGCCGTACTCCTTGATGTCCCGCGGGTCGCGGACGTCGAGCAGCCGCAGGCCGCCCTCGTAGAAGCCCGCCGCGACGATGCCGCTGGGGTGGTAGTCGAACCAGTGCGAGGAGCAGAAGGCCATCTGCGGTGCCGAGACGCCCTCACCGAGGTCGACCGGGTTGATCCGGTCCAGCGGGGTGAGGGTGCCGCGGGTGCCGTCGAGGCTGCCGACCTGCCAGGTCTGGAAGCTGCCGGCGGTCGCGCAGTCGGTGTTCTCGTAGTCCTCCTCGGTCACCAGCAGGACGTTGCCCTTCGCCACGCTCGGGGCCTGCCCGGCCCGGAACTTCGTGGCGTTCGGGCGCAACGAGTTGTGGTGGATGAAGTCGTTCCACGGGCCCTGTACGCCGTGCGCGTCGGTCGTCGCGACCAGCTGCGGGCTGGTGGGGTCGGACACGTCGAAGACCGCGCTGCCGCCGGAGCCGGTGTGGGTGCCGTAGCCGGCGTCGTCGAAGTTCCACTTGTGCCCGGCGCCGCTGCTGAACGCGGGGTTGGGGCCGGCGGCCGGGGAGTCGAAGACGCCGACCTCGCGCGGCGCGTCCAGGTTCGACAGGTCGACGATCGAGAACTTCCCGTTGCGGCCGGCCGTGTAGGCGTAGCGGCAGTCGGTCGCCCGGATGCAGGTGACGGTGTGGGTGTTGGTCTGGGTCGCGACCCGGGAGCGGATGTACGGGTGGGTCGGGTCGGTCACGTCGACGACCATGACCTCGTTGGAGGTGCCGATGTGGTCCGGGACGGTCGGGCTGACCTCGACCAGGTCGACGCCGACGAGCACGAAGCGCTCGATGGTGCCGTCGGACTTCCGCTTCTTCTCCCCGTAGTTCATCGCCTCGTTCTCGAAGACGACGTTGGGCAGCACCCCGGTGATCCGCGGTCGGACCGGGTTGCTGACGTCGTACACCGTGATGCTGTCGGTGCTCGAGAGGTAGAAGTACGGCGCGGAGTGCGCGAACACCCCGGAGATGCCGGCGGTGTCCGGGACGTTCGTGACGTGCCGGATGTTCGGGGTGGAGATCACCGGCACGCTCACGCCGTCGGTGTACTGCTGGCGCTTGCCGGCCGTCTCCCCGGAGCCCCCGTCGTGCGCGGCGGCAGGACCGGCCAGGCCGACGGTGAGCGCGACGACCGCGACCGTGAGGGCGGCCCGGGACAGGCGAGAGGTCAGCATGCCGTGCCCAACGACCCGGTGAGACGGAGGTCACGTCGCCGCCGGCAGCGCGGGACAAAGGAAGAGGGGACGTCGCTCAGCGACGTCCCCTCGGGTGCTGTTCTGCTGGGTGTTGCGTGTCCGTGCGATGCGGGCGCGACCGGTTGAGACCGGTCAGGCGAGCGCGGGCTCCTTGACCTCGAGGCTGATGAGCTGCTCGTCCGTGACGCCGGCCAGCGCGTCGTTCTCGGCACGCAACCTCAGCACCTCGGACTCGAGGGTCCGTACTCGTTCCTGCAAGCGCCGCATCTCCATGATCATCCGGGGGTCGGGGCCACCGACATGACCGATGAGAGCCTTCGCCATGCGAGCTTCCTCCACCTGCCGTCTGTCCCGCGGGAGCGCGGGTCTTTCCTCCTGTGCCCGGGCCCCGAGGACCGGTCGGGCGTGCTCACCGAAGCCGGTCTACGTGGGGGGCGTCTTCCAGGGTGACACCCGTATTCCAGCGGGTCAAGAGGTCACAGGAGGGTTACAGGTAGCCGTTCATCCGAACGGGCGAGCGTCACGCGGGACGGCTCGTGGCGGCACGCTCGCACGGCCTCAGCCGCAGACGCAGACCAGGCGGGAACCCGCGGGGAACTCGGGTTGCGGGGACAGCGGCCGGGCCCTGGACGGCGACTGCGGCGCCCACACCCGGGCCTGGGTCTGCTCGCCCGGGCTCCGGCTCGACGAGCAGGTAGATGCTGCCGCCGGGACCGTCGGCCAGCCCGGCGTCCAGCACGACGCGCGAGGTGCCCGCGACGAGCAGGGCGTTGTCGCCGCCGGGCACCAGCCGGGCCAGTGCCAGCCGGCCGTCGGGCTTCCCGCCGGACAGGTGCTCGACGGGGACGAGGGCCTCGTGGGTCCGGCCGGCGGACGGACCGCGGACGAACGTCCAGCCCTCCGGTGGGGCGACGTCGCGGATCTGGGCCTGGTCGCGGGTGACGCTCACGATCTGGATCCGGCAGGACGTGCCCGGGCAGGCGGGGCCGAAGGTGATCACCCAGTCGTCGGCGATGCCGAGCAGCGGTCCCACCGTCCCCAGCTCCTCCACCTCCGGCTCCAGGCCGGTCCGCACCAGCCCGGTCGACCACGCCAGGGCCAGGGTCGAGAGCCCCTCGCCCGCGGGCTGGGTCATGACCAGCGCCCCGGACCCGGTGGCGGCCAGCAGCCCCTCCGGCGTCCAGGCGTCGGCGTCGAAGCCGGGGTACGGCTCGGCGTCGGTCACGCCACCGGTCGCGATCTCGACCTCCACCAGGTCCCCGCCGCGCAGGACCAGGGCCCGGCCGAAGGTGGCGGCCGCCGACACCACGGCGTCGCCCGGTCCGAGCGACCGATAGCGCGGGCGGCCCGGGTCCACCCGCACCAGCTCGCCGCCGGCGACGCCCAGCACCGGGCCGGCACCGGCCAGGGCCTGCGGCGCCGTGCCGGGCCGCAACCGCATCGGGACGAGCTGCGCGTCGGGCGGGAGGTCGGCGGGCAGCCGGGCACCGGGTTCCGGCTCCCCGTCGCCGGCGAGCAGCATCCGGTCGCCCTGCCGGGCCACCAGGAGCGGGAGCGGGTCAGCCGGCTCGGCCGTGGCGGTGTCCGTCGGCTCGGGGTCCGACGACAGGTCGTCGGCGGTGAGCAGGCCGGCGCGGGACAGGCCGAACAGCGCGAGGCCGATGGCCGCGACGACCGCGAGCCGTCGTACCCACGCGGGGAAGCGGGCGGGGCCTTCCGGCTCCTCCCCCTGCTCCACCACATCGGCCATGGCCGGAGTATCGCGGGTCGCGGTCTAGCCGTGGGCCAGACGCGGCCGCGGCTGGCAGCGCGGGCAGCGGAACGACGACCGGTTCATGAACGGCTCGCGGACGGATCGCGGCGCCGCAGCGGTCGCACGGCTCGCCGGTCGCGGCCGTAGACGTGCAGCGACCGGTCGAAGTAGCCGCTGTCGCCGTTGACGTTGACGTAGAGCGAGTCGAACGAGGTGCCGCCGTGCGCCAGCGCCTCCACCATCACGGCCCGCGACCGCGCCGAGGACGAGCAGCGCCTTCGGGCCGCGGCAGGCTGTCGGTGGCCCGGGCCCAGTGCAGCCGCGCCCGCCACAGCGCCTCGTCGGCGTAGATGTTGCCGATGCCGCTGACCAGGGTCTGGTCGAGCAGCGCCCGCTTGAGACCGGTCCGGCGCCGGCGCAGGCCCGCGGCCCAGGCGAGGTCGTCGAACTCCGGGTCGAGCGGGTCGCGGGCGATGTGCGCGACCGGCGACCGGCACGCCGTCGACGCAGGTCCACGACGCGCCAGCCCGCCGAACGTGCGCTGGTCGACGAACCGCAGCTCCGGGCCGTCGTCGGCGAACGCGAGCCGGACCCGCAGGTGGGTCTCGTCCGGGCGTGCCGCGGCTGGCCGCACCAGCAGCTGGCCGCTCATGCCGAGGTGGGCGAGCACGGCGTCGCCGTGGCCGTCCAGCGGCAGCCACAGGTACTTGCCGCGGCGGCTGGCGCCGGTGAGGGTGCGGCCGGCCAGCCGCCCGGCGAAGTCGGTCGCCCCGCCGAGGTGCCGGCGTACGGCCCGGGGGTGGGCGACGTCGACCGACGGCGACGGTGCGGCCGGCGACCCAGTGCGGCCAGGCCGCGGCGGACCACCTCGACCTCGGGCAGCTCAGGCATGGGCTGACACTCGTCAGGCCGGTACCGACGGTCGGCTCCGCCGTCGTCGGGCAGTCCGGCCCGCAGGTGCCGCCAGGCGGTCTCGGCGGCCTGCTGCTCGGCCTCCTTCTTGCTGCGCCCGCTGCCCTCGCCGTACGCGCTCGCCGCCGACCCGGACGACGGCGGTGAACGTCTTCTCGTGGTCGGGCCCGGTCTCCGCGACGACGTACTCCGGTACGCCGAGCGCGGCGGTGGCGGTGAGCTCCTGCAGGCTGGTCTTCCAGTCCAGGCCGGCGCCGAGCGTGCGCGGCCGCGTCGATCAGCGGGTCGAACAGCCGGTGCACCAGCGCGGCGGCGGCCTCCAGGCCCTGGTCGAGGTAGACGGCGCCGAGCAGCGCCTCGAGGGTGTCGGCGAGGATCGAGGACTTGTCCCGGCCGCCGGTGGACTCCTCGCCGCGGCCGAGCCGGACGAACTCGCCGATGCGACAGCCCGCGGCCGACGTCGGCCAGCGCGCGCATGTTGACCACGGCCGCCCGCAGCTTGGCCAGCTGGCCCTCGGGCAGGTCGGGGTGGCCGCGGAAGAGCGTGTCGGTGACCACCAGGCCGAGCACGGAGTCGCCGAGGAACTCCAGCCGCTCGTTGGTCGGCAGGCCGCCGTTCTCGTACGCGAACGAGCGGTGCGTCAGGGCGCGCTCGAGCAGGCCACGGTCGATCGTGATGTCGAGCAGGTCAGCGAGCCGCTGCTGCCGTTCGCCCCAGTCGCCTGCTGTCGGCTGCGCGCTCACCTGGCTCAGACGTCGAGGACCTGGCGGCCGTTGTAGGTGCCGCAGTTCGGGCAGGCGATGTGCGCCAGCTTGGGCTCACGGCAGTGGTTGCACGCCACCAGGGGAGCCAGCGCCGCCTTCCAGTTGGCTCGCCGCGAGCGCGTGTTGCTGCGCGACATCTTCCGCTTGGGAACGGCCACGGGTGTCTCTCCTCGTTCGGTGCGTGAATCGTGCAGTCGTCGGTCGTGCGGGTCGGTCAGGTCGTGCGGTCGTGCTCGGCGCCGGTGCTCAGGTCACCCAGTGCGGCCCACCGGGGGTCGACCGCGTCGTGCGTGTGGTCCGGGTCGTCCGGCGAGCCGCGCCCCGCACTCGGGGCACAGCCCGGGGCAGTCGTCCCGGCACAGCGGCTGCAGCGGCAGTGCGAGCACCACCGCGTCGCGCAGCAGCCGGCTCGAGGTCGATCAGGTCCCCGTTCATCTCCGGCAGCGGCTCCGTGTCGTCGTCCTCGTCGGGCTCCGTCCCGGGGCGGGCCCCGGGGAACGCGTAGAGCTCCTGGAGGTCGACCACGAGCGGACCCGTGACCGGATCGAGGCACCGCACGCACTCGCCCGACATGGTGGCAGTCACCGTGCCGGAGACGAGGACGCCCTCGACCACGGACTCGAGCCGAAGATCCAGCTCGAGCTCGGACCCTTCCTGGACGCCGAGCACGTCGACACCCAGGTGAGCCGGTGCCGGAACAGATCGGGAGAGCGAGCGCATCGACCCCGGACGACGCCCCAGCTCGCGCGTGTCGAGCACGAGGGGCGCGCGGGGGTCGAGGCGAGTCGTCGGTCTCCTGGTCTCTTCGGGCATTGCTCACTCGGGCACGGTGTACTCGGCCCCCTGGTCGGGACCGCGTGCCAGGCTACCCGACCTGCCGCCAGGCACCGAAATCCGCCTGCGAGCGGTCAGGCGGGGGTCTCGGTGTCGAACGGGTGCGGCTCCAGCGGCCGGTCCCGGTCGCCGGCGAGGTCCTCGTGCGCGGTGCGGCCGCGCAGCTTCTCCCGGCCGCGCTGGACCGCGGACAGCGTCTTGTCCAGCACGACCTCGAAGTTCGCGAGCTTGGTGTCGACGTAGTCGTCGACCTCGGCGCGCATGTTCCGCGGCCTCCTCGGCGGCGTCGTTGCGGATCCGGTCCGCCTGCCGCTCGCGCCTCGGCCACCACCTCGGTCTCCGAGATCAGCTCCAGGCGCTCGGCCTCGGCCCGGTCGACGATCCGGGCGGCCTCCCGGCGGCCCTCGTCGACGACCGCCTCGCGGTCGGCGAGCAGCAGCTGCGCGTGCCGGAACTCCTCCGGCAGCAGCGCCCGCACCTCCTCGAGGAGGCCGAGCACCTCGCCGCGGTTGATGATGCACGAGGCCGACATCGGCATGGAGCGGGCTTCCTCGACGATGCTGATGAGCTCGTCGAGCTTGTCGTGCACGTCCACGGTGCGGCGGTCCTCGCGGTCGGGTCGGGCGTGCGGTCCTCGGTGTCAGCGGTCGGTCGAGGCGGGCAGCGCAGGCGGGCCAGCACCGGGTCGGGCACCAGCCCGCGACACGTCGCCGCCGCACGTCGCGACCTCCTTGACCAGGCTAGACGAGAGGAACGAGTACACCGGGTTGGTGGCGACGAACAGCGTCTCGATGCCGGACAGCCGGTTGTTCATCTGCGCCATCTGCAGCTCGTAGTCGAAGTCGCTGACCGCGCGCAGGCCCTTGACGATCACCGGGATGTCGTGCGCGCGGCAGAAGTCGACGAGCAGGCCCTGGAAGGAGTCGACCCGGACGTTGCCGAGCTCGGCCGTGACCTCCTCGAGCATCTCGATCCGCTCCTCGACCTCGAACAGGCCCGTCTTGGCTGTGTTGATCAGCACCGCGACCGTCACCTCGTCGTACAGGCGGCTGGCCCGCTCGATGATGTCGAGGTGCCCGTTGGTCACGGGGTCGAAGGAGCCGGGGCACACGCAGCGGCGCTCGGTCACGCTGGGCTCTCCTCGACACCGGTAGCGGGGGCCGGTAGGCCCGGAGTGGCGCGACCGTACCAAAGCGTGCGCCTCGCCGTAGCGCCGGGACCGCAGCGCCTCGAAGCCCGGCCGGCCAGACCCACGGCGCCGCCGCGGGTGGTGCGCTCCACGGCCACCACCGCGCCGTCGGCGAGCCAGCCCGGGCGCAGGTCGGACAGCACCGTCGCCAGCGACGCGTCGTCGAGCGTCGTAGGGCGGGTCGAGCGAACACGAGGTCGTACGCCGGGCCGGGCGGCGCCGGCCGCCGCGATCCGCTCGACCCGGCTGTGGCGCACCTCGGCGCCGGCCAGCCCGAGGGTCTCCGCGTTCTGGCTGATGGTGCGGGCGGCCTTGGCGTCGGCCTCGACGAGCAGCGCATGGGCGGCGCCGCGGCTGAGCGCCTCGAGCCCGACGGCGCCGGAGCCGGCGTACAGGTCGAGCACCCGGCGGCCGGCCCAGGCGATCGACCAGCGACTCCAGCGTGGAGAACAGCGCCTCGCGGGCGCGGTCGGAGGTGGGGCGGGTCGCCGTGGCCGGGCGGTACGGCGATCCGCCGGCCGCGCGCCGCCCCCGCGATCACCCGCGGCACGGACCGCTCACGCCTTCTCGAGGTACTCGGCGCGCTCGTCGGCGAGCACGGCCTCGACCGCGGCCTGCAGCGCCGGGTGCCGGGCCAGGTCCGGGTCGTCGCCGACCAGCGCCGTGGCCTCGTCGCGGGCCTGCGCGATGACCTCCTCGTCGCGCAGCACCGAGAGCAGCCGCAGGCTGGAGCGGCGGCCGGACTGCGAGGCGCCGAGGACGTCGCCCTCGCGGCGCTGTCTCGAGGTCGAGGCGGGACAGCTCGAAGCCGTCGAGGGTGGCGGCGACGGCGTCGAGCCGCTCGCGGGCCGGCGTACCGGCCTCGGCGTCGGTGACCAGCAGGCACAGCCCGGGAGCCGAGCCGCGGCCGACCCGGCCGCGCAGCTGGTGCAGCTGGGAGACGCCGAACCGGTCGGCGTCGAGGACGACCATGGCGGTGGCGTTGGCGACGTCGACGCCGACCTCGACCACGGTGGTGGCGACCAGGACGTCGAGGTCGCCGGCGGCGAACCGGCGCATCACGTCGTCCTTGTCGTCGGGCGGCAGCCGGCCGTGCAGCACCTCGACGCGCAGCCCGGCCAGCGGTCCCTCGGCGAGCATCGGCGCGACGTCGAGCACGGCGAGCGGCCGGTCGCAGCGCCGAGGTCGCCTCGTCCGCGGGGTCGGGCTCGCCGCCGGCGGCCGGCTCGGCGTCGGCGACGTCGCCGCCGATCCGCGGGCAGACGACGTACGCCTGGTGGCCCGCCGTCGACCTCCTCGCGCACCCGCTGCCAGGCGCGCTCCAGGAAGTGCGGCTTCTCGCCGCCGGGCACGACGTGGACGACGATCGGCGACCGGCCGGCCGGCAGCTCGGTCAGCGTCGAGACGTCGAGGTCGCCGAAGACGGTCATCGCGACGGTGCGCGGGATCGGCGTCGCGGTCATGACGAGCACGTGCGGCGCGACCTTGGCCTTGCTGCGCAGGGCGTCGCGCTGCTCGACGCCGAACCGGTGCTGCTCGTCGACGACGACCAGGCCGAGGTCGTGGAACTCGACCTTGTCCTCGATCAGCGCGTGGGTGCCGATGACGATGCCGGCCTCGCCGCTGACGACGTCGAGCAGCGCCGCGCGGCGGGCCGCGGTCGCCTGCGAGCCGGTGAGCAGCGCGACCCGGGTGCCGCAGGTCGGCGCCGCCGAGCATGCCGCGCTCGGCCAGCGGGCCGAGCATCGCGGTGATGGAGCGGTGGTGCTGCTGGGCGAGCACCTCGGTCGGGGCCAGCAGCGCGGCCTGGCCGCCCGCGTCGACGACGGCGAGCATCGCCCGCAGCGCGACCACCGTCTTGCCGGAGCCGACCTCGCCCTGCAGCAGCCGGTGCATCGGGTGCTCGCGGGCCAGGTCGGCGGTCACCTGCGCCGCGACCTCCTGCTGGCCCTCGGTGAGGGTGAACGGCAGCCGCTCGTCGAACGCGGCGAGCAGCCCGGCGTCCCGGGCGACCCGCGAGGTGGCGGCCAGCGCGGACATCTCGGCCCGGCGCCGGGCGAGCACGGTCTGCAGCACGAAGGCCTCGTCGCAGCGCAGCCGGTCCCGGCCGCGCTTCCAGTCGGCGTCGGTCTGCGGCTGGTGGATCAGCCGCAGCGCCTCGGCGAAGCCGGCGAGCTCGCCGGCTCGCGCGTACGTCGTCCGGCAGCGGGTCGGGCAGGTCGTCGCCCAGGACGTCGAGCACGACCTCGACGGTCTGCTTGATCTTCCAGGTCTCGAGCTTGGCGACGCCGGGTAGATCGGGATCAGCTCGCTGGCGTAGGCCAGCGCGTCGACGTCGTCCCTGTCGTCGAGCAGCAGGTAGTCGGGGTGGGCCAGCTGCCGGTTGCCCCGGAACACGTCGACCTTGCCGCTGAACAGGCCGACGCCGGCCACGCAGCTTGTCGGCCAGCCAGTCCTGGTTCGCTTGCTGAAGAACGTGAGCAGCAGCTTGCCGGTGCCGTCGGTGACCGTGACCTCGAGGCGGGAGCCGGGCCGGTTGTGCATCCGGTGCACCGCCGACCGCCGCGACCCTCGCGAGGACCGTGACCTCCTCGCCGACCCGCAGGGCCGCCAGGTCGGTCAGCTCGCCGCGCCGGGCGTAGCGGCGCGGGTAGTGGCGCAGCAGGTCGTCCGCGGTGCGGATGCCGAGCTTGGTCTCGAACGGCTTGGCGGTCTTGTCCCCGACCAGCTTGACCAACGGGCTCTGCAGGTCGACCACGCTCACTCGACCCCGATGAGCAGCGGGTAGCGGGGCTGGCCGCCGTCGTACAGGACGCGGTCGACCTCCGGCCGGACGGCCCGCAGCCGGTCCGCGACGGCCTCGGCGAGGCCCTGGTCGGCGTCCGCGCCGGTGACCAGGGTGACCAGCTCGCCGCCGGAGCCGAGCATCCGGTCGAGCACGATGCCGGCCACCTCGACCAGGTCGTCGCCGATCACCGCGAAGTCGCCGTCGACGAGGCCGAGCACGTCGCCCGCGCGGCACACGCCGGCCATCGTCACGGCCTCGCGGGACGCCACCGTCACGCCGCCGTGCCGGCAGTGGCCGGCGGCCGCGGTCATCGCGACGACGTCGTCGTCGAAGCGGCGGTCCGGGTCGTGCACCGCGAGCGCCGGCGATCGCCTGGACGCTCGCCCGGGTCGGGATCACGGCGACCCGCAGCCCCTCGTCGCGGGCCTTGCCGGCGGCCGCCTCGGCGACGGCCAGGCTGTCGGCGTCGTTGGGCAGCACGACGAGGTCGCGGGCCTGGGCGGCGCGCAGGCCGGTGAGCAGCTCGGCGGTCGACGCCCGCATCCCGGGGCCGCCGCGCACGACGGTGGCACCCGCGGACTCGAACAGCGCGGCGAGCCCGTCGCCCGCCACCACGGACACGACCCGCCGGCTGTCGGCGGGCAGCGCGACGGCCGTGGCGCGGGCGGCGTCCCGAAGTGGGTGATCCGGATGCGGTGCGGCCGGCCGGCCTCGATGCCGGCCTCGACCGCGGCGCCGACGTCGTCGACGTGCACGTGGACGTTCCACGGTCGGCTCGCCGCCGACGACGACCAGCGAGTCGCCGAGCGGCGTCAGCGCCTCGCGCAGCGGCCCGATGGCCTCGGCCGGCGCGTCCAGCAGGTACATCACCTCGTACGTCGGCCCGTGCGCGTCCGGGTCCTCGACGTCCAGCCCGCTGCGGGGCCAGGCACTCGTCTCGCCCGGGGTCTCGCGCTGCCGCCGCACCTCGGTCGGCGCGGTCTCGGCGCCGGTGACGACCGCGGCGAGCGCGTCGAGCAGGACGCAGATGCCGCGGCCGCCGGCGTCGACGACGCCGGCCCGGCGCAGCACCTCGAGCTGGTCGGGGGTCCGGGCCAGCGCGGCGCGGGCGCCCTCGGCGGCGGCCGTGACCACGGCGGCCAGCGCCCCGTCGTCGTCGCGTGCCGTCCCAGCCGGCCGCCACCTCCTCGGCCGCCTCGGCGGCCTCCCGGGCGACGGTCAGCATGGTGCCCTCGACCGGGTCGGCGACCGCCTCGTAGGCGGCGCGGCGCGCCGGCGGACAGCGCCCGGCGCCAGCTGCGCCGGCGTCGAGCGAGCGCTCGACGCCCTCGAGGCCGTCGGAGACGCCGCGCAGCAGCTGGGCGAGGATCACGCCCGGAGTTGCCGCGGGCGCCCATCAGCGCGCCGTGGGCCAGCGTCGACATCAGCCGCCGCGGCGTCGGGGTCTCGGTGTCGCCGCCCCGCAGGGACGGCTCGGTCAGCGGCCTCGACGGCCGCCACCAGCGTGAGGTGCAGGTTGGTGCCGGTGTCGCCGTCCGGCACCGGGTAGACGTTGAGCTCGTCGATCTCGTCCTTCGCCGCGTCCAGGGCGTCCCGCCCCGCCGTCAGCCACCGCGCGACGGACTCGCCGTCGAGCCGGGTCAGGACGACGCTGGTGCTCACGGCAGGGAATCTAGCGCCGGGGCAGGACCTGGGACGGTGCGCGCCGCCCCGACCCGCTCGGTTGGCGTCCCGGCCGGGAGGTCGGATACGCTGCTGCGGTTGCCCGGACGAACGGGCCCCCCATCGACGGCCACCTGGCGCATGCGCGCTGTGAGCCATGTCTGCACAAGAGGAGTGTCTGACCGTGGCTGCCAACTGCGACGTCTGCGGCAAGGGGCCGGGCTTCGGTCACAGCATCTCGCACTCGCACCGGCGTACCAAGCGCCGCTGGAACCCCAACATCCAGACCGTGCGCGCGATGGTGGGCAAGTCCGGCAAGACCCCGAAGCGCCTCAACGTGTGCACCTCCTGCATCAAGGCCGGCAAGGTCACCCGCTAGAGCGCACCTGACGCACCCGACGGCCGGTCCCCTGCAGGGGGCCGGCCGTCGCCGTCTCCGGGCCCGTCCCGGATGCCTGTCACCGGGGATCTGCCGCGCGATCACCGGGGTCGGTGCGAGCGGCCAAGCGAGGCGCGTCGAGGGCGCGTGACCGATCAGGCGGGTGCGCAGGAGGGCGCCGCTGTCGGCGAAGCCTCGTTGCCGGCGGACGTAGTCGGCGCGGCCGTCCGGGGTCTCCACCGGGATCGGCGGGTAGCCGAGGTCCGACAGGTCGTACGGCGACGCGCGCATGTCGACCGCGCGGATCTCCCGGGCGTGCGCGAAGCAGTCGGCCGTGAGGTCGGACGGCAGGAACGGGTCGAAGGCCGCCGCCCACTTGTAGAGGTCCATCCCGGCATGCAGGCAGCCCGGCTGCTCCAGCTCGACCTGGGTGTCCCGGGTGGGCTGCAGCGCGTTGAGGGGCTGCGCCTCCGGGGTGAAGAACCGGTACGCGTCGATGTGCGTGCACCGCAGCGGCCCGGCCTCGACGACGGTGTCGGTCCCAGCGCTGCCCAGCCGCAGCCGGTGCCCCGCATGGCGCACCTGGTCGGCGGGCTGGCGGTAGACCATCGCCCACTCGTGCAGGCCGAAGCAGCCGTACGACGCGGGCCGCGACGCCGTGGCGACGAGCAGCCGGCGTACGTCGTGCAGCCGGCGCCCGTGCCGGGCGAGCCGGTCGCGGTCGACGGTGACGCCATCGGCGACCTGCCGGTAGTCCGTCAGCTCCAGGTACGCCGTCGCCTCGGGCCCGCCGAGCACGACGCCCGCCCCGGGGTGCCAGCGGCGCAGCTTGGCCGGCGACAGGTGGTAGTAGTCGAACAGGAAGTCCTCGACCGGGTGCTTCTCGCCGGTACGCCGGCGCGCCAGGTGCGGCTGCACCCACACGTCGACCCGCGCGGTGTGCGCCCGGCGCCCGGGGCACCCACTCGGCGGGCTCGAGGACGGTCGGCACGCTAGAACGTCCGCCAGCCGCCCGGGCCGGCCCACTCCGCGCCGTCGACGAGCACGTCCTCGCCCGCCTCGACGCGGCCCACGACGCTCCAGGCCATCGGCAGGTCGACGTCCGGCGGGAACGTCGCGGCCAGCGCGTGGTCGTCGCCGCCGGCGAGCAGCCACTGCAACGGGTCGGCGTTCAGCGCCCGCGCCGTGTCCTGGAACTCCTGCGGCACGTGGAAGGCCTCGGACTGCAGCCGGATCGACACACCGCTGGCCTTCGCCAGGTGACGCAGGTCGGCGACCAGGCCGTCGCTGACGTCGACCATCGCGGTGGCACCGAGCCCGGCGGCGCGCGGCCCCTCGTCGTACGGCGGCACCGGTCGGCGGTGCGCGTCGGTCAGGGTCCGCGGCGAGCGGAAACCGCGGGACAGCACGGCGAACCCGGCCGCCGCCCAGCCGAGCCGGCCGGCCACCGCCACCAGGTCACCCGGCGCCGCGCCGGACCGGGTCACCGGGTCGCGGCCCTCGAGCGAGCCCAGTGCGGTGACCGCGATCGTCACCAGGTCGCCGCGCACCAGGTCACCGCCGGCGACGGCAGCACCCGCCCGCGCGGCCTCCTCGGCCAGCCCGTCGGCGAGCTCGAGCACCCACTGCGTCGGCAGGTCGCCGGGCACCACCAGGCCGACCAGCAGCGCGGTCGGCACGGCGCCCATCGCGGCGACGTCCGCGAGGTTCGGCAGCGGCCGCGCGCACACCGACGTCGGCCGCGCTGGACCAGTCGCGCTTGAAGTGCCGGCCCTCGACCAGGACGTCGGTGGTGACGACGACCCGCCCGTCGGCGGCGGCGACGACGGCGGCGTCGTCGCCCGGGCCGAGCAGCACGGCAGGGGTCGTCCCGAGCCGGGCGACGACCGCCTCGACCAGGTCGACCTCCCCGAGGTCAGCCACGGTGCCGCTCATCTCGCTCCCTCAGTCGTCCTGCTCTGCACACGATCCGGTAGGTTCGCTCGCAAGCGGCCCCAGTGCCGTGCACGATGCGACGGAACTCTACGAAGAGAGGCCCTGCCGATGGTTGTCCAGGCCTACATCCTGATCCAGACCGAGGTCGGCAAGGCGGCCGCAGTGGCCCGCGCGATCGCGGATCTCAAGGGCGTCACCCAGGCCGAGGACGTCACCGGTCCCTATGACGTCATCGTCCGCGCCGAGGCCAAGAACGTCGACGAGCTCGGCAAGATGGTCGTCGCGAAGGTGCAGGGCGTCGACGGCATCACCCGGACGCTGACCTGCCCGGTCGTCCACCTCTGACGATCCGCCGGCGGCTGCTCGCCGGAGTGCTGGCCGGCGGCGTGCTGGCGGGCTGCACGCTGGCGGCCTGCACCGGCAGCCCTGCGGTGCGCGTCGCGGTCCCGGACGGGCCGGGCGCGGGCTGCGCACGGCTGCACGACGCGCTGCCCGACTCGCTGGACGGGCGCGACGCCCGGGACACCGAGCCCGCGTCGGACCGCACCGCGGCCTGGGGCGACCCGCCGCTGGTGCTGCGCTGCGGGGTGCCGCGCCCGGCCGGGCTCGCGGCGGACTCCGAGCTGGTCGAGGTCGACGGGGTGGCGTGGTACCTGACGCCGGGCGCCCCGCCGTACGTCTTCACGACCGTCGGTCGCGGCACGTACGTCGAGCTGACGGTGCCGTCGTCGGTGCCCCGCGCCGAGGCCACCGCGCCGCTGGTCGACCTGGCGCCGGCCGTGCTCGAGGCGTTCCCGGACGGCTGACCGTCAGCGCAGCAGGCCGGGATCGCGGGCCAGCGCGGTCTGCACCAGCCGGTCGACCAGTGCCGGGTAGTCCAGCCCGCTGGCGTTCCACATCAACGGGAACATCGACCCGGGCGTGAAGCCCGGCATGGTGTTCACCTCGTTGATGACGACCGAGCCGCTCCGCGTGACGAAGAAGTCGACCCGGGCCAGCCCCTCGCAGGACAGCGCCTCGAACGCCTGGCAGGCGAGGTCCTGCACCTCGGCGACGACCTCGTCGGGCAGCTCCGCGGGCACGATCAGGTCGGTGCCCTCGTCGGGCAGGTACTTCGCCGCGAAGTCGTAGAACTCGTGCTCGCCGCCGACGACCACCTCGCCCGGGACGCTGGCCTCGGGCGGTCCGCCGTCGAGACCCTCGAGCACGCCGCACTCGATCTCGCGACCTTCGAGGGCCGCCTCGACCACGACTCGCGGGTCGTGCGACCGGGCCGTCTCGATGGCGTCGTCGAGCTCGTCGGGGCCGTGCACCTTGGTGATGCCGACGCTCGACCCGGCCCGGGCCGGCTTGACGAACACCGGGAAGCCGAGCGCCGCCACGGTCTCGCGCACCGCCGCCTTGTCGGTGGCCCAGGCCCGCGGGGTGACGACGGCGTACGGGCCCGACCGGCAGGCCGGCACCCTGCAGCAGCGTCTTCATGTGCCCCTTGTCCATGGCGGCCGCCGACGCGAACACCCCGGACCCGACGTACGGCACGCCGGCCAGCTCGAGCAGTCCCTGCAGCGTGCCGTCCTCGCCGTAGGCGCCGTGCAGCAGCGGCAGGACGACGTCGACCTCGCCGAGCTGCTCGGGCATCGCCCCCGGCTCGTAGACGGCGAGCCCGCGGTGGGTCGGGTCGCCGGCGAGCATGACCGCGGCGCCGTCGCCGGCCACCTCGGGCAGCTCGACCGCCGGTGATGGCCAGCGCCTGCCGGGTCGTCGGCCGCGAGCACCCAGCGGCCCTCCCGGGAGATGCCGACGGGGACGACGTCGTACCGGTCCCGGTCGATGGCGGCGAGGACGCTGCCGGCCGAGACGCACGAGACGGCGTGCTCGGTGCTGCGGCCACCGAAGACGACGGCGACGCGGGCTCGGCGGGGCGGCTTCTGGGGGTCGCCGTCAGGGCGGGTCAGGTCGCTCATTGCGGCCGACCCTACCGACGGCGGCGCGGACCGGGATACTCGCAGCCATGCCCCTCGAGCCCGACGCCGCCGCTGTCCCCTGCCACCGTGGCGGTGTCCGCCGGCCGGCCACCCCGGCAGCCGGACGGGCCGATGAACCCGCCGCTGGTGATGGCGTCGACCTACCACGCCGGCGGGGAGGTCGGTTACGGCCGCTACGGCAACCCGACCTGGGAGATGTTCGAGAGCGCGGTCGGCGCCCTCGAGGGCGGGGTGGCGACGTCGTTCGCGTCCGGGCTGGCCGCCGTCGCAGCGGCGCTGGACCTGACGCCGCAGGGCGGTGTCGTGGTCACCGGGCCGGACGCCTACTACGGCAGCCTGAAGGTGCTGCGGCGGATGGAGGAGCAGCGGCCGGCTGACCGTCCGGCTGGTCGACCTCACCGACGCCGCCGCGACGGCGGACGCCGTGCAGGGCGCGGACCTGGTCTGGGCCGAGTCGCCGACCAACCCGATGCTCAAGGTGGTCGACCTCGAGGCGCTGGGCGCGCGGTCGGCCGCGGCCGGCGCGCTGCTGGTGGTCGACAGCACCTTCGCGACGCCGATCCTGCAGCGACCGCTGGAGACCGGCGCCGACGTGGTCGTGCACAGCGTGACGAAGTACCTGTCCGGCCACTCCGACGTGCTGCTCGGCGTCGCGGTGGCGCACGACATCGGACCTGGCCGGCCGGCTGGTGGAGCTCCGCGGCACGATGGGCGCCGTCCCGGGCACCTTCGAGGCCTGGCTGGCGCTGCGCGGCCTGCGCACCCTGCACCTGCGGGTCGAGCGGGCCCAGTCCAACGCCGCCGAGCTGGCCCGCCGGCTGGCGGCGCACCCGGGGGTCACGACGGTGCACTACCCGGGGCTCGGCGCGATGGTGAGCATCGAGCTCGACCGGTCACCCGACCAGGTCGACGCAGCGGTCGCGGCGACCCGGCTGTGGGTGCACGCCACCAGCCTCGGCGGCGTCGAGTCCAGCCTCGAGCGGCGGCGCCGCTGGCCCGGTGAGAGCACCGACGTACCGGAGACCCTGGTCCGGCTGTCGGTCGGCGTCGAGGACGTCGAGGACCTGTGGCGCGACCTCGACGACGCCCTCGGCCTGGGCTGAGGCTCAGTCGGCTTCGGACTTCGCCGACCGGCTCATGATGCGGCGCACGATCTCGCCCGGCGGCAGGCCGTCGTGCACGGCGGCGACGACGTGCTCGACGATCGGCATGTCGACGTCGTGCGCGCGGGCCAGCGCCAGGATCGACTCGGCGGACTTGACGCCCTCCGCGGTCTGCCGGGTCGCCTGCACGACCTCCTCGAGCGACATGCCCCTTGCCGAGGTTCTCGCCGAACGTGCGGTTGCGCGACAGCGGTGACATGCAGGTCGCCACCAGGTCGCCGACCCCGGCGAGGCCGGCGAAGGTCGCGGCGTCGGCGCCCGTGCGCGAGCCCGAGCCGGGTGATCTCGGCGAGGCCGCGGGTGATGATCGAGGCCTGCGAGTTGTCGCCCATCCCCATGCCCTTGGCCATCCCGACCGCGAGCGCGATGACGTTCTTGACCGCCCCGCCGAGCTCGACGCCGACGACGTCGGTGTTCGTGTAGGGCCGGAAGTACGCCGTCAGGCAGACCTGCTGCAGCTTCTCGGCGACGGCCTCGTCGACACAGGCGACGACACTGGCCGCCGGCTGGCGCTGGGCGATCTCCTTGGCGAGGTTCGGCCCGGAGACGACCGCGATGCGCTCCGGCTCGGCCCCCGTCGTCTCGGCGATCACCTCGCTCATCCGGCGGGTGGTGCCGAGCTCGATGCCCTTCATCAGGCTGACGAGCACGCAGTCGCGCGGAAGCAGCGGCTCCCACTCGCTCGAGGTTCTTGCGCAGGGTCTGCGACGGGACGGCCAGCACGACGACCTCGGCGCCGTCCAGCGCCTGGGCCGGGTCGGCGGTGGCGCGCACCGTCTCGGGCAGCGGGATGCCCGGCAGGTAGTCCGGGTTCTCGTGGCTGCTCGTGATGGCGTCGACGACCTCGGCGCGGCGGCCCCACAGCACGACGTCGGCACCGGCGTCGGCCAGCACCATCGAGAACGCGGTGCCCCACGACCCGGTCCCCAGCACGGCCACGCGTGTCATGCGGGTCCCCGCGTCGTGGCGCAGCGAGCGATTCGTGGGGTGCTCATGCGGCTTCCTGTCGTCGGTCCGCCGCGGGTCGCCGGTCACCGGCACGCCGGCAGCGCGCGGGTCGTACCGGACGCCGGGAGCCTGCTCGCCCCGGATCTCCTCCAGCAGTGCGGTCACAGCAGCCATGATGCGCTCCGTCACCTCGTGCAGGAGCGCGGCGTCCACCGGGCGGTCGCGGACGTCGTCCAGGTCGACCGGCGGGCCGGCCCAGACGTGCACCGTCTTCCGCGGGAACAGGTGCGGCCGCTTGCCGTACGGCGGCAGGATGCTCCTGCGGTCCCCACTGCGCCACCGGCACCACCGGGGCGCCGGTCTCCAGCGCGACCCGGGCGGCACCGGTCTTGCCGACCATCGGCCACAGCTCGGGGTCGCGGGTCAGCGTGGCCTCCGGGTAGATGGCGACGCACTCGCCCCGCCCGCACCGCGGCCACCGCGGCCGAGAACGCCTGCGCCGCGTCGGCCGACTCGCGGTAGACGGGGATCTGCTTGGCGCCGCGCAGCACCCGCCCGACGAAGAACAGCCGGAAGAGCACCTCCTTGCCGAGGAACCGCGGCAGCCGCCCGTTGTCGTAGAGGAAGTGCGCGAAGGTCAGCGGGTCGACGTGCGAGACGTGGTTGGTGACGGCCACGAAGCCGCCCTCGGCGGGGACGTGCTCGGCCCCGCGCCAGTCGCGGCGGGTCAGGACCGTGCAGCAGCGGCCGGATGATGACGACGGCGAGCCGGTACCAGAACCCGATCGACCCGTGGCGCGACCGCGCGTGGCTCACCCGGTGCCCCTTCGTCCTGCGACCCCGACGGACCCGGTCGGCTCGCCGAGGTCCACATCCTTCCACGTCCGCTGGTCCCGGTGTCGAGCGCGGCTGGCAGGATCAGGCGCGTGGACGACGCGAGCCGACGGTGGTGCCTGGTGCTGCCGGTCAAGCGCCTGACCGTGGCGAAGACCCGGCTCGGGCCGCCGTACGACGGCGACCGTCAGCGCCCTCGCCCTCGCCTTCGCGCTGGACACCGCCGCGGCCGCGCTCGCCTGCCCCCTGGTCGCTGCCGTGCAGGTCGTGACCGACGACCCGGAGGCGGCCCGAGCGCTGCTCGCGGCAGGTGCCGAGGTCACCGCCGACGAGCCGGACGCCGGCCTCAACGCCGCGCTGGTCCACGGCGCGGCGCTCGCCGCCCGACGCCATCCGGGGACGTCGGTCGGCACCGTCGCCGCCGACCTGCCGGCGCTGCGACCGGCCGAGCTCGCGGTGGCGCTGCGCAGCGCCGCCGGCGCACGGTCGGAGCTTCGTCCGGGACGCGGAGGGCACCGGGACGACCCTGCTGCTGGCCCGGGCGGCCGAGGACCTGCGGCCGATGTTCGGCCCCGGGTCGGCGGCCCGGCATGCCGGGTCGGGCGGCCACGAGGTCGACTGCCGACGCGCTGCCGTCGTTGCGCCGGGACGTCGACACGGCAGCCGACCTGCAGGCCGCGATCCTGCTCGGCGTGGGCCCGTGGACGACCCGCGCACTGGACGCAGCGAGCACCCGGCGACCGCGGGCCGGATAGGTTCGGCGGGTGCAGGCGACGGTACGCAGCTTCGACGCGGGCAGCCGGTCCGGGACCGTGCTGCTCGACGACGGCACCGAGCTCCCCTACGACCGGCCGGCGTTCGACGCCGGCGGCATCCGGCTGCTGCGGGTCGGCCAGCGGGTGCGCATCGAGGTCGGACGGGCCGCGGGTCACGTTCCTCACCATCGCCACCCTGCAGTAGCGCAGAGCGCAGCGGACGCGGACGGGCCCGGGAACCCTCTCGGGTGCCCGGGCCCGTCGCGCCGTACCGGTCGGACTAGCGCTTGCGCGCGGCCGTCTTCTTGGCCGTGGTCTTCTTGGCGGTGCCTTCTTGGCCGGAGCCTTCTTGCGCGGTCGTCTTCTTGGCCGCCGCCTTCTTGGCGGTGCCTTCTTGGCGGTGGTCTTCTTGGCCGTCGTCTTCTTCGCGGTCGTCTTCTTGGCCGGCCGTCGGAGGTGCCGGTGGCCGACTTCGCGACCGGCGACCGCGGCCTTCGGGAGCTTCTTGGCGCCGCTGACGACGTCCTTGAAGCCCTGGCCCGCCTTGAACTTCGGCACGGTGGTCTTCTTGATCTTCACCGCGGCACCGGTGCGCGGGTTGCGCCCGACGCGTGCCGGGCGGGCGACCTTCTCGAAGACGCCGAAGCCGGTGATGGCGACGCGCTCGCCCGAAGCAACGGCGCGGGTGATGGTGTCGATGACGGCGTCGACAGCGTCGGTGGCGGCCTTCTTGCTACCGAGCTGCGTGGACAGCTTGTCGATCAGCTGAGCCTTGTTCACGTAGAACCCCTTGTGGATGCGGTTGTCGAGCGGTCGCTCGATTCGAGTGCGACGTTAGGCGCAACGTGATCGCGAAACAAACACCAACGGGCCCTTTTCCCGTTGTGTCTCAACGAGTTCCCCCGGATGGCGGGCCGAATCCGGCCCGGTCAGACCGTGGTGGGCAGCCAGGACGGGCGGCGGGCCTCGTATCGCAGCAACGGCATCGGCTGACAGCAGGGTCAGGTCGACGTCGTCGAGGCCCTCGAGCAGCCGCCAGCGGGTGTAGTCGTCGATGTCGAACGGCACGGTCTCGACCGGCCCAGGACGACGGTCCGCGCGGCCAGGTCGACGGTGACCTCGGTGGCCGGATCGGCCTCGAGCGAGCTCCAGAGCCGCTCGACCTCGGGCTGGTCGACGCAGGCCGTGAGCAGGCCGCCCTTGCCGGCGTTGCCCCGGAAGATGTCGGCGAACCGCGGGGAGATGACGACCCGGAAGCCGTAGTTCTGCAGGGCCCAGACGGCGTGCTCGCGCGACGAGCCGGTGCCGAAGTCCGGGCCGGCGACCAGGATGGTGGCGCCCGCGGACTCCGGGCGGTTGAGCACGAAGTCGGGGTCGTTGCGCCACGCGGCGAACAGGCCGTCCTCGAAGCCGGTGCGGGTGATCCGCTTGAGGTAGACCGCCGGGATGATCTGGTCGGTGTCGACGTTGGTGCGGCGCAGCGGGACGGCGCGACCGGTGTGCACGGTGAACGGTTCCACGTCAGCTCCTCTCCGCGACGGGACCGTCGGACGCCGGCCGCGGTCGGCAGGTCGGCCGGCGAGGCGAGCCGGCCGACGACAGCGGTGGCCGCGGCGACCAGCGGCGAGACCAGGTGGGTGCGGCCACCCTTGCCCTGCCGGCCCTCGAAGTTGCGGTTCGACGTCGAGGCGCTGCGCTCCCCCGGCGCCAGCTGGTCGGGGTTCATGCCCAGGCACATCGAGCAGCCGGCGTGGCGCCACTCGGCACCGGCCTCCTTGAAGACCACGTCCAGGCCCTCCTCCTCGGCCGCGAGCCGCACCCGGACCGAGCCGGGGACGACCAGCATCCGCACGCCGTCGGCGACCTGGTGGCCGCGCGATGCACCTCGGCGGCCGCCCGCAGGTCCTCGATCCGGCCGTTGGTGCAGGAGCCGAGGAACACCGTGTCGACGGCGATGTCGCGCAGCGGCGTGCCCGGCGTGAGCCCCATGTACTCCAGCGCGCGCGTCGCGGCCGACCGCTCGTGCTCGTCGGCGATGGTCGCGGGGTCGGGCACCGAGCCGCGTCAGCGGCAGGCCCTGCCCGGGGTTGGTGCCCCAGGTGACGAACGGCGCGAGGCTGCCGGCGTCGAGGACGACCTCGCGGTCGAAGGTCGCGTCGTCGTCGGTGCGCAGCGTCGCGCCAGGACTCGACCGCGGCGTCCCACTCGTCGCCGTGCGGCGCGTGCGGCCGGCCGTCCAGGTAGTCGAAGGTCGTCTCGTCCGGCGCGATCATCCCGGCCCGCGCGCCGGCCTCGATGGACATGTTGCAGATGGTCATCCGGGCTTCCATCGACAGCGCGCGGATCGCCTCGCCGCGGTACTCGATGACGTAGCCCTGGCCGCCGCCGGTGCCGATCTCGGCGATGACCGCGAGGATCAGGTCCTTGGCGGTGACGCCCGGGGCCAGCGTCCCGTCGACGGTGACCGCCATCGTCTTGAACGGCTCGAGCGGCAGGGTCTGGGTCGCGAGGACGTGCTCGACCTCGCTGGTGCCGATGCCGAACGCGAGGCGCCGAACGCGCCGTGGGTCGAGGTGTGCGAGTCGCCGCAGACGACGGTCATGCCGGGCTGGGTGAGCCCGAGCTGCGGGCCGACGACGTGCACGATGCCCTGCTCGCGGTCACCCAGCGGGTACAGCGGCACCCCGAACTCGGCGCAGTTGCGGCGCAGGGCGTCGACCTGGGTCCGCGAGACCGGGTCGGCGATCGGCAGGTCGATGTCGACGGTCGGGACGTTGTGGTCCTCGGTGGCGATCGTGAGGTCGGGACGGCGAACCGGGCGCCCGGCGAGCCGCAGCCCGTCGAAGGCCTGCGGGCTGGTGACCTCGTGCACCAGGTGCAGGTCGATGTAGAGCAGGTCGGGTTCGCCCTCGGCTCGTCGCACGACGTGGGCGTCCCAGACCTTCTCGGCGAGCGTGCGCGCCACGGTTTCTCTCCCTGTGAGACGGGCGGAACTTGCGTCTCGGCCGGTGAGACGGCAGTATCGGTACATGGACAACTCTAGCGGAGTCGGCGTTCTGGACAAGGCCGCCATCGTGCTGGGAGCGCTCGAGGCCGGCCCCGCCAGCCTCGCCTCGCTGGTGGCCGCCACCGGACTGGCCCGTCCGACGGCCCACCGCCTGGCGATCGCGCTGGAGCACCACCGGCTCGTCGCGCGCGACCTGCAGGGCCGCTTCGTGCTCGGGCCGCGACTGCGCGAGCTGGCCACCGCCGCGGGCGAGGACCGGCTGCTCGCGGCGGCCAACCCGGTGCTCGCGCGGCTGCGCGACATCACCGGCGAGAGCGCCCAGCTCTACCGCCGCCAGGGTGACTCCCGGGTCTGCGTCGCCGCGGCCGAGCGGCTCACCGGTCTGCGCGACACCGTGCCGGTCGGCGCGACGCTGACCATGAAGGCCGGCTCCGCCGCCCAGATCCTGCTGGCCTGGGAGGAGCCGGACCGGCTGCACCGCGGCCTGCGCGAGGCGAAGTTCACCGCGACCGCGCTCTCGGCGGTCCGCCGCCGGGGCTGGGCGCAGAGCGTCGGCGAGCGCGAGCCCGGCGTCGCCTCGGTGTCGGCGCCGGTGCGCGGCCCTGGCGGTCGCATCGTCGCGGCCGTGTCGGTCTCCGGGCCGGTCGAGCGGCTGAGCCGCCAGCCGGGCCGGCTGCACGCGCAGATCGTGTGCGCCGCCGCGGCCAAGCTCAGCGAGGTGCTCCAGCACCAGCAGCAGGGCAGGCCGGGCCAGGCGCCGCCGGCCGGACAGGCCCAGTCGCCGTTGCCGGGACAGCAGCCGTCCCGTCAGCCCGGAGCGTCGAAGGCCGCCCGACAGCCCGCCTGATCCGGCGCTACTGGCCGGAGATGAGCATCGCTTCCATCGGGAGCAGGCGGACCGCCAGCAGGATCGCCGAGACCAGGCCGAGCAACGTCAGGACGGCGACCAGGCGGCTACTCACCTGACCAGTGTGCCCTGATCTACCGGCCGGTATGACAGCACTTCGCAGACACGCCGTCGTCGGTCTTTGACTTGTCCACCTCCGAGGTCGACATTCGCCTCATGACCGCGTCTCGCGACTACCGCGCCGCCTTGATCGCGGCGCGACGGACCGCTCTCGCCGGGGCACACCCGACCATCGAGGTGCAGGCCCGACTGGCGGCCGCCAAGGCTGGTCGCGCCCCCGCCGTCGCTGCCTGATCGGCGGCGGCAAGCCAGCAAACGGAAGAAACCCCAGGCCGATGACCTGGGGTTTCTCGTGGTAGCCCCGACGGGATTCGAACCCGCGCTACCGCCTTGAGAGGGCGGCGTGCTAGGCCGCTACACAACGGGGCCACGATGATTGCGCGACCACCGTGACCGGCGGCTCGCGCGAGCAGAAACACTAGCGGACTGCTCCGCCGGCCTGCCTTGCTGGGGTACCTGGACTCGAACCAAGACTAACTGAACCAGAATCAGTCGGGCTGCCAATTACCCCATACCCCAAGGGATCTCGCTCCCCGCTGGCGGCGGGGTGGGCGGGCGTGCCCCAGGATAGCCGACGGCCTCCGGGGCGGACAAAACGCGGCGGGTGACGACCGGGCCGCCGGCGTACCAGCCGGTCGACCAGGAACGCGAAGGTGAGCATCATCGCGACGTCCAGCACGGCGAACTGCCACTCCAGCGTGGAGACCGACAGCGACTCCTCCAGGGAGCCGGTCGAGGCCGTGAACGCGAGGCTGACCAGGTTGTTCATGACGTGCAGCGCGACCGGCGCTTCCAGGCCGCCGGTGCGCCAGGCCAGCCAGGACGCGACGAGGCCGAACGCGAACCGGTCACCGAACAGCCAGGCGTCCTGGACGCCGTGGGCGAGAGCGAAGCAGGTGGCGCTGACCGCTACTCCCGCGCCGATGCCGAGCGCGGGCCGGGCGAACCAGGACGACACCGCCTGGGTGAGGTAGCCGCGGAACCCGACCTCCTCGGCGGCCGCCTGCAGCGGCGTCGTGAGCAGGATCACAGCGAGCAGCCCGACCAGGGTGCCGGCCGTCGGGACCGAGATGTCCGTCCCCGGCTCCGAGGTCGGCAGCAGGAAGCCGAGGGCGAAGAAGGCACCGACCACCACGGCAGCCAGCACCAGCAGCAGGCCGAGCAGCCGCCACCGCACCCGCGCCGTCACGGACGCCAGCCAGCCGATGCGTTCCTGGTGCACGACGAGGACCGCGAGCACCGCGGCCGGGATCATGGTCGCGATCACCAGGTTGTTGGCGAGCAGCCCCAGCGCGGTGTCCGGGTCGAGCGCGTCCTCGGTGTCCGTCGATCCGCCCGTCGCGCCGGAGACGATCAGCGCAACGACGATCACGGCGACGGCCGAGAAGACCACGGTCGCCCCGGCGAGCATCAGCCCGAGCAGCGGCGCGCCACCACGCGGAGCGCGGGGTGCGGAGCAGCCGCGGGTGCGAGTCGCCGGCGAGCTGCGCGCCGTCGGTCGCCCCGGCGGCGAGGGTCATGCCGCGAGACCCTCGAGCGCGGCCCTCAGCCGGGCCAGGGAGCGGTCGCGGCCGAGCAGCTCGAGCGACTCGAACAGCGGCGGCGACACCCGTCGTCCGGTGACGGCGACCCGCACCGGCCCGAACGCCAGCTTCGGCTTGAGCCCCAGCCCCTCGACCAGGGCGGACCGCAGCGCGGCCTCGATGTCGGCCGTCGCCCAGGTGCCGAGGTCGCCGAGCGCGGTGACGGTCGCGTCGAGGACCGGCCGCGCGTCTGCCGTCAGCACCTTGGCCGCGTCGTCCGGGTCGATCGCGAAGTCGGCGTCGTCGACGAGCAGGAAGGCGAGCATCCCCTCGGCCTCCGAGAGCACCTGCATCCGCTCGTTCACGAGCGGCGTCGCGGCGAGCACCAGGGCGCGCTGCTCGGCGGTCGGCTCGGCGGGCAGCTGCCCCCGGCGTACCAGGTGATCGGTGATCCGGCCGGCCAGGTCCTCGACGGACAGCTCGCGCAAGTAGTGCCCGTTGAGCCAGTTCAGCTTGTCCAGGTCGAACACCGGCCCGACCGCGTTGACCCTGGCCCAGTCGAAGTCGCGCACCATGTCGTCGAAGGTGAAGATCTCCTCGCCCTCGGGCTGCGAATAGCCCATCAGCGCGAGGAAGTTGCGCAGCGCCTCGGGCAGGTAGCCCTGCTCGAGGAACCAGGTGAGCCGCGCGGCCGGGTTCTTGCGCTTGGAGATCTTCGACTTGTCGGTGTTGCGCAGCAGCGGCATGTGCGCGAACGCCGGCCGCTTCCAGCCGAGCCAGTCGTAGAGCAGCACGTGCTTGGGCGTGGAGGAGATCCACTCCTCGCCGCGCACCACGTGGGTGATGCCCATCTCGTGGTCGTCGACGACGTTGGCCAGGTGGTACGTCGGGAAGCCGTCGGCCTTCACGATGACCTGGTCGTCCGGCCGCGGCGCCTTGACCTCGCCGCGGATCACGTCGTCGAAGACGAGCGGGACGTCGTCCGGGACGAGCATCCGCACGACTGGCTGCTCGCTGAAGCCCGCCAGCGCAGCGCGCTCCTCGCGCGACTTGCCGACGCAGAGCCGGTCGTAGCCGGTCGGCGTCTTGGCCTTCTGCTGCTCCTCGCGCATCGACGCGAGCCGCTCCGTCGAGCACCAGCAGTGGTAGGCGTGCCCGTCGGCGAGCAGCCGGTCGACGTGCACCCGGTAGCTCTCCGAGCGCTCGGACTGCCGGTACGGCGCGAACGGGCCGCCCTTGTCCGGGCCCTCGTCCCAGTCCAGGCCGAGCCAGTGCAGCGTGTCGAAGATCTGCTGCTCGCTGTCGGCGACGTACCGCGCCCGGTCGGTGTCCTCGATGCGCAGGATGAACTGGCCGCCCTGCTGGCGGGCGAAGGCCAGGTTGAACAGCGACATGTACGCCGTGCCGACGTGCGGGTCGCCCGTCGGTGACGGCGCGATCCGCACCCGCACCGGCTGCTGGTCCACGGAGTCAGCCACGGGCCACGACCCGGTTGGTCAGGGTGCCGACCTGTTCGATCGTCACGCTCACCTCGTCGCCGACGGCGAGCGGGCCGACGCCCGAGGGCGTGCCGGTGAGGATCACGTCGCCGGGCAGCAGCGTCATCGCCTGGCTGACGTGCGACACGAGCACGTCGATGCCGCGCATCATCTGCGAGGTGCGGCCGGCCTGCTTGAGGTCGCCGTTGACGGTGGTCGTGACGGCGAGGTCGGACGGGTCGATGTCGGTGGTGACCCAGGGGCCGATCGGGCAGAACGTGTCGAAGCCCTTCGCCCGGCCCCACTGGGACTCCCGCTTCTGCAGGTCGCGCGCGGTGACGTCGTTGGCGCAGGTGAAGCCCAGGACGACGTCCTTCACCCGCTCCGGCGGCACCTCGCGGCACAGCCGAGCGATGACGACCGCCAGCTCGCCCTCGAAGTCGACCTGCTCCGAGATGCCGACCGGGTACTGCACGGCGTCGCCGGGGCCGATCACCGAGGTGGAGGGCTTGAGGAAGACCACCGGCGGGTCGGCGAGATCGGCCTCGCCGCCCATCTCCTGCACGTGCTCGGCGTAGTTGCGCCCGATCGCGACGACCTTGCTCGGCAGCACCGGCGCCAGCAGCCGCACGTCCGAGACGGGCACCGGGTCACCGACCACCGAGAACGGCGCGAACGGGTGGCCCTCGATCCGCCGGATGGTCAGGGCACCACCGCCGCCGTCGGCCGCGTCACCCTCGACGACGCCGAACGCCGCTCCGTCACCTGTCGTGAACCTCGCGATACGCACCCGGAGAGGCTATCCGGCGCGCCACGAGTGCCGGCACGCCGCGTACGCCGCCGGACCCGCAGCCCGGCTGGCATGCTGCCGCCATGGTCACCGACTCCCCTGCCGAGCCGCCGCCGGTCCATTCCGGTGGCGGTCGGCTCGCCGCTGCCATCGTCGCGCTGCTCGCGATGGCGCCGGTGGGCTTCTTCTACGCCGCCTCCGGCCTGCTCGTGCCCGGCCCCTGGCTGTACCTGATGTGGGTGCTCTACCTGGCCCTGCTGGTGCTCGCCATCTGGCTGGCCCGACGCGGCTCGTTCCTCGTGCTGGTGGTGCCGGTCGGTGCAGCGGTCGCGTGGTGGTCGATCATCGGGCTCGGTGAGAAGTACGGCGGCTGGACCGGCTAGATCGTGAGGTGCTCACCCTCGCCACGATGCCGCAGCAGCCCGTAGGTCACAGCGTCCAGCAGCGCCTCCCAGGAGGCCTCGATGATGTTGGCGTGGACGCCGACGGTCTCCCACGAGGTCTCGCCGTCGCTGGTCTCCACCAGCACCCGGGTCACCGCGTCGGTGCCGTGCGCCGCGTCGACGATGCGCACCCGGTAGTCGATCAGCTCGAGCTTGGTGAGCTCGGGGTAGGCGTGCCCGAGGGCGCTGCGCAGTGCGTGGTCGAGCGCGTTCACCGGACCGTTGCCCTCGCCCACCGCGACGAGGCGCTCGCCCCCGGCCCGCAGCTTGACGGTCGCCTCCGCGGCAGTGCCGACGGTGCCGTCTGCCCGGTCGGCCTTCGCGTCGACGATGACCCGCCACGACTCGACCTCGAAGAAGTCCGGCTTGCCGCCCTCGACCTCGGCGCGCAGCAGCAGCTCGAAGGACGCGTCGGCGGCCTCGAAGGTGTAGCCGCGGCTCTCCAGGTCCTTGACCTTCGCGGTCACCCGGCCGAGCAGCTCGTCGTTGCCCGACAGGTCGTAGCCGAGCTCGCGGCCCTTCATCTCGATCGACGCGCGGCCGGCCATGTCGGACACCAGCATCCGCATGTCGTTGCCGACCGAGCCCGGCTCCTCGTGCTGGTAGAGCATCGGGTCGACCCGGATCGCGCTCGCGTGCAGGCCGGCCTTGTGCGCGAACGCGGATGCGCCGACGTACGGCTGCCGGCTGTACGGCGGCACGTTGGCGAGCTCGGACACCGCGTGCGCCACCCGGGTCGCCTCCTGCAGCAGCCCCTCGGGCAGCACCCGCCGCGACCGCTTGAGCTCGAGGTTCGCGACGACGGTGAGGATGTCGGCGTTGCCGGTGCGCTCGCCGTAGCCGTTCAGCGTCCCCTGCACGTGGGTGGCGCCCGCGTCGACAGCCGCCAGCGAGTTGGCCACCGCGCAGCCGGCGTCGTTGTGGCAGTGGATGCCGAGCCGGGCGGAGGTCGCGGCGCTCACGGCGTGCACGACCTCGGCCACCTCGTCGGGCAGCCGGCCGCCGTTGGTGTCGCACAGGACGGCGACGTCGGCACCGGCCTCGACGGCGGTGCGCAGCACCTCGAGGGCGTACGCCGGGTCACTGGCGTAGCCGTCGAAGAAGTGCTCGGCGTCCAGGAACACCCGGCGCCCCTCGGCTCGCAGGTGCGAGACCGAGTCGCGCACCATCGCCAGGTTCTCCTCCAACGTCGTGCGCAGGGCCAGCTCGACGTGCCGGGGGTGGCTCTTGGCCACCAGCGTCACGACCGCCGCTCCCGAGTCACGCAGGGCGGCCACCTGGGGGTCGTCGGCGGCCTTCGCACCGGGTCGGCGGGTCGCGCCGAACGCGGCGAGCTGCGCGTGCTTCAGGTCGAGCTCGGTGCGAGCGCGCCGGAAGAACTCGGTGTCCTTGGGGTTGGCGCCCGGCCAGCCCCCCTCGATGAACCCGACGCCGAGGCTGTCCAGGTGGGCGGCGACCGCGAGCTTGTCCTCGACGGAGAAGGCAAGCCCCTCCTGCTGGGCGCCGTCGCGCAGCGTCGTGTCGTAGACGTGGAAGTCGTCGGTGCTCACGTGTCTCCCCAACAAAAAAGACCCCCCGCGGTCGCGGGAGGTCTGCGCGTCGGCCGGTCGTGCTCCGGCGGCGCGCTCAGCTCGTAATGCAGCGGGCGGTGGTCATCACCGTCGAGAGTGCCAGCGCCCGACCGGAGGGCGGAACCCGTGTCCCACCATCCGGACCCACCAGCCGTGATCCACACCGGATCGGTCACACGTGGTGGTACCGATCCGGTGTGGATCACGGGCAGGCGGTCAGTTCAGGCGGTGGGGGCGGGGTCGGTGTAGGTCGGCAGCGAGCGGACGGCGTCCGGCGGGAGGGTGAGGCCGTCCTCGGTGCCGGGGTTCACGGCGAGCCAGAGGTCGTCCGACGGCCAGTTGGCGCCGAGCTCGGCGGCGCTGACCTGCACGGCGTCCTCGATGTCGGGGGCCGCGGAGGCCATCGTGGACTCGGAGGTGAACACCGGGACGTACGACGTGCCGTCCTGCTCGATGACCGGCAGCGAGATCGAGCCGTCCGGCAGGTCGGTCTCCCCCGCACCGGGCGCCTGCGGCACGACGACCTCGCTGGCGGCGACGGCACGCATGACGGAGTCGGTGTCCCCGGCGGCCATGCCGGCGGCGATGACTGCCTCGGTCTGCTCGCCCTCGGGGTACGGCGTGGTCATGTCGGGTTCCTCTCGTCGGTCACAGGGGTGCTGCTCCACCCTCCCTAACCGGACCGAGGGTGGCAAATCCGCCGGGTCGGCCGCAGGTCGCACCGGTCGCCGCTCAGCCGACGCGCGCATCCAGCCGTGCGGGTCGGGCGCGGTGCCCTGCTGGATGCCGAGCAGCGCCTCGCGCACCTTCATGGTGACCGCGCCGGGCTGGCCGTCGGCCACCGTGAAGCTGCCCCCGTCGTACTTGACCTCGCCGACCGGCGTCACGACGGCCGCGGTGCCGCAGGCGAAGACCTCGCTGATCGTGCCGTCAGCGCAGCCGGCCTCCCACTCGTCGGTGCTGATCTGGCGCTCCTCGACGTCCAGGCCGAGGTCGGCTCCGAGGGTGATGATCGAGTCGCGGGTGACGCCGGGCAGCAGGGTGCCGGTCAGGGCGGGGGTGACCAGCCGGCCGTCGGCGTACACGAAGTACAGGTTCATGCCGCCCATCTCCTCGACCCAGCGGTGCTCGACCGCGTCCAGCCAGACGACCTGGTCGCAGCCCTGCTCGGCCGCCTGGGCCTGGGCGACCAGGGAGGCGGCGTAGTTGCCGGCGCACTTGGCCTCGCCGGTGCCGCCCGGCGCCGCGCGGACGTACTCGGTCGAGAGCCACACCGTCACCGGCTTCACGCCGCCGGGGAAGTAGGCGCCGGCCGGCGAGGCGAACAGCAGGAACAGGTAGTCGCGTGACGGACGGACGCCGAGGAACGGGTCGAGCGCGAACACCAGCGGCCGCAGGTACAGCGCCTGCGCCGTCGCCGGTCGGCACCCAGTCGCGGTCGGCGTCGACGAGGGCGCGCACCGAGTCCAGGAACAGCTGCTCGGGCAGCTCGGCCATCGCGAGGCGGCGGGCCGAGCGCTGGAAGCGGCGCGCGTTCTGCTCCGGCCGGAACAGCGCGACCGAGCCGTCGGGCTGGCGGTAGGCCTTGAGGCCCTCGAAGATCGCCTGGCCGTAGTGCAGCGCCGAGGTCGCCGGGTCCAGGGTGAGCGGCTGGTACGCCGTGAGGCGGGCGTCGTGCCAGCCCTGCTCCGGCGAGTACCGCGCTGCGACCATGTGGTCGGTGAAGACCTGGCCGAAGCCCGGGTCCTGCGATCAGCTGGGCGCGCTCGGCGGCGCTGCGCGGGGACTCCGACGGGGCGAGGTCGATGGTCACGTCGCTCATGCCCGACGGTATCCGACCGGATAGGCGCCGACGTCAGTCGGCAGGAGAGCGCGGGCGAGCACGGCGTCGCCGACCTCGCGGGTGCTGCGCCGGGTCGTGCCGCGGTCGGCGAGGTCGGCGACGACGGCG
Organism: uncultured Actinomycetota bacterium; assembly: GCA_963771345.1. Classification (GTDB taxonomy): domain Bacteria; phylum Actinomycetota; class Actinomycetes; order JACCUZ01; family JACCUZ01; genus CAVYTH01. The sequence goes on from CAVYTH010000013.1 coordinate 217,710, forward strand.
TCCTCGACCGCGCGTCGGCAGCCGCACCGAGGCCGAGGTGCTCGAGCAGCATCGCCACCGACAGGATCGCCGCGGTCGGGTCGGCGACGCCGCTGCCGGCGATGTCGGGCGCCGAGCCGTGCACCGGCTCGAACATCGACGGGTTGGTGCCGCTGACGTCGAGGTTGCCGCTGGCCGCGAGCCCGATGCCGCCGGTGATCGCGGCGGCGAGGTCGGTGAGGATGTCGCCGAACAGGTTGTCGGTGACGATCACGTCGAAGCGCTCCGGCTGGGTGACCAGGAAGATGGACGCGGCGTCGACGTGCAGGTAGTCGGTGGTGACGTCGGGGAACTCCTCGCCGACCCCGGCGACGGTGCGCTACCACAGGCTGCCGGCGTGCACGAGCACGTTGGTCTTGTGCACCAGCGTGAGGTGGTGGCGCGGGCGGGCGGCGGCGCGACGGAACGCGTCGCGGACGACCCGCTCCACGCCGTACGCCGTGTTGATGCTGACCTCGGTGGCGACCTCGTGCGGCGCTACCCTCGCGCACGACGCCGCCGTTGCCGACGTAGGGGCCCTCGGTGCCCTCGCGGACACGACGAAATCGATGTCGTAGTCGATTCCGTTTGGTCGGCCAGCGGCGAGGTGACGCCGGGGTAGAGCTTGGCCGGGCGCAGGTTGACGTGGTGGTCGAGGGCGAAGCGCAGCTTCAGCAGCAGGCCGCGCTCGAGCACCCCGCTCGGCACCGTCGGGTCGCCGACGGCGCCGAGCAGGATCGCGTCGTGGCCGCGCAGCTCGTCGAGCACCGGGTCGGGCAGGGTCTCGCCGGTCGCGTGCCAGCGCCGGGCGCCGAGGTCGTACTCGGTCGTCTCCAGCTTGACGTCGGCTGACCGCGTGACCGCGTCGAGGACGCGGACGGCCTCGGCGACGACCTCCGGCCCGATGCCGTCACCGGGGACGAGAGCGAGCCGGAGGTGGTCCGGTGCAGTGGGTGCCGGCACGCTCAGTGGCCGGTCTCTCCGCCGTTGTCGCGCCGGTCCATGGCTTCCTGGACGGCCTGCTGGACCGCCTGCTTCTGCTGTGCGGAGGTGCGGCTTCCGCGGTGGTGCGGGTCATCGTGGGCTCCTCGAGTGAGGTCGTCGCGTGGGCGGGCCAGCGCCAGGTCCCGCGACGGGGAGCCGGCCCTGCTAGCAGGCCCCGCCGCGGCGAGCGAAGTACGAAGATCGCGCCGCATGCTTCGACGGTAGGCCGGGCTCGCGGCCTTGTCTCGCCAGTTGTCAGCCGGTCCCGGATGCTGGGACGGCGATCACACGGACGCGGTCAGTCGGTGAGGTCGACCTGGCGCGCGGTCTCGGCGCCGATCTCGCGGACGATGTCGTCCAGGACGCCGGTCGGGATCGCGCGTGTCGACGGTCATCGCGACCAGCGCGTGGCCGCCCTGGCGGTCCCGGCTGACCTGCATGCCGGCGATGTTGACGCTGGCCTCGCCGAGCATCCGCCCGACGGTGCCGACGATGCCCGGGCCGGTCCTCGTAGCGGAAGACCGCCATGTGGTCGGAGAGCGCGACCTCGACGTCGAAGCCGTCGATCTCGACGATCTTCTCGACGTGCCGGGTGCCGGTGAGCGTGCCGGACGACGGACACCACGCGTGCCGTCGGCGAGGGTGCCGCGCAGGCGTGACCAGGTTGCGGTAGTCCGGCGACTCGGCGTCGGTGGTGAGGCGCACCTGCACGCCTCGCTCGGCGGCGAGCACCGGGGCGTTGACGTAGGACACCGGGTCCTCGACGACGTCGAGGAACAGCCCCTTGAGCGCGGCCAGCTCGAGCACGCGGACGTCGTGGGCGGTGATCTCGCCGCGGACCTCGATGTCGAGCTGCGCCGGGCACCGCCGCCGGCGAGCGCGGTGAGGAACCGGCCGAGGTTCTCGGCCAGCGGGATGCCGGGGCGCACGTCCTCGGCGATGACGCCGCCCTGGACGTTGACCGCGTCGGGCACCAGGTCGCCGGCGAGCGCGAGGCGGACCGACTTCGCGACCGACGACGCCGGCCTTCTCCTGCGCCTCGTCGGTGCTGGCGCCGAGGTGCGGGGTGGCGACGACGTTCTCGAGCTCGAACAGCGGCGAGTCGGTGCACGGCTCGGTGGCGTAGACGTCGAGCCCGGCGGCGGCGACCCGGCCCTCCTTGAGCGCGGCGTACAGCGCCGCCTCGTCGACGATGCCGCCGCGCGCGGCGTTGACGAGGATCAGCGAGGGCTTGACGGTGGCGAGCTGGTCGGCGCCGATGAGCCCGACCGTCTCGGGGGTCTTCGGCAGGTGCACCGAGATGACGTCCGCGCTGCGCAGCAGCTCGTCGAGCGAGACCAGGCGGACGCCCATCTGCGCGGCGCGGCCGGCGGCGACGTACGGGTCGTAGGCGATGACGTTCATGCCGAACGCCGACAGCCGCTGGGCGACGAGGGCGCCGATCCGGCCGAGGCCGACGATGCCGGCGGTCTTCTCGTACAGCTCGACGCCGGAGTACTTGCTGCGCTTCCACTCCCCCTGCTTGAGGGCGGCAGTGGCCGGCGCGATGTGGCGGGCCGCGGCCAGCAGCAGGCCGACCGCCAGCTCGGCGGCGCTGACGATGTTGGACTGCGGCGCGTTGACGACCATCACGCCGGCCTGCGTGGCGGCCTTGACGTCGACGTTGTCCAGGCCGACGCCGGCGCGGGCGACGACCTTGAGGTTGCGGGCCGCGGCCAGCACCTCGGCGTCGACCTTGGTGGCGCTGCGGACGAGCAGCGCGTCGACGTCGGCGACGGCGGGCAGCAGCGCGGCCCGGTCGGCGCCGTCGACGTGCCGGACCTCGAAGTCCGGCCCGAGCGCGTCGATGGTGGCGGGCGAGAGCTCTTCGGCGATGAGAACGACTGGCTTGGTCACGCCGCCCATCGTAGGCAGGCCCTTGTGAAGGGATTCACAAGTGTCCAGCGACTGGACCCGGTCAGGTCGTCCGGCCGGCGTCCCCCGCGTCGTCGTCGTCGCCGGCCCCGCCGTCCTGCTCGGGAGCCTCGAGCGGTCGCAGCCACATCCAGCCGAGGAAGAAGAACCCGAAGGCCATCATGGCGAGCCCGGTCCACACGTTGATGTCGATGTCGGCCGCCTGCTCCTTCGCATCGGCGCCGTCGACGAGGCCGGCCACGAAGAGGATCACTCCGTAGAGCACGAACAGGCCGCCGATGATGCGGCGGATGTCGAACAGTCGCGCCGCGGCGGACCGGTCGTCTTGCTCGCTCATGTCGTTCTCCCGTCAGGCAGGTCAGAGGAAGGGGATGTAGAAGGCGGCAGACAGCGCGAGCGCGCCGGCGCCCAGCAGGATCGGGCGACCGCCACCACACCTTGTCGCCTGCATTGACCTCGCCGTAGTCGACCTCCGACCCGTAGACCAGGCCCTTGAGCTCTGCCTCGGGCTTCGGCACCGTCATCAGGGTCACGACGACGCTGACCACGGCGTCCGCGACGAAGGCCACGACCGCGCCCCAGAAGCTGGCGGACAGCCCCGACCCGAAGGTGAAGAGCAGCGGCTCGTCGAACCCGAAGCTGTCGACACCGCTCTCGGACGTGACGAAGATGAACGCGGCACCGACGGTCCCCGCGATCAGGCCGGCGATGCCCGCCGCCGAGGTCATGCGCTTCCAGAACATGCCGATGATGAACGTCGCGAACAGGGGCGCGTTGAAGATGGAGAACAGCGCCTGGATGTAGAGCATGATGTTGCTGTAGCCCGCGGCGATGAATGCCGTGCCGATGCCGATGAGCACGCCCACCACGGTGACGACGCGACCGACCCGCAGGTAGTACTCGTCCGGCCGGTCCTTCTTGATGTAGTCCTGCCAGATGTCGTAGGTGAACACGGTGTTGAAGCTCGACACGTTGGCGGCCATGCCGGCCATGAAGGCCGCCAGCAGGGCCGTCACCGCGATGCCCAGGACACCGTTGGGCAGGTACTTGTCCATCAGCAGCGGGATCGCGTTGTTGTACTGGAAGTCGCCGCTCTTGGCACCGAGCTTCGGGAACTCGATCAGCGCGATCAGCCCGGGGATGATCGTGAGAGCGGGGATGAAGACCTTGGGGTAGGCCGCGATGATCGGGGTGCGGCGCGCCGCCGACATGTTCTTGGCGGACAGCGCGCGCTGGACCTCGGCGAAGTTGGTCGTCCAGTAGCCGAAGGACAGCACGAAGCCGAGGCCGAGCACGATCGCGATCCAGTTGGCGCCCATCGGGTTGGTGACGTCGCCGACCCCGGTACCGCCCCAGGCCGACAGGAACCCGTCGCCGCCCTTCTCGTTGCCCGTCACCTTGTCCATGACGCCGTCCCAGCCGCCGTTGGCGGCGAGCCCGACGATGACGAGCGGCACCAGGCCGGCGAGGATGAGGAAGAACTGCAGCACCTCGTTGTAGATGGCCGAGGACAACCCGCCGAGCGTGATGTACGACAGCACGATGGCGGCCGACACGAGGATGGCCACCCAGAGCGGCCAGCCCAGCAGCAGCTCGATGACGATCGCCAGGGCGTAGAGGTTGACGCCTGCGATGAGCACCGAGGCCACGGCGAAGGTCAGCGCGTTGAACAGGTGCGATCGGTTGTCGAAGCGCAGGCGCAGGTAGTCGGGGACGCTGCGCACCTTCGAGCCGTAGTAGAACGGCATCATCACGATGCCGAGGAAGACCATGGCCGGCACGGCACCGATCCAGTAGAAGTGCGCCGTCGCGACGCCGAACTGCGCGCCGTTGGCCGCCATGCCGAGGATCTCGATGGCGCCGAGGTTGGCGGCGATGAACGCGAGACCGGTGACCCACGCGGGCAACGACCGGCCGGACAGGAAGAAGTCGAGGCTCGTCTTGATGCTGCGCTTGGCGGCGAAGCCGATGCCGAGAACCACCACGAAGTAGATGGCCAGGATCGAGTAGTCCAGCCAGTTCATGTCCAGCTTCAGGCCGTCCACGGTCCACCTCGCAGGGGAGACGATGAGTGTCTGCTGGTCTGCTCGCGGTGATCACGGCTCAAACCTGCGCGACGGATCGCGACCGGGCCGCTCGCGACGGCCGGCGTGCCGCGTGGGCTCAGTCGGCCTCGCGTCGATCCAGCTCATCAGCGGACGGAGCTTGCGGCCGGTCTGCTCGACCCGGTGCTCGGTGTTCTCCTGGTAGTAGCGCTTGTAGTTCGGCAGCCCGGCGTCGTACTCGGCCATCCACTCCTTGGCGAACGAGCCGTCGGTGATCTCGCGCAGGATCTTCTTCATCTCGGCCCGGGTCTCGTCGGTGACCAGCCGCGGCCCGCGCGTGTAGCCGCCGTACTCCGCGGTCTCCGAGACCGACCAGTACATCTTCGAGATGCCGCCCTCGTACATCAGGTCGACGATGAGCTTCACCTCGTGCAGGCACTCGAAGTAGGCGATCTCGGGCTGGTAGCCGGCGTCGACCAGGGTGTCGAAGCCGGACTTGATGAGCTCGGAGAGGCCGCCGCAGAGCACGGCCTGCTCACCGAACAGGTCGGTCTCGGTCTCCTCGGTGAACGTCGTCTTGATGGCGCCGGCGCGGGTGCCGCCGATGCCCTTGGCGTAGGACTTCACCAGGTCCCAGGCGTTGCCGGTGGCGTCCTGCTCGACGGCGACGAGGACGGGCACGCCGCGGCCGTCGACGAACTGCCGGCGCACGAGGTGACCGGGTCCCTTGGGCGCGACCATGCAGACGTCGACGCCGGCCGGCGGCTTGATGAGGTCGTAGCGGATGTTCAGCCCGTGCCCGAAGAACAGCGCGTCGCCGTCGACCAGGTTCGGCGCGATCGCCTCGGCGTACAGCGAGCGCTGCACCGGGTCGGGCGCGAGGACCATCACCAGGTCGGCCTCCTCGCACGCCTCGAACGGCGTGACGACCCGCAGGCCCTCGGCGTCGGCGCGCTCGCGGCTCTTGGAGCCCTCGGGCAGCCCGACCCGCACGTCCACGCCGGAGTCGCGCAGGGACAGCGCGTGCGCGTGGCCCTGGCTGCCGTAGCCGAGCACGGCCACGTTGCGCCCCTGGATGACGGACAGGTCGGCGTCGTCGTCGTAGTACAGCTCGGCCACGGTGATCTCTTCTCCTCGGGATGTTCGGGTGGGCTAGCGGGCGACTGGCGCGACGGTTGCGGGCGGACCGGTCGGTCATCGACCGCGAGCCGCGGCTGACGGCGACCATGCCGGACTGCACGAGCTCGCGGATGCCGTACGGCTCGAGCACCCGCAGCAGCGCGTCGAGCTTGTCGGAGTTGCCGGTGGCCTCGATCGTCACGGCGTCGGGTGCGACGTCGACCACCTTGGCACGGAACAGCTGGACGGTCTCGAGCACGTGCGACCGGCTGGCCTTGTCGGCCGCCACCTTGACGAGCAGCAGCTCGCGCTGCACCGCACTCGCCGGGTCGAGCTCCACGATCTTGATGACCTCGATCAGCTTGTTGAGCTGCTTGGTGACCTGCTCGAGCGGCAGCTCCTCGACGTTGACCACGATCGTCATCCGCGAGACGTCGCGGGTTCTCCGTCGGCCCCACAGCGAGCGAGTCGATGTTGAAGCCGCGCCGCGAGAACAGCCCGGCGATGCGCGCCAGCACACCCGGCTTGTTCTCGACCAGCACCGAAAGCGTGTGCCTGGCTCATCGAGCCGTCGGTCTCCCCCGACTCGGTGTCCCACTGCGGCGCCATGTCGCGGGCGACCTGGATCTCGTCGTTGCTGGTGCCGGCGGCGACCATCGGCCAGACCATCGCGTCCTGGTGCACGGTGAAGTCGACCACCACCGGCCGGTCGTCGATCGCCATCGCCCGCTCGATGGTGGCGTCGACCTCCTCGGCCTTCTCGCACCGCAGCCCGACGCAGCCGTAGGCCTCGGCCAGCTTGACGAAGTCCGGGATGTGCTCGACGCGGGCACCCCCGCGAGCCGCCTCGCGGCCGGCGCCACCGAGGTCGGTGTTGGAGTAGCGCGCGTTGTAGAACAGGGTCTGCCACTGGCGGACCATGCCCAGGGTGCCGTTGTTGATGATGGCCACCTTGATGGGGATGTCGTTGATGGCGCAGGTGGCGAGCTCCTGGTTGGTCATCTGGAAGCAGCCGTCGCCGTCGATCGCCCAGACCGTCGCGTCCGGCCGGCCGGCCTTGGCGCCCATCGCCGCCGGGACCGCGTAGCCCATCGTCCCGAGGCCGCCGGAGTTCAGCCAGGTGCCGGGGTTCTCGTAGGAGATGAACTGGGCGGCCCACATCTGGTGCTGGCCGACGCCCGCGACGTAGAGCGCGTCCGGCCCGGCGATCGCGCCGAGCCGCTCGATGACGTACTGCGGGGCCAGCGACCCGTCGGCCGGCTGGTCGTAGCCGAGCGGGTACGTCGTGCGCCACCGGTCGAGCTGTGACCACCAGCCCTCGTAGGTCCGCGCGATGGCCGGCCGCGTGCTCGGCGGTGACGGCGACGATCAGGTCGGCGATCACCTCGCGGGCGTCGCCGACGATCGGCACGTCGGCCGTCCGGTTCTTCGAGATCTCGGCCGGGTCGATGTCGGCGTGCACGATGGTGGCCTCGGGCGCGAAGCTCGACAGCTTGCCGGTGACCCGGTCGTCGAACCGGGCGCCGAGCGAGATGATCAGGTCGGACTTCTGCAGCGCGGTGACCGCGGCGACGGTGCCGTGCATGCCGGGCATGCCGAGGTGCTGCGGGTGGCTGTCGGGGAAGGCGCCGCGCGCCATCAGGGTGGTCACGACCGGGATGCCGGTGAGCTCGGCCAGGGTGCGCAGCTCGGCCCAGGCGCGGGCCTTGATGACGCCGCCGCCGACGTACAGCACCGGCCGGCGGGACGCGACCATCAGCCGGGCCGCCTCGCGGACCTGCTTGCCGTGCGGCTTGGTGACCGGCCGGTAGCCCGGCAGGTCGACCGAGGTCGGCCACTCGAAGGTGGTCAGCGCCTGCAGCGCGTCCTTGGCGACGTCCACCAGCACCGGGCCGGGCCGGCCGGTCGAGGCGATGTGGAACGCCTCGGCGACCGTGCGCGCGATGTCCGCCGGGTCGGTGACCAGGAAGTTGTGCTTGGTGATCGGCATCGTGATGCCGCGGATGTCCGCCTCCTGGAAGGCGTCGGTGCCGATCGCCGCGCTGGGCACCTGCCCGGTGACGGCCACCATCGGGACGCAGTCCATGTACGCGTCGGCGATCGGCGTGACCAGGTTGGTGGCGCCGGGCCCGCTGGTCGCCATGCAGACGCCCGACCCGGCCGGTGGCCTGGGCGTAGCCGGTCGGCCGCGTGCCCGGCGCCCTGCTCGTGCCGGACCAGGACGTGCCGGATCTGGCGGGAGTCCATCAGCGGGTCGTACAGCGGGCAGGATCGCGCCCCCGGGGATGCCGAAGACGGTGTCGACGCCGGCGGCCTCCAGCGAGCGGACGAGACTCTGCGCTCCGGTGACCTGCTCGGGCATCGTCGGGACCTCTTCGTGTCTGGTGACGGCGGTGGCTGGGCCGAACAAAAAACCCCTCGGCCCGAGTGGGCTCACGAGGGGTTGCGCGCTGCGGCTGACGGGCGTCAGGCGGCGCGCAGCGCGACGTACGACGAGGGACCATGCATGGTCGCCCACCCTCACGGCCGGCTCCCGGTGCGTGTCAACGCCGTGGCACAGCGCCGTCTCGACCATCGTGACGACCGTCCAGGACGTGCGGACGGTCAGTCGCAGACGGCGCCGTGGCGGCGGAGCCGACGAGCTTGCGTGTACTTCGCCAGCACTCCCCCGGGGTAGCGCGGCGGCAGCGGCTGCCAGCTCGTCGCGGCGCCGGGCGAGCTCGTCGTCGTCGACGAGCAGGTCGAGCGTCGCGGTCGGCGACGTCGAGCCGGATCCGGTCGCCGTCGGCGACGAGCGCGATCGGCCCGCCGTCGACCGCCTCCGGCGCGACGTGCCCGACGCAGAGCCCGGTCGTGCCGCCGGAGAACCGGCCGTCGGTGAGCAGCAGCACGTCCTTGCCGAGGCCGGCGCCCTTGATCGCGCCGGTGATGGCGAGCATCTCGCGCATCCCCGGCCCGCCCTTCGGGCCCTCGTACCGGATCACCACGACGTCGCCGGCCGCGATCGTGCCGTCCTCGAGCGCGTCCATCGCCGCCCGCTCGCGGTCGAACACCCGCGCGGTGCCCTCGAACACGTCGGCGTCGAAGCCCGGCGGTCTTCACCACGGCGCCGTCCGGTGCCAGCGAGCCGCGCAGGATCGTGAGCCCGCCGGTGCGGTGGATCGGCTCGGACATCGCGCGCACGACCTTGCCGTCGAGGTCCGGCGGGGCGATGTCGGCGAGGTTCTCGGCCATCGTGCGGCCGGTGACCGTCATGACGTCGCCGTGCATCAGGCCGGCGTCGAGCAGCGCCTTCATCACCACGGGCACGCCGCCGACCCGGTCGACGTCGGTCATGACGTACTGGCCGAACGGCTTGACGTCGGCGAGGTGCGGCACCTTCGCGCCGATCCGGTTGAAGTCGTCGAGCGCCAGCGTCGACCTCGGCCTCGTGGGCGATGGCGAGCAGGTGCAGCACCGCGTTGGTGGAGCCGCCGAACGCCATCACCACCGCGATCGCGTTCTCGAACGCCTCCTTGGTGAGGATGTCGCGCGCGGTGATGCCCTGGCGCAGCATGCTCGACGACGGCCTCGCCGGACCGCCGCGCGAAGCCGTCGCGGCGGCGGTCGGTCGCCGGCGGTGCGGCGCTGCCGGGCAGCGACATGCCGAGCGCCTCGGCGGCGCTGGCCATCGTGTTCGCGGTGTACATGCCGCCGCAGGCGCCCTCGCCGGGGCAGATGGCGCGCTCGATGGCGTCGACGTCCTCGCGGCTCATCAGGCCGCGGGCGCAGGCGCCGACCGCCTCGAACGCGTCGATGATCGTGACCTGCTTCTCGGTGCCGTCGGCGAGCTTCGCGATGCCGGGCAGGATCGACCCGGCGTAGAGGAACACGCTGGCGAGGTCGAGCCGGGCGGCGGCCATCAGCATCCCGGGCAGCGACTTGTCGCAGCCGGCGAGCAGCACCGAGCCGTCCAGCCGCTCGGCCTGCATCACCACCTCGACCGAGTCGGCGATCACCTCGCGGGACACCAGCGAGAAGTGCATGCCCTCGTGCCCCATCGAGATGCCGTCGGAGACCGAGATGGTGCCGAACTCCAGCGGGTAGCCGCCGGCGGCGTGCACGCCTTCCTTGGCGGACTGCGCGAGCCGGTGCAGCGACAGGTTGCAGGGGGTGATCTCGTTCCAGCTCGACGCGACCCCGATCTGCGGCTTGGCGAAGTCGTCGTCGCCCATGCCGACGGCGCGCAGCATGCCCCGGGCCGCCGTCTTCTCCAGCCCGTCGGTGACGTCGCGGCTGCGCGGCTTGATGTCGGGCTCGGTCGAGGAATGCGTCGGCACGCCCTGATGCTGCCACTCCAGGCGCCTGCCTGCCGGGACGGGTCCGCCGGGCGAGACCGCGTCGCGTCCGGGATCAGCGGCTCACGCCTCGACCAGCGGCTCGCAACTCGGCTCGCAAGTCCGGCCGCGGCCTACTGGTGGGGCCAGCCCCACCCTCAAGGTGCGGCTAGCGGCATGGTGCCGAGGACCGGACGGGAAGGAGGCTGGAGCACATGACGACGTACGAGCTGACGACCCGACCGCCGGCCGCCACCGTGCGGGCAGCGCGGCCCCACCGGTTCCGGTGGCTGCGCGAGCTCGGCCTGCTCGTCGGTCTGTACGCCGGGTACAGCGCGGCCCGGCTGCTCGGCGACTCCGACCTGGCCGGCGCCACCGCCAACGCGAACGACCTGCTGGCCCTCGAGCGCACGCCTGCACCTCGACATCGAGGGACTCCGCGAACTACGCGGTGCAGGCCTGGCCGCTGCTCGCGATCGTCGCGAGCTACTGGTACTCGCTGCTGCACTACGTCGTCACGCCCGCCGTCCTGGTCTGGGTCTACCGCCGCCGCCACGGCGACTACCCGCGGGTGCGCAACGCCCTGGTGATCGCCAGCGCGATCGGGCTGGTCGGGTTCACCCTGCTGCCGATGGCCCCGCCGCGGATGCTGCCCGGGTTCGTCGACACGCTCGCCACGACCGCGGGCAGCGGCTGGTGGGGCGGCGACGCGAGCGCCCCCAAGGGGATGGGCGCGCTGACCAACCAGCTCGCCGCGATGCCCTCGCTGCACGTCGGCTGGGCGGTCTGGGTCGCCTGGGTGGTGGCCGGCCTGAGCACCCACCGCTGGGTGCGGATCCTGGCGATCGCCTACCCCGTGATCACCACCCTCGTCGTGGTCGGGACGGCGAACCACTACCTGCTCGACGCTGTCGCCGGCGCCCTCGTCGTGCTGGTCGGCATCCGGCTGGCCCGGTGGTGGTGCCGCCGGCCGGACCGGGCGCACCGCCACCTGCCGGTCCCGGCCCTGCCACCGGCTGCCCTCCGCGTCCCGCTCAGTCCAGCGCCAGCGCGTCGTCGAACCCGGTCTCCGGCAGGACGGTCGAGAGCAGCTCCTGACCCTTCGGGTCCAGCAGCGTCACCCGTGCGCCCGAGGTGGACGGGGGGTTGGACCCCGGCTCGAGCAGCCCCGCGACACCGGACGCCGGCACCGGCAGGGTGCGGTCCGGCTGGCCGGGCCGGCTGTAGACCACCGTGCCCTTGCCGGTCGGGCAGAGCAGCAGCGTCGGCTCCTCCGGCGAGACCGGCTCCGAGCAGCCACGGCAGCAGGGCCGGTCCGCCGTGGGGCAGCGCGCGCACCCCGAACGGGAACTCGGAGGTCCCCTGCTGGCCGACGAGGGCCTGCAGGCGGACGCCGTCCCACCGGGTGATCAGCACCAGGGCCAGCCGGCGCTGCTTCCACAGCGCCCCGCTCCAGAGGACGCGCAGGTTCGAGGACGCCGAGATCGGCCACGGCCCCGGCCTCCTGCTGGAGCCCGCGCACCAGGCGGTCGGGGTCGGGCCCGCGGTACGTGGGGGCGTTGACACCCGCGATCCGCAACGGGCGCTGACCGGCCCGGCCGGTCGCACTGACGACCCGGACGACCTGGGCGGCCGGGGTCACGCCGGGTCCGGTGGCCCGAACGGTCACGACGGGGTCGACCTCGCCCCCCAGGTCCGTGACGACCACCCCGTCCTCGGCGTACCTCGGGGTCCAGATCCGGCCGGCCGCGCCGTCGTCGGCGAAGGTGACCTGCGGGGAGACCTCGAAGCGCACCGGCCCCGGCCGGCTGAGCAGGACCGCGGACACCTGGCCCTGGCGGTCCCGGCCGGCCCAGGCCAGCACCTGCTGCGGGTCCGAGAGCGCGGTGAGCTCGGTGATCGGCGCGTCGGCGACCGACTCCCCCGGCCCCACCACCAGTGCGTGCACGGCGGTCGCGACGGTGTCCTCGTAGTCGTCGCTGCCGGCCAGCACCAGCCGGCTGCCGTCCGGCAGCCGGCCGGCGAAGAAGACCCGGGCCACCTGCGGCCGGTCCTGCCGGATCCGGATGATCGCGCTCGACACGAACCCGTAGTCGGTGGCCAGGTCGCCGCGGGTGTCCCACGCGACGGTCGACAGCCCGCCACCACCCCGGTCCGGCTCGCCGGTCGGCTCCGCGCTGGGCCGCGGCTGCGCCGGGTTCTCGGCGTGCAGCGCGAAGTCCGGGCGGACGACGGCGAGGGCCACCAGCCCGGCCGCCAGCCCGGCGGCCCACCACAGGCGTCGCCGCCCGGGGCTGCCACCGGTGTCCTTGTCCGAACCGGCGGCCAGCTCGTCGGTCCGTGGACGGGGCTCCACGCTCGGACTGTACGTCAGTACGCCGCGGTGATGACGTTCTCCAGCGGGCGGCCTTCGGCGTAGCGGTGCAGCTGGTCCTCGACCAGGCGCAGCGCCCGCGGCAGGAAGGCCGTGGTGTCTCCCCCGACGTGCGGGCTGATCAGGACGCCCGGGGCCGACCACAGCGGGTGGTCCGGCGGCAGCGGCTCGGGATCGGTGACGTCGAGGGCCGCGAGCAGCCGGCCGCTGGTGACCTCGGCGAGCAGGTCGTCGGTGACGACGACGGTGCCGCGCGCGACGTTGACCACCAGCGCGCCGTCGGGCAGCGCGGCCAGGAAGCGGGCGTCGACCAGGCCGCGGGTCTGGTCGGTCATCGGCACCGTGAGGATCACGACCTCGGCCCACGGCAGCAGCCCGGCCAGCGCCTCGAACGGCTCGACCGGCACGTCGCCGGTCCGGCGCCCGGCGCGCCACCCGGCGTACCTCGCACTCGAAGCCGGCCAGCCGCCGCTCGACCGCCTGGCCCACCGCGCCGTAGCCCACGAGCAGCACCCGGCGGTCGGCCAGCGACGGCCGCGTGTCGTGCGACCCAGCGACCCGCGCTCGGCGGCCCGCACGTGGTCGGGGATCCCGCGCAGCGCGGCCAGCGCGAGTGCCACGGCGAGCTCCGCCGTCGACGCGTCGTGCACGCCCTTCGCGTTGCAGAGCGTCACGCCCTCGGGCACCAGCGGGCGTACGTCGTCGACCCCGGCGGTCAGCGTCTGGGCGACCCGCAGCGACGGCATGCCGGCCATCAGCCGCGCGGGTGCCGTGCCCGCGAGGTACGGCATCACGAACAGCTCGACCTCCGCCGATGCTGGCCGGCGGTGTCGCCGAAGCCCTCGAACACGTCGGCCTGCATGCCCTCGGGCAGGTTCAGCAGCTGCGGCCAGTCGGCGTACGGCAGCCAGATCCTCATGCGTCGACCGCCGCGACCACGCCCCGGCACCGGGCGAGGTAGTCGGTCCAGTCCCAGTCGGCGAGGAACGCGCCCGCCGACTGGTGGCCGGCGAGCAGCAGCTGCTCCTGCTGCTCGTCGGTGATGCCGAAGTCGACCGGCGAGATGCCGGACGTGTCGACGAAGATGCTGCGCGCCTGCACGCACGGGTCGTCGATGTGCTGGCCGTCGCAGGCCTCGAGCATCGTCTCGACGAGGGACAGCGCCAGCGACACGGTGCCGCGCACCTCGGTGGTGCTGACCCGGCCGTCCGGGCGCATCGTGAGCCGCACGCCGAACGTCGGCCACCGCGGCGGCTCGTCGTCGGTGCGGTCGAACAACGCGATCGGGAAGTTGGACAGCACGCTGCCGTCGACCAGGGTCGAAGCGTCGGGCTGGCCTTCCTGCCGCGTCATCGAGCGCAGCGTCACCGGCTCGAAGAAGAACGGGATGGACGTCGAGGCGCGCACCGCGTCGGCGACCTCCTGCTCGTCGGGGTCCAGGTCGTAGAGGGCGTAGTCCCAGGGCAGCCGGACGAGCCGCTTGCGGGACACGTCGCTCGCGGTGACCAGCAGCGAGTAGCGCTGGTTCTCGGGCAGGCTGCTGCCCGGGTCGTCCATCCGCAGGTCGCCGAAGGTGTGCACGCCGAGGTCGGCGAGCGCGCCCTTCACCCACGACCGCAGGTAGTCGCCCTCGAAGACGCCGCCGTCGAAGGCGAGCGAGAAGCCGTCGACCACCCGCGCGAGCGGACCGGCGACCCGGCCGATCGCGCCGCGGTCGCGCAGCCGGCGGTAGTCGAGAGTGCGCGCGACGTCCTCGAGCCGCTCGATCGGCTCCCCCGCTCGCTGCAGTGCGACCAGGAAGGCGGCCGACCACCGCGCCGGCCGACGTCCCGGCGACCCGCGGGAAGGAGTAGCCGGCCCGGGCCAGGGTCGCCACCGCACCGGTCAGGCCGATGCCCTTCACGCCGCCGCCCTCGAGGACCAGGTCGGCGCGCAGCGGGGCGGGGTCTGCCATGCGCCGACCCTAACGATCGGGTCACGGCGGCCGGGGTGGTGGTCACCGCGGGCTTCGTCGGACAGGCTCGGGGGATGCGACCGCCCCTGACGACCGCCGCACCCGTCCTCGCCGTCGTGCTTGCTGCCGCGCTGCTGGGCGGCTGCTCGGACGGCTCCGACGGCGACGACGCAGCCGACGGGACGCCGACGGCGAGCTCGAGCAGCCCGTCGGAGAGCTCGACCTCGCCATCCGCGACCGCCGAGCCGGTGGTGCGGACCCGGGTGACGGGTGAGGTGGCCACCGGGCTCGAGGCGCCGTGGGACATCGCGTTCCTGCCCGACGGCTCCGCACTGGTCAGCGAGCGCGACAGCGACCAGGTCAAGCTGGTCACGGCCGCGGGCGAGGTGTCGGAGGTCGGATCGGTGCGCGGTGTCGACGGCAGCGGCGAGGGCGGGCTGCTCGGGCTCGCGCTCTCCCCGACGTACGACGAGGACCAGACGGTGTTCGCCTACTTCACCGCCGGCGACGAGAACGTCATCGCGCGGATGACGTACGACGGCAACCAGCTGAGCGACCAGCGGACAGTGTTCGACGGCATCCCGTCCGGGCCGATCCACAACGGCGGCCGGATCGCGTTCGGCCCCGACGGCTTCCTGTACGTCGGCACCGGCGAGGCCGGGCAGCGCGACCCGTCGCAGGACCCGGACGACCTGCTCGGCAAGATCCTGCGGATCACTCCCGACGGCGAGCCGGCGCCGGGCAACCCGACCGAGGGGTCACCGGTGTGGAGCCTCGGGCACCGCAACGTGCAGGGCCTCGCCTGGGACGAGCGCGACCGGATGTGGGCCAGCGAGTTCGGCCAGAACACCTGGGACGAGCTGAACCGGATCGTGCCCGGCGGCAACTACGGCTGGCCGGAGGTGGAGGGGCGCGCGGGCGGCAACCAGTTCCGCGACCCGGCCCGGCAGTGGCGCACCGATGCGGCCTCCCCCAGCGGGATCGCGGTGGCCGGCGGCTCGGTGTTCATGGCCGGGCTGCGCGGCGAGCGGCTCTGGCAGATCCCGCTGCTGCAGTCCGGCGTCGGGAAGCCGCGGGCGCTGCTGGCCGGTCGCTACGGACGGCTGCGCGCCGTCGCCGCCGCACCGGACGGGTCGCTGTGGGTGCTGACCAACAACACCGACGGCCGTGGCTCGCCGCGGCAGGGCGACGACCGGATCATCCGGCTGGAGCTCTCGACCCCCTAGCCAGCGTGTCTTGAGTGGCGCGTTCGCGCAAGTTCACCTGATTCTGTCGGAACGCGCCACTCAACGGGGTGCGGGGCATGTGCGGGATGCAGCACCCTCGCCCCGGACCTGTCGCGCTGGTCGGGAGCGGGGAGTACCTGCCGGTCATGGCGGAGGTCGAGGGTCGGCTGCTCGAGGGACGGCCGCCGCGGTTCGTCCAGCTGGCGACCGCGGCCGCGCCGGAGGGGCCGAAGTCGCTGGGCCGGTGGCACGAGCTGGGCCGCGCGTCGGCCGAGCGGCTGGGCGTGACGCAGGTCGTCATCCCGGTCGTCGACCGGATCAGTGCGGACGACGACGCGCTGGCCGGGCTGGTCGCCGGCGCCGGGCTGGTCTACCTCTCCGGCGGCAACCCGCCGTTCCTGGCCACCACGTTGCGCGAGACGCGGGTCTGGTCGGCGATCGAGGCAGCGTGGCGCGGCGGCGCGGCGCTGGCCGGCTGCAGCGCCGGCGCGATGGCGCTGACCGGGCAGGTGCCCGACATCCGGCACCCGTTGCGCGACGCCGTGCCCGGCCTCGGCGCGGTGCCGCAGCTCAGCGTGCTCCCGCACTTCGACCGGTTCGCCGGCCGGCTGCCCGACCTGGTGCTCACCAAGGTGTCGAACCCGCCGCCCGGGGTGACCGCGGTCGGCATCGACGAGGACACCGCGCTGGTCGGCGGGCTGCGCGACGACCCGGGCGAGTGGGAGGTCATGGGCCGGCAGTCGGTGTGGGTGCTCAGCCCCGACGGCCGGGAGGAGCACCCCGCCGGCTCGGTCCTGCACCTCGGCCCGCCGGGCTGACGGCAGTGCGTCGGCACCGCCAGCAACTCAGTAGACGGTTCAATCGTTCTTGGCGGCGGACACGTCGACGCACACGATTCCCTTGTTGCCGTCCTGGTCTGCGATCACGGTGAGCCCGGGTGCGTTGCTGTCATCGACGACGGTCCCACCCGCGGTGAGGGCGGCGGCGATCCTTTGCGCGGCCACTTCGGGCGCCACATAGACCTCGATGTGGAACCGCTGGCGCGGGGTCTCGTGCTCGTCGGCGTCCCCGAACCACAGGTTCGGTACCCGTCCCGTGGCGTCCCGGATCTCGTCGCTGGGGGTCCCGCGGCCCTGGGCCTCGGCGTTCCCGGTCAGCAGGGCGGCCCACATCGGGGCGATGATCGCGGAGTGCGCCGTGTCGAGGCCGAGCTCGATGACGCTGACCGAGGCGGGGTCCGCGTCGATCTGTGGTCGGCGGCGATCTCGGTGATCCGTCGCGCGAGGTCGACGTCCTGCTGGGTCACCCATTCGATGACGTATTCGGTGCCCTCGTCGTCGCGGTAGATGGCGTCGTCGCTGATCAGCTTGAGGTCGACGTAGCTGTTGCCGAGCGACACGCTCGGGAGGTGTCCATCGCGTCGCCCGCCTCGCCCACCGCGGCGACAAAGGGCGCCGGTGCCGAAGTCGTCCACCACGGTGGCGGGCATGCAGCCCTGGGCCAGCTTGCGCCGAGCCGGCCAGGATTGACGGGGAAGAGCTGTTCGTCCTCCCGCTGACCATGGAGCGAGGATCGTGGCGCCGGCACTGGCGCGCTTCCCGGAGCCGAGGCGTCAGCGGTCGATCATCCGTCTGCATGGCTTCCGGGTAGCGGTCGCCCTGGACCTGCACGCTGGCTGATGCGCTGTCGAGCTCCGCCAGGTCCTCGGGGGTGAGGTCGAGGTCCGCCGATCCCAGGTTCTCGTCGAGGCGCTCGAGCCGCCTGGTCCCGGGGATCGGCACGATCCACGGCTTCTGCGCCAGCAGCCAGGCCAGTGCCACCTGGCCGACGGTGGCGTTCTTGCGCTCGGCGACCTTGGTGACGAGGTCGACGAGGGCGAGGTTGGCCTCGAGCGCCTCACGCTCGAAGCGGGGAAGGGTAGGCGCGGATGTCGCCTTCGCCGAACTGCGTCTCGGCGGTGACCTGCCGGTCAGGAACCCGCGCCCGAGCGGGCTGAACGGCACGAAGCCGATGCCGAGCTCCTCGAGGGCGGGCAGGATCTCGTCCTCGGGCTCGCGCCAGAACAGGGAGTACTCGCTCTGCAGCGCCGTGACCGGCTGCACCGCGTGGGCGCGGCGGATCGTTCCGACGCCGGCCTCGGACATCCCGAAGTGGTGGACCTTGCCGGCCTCGATGAGCTCCTTGACGGTGCCGGCGACGTCCTCGATGGGGACGTCCGGGTCGACGCGGTGCTGGTAGAGCAGGTCGATGGCGTCGGTCCGCAGGCGACGGAGGGAGCCCTCGACGGCGGCGCGGATGTCGTCCGGTCTGCTGGTGACGCCGGTCTGCTTGCCGTTCTCGTCGAAGGCGAACCCGAACTTGGTGGCGATGACGACGTCCTCGCGCACCGGTTGCAGAGCCTCACCCACCAGCTCCTCGTTGTGGAAGGGGCCGTAGACCTCGGCGGTGTCGAACAGGGTGACGCCCCGCTCCACCGCGGCGCGGAGGAAGGCGATCATCTCGTCACGTGGTGGCCGGGACCGAACGACTGGCTCATGCCCATGCAGCCGAGCCCGAGCGCGGAAACCTCAAGCCCCTGCCCCAGAGTCCTGGTGTCCATGGCCCCTTCCTACACCCCGTCACGGGGCTCAGGCGATGAGGAGGCGACCGCCGAGCTCTGCTGCATCGAGATCGACGAGGTCGCCGTTGCGTTCGCGCCACCGACCCGAAGCCAGGTCGTCGCGGAGGCTCTGCACCGCTCTCTGCTCGGAGCGCGGCCCCACTGCTTCCCACACCGATACCCCGCGACGGACATCCTCGTCCAGGTATGCCTCGGGGCGACGCCAGTAGGCCTCGAAGAAGCCATCAGCGCAGTCCCACGGGATGGGCACCGGTTCCGTCCGGGCTCCGATCGCGCCGGTTAGCTCGGGCAGCGCTGCCAGGACCCTGACTCCACCTAGCTCGGCGAACTCGGGCAGGTAGTCACGAGTGAGCCAGAACTGGCCGGGGTCACTGGTGTCGAACAGGAACACCACGACGCGGCGAGCAACGCGCTGCATCTCGCGCAGGCCGGCGATCGGGTCCTGCCAGTGGTGGATGGTGCAGACAGCCATCGCGGCGTCGAAGGACTGGTCGTCGAACGGCAGGTTCTCCGCAGAGCCGGCCAGGCACGGTGCCGCGTCCGGGTGGCGCTGCGACCGCATCAGCGCGGAAGGTTCCACAGCCAGGACGTCGCGGTCAGTGGGCTCATAGGACCCGGTGCCCGCGCCGACATTCAGCACGGTCCGCGCATCGCCGAGGGCGGCCCAGATCTGCGCGGCGATGCGCGGTTCCGTGCGCCGGGTCACGGTGTAGGTAGCTCCGATGGTGTCGTACAACGGCGCATTGGACATCGACACGTCCCCTCTGGTCGGTTCCTCCCGGTCAGGCGTCCAGCTTCAGGCGCATCACCCAACGCCACTTGGCGATCTGGCGGTCGCGGGTGAAGCCGAACTCCTCATACAAGGTCTCGGGTCCGGTGTGGAAGTACGCACCACGCTGCGGAGCGCGGGCCTCGACCTGCTCGGGGTAGGCCTCGACGACTCCGCCACCGGCAGTGCGGATGGCGTCCAGCGCGGCTGTGACCGCAGCTCGGGCAACGCCGGTGCCTCGGTGCCGGCTGCCGGTGAAGATGCAGCCGATGCGCCAGTCCGGCAGCTCCACGAGCTCCTTGGCATACGCGCCGGGGTTCTTGATGTTGGGCAGCTCGGCGGGTGAGCCGTACTGGCACCAGCCGACGCACTCGTCTCCGGCGTAGACCAGGATCTGGTGCACCGTCCCGTTGCGCACGTGCGCTTGCTTGGCGCTCCTGTTGTCAGCGGCGCTGCGCGCGTTGCTCAGTCCTTCGACGTGGAAGCCCATGCACCAGCACCCGCCCCAGACGCCATTGTTGGCATCGACCAGGGCAGCGAAGTCGTCCCAGGTGTCCGGGGACAGTGGGCGGGTGGTGTACGCGTCGGGGTCGGCGGCCATCGCGCCATGATGCCGGACAGACTCTGCTGCGAACGATGAGATCGGTGCCGCGGTCCGGTCGAACCGAAGGACGACGAACCAGCGAGAGGACCAGCGATCATGAAGCTGACCACCGTCACCAACGTCTCCGTGGACGGAGTGATGCAGGGACTCGGCGGCCCGGATGAGGACCGCAGCGGCGGATTCGAGCGCGGTGGATGGGCTCTGCCGTTGTTCGACGACGAGGCCGAGACTTTCCTCGGCGACGTCTACCAGCGCGCCGACGCCTTCCTGTTCGGCCGGCGGACCTACGAGATCTTTGCCGGCTCCTGGGGAACCGGCTCCTGGGGGGCGAACCAGGGCGACAACCCTATCGGCGGGGCGCTGAACACGCGGCCCAAGTACGTCGCATCGACCACGCTCACCGACCCGCAGTGGGCGGACACGACTGTCCTGTCCGGAGACGTCGCGGCCGCCATCGGCGAGCTGAAGGCCAAGCCCGCGGGTGAGCTGCAGGTGCACGGCAGCGGCAGCCTGGTCCGGTGGCTCCTCGACAACCACCTGGTCGACGAGATGATCCTGCTCACCTATCCCGTGGTCGTCGGCCAGGGCACCCGGCTGTTCCCCGACACCGGACCGGACACCGCACTCGACCTCGTCCACACGCAGTCCACCCCGAAGGGCGTGTCGATCCAGGTGTACCGGCCGTCCGGGCGCCCGGAGTACGCACCGGCTCAGTAGTGCGCGGTGATCGTGCGCGCCGGGCCGTCGATGGTCATGGTGCCGCCGTACGGCAGGACCCACTGCGGGTCGGTGTGCCCGATGTCGACGTCGAAGACCACCATCGCGCCGGGGTGGTAGCGCTGCAGCGCCTTGTGTACGGCGGCGCGCTGCTCGCTGCGGTAGGTGTCCCGCTGCTCGGGTGACGCCGGCTGCCCGAGGCCGCTGGCCTTCGCCGTGCCGACGAGGATCGCCGGGAACTGGGCGAGCAGGCCGCGCTCGCCCATGTTGCGCAGCATCCGGAACACCTCCTCGCCGCTGGGCATCTCCTCGGACGTCTCGAGCAGCAGGATGCAGCCGGCGTAGTCGTCGACCGGGCGGATCCACCGGTCGGCGGCGAGGTTCCAGTGCAGGATCTCCAGGTTGCCGCCCCAGGTCGGCGCGGTGACCACCGTGTCCGGCTGGTGCCAGGACCAGCCCGGGGCCGCGATGGTCGGAGCCTCCCGGTCGAGCGACGCCGGGTCGTCCCAGTCGAGCACGTCCTCGCTGAACACCTCGACCGGGTGCAGCTCGAGGTCGCCGCCGGTCATCAGGGCCGCGCGCAGCGACGACGTCGACACCGGGTGCAGCCCGCCGCCGCGGCCGAGGTGCACCATCGTCGAACCGCCGTGGTAGCCGGCGACGCCGAGGTTCCACAGCCAGTTGAGCAGGTTGGTGTTGTCGCTGTAGCCGACGAAGGCCTTGGGGTGCTGCGTCACGACGGCCGGGTCGAGGAACGGCAGCAGCTCGATCTGGTCGTCGCCGCCGATCGTGGCCAGCACCGCGCCGATCGACGGGTCGGCGAACGCGGCCATCAGGTCGGCTGCGCGGTCCGGCAGCGAGGCGTCGGCCCGCCGGGTCGTCGGGTACTCCACCGGCTCCAGCCCGATCTCGTCGCGCAGCCGCCGCATGGCCAGCTCGTGCACGGCCGGGAAGTGCGCGGGCGCGGCGAAGGCCATCGAGACGACGGCCACCCGGTCACCGGCCGACACCTTCGGGGGTACGACGAGGTCTGGGCGCATCCGCGGCGACCTAGGACTGGCCGCAGCGCTCGAGCACCAGCTCGCGGACCCGGCCGGCGTCGGCCTGGCCACGGGTCGCCTTCATCACGGCGCCGACCACCGCGCCGGCGGCCGCGACCTTGCCGGAGCGGATCTTCTCCGCGACGTCCGGGTCGGCGGCCAGCGCCTCGTCGACGGCCGCGAGCAGCGCGGTGTCGTCGCTGACGACGGCGAGCCCGCGGCTTGCCACGACCTCGTCGGGCTCCCCCTCGCCGGCCAGCACGCCCTCGATCACCTGACGCGCCAGCTTGTCGTTCAGCGCGCCCGAGTCGACGAGCGCCACCAGCCGCGCGACCTGCGCCGGGGTGATCGCGAGCTCGGCGAGGTCGACCTGGCGCTCGTTGGCCTGCCGCGCCAGCTCGCCCAGCCACCACTTGCGGGCGGCCTCGGCCGGCGCACCGGCGGCGATGGTGCTCTCGACGAGGTCGACGGCGCCGGAGTTGACGAGAGCCTTCATGTCGAGGTCGGAGACGCCCCATGCCTCCTGCAGCTCGCGGCGGCGCACGGCCGGCGCGGCCGGCAGCCCGGCCCGCAGCTCCTCGACCCAGGCCGGCTCCGGCGCGACGGGGACGAGGTCGGGCTCGGGGAAGTACCGGTAGTCCTCGGCCTGCTCCTTGGAACGGCCGGACGTCGTGGTGCCGGTGTCCTCGTGCCAGTGCCGGGTCTCCTGCACGACCCGACCGCCGGCCGACAGCAGCGCGGCCTGCCGGCGGATCTCGTGCTGCATCGCGCGCTCGACCGACCGCAGCGAGTTGACGTTCTTGGTCTCGGACCGGGTGCCCAGCGGGTCCGACGGCGAGGGGCGCAGCGACAGGTTGACGTCGCAGCGCAGCGAGCCCTGCTCCATCCGCACGTCGGAGACGCCCAGGGTGCGCATCAGCTCGCGCAGCGCCGTCACGTAGGCGCGGGCCACCTGCGGCGCCAGCGCGCCGGTGCCCTCGACCGGCTTGGTGACGATCTCGATCAGCGGGATGCCGGCCCGGTTGTAGTCGACCAGCGAGTGGTCGGCGCCGTGGATGCGACCGGTCGCGCCGCCGACGTGCAACGACTTCCCGGTGTCCTCCTCCATGTGCACGCGCTCGATCTCGATCCGGAAGGTGCGCGGCCCGTCGTCGGTCTCGACCTCGACCTCGAGGTGGCCGTCGGTGCAGATCGGCTCGTCGTACTGCGAGGTCTGGAAGTTCTTCGGCATGTCCGGGTAGAAGTAGTTCTTGCGCGCGAACCGGCACCAGGTGGCGATGTCGCAGCCCAGCGCGAGCCCGACCCGGACCGTCGACTCGACCGCCGTCGCGTTGAGCACCGGCAGCGAGCCGGGCAGGCCGAGGCAGGTCGGGCAGACCTGGGTGTTGGGCGGCGCGCCGAACGTCGTGTCGCAGCCGCAGAACATCTTCGTCGCGGTGCCGAGCTCGACGTGCACCTCGAGCCCGAGCACCGGTGTCGTAGGCCGCGACCGCCTCGTCGTAGTCGGCCAGCCCCGGCGCGGCCGTGCTGACGTGGGTGTCGGTCGATATGCTCGTCCTCGCCGCGGCGCAGCCGGCGGATGATGATGATGGTGCCGGTGACGAGGACCACGGCGTTGAGCAGCGCGTCGATGAGCTCGAGCCGGTCGCCGTCCTCGCGGGCCTGCTGGAGCCGGGAGATAGCCGTGCGCCCGGCCATCACCGTGCCGACGAAGGTGATGACCGTCTTGATGTTCTTCACTGCGCTGCCTCCGTTGCGGGACGTCCGGGAACGAGGTCCGGTGCTTCGTCGATCAGCAGGTGGCCCCAGCGGTCGGCGAGGGCCGCCTCGAGTGCGCCGCCGACCCGGTAGAGCCGGTCGTCGGCCGTCGGCGGCGCCATCACCTGCAGGCCCACCGGCAGACCGTCCTCCGGCGCGAGCCCGACCGGCAGCGACATCGAGGCGTTGCCGGCGAGGTTCGACGGGATGGTGCACAGGTCCGCGAGGTACATCGCCAGCGGGTCGTCGAGCCGCTCGCCGAGCTTGAACGCCGTGGTCGGCGTGGTCGGCGAGACCAGGACGTCGGCCTGGGTGAACGCGTTCTCGAAGTCGCGCACCACCAGGGTGCGGACCTTCTGCGCCTGCCCGTAGTACGCGTCGTAGTAGCCGCTGGACAGCGCGTAGGTGCCGAGCATGATGCGCCGCTTCGCCTCGGCACCGAAGCCGGCGGCGCGCGTCACCGACATGACGTCCTCGGCGCTGCCGGTGCCGTCGTCGCCGACGCGCAGGCCGTAGCGCATGCCGTCGAACCGCGCCAGGTTCGACGAGCACTCGCTCGGCAGGATCAGGTAGTACGCCGGCAGCGCGTACTCGAAGTGCGGGCAGTCGACCTCGACGACCTCGGCACCGAGCTTCTCGAGCAGCTCGACGGCCTCCTTGAAGCGCTGCTCGACACCGGCCTGGTAGCCCTCGCCGCCGAGCTGCTTCACGACGCCGATCCGCATGCCGGCGACGTCCTGCAGGTTCGCGGCGGCGACCACGTCGGGCACCGGGCCGTCGATCGACGTCGAGTCGAGCGGGTCGTGGCCGGCGATGGTGGCGTGCAGCATCGCGGCGTCGAGCACGGTGCGGGCGCAGGGCCCGGCCTGGTCGAGCGAGGAGGCCAGCGCGACGAGGCCGTAGCGGCTCACGCCGCCGTACGTCGGCTTCACGCCGACCGTGCCGGTGACCGAGGCCGGCTGCCGGATCGAGCCGCCGGTGTCGGTGCCGACGGCGAGCGGCGCCTCGAACGCGGCCACCGCGGCCGCCGACCCGCCACCGGAGCCGCCGGGGATGCGGTCGAGGTCCCACGGGTTGTGGGTGGGCCCGTACGCCGAGTGCTCGGTCGAGCTGCCCATGGCGAACTCGTCCATGTTGGTCTTGCCGAGGATCACGACGCCGGCGTCGCGCAGCCGCCGCACGACGGTCGCGTCGTACGGCGGCCGCCAGCCCTCGAGCATCCGCGACCCGCAGGTCGTCGGCACGCCCTCGGTGGCGATGACGTCCTTGAGTGCCAGCGGTACGCCGGCCAGCGGGCCGAGCTGCTCGCCGGCACCGCGCTGCGCGTCGATCCGGCGGGCAGCGTCCCGGGCGCCGGCGGCGTCGACGTGCAGGAACGCGTGGACGTCCGGGTCGACCGCCTCGATCCGGGCGAGGTGCGCGTCGGTCACCTCGGCGGCGCTCGCGTCGCCACCGGCGATGGCCGCGGCGGTCTCGGCAGCCGTGAGCCGGGTGAGGTCGTCGCTCACGGTCACGCCTCTTCGCCGAGGATGCGCGGGACGCGGAACCGGCCGTCCTCGGCGGCGGGGGCGCCGGACAGCGCCTGCTCCTGGGTGAGCCCGGGCCGCACGACGTCGGGGCGCGTGACATTGGTCAGCGGCAGCGCGTGCGAGGTCGGTGGCACGTCAGCGGTGTCGAGATCGCCGATCCGCGAGATCGCGGACACGATCGCGTCGAGCTGCCCGCCGAAGCGGTCGAGCTCGTCGTCGTCGAGGGACAGCCGGGCGAGCCGCGCCAGATGGGCAACCTCGTCTCGGGTGATCGAGCCGCTGCTGGTCATGCGCGGGGTGGCTCCTCGGAGTCGCGGGCCGCCCCGGGCCGGACGGCCCGACCATCCTAGGGGCGGGTGAGGTCCGCCAGCAGAGCGGCGTCGGCGGCCGGCTGGTGCAGCTCCTCGTCCGCCGCGGCCGCCAGTCGATGGCCGTGCGGGCCGAAGTGCGCCGACAGCCATTGGGTGACCTCGTCGCCCGGGACCGGGCGGCTGATCAGGTAGCCCTGCGCGAGGTCGCAGCCCATGGCCTCCAGCGCCCGCCAGGTCTCGGCGGTCTCGACACCCTCGGCCACGACGCGGAGCCCGAGCGAGTGAGCGAGGTCGACGATGGACCGGACGATCGCGGCGTCGTCGGCGTCGACGGTCATCCGCTGCACGAACGAGCGGTCGACCTTGATCTCGGACACCGGGAGCCGCTTGAGGTGGACGAGTGACGAGTAGCCGGTGCCGAAGTCGTCCAGGCTCAGGTCGACGCCGAGCCGGCCCATCGACTCCAGCGCGTGCGACATCCGGGTGGGGTCGGCCATCAGCACGTGCTCGGTGATCTCCAGCTTGAGGGCGCCCGCAGGCAGCCCGTGGTCGCGCAGCAGGCCGGCGACGACGTCGGCGAAGCCGCGGTCGCTGAGGTCGCGCACCGACACGTTGACCGAGACCGGCAGCTCGATGCCGGCCCGCCACCACTCGGCTGCCTGCGCGAGGGACTGCGCCAGCGCGGTGTGCGTGAGCTGGCGCATCATGCCGGACTGCTCGACGAGGTCCAGGAACGCGTCCGGGTAGATGAGGCCGCGGCCGGGGTGGTTCCACCGCACCAGCGCCTCGACCCCGACCGGCTCGGCGAGCGGGAACGACACGGTCGGCTGGAAGTGCATGACCAGCTCGTCGTTCTCGATGGCCCGGCGGATCGACCCGAGCAGGTCCAGCCGGTCCGGGGTGTGGATGTCGCGCTCCGGCCGGTACAGCTCGACGCCGGTGTGGTCGTCCTTGGCCTGGTACATCGCGACGTCCGCAAGCTGCAGCAGGCGGGGCACGGAGTCGGTGTGCTCGGGGTGCAGCGCGACGCCGATGCTCGTCTCGACCTGCAGGGTCATGCCGTCCAGGTGGTAGGGCTCGGCCAGCACGTGCCGGATCCGGGCGGCCGCCTCGAGCGCTGTCGCCGAGTCCGCGACGTCGGTCAGCAGCACTGCGAACTCGTCACCGCCGAGCCGGGCGACCGTGTCCTCGGGTCGGACGGCGCGGGACAGCCGGGCGGCGGCGATCTCGAGCAGCCGGTCACCGGTGTGGTGGCCGAGGGTGTCGTTGATCTCCTTGAAGCGGTCGAGGTCGAGCAGGCACAGGGCCACCGCGCGGCCGGTGCGGGCGCTCTCCTCGCCCGCCAGCGCCATCTGGGTGACCAGGTGCTTGCGGTTCGCGAGCCCGGTCAGGGCGTCGTGGAGCGCCGCGTGCTCCTTCTCGAGCGAGATGGACGCGGTCTTGTAGACGAGGAACAGCGGCAGGAGGAGCAGCGGGATCAGGCCCCAGGACGTCGCTGTGACCACGACGACGACCGGCGACAGCGCGAGCACGGCGAAGGTCGTGACGGCGTAGTAGCCGATGTCGTCGACGAAGTCGTCCCACCAGCCCGTCCCGTCGTAGACCGTCGTGACCGTGGCGACCAGCGCCAGGTTGACCACGAAGTAGACGACCCAGGACAGGCCCATCACCAGGGTCTGGTGCACCGAGATGTCGCCGATCGGCTGGTCCGGCGAGGGCCGCATCCCGGCCAGCCAGAGCACGCCCGCGGCGACCGAGAGGCAGGCGACGTACTGCCCGGTGTTGAAGACGACCTTCCACAGCGGCTTGCGCTTGGCCAGCTCGCCCAGCAGGACGCCGAGCCCGTGCACGAGCAGCGCGGGCCAGGGGCCCCAGTAGAACAGGATCGCGAACACGAAGGCGGTGGAGATCGTGACGCCCTGGGCGTCGTACGCACCGGCGGTGACGACCGGGCGGAGCTCGGCCAGCAGCACCAGGCCCGCGATCAAGGCGAACGGCGAGCCCATGGCCCACAGCTGCCCCGCGGTCAGGTGCGCGGCAGCGGTCACGAGCGCGGCCAGGCCGACCAGCCCGCAGAGCGCGACGTAGCCCCAGAACAGGACCGGGCGCGACGGCGACGACCCTGGCCGGGCGCATGCCGATCACCGCCTCGGTCATGCACCCTCCTCCGGACGCGCAGCATCGTCGCAGCGCCCCCAGCACCGCCTACAGGACCTGTCGGCGGGCGTCCGCTGGTCCTGAAGCCTCCGAAAGGTCCGATTCGACCGTCAGACGGACTCGGCCGGCCGGGCGACCGCCCGGGCGGCGTCCGGGCCCTGGTCGAGCAGCACCTGGAAGCCCGCCTCGTCGAGGACCGGCACGCCGAGCTGGGTCGCCTTCTCCAGCTTGGAGCCGGGGCTCTCCCCCGCCACCACGAAGTCGGTCTTCTTCGACACCGAGCCGGCCGCCCGGCCGCCGCGGACCTGGATGGCCTCGGTGGCCTGGTCGCGGGAGAAGCCCTCCATCGAGCCGGTCACGACGACGGCGAGGCCCTCGAGGATCCGCGGGCCCTCGTCGGTGACCTCCTCCTCCATCCGCACCCCGGCCTCGGCCCACTTGCGGACGACCTCACGGTGCCAGTCGACGGCGAACCACTCACGGACGGCGGTGGCGATCGTCGGCCCGACGCCGTCGACCGCCGAGAGGGTCTCCTCCGACGCGTCGGCGATGGCCTGGACCGAGCGCAGCTCGCGGGCCAGCGCCTGGGCCGCTGTCGGCCCGACATGGCGGATCGAGAGCGCGACGACGACCCGCCACAGCGGCCGCTCGCGGGCGGTCTTGAGGTTGTCGAGCAGCTTGAGCCCGTTGGCGCTCAGACCGCCGTCCTTGCGGCGGAAGATCTCGGTGCGCAGCAGGTCGTCCTCGGTCAGGCCGAACAGGTCACCCTCGTCCTGGAGCACGCCGGCCTCGAGCAGCGCCATGCCGCCTTCGTAGCCGAGCACCTCGATGTCGAAGGCACCCCGGCCCGCGACGAAGTACAGCCGCTCCCGCAGCTGCGCCGGGCAGGACCGCGTGTTGGGGCAGCGGATGTCGACGTCGCCCTCCTTGGCGGGCTTCAGCGGCGTCCCGCAGGCCGGGCACTCGGTCGGCCATCACGAACTCGCGCTCGGACCCGTCCCGCAGGTCGACGACCGGCCCGACGATCTCGGGGATGACGTCACCGGCCTTGCGCAGCACCACGGTGTCGCCGATCAGCACGCCCTTGCGCTTGACCTCGTTGGCGTTGTGCAGCGTGGCCATCTCGACGGTGGAGCCCGCCACGACGATCGGCTCCATCACGCCGTACGGCGTCACCCGGCCGGTGCGGCCCACGTTGACCCTGATGTCGAGCAGCTTGGTGTTGACCTCCTCCGGCGGGTACTTGAACGCGATCGCCCACCGCGGCGCCCGCGAGGTCGACCCCAGCCGGCGCTGCACCGACACCTCGTCGACCTTGACCACGACGCCGTCGATCTCGTGCTCGACGTCGTGGCGGTGCTCGCCGTAGTGCTCGATGTACTTGGTCACCCCGGCCAGGTCGGAGACGACCTTGAACCGGCTGCTGACCGGCAGACCCCAGCCCTTGAGCCGGTCGTACGCCTCCGACTGCTTCGTCGGGGTGAAGCCGGTGCGCGCGCCGACGCCGTGCACGACCATGTCGCAGCGCCCGGCTGGCGGTGACCCGCGGGTCCTTCTGCCGCAGCGAGCCGGCGGCGGAGTTGCGCGGGTTGGCGAACGGCGCCTTGCCGGCTGCGACCAGGCCGGCGTTGAGCGCGGCGAACTCCTCGACGGGGAAGAACACCTCGCCGCGCACCTCGAGCAGCGTCGGGGACGTCGTCACCGGTCAGCCGGCCGGGGACCGACTTCAGGGTGCGGACGTTGAGGGTGACGTCCTCGCCGGTGACGCCGTTGCCGCGGGTCAGCGCGCGGATCAGCCGGCCCTTCTCGTAGAGCAGGTTGATCGCGACCCCGTCGACCTTGATCTCGCACAGGTAGTGGACGTCGGCGCCACCCGCGTCGCGCTCGACCCGCTCGGCCCACGCCGTGAGCTCGTCGGCGGAGAACGCGTTGTCGAGGCTCATCATCCGCTCGAGGTGGTCGACCGCGGTGAAGTCCGTCGAGAACGTGCCGCCGACGGTCTGGGTCGGCGAGTCGGGCGTCCGCAGCTCGGGGTGGGCCTCCTCGATGTCCTGCAGCTCGCGCATCATCACGTCGTACTCGGCGTCGGCGAGGGTCGGCGAGTCGCGCACGAAGTAGTCGAAGCGGGCCCGGTCGATCCGCTCGGCGAGCTCGGCGTGCCGGTGCTTCGCGTCGACTGCGCCGGCGCCATGCTTTCGCCGCGCCCGACTTGGTCTTGCCAGCCACTAGACCTCCATCTCCGGAAGGACGCGGGCCGCCTCCCGGGCCCTGGTCATCGCGGCCCGGGCGTACGCCGGTGAGGCGCCGGCCAGGCCGCAGGTCGGCGTGACGACGACCTGCTCGACCAGCCGCTGCTGGGCGAGCCCGAGCCGTTGCCAGAGCCGCCGCACCGGCTCGACGGTAGCCGCGACGTCGGACACCCGTGCGGCGCCGGACGGTACGGCCGGCACCAGGCCGGCGAGCAGCACCAGGCCGGACTCGACCACCTCGCCGAGCTCGTCGTCCATCGTGTCGCGGACCAAGCGTCAGGTCGACCGAGACGCCCGCGGCGCCCGACCGGCGGGCCAGGGCGACCGGCGGGCGGGCCGCGCAGCAGTGCACGACGACCGGCACCACCGAGCGCGTCGACCAGGTCGCGCAGCACGTCCTCGGCGACCGTCTCGCGGACGGCCTGGAAGGTGCGCGCGCCCGAGGACGACCGCACCGCGCCGGTCAGGACCGCGGGCAGCGACGGCTCGTCGAGCTGCACCACGGGCTCGGCCCCGGGCAGCCGCGACCGCAGGTCGGCGACGTGGGCGATGAGCCCTTCGGTCAGCGACTCGAAGACCTCGCGCAGCGCGCCCTTGTCGGAGAGCACCGGCTCGCCGCGGGGCAGCGCGAGCGCGGCGGCCAGCGTCCAGGGACCGGTCACCTGCAGCTTCACCGGCCCGACGAAGCCCTGGGCGTGCGCCTCGAGCTCGTCGAGGTCCTGGCCGACGTACGCGCGGGCCCGCCGCTCGTCCATCCCCGGCCGGTCGACGAGCCGCCAGCCGGAGGGCTGGGCGTCGACGTGCAGGTCGCGCAGCAGCGCCGCCGTCCGGCCCACCATGTCGGCGCCGATCCCGCGGCCGGGCAGCTCGGGCAGGTGCGGGAGGTCCGGCAGCTCGCCGGTCACCTCGGCAGCGGCCTCGCGCGGGTCGGTGCCGGGCAGCGAGCCGACGCCGGTCGCGGAGCCCGGTGCCGGGCGCCAGGGGTCGGGCGTCATGTCAGTAGTCGACCCGGTCGGTGTCGGCGAGCCACGCGTCGAACGGTTCCGCGGCCCCGCCGATCCGGTCCTGCGCCACCGAGAACTCCCAGCTGTCCCGCGGCCGGTCGAACATCTCGTAGAACGCCCGGTCGTCGAAGCCGGCCCGCGCCGCATCGTGCCGGTCGGCGGCGTAGACGACCCGGTCGAGCCGGGCCCACAGCGCTGCGGACAGGCACAGCGGGCACGGCTCGCAGGACGACACCAGGACGCAGCCGGTCAGGACGTGGTCGCCCAGGGTCTGGCAGGCCGCCCGGATCGCGACCACCTCGGCGTGCGCGGTCGGGTCGAGGTCGCGGGTGACGCGGTTGACGCCCTCGCCGACCGCCTCGTCGCCACGGATCACGACAGCGGCGAACGGGCCGCCGCCGTCGGCGACGTTGCTGGTGGCCCGGGCCACGACGGCCTCGAGCCAGCGCCGGTCGGTGTCGCTCACGGCGCCCACCGTAGTCAGTGCGACGCGGCGACCGATGAGTCCCGGGTCGGCCGGGAGTCTCCTCGTACGACCACGCCGACGCTCACCACTGGAGAACTCCGATGCGCCTCACAGTCACCACCTTCGTCACCGTGGACGGGATCATGCAGGGCCCGGGCGGGCCGGAGGAGGACCGCGACGACGGCTTCGAGCTCGGCGGCTGGCTGGTGCCGTTCGTCGACGAGGACTTCGGCCGGTTCATCGACGACGTGTTCCACCAGGTCGACGCGTTCCTGCTCGGCCGCCGGACCTACGACATCTTCGTCGGCTTCTGGCCGGCGGCCGGCGACAGCGACCCGGTCGCGACCGCAGCTGAACGCCCTGCCGAAGTACGTGGCCTCGACGACCTCGCCCGACCTGACCTGGAAGGGCGCCGAGCTGCTCAGCGGCGACACCGTCGAGGCCGTGCGCGAGCTGAAGACCCGGCCCGGCAACGAGCTGCAGGTGCACGGCAGCGGCAACCTGGTGCAGACCCTGGCCGCGAACGACCTGGTCGACACCTACCGGCTGCTGGTCGCGCCGGTCGTGCTGGGCTCCGGCAAGCGGCTGTTCGAGCACGGCGTCGCACCCGGGTCGTTCACGCTGGCCGGCCACTCCGTGACGGGCAGCGGTCTGCAGCTGCTGACCTACCAGCGGGCCGGCGCCGTGGAGACCGGCACCGTCGGGACCTGACCGCTCCGGCTACGCCGTCTCGTCGATGGTCGCCGAGCCGAGCACCGCGTCGCCGTCGTACACGACGACGGCCTGGCCGGGCGCGACCCCGCGCAGCGGCTCGGCGAGCTCGACGACGAGGGTGTCGCCGTCGCACCAGGCGGTCGCGGCGACCGGGTCGCCGTGGGCGCGCACCTGCACGAGACATGACGGTCGGTACGACGGGAGCCAGCACCGCTCCACACCGGTCGTACGCCGACCATCCGCGAGACGTCGAGCCGGTCGACCGTCCCGACCGTGACGGTGCTGGTCACCGGGGAGACGTCGAGCACGTAGCGGGGCAGGCCGTCCGGTGCCGGCCGGCCGATCCGCAGCCCCTTGCGCTGCCCGACGGTGAACGCGTACGCGCCCTCGTGCTCCCCGACCTGGACGCCGTCGGTGTCGACGACCGGCCCGGGCTCGGAGCCGAGCCGGTCGCTGCAGGAAGCCCGCGGTGTCGCCGTCGGCGATGAAGCAGATGTCGTGGCTGTCCGGCTTGTCGGCGACGGCCAGCCCGCGGGTCTCGGCCTCGCGGCGGACGTCGGCCTTGCGGGTGTCGCCGAGCGGGAACATCGCGTGGCCGACCTGGCGGGCGGTCAGGACGCCGAGGACGTAGGACTGGTCCTTGCCCTCGTCGACGGCGCGGTGCAGCCGGCCGTCCGTCGACCCGGGCGTAGTGGCCGGTGCACACGGCGTCGAAGCCGAGGGCCAGCGCCTTGTCGAGCACCGCCGAGAACTTGATCTTCTCGTTGCAGCGCAGGCACGGGTTCGGCGTACGGCCGGCGGCGTACTCCGCGACGAAGTCGTCGACGACGTCCTGCCGGAACCGCTCGGCGAGGTCCCAGACGTAGAACGGGATGCCGATGACGTCGGCCGCGCGGCGGGCGTCGCGGGCGTCCTCCATGGTGCAGCAGCCGCGCGCGCCGGTGCGGAACGACGCCGGGTTGCTCGACAGCGCGAGGTGCACGCCGGTGACGTCGTGACCCGCCTCGACCGCGCGCGCCGCGGCGACCGCCGAGTCGACGCCGCCCGACATCGCGGCCAGCACCCTCATCGTGGCGCTCCGACAGCCGTCCTGGCGCATCGCCGTTCTGGCCGGCCCTGCGGGCCCGCTCGACGACCGGGCCGATCGCCTCGACGACGGCGTCGACGTCGGCCGCGGTCGAGGTGTGGCCGAGGGAGAACCGCAGCGAGCCGCGGGCCAGCCCCTCGGGCACGCCCATCGCGAGCAGCACGTGGCTGGGCTGCGGCACGCCGGCCGAGCAGGCCGAGCCGGTGGAGCACTCGATGCCCCGCGCGTCGAGCAGCAGCAGCAGGGCGTCGCCCTCGCAGCCGGGGAACGAGAAGTGCGCGTTGCCGGGCAGCCGGTGGGCGGTCGACAGGTCGGGGTCCCCGCCGAGCACGGCGTCCGGGACGACCTCGAGCACCCGGCGTACCAGGTCGTCGCGCAGCCCGGCGAGCTGCTCGGCCCGCTCGCGCTGGCCCTTCGCCGCCACCTCGGCGGCGGCGGCGAGCCCGACGATGGCCGGGGTGTCGAGGGTGCCGGAGCGGACGTCGCGCTCCTGGCCGCCGCCGTGCAGCACCGGCACGAGGTCCTGGGTCGCGGCCGAGGACGAGCAGCCCGGCGCCCAGCGGCCCGCCGATCTTGTGACCGGTGACCGTCATGGCGTCCAGACCGCTCGCCGCGAAGTCGACGGGCAGCTGCCCGAAGGCCTGCACGGCGTCGGAGTGGAACGGCACGCCGTACGCCCGGGCGACCGCCGTCAGCTCGGTGACCGGCTGCACCGTGCCGACCTCGTTGTTCGCCCACATCACGGTCGACCAGCGCGACCGACGCCGGGTCCGCGGCGATCGCGGCCTCGAAGCGTCTCCGGGTGCACCCGGCCGGCGGCGTCGACCGGGAGCCACTCGACGACCGCGCCCTCGTGCTCGGCGAGCCACAGGGCGGCGTCCATCACGGCGTGGTGCTCGACGGCGCTGGCCAGGATGCGGCTGCGGCGCCGGGTCCTCGCTGCGGCGCTGCCAGTACAGGCCCTTGACGGCGAGGTTGTCCGACTCGGTGCCGCCGCCGGTGAAGAGGACCTCGCTCGGCCGCGCACCCAGGGCCGCGGCGAGCGTCTCGCGGGCCTCCTCGACCAGCCGGCGGGCAGCCCGGCCGGAGGCGTGCAGCGACGACGGGTTGCCGGTCCGGCCGAGGCACGAGGCCATCGCCTCGATCGCCTCGGGGACCATCGGAGTGGTCGCCGCGTGGTCGAGGTAGACCGTGCCGGGCTGGGCACCGCCGTCGACGGTTGGGGTCATCGCCGGAGGAGTCTACGTCGGTGAGCCGACGTCGACCGGCTCAGCCCTTGCGCGCCTTGACCTTCTCGGTGAGGGCCGGGACGACCTGGTGCAGGTCGCCCACGACGCCGAAGTCGACCAGCTCGAAGATCGGGGCCTCGGGGTCCTTGTTGATGGCCACGATCGTCTTCGACGTCTGCATGCCGGCCCGGTGCTGGATCGCGCCGGAGATGCCGGCGGCGACGTAGAGCTGCGGGCTGACCGTCTTGCCGGTCTGGCCGACCTGGTGCTGGTGGGGGTACCAGCCGGCGTCGGTGGCCGCCCGCGAGGCGCCGACCGCGGCACCGAG
Source organism: uncultured Actinomycetota bacterium (assembly GCA_963771345.1). GTDB lineage: Bacteria > Actinomycetota > Actinomycetes > JACCUZ01 > JACCUZ01 > CAVYTH01. The sequence continues at coordinate 252,242 of CAVYTH010000013.1, forward strand.
GGCGTCGGCGAGGGCCTCGATGACCGAGAAGTTCTCGCCGGAGCCGACACCGCGGCCGCCGGAGACGACGATGGCGGCCTCGGAGAGCTCGGGCCGCTCGCCCTTCTCCTCCACCACCCGGTCGGTGATCTTCGCGCCCTTGGCGGCGTCGGTGAGCTCGACGCTGACGTCGACCTGCTCTGCTGCGCCGTCGGCCGCCTCGGCGGCGACCGAGTTCGGCCGGACGGTGATGATCGGGGTGCCGGTGGTCACCGTCGAGCGCACGACGGTCGAGCCGCCGAACACCTGCTGCTCGGCGGCGACCGAGCCACGCCTCGTCGGCGCGACGTCGGTGGCGTCGGTGAGGACGCCGGAGCCGGTCTTGAGCGCCAGCCGGGCGGCGATCTCCTTGCCCTCGGCGCCGGAGGCGATCAGCACCGCGGCCGGGCTCGCATCGGCGACGCAGCTTCGCCAGCACCTCGGCCGCCGGGGCGACGAGGTACGACGAGATCTCGGCGTCCTCGGCGACGTAGACCTTGGCGGCGCCGAACTGCGCGAGCGTCGCCTTCGCGGCGTCGAAGCCGGAGCCGATGAACACCGCCGACGGCTCGCCCGAGGCGACGCGCCAGCGTCAGCAGCTCGGAGGTGACCTTCTTGACCTCACCGTCGGTGTGCTCGACGAGAACGAGAACCTCAGTCATGTGTGCTCAGCCCTTCAGACGAACTTCTTGGAGGCGAGGAACTCGACGAGCTTGTCCGCCGCCGTCGCCCTCGTCCTTGACGACGGTGCCGGCCTGGCGCGGCGGGGCGGCCTCGAACGAGCTCGACCTTGCTCCACGCGCCGCCGAGCCCGACGTCCCCGGCGTCGATGCCCAGGTCGGCCAGCGCGAACGTCTCGACCGGCTTCTTCTTGGCGGCCATGATCCCCTTGAACGACGGGTAGCGCGGCTCGTTGATCTTCTCGACGACGCTGACCACCGCGGGCGTCGAGGCCTCGACGACCTGGTAGCCGTCGTCGGTCAGCCGCTTGATCGTCACCGACGTGCCGTCGACCGTGACCTCCTTGGCGAAGGTCAGCTGCGGCAGCCCGAGCCGCTCGGCCAGCATCGCCGGCACCACGCTCATCCGGGCGTCCGAGGACTCCGAGCCGAGCAGCACGACGTCGAACGGCGCGTCGGCACCGGCCTTCTCGATCGCCTTGGCCAGCGCCAGCGAGGTCGCCACCGCGTCCGAGCCGTGCAGCGCGTCGTCGATGACGTGGATGGCCTTGTCGGCGCCCATCGACAGCGCCTTGCGCACCGTCTCGGTCGCGGCGTCCGGGCCCATGCAGAGCACGGTCACCTCGCCGCCGTGCGCCTCCTGGAGCTTGAGCGCCTCCTCGACGGCGTACTCGTCCATCTCGTTCATCACCGGGTCGGTCGCCGCTCGGTCGAGCGTCGAGTCCGACGCGTCGAGCTTCTTCTCCGACCAGGTGTCAGGCACCTGCTTCACACATACGACGATGTTCATGCGGCTGCCGATCTCCTACCGTGACGGTTGCGCTCACCCTGCCAGCAGGCGGTGGCCGGAGCTCCGGCGGGTGCGGTCCGGCCGCTATGTTACCCACGAGTAGCTACGCGACAAACTCGAAGTGGCGTTTGCCGCCTGTCCGGGCCTGAAACAATGTCTCCGCCAGCGGGGTCCCCTGCCCCGCGCTGCCCCTGAGCGAGAGCCGGTGACCGCGATGACCACGTACGACCAGCCCGAGGCACCGCTCGCCGATGTCCCCGAGCCACGTCCCGTCGTCGCCGACGAGATCGCCGACGAGGTCGCTGACGACAGCGCCGACACCCGGGTCGCCCGCCTGCAGGCGCTGACCGACGCCGCCGATGCCCGCGACCAGGCCGCCGAGCGGCGCGTCCGCTCGGCGGGCGCTCGCGCGGACGCGGCGGAGCTCCGGGCCGAGCGGGCCCGGGAGGACGCACTCCACGACGAGAGCGACCGCCAGCAGGACGCCATCGACCGCGAGTGGGACGGCCGGGATCGCGACAACGCAGCGGCTGACCGCGAGGAGCTCCGGGTGCTGGGGGAGTAGGACTCCGGGTTCCCTCTGCAGGCGCACCCGGTAACCCTGCGCAGCGGGGTCGTGACCGCAGCACGAATGGCCCGAAACGACCATGGAACGCATGCTGTCGCTGTGCTGCACTGCGACAAGCCGCGGTCGCGCCGAGGCCGCGGGCAAACCCCTGAGGGGATCGCCATGAGACGTGCCCTGACCGTTCTCGCCGCAGCTGCCGTCCTCGTCCTGAGCCAGCTCTCGGGAGTGGCCGTCGCGCAGGACGAGGTGCTCTGCGGACCACCGGACGACCTGCGCCCGGCCACCATCATCGGCTCCGGCACCATCACCGGCACCCGCGGTGACGACGTCATCGTGGGCGGCCCCGGGGACGACGTGATCCTCGCGCTCAGCGGCGACGACTTCGTCTGCGGCGGTCCGGGCAACAACTACGTCGAGGGCGGTCAGGGTGCCGACGTCCTGATCGGCGGCGAGGACCTGCCGCCGTTCTTCGGGACGAACGGCCACAACAACGACGTCCTCAACGGCGGGCAGGGCGACGACACCCTGGCCGGCCTGTCCGGTGACGACATCCTCGACGGCGGGCAGGGTGCGGACCAGCTGATCGGCATGGGCGGCACCGACCACGTGTCCGGCGGCAAGGGCGACGACACCGCGTTCGGCGGACCCGGGCACCGACTTCATGGGTGGCGACGAGGGCGCCGACACCCTGTTCGGGAACTTCGGCAGCGACATCGATCAGCGGCGGCAGCGGCGCGGACTTCATCGACGGCGACAACCCGAGCCCGCCCCGCCGGACCTGCCGTTCCCGCCCGGCGGCAACGACGACGTCTGCGAAGGCAACGGCGGTGCCGACACGATCGTGAACTGCGAGGTCGCCACCCAGTAGGGGACGAGACGGACAACCGCGACGGGATCGGACGAACCGAGTACCCGGACGGTGACGACGACTGCGCGCCGCGTGACTTCGCTACCCCGACGGGTTGATTCCGGCCCGTCAGGGGCTGCGAGTCGGTGCGCGGACGGCCTAGCCTCCAGCCGTGACTCGACGCTTGGACCTCGCAGTGGAACCTGGTGTCGTGCCGCGGCTGGACGGACGCAAGGTCGTCGACGGCCCGGCACGCTTCTACCGCCGCCGGGTACTCGGATCGGACGTCTGCGGCCTGTGGATCGGCGGCAACCCCGTCTACGACGTCGCCGTGTACGACGCCGCCGGTCGTCCGCTCGGCGTGATCGAGCCGGAAGGCTCGGCAGCCGAGCGGGCCTACGACCAGCTGCGGCGCGCCCTGGTGACCGAGGCCATCCAGGCCTGACCGGGGGCTCGTGGTTGGCTGGACGACCAGCCGCCCGACAGAGAGCCGTCCCGCACCCGTGTCGTCGACGAACAGTCCCGCAGGTCCCGAGCTGACCGGTGAGCGGACGACTGCCCGGGATCGCGCACGAGAACTACTGGTTCCAGCGGCACCGTGGCCGCGTACCGATGGGTGGCGAGGTCGCTGCCGGTCCGCGGCGCGGTGGTGGTCGAGGCCGGCTGCGGCGAGGGGTACGGCGGTCAGCTGCTGGCCGACGCCGGTGCCGTCCTGGTCGTCGGGCTCGACCTCGACCTGCCGTCCCTGCGGCACGCCGCCCTGACCTACCCCGGCGTCCGGCCGGTCCGGGCGAACCTCGTGTCGCTCCCCCTCGCGGACGGCTGCGCCGGCCTCGTGGTGAGCAGCCAGGTCGTCGAGCACCTGTGGGACCAGGACCAGTTCGTCCGCGAGTGCGCCCGGGTGCTGCGACCCGGCGGCCGGCTGGTCGTCACCACCCCCAACCGGCGGACCTTCCCGCCGGGCAACCCGTTCCACAGCCGCGAGCTGGACGCCGCCGAGCTCACCCGGCTCGTCGGCCCGCACCTGGACGTCGACCGGGTGCTGGGGCTGCGGCACGGCCCGCGGCTGGCGGCCGACGACGCACGGCTCGGCGACCTCGTCGATGCCCAGGTGACCACGGCGCCGGACCTGCGCGACGACGACCTCCGGGCCCGGGTCGCCGCCGTCACCGCGACCGACTTCGACCTCGACGACCGCGACCTCGACGGCTGCCTCGACCTCGTCCTCACCGCCGTACGCCGGTGAGCGCCCCGGTCGGGACGCTCTGCATCGTCCTGCACAGCCACCTGCCCTGGCTGCCCCGGCACGGGACCTGGCCGGTCGGCGAGGAGTGGCTGCACCAGGCCTGGTCCGGCTGCTACCTGCCGCTGGTCGAGGTGCTCGACCGGCTGGCGCGCGGACGGTCACCGGGACCTGCTCACCCTCGGCGTCACCCCGGTCCTCGCGGCGGCGCTCGACGACCCGTACGCCCTGCGCGAGCACCACGGCTGGCTCGGGCGCTGGCGGCTGCGCGCCGAGGAGCTCGCCCAGGAACGCGACCCGGCGCTGCGCGCGACGGCGGCCGCAGGAGTTCGCGGCGGCCTCGCAGGCGTTGGCGGTCTTCGAGCAGCGATGGGTGCACGGCGGCTCGGCCGCGCTGCGACCGCTCGTCGATGCCGGCGCGGTCGAGCTGCTCGGTGGCCCGCTGACCCACCCGATCCTGCCGTTGCTGCCGGAGCCGGTCGCGGCGTTCGCGCTGCGCACCGGCCTCGACGACGCGGCCCTGCGGGTGGGGCGGCGGCCGCAGGGCGTCTGGGCGCCGGAGTGCGCCTGGGCGCCCGGGCTCGAGCAGGTCTATGCGGCTGCCGGCGTCGGGCACTTCGTCGTGGACGAGCCCACGATGCGCGCGGCCGGCGCCACGACGTACCGGCCGTGGCGGGTCGGTGACAGCGACGTCGTCGCGTTCGCCCGCGACCTCGCGCTGACCGACCTCGTGTGGTCGTCGCGGTCCGGCTTCCCGGGCGGGCCGGACTACCGCGACTTCCACGACGTGCACCCGAGCGGCCTGCGTCCCTCGCGGGTGACGGACCCGCACGACCCGCACAAGCAGCCGTACCGGCCGGAGGCCGCTGCTGCGGCGGTGCGACACGACGCCGCGACCTTCGTCGGCGCCGTGCGCGACCGGCTGGTGGCCCTGGGCGAGCACGACCCCGGCGGCCCGGCGCCGGTGGCGGTCGTGGCGTGGGACACCGAGCTGTTCGGCCACTGGTGGCACGAGGGGCCGCAGTTCCTCGAGCAGGTGCTGCGGACCCTGCCGGAAGCGGGGGTGCGCACGGCGACCCTGGCGCAGGTCGCGGGGCAGGCCACCGGCTCGGTCGAGCTGCCGGCCGGGTCGTGGGGCGCGGGCAAGGACCTCCGGCTGTGGGCGGGTCCGGCGGTGGCCGACCTGGCGGCGGATGCGCGCGCCGTCGCCGACCGGATGCTGCACGTCGTACGCCGGTGCTGCCCGCCCGGGTCGGCCCGCCGTCCGGACCTCGACGACCTGGTCCGCGAGGGCCTGCTCGCCCTCGCCAGCGACTGGGCGTTCATGGTCTCCCGGGACAGCGCCGCCGGGTACGCGCGCGACCGGCACGCCGCCCACACGGCCCGCTTCCACGCCCTCGCCGACGCCCTCGAGGGCCGGGGTCCGCACCCCGGCCCGTCGCCGGACGGCGCACTCGCGTCCCATCTCGACGCCCGCATGCTGGTCGCTGCGCGACCGTAGGGCTTGAGCCGCACGGTGCCGGGGCAGACCCTGGGTCACGTATCTCCCCGCGAGGTGGCCCGTGTCCCGACTCGTCGCTCTGCTCATCCTCGTCGGCGCCTTCGCACCGGCAGTCGTGATGGGCGCACTCCCGCTGCTGCTGCTCGCCGTCGTCTCGCTGACCGCGATGCTCGCCGCCGTCATGCTCGCGCTGCCGCAGCCCGAGCCGGCGCGCGCCCAGTCGCAGGCGCCACCGGCCGAGCGGTAGCGCTACCCGCCCAGCTGCTCGTGCTTGCGCGCCATGTCGGCCAGCGCCGCGCGGTGCTCGGCGGTCGCGGCGTAGATGGCAGCCCGGTCGCGCACCACCCGACCCGGGACGCCGGCCACGACGCTGCCCGCCGGCACCTCGCCGCGGACCACGGTGTGTGCCGCGAGGACGCAGCCGTCGCCGACCCGGGCGCCGCGCAGCACCGACGCCTTGACCCCCACCCACACGTCGGCCCCGATGCGCACCGGCGACTTCACGATGCCCTGGTCCTTGATGGGGACGTGCAGGTCGTCGAAGCGATGGTCGAAGTCGCCGACGTAGACCCAGTCCGCGACGATGCAGCGCGGCCCGACCTCGATGTCGAGGTAGCAGTTCAGGGTGTCCTCGCGGCCGAGCACGGTCTTCTCCCCGATCCGCAACGTGCCCTCGTGGGCCCGCAGCGAGCACCGGTCACCCAGGTGCACCCAGCGGCCCAGCACCACCCGGCCGTAGCCGCGCCGGGCCGTGATCTCGACGCCGCGACCGAGGAAGACGAACCCCTCGGTGACCACGTCGCGGTGCCGCAGCCGCAGCTTGAGGAACCGCCAGTAGCGGACCAGGTAGTACGGCGTGAACGCGCGGTTGCGCAGCACCCAGCGCAGGCTGTCCGAGGACACGAACCGCCGCAGCGGCACCTGACGGGGGTCGCGGCGGCTCACTCCGGCCGGGTCCCGGTGAGCAGCACGTTGTAGAACAGCCGCTGCGGCAGCGCATGGGCGAGGACCCGGTCGACCGCGGACAGCCGCTGCCACGACCGGTAGGCGAACATCGCCCAGCGCATGCCGAGCCGCTGCGGGTTGACGGCCGCCTCGAAGGTGCGGACCGGCCAGCCGAGGAACGCGGCGGTGAGCTCCTCGGTGGCGGTGCTGACGTCGACGGCGCCGGCGCGCAGCGCGGTCGCGGCCAGCGCCCGCGGGTCGAAGGTGTGGATGTCGACCACCGACTCGAGCGCGGCGGCCCGCGACGACTCGGCGAGCTCCTCGGCCGGTCGGGACCAGCGCTGCCGCAGCGGCGCGAGGTGCGTCACCGCGGTGGTCGCCTCCCAGGTCAGCCGGCCCAGCCGGCGGGCGTACCAGTCGCCGATGGTGGTCGGCTCGCCGGCGAAGACGAACCGGCCGCCCGGCTGCAGCACGCGCAGCACCTCGCGCAGCGCGAGCTCGACGTCCGGGATGTGGTGCAGCACCGCGTGGCCGACGACGAGGTCGACGCTGGCGTCGTCGTACGGGATGGACTCGGCGTCCGCGACCCGGCCCTCGACGTCGAGGCCGAGCTCGGTGCCGTTGCGCACCGCGGCCTCGACCATGCCCGGCGACAGGTCGGTGACGTGGCCCTTGGTGGCCACGCCGGCCTGCATCAGGTTGAGCAGGAAGAAGCCGGTGCCGCTGCCGAGCTCCAGCGCCTCGCCGTACGGCCAGCGGGCCATGTCGTCGCGACCGACGGCGGCGACGAAGCGGTCGCGCGCGTAGTCGATGCAGCGCTCGTCGTAGGAGATCGACCACTTCTCGTCGTACGTCGACGCCTCCCAGTCGTGGTAGAGCACGTTGGCGAGCTTGGGGTCCTTCCAGGCCCGCTCGACCTCGTCGGCGGTGGGGTTCGGGTTCGGCGCGGTCACTGGTTGCTCACTGTCCCGGTGAACGTCGCCTTGCCGGGGCCGTGCTCGACGAACGACTCCATGCCGATCTTCCGGTCCTCGGTGGCGAACAGCCCGGAGAACTGCAGCCGCTCGAGCTCCAGCCCGGTCGTGAGGTCGGTCTCGAGGCCGCCGTCGATGGCCTCCTTGGCGGCGCGCAGGGCCAGCGCCGGGCCGCCGACGTACCGGCCGGCCATCTCGCGGGCGGCGGTGTAGACCTCGTCGGCCGGCACGACCTTGTCGACCAGCCCGATGCGCAGCGCCTCCTGGGCGTCGACGAAGCGGCCGCTGAAGATGATGTCCTTGGCGACCGAGGGGCCGACCAGCCGCGGCAGCCGCTGGGTCCCGCCGGCGCCGGGGATGACGCCGAGCTGGATCTCCGGCTGGCCGAGCTTCGCGTTGTCACCGCACACCCGGAAGTCGGCGCACAGGGCCAGCTCGCAGCCGCCGCCGAGGGCGTACCCGGTGACCGCGGCGATGACCGGCTTCGGGATGCGGGCGACCGCGGTGAACGACGACTGCAGCGCGCCGGAGCGGGCCACCATGTCGGCGTACGTCATCGTCGCCATCTCCTTGATGTCCGCGCCGGCGGCGAACACCTTCTCCCCGCCGTAGACGATGACGGCGGCGACGTCGCGGCGCTCGCCCGCCTCCTGGGCGGCGGCGCGCAGCTCCTCCTGCACCTGCACGTTGAGGGCGTTCATCGGCGGCCGGTCCAGCCGGATCGTGCCGATGCCGTCCTCGACCTCGAGCCGGACGAGTGCTGCGTCAGTCATGCGCGGTGAGGGTAACGCGCCGGGCCTGTCAGCCCCGTCCCCTACCGTGACCAGATGCTCGTCCCCCGGCTCGGCGCCCACCCTGACGACCGCGGCACGTCGTTCGCGGTCTTCAGCCGTGGCGACGCCGTCGAGCTGTGCCTGCTCGACGACGACGGCGGGCAGCGCATCGTGCCGCTCACCGAGCGGACGCACGACGTCTGGCACGGGTACGTCGAGGGCGTGCGGCCCGGCCAGCGCTACGGCTACCGGGTGCACGGCCCGTGGGACCCGGGGCACGGGCACCGCTTCAACCCCGCCAAGCTGCTCGTCGACCCGTACGCCCGCGCGCTGGACGGCGAGCTGCGGCTCGACCCGTCGGTGCTCGGCCCGGACCCGGCCGGCGACGACTCGGTGGCCGACGCGCGCGACTCGGCCGCGTTCGTGCCGCACTCGGTCGTCGTCGACCCGGCGTACGACTGGCAGGGCGACCGTCGCCCGGAGGTGCCGTGGGCCGACACGGTGGTCTACGAGCTGCACGTGCAGGGCTTCACGGCGGCGCACCCCGGTGTGCCGGAGGACCTGCGCGGCACGTACGCCGGGCTGGCGCACCCGGCTGCGGTCGAGCACCTCGTGGGGCTGGGGGTCACGACGGTCGAGCTGCTGCCGGTGCACCACTTCACCAGCGAGCCGATGCTGCTGCGGCGCGGCCGGGAGAACTACTGGGGCTACAACTCGCTCGGCTTCTTCGCGCCGCACGCCGGCTACTCAGCGGGCGGCTCGCGCGGGCAGCAGGTGAACGAGTTCCGCGACATGGTGCGCACCCTGCACGCCGCCGGGCTCGAGGTCGTGCTCGACGTCGTCTACAACCACACCGCGGAAGGTGGCGCCGACGGGCCCACCCTCTCCTGGCGCGGGCTGGACAACGCCGCGTACTACCGGCTGCTGGGCGGGCGTCGGTACGTCGACGTCACCGGCTGCGGCAACTCGCTGGACCTGCGCCACCCGCGCACCCTGGCGATGGTCACCGACTCGCTGCGCTACTGGGTGCAGGAGATGCACGTCGACGGCTTCCGGTTCGACCTCGCCCCGGCGCTCGCCCGCGGCACCGACTCGTTCGAGCGGCACGGCACCTTCCTCAGCGTGCTGGCCCAGGACCCGGTGCTGTCCGGCGGTGAAGCTCATCGCGGAGCCGTGGGACGTCGGTGCCGGCGGCTACCAGCTCGGCGGCTTCCCCTCGCCGTGGGCCGAGTGGAACGACCGCTACCGCGACACGGTCCGCGAGTCCTGGCTCGGCGGTCACGACGCGGCGTGGAGCCAGGTCGGCGGCGTGCGCGACCTCGCCTACCGGCTGGCCGGCTCGTCGGACCTGTTCGAGGCGCGCGGGCCGCTGGCCTCGGTCAACTTCGTCACCGCGCACGACGGCTTCACGCTGCACGACCTCGTCTCCTACAACCACAAGCACAACGAGGCCAACGGCGAGGACAACCGCGACGGCACCGACAACAACCACAGCTGGAACGCCGGCGTCGAGGGCAGCACCGACGACCCGGAGGTGCTCGCGCTGCGCCGCCGGATGATGCGCAACCTGCTGACGACGCTGCTGGTCTCCACCGGTGTCCCGATGCTCACCGCCGGCGACGAGACCGGTCGCACCCAGGGCGGCAACAACAACGCGTACTGCGACGACGAGTCGTCCTGGCTGTCCTGGGACCCCGCGCCGTGGCAGCAGGACCTGCTCGAGTGGACGCGGGCGCTGCTCACCCTGCGCCGCGACAACCCGGTGCTGCGCCACGACGAGTTCTTCGAGGGACGCCCGGCCCACGCCGACGGCATCAAGGACCTCGCGTGGTTCGGCACCGACGGCCAGGAGATGACGCCCGAGCGGTGGTTCTCGCACGACCTGCGGGTGCTGGGGCTCTACCTGTCGGCGATGGCCTCGACGGACGGCAGGCCGGTCGTCCTCACTGCTCGTGCTGTTCAACTCCGGCCGTACGACGACCGACGTACTGCTGCCGGCACCGCCATGGGGCTCGGCGTACGACGTGCTGCTCGACACCAGCGCCGAGCGACCGGTCCCCGGTGCGACCTGGGAGCACGGCGCGACCGTCCCGCTCGCACCCCACAGCGTCCAGGTGCTCGCCGCCCAGCGCGGCTGACACCTAGGCGGCCCCGCCGGCCAGGAGCCCGTCGAGGACGACCGTGGCGCGTGGCATGCCGTCGATCTCGGCGCGGAGCCGGTCGGCCGCCTGCCTGAACGACGGCTCCTCGAGCAGCCGGCCGAAGGCCTCTGCCACCGTGTCGGCGCTGATCTCTTCCGGCTGCAGGGCAAGGGCGGCGCCGGTGGGAAGCAGCGCTGCGGTGTTGAACGGCTGGTCGGTGCCTTGCGGCAGGCACAGCTGCGGCAGGCCGTGGCAGAGGGCGCCCAGCATGGTGCCCGCTCCCGCGTGGGACACGACTGCCCGACAGAGGGGCAGCACGGCCGCCTGCGGCAAGTACGTCGCCGTCCGCACGGCCGGCGACAGCGGTCCAAGCTGTGCCCGCTCGACGCCGGGGCCGGTCGTCACGATCAGGTTGACCGGCCAGCGGGCACAGCCGTCGATCACGGCCCGAAACACCGCGGGCGCCTGGTTCATGATCGTGCCGAGGGTGACGTAGACGGTGTCCGGATGTGGCAGACCGGCGAGGTCCACCTGGTCCATCGCCTGCGGGTCGACCTCCCCCGCGTCGGGGCGCATGGGGTGCGTCACCGGCCAGGCGTCTGGTTCGGCTCCGCGCAGGCTCGGTGGACAGATGTCGAGGTACGCCGCGGCCAGCACGTCCACGATCGGGTCCGGTAGCCCCGCCTCGGCGATTGCGGACCCGATGGCGGACGCGAAGTCCGTCGTGCCCGGGACCGTCGGGCCGTAGCCGTGGGTGACGTGCGGGATGCCCTGCACGACCGCCGCGGTAGCGCTACCCAGCTCCAGGGTGTCGTGCACCACGAGGTCCGGGCGCCAGGTGCCCACCAGGTCCAGGACGTCACGGGCCCGGTCCACCGCCCCGGCACCGAACAGGTTGCGTGCTGCGAAGAGGGGCTGCTCCGCGGGGGGCAGCTCGCTGATCGTCACGTCGTCCGGCAGCCGGGCGTAGGACTCGGCCAGCGTCAGCCCCGAGGTGTGCGCGGCGACACCCAGCCCGCCGATGAGCCCCGCCATGTCACTGCCGGAGGAGACGACCACCTCGTGCCCGGCCCGCTGAGCCGCCCGGATCAACGGAACCATCGGCAGCAGGTGCCCGTACCCCGGCCAAGCACCGAAGAGAATCTTCATCGGCCGGACCCCCTCGGCACGTGCGGCTCATGGACGACACGTCGCCCCGCTCATGACTCATCCTGGCCGGAATCGCATCGTCCGCAAGTCCCGAGAAGCAGCCGGCCGGGACGGGCGATCAGCTGGTCGGCTTCGGGTCGAGGAAGCCCAGCGTGACAGCGGCGAACGGCGGCGAGCTGAACAGGTTGTAGTGCGTGAGCCCCGGCAGGATCGCGAGCGCGTGACCGCCAGCCGGCCGGCCCTCGCCCGCCCAGCCGCCGTCGCGGAGACCGCCGTCGAGCAGGGCGAAGATCTCGACGAAGTGGCTCGGCGGGGCCATGTCCGCATCCGCTGCGACCACGAGGGTCGGCACCTGGAGGCTGCGGACCTCCTCGGTGAAGTCGAAGTCCTGCGCCATCATCGCGCCGACCTTGTCGAGCAGCTGCGGGAAGTCCTCCGGGCGGGGGGCGACCCGCTGGTAGAGCTCGTACATCGGGGTGTCCTTCAGGAACGGAGCCGCGGCCGCGTTCACCTGGACCTGCTGCTCAAGCATCTCGGGGTAGATCGCGTCACGCCGGATGTTCGCCGACGCGGCGACGAGCCGGCCCACCTTGCCCGGGTACTTGATGGCCGTGTGCATGGCCACCCCGCCGCCGAGAGAGGCGCCGACCAGGTGGGGACGGTCCAGCCCGAGGTGGTCGATCAGCGCCGCGATGTCGTCGGCCATCAGGGAGAGGTCGAGCGGCCGGTCGACGTCCGCGGTTCGTCCGTGCCCCTGCAGGTCGACGGCGAACACCTGGTGATGCTCGGCGAGCATCGGCAGGACGGGGCCGAACATCTCGCCCGACCCGAGCCCGCCGTGCAGGAGGACCAACGGGCTCCCGGACCCGTGCGTCTCGTAGTAGAAGTTGATGCCGTTGACCTCGGCGTACTGTCCCGAGCCCTGGGCGTCAGTCGACCAATCGGTGCCGGTCACGGTGCTGCTCCTCGCGTCGCGCTGATGTTGGTGCCGGTTAGACGGCACCAGCGCGCACGACTCATCGGTGCGACGGCGGAATTCCTCGGTCCGCCGACCTAGCGCAGGTCGCCGGAGTCCATGCCGGCGCTCTCGGCCGGCAGGACCGCCAGGCCGAGCTCGGCCGGGCTGGCGACCAGCCGGTGGTGCGGGACGACCCGTGCGGTGTAGCCGAACGGCCCCGGCCGGTCGAGGGCGACGGTGCCGACGTACCGGTGCCGCCCGCCCTCGTAGGCCTCCTCGTGACGCATCGACACCGCGGACGACCCGGTGATCTGGTCGTTCTCGTCGACCCGGCCGTGCACGACCTGGACGTCGACGTCCTCCGGCGAGAGCTGGCCGAGCGAGACGAACGCCCGTGCCTCGAGGATGCTGCCGACCTCCGGGGCGTCGGCGACGCCGCTGGTCTCGACATGGTCGACGCGGATCGAGGGCCAGGCGGCACGCACCCGCGCCTTCCAGGCCGCGAGCTCGCGCGCACCGGCGTACCCGCCGTCGAGGTCCCTCGCGGACCGGAACGCCGGCGCGTAGAGGCCGAGCACGTAGTCGCGCACCATCCGGGTCGCCAGCACCTGCGGCCCGAGGGTCTGCAGGGTGTGCCGCACCATCTCGATCCAGCGGGCCGGCAGGCCATCGGCGTCGCGGTCGTAGAACAGCGGCGCCACGGTCTTCTCGAGCAGCTCGTAGAGCGCTGCCGCCTCGAGGTCGTCGCGGTGGTCCGGGTCGGTGACACCGTCGGCGGTCGGGATCGCCCAGCCGTTGTGGCCGTCGTACATCTCGTCCCACCACCCGTCGAGCACCGACAGGTTGAGGCAGCCGTTGAGTGCTGCCTTCATGCCCGACGTGCCGCAGGCCTCGAGCGGGCGCAGCGGGTTGTTCAGCCAGACGTCGCAGCCCGGGTAGAGCTTCTGGGCCATCGCGATGTCGTAGTTCGGCAGGAAGATGATCCGGTCGCGGACGCCGGCAGCGTCGGCGAACCGCACGAGCTCCTGGATGAGCTTCTTGCCGCCGTCGTCGGCCGGGTGCGCCTTGCCGGCGATGACGATCTGGATCGGCCGCTCCGGGTGACGCAGCAGCGCGGTCAGGCGCTCCTGGTCGCGCAGCATGAGCGTGAGGCGCTTGTACGACGGCACCCGGCGCGCGAAGCCGATCGTGAGGACGTCCGGGTCGAGGATCTTGTCGACCCAGCCCAGCTCGGCCTCGCTGGCACCCCGCTGCACCCAGGAGTGCCGTACGCGCTGCCGGGCGTCGGCCACCAGCCGGGCGCGCAGCAGGCCGCGGACCGCCCAGATGTCAGAGTCCGGGACCCGGGTCACGTCGTCCCAGGACGCGAGGTCCGTCGGGCTCTCGACGATCTCCGGCCCTGCCATCCGCAGGACCTCCGGCGCCACCCAGGTCGGGGCGTGCACGCCGTTGGTGATGTAGCCGATCGGCACCTCCGGCTCGTCGAAGCCGGGCCACAGCCGGGAGAACATGTCCCGCGCCACGTGACCGTGCAGCTCGGAGACGCCGTTGGCGCGCTGGGCGAGCCGGAAGCCCATCACGGCCATGTTGAAGATGCTCGGGTCGCCGCCCTCGTAGTCCTCGGCACCGAGGGCGAGAACCCGCTCGACCGGGATGCCCGGGACGCCGTTGTCGCCGCCGAAGTGCTGCTCGACGAGCTCCTTCGCGAACCGGTCGATACCGGCAGGAACCGGGGTGTGCGTGGTGAAGAGGGTGGCTGCGCGGGCCGCCTCGACGGCCTCCTCGAAGGTCAGCCCGTGGTCCTCGATGAGCTCGCGGATGCGCTCGACGCCGAGGAAGCCGGCGTGGCCCTCGTTGGTGTGGAACACGTCCGGCGCGGGCGCCCCGGTCAGCCGGCTGTAGGCGCGCAGCGCGCGGACGCCGCCGATGCCCAGCAGCATCTCCTGGAGCAGCCGGTGCTCGCTGCCGCCGCCGTAGAGCCGGTCGGTGACGTCGCGCTCGGCCGGCTCGTTGTCCTCGACGTCGGAGTCCAGCAGCAGCAACGGCACGCGGCCGACCTGCGCCTTCCAGACCTGCGCGAACAGGTGCCGCCCGCCGGGCAGGCCGACCTGAACCTTGAGCGCGCTGCCGTCGGTCTCGCGCAGCAGCGAGATCGGCAGGCCGTTCGGGTCGAGCACCGGGTAGCGCTCCTGCTGCCAACCCTCGCGCGACAGCGACTGCGCGAAGTAGCCGGACCGGTAGAGCAGCCCCACGCCGACGATCGGCACGCCGAGGTCGGAGGCCGCCTTGAGGTGGTCGCCGGCCAGGATGCCGAGGCCGCCGGAGTACTGCGGGAGCGCGGCGGTGATGCCGTACTCCGGCGAGAAGTAGGCGATCCCGGACGGGACGGCGTCGTCCGCGGTGGCCGAGGCGAGCACGCCCTGGTACCAGCGGTCGCCCTCGAGGTAGGCCTGCAGGTCCGCGGCCGCGGCCTCGACCCGGCGGACGACCTCGGGGTCGGCGGCCAGGGCGGCGAGCCGCTCCGGGCCCAGGGCGCCGAGCAGCTGGACGGGGTCGCCTCCGACGTCGTCCCACAGCGCCGGGTCCAGGCTCTCGAAGAGATCCTGGGTCGTGGTGTCCCAGCACCAGCGCAGGTTCAGGGCGAGCTCGCCCAGGGGATCGAGAGCCGCGGGGAGCACGGTGCGGACGGTGAACCGTCGGATGGCCTTCACCGGCCGGAGGATACTTGGCCGACGGGGTAAGTCGGACGCGTGCCCGCGCTGCGGACGCCCCTCGGCCCGGGTGTGTGCGGTACCCCGGTTGGTGGGTAGGTTCGGCCTCAATGATCGGACGCATCCCCATCCTGGACGTGCAGCCCGCCGAGGGCTGCGGTCGCTGGCCGGCCAAGGCCGTCGTCGGCGAGACCTTCACGGTCTCGGCGACGGTCTTCCGCGAGGGCCACGACATGGTCAACGCGGACGTCGTCCTGCGCGACGCCAAGGGCCGCAAGGGCCCCTTCACGCCGATGACACCCGGCGCTCCCGGCACCGACCGATGGTCGGCCCAGGTCACGCCCACCAGCGAGGGTCGCTGGACCTTCGCGGTCGAGGCGTGGAGCGACCCGGTCGCGACCTGGCACCACGACGCGAGCATCAAGATCGAGGCCGGCGTCGACGTCGAGCTGATGCTCGAGGAGGGCGCCCGGGTGTTCGAGCGGGCCGCCGCGTCGCGCCCGGCGTCCGGCCGGCGAGCGCTGATCGACGCCGCGACCGCGCTGCGCGACACCTCCCGGCCGGTGCCGGCCCGCCTCGCCGCGGCCGACGCGCCGGACGTGCTGGCCACCCTGCGCCCAGCAGCCGCTGCGCGAGTACGTCACCTCCAGCGACCGGATGCCGCTCTGGGTCGACCGCGAGCGGGCGCTGTTCGGCAGCTGGTACGAGTTCTTCCCCCGCTCGGAGGGCGCAGCGAAGGACGCGAACGGCGTCCTGCGCTCCGGCACCTTCAAGACCGCCGCCCAGCGGCTGCCCGCGGTGGCCGCGATGGGCTTCGACGTCGTCTACCTGCCGCCGATCCACCCGATCGGGACGACGAACCGCAAGGGCCCGAACAACACGCTGTCCCCCGGCCCGGACGACGTCGGCTCGCCGTGGGCCATCGGCTCGCCGGACGGCGGTCACGACGCGATCCACCCGGACCTCGGCACCGAGAAGGACTTCGCGGCGTTCGTGAAGAAGACGACCGACCTCGGCATGGAGGTCGCGCTCGACCTGGCGCTGCAGGCCACTCCCGACCACCCGTGGGTGACCTCGCACCCCGACTGGTTCACCGAGCTCGCCGACGGCACGATCGCGTACGCCGAGAACCCGCCGAAGAAGTACCAGGACATCTACCCGGTCAACTTCGACCGCGACCCCGACGGCATCTACGCCGAGGTGCTGCGGATCGTCCGGAAGTGGATGGACCTCGGCGTGCGGGTGTTCCGGGTCGACAACCCGCACACCAAGCCGGTCGCGTTCTGGGAGTGGCTGCTGGGCGAGGTGCGCAAGACCGACCCGGACGTGCTGTTCCTCGCCGAGGCGTTCACCCGGCCGGCGATGATGCAGACGCTGGCCCGGGTCGGCTTCCACCAGAGCTACACGTACTTCACCTGGCGCAACGAGAAGTGGGAGCTCGAGGAGTACCTCACCGAGCTGTCGCAGGACACCGCGCACTTCCTGCGACCCAACTTCTTCGTCAACACCCCCGACATCCTGCACGCCTACCTGCAGTACGGCGGGCCGCCCGCGTTCCGCATCCGGGCCGCGCTGGCGGCGACCCTGTCGCCGACCTGGGGCGTGTACTCCGGCTTCGAGCTGTACGAGCACGTCGCCGTGCGGCCGGGCAGCGAGGAGTACCTCGACACCGAGAAGTTCCAGCTCCGACCGCGCGACTGGGCCAAGGCCGAGGCCGAGGGCCGTTCCCTCGCGCCGTACCTCACCCGCCTCAACGAGCTCCGCCGCCAGCACCCCGCGCTGCAACGGCTGCGCAACCTGCGCTTCCACCCCACCGACAGCGACCAGATCATCTGTTACAGCAAGGGCGCGTTCAGCGCCGAAGGCAACGACGACGTCGATTGCTCGTAGTCGTGAATCTCGATCCGCACGGGGCCCGCGAGACAACAGTGCGGCTGGACCTGCCGGCACTGGGGATGGAGTGGGACGACACCATGGCCGTGCACGACGAGATCAGTGGCGACAGCTACATCTGGAGCCAGGCGAACTACGTGCGCCTCGACCCGTTCCACGAGCCGGCGCACATCTTCCGGGTGGAGCGCCGCGGGCGCGTCGCCGAGGTTGGTGCGGGTCAGTGACGGAGGCGATGTCCGACCGATCACCGCAGGCGCCGCACCCCACCGAGAGCCTCGCGATCGACAACTTCGCGGATCTGCCCGAGGAGGAGCGCGACCCGCACTGGTACAAGCGCGCCGTCTTCTACGAGGTGCTGGTCCGGTCGTTCAAGGACAGCAACGGCGACGGCACCGGTGACCTGCTCGGCCTGATGGAGAAGCTCGACTACCTGCAGTGGCTGGGAGTCGACTGCATCTGGCTCCCGCCGTTCTTCCGCTCCCCGTTGCGCGACGGCGGCTACGACGTCTCCGACTACACCGACGTACTGCCGGAGTTCGGCACCATCGGCGACTTCGTGGAGTTCGTCGACGCCGCTCACAGCCGGGGCATCCGGGTGATCATCGACTTCGTCATGAACCACACGTCGGACCAGCACCCCTGGTTCCAGGCGTCCCGCACCGACCCCGACGGGCCGTACGGCGACTTCTACGTGTGGGCCGACACCGACGAGGCGTACGCCGACGCGCGCATCATCTTCGTCGACACCGAGTCGTCGAACTGGACGTTCGACCCGGTCCGCAAGCAGTACTTCTGGCACCGCTTCTTCAGCCACCAGCCGGACCTCAACTTCGAGAACCCGCGGGTGCAGGAGGCGGTGATCGAGGCGCTGAAGTTCTGGCTGGACCTCGGCATCGACGGCTTCCGGCTGGACGCGGTCCCGTACCTGTTCGAGGAGGAGGGGACCAACTGCGAGAACCTCCCGCAGACCCACGACTTCCTCAAGCGGGTCCGCAAGGAGGTCGACGCGCAGTACCCCGACCGGGTGATGCTCTGCGAGGCCAACCAGTGGCCGGCCGACGTCGTCGAGTACTTCGGCCAGGACGGCGACGAGTGCCAGATGGCGTTCCACTTCCCGGTGATGCCGCGCCTGTTCATGGGCGTGCGCCGGGAGTCGCGCTACCCGATCTCGGAGATCATGTCCCAGACGCCGGCCATCCCGGACAACTGCCAGTGGGGCATCTTCCTGCGCAACCACGACGAGCTGACCCTCGAGATGGTGACCGACGACGAGCGCGACTACATGTGGGGCGAGTACGCCAAGGACCCCCGGATGAAGGCCAACATCGGCATCCGCCGCCGGCTGGCCCCGCTGCTGGACAACGACCTCAACCAGCTCGAGCTGTTCACCGCACTGCTGCTGTCGCTGCCCGGGTCGCCGGTCCTCTACTACGGCGACGAGATCGGCATGGGCGACAACATCTGGCTCGGTGACCGCGACGGCGTGCGCACGCCGATGCAGTGGACCCCCGACCGCAACGCCGGCTTCTCCACCAGCAACCCGGGTCAGCTGTTCCTGCCGGTGATCATGGACCCGATCTACGGCCACCAGGTGACCAACGTGGAGGCCCAGCTCGGCAGCTCGACCTCGCTGCTGCACTGGACCCGGCGGATGATCGAGGTGCGCAAGCAGAACCCCGCGTTCGGTCTCGGCAGCTGGGAGGACCTCGGCGGCTCCAACCCGAGCGTCCTGTCGTTCGTCCGCGCGTTCGGCGACGACATCGTCCTGTGCGTGAACAACCTGTCCCGCTTCCCGCAGCCGGTCGAGCTCGACCTGCGCCGCTGGGAGGGCTGCCAGCCGGTCGAGCTCCTCGGCACCGTGCACTTCCCGCTGATCGGCGAGCTGCCTTACCTCCTGACGCTCGCGGGTCACGGGTTCTACTGGTTCCGACTGACGCCTCCGGAAGGAGTGCTCTGATGCCTGCACCAGAGACGCCGAACCGGCTCGACCTCACCGGATACCTCGGGCACCAGCGATGGTTCGCCGGCAAGGGCCGCGCCTGGCAGGTCCAGGCAACCGCGACCGTCGGCGCGCTGTCGCCCGGCGTACGCATCGACACCGTCTCCGTCGCGTACGACGACGGCGAGACCGAGACGTACCAGCTGCCGTTGGCTGTCTACGACGAGCCGCAGGAGCACTTGGTGCACGCGTACGTCGGCGAGGAGATCGACGACGACGGGAGGCGCCGGCACCTCTACGACGCGTTGCAGGACAAGGACGCCACGGTGCACTGGTTCCAGGGCATCGCCGAGCGAGCACAGCGCGCCCGGCCTCGCCTTCCACCGCGAGCCCACCGTCGACGAACTGCCGCCGGGCGGGCCGTCGATCGTCGTCGGCGCCGAGCAGAGCAACACCTCGGTCATCTTCGGCGACACCGTGATCCTCAAGGTGTTCCGGAAGGTCTCGCCGGGACTGAACCCGGACATCGAGATCCACTCCGCGCTCGCCGCGGCCGGCAGCACGCACATCGCCTCGCCGCTGGGCTGGCTGGAGGGCAGCTGGACCGACGGGACCGGGCAGAGCGTCACCGCGAGCCTGGCGATGGCGCAGACCTTCCTCAAGGGCGCGACCGAGGGCTGGGAGCTCGCCCTCACCAGCGTGCGCGACCTCTACGCCGAGGCCGACCTGCACGCCGACGAGGTGGGCGGTGACTTCGCCGGCGAGGCGCACCGGCTGGGCGTGGCCACCGCCGAGGTGCACGCCGCACTGGCCGCCACGCTGCCGACCGGACGGCTCGACGGCAAGGAGCTCGCCGGCCTCGCCGACGACATGCGCGGCCGGCTGGACCGGACAGCGGCCGAGGTCGCCGAGCTCGAGCCCTACGTCGAGGCGCTGCGCTCCGCGTTCGACGACCTCGCCGGGCTGGACGAGCCGGTCGAGGTTCAGCGCGTGCACGGCGACTTCCACCTTGGCCAGGTGATGCGCACGCTCGACGGCTGGAAGCTGCTCGACTTCGAGGGCGAGCCGGCCCGCCCGCTGGCCGAACGACGCGGCCTCGAGTCGCCGGTGAAGGACGTGGCCGGGATGCTGCGTTCCTTCGACTACGCCGCTCGGCACCTGCTCGCCGACCACCCGGCCGACCCCCAGCGCGAGTACCGCGCGACGGAGTGGGCAGAGCGGAACCGCGACGCCTTCTGCACCGGATACACCAAGGCAGGGGGCGCCGACCCGAGCAGCCAGGCTGGGCTGCTGCGGGCGTTCGAGACCGACAAGGCGGTCTACGAAGTCCTCTACGAGGCCCGCAACCGGCCCACCTGGTTGCAGATCCCGATGGCCGCGATCCGCAGGCTCGCCGGCCCCGATGGTGGAGTGAGCGAGAGGCTGACATCCCTATGAGCAACCGACCCCCTGCCGGTGCTCCCACCCCGCCGAGCGCCAAGCCGACCGTGAGCACGAGTCCTGCGGTCCGGACCCCCACCGCCCGGCCGGTGACCGACGAGGAGCTGCACCGGCTGGTGTCCGGCGTGCACCACGACGCGCACTCGCTGCTTGGCCCGCACGCGCACGACGGCGGCGTGACGGTCCGCACCCTGCGCCCGTGGGCGACCGCGGTCACCGTCGTCGTCGGCGACAAGCGGCACGACATGCGGCACGAGAGCTACGGCGTCTGGGTCACCGTGCTCCCCGACCCGCAGGTGCCCGACTACCGGCTCGAGGTCGCCTACGACGGCCCGCCGCGCACGGTCGACGACCCGTACCGCTTCCTGCCGACCCTCGGCGAGATCGACCTGCACCTCATCGGCGAGGGCCGCCACGAGGAGCTGTGGCGCGTCCTGGGCGCGCACACCCGGTCGTACGATTCGGCTGGGGATGGCGGGCACCGTGCAGGGCACCTCCTTCGCGGTCTGGGCGCCCAGCGCCCAGGGCGTCCGGCTCAGCGGCGACTTCAACTACTGGGACGGCCGCGCCCACCCGATGCGCGCGATGGGCTCGACCGGCGTCTGGGAGCTCTTCGTCCCGGGCATCGGCGACGGCACGCACTACAAGTTCGAGGTGCTCGGCAAGGACGGCGTGTGGCGCCAGAAGGCCGACCCGATGGCCTTCATGGCCGAGGTCCCGCCCGCCACCGCATCGGTCGTCTTCACGCCGGACTACGAGTGGGGCGACGGCGACTGGCTGCGCCGCCGCGCCGAGACCGACCCGCTGGCCGCGCCGATGAGCACCTACGAGGTGCACCTCGGGTCGTGGCGGCAGGGGCTGAGCTACCGCGAGCTGGCCGAGCAGCTCGTCGGCCACGTGAAGTACCTCGGCTTCACCCACGTCGAGCTGATGCCTGTTGCCGAGCACCCGTTCGGCGGCTCCTGGGGCTACCAGGTGTCCTCCTACTTCGCGCCGACCTCGCGCTTCGGCAACCCCGACGACTTCCGGTACCTGGTCGACACGCTGCACCAGGCCGGCATCGGCGTCATCGTCGACTGGGTCCCGGCCCACTTCCCCAAGGACGCCTGGGCGCTCGCGCACTTCGACGGCACCGCGCTGTACGAGCACCCCGACCCGCGCCGCGGCGAGCAGAAGGACTGGGGCACCTTCGTCTTCAACTTCGGCCGCACCGAGGTGCGCAACTTCCTGGTCGCCAACGCGCTCTACTGGCTCGAGGAGTTCCACATCGACGGCCTGCGGGTCGACGCGGTGGCCTCGATGCTCTACCTCGACTACTCCCGCGAGGAGGGCGAGTGGGTGCCGAACGAGTTCGGCGGCCGGGAGAACCTCGAGGCGGTGTCGTTCCTCCAGGAGGTCAACGCGACGGCGTACCGCCGGGTGCCGGGCATCGTCACCATCGCCGAGGAGTCGACCTCCTGGCCGGGTGTCACCCGGCCCACGCACCTCGGCGGTCTCGGCTTCGGCTTCAAGTGGAACATGGGCTGGATGCACGACTCGCTGGACTACATGGCCAACGAGCCGATCTACCGGCAGTACCACCACCACCAGATGACGTTCTCCCTGGTCTACGCGTACTCCGAGAACTTCGTGCTGCCGATCAGCCACGACGAGGTCGTGCACGGCAAGGGGTCGCTGCTGCGCAAGATGCCCGGCGACCGCTGGCAGCAGCTGGCGAACCTGCGCGCCTACCTCGCCTTCATGTGGGCGCACCCCGGCAAGCAGCTGCTCTTCATGGGCTCGGAGTTCGGCCAGGAGTCCGAGTGGGCCGAGTCGCGGTCGCTGGACTGGTGGCTGACCGACAACCCCGACCACCGCGGCGTGCAGACGCTCGTGCACGACCTGAACCGGGTCTACGGCGAGAGCCGCGCACTGTGGTCGCGCGACTCCGACCCGGGCGGCTTCGGCTGGATCGACGCGAACGACGCGGGCAACAACGTGTTCTCGTTCCTGCGCTACGGCGACGACGGCTCGGCGCTGGCCTGCGTCGCCAACTTCTCCGCGGTCCCGCACGAGGGCTACCGGATCGGTCTCCCGCACGACGGTCGCTGGGACGAGGTGCTCAACACCGACGCCGAGGCGTACGTCGGCAGCGGGGTCGGCAACCTCGGTGGCGTCGAGGCGGGCGCCGACGCATGGCACGGCCAGCCCGCCTCGGCCACGCTGCGCGTCCCGCCACTGGCCACCGTCTGGCTGCACCACGCCGGCTGACACCGCGTTGCGACTCGTCTACGAGACCCACTCGACCTCCATCGACAACGAGGCGGGGGTCGCGACCGGCTGGCTGCCCGGTGAGCTGTCGCCGACGGGTGTCGAGAACGCCCGCGACCTGGGCAAGCGCCGCCGGGACGACGGCATCGACCTCGTCGTGAGCTCGGACCTGCGCCGCGCCGTGCAGACGGTCGACGTCGCGTTCGCGGACTCCCCCGTGCCGCGGCGCACCGACGTCCGGCTGCGTGAGTGCGACTACGGCCGGCTGAACGGCGCCCCGGTGGACGTCGTGCACGCCGACCGGGCGCAGCGGGTGGACGAGCCGTTCCCCGGCGGCCAGTCCTACCGCGAGGTCACCGAGGGCGTCCGCGAGCTGCTCGGCGAGCTGCGCGACTGAGCTGCCCGAGGGGCGGGTGCTGCTCGTCGGGCACGCGGCGACCCGGTTCGCCCTCGACCACCTGCTCACCGGGCGCCCGCTCGAGACGGCTCTCGACGCGCCGTTCGCCTGGCAGGAGGGCTGGGAGTACGTCCTGCCCGAGCAGCTGCCGCAGGTCGACCTGCTCGACGGACCGGCCGCGTGCGCACGCGTCGACGAGCTGACCGACGTCTACCGCGCGGCGTTCACGGCACCGGGGTACGACGAGGACGAGGACGCTGTCGAGCAGTTCCGGGACCAGCAAGCTGCCGACACATGCGGACCGCGCCGGCTTCCGGCTCGTCACGGTGCGCGACGGCGACGCCCTGCTCGGCTTCACCTACGGCTACACCGGAGAGCACGGCCAGTGGTGGACCGACCAGGTCACGGCCGCCGTGCCGAGCGGGCTCGCGGACACCTGGCTGGGCGGGCACTTCGAGATCGTCGAGCTCGCCGTCGTACCCGATGCGCAAGGTCGTGGCTTCGGCACCGCGCTGCTCGAGTCGCTGCTGCTCGGCCTGCCGCACGACCGCGCGCTGCTCACGACGTACGTGGACGACCGGCCGGCACCGCGGCTGTACCGGCGGCTGGGCTGGAGCCGGCTCGCCGAGGGCGTCTTCGACGGCAGCGACCTCTGGGGCCGCGAGCTGCAGCCCGCCCCGGTCGCCTGAGGTGGCCGGCCGCCCGACGGGCACCGCGCCGACCCTGTCCCGGCGTTCGCTGAACCGGGCGACGCTGCACCGGCAGCTGCTGCTGCACCACGAGGAGATGCCGGTGCTCGACGCCGTCGAGCACCTGGTCGGCCTGCAGGCGCAGATCCCGGACGTCCCGTACCTCTCGCTGTGGAGCCGGCTGCAGGACTTCGACCCGGACGAGCTCGGCGGCTTGATGCGCGACCGAGCCGTCGTCCGGACGCCACTGATGCGCACCACGATCCACCTGGTGTCGGTCGCCGACGCGCTGGCGATCCGTCCGCACCTGCAGCCGGTGATGGCCCGGACCTTCGGCGGCACGGCGTGGGGGCAGCACCTGCGCGGCCACGACGTCGACGCGGTCCTCGCCGAGGGCCGGCGCGCGATCACGGAGCAGCCACACAGCCGGGCCGCGCTCGCCGCACACCTCCGCCAGGCGTTCCCGGACATCGAGGATGCACAGGCGATGTCAGTGGCGGTCAGCTACCTCGTCCCGGTCGTCCAGGTGACGCCGCGTGGCATCTGGGGCGAGTCCGCGCAGGCACGGTGGGCCACGACCGACATCTGGCTGGGAACACCGCTGACCCCGGGCGCACCGCTGGAGGAGCTGGTCGAGCGGTACCTCACCGCGTTCGGCCCGGCCACCGTCAAGGACATCCAGGCGTGGTGCGGGCTGACCAGGCTGCGCGAGGTCACCGACCGGATCGGGCACCGGTTGCGACGGTTCCGCACCGAGGACGGGGCCGAGCTGCTCGACGTGCCGGACGGCGCGCTGCCCGAGCCGGAGACGCCGGCCCCGGTGCGGTTCATCGCGGAGTACGACAACGGCCTGCTCGGCTATGCCGACCGGTCCCGCCTCAGCGCCGACGTACCGCTCGAGTTCGGTTTCCACGGCCCCGGCGGCTACGTCGGCACCGTGCTCGTCGACGGGTTCGTCCAGGCCACCTGGACGGCGCGCCGCGAGGCAGCGGCGATGCGGCTGGAGGTCCGGCCCGGGTCGCGGCTGCGGGCCGCCGACACCGAGGACGTGGTCGCCGAGGGTGCGCGCCTGCTCACGCTCCTCGCCCCCGACGCCGAGCACGAGGTCCGCGTTCTGTGAGGGCTCACGTTTGCGCCCACGATGTCAGGAGACAAGAGGGCGAGAGTCCCCTACCGATCCGATCGGAGCTCCGATGAACACCCGTACCATCGCCATCGCGGCACTTGTCATCGCTGTCATCCTGCTGATCATCTTCCTGGTCTAGGAAAGACGCACGACGTCGAAGGCCGCCCCTCCCTGATGGGAGCGGGCGGCCTTCGACGTGTCCGTGCTTTGCGGTGCGGCGCTCAGAACAGCGCGTTGGCCAGCGCGGTCCGGGCCTTCGCGACCCGGTCGTCCTGGTTGCCGACCAGCTCGAACAGGCCGACCAGGTGGGTGCGCGCCGCGTTCCGCTCGTCACCGGAAAGCCGGCGCACCAGGTCGAGCAGCCGGGCGAACGCGTCCTCGACGTGGCCGCCGAGCAGGTCGAGGTCGGCGACCGCGGACTGCGCGGCCACGTCGTCGGGCTGGTCCGCCGCTGCCTGGCGGACGGCCTTCTGGTCGAGACCCTGGGTGCGGCGCAGCAGCTCGACCTGGCCGAGGCCGGCCTGGGCGTCGGCGTCGCCGGGGGTCTGGTCCAGCAGGGCGCGGTACGCCGCGGAGGCGGCGTCCAGGTCGCCGCGCTCGATCGCGTCGTAGGCCTCGTCCCAGCGCGGGTCGGCCTCCGGCTCGGCCTCGGGCTCGGCGGCCGCGTCGGCGACCTGCACCCGGCCGTTGACGCCGTTGGCCTCGGCGACCCGCAGCAGCTCGTCGAGGTACTGGCGGACCTGCGCCTCCGGCAGCGCACCCTGGAACAGCGGGACCGGCTGGCCCTTCACCACCGCGAACACCGCGGGGATGCTCTGCACCTGGAAGGCCTGACCGAGCCGGGGGTTGGCGTCGAGGTCGACCTTCGCGAGCACCCACGTGCCGCCGTCGGCAGCGGCCAGCCGCTCGAGGATCGGGCTGAGCTGCTTGCACGGGCCGCACCAGTCGGCCCAGAAGTCGATGACGACGGGGACGGTCATCGACTGGTCGACCACCGCCTGGAAGTCGGCCTCGCCGACGTCGATCACCAGTCCGGAGACGGCACCGCCGGCCGCAGCCCCGTCGGCGCCGGCAGCGGCCGGCGCGGGCGTCGTGCGTGGGGCGAGGGCGGCGAGATCGACCGCGCCGTAGGGGTTGATGCTCGGCTGCGTCATGCCTCCAGGGTAGGCGACCTCAGAACCGCGGCGGCTCGCGGTAGACGCCCCACTCGCCGCGCAGCGCGTCGCAGATCTCGCCGAGGGTCGCCTCGGCGCGGGCGGCGTCGAGCATGGCCGGGACCATGTTGCCGTCGGTGCGGGCGACCTCGACCATCCGGGCCAGCGCGGCCTCGACGGTGCCGACGTCGCGGCCGTCCTTGCGCTCTGCGAGCACCCGCTTCTGCTCCCGCTCGACCTCGTGCGAGACCCGCAGGATCTCCAGCGGCTCCTCGACGGTCTTGGTGTGCAGTTGACGCCGACGATCTTCTTCTCGCCCTTCTCCAGGGCGGGCTGGTAGACGAAGGCCGCCTCGGCGATCTCGGCCATGAACCAGCCGTCCTCGATGCCGCGCAGCAGCCCGGAGGTGATCGAGCCGTCCGAGCCCATGTCGCGGATCCGGGCGAAGATCGCCTCGGCCTCGGCCTCGATCCGGTCGGTCAGCGCCTCGACGTACCAGGAGCCGCCGAGCGGGTCGGCGACGTTGGCCACGCCGATCTCCTCCATGATCACCTGCTGGGTCCGCAGGGCGATCTCGGCCGCCTTCTCGCTCGGCAGCGCCAGCACCTCGTCGAGGGCGTTGGTGTGCAGCGAGTTGGTGCCGCCGAGCACCGCGGCGAGCGCCTCGACCGCCGTCCGCACGATGTTGTTGTCCGGCTGCTGCGCGGTCAGCGACACCCCGGCGGTCTGGGTGTGGAAGCGCAGCCACTGCGCCTTCTCGGTCTTCGCGCCGTAGACGTCGCGCAGCCAGCGGGCCCAGATCCGCCGGGCCGCCCGGAACTTCGCGATCTCCTCGAAGAAGTCGAGGTGGGAGTCGAAGAAGAACGACAGGCCGGGCGCGAACTCGTCGACGTCCAGGCCACGGGACAGGCCGAGCTCGACGTAGCCGAAGCCGTCGGCGAGGGTGTACGCGAGCTCCTGCGCGGCCGTCGAGCCGGCCTCGCGGATGTGGTAGCCGGAGACCGACAGCGGCTTGTACGCCGGGATGTGCTCGACGCAGTACTCCATCAGGTCGCCGATCAGGCGCAGGTGCGGCTCCGGCGGGAACAGCCACTCCTTCTGCGCGATGTACTCCTTGAAGATGTCGGTCTGCAGCGTGCCGTTGAGCACGCCGATGTCGACGCCCTGCCGCTCGGCGGCCACCAGGTACATGCAGAACACCGGGACCGCGGGACCGCTGATCGTCATCGAGGTCGTGACGTCGCCCAGCGGGATGTCGTCGAACAGGACCTCCATGTCGGCGGCCGAGTCGATCGCGACCCCGCAGTGCCCGACCTCGCCGAGCGCCTTCGGGTCGTCGGAGTCGCGGCCCATCAGGGTCGGCATGTCGAACGCGACCGAGAGCCCGCCGCCACCGGCCGCCAGGATCATCTTGTAGCGCTCGTTGGTCTGCGCGGCGTTGCCGAAGCCGGCGAACTGCCGGATCGTCCAGGACCGCCCGCGGTAGCCGGTCGGGTACAGCCCGCGGGTGAACGGGAACTCGCCCGGCCAGCCGATCCGCTCGAAGTTCTCCACCGAGTCGCCCGGCCCTGGGCCGTAGACCGGCTCGACCTCGGTCCCCGAGAGCGTGGTGAAGTCCGCCTCGCGGACCCGGGACGCGTCGTAGCGGCGCTGCCAGCGCTCACGGCCCTGCTGGATCTCGTCGGCGTCCACCACGCGGCTCCTCAACCAGAAATGCGCTCCGGCAGGACGGGAGCGGCGCTGTGACAGGTCACCGTCACGCCCGCGGCACGCCCGTCATGCCCGTTTGGTGACCCGAGAGTACCCGTCCTGGGACTAGGGTCGGTCGGATGGAGACGGGCCACCTGGTCCCCGTCCGTCACGGGGCCGACAACAGGGTGAACCGAACGACGCACTGCTGCGTCCTCGGTTCATGGCTGGCGTCGTGGTAACCGCGGGAGCACCCCGCGCGCAGGGTGTCGCGGGCGCCGCCGCGGCCACCCGGGAGGAAGCCGCCCGCCTCCTGTGGAACGAGCACTACGCCCAGCTCGCCGGCTGGTGCGCCTCCCTCGTGGGTGACCGGGACGCCGCCCACGACATCGCGTCGGAGGCCTTCACCCGGCTGCTGTCCCGGTGGTTCACCGTGCACGACCCCAAGGGCTACCTCTACGTCACCGCCACCAACCTGGTGCGCGACCGCTGGCGCCGCGAGCAGCGCGACCGCAAGCTGCAGGCCCGGCTCGAGGAGACCACGCCGGTCTCGACGCCCGCGTGCGACCCGTGGCTGCGCGACCTGGTGGAGCGCCTCCCCGACCGACTGCGCACCCCCGTCCTGCTCCACTACTACGCCGACATGAGCGTCGCCGAGATCGCCGCGACGCTGCACAAGCCCGAAGGAACGATCAAGCGCATGCTGCACGACGCCCGCCTCCGCCTGCACGGCTGGCTGGAGTCGGACCGATGACGACTCCCACGCCTCCCCGCCGACGGATCGAGCCGCTCCCGCCGCCGCCCGGGCAGTTCGACGCGGTCCTGAACCGCGCTCGCGCCCGGCGCTACCACCGGCTGTCCGCCGTGGCCGGTGTCGCCACGGTGTTCGTGGCGGGCATCGCGGGCGGCCTGGCGATGGGCGGTCAGGTCAGCGACGTGCCGAACAGCCTCTACAGCCTGGCCACCGGCGGTGACGAGAAGGTCGCCACCAGCCCGCCGGCGCAGGACACCACCTCGGCTGCCGTGGCTCCGTCGAAGTCGGACAAGCCGGTGAAGTCGCAGACCAGCACCCCGCCGGCCAGCACGGCCGTCAAGACCGTGGCCCAGGGTCGCCCCGCCGTTCGTGGCCGGGTGGTCGACACCGGCGGCCAGCCGGTGGCCGGCCTGTTCGTCTACACCGGCACCACACCGAACGACGCCTTCGTCCCGACCTCGGCCAGCCCCTCGGCGATCACCGGGGTCGGCGGCGGCTATCGCGTGCCGTGCACCGGCGGCCCCGTGCTGCTGACGTCGTGGGAGCTCAACACGCCCCAGGGTCTGTACGCCGACGGGCGGTGGGCCGCCACGCTGGTCACCAAGGCGGAGTGCGGGGTCAAGAAGCCCCGCAAGGTGACCGAGATCACCCCGGGCGCCTCGGTGTTCGGCCACGTCCACACCGCCCGCGGCCTGTGCGGACGCCGACTTCCCGATGTGGCTGTGGCTCAACGGCCACCGCACGACAGCGGTCCGGCTGAGCCATCTGCGCGACGGCGACGGCTTCCTCGTCTCCGGGCTGCCCGCCGGGACGCACGTGCTCAGCGTCCGGGACTCGCAGACGCCGGTCACGGTGGGCAAGAGCGGACAGGTCGACCAGGAGATCGACGTGCCGTGCCCGGACGCGCCGCCCGAGATCGAGCCCCCGCCGGACAGCCCCTCGCCCGAGGTGTCGCCGGAACCGACCGACACGCCCACCGAGACGGAGTCACCCGACCCCGGCTCCCCCACCGCGACGCCCTGAGGGCAGCCCGCTAGCCGCCGGTGAGGCCGTCCAGCAGGCGGTCGGCGGCGGCGTACGGGTCGGTGCGGCCCGCCACCACGTCGGCGGCCAGCGCGTCCAGGCCATCTTCCCCGCCTCGGGCGCGCAGGTCGCCGACCCGCTCGCGCAGCGCGGTGAGGGCGATCGTCTGCACCTCGTCGGCCGCCCGGTGCAGCCGGCGCTCGTGCAGGGCACCGGTCTCCTCCAGCCAGGCGCGGTGCTTGTCCAGCGCCGCCACGACCTCGTCGACGCCCTCGCCGCGGCTGGCGACCGTCTTGACGATCGGCGGCCGCCAGTCGTCGGGGCCGCGGCGCTCCCCGAGGGTGAGCATGTGCCGGAGCTCGCGGACGGCCGCGTCGGCGCCGTCGCGGTCGGCCTTGTTGACCACGTAGACGTCGCCGATCTCGAGGATGCCGGCCTTCGCGGCCTGGATCGCGTCGCCCATCCCGGGGGCCAGCAGCACCACGGTGGTGTCGGCCATCCGGGCCACCTCGACCTCGGACTGGCCGACGCCGACCGTCTCGACGAGCACGACGTCGCAGCCGGCGGCGTCCAGCACCCGCAGCGCCTGGGGGGTCGACCAGGCCAGCCCGCCGAGGTGGCCGCGGCTGGCCATCGACCGGATGTAGACGTCCCGGTCCAGGGCGTGGTCCTGCATCCGGATCCGGTCGCCGAGCAGGGCGCCGCCGGAGAACGGGGAGGACGGGTCGACCGCGAGCACGCCGACCCGCTTGCCGCGGCCGCGGAAGGCGGTGACCAGCGCGTCGGTCGTCGTCGACTTGCCGACGCCGGGGGCGCCGGTGAGCCCGATGACGGTGGCGCGGCCGCCGTACGGCGTGAGTGCGGCCATCGCCTCCCGCAGCGCGGGGAGGCGTCCTCGACCAGCGAGATGAGCCGCGCGACGGACCGGGCGTCGCCCTCGCGGGCACGCTCGACCAGCGCGCCGACGTCCGGCGCAGGGCTCATCGGTCGGCTCAGACCGCTGCCTGGGTGGCCGGGACCCGCAGGACCAGCGCGTCGCCCTGGCCGCCGCCGCCGCACAGCGCGGCCGCGCCGACCCCGCCGCCGCGACGCTGCAGCTCCAGCGCGAGGTGCAGGGCGAGCCGGGCGCCGGACATGCCGATCGGGTGGCCGAGCGCGATCGCGCCGCCGTTGACGTTGACCTGCTCGTCGGTCATCCCGAGGTCGCGCATCGACTGGATGCCGACGCTGGCGAACGCCTCGTTGATCTCGACCAGGTCGAGGTCGGACGGGCTGATGCCCTCCTTCTCGCAGGCCTTCCGGATCGCGGTCGACGGCTGGGACTGCAGGGAGGAGTCCGGGCCGGCGACCATGCCGTGCGCGCCGATCTCGGCCAGCCAGGTCAGCCCCAGCTCCTCGGCCTTGGCCTTGCTCATCACGACGACGGCGGCCGCGCCGTCGGAGATCTGCGACGACGAGCCGGCCGTGATCGTGCCGTCCTTGGCGAACGCCGGGCGCAGCTTGCCCAGGCTCTCGGCGGTGGTGTCGGAGCGGATGCCCTCGTCGTCCTTGAACACGACCGGGTCGCCCTTGCGCTGCGGGATCTCGACCGGGACGATCTCGTCGTCGAAGACGCCGTTCTTCCGGGCCGCGGCCGCCCGCTGGTGCGACTGGCGCGGCGAACGCGTCCTGGTCCTCGCGGGAGATGCCGAGCTCGGCGTTGCACGCCTCGGTGAGCGCGCCCATCGCCTGGGTCGTGAACACGTCCCACAGGCCGTCGTACGCCATCGAGTCGACCAGCGACACGTCGCCGTACTTCAAGCCCTCGCGGGACTTGGGCAGCAGGTGCGGCGCGTTGGTCATCGACTCCATGCCGCCCGCGACCACGATGTCGAACTCGCCGGCGCGGATCAGCTGGTCGGCCAGCGCGATCGCGTCGAGGCCGGACAGGCAGACCTTGTTGATCGTCAGCGCCGGCACGCTCATCGGGATGCCGGCCTTGACCGCGGCCTGGCGGGCCGGGATCTGCCCGGCGCCGGCCTGCAGCACCTGGCCCATGATCACGTACTCGACCTGCTCGGGCGCGACTCCGGCCTGCTCCAGCGCGGCCTTGATGGCGACGCCGCCGAGGTCGGCGGCGGAGAAGTCCTTCAGGGAGCCCAGCAGCCGGCCCATCGGGGTCCGGGCTCCGGCGACGATGACGGACCCACTCATCTGACAACCTCCTGTGACGCGGTCGACCGGTCGCACCGGCGTCCTGTCACGATAGCCCGATGCTGACCCGCATCGACCACGTCGGTCTGGCCGTGAGCGACCTCGACGAGGCCATCGCGTTCTACGCCCGGACCTTCGACGTGCACGTCGTGCACGAGGAGGTCAACGAGGAGCAGGGCGTCCGCGAGGCCATGCTGGACGTCGGCGGGAGCGGGTCGTGCATCCAGCTCCTGGCGCCGCTGCGGCCCGACTCGCCGATCGGGAAGTTCCTCGACCGCTCCGGTCCCGGCATCCAGCAGGTGGCCTACGGCGTCGACGACATCGACGCGGTGTCCGCCGAGCTGCGGGCCAGGGGCGTGCGCCTGCTGTACGACGAGCCGAAGCGCGGCACCGCCGGCTCCCGGGTCAACTTCGTGCACCCCAAGGACGCGATGGGCGTCCTGGTCGAGCTCGTCGAGGCTGCGCCGGAGCACTGAGCGCTCACCCGACGTACGGTCGAGAGCATGGCTGAACTCGTCCGACCGAACAGCGAAGTACGGTCAGGGCATGGCTGAGCTCGTCCGCCCTAAGCAAGGCAAGATCATCGCCGGGGTGTGCGCCGGCATCGCGCGCCGCTTCGGCTGGTCCCCGACCGCCGTCCGCCTGGTGTTCCTGCTGTCCTGCCTGCTGCCCGGCCCGCAGGTGCTGGCGTACATCGTGCTCTGGGTAGTCGTCCCGAAGGAGGACTCGACCGCCGGACCCTGGGTGGAGAGGCTTGGTTACCGGCCAGTAGCATCGCTGCCGAGCGCGCCCCGTCGTACGACCGCGGCCCCCGGGAGGCAGACGTGCAGGAGATTCTCGCGGCGATCCTGGCCGGTGACACCGCCCCGACGGAGTTCGGGGCGCTGCCGGTCCCCGACGACTACCGAGCCGTCACCGTCCACAAGGACGAGATCGCGATGTTCGAGGGCCGGCCCCCCGATTCGGCCAGCCCGGCGTCGGCACCGGTCAGCCCGGCGGCGAGTCCTAGGTAGCCGCCGAGGTGGGCGGCACGCTCGCCAGGGTCGGCCGGCATGGATGACGCCAGTAGCTCGACACCGCTTTCTTGGAGGAGACCGGCGAGCCCTGGAACCGGGAGATCGTCCCAGGCGAGCACCGCGGTGGCGGCGTGCTCGCCGAGGAGATCGAGGACCTGGCGGACCGCTTCCCCGGTGGCGCAGCGGTGGGCATGTCCCCCGATGACACCCAAGCGAGCGCAAAAGGTCTCTATCAAATCGACATCGGGCAGGCTGGGCGGCCCTGTCGTGATCGGCGGCGGGGCGGGGAGCACCCCCGATGGTCACGTTCGCTGCCACCGCGGCGAGAAAGCGCTCACGCTCCACTCCGACGCTCCTTCCATCTCTGCCGGAAGCTGCGGGCCGCGGGTCGTGGCAGGTGGCGGCTGTCGGTCCACGCCGACCCGTACCACGGGAGCGACTCGATCCACCCCTTGCCCGGGAGAAGGCGCGCCGTCTGACCGGCGGCGGCGAGGGCGAGCCCCCATGCTCGGGGGCGGGCGGCGACGGCCGCATAGGCGCGCACGGCTCGGCGAAGCCCTGGCTCGAGCCCGCCGCGCGAACGCGGTGTTCGCTCGAGAGGCGAGAAGCAGCCCGGGCAGGTCGATCCCTACGGGGCACACCTCACGGCAGGCGCCGCATAGCGTCGATGCGTAGGGGAGGTCGGCCCATCGCTCCGGTCCCTCGAGCGCCGGGGTGAGCACGGCGCCAACCGGCCCGCCGTAGACGCTGCCGTAGGAATGCCCCCCAACTCGCCGGTAAACCGGGCACACGTTGAGGCAGGCGCCGCAGCGGATGCAGGCAAGCACCTCGGCCACGTTCGAGCCGAGAACCCGAGATCGGCCGTTGTCGAGGATGACCACATGCAGTTCGTCGGGTCCGTCGGGGTCGCCCGGCCGGCGAGGGCCGGTGAGCATCGTGGTGTAGACCGAGAGCCGTTGGCCCGTCCCCGAGCGGGCAAGCACCTCGAGCACCGCCGCCGCCTCGTCGACGGTCTCCACCAGACGCTCCATCCCCATCATTGCGATGTGGACGCGGGGCAGCGCTGGTGACAAAGCGCCCGTTGCCCTCGTTGGTGACCAGGATCACCGTCCCTGTGTCGGCGATGCCGATGTTGACCCCGCTGACGCCGACGTCGGCGCTGAGGAAGACACGGCGCAGATGGCTCCGGGCGATGTCGTTCAGCTCCTCGGGGACGTCGGTGTAGGCGACTCCCAGCCGGTCTGCGAAGAGCCGGGCCACGTCGTACCGGGTGGTGTGGAGCACCGGTGCGATCAGGTGCGACGGCCTGTCGTTGCCCAACTGCACGATGAACTCACCCAGGTCGGTCTCGACCACCTCGATGCCGGCGGCCTCGAGGGCGTGGTTGAGCTCGGTCTCCTCGGTGACCATCGACTTCGACTTGGCCACCAGCCCGGCGCCGGCATCGGCTGCGATCCGAGTGACTATGGCGTTCGCCTCGGCGGCGTCCGCCGCCCACCAGACCTTCCCGCCCGTAGCTTCGACCTGGTCGGCGAAGCGGGCCAGCAAGCGGTCCAGGTTCCGAAGGGCGCTCATCCGGCCCGCCCGAGCGCGCGCCCGCATCTCCTCCATCGCCGGGTACTCGGCGACGGCCTCGGCCCGGTGGCGGTAGAGACGGCGGGCGCCATCCTCCACCGCCGCCACCTTGTCGGACCCGAGATCCAGCTTGGCCCGCCCCAGAAAGGTCACCGGCATCGTCTTGGGGTCGACGGGCGCGGTGGGGACGCGTTGAGTGACGCCAGAACGGGGTTCGCTCACCATCCTTCCGCCCTCCCTGCCAGCAACTCGGCGAGATGGCACACCCGCACCGCGCTCGCCCCGCTTCCGCAGCCCCCCGCCTATGTGGAGCAGGCAGCTCACATCGCCGCCGGCGAGGACCTCGGCCCCCGACGCCTCGATCGCATCCAGCTTCGCCCGGAGGATCGCCGCCGAGACTTCGGGCATCTCCACCGAGAAGAGCCCGCCGAAGCCGCAGCACTCGTCGGCATCGATGATCTCGACCCGCTCGACTCCCTCCACGCCGGCCAGCAGTCGGTGCGGCTCGTCGGTGATCCCCAGCTCACGCAGGCCGTGACAGGACGGGTGCCAGGCGACCCGGACCGACTCTCCTGCCTCCATGCCAACGTCCTCGGCCAGATCGTCGCTGAGGAACAGCGAGAGCTCGCGTAGCCGCCCCGCCACCCGCTGCGCCGCCTCGGCCTCGGGCTCGCCGGCTAACAGGTCAGGGGCATGGTGGACGAGGAAGGCGGTGCACGATCCCGACGGAACCACGATCGGTCCCTCGGTGGCATCGAGCACGATGACGGTGTGGGCCGCCATTCGGGCTGCCTCGGCGGACAACCCGGCGTTGAATGCCGGTTGTCCGCAGCACGTCTGGGCCTCGGGGAACTCGACGTCCAGGCCGCGCCGCTCCAGGACTTCGACCACCGCCTCGCCCACCCCGGGGACCAGGGCATCGACCAGGCAGGTCACCAACAGCTGGACAGGCGGCACCCGGAGCACGGTACTTGGTGCGACGCCGCGGTTACTCGAAACCGAGCCGGTCGATAAGCGCCGGGTGGCGTTGCCAGTCAGGCTCGACTCGGGCCCGCAGTGCCAAGTACACCTGCCTTCCGAACCGGGCCTCGAGCTCGGCGCGGGCTTCCTCGCCGGCGGTGCGGAGCATCGAGCCTCCCGCCCCGATCACGATCCCCTTCTGCGAATCACGCTCTACCACGACATCGGCCTCGATGACGACGAGGCTGTCGGATCTCTCCTCGATGCTCCTCGTGACCACGACCAAGGCGTGGGGCAGTTCCTCTCTGAGCCTGTCGAGGAACTTCTCCCTGACCACCTCGGCCACCAGGATGTGCTCCGCCTGGTCGGTCGTCATCTCCCTCGGAAAGAACATTGGCCCTTCGTCAAGACGGCTAACGATCTCCCCTCGCAGCACGTTGACGCCGTCACCGCGCAAGCGCGCTCACCGGCACGTAGGCGTCGAAGTCCCATTCGGCCGCTTCCCCGAGGCGCTCAGCGATCTGAGCCTGTCGGGCGACGTCGGTCTTGGTGACGGCCACCACGGTGGGACGGGATGCTTCCGCTACCCGGGCCGCCACCAGCCGGTCCCCCGGCCCCACCGGGGCGGTTGCATCGACCACCATTAGGACGGCATCGGCCTCGGCGAGCGCCCTGGTGGCGATGGAGTTCAGGCGCTCTCCGAGGAGCGTGCGGGGGCGATGTAGACCCGGGGGTGTCCACCAGCACCGCTTGGGCACTGGGGGGCGCAGGCGCCGCCGGTTCGGTGATGATCCCGCGTATGCGGGAGCGCGTCGTCCCGGGTCGCTTCGAGGTGATCGCCACCTTCTCGCCTACCAGCGAATTGACCAGCGTCGACTTGCCCACGTTGGGACGTCCGACCACGGCGACGAAGCCCGATTTCACGAAGCCATGTCGGGTGCCTGACGGCCTCCGCCGCCGAGCCGCTGCACCCGCACCTGCGCCACCCGGCGTCCCTGAACCCGGAGCGGGGTGAAAGAGGTCCCGGCCGAGGTGAGCATCTCGCCTTCTTCTGGCACCCTTCCCGCCAGCCCGAGAACCAACCCGCCAACCGTGTCCCACTCGTCGTCGGGGAACTCGACGCCGACGAGCTCGCTGAGGTCGGCCACCGGGAGCCGGCCATCGACCCGCCAACCGCCGTCCTCTTCGACCTCTACGAGCGGCACCTCGACGTCGTACTCGTCGACGATCTCACCGACAAGCTCCTCCAACAGGTCCTCTAGGGTCACCAACCCGGCGGTGCCACCGAACTCATCGACCACGATGGCCATGTGCGACTTGGTTGCCTGCATCTCACGGAGCAACTCGGCGACGCGCTTGTTCTCGGGGACGAAGTCGGCCGGTCGCATCACCGTGGAGACCGGGGCAGCCAACTCGCCTCGGTCGATCATCGCCAACAGGTCTTTGGCATAGCAGATGCCCACCACGTCGTCGGGGTCGTCACCGATCACAGGGACCCGGGAGAAGCCGTGCTCAACCAGCAGGTCCATGAGGTCGTCGGTGGTGGCATCGCGTCCGATCATCACCATATCGGCCCGGGGCACCATCACCTCGCGCACCACGGCATCGCCGAAAGCGATGACCGAGGTGATCATCTCCAATTCCTGATCCGCCGTGTCGTCCTCGTCCTCGACCTCGGCAACGCCGTTCTCGGGAAGCGAAGCGGGGGCGGTGACCGCCGGTCCGCCCATTACGGCTGCCAGGCGCAGGACCGGTGCCAACCGGTATGCGAACCAGCGGGGCCGGCGCGCCCCGGCCAGCCCGGGCAGGACCAGTCCGACGAGCACCACCAAGGCGACCAGGGCGAGCAACCCGAGTATGAGGGGCCACCCCGAGGTGCCACCGGCGAGGGCAACCGCTCCGAAGCCCGTCGCCAGCACCAGGAGCACGGTCTGCACCAGGCCCACCGCCGACCTCACCCGATCGGCCCGTTCCAGAAGAGCGGCAGCAGTGGCAGCACCGGTGACCCCTTCGGCAGCGGCGTGGAGGGCCTCGGCCCGGGGAAGCTGCGCCAAGGCCGCCGCTCCCGCCCTGACCAGCGCGGCGATCACCAGGAAGGCTGCCCCGGCCAGGTAGGCGGCGCCGGTCATCGGGTGGCCCCGTAGGGCAGGGGTTGGTCAGGCGTCATCGGCGCGTCACACCCAGCGCGCCGAGGAGACCGGCCTCGCGTTGCTCCATCGCATCTGCCTCGGCGTTGTTCTGGTGGTCCCAGCCGAGGAGGTGGAGGATGCCGTGCACGACGATGAGGGCAAGCTCGTCCTTGAAGGGTACCCCGAGGTCGGCGGCTTGACGCTCGATCTCCTCGGGAGCGATCACCACGTCACCCAGCGTGAGCGGTGGTCCCTTCGCTTCCACGGGGGGAACCCTCCCTGGGGCGAGTTGCTCGAGCGGGAAGGCGAGGACATCGGTCGGCCCCTGGCGGCTCATGAACCGGGCGTTGTACCCGGCGATCTCGTCCGTCGTTACCAGGAGGATGCTCAACTCGGCGGACTCCGGGTATCCCTCGGCGAGAGAGCACATGGCGAGCGATCGACCCGATCTCGGTCGGTGTCGACCTCGACGGCGTCCTGCTCGTCGGCGACGAAGACGGGCACTCTGGTGCTCAGGGGCGATGGGGGGAGCCAAGCTCCCCGCCCGGGAAGTTCGGGTACGGGATGCGCGGGTGGTAGTGACCGACCAGGGCATCGACAAACGCCTGCTTCACGTTGGTGAGGTCGCCCAAGGTGAGCGAGCACTGGCTGAGCTGGCCATCGTCCACCTTCTCACCGATGACCCGTTCGACCACCTTGGTTATCCCGTCCACCGAAGGGTCCTCGGTCTGCAGGGCGGCACGGCACGCCGCCTCGGTCGAGTCCGCCATCATCAGGATCGCCATCTCGCGCGAGCGGGGTTTGCGCCCGCGTGGCGGTAGTCGTCGATATCCACCATGTCGGCCCCGTACAGCTCCTTCGCCTTCTCGTAGAAGTAGTGCATCACGCCGTCACCGTGGTGGGTCACTATCCCCTCGCTGACCTCGGCCGGGATGCGGTAGGTCTTTGCCAGCCGAACCCCATCGAACACGTGCTGGCGGATGATCGCCACCGACTCCTCCGGTTTGAGATCGTCGTGCGGGTTTGAGATCCCGAACTGGTTCTCGATGAAGTAGAGCGAGTTCTCGGTCTTGCCCAGGTCGTGGTAGTAGGCGGCGGCGAGGGCGAGCAGGTTGTCGGCCCCTATCGCCTTGGCCGCTGCCGAGGCCAAGCGTCCCGACCATGAGCGAGTGGTTGAAGGTCCCCCATGCTCGCTCCTGCAGGAGGACGAGAGCCGGATGGTTGCGGTCGGTGACATCGAGGAGCCGTGGGGTGGTGGTCACGTCGAAGAGCACCTCGAGGAACCCGAGGGCCGAGAGCCCGACCAGGCTGGTGATAGCGCTGCTCGCCGCCGCCCACGATGCCGAGCGCCACACGAAGCCCCACACATCGGCCGCCTCGGAGAACCCGGGCGTGAACAGCCAGGACGTGGCGGCGGCGATCACCCCGACCGTGAACGAGGTGAAGGCGACAGCTCGGCGGAGGTCGGCCCTGGTCGAGATGGAGGAGACGAAGGGGATCGGGGCCAGCCCGGCGACGATGGCGTACGTGGTGACACCAGGGTCGCTCGACCGCCACCGCGGCGAAAACCCCCATGGCGATCGACATGAGCACCGCGATGCGCCCGTCGAAGAGGATGGCCGCCATCAACCCGAATGCGGCAACCGGTATCACATACGGACTGGTCACCTCGCCGGC
This sequence comes from uncultured Actinomycetota bacterium, assembly GCA_963771345.1. Taxonomy (GTDB): domain Bacteria; phylum Actinomycetota; class Actinomycetes; order JACCUZ01; family JACCUZ01; genus CAVYTH01. The sequence continues at coordinate 291,444 of CAVYTH010000013.1, forward strand.
GATGGCGGCGAGCCGGGCCGAGCCGGCGCCGAGGACCAACAGCACGCCGAACAACGCGACCCGGCGCACCTGGTTCCATATCTCGGGACGGAACCTCTGGAGGTAGAAGGCTTCGACGATGATGAGAACCGCCACCACCGCAAGTACCGGCCAGTAGGACGGGCCGGTGACGTCGGCGAGACCCAACTCGGCGATGGCGGCCAGATGAACCGCGGTAGGCGAGTCTCCCTGGCGGACGATGTTCTCCCGAGCCTGGTAAGTCCGCTCGACCGGTTCAACCGCCGCTTCGGCCTCGTCCCGGAGCGCCTGTGTCGCCTCGAGGTCGATGATCCGGTTCGGCTCGAGGAAGGCGCCGGCGACGTCGGCCATGGCCCTCCCCGCTGCCTGGTCGGCCGCCCTCCGAGGAGGATGGCCGACGATGTCTCCACCAGCTCGGCGGCGACTTCTTGGCGGTCCTCCTCGACCAGGCCATCCTCGAGCACGGCCAGAGCCCGCTCCTTGGACAGCCGCTCCAACTCGTCGAGCCAGGGCTCCTGGTTGACCGCCATCCTCACCACGTCGCCCGTGGCCAGCCCGGCGATCGTCTCGAGGGTCGCCGGCTCGAGCTGCGGTGCAACCTCAGGCCAGTGCGTCCACTTGGTCGGTGATCGAAGCTGTTGCCGGGGCGAAGCCGATCGGATCGAGGACGACCGGGCCGTCCTCGACCGTGCGATCTCGGTGGTGGTGCTCCCCTGCGACGGGGCGAAGAGCCGGGGGAAGTCGGGATCGGCGTCGTTGACGCTGACCACGATGCCGTCCGCTCGGTCACCGAGCGAGGGCGAAGTTGCCGTCAAGGTCGGTCTCGACCGTCTGCGATCCGCCGTCGCCGCCGGTAACGACGACCCCGACTGCGGCCAGCGGCTCGTCGCTCCCTTCGCGGACGCCGTTGCCATCGATATCGAGGAAGAGCGTTCCGCTCAACTCGACGGTGGAGGAGCGGTGGTGGTCGTTGCCCTGGGAGCCGATGTGCCGGTGCCCTGGCGGCGCCCCGTGGTAGCAGTTGTATCCGGCGCGGTCGTCGCCGTCGTTGCCGGGGCGAGCGTGGTGGTGGTCGAAGGTGAAACCGAAGCCGCGCCGATGCCGCTCGCGAGCCGCCTCGAAGAGAGCCGTGATGCCGTCGGTGACCTCGGAGTCGACCCCTGGGATGATCTCGTAGACATTGCTCACATCGCGTTGCGCCGCCTGGATGCGCTCCTCGGTGGCGTCGGCTGATCGACCACGGTGACGGTCTCGGTGGCGTCGAAATCACTGGGCGAGGGTGTGCCGACGGCGAGCCGTGCCAAACCGATCTCCGGTTCCGATCACCAGCACTCCCCAACAGAGGAGGACCGTGACGGCGACGATCGCTGCCCTGGCGGCAAGGTGCGATGGCGGCGTAGCCAGATCATCGCCGCCCCGAGACACTCTCGTCGTAGCGGGCGTAGGCATCGACGATCGCTTGGACGATCCGGTGGCGGACCACATCCTTCGAAGTCAGCTCGACGAACTCGACCCCGGCGATGTCGTGGACGATCGAACGGACCACCCGCAGCCCAGAACCGGTGTTGGCCGGCAGGTCGACCTGGGTGACGTCGCCGGTGATCACCATCTTCGAGTTGAACCCGAGACGGGTGAGGAACATCTTCATTTGCTCGGGTGACGTGTTCTGTGCCTCGTCGAGGATGACGCACGAGTCGTTGAGCGTGCGGCCCCGCATGTAGGCGAGCGGGGCGATCTCGATGGTCCCCCGCTCGGTGAGCCGTGCCGTCTCGTCCGGGCCGAGCATGTCCCAGAGGGCGTCGTAGAGCGGTCGCAGATAGGGATCGATCTTGGCGCTGAGGTCTCCGGGGAGGAAGCCGAGCCGCTCCCCAGCCTCGACCGCCGGTCGGGTCAGCACGATGCGACGGACCGCACCCGTCTGCAACAGCTCGACCGCGGCGGCCATCGCCAGATACGTCTTGCCGGTGCCGGCGGGACCGACGCCGAACACCACAGTGTTGTCCCGGATCGCCTGGATGTATTGCCGCTGTCCCAGGGTCTTGGGCCGTACCACCCGCCCCCTGCCCACCGGGATGCCGTCGGTGAGCACTCCCGCCGGGGATGGGATCTCCTCGCGCACCATCTGGACGACACGCTGTACCCGGTCCTCGTCGAGACCCTCGCCCTCCTGTGAGCAGGATGACAAGCTCTTCGAGGACGGTCCGCACCTGGTCCACGTCCTCACCGGAGCCGGTGAGGGTGAACTCGTTTCCTCGCGCCACAACCCGGACGCCCGGGAAGAGCGATTCGACGGTCTTCAAGTGAGCATCGCGCTCGCCGAGCAACTCGAGCATGAGATGGTTGCTCGGAACGCGCCAATGCTCCTCAGTGACGGTGGACGTGGGAAGCAACGAAGCCTCGTGAAGGGGAGCCCATGCGGACCCCGGCAGTATACCGGTACCCGCCCTTCATCACTCCACAACGGGCATCCACCACGATCCGGGTTCCCGGCAATCGATCGCTCGAGACCGCTCACAGATCGGCCATGGCGGCTCGCAGCTTCTCGGCCTCTGCGGCGAGTTGCTCGACGGTCGCCGACGAGTCGGCGTTGGAGAAGTCCAGATCGTGCACGGTCCCAATCGGCAAGACATGGAGGTGGAGGTGCGGCACCTCGAGTCCGGCGATCATCAGCCCGACCTTCACCGGACGGTAGACACGGTGTTGGGCCCTCCCGACGCTCCGCGCCACGGTCATGAGATGGCCCAACAGGTCACGGTCGGCGTCGGTCCAGTCGTCGACCTCTTCGATGGGCACCACCAACGTGTGCCCCGGCTGGAGTGGGCGCGATCGACAGGAATGCGGCACACCTCTCGTCGCGATGGACGAAGTGCCCGGGCAGCTCTCCCGTGATGATGCGGGAGAAAACGGTGGGCACGCCGGGAAACCTAGTGTCCGATGGCTGCCAGCGGGGAACCCGGCCGGCTGGGTCGTCGACGATCAGCCCCATGTCGGCCAGCATCTCCGACACCTGCTCCTCGCTCTCCGCCATGAGGCCCGAGATGAGCTGGAGGTCGCCGTGGCGGATGGTGAGGACCCTGTCCATTGAAATCCTGCCTCATGATCTGGATGGTCTTGACGAATCGCTCGATCAGCTCGGTCGGTGCCCCGGATTCCTCGAGCCGGGAGAGGTCGATGGTGATCCCATCGCTCTGCGATCTGTTGCGAGGGCACCGCCCGCCGACCTGTCGCCGGGCGGTAGCAGCTGATCGACGGGAACCCCATAGAACCCGGCGAGTCGCTGCAGCCGGGGCAGCGAGAGGCTGCGCTCCCCCCGCTCGTAGGCTCCCAGCACCGAGGCCTTGAACTCCAGGTCGCTCTTCGCCTCGACATCCTGGAGCGACATGCCCTTCTGCTTGCGGATGGCGCGCAGCCTGCGCCCGATCGACTGGTTGTACAACTCGGTCTGGCCCTCGTCGAGCGCCGTCATCGCTTCCGCCATCGCCGTCACGCTACTACGGACGCGCTCCGCGCGAGCCGACACTCAGAGTGGCGAAAGTCCCCGAAGTCAGGAACGGCGCCGGCTGAAACCTCGTCTTGGTGACCGAGACATGGCGGCCCCTCGCCTGCGGCGTATGCCCGCAGCGCCTCCTCCTCCTCCTCGGAGAGGTCGGTGGGAACGCCGACGTCCACCCTGACTGATGAGGTCGCCACGGCCGCGGCGTCCGAACCGCGACGCCCCTTTGCCGCCGATGCGGAGACTGCACCGGGCTGGGTTCCCCGGGGGACCGTGACCAGTTCCTCCCCCCCGTCGATCAGCGGCACCTTCGCCTCGGTGCCAAGGGCGGCCTCCACCATGTCGATCGGCAGGCGGTGCACCAGGTCATCGCCATCTCGGACGAAGTCGGGATGGGGGCTGACCACCATCTCGACATATAGGTCGCCGGCCGGCCCTCCACGCAGCCCGGCGGCGCCACGCCCGGTGAGGCGGAGACGTGTGCCGCTGGTCACCCCAGGTGGCACCTCGATGTTCACCGAACGCGCCGTCTCGACCACCCCGTTCCCCCAGCAGCGCTCGCACGGATCGGGGATCATCCGCCCGGCACCGCGGCAGGTCGAGCAGGTGGTGACCGACATCATCGAGCCGAGCATGCTGCGTCGCGCCACCCTTACCGTGCCTGCCCCGCGACAGGTCGGACAGGTCTCGGGATAGGTGCCCGGCTGCGCCCCACTGCCACCGCAGAGGTCGCACATGCCATCGGCACTGAACTCGACATCGGTCTCGGTGCCGAACACGGCTGCCATAAGGTCGACGGTGGCCACCACCAGGACGTCGCTGCCTCGTTGGGGACCTTGACGGGAGGGGCTTGCTCCGAACAGCCCGCCATCGCCGAACACCCCGCGCAGCAGGTCCTCGAATCCACCGAACCCGCCGAGGATGTCGCCTAGCTCGATGGTGTCGCCGCGGTCGTAACGACGGCGGCGCGCCGGATCGGACAAGACCTCGTAGGCCTCTGCGGCCCGGCGGAACCGCGCTTCCGCCTGGGGGTCGCCGGGGTTGGCGTCGGGGTGCGACTCGCGAGCTACCCGTCGAAAAGCCCGCTTGATCTCGTCAGCGTCGGCGTCGCGCGGGACGCCCAGGACTCCGTAGTAGTCGTCGCTCATGTGACTTTCGTGGATTGGGTGTGTCTCAGGAGCCCAGGCTCTCTGCGAGGCCGTCGCCGACCTCCTCGACCACCGAGATGGTACGACGGTAATCCATCCTCATCGGACCGATGACACCCACCCGACCGCTCCCCCGGCTCGCCACCTCGTAATTAGTCGAGACAACGGCGATGTCGACGTCGCGCCCACCCGGCAATTCCTCACCGATATGGATGCTCGTCCCCTCCGAGCCGGACATCATCCCCAATAGGAGCGCTTCCCTCTCCAACAGCTCGAGCATCTGTCTGACCGTTGTGATGTCATCGAAGACGGTGGCCATCTGACCGGTTCCGCCGATGTAGACGTCGGCGCTCTGGCTGTCGAGCCTGGAGGCGGCATCCACCGCAGCCTGCACCACCTCGCCGACCGGCCCCGCCAGCTCGCCCACCAGCTCGGCCGCAGCCGGGGCGGCCACCTCGACCGAGCGACGAGTGAATACACGGGTGAGAACCGCCTCGGCGGCCTCCACGGTCTCGGCGTCGACCGGGTGCGGGGTACGCACCACCTCCTGGCTGACACGACCGCCTTCCGCCACCAGGACGAGCAGGAGCACCTGGGGTCCGAGCTGCACCAGATGCGCCGCCCAGACGATGCCGCCCGCCAAGCCGGGGCCGACCACAACCGCCGGATACTGGGTCAACTCGGCCAACAGATCGGAGGTGGCCTTGAGCAGCTTCCCCAGCTCGATGTGGACCGACGAGAAGAAGGAGTGGATTCGGACCCTGGTCGGGGCGCGCAACGGGGAGGCGGTGAGATGGTCGACGTAATAGCGATATGCCTTGGCCGTCGGAACACGCCCCGCTGACGTGTGCGGCTGGACGCAGAACCCGTCGCGATCGAGCGCCGCCAAGTCGTTTCGAACCGTTGCCGGTGACACCGGGAGTGCGGTCGCGTCGAGGATGGCCCGTGAGCTCACCGGTTCCCCGGTGCGGATGTGCTCCTGCACCAAGCCCCGCAGCACCTCACCACGCCGCTCGTCCAGCATGGGTAAAGGGTAATGGGTTGTGGGTTCTGGGCAGGTGGGTAGTCGGGTAACTGGGTGCAGTGGGTAAGGACCGAATACTCAGAACCCATACGGTGCCTCAGATCCCATAGTCAGGAACACTGGTAGGCCAGCAGTGCCCGCTGCACCTCGTCCGTCAACAGCGGTCGGGTGACCACCAATCTGCCGTCTCGCAGCGCCACCACGCCGGCGTCGGCCAACCGGCGGCCCCAGGGCGACTCGAGCAACCGCAGCCCTGGTTCGCCGGGGCGGACACCCGAGGCCAGCCGGAGCCCGACGAGGACTCTCTCGGCTCGCGTTCGAACTCGGTCAAACGCTCCTCGCCCTGCCGTGGCGAGATGCCCTCCTCCACGCGCCGGATGTAGGTGTCGAGACGGCGGACATTCCACGACCGGGCACCGTCGCGGTGGCGGTGGGCCCCCATGCCCAAACCGAGGTACTCACCGCCGGCCCACACCGACATGTTGTAGTGGGCAACCGCACCGGGTCTGGCGTGGTTGGACACCTCGTATCGAACCAGCCCGAAGCGGCCGAGGGTGCGGCCAGCCGCCTCCCACGCATCCGCCTGAAGATCGGGGTCGGGTGCGCGGGCACCGCCGGCCACCGCTCGGCTCAAAGCGGTGCCCCTCTCGACGGTGAGGGCGTAGGTCGAAACGTGATCGGGGTCGAGGCTCATCGCCCGCTCGACACTTGAGATCCACATGCCGATCGTCTCCCCCGGCGTCCCGAATATGAGGTCGAGGTTGACCTGGGCGATACCGGCCGCGCGCAGGGTCGTCACGGCGCGCTCGATGTCGGATGGTCGATGACATCGCCCCAATGCATCGAGGACCATCGGGTCGAAGGACTGGGCGCCCACCGAGACCCGGGTGATCCCTATGCCGGCGAGCCCGTCCGCCAACTCGGCGGTGACGTCCTCGGGGTTGACCTCTATAGACACCTCGCATCCGGGGGCGAGACCACTGTGGGCGCGTAGGGCTGCAATCACCGATCCGAGGAGCCGGGGTGCGAGGCGCGACGGAGTACCGCCTCCGAAGGCGACCGCATCGAGAGCCTCCCACGGCTCATCTCTTTCCAACTCGGTCAACAGAGCGGCGACGTAACGATCGGCGGCGCCGTCCTCTCCTACTACGACGGCGAAATCGCAATAGGGACAGACTCGGGCGCAAAACGGGATGTGGATGTAGGCGCTTCTCCAGCCTGCTGCTCCGTCGGCCAATTCCGGAGAGTCGGGGGCGGTGTGCAAGTCGACCGCGGTCATGACTCGACCTTGAGGGCGGCTATGAACGCCTCCTGGGGGACCTCGACCGATCCCACCATCTTCATCCGCTTCTTGCCTTCCTTCTGACGCTCCAGCAGCTTCCGCTTCCTGGTGATGTCGCCCCCGTAGCACTTGGCGGTGACGTCCTTTCGGCGGGCCTTGATCGTCTCGCGGGCGATGATCCGGCCACCGCTGGCAGCTTGGACGGGGACGTCGAAGAGCTGGCGGGGGATGAGCTCGCGCAACCGTTCCACCATCCTCTTCCCGTAGGCGGCGGCCCTGTCGCGATGGGTGATCGTCGAAAAGGCGTCCACCGGCTGCCCGTTGAGCAGGATGTCCACCCTGACCAGGTCGGAGGGCCGGTAATCGGATGGCTCGTAGTCGAGCGATGCGTACCCCCGGGTGCGCGACTTGACCGCGTCGAAGAAGTCGAACACCACATCGGCGAGTGGCAGTTGATAGACGAGCTCCACCCGCTGCGGGCTCAGATAGTGGAGATGGTCGAGCTCGCCCCGGCGCGATTGGACCAGCTCCATGATGGCCCCGGTGTACTCGGCTGGGGCAATGATCATCGCCCGGACGTAAGGCTCCTCCAAGGTCTGCTGCTTGTTGGGCTCGGGCAGGTCCTGCGGCGACCGGATCTCGTGGGTGACACCATCGGTGGTGGTAACCCGGTAAGCGACCGAAGGGGCGGTGGCCACTAGGTCGAGGTCGTACTCCCTCTCCAGCCGCTCGCGCACGATCTCCATGTGGAGCAGCCCGAGGAAACCGCACCTGAACCCGAACCCGAGGGCGCGAGACGTCTCCGGCTCGTAGACCAGCGCCGTGTCGTTCAGCCGCAGCTTCTCCAGGGCGTCCCGCAGCCGCTCGAATTCGTCACCGTCGGTTGGGAACAGCCCCGAGTACACCATCGGGTGCGGTTCGGCGTAACCGGGGAGCGGCTCAGTGGCGCGGTGTGACGCCGAGGTGATGGTGTCTCCAACCCGGATCCGATCAATCTCCTTGACCCCGGTGATCAGGTATCCGACCTCACCCGTGGTCAACTCGGCCAATGGCAACGCTCGCGGGGTAAGTACGCCGACCTCGGCGGCGGCATGCTGCTCTCCGGTGGCAAGGAACCTGATCGGGTCCCCGCTTCCCAGCCGCCCGTCGACAACCCGCAAGTAGCAGACCACGCCCCGGTAGATGTCGTAATACGAGTCGAACACCAGAGCACGGAGCGCTTCATCCGACCCGCCCGCGGGGGGCGGGATCTGGGTGACGATCCGATCCAGTAGTTGGCCGACGCCCTCCCCCGTCTTGGCCGAGACCCGGATTACGTCGCCGGGGGAGCCGCCCAGGACCCCGGCCAACTCGGCAGCCGCCCGGTCCGGCTCGGCCGCCGGCAGGTCGATCTTGTTGACGACGGGGATGACCTCGAGCCCAGCCTCGATCGCCATGTGGGCATTGGCCAGGGTCTGAGCCTCGACTCCCTGGGAGGCATCGACCACCAGAAGTGCTCCCTCACAGGCCGCCAACGAACGGGACACCTCGTAGGAGAAGTCAACATGGCCAGGTGTGTCGATCAGATTGAGCGTGTACTCGCCGCCGCCCGGTGCGGCGTAATCAAGTCGCACCGCTTGCGCCTTGATCGTGATGCCGCGCTCGCGCTCTAAATCCATGGTGTCGAGCACCTGCTCTCGCATGTCGCGCGGGCTGATCGCCCCGGTCCGCTCCAACAGGCGGTCTGCCAGTGTCGACTTGCCGTGGTCGATGTGGGCGATGATGGAGAAATTGCGGATGCGGGCCACTTCGCTCACGCTGAGGACGGTAGACGGCGGACCGACTGCACCCCGACGCTGCTAATATCTCGCCTGGCGTCCAATCGGGTGCCAGCCACGCGGAATCCCGACGTAGAACGCTGCCCGCCCTCCGAACACGAGATCACCAATGGCCAACATCAAGTCACAGATCAAACGCAACCGGCAGAACGAGAAGCGCCAGTTGCGCAACAAGGCGATCCGATCCGAGTTGAAGACGCGGTCGAAGAACGCAGTGCTTGCTGCGGACTCCGGTGACGCCGATCAGGCCGCCGAGGCGCTCCGCCTTGCGCAGCAACGGATCGACACCGCGGTCGCCAAGGGCGTGCTCCACAAGAACACCGCCGCCCGCCGCAAGTCCCGCCTCTCCCGCCAAGTCAAGGCCTCCCTCAGTAAGCCCGGCGGCAGGCCGCCGGGCAGTCTCAAGATTGTGCGGCCTTCGGCCCGCGCTCACTCTGCTGGTTGGGCCGTACACACCGGCCCAACCAGACCGAGGGGGCCGGTAGGAGCCGCCCCCCCTCGGGCACCCCCACTTGCAGAAGCACGCACAGCCGGTTCGTTCCCCCATGAGAGGGACCGGCATTGGCTGCCGGCTGCCGTCTGCCGTCTGCCGTCTACTTCCGATACCACCTGCTCAACGCCACGGTGAGGCGCTCCATGGTGATGCGGTGGACATCCTCCGGCTCGGTCTTGAGGATGCGGTCTGCCCGGTGGAGCGCTGAGAGAGCTTTCTGCAAGTCGGTGTCCGACGCGGCGCGTCGCTCCCGCCAGGCCCGGGCCACCCGGTAGTCGTCCGCATTTGCCCCGAGCATCTCGGCGAGCGTGGCTTGATCTGGTGCCGCAGCGGCAACGGCACGCCGCCTCAGGTCCGCCTCCAGGAAACCGAGCAGCTGCAGCGGATGACCATGGGTGAGGAAGTCGGCCAGCCTTCTGAGCGCATCACCGGTCTTCCCGGCGGAGACGGCATCCGAGTAGTGCCACATCGGCTCATCCGGCCGGTTGCGAAAACGATCGAGCACCTCTTGGCGGGTTATCCGGTTCCCTGAGGAAACCAGTTGATCAAGCGCTTGCCCCAGCGCGGCCACATCGGAGCCGAATCGCTGGACCAGCGCCGCCACCGCCGGCGCCTCGACCTCGACCCCCCGCTCGGCGGCGGCACGCTGGAGCCAGCCAGCGGCGTCTCGCTCACGCATCTTCTTGATCGTGATCGACTGCCCCGAGGCGCGCACCACCTTGGCCAGGGCAGCCGGCACCGCCCCCGCCGACACCACCACCGCGGCTACCGGGCCATCGGGGTCGAGCGTCGCCAGCAAGTCGGCGATGGTTGTCGCCTCCCCGGCGAGGATGTTCTGGGCGTCGACCACCTCCACTCCCGATGCGTTTCCGAAGAGCGAGGTCGACTGGAGGGCGGGGATGAGCGGCTCGAGCTCGTGGCGGAGCGATGCCCCGTCGATGCTCCCCTCACTCCCCCCCTTCCGGGGACATCGACGCGCACCACGTCCTCCGGGGCCACCGAGAACTGCCGAAAGAAGGCCGCAGCGCGCTCAGCATCTCCTGACGCTCACCGGCACCGGCGTCTGCCGGTCCCTTGACGTGAAGCAGCCGGCTCAACTCATTCTCCTTCCGAGCAGCGTCACCAGCGTCACCGCTTCGGCGACATCGTGCACTCGGATGATGTCGGCGCCGTGCTCGAGGGCCAGCGTCACGTATCCAAGCGTGGCCGCAAGAGTCTGCTTGCGGGGGATGGCGACCAAGACTGGCCGTCCCAGTCGGCGCAGCTCACCGAGCCGGCGAATCACGTCGAGCTGGAGCCTGGTGTAAGCGGCGTAGTCACCCGGGTAGTTGATCGCTATCCCAGGGTCGAGCACCACGTTGGTCACGCCGGCGCGCTCGAGGCTCTCGACACGAAGAGCCAACTCGCCGAATATCCGACCAGGGACGTCGCCGCTGGTGTCGAGCGGTCTCACCCGGTGCGGGTCGGTCCCGTCGATCCGCATCGCTACCCCAGCCACCCCCGTCTCGGCGAGCAACTCGACCATGGCCGGGTCGCGCAGCCCTCCCGTATCGTTGACCAGCCTCGCTCCCTCGGCGATGGCACGTCTCGCCACCTCTGGTTTCCAAGTATCGACCGAGACCGGCAAACCGACGGCGAGGATCGCCTTCAATGCCGGTGCCAGCCGGCGCCATTCCTCTTCGGGGGTCAGCGTCGCCTCTTCGTAGTGCGACGACTGCGCGCCCAGGTCGATCAGGTCGGCGCCGGCTGCGGCGTGGCTCTCGGCCAGCCTGCCGGCCTCGGCGGGGGTGGCGGCGACCGTGTGACGGTTGCGCGATTCGGGCGAGACATTTACCACCCCCATGACCGCGGTGGTGGCCCCGTCGAACTCGAGATTGCGGTCGCCGACGAGAAGCGTGACCCGTGCCTGGTCATGATCTGCCACCACGATCGTGGAGTGTCGCAGGTCGTCGCGTCAGCGGTGGGCGGACCACTATGTCGCCATCCCGATCGGTCCGGACAACTCGGGCGCCCGATGCCTCGAGGGCGGCGACGACCTCCGGCGACGGGTGCCCAAAGTCGTTTGAGCCGACGCTGATCACCGCCAGGTTGGCACCGGTGCCCTCGATCCAGTCGATGTCCGATGTGGCGGCTCCATGGTGGGCCACCTTGAGCACATCGGTCTCGATCGGGCCGAGCTCCTGCTGAGCGGTCGCCTCGACGTCACCGGACAGCAGCAGATCGAGCTCACCGAGCCGAGCGCCAAGCACCAGCGAGTGGTCGTTGGGCGTGGCGTAGCGTCGCAGAGGGCCTAGTACCTCGAGGTCCAACCCCACCCACATCGACCTCGTGCCCCAGCGCCGGGACCGATACCTCGACGCCTCGCTCGGCTGCCGCATCAGCCAGGAAGTCGAAGGTCGCTCCGCCATCGGGGAAGCCGGGGTGCCACATTTCGCCGACCGGGAGGCGCTCCACGACCGCCACCAGACCTGCGGCGTGATCCTCGTGGGGATGGGAGAGCACGGCCAGGTCGATCCGCCTTATCCCGTAGCTCGGCGAGTCGGCCCAGGATGACTCCCGGGTCGGGGCCGCCGTCTACCAGAACGACACCGCCATCCTCGCCGAGGAGGAGCATGGAATCTCCTTGGCCGACGTCCAGGAACACCGCCGCCGGGGGATTCGGCTGCCGTGTCGGGACTCCGACCGCCACGACCAGGGCTGTCGCCCCCGCCACCGCCACCATGGGGCGCCAGCTGCGACGGATGCCGAGCACCACCAGAAAGCCGGCGGCTGCCGCCCCGACCACATCGAGTTGGGGTCAGCCCGCGGCGGCGTGCGCAACCGCCAGGACCCCTCGTGCTGCTGCGATCCCCATCCCGAGGAGCGGCTCGACACCACCCACCACCCCGGCACCCCCGAGGATCGTTGCCACGGCGACGAGAGGCGCCGCGATCAGGTTGGAGACCGGGCCGGCCAACGGCACCTCGCCTACAGCACCGAGCAGGATTGGCGTCACCGCCAACTGGGCAGCGACGGTGACACCCAGCGCGGCGCCCAACCAACGGGGGCGGAGGATTGAGAACATCCCGGCCCCGATGAGGATCCCGACCGTTGCCGCCACCGACAGTTGAAACCCCAGGTCGGTGGACAGACCGGGTGAGACGAAAAGCGCACCGCACACCGCCAGGCCCAGTGCTGTCCACCCGCTCAAAGCGAACCCGGCTGCCCTGCCCACAAGCATCACAGCCGCCATCCCGGCTGCGCGCATCACCGAAGGCTCCCAACGGGTGACCGTGACGAAGAGCGCCAACCCGACCACGCCAGCAGCCACCCTGGTCCCCACGCCGAGCGAGAGAGGAGCTACCACGACCCACCACACCGCCAGGAACAAGGCGACGTTGCTCCCTGACACGGCAACGAAATGCGACAGCCCGGCCTGGCGGAGCGCCTCCACCTCGGAATCGGCCAGCCGGCTGGTGTCACCGATCAGGAATCCGGCGAGCAGCGCTGCCGCCGGGTCGTCGATGGTCCCGAGCCGGCCCGACACCCTGTCTCGAACCGCGTTCCCGGCGCGCAGCAACGGGTTGTCGGCCGCGGCGAGTCTCTCCACTCGGTGAGCTCGGACCCTGGCGGCATATGGACGGCCACGAGCAGTCCCAGAGCCGCCTCCCACCACGCCGCTCAGCGGCGCGGTCTCGCCCACCGCCATCACTGGTAGCTCCTCGGCACCGACAAGCAGGGGTGGCGCCGACCACCTCTCCCAGCGGTCCTCAACCCAGCGGTTCTCCGGCGCCGCCAGCATCCAATCGCCATGGAGCTCGGTCACCGGGTCGGTGACTGTGCGGACGACCAGCCTGGTCGGCCCCGGCTCGATGACTGTTTCGAGCACCGCCTCGACCGAACGGTCATGGCCCCACCCGGCGACGGCGCCGAGTACGAGAGCAGCCGCCAGCGCCACGGTGGACAGCCGGGTGCGCAGGATCGCAGCCACCACTCCAAGCACCGCCGCTGCGGCTACCCCCCGTCCTCCGCCCCCTCTCCCTGCCACAACTCCAACCCAGGTGAAGGCCGCCGCCCCCAACACCCAGCGGGCCGCCGGATCGGGTAGACCGAAGACGGCGAGGCTCAGGGGACGACGGCGGCGTCACGAAGAGTGGCCAGCCGCGCTTCTCCTATCCCCGGCACATCGAGCAGATCCTCGATAGACCCGAACGGACCGTTTGCCTCACGGTGAGCGACGATCCGCTCGGCCAGCACCGGCCCGACCCCGGGCAATTCCTCCAGTTCGGCCACGTCGGCTTGATTGAGATCGACCAGGCCCCCGTCCGGTGCAGGAGTCGCCGTTGGCTGCCCGGGGGCTCCGGACCGAGGCACGATCACCTGCTGACCGTCGGCCACCGTCGCCGCCAGGTTGAGCAGCTCGAGATCGGCGGACCCGAGCGCTCCACCCGCTGCCGCCACCGCGTCGGCGACCCGGCTGTCCGCAGGGAGCACCACCACACCGGGACGGGCCACCGGTCCGGAAACATGTACCACCAAGAGATCGACGGCCTGCTCCTCGTCGACGGCGTCGACCCCCGGATCCTCGGGCGGTGCTTGCTCAGCCGCAGTGTCGAACTCGGGCTCAGGCGGGGGCCGGCCCCACCACCAGATCCCGGCTGCGGCCGCCGCGGCCACGGTGCTCGCAACGACCAACCTCCAGCGCGCCACGGTCTCCACCTCTCCTGTAACCGGGCCCGCACCTACCGCCGGTGTGATTGGTACCACCCGGCAACGACAGTTTGAAGGGTGTTCGCTTGGCTGCCGTCGCCGTCTGCCGTCTAGCTTCAGACGAATGGACGCCTACCGAATCGACCAGGGCACAAAGGTCATCCTCGACGACCGGATGGCCGACGACACCGGCGAGTTCAGCTCCAAATCCGAGGCCAAGAAGGAGACAGGTCGGCTCAACGAGCGTCTCCAGGACCTTCAGGAACTGCTCTGGGCCGAGCACCAGCACCGGGTCCTGCTCGTGCTCCAGGGAATGGACGCATCTGGGAAGGACAGCGCGGTCCGCCATGTCTTCTCCGGGGTCAACCCGGCTGGGGTGAAGGTCATCTCGTTCAAGGCCCCTACCCCCGAGGAGTTGGCCCACGACTACTTGTGGCGGATCCACCGCCACGTGCCCGGAGACGGCGAGATCGCCATCTTCAACCGCAGCCACTACGAGGACGTGGGAGTGGTCAGGGTCAAGCAACTCGTCCCGGAATCGGTATGGCGGCCCAGGTTCGAACAGATCAACGCCTTCGAGAAGATGCTCGCCGAGGAGGGCACCACCATCCTCAAGTTCTTCCTCCACATCTCGAAGGACGAGCAGCGGAAACAGCTACAAGAGCGCATCGACGACCCGACCAAGCGCTGGAAGTTCAACCCGGGTGATCTGGCAGAGCGTGCCCGCTGGGACGATTACATGGCGGCATACGGGGAGGCCATCAGCACCACCAGCACACCGTGGGCGCCGTGGTACGTGGTGCCGACCAACCACCGCTGGTACCGGGACTACGTGCTCTCCTCGGTCATCGTGGCGACGCTCGACGGGCTGAAGATGTCCTATCCCGAGCCATCGGAGGAGCTCGAAGGCGTCGTCGTAAAGTGACTCCTTCGGTACCGTTGGGTTGTGATATCACACTCGCTCGCCATCAGGCTGCGCGACGCCGGATTGGAGTGGGCACCTCAGCCGCACGATGTGTTCGCCATCCCCGATCGCGACCTCGACGATCGTCTCTTCGTGGTCGCCGACCTCTCCACCGAGATCACCGAGATCGCCGGGCTGCGCACCATCACCTTCAACGGGGTGGTCGAATGGTCGCTCGACTGGATTCTCGGGGAGGACGTTGTGTGGATGCCATCCGAGGCTCAATTGCGCGAGCGGGTGGGGGCCAACCTGGTGGCGCTGGAGCGGATCCCCGATGGCTACCGGTGCACCATCAGCGACGGCTCTGAGCTGAGGCGTTTTGATGCGCAGGAGGCGGCCGACGCCTACGCAGGCGCGCTGCTGGAGTTGCTCGAGACGACCTGATCAGCTCCAGCCGCCGAGCCGACGCGCCTCGTCCTCCTGCGGTATCGACATGTAGGCCTCTTGGTGGGAGAGACCCCGCAGCCGCCCGGCCGCGTATGCGCCGAGATAGCGTCGGAGAAACCGGACCCGCCCCATCCGACGCCACTGCCGGATGTGGACCAGCTCGTGGACGAGCAGACCTGGGGGAAGCCGGCCCGGGGCCAGGAGGTCGGGGCGCACCCAGATCACCCCGGCCATCGCCATCGCCGCCGTCGACCGCCCCCATACTCCGCGAACCGCTGGCGGCGCCGGTCTCACCGCGACCTCGTACGGCTCCACTCCGGGGAGCCGCCGCCGCACATCGGCGATGTCGACGCCCGCAGCGCGCAACAGCGAACCCGCGGTGCGGGTCTTGCCCCGATCGCTCGGCCGATCCTGTCTGAACGCCATGCCAGCCGTCCGATGTCTTGCCTTGGTTTGGCTCAGTCGACCACGAAGTTGATCAGGTTCGGCGGACGGACCACCACCGAGCGCTCGTTGCCGTTGTCGAGCCATCGCCTCACCTGCGGTGCGTCCCGGGCCAGCCGCTCGACCTCGGCCGCCGTCACCGTGGCAGGCACCTCGATGCGATGACGGACCTTTCCGTTCACCTGGACGACGAGGGTGACCGAAGTCTCCGCCGCCAGCGTCTCATCCCATGAGGGCCACGACTCGAGCGCCAGCATGGTGCCATGGCCGCGCCGCTCCCAGAGCTCGTGCGAGACGTGGGGCGCCATCGGGGCCAGCATCCGTGTCAGCATGTCAAATACCGCATCGAAGGTCTCCCGGGCCAAACCCTCCGCGGAGCGCAGCCTGGCGCCGATGGAGTTCGACAGCTCCATCAGGGACGCCACCGCGGTGTTGAAGGAGAAGCGGTCGACGTCCTCGGTCACCTTCCGCACCGTGCGGTGCGCCTCGGCCAGCAGCTCCCGGTCGGCCCCGATCGGCGCCCGGTCGACCAGCTCTCCGACCTCCTCGGAACCCATCCTCCATACCCGATCCAGAAACCGGCTGGTCCCGTCGATACCCGATTCGTTCCACTCGGCGTCGTCGGTCGGCGGGCCGATGAAGTACTCGTAGAGCCTGATGGCGTCCGCCCCGTACCGCCGGTAGAAGGCGTCGGGGGCGACCACGTTGCCCTTGGACTTCGACATCGCCTTCCCCCCCAAGGTGAGCATCCCCTGGGTGAAGAGGCGGGCGAAGGGCTCCTCGACCGTCACCAGCCCGTCGTCGTGGAGGACCTTGGTGATGAACCTGGCGTAGAGCAGGTGGAGCACGGCGTGCTCCACGCCACCGATGTACTGGTCGACCGGCATCCAGTAGGCCGCCCGATCGGGCGAGAAGATCGTCTCGGTGTTGCCCGGGTCGCGTGTATCGGAGGAAGTACCACGACGAGTCGACAAAGGTGTCCATGGTGTCGGTCTCGCGCCGCGCCGGACCGCCGCAACGAGGGCAGTCGACCTCGACAAAGCTGGACACCGCCGCCAGCGGCGACTGCCCCTTTGGTGTGTAGTCCTCGACATCGGGGAGGACGACGGGGAGGTCCTCGTCCGGGACGGGGACCAGCCCGCACGCCGGGCAAGTGACTATCGGTATCGGGCAACCCCAGTAGCGCTGCCGGCTGATCAGCCAGTCGCGCAGCCGGTACTGCACCGTGGCGTAGCCCAGCACTCGATCCTCGAACCAGGCGATGATCCGCTTCTTGGCATCTGCCATCCACAGGCCGTCGAGGAACCCAGAGTTGATCGCCGGCCCGTCATCCGAGTAGGCCTGACCCGCCCAGTCGTCGGGCGGTTGCACGGTGCGGATGATCTCCAACCCGTGGTCCTCGGCGAATTCCCAGTCGCGCTGGTCCTGACCTGGGACCGCCATGATCGCCCCGGTCCCGTAGGTCATCAGCACGTAGTCGGCCACGAAGATCGGCA
The DNA here is from genome assembly GCA_963771345.1 of uncultured Actinomycetota bacterium. Classification (GTDB taxonomy): domain Bacteria; phylum Actinomycetota; class Actinomycetes; order JACCUZ01; family JACCUZ01; genus CAVYTH01. Next base: position 308,699 of record CAVYTH010000013.1, read on the forward strand.
CCTCGCGGCCGTTGACCGGGTTGGTGGCGTGGCGCCCGATGAACACGCCGGTCTTGCCGCCCTCGGCCAACCGCTCGATCTCGGTCGCCTTCCGCGCCGCGGCGGCGTACCGCCCGACCTCCTCCTCGTACTCGGTCCCTGCGACCAACTCGCTGACCAGAGGGTGCTCGGGGGCGAGCACGGCGAAAGTCATCCCGAACACGGTGTCCGGCCTGGTGGTGAAGACCTCGAAGGTGCGCTCGGTCCCGGCGACCTCCATGGTGAAAGTCATGCCCTCGGAGCGGCCGATCCAGTTCTCCTGCATGGTGCGGACCCGGTCGGGCCACTCGGTCGAGTTGGTCCAGGTCGGCCAGCAGCCGATCGGCGTAGTCGGTTATGCGGAAGAACCACTGCTCGAGATCGCGCTTCTCCACCTCGTGGCCGCATCGCTCGCACCGTCCATCGACGACCTGCTCGTTGGCCAGCACCGTCTGGTCGTTGGGGCACCAGTTGACCGGTGACTTCTTCTTGTAGGCGAGGCCTCGCTCGAACAGCCGCAGGAACAGCCACTGGTCCCATCGGTAGTACTCGGGGGTGTGGCTTGCCAGCTCGCGGTCCCAGTCGTACACCGCACCGAGACGGCGCAGTTGCACCTTCATCCGGGCGATCTGCTCCTCGGTGAAGACGCGCGGGTGGATGCCGGTCTGGATTGCGGCGTTCTCGGCGGGCAGACCGAAGGAATCCCATCCCATCGGCGCCAGCACGTTGAACCCCTGCATCCGGCGGTAACGGGTGAGCAGGTCGAGGTATCCGTAGTTACGCAGATGACCCATGTGGAGATCGCCCGAGGGATACGGGTACATCTGAACGTTGTAGAACTTGGTCAGCTCTGGGTCTTCGGTGACGTAGAACGTCCTCTCCGACTCCCAACGGTCCTGCCACTTCTTCTCTATGGCGGTGACGTCGTACGCCGGCACCATTCAGCTCCTGGATACAGAGCCGGACAGGGTAATGAGGAGACGGAAGACGTAAGCAAAGAATCCGTCCCCAAGCAGGGGGGAAGGGACCCCTGCGCAGCAGCGGGTAGGGGGGCTACCGAACTCCCAAAGGTGATCGCCGCCGCGCCGACGGTTGCCACCAGGAACAATCGGCGGAATGGGTACAGGGTCGTCCCATCGGGGCGACGTGGATGGATGCGACGCAGGTTCTCTCCGACCTCATCGAGGAACTCCTCGTGCTGCTCGAGTGGGAGGGCATCGAGGAGCGGGACGAGGAGCGTCGCCCGCAGCCAGTTGAGCACCGGGTCGTCCCCTTCGAGCACGTGGAAGTACTCGGTTTCCCAGAGGTCGATCGAGTCGACCAGCGGCCCGACCAGATCGAGGTACACGGCAGGCTCAGCCACCGGGTCCTTGCGCGCGACACCCTCGAGCAGCCCCGACCAGCGCGGCGAGGCGGCAACCTCGCCCACCGCCATGTGCGATGGCGAGTGGTAGTTCCGCGGCATCTGCACTGCCAGCACGCCGCCGGGGGCAACCCAGGACACGACCCGAGGTAAGACGGCGCTCGTGGTGGTCGAGCCATTGGAGGGTGGCGTTGCTGAACACCACGTCCCCCGGCCGATCCGGTTCCCAGGTCGCCAGATCGCCGAGGACAAAAGACACGCCCGCCACGCGGCCCCGTGCCTCGCCGAGCATCGCTTCGGAGCGGTCGACCCCCACCACGCCCGCTTTCGGCCAGCGCTCGGTGAGTAGAGCGGTGCTGTTGCCGGGACCACACCCGAGGTCATATACAACCGCCGGTTCGACAGCGGGTACCCGATCGAGCAGGTCGATAGCGGGTCGGGTGCGGGGACCGCCGAAGCGCAGATAGCTGGTTGGGTCCCAGGGCACCGCCGTAGGCTATTCGGCGGTTCTCGGTGGCATCGACGCGCCTGCTGTCGCTAACGTCCGCGCCACGTGTTTGCTCCTGGGGCCGATCCGGCGTCCGCCGCCATCGCCTCGGTGCGCACGCCGGAGGAGCCGCCGGCGCACCCTTGACGGGCGATCGAAGCGGCAGGGACGAGAGGACGGGAATGAACTTGTACGTAGGAGGGATCCCCTTCGCCTTCAGCGATGACGACCTGGAGCGTCTCTTCTCGGCACACGGGACGGTGACGTCGGCGCAGGTGATCCTCGATAGGGACACGGGGCGCTCCCGCGGGTTCGGTTTCGTGGAGATGGCGAACGACGAGGAGGCCCGTCAGGCCATCCAGGAGCTCGATGGATCAAGTGCCGGTGGGCGCCGGATCACGGTCAACGAGGCGCGACCCCGCTCTGGGGGCGGGTCCGGCCCCGCGATGGCGGTGGTGGGAGTTCTTGGGGTGGTGGTTCGGGCGGGGGTTACCAGGGCCGAAGCTGACCGGCAGGTTGGCCAGCGTCCCCAACATTTTCGGCTGTGCGAACAGCACGCGACCACCTCGGCTGGGTAGCGTTCTGATGCGGGTGGCGGGATATGCCGCCGCCCGCCGGGAAGCTGACTGCATTGGAGGCATTCATGCGACGATTCCGATGGCTGGCGATACTGGCTGTTCTCGCCGTGGTCGCCGGCGCCTGTGGTGGAGGCACTACCGCCACTACAACGGCGCCCGACACGACGGGAGCAGCCGACACCACAGCCGCAGCCGAGACCACGGTGGCCACCGAGACGACGGGAGCCACCGAAACGACAGGCGCCACCGAGACCACCGCCACCGCGGGGCAGCCGAGGTGCGCGCCCCGGACTGTGACTACGGGGGCAAGATCGAGTCGGTGACGGCACCCGACCCGCTCACCGTGGTGTTCTCGATGTGCAGCCCGGTGCCGGCGTTCCAGCAGATCATCGCCTTCACCCCGTTCGGGATCCAGCCGTCCGAGCACCTCGAAGCCACCGGCGGCGCACCGCTCGACAACCCGATCGGAACGGGACCGTTCTCCTCGGCGCATGGAACCGGGGATTCGGACATCGTCTTCCAGGCCAACGACAGCTACTGGGGCGACCCGTCCGCGTTCGAGACGCTGGTCTTCCGCTGGTCTGCGGAGAGCCCGGCCCGGGTGCTCGAGCTGCAGTCGGGCAATGCCGACTACGTGACCAACCTGGCCACCGCCGACATGCCCAGCCGTCGAGGGCGACTCCAATCTGGCAGCTGCTCCCCAACCTGAACCCCAACGTGTTCTATCTGGGGATGTCCACCAACACCCGAGGGCAGGTCTACGACCGTTCGACGACTCGAGGTGCGGCAGGCGATCGCGATGGGGATCAACCGTCAGCAGATCGTCGACAACTTCTACCCCGAAGGGTCCGAGGTTGCCTCGCACTTCACCCCCTGCTCGATCGAGAACGGCTGCAAGGGCGACGAGTGGTACGAGTTCGACGCCGACGCCGCCCGGGACATGCTGGCTGATGCCGGGGTCGAGGAGGGGTTCGAGGTCACCATCTACTTCCGCGACGAGTCTCGGGTTTATCTCCCGAGCCGACGTGCGGTGGCCAACGAGATCGCCCAGCAGCTCTCCGAGAACCTGGGTTTGAACGTCACGGCTCAGGTGGTCGAGTCGGGCGAGTTCATCGAGACTGCGACGGCCGACGTCGACTACCCGATGTACCTCCTGGGTTGGGGCGCCGACTACCCGCACATCACCAACTTCCTCGACTTCCACTTCGGTGAGGCGAACCCGCAGTTCGGAGCGGCCTATCCCGAGATATTCGAGAACCTGGTGGAGGCGTCGGTCGATCGCCGACCCGGCGGAGGCGGCACCGCTCTACGAGGCAGCCAACAACGCCATCAAGGAGATGGTGCCGATGGTGCCCATCGCCCATGGCGCCTCGGCCGACGCCGCGCTGGCCACGCTGGAGGGTGCGGCCAGCCCCAGTCTTCGGCGCTCCCCAGTTCGAGTTGATGAACCCGGGCAAGGACACGCTCGTGTTCGTCCAGAACGGCGAGCCCATCAGCCTGTTCTGCGCCGACGAGACCGACGGTGAATCACTCGCCGCCTGCCAGCAGGTGGTCGAGCCTCTCCTCGGGTACGACCTCGAGGGCAACATCAATCCCCAAGCTGGCGACCGAGTGCACGCGCAACGAGGACGCGCACCGTGTGGGTCTGCACCCTCCGCGAGGGAGTCACCTTCCACGACGGAAGCGATTTCGACTCGAGTGACGTGATCGCCTCGTTCGGGCGCCGGCATCGACGCCTCCAACCCGCTCCACGTGGGCAACTCGGGTGCGTTCGAGTACTACAGCTACCTCTGGGACAGCCTGATCAACCCGCCGCCTGCGGAGGGCTGACATGGCCGGGGAGAGGGGGGAGCCTGCTCCCCCTCTCTCACGATGACGATGGCCACGCACCAGCGAGCACTCTGAGTGATCAGCTATGTCGCCAGACGGCTCCTCTATGCCATCCCGGTGCTGATCGGGATCGTGCTGGTGGTCTTCCTCCTCGTCCGGGCGGTGCCGGGCGATCCATGCCGGGCGATGCTCGGCGAACGGGCCACCGAAGCGGCATGTCAAGCGTTCAACGAGGCCAACGGGCTCAACGAGCCGGTGTGGGTGCAGATGGGCATCTATCTCGGCAACCTGCTCACCGGTGACTTCGGGGAATCGATCCGGTTCTCCCGTCCGGTGAGCGTGATTCTCATGGAACGGCTGCCTTTGACCATCGAGCTTTCGATCGCGGCCCTGTCGATCGCACTGATCGTCGGTATCCCGCTCGGGATCGCCGCCGCCATGCGACACAACACGCACGGTCGACGTGGGGACCATGGCGGTGGCCAATGTCGGCGTGTCGATGCCGGTGTTCTGGCTGGGGTTGATGCTGGCCTACGTCTTCGCCCTGGTCTTGAAGGACACTCCCTTCGCCCTGCCACCCTCGGGCCGGCTCGACCCGGGTGTCGAGCTCGGTGCCCTTCTACGAGGTATGGGGCTGGGAACTCGAGCCGAACACGTTCGGCTCCAATGTCGCCATTTTCCTGTCCAACTTCTATGTCCTCAACACGCTTGGTGACCGGTCAGTGGGAGGTCTTCTGGGATGCGGTCCAGCACCTCATACTTCCGGCTCTGGCCCTCGCGACGATCCCCATGGCCATCATCGCCCGCATCACCCGTTCCTCGCTGCTCGAGGTGCTGGGTCGGACTACATCCGCACCGCCCGGGCCAAGGGGGCCGCCGAGCGGAGAGTGGTCGTCCACCACGGGTTGCGCAACGCCCTCCTGCCCGTGGTGACGATCGGCGGGCCTCCAGTTGGGCTTGCTCCTCGGTGGGGCGGTCCTCACCGAGACCGTCTTCTCCCTGGCCGGCGTCGGCAGCGCACTGGTGGACGCCATCTTCTCGCGCGACTTCCCGGTGATCCAGGGATTCACGCTGGTGGTCGCCCTCATCTTCGTGATCGTCAACCTGGCAGTGGACGTCTCATACGCCTACCTCGACCCCAGGATCCGGCACGGATGAGCTCGCTATCGCTCGCAGACGGCAGACGGCAGCCAGCAGCATCTATCGCCTCGCCGTGGACCGGCAACGACCTCTTCTCTTCCCGTCCCCCCGAAGGGGGAAGGGACCCGCTGCGCAGCAGCGGGTAGGGGGGCTGTCGAATCTCCCAACGGTGTTTTCACCGGACTGCCGTCTCCGATCAACCATCTTCTGCCCTCCGCCTTCCGCTTCGGAGCGCCGCGAGCATGACTGATCCGAGGTTCCACACCGTCGACCACGCGGGGACCATGGATCCCATCGAGCAGATGGCCGAGGAGGGCCGTCTCCTCGGCCCACCGAGCTCGACATGGCGGTCGGCGGGCAGACGGCTATTGCGGCGCAGGACCGGGGTGGCCGGGCTGATCATCATCGGGCTTCCTGGTCTTGGTGGCGATCTTCGCCCCGCTGCTGGCCCCGTACGACCCGGAGATGGGTCTACTCGGGGAGCCAGGCGAGGTAAGACGGTCCGCGCCCTGCATTCACCTGTTCGGCTGTCCCGAGGAGCAACCGCAGCACATCATGGGTCTCGACAGCAATGCCCGTGATGTCTTCTCCAGGATCGTCTACGGGTCGCGGGTCAGCCTGACCATCGGTCTCACCACCGTCACCGCGGCCGTGCTGGTCGGGGCGGTGCTCGGCGCCATGGCCGGTTTCTGGGGTGGCTGGCTCGACAACTCGGTCATGCGGGTGATGGACGTCGTCCTCGGGTTCCCAGCGCTGCTCCTTGCCATCGCCATCGTGGCGGTGCTCGGGCCCGGTCTGACCAACGCCCTCCTGGCAATCGCCATCGTGTCTATCCCGGCCATACGCCCGTGTGATGCGCGCCTCGGTCCTCCAGATCAAGGAGCTCGACTTCGTGGCGGCCTCGAAGGCGCTGGGGGCGTCGAACAGCCGGATCCTGCTCACCAGAGTCGATCCCGAACGCGCTCACTCCGCTTGGTGGTGCTGGGGACCCTGGGGATCGCCGCCGCCATCCTCGAGGCGGCCGGGCTGTCGTTCCTCGGCCTCGGTGCACAGCCGCCCACCCCGGAGTGGGGGACGATGCTGGGCGAGGAGCGGAACCAGGTGTTCTCCGCACCGCATCTGGTCTTCTTCCCCGGGCTAGCCATCATGCTTACCGTGCTCGGGTTCAACCTGTTGGGCGACGGGCTACGCGACGCACTCGATCCGAGGCTCAATGAATAGGACGGAAGACGGAAGACGGAAGACGGAAGAAGCCGCAGATCATCTCCTCGAGATCTCCGATCTGCGGACCCACTTCTTCACCCGCGACGGGGTGGTCAAGGCGGTGGACGGGGTCGACCTGCACGTCGACCGGGGCGAGGTACTCGGCCTGGTCGGGGAGTCGGGCTGCGGGAAGTCGGTCACATCGCTCTCGATCATGGGGTTGGTGCCCCGCCCCGGGAAGATCGTGTCCGGTCGGATCAGCTTCGACGGTCGCGACCTGACCAGCTTGTCACGCGACGAGATGGCCGAGTTGAGGGGCGACCGGATATCGATGATCTTCCAGCAGCCGACCTCTTCGCTCAACCCCGTGCACCAGGTCGGCGGGCAGATCGCCGAGGTCTACGAGATCCACCGCGACATGACGGAGAAGGTCGGCAAGCAGAAGGCGGTGACAATGCTCGCCAAGGTGGGGATCCCCGATCCGGGGAGACGCGCCCGCTTCTATCCCCACGAGATGTCGGGTGGGATGGCACAGAGGGTGATGATCGCCATGGCATTGGCGCTCGAGCCGGAATTGCTGATCGCCGACGAGCCCACGACGGCGCTCGACGTGACCATCCAGGCCCAGATCCTCGACCTGATCCGCGACCTGCAACGCGACTCGGGCACCGCGGTGATCCTCATCACCCACGACCTCGGGCTCGTTGCAGAGATGGCCGATCGGGTGGCCGTCATGTACGCCGGCCAGGTCGTCGAGGAGACCGACGTCCGCACGCTGTTCCGCCAGCCAAAGCACCCCTACACCCAGGGCCTCATCGGGTCGATCCCCACGCTGGGCCAGGTCAAGGACCTGCTCGAGGTCGATACCCGGTGTGGTGCCCACGTTGATCGACCTCCAACCGGGGTGCCGCTTTGCCGGGAGGTGCCGGGCCAGGGTCGAGCACGGGCTCGAGGTGTGCACCAGGCTCGACCCGGAGTTGCTCCCGGTCGACGAGGGTCATCTGGTGCGGTGCTTCCTCTATCACAACCCTGAGGCGGAGAGCTCGCCTCGCTCGAAGACTGCAGACAGCAGACGGCAGACGGAGAGCTCGCTTCGCTCGCAGACGGCAGACGGCAGACGGCGGACGGCAGAAGAACAAGAAGAGAGAGGCGGCGAGGAGATCGCCGATGGCTGAGCCGCTTGTCCAGATCAAGGGCGTGCGCAAGGACTTCCCGGTGAGGTCGGGAATCCTGCAGCGGACCGTCGGGTGGGTCCAGGCGGTGGCAGGGGTCGACCTCGACATCCACGGGGCGAGGTGGTCGGGCTGGTGGGCGAGTCGGGGTGCGGCAAGAGCACCCTGGGACGGATGCTGGTGCGTCTGCTCGAGCCGTCCGCCGGCACCATCGCCTTCGACGGGACCGACATCTCCCATCTGGCCGGGGCCGATGCTCGAGCCGTTCCGCCGCACAGCCCAGATGATCTTCCAGGATCCCTTCTCCTCGCTCGACCCGCGTGCCCCGGTGGGCAAGTCGATCGCCGAGGGGCTGCGCATCCACGGCATCGGAGATGCCGACGAGCGACACGCCCGGGTCTGCGAGATGCTCGAGCTGGTCGGACTGTCGCCGCAACACGCCTCGCGCTTTCCCCACGAGTTCAGCGGTGGTCAGCGCCAGCGAATCGGGATAGCCCGTGCCCTCGTGCTGAAGCCGGCGTTCGTAGTGGCCGACGAGCCGGTGTCGGCGCTCGACGTTTCGGTGCAGGCGCAGGTACTCAACCTGCTCAAGGAGCTCCAAGGAGAGCTTCACCTGACCCTGCTCTTCGTCGCCCATAACCTGGCGGTGGTGGAGCACATCTCCGACCGGGTGGCGGTCATGTACCTCGGGCAGATCGTCGAGCTAACCGACCGGGAGACCCTCTACCGCCAGCCGCTCCATCCCTACACCGAGGCGCTCCTCGCCGCCATACCGGTGCCAGACCCCGACCGCCCGCGCAGCAGGCATCTGATCGAGGGCGAGATCCCGAGCCCGCTCAATCCCCCCTCGGGGTGTCGCTTCCACACCCGATGCCCCATCGCCGTCGAAGGGGTTTGCGATGTCGAGGAGCCGATGCTGCGGGCGCGCCATCCGGGCGGCGGTCATCTCGCCTCGTGCCACCTGCGCACCGGCGAGTACCGCCATCTCGACCGGGCCACCGCGGCCGGCACCGGTTCGTAATTCGCAGCTGGGTCAACCGGACCCGGCCACCACCCCACACATGTCCACCATCCGCGCCGAGTAACCCCACTCGTTGTCGTACCAGGCGATCACCTTCGCCACCCTGCCGGCGAGGACCATGGTCGAAGCGGCATCTATCACCGAAGAATGCGGGTCCCCGATGATGTCGCGCGATACGAGCTCTTCGTCGCTGACACGCAGAACCCCGTTCATCGGCCCTTCGGCCGCATCGGCCAGCGCCTGGTTCACGTCGTCGATGGTGACATCGGTCTGCAACGCGGCCACGGCGTCAACCACCGATCCGTCCTCGATCGGGATCCGGAAGGCCATGCCGTCGCACTTCCCCGCCAGTTCGGGGACGATCTCCGCCGTAGCCTGCGCCGCCCCGGTGCTCGTCGGGATGATGGAGAGCGCCGCCGCTCGGCCCCTTCTCCGCTTCCGGGTTGGGGTGTCGGTGAGGGCCTGGCTCGATGTGTAGGCATGGACCGTGCTCACCATCAGATGATCGACCCCGAAGCGGTCCACCAGCACCCTCGCCACCGGTGCCAGGCAATTGGTTGTGCAGGAGGCGTTGGAGACGACATGGTGCTCATCGGGGTCATAGAGATGGTGGTTGACTTTGTAGGCGAGCATCACGTCGGCATCGCTCGACGGCGCCGAGATGACCACCTTTCTGGCGCCCGCTGCGATGTGGCGCGCCGCGTCGGCACGTGCGCGAAAGGCACCGGTGCTCTCAACCACCACGTCGACGCCGAGGTCCCCCCATGGGATCTTCTCCGGCTCGCGCTCGGAGTAGAAGGCCACCTTGTGGTCGCCCACCATGATGCTGGTGGCGTCGTTGGACACCTTCCTCGGGTACCAACCGTGGACCGAGTCGTACTTGAGCAGATAAGCCAGGTCGCCGATGTCAGCCAAGTCGTTGATCCCGGCCACCTCGAAACGTTCGTCGGCGACGAGCAGCTTGAAGGTGCAGCGTCCGATGCGGCCAAACCCGTTGATGCCGATCCGGATCGGATCCATGTCAGCCTCTCTGTAGCCAAGTCCCGAAAGCTAGACCTCCTGCCGAGCGCGTCTCGGCCCGTCAAGAGGCGAAGATGGCACCGATCGAGGAGGGTTGATGACAGTGGAGCGGGTTGGCGTCGTCGGGGCGGGTTTGATGGGGTCCGGGATCGCCGAGGTGTGCTCCCGTGCGGGACTCGACGTTGTGGTCCACGAGGTTTCCCCTGCTGCTGCCGATGCCGGCCGGGCCCGGATCGAGAAGTCTCTGGGCCGCGGGGTGGAGCGGGGCAAGCTCGCCGCTGAGGACCGGGATGCCGCTCTCGGCCGGCTCAGCTTCGTAACCGACCTCGCCGCCATGTCAGACCGTCAGGTGGTGGTGGAGGCGGTCACCGAGGACGAGCAGCTCAAGCTCGAAATCTTCAGGGCCCTCGACCAGGCGGTGACCGACCGGGAGGCCCTGCTCGCCTCCAACACCTCGTCGCTCCCGATCACCCGCCTGGCCACCACCACCTCTCGCCCGGGCCGGGTCGTCGGGCTCCACTTCTTCAACCCGGTCCCGGTGATGAGATTGGTGGAGTTGGTGAGCACGGTCCTCACCGGTGAGGAGGCGATCTCGATGGCCAACGAGTTCGCCGGAGACGTTCTCGGCAAGACCGTGATCAGGGCCAAGGACAGAGCTGGGTTCGTCGTCAACCTGCTGCTCGTCCCCTACTTGCTCGAGGGCATCCGCATGTACGAGGCCGGCTACGCCACCGCCGAGGACATCGACACCGGGATGCGGGAGGGCGCCAACCACCCGATGGGACCGCTCGAGCTGTCCGACTTCGTCGGGCTAGACACCATGAAGGCGGTCGCCGATGTCCTCTACCAGGAGTTCCACGACCCCCACTACGCCGCCCCTCCGCTGCTGGTGCGGATGGTCGAGGCAGGTCTCCTAGGACGTAAGAGCGGCCGGGGCTTCTACACGTATTCCTAGACCCCGTTCTCTCAGTCGCCGATCGACGCCCGGTCGAAGACGTTCCCGTAGGCGACTTCGAACGACTGAAACGGTCGGGGAACCCCGAAGTGTCATGCTCGGGGCCCACCGGTGATCAGCGACCAGTAGAGCGTTTCCTCCAACTCGTCCCAATCCCCCTCGGCCCGTTCGATATCGGCCTCGACCCATTCGTTGCCGAGGTAGGTCACGGCATCGAGGGTCGTGCTGGTGACGTCTGACACCTTGGTGGGGTCGACCAACCCGACGATCCCGAGGATTAGCTTCAGCGCCTCTGCGCCCTCTGGCGTATCGCCCAGCTGCAGCTCGCCTATTGCCGCGGTCACGGCGCCACCCGTATAACCGAGGCGCACCGCGTTCGGGAAGCCCTCCTGCTGGATGCCCACGGAGTCGGTGACCACGTCCCGCTCGTTGAAGAAGTCGAGCCGGGCTCCCAGCGACGGGTCCCCTCCGGCTACCGCAGTGACGAGCAAGTTGATCCGGGCGGCTCCCTCTGGATCGACCTCGATTGCCCCCACGTCCTGGTCGTTGGCCCGCAGGGTCTCACGCACCAGCGCGGTCAGGGCAACTCCGCCATCGTCGAATCGCTGCAGCCACCAGGTGATCCCTTCTGGATCGGTGAGCACCAGGTCGAGTAGCGCCTTCTCCACCACCTCCTGGCGACCCTCTGTGAACGAGTAGTTGACGATGACATTGCTCAGGGGGCCCTCCAGGCTGTGGCCATTGGAGGCATTGACCAGTTCCTCTTCGACGGCGCTCATCGCAGCCTTGAACACCATCCCCTTGGTGTCGGGATCGGCGAGCTCGCCAACCCGGTCGAGCACCTGTTCCAGGTAGATGGTGTCGTACTCGTAGTAGATGGTCGTGGTTCCGTGTCCGCCGATGTTGCGGAAGTAGTCCCAGAAGCCAGGCTCGTCCTCTCTCTCGTGGTCGATCACCAGTGCCTCGAGGAAGGGCTCGAGCAGGTCGTTCTCTTCGAGGTCCACCACCAACCTCTCCACCGAGGTGTCGCCCATGTTGTCGATCGCCGCGGTGACGAACGGGCGATGCGCCTGGATGTCCTCAGGGTCGGCTGCCAGCGAGGTGACGATCTCGCGGAGGTGAGTCGTCGGGGCGTTCTCGGCGATGGCGAGAGCCAGCACATCGCTCTCACCGTTCCGGACGAGATGCTCGAGCGTGGCGGCATCCTCGGTCTCGGCGATATGGACCCAGAGTTGCTCGCGGAACCCGTCTTCGATGCCGTCTCCCTCCAACATCTCGATGAGTTCGGCGGTGCTCTCGTTGGATAGGCCCGCCGGGGGCCAGATCATGTCCCACGCCTCCTCCGCATTCAGTTGAAGACGCTGGAGTACTGCATTTGCCACATCGTCCCTATGTAGGGAAGTGCTGTACCGGTCGCCCTCGAATACGTCCAGGATCTGTCGGTTGTCGAGGAGGTACTGCGCGGCCTGCTGCACGGCCGGGTCGAACCCGTTGTCGGGATTGGCCGCCGCCCTCAGATCATCGATGCTGATTTCGCCATCGATGTCGCCGCCCTCGTGGGCGATATCTATGGCGTCGAAGTTCTCCATGAGCACCTGCAGGTGGCCGTTCTGCTCGAGCAGGGCGTCGATGTCCTCGATCGAGAACTCGTCGTCGTAGTGAAGGCTGCGATCGTCGGCTGCGATCTCGAGCGCATTGAACAGGCCGGGGTTGTCGAGCAGATATCGGGCGGCCTGCTGCACCTCGACCGGGAAACCGCTGGCTGCGTCGGCAGCCGCCTCCAGGTCCTCCGTGCCGACCCGGTCGTCATTTCCACCGAGCCCGGCAGCCTGGTCCAGCTCGTCGAAGTGGTCGCGAATCACCTGTAGCGCGGTCGCCGGATCGGTCGGCAGCGACGGGGCGAGGTGCTGCATCAGGCTCACGGGGTATGCGGCGAACGGGTCGTGGGTATCGGCGAAGGAAGCCCGGTCCTCGAACACCAGCGCCCAAGCCCCGGCACCCTCGGCGGCATGGCTCAAGGCCATCACATGGCCTGCATCGCGGTCTGCCAAGGCGAGTGCCGAAGTCACCCCGGCGTAACGGTCATTGAGCGCTTCCTTGACGGCGCGCAACCTGCCCGCGGTGGCGCGCAGGTTCTTCCGAGTTCATCATCCTCGACATGTCGCCTCCCGTCAATAATCTCCCGCAACCGTGGTCTAACTCTACCGATATCGAACTAGCTTGACAAGATGTAAACTATCGTTTACGGTTCTCGCTATCGGCAGCGGTCCGAAGGTCGGACCCGAGTTGGCCGCCCCCAACGGGCGGCGAGAAGGAGGACGAGATGACCGTTCGAGTGCTCGACCCGGACTACCGGGATCAGCTGGTTGGGACCGACTTCCCCACCGCCCAGGAGAGGATTGGGGACTTGATCACTCTCCTCGACACCGCGCTGGAGCGGACCGCCACCGGAGCGCAGAGCGGGGGGTGGGAAGAGCCCGACGCGATGAGCTTCAAGACCAACGTGTGGGAGAACGGCTTCAAGGTCTCGTTCACCCAGGCGATCGAGGCGTTGTCCGACACGACCGCGGTGCTCACCACCGGAACCCAGGACACCATCGACGTCACCGACCGCACCTACACGATCGGTGGGGGCGGCGGCACCGGGGGCGCTTCGCCGGTCTGAGCCGCTCGGAGCAGCCGGAGCCCCTCGAGCGCATCGGCCGGGGGGCTCCGACCCTCCACCGGCATCTAGCTGGGAGGCCGAGTCTTCATGGCGTCCAAGGGTGATCTGCAAGCAGCGCTGGCCTCGCTTCGGGCACAGCACGAGTGCGGTGGCGGCTGCGGAACCTGTCTCTGTTGCTGCGCGGCGGCGCTCGGCACCGGTCGTTCCGAGCTGTCAGAAGCGCTGCGTGGACCGCTGGCGGACCAGGCCGACGACTGGTACGAGCTTCACCTCTCCGGTGTGGGTCTGGCCACCGGAACCGTCACCGAGTCCATCGCATCGATCGAGGCGGAGCTCGCCGCCATACGCGGCCGAGGAGCGGCGTCTGGCCGAGGAAGAGGCGAGGAGGCTCGCCGAGGAGGCAGCAGCCGAGGAAGCCGCCGAGGAAGCGGCGGCCGCTCCGCCGGGGATGTTCGAGTGAACTCGCGGCTACGCGCTCGGGTGAGACACGATGGGGGGATCGACGATCTCGAGCTGGGTTGCGAGCCGGCGGCTCGGGTGGCCGACCTCGGTGCCGCCCTCCAGGCGACACTCGGCGGTGACTGGAGTCAGGGGGTGGCCGTCGACGGGGTCCTCTACCATCCCGAGACCCCGATCGCCGAGCTCGACCTCGGAGACGGGGCGCGGCTGGGGATAGCCCCCGAGAACCCGGAGCGCCGCACTCCCCCGGTGATCGAGTTGGCCGGGATCGCTGGCGCCGACAGCGGAATGCGGCTCCTTCTCGCCCCAGGCTTGTACCGCCCCCATCCCGAAGTTCCCAACGGGTTCTGCGGTGAGGCCACCACGGTGGGCGTCGCCGCAGACGGATCGGTGACCATCGACCCGGGGCCCGGCGATCAGGTGCTGCTCGACGGCCGACCCCAGCACGAACGATTTCGCTGCCCTGCTGGCGCCGCCCTCCAGGTGCGGCACGACCGTGTGGCGGGTACGCAAGGTGCAGTCGTCGACGCCGGAGTCGACGCCGGACACCGCGTCGTCAGCGGGGCCTTTCAACCGCCCGCCACGACGGCTCACGCCAGAGCCGACGGTCGATGCCGCTGTCCCCAAACGAGGCACCGAGCCTCCCAAATCGGGGGGCTTTCGCTGGACCATGATCCTGGCGCCGCTCGTGATGGGCGGGACGATGGCGGTCTTCTTCAACCCCCGGTTCGCCCTGTTCTGCCTCCTCAGCCCGGTATTGATGCTCTTCAACCTGATCGACAACCGCTTCTCGCGTCGAAGGGGAATGCGCGCCAGGGAGGAGAAGTTCGCCGCCGATCTGGTGCAGTTCGACAAGGAGCTGCGCCGGTGGAGGGCGGCGTGGCTACGCCGGCTCTGGCAGCGCCATCCATCGCTTCCCGATGTCGTCGCTGCGGCCATCGCGGGTGACACCCGGCTGTGGCAGCGGCGTCCACACCATGACGACTTCCTCGCCCTGTGCCTTGGCTACGGCGGCGTCACCTTGCCACCGCCGATGGCCGCGGAGCGGAATCCCGAACCAGAGGTTGCCGAGGCCATCGAGCAGGCCCGCCGACTCGATGCCGGGCCGGTCGAGGTGATGCTCCGTGGGGGTGCGGTGCTGGGCCTGGCCGGCCCTCGCCACGCCACCATCGGATTGATCCGGTCGCTGCTGGTCCAGACGGCCTTCCACCACGGCCCGGCCGACGTGAGGCTGGCGGTGCTTGCCCACCACGACCGCGTCTCCGAATGGCGCTGGGTCTGGTGGCTCCCCCATGTCATGGCCCGGTCGGGGCGGCGGCTCCTGGCTGCCACCGCCGCCGATGCCGATGTCGTCGTCTCCGAGCTGCAGGCCGAGACCTCGGGGCACACCCTCGTCGTGGTCGACACCGGGCACGACCCCGCCGCCTCGAGCTTTGTCGGCGCCCTTCTTGCCGGGGGGAGGGTCTCGGCAATCGCCATCGCCGAGACCCCCGATCGGCTCCCCTCGCTCTCCTCGACGGTGGTCTCCACAGATGGCGTCCGGTTGCGGGTGGAGAACCCGGGACGGGGAGAGGTGAGCGAAGGAGTGACCCCGTTGTTCGCCTCGGAAGAGGTTGCCGCCGAAGTGGCTCACTCGGTGGCGGCCTTTCAAGATCCGGAGCGAGCCGATGCTGAAGGCTCTCTCCCCGAGACCGTGGGGCTTCTCGAGCTCCTCGGCATGTCCACGCCCGATCCGGATGCGGTGGCCAGCGCCTGGCGAAGCTCGGGTTCGACGGTACGTGCCCCGATCGGCGCCGCCGTCAACCGGCCGCTCGAGATCGACTTGGTCACCGACGGGCCGCACGGGCTGCTCGCGGGGACCACCGGCGCCGGGAAGAGCGAGCTGCTACGGACCACGGTTGTCTCTCTGGCCGCCCGGGTCGACCCCGAGCACCTCAACTACGTCCTCATCGATTACAAAGGCGGCAGCGCGTTCGACGCCTGCGCCGCCCTCCCCCATGTGGTCGGCCTCGTCACCGACCTCGACGAGCACCTCGCCCGCCGCGCCCTCACCTGTCTCGAGGCCGAGCTGCGCCACCGGGAGCGTTTGCTACGGGCCGTCGGGGCCCAGGATCTCCCCACCTACCTGGCGGCGGCCCACCAACTGCCACTCCCCCGGCTGCTCATCGTCATCGACGAGTTCGCCGCCATGGCCAAGGAGCTGCCCGAGTTCATGGATGCTCTGGTGGACATCGCCGCCCGCGGCCGCAGCCTCGGCGTCCATCTGCTGTTGGCCACGCAGCGGCCGGCGGGGGTGATCAAGGACAACATCCGCGCCAACAGCAACCTGCGGCTCTCGCTGCGGGTGCAGAGCACCACCGACTCGAAGGATGTGATCGGCGATGCCGCCGCGGCGAACCTGCCGCGCTCACTCCCCGGAAGAGGCTATGTCCGCTTTGGGCCATCTGAGCTCGTGCCCTTCCAAACCGCCCTGTCAACCGGTGTCTCTGGGCGTGTCGGCACCGATGTCATCGTCTCGTCGGCCTCCTTCAGCCCGGAGCCGCCGCTAGCGCGGCAACGCCGGGCGCCGCATGGGCTCCCCACCGACCTGGATCGACTCGTCGCTGCCATTGCCGGCGCCGCCGAGCGAACCAGGATGCGCCCCGCCAGAACCCCGTGGCCGGCCCCCCTTCCCGACATCGTCGAGCTGACCGACCTGCTCGGTGGGACCGAGGAGCAGGGCGGCCTTCCAATCGCCTTGGTCGATGAGCCCGAGGAGCAGCGGGTGTCCACCTGGCGGTGGGACCCGCGACGGGGGAACCTCCTCTGCTACGGGATGCCCGGGTCGGGGGTGGATGAGTTCATCGAGACCATCGTGGTCGCCGCCGGGCTGGGGCTCCTCGACTCACCGTGCCATGCCTACGTGCTCGGGTTCGGGACTCATCGTTTCGACCACCTGGCCGATCTTCCTCACGTCGGGTCGGTGGTGGCTGCCGACGACCGGGAGCGTCAGGTCCGGCTGCTCCGCTTCCTGCGCGGCGAGTTGGAGAGGAGACGCCGCAGCGGCCACATTTCGCCAAGGCTGCTGTTGGTCATCGACGACTACGCCGGTCTGCGCGCCGCCTTCGACGGGTACAAGGACGTCCAACTGCTCGAGATGGTTGCCCGGCTGATCGCCGATGGCGCCGCCTTGGGGATCAACGTCGTGGCCTGCGGGCGCCAGGCCATGGCAATACCACTCCGGGTTGCCGGGACGGTGGCGTCGCGGCTTGCCTTCGCCTTTGCCGACCCCATGGACGTCACCATCCTCGGGCTCCGGCTCCGCAACATCCCGACGCTCACCCACGGGCGGGCGGTGGACGCCACCAGCGGGCTGATCGTCCAAGCTGCGACCGCCTGGTCGGGTGTGGCGGTGCCCGAGGTCGAGCCTCGCCCCTACCCGGTCGAGGTGATGCCCGACATGGTCGAGCGAGGCGAGATGGGCTCGGCATCCATCACCGAGGGATGCTGGCGGATACCCGTGGGGATCGGCGAGCTCGAGCTCGGCCCGGTTGATCTGTTGCTCGACATGTCGGACCACGCCCTGGTCGGCGGTGGCCCACGGACCGGGAAGAGCACTTTGATGGCGACTCTGGCCGAGGCTGCCGCCAGCTTGCCCGGTGTAACCGTCACCGCCTTCGCCCCCCGGCGCAGCCCGCTGCGCGTGAGCGCAGCCCACCGCATCGTCACGGATCCCGCCGAGCTGCCTCCGCTGATCGACGAGATCCTCTCCTCGGAAGGTCTCCACCTCGTCCTGGTGGACGACGCCGATGCGGCCGACGACCCGGGGGGCTGTCTCGCCCGCCTGATCGCTGCCCGTCAAGAGCAGGTTCACGTTGTTGCCGCCGGGCGGTCCGACGAGCTCCGCCGCGCTTACAACCACTGGACGAGTGCGGTGCGCAAGTCGAAGGTCGGCGTCCTGCTCGACCCCGAGCCAACCGACGCCGAACTGCTCGGTGTCAAGCTGCCGCCGCCCGGCCCGGGAGCGCGTCCTCCGGGTCGCGGCTACTTGATCGAGTCCGGCTTCGCCCAACTGGTCCAGATCGCTCGCTGAAGGGAGGACGAACATGTCGGCGCTCAAGTACCCCGAACCCGACCTCGACGGCTTCGACCTCAAGGTCGCCGACCCCGAGATCGCAGAACCACCCCCGCCACCAAAGCGCTGGCGACGGTTGCTCGGTCTGTCCCTTGCCATTGCCGGGGGCGTCTTGCTCGGAGCCCTGCTGGCGGTTGGGCTACTGCGCCCGGGCACCGGACCACTCGCCGCCGACACGGCCTTGCCACCCCCGGAGGTGGCCGGTTTCGCAGAGTCATACGTCCACACCTTCATCGCCTCGAGAGCGCCGGGCAACGAGCAGGTGCTGGCTCCCTACACGCCTGCGGAGGTCGAGTGGGCAGGTGGCGCCCTCGGGGACCGACACGTGGTCGACACCACGACAGTGGGGCTCGAGCCTTACGGCGAAGACGAGTGGCGGGTAGAGGTTGCGGCGCACGTGATGGACTTCGACCGGGAGCGTGACGGGTATCGGCGCCCGGTGATGGAGCACTACGAGGTGGTGGTGACCATGGCCGAAGGGACGCCCACCAGCCTCTACCTCCCCGCCCGGATGCCCAAATCGCAACAGCCTGCCCCCGGGCTTGCCCCCGTCCTGGATCAGGCGGGGAGCGGCGAGATCGCTGCTGCGGCCAAGGAATACCTCGATGCCCATTACGCCGCCATCGGTGGCTACACCGGATTCACCATGATCGGGATCGCGGTCGAGCCCGCGGGCGAGGAGAGGTCTCGGGTCATCGTGCGGGTACGGGCAAAGCCGGACGAGGGAGCGTCAGCGGTCCACGATCATGTCCTCGAGGCGGTCTCCGGCGAGGATGGCTGGGTGGTGGCACATCCCACTCCCTGACGGCCCCGAGGGCGCCGAGGTCTCATGCTTCACCTGTCGCTCACCATGGCGGCTACGTCGAACTCGACTGCGGTTTCCCTCTCCGAGAACTCCCACAGGGCGGCGCCGTCGGCGGGCCGATCGTGCCGCTTGGGCACTCGGACCGCTACCGGCGCTCCATGGGCGACCCACCTGAGACCGTAGATCTCGCCGCCCCGAGCCTCAGGGTCGGTGGCGGCGCGTAGCTGGGGAAGGGCGCCGACCTCGGGAGTTGAGCCGAACATAGAGACAGCGCGGTAAAAGAACGTCTGGCTCCAGCCACCGCCGCTCGCGCGGTGGCTGTGTGCCTGGAGGTCGGTCGAAGAGAATCCGGGGTCAACCGCCAGGCTGGCCAAGCCGGCCCCGGCGGCGTCGGCGCGGCGCTGCAACTCCAGCGTGAACTGGAGGTTGGCCAGCTTGGATTGCCCGTAGGAGCGCCACGGCCCGTACCGCTGCCTGAGGTGGGGATCGTCGGGCGACACACCCGATGAGAAGTACCGTGCACTGCTGCTCACGGTGACCACCCTGGGCGCGGCCCCCCGCAGCAGGAGCGGGAAGATATGGGCGGTGAGGGCGAAGTGCCCCAGATGGTTCACCCCCAGTTGCATCTCGAACCCGTCTGCGGTCTCGGCTCGGGGGATCGCCATCACCCCGGCGTTGTTGACCAGAAGGTCGATCGCCCGTCGGCCTGAAGCGATGCGTTCGGCACACGCTCGGACCGATTGGAGCGAGGCAAGGTCGAGGGGGACGACATCGAGCCTGGCGCCTGGGACGGCTGCACGGATCTCCTCCACGGCCCGCTCGGTCCTCGCCGGGTGGCGCGCCGCCATGATCACCAACGCGCCTCTCGCCGCCAGCGCCCGGGTCGTGACCAGGCCCAGCCCACCGTTGGCGCCGGTCACAACAGCCACCCGGCCGGTCTGGTCGGGGATGTCGTCGACTGCCCACGCCATGGAGACCTCCGTGTCCTCGGATTCAAGCGGCGAGCCACCTGCGCAGGCAGCGACCGGCCGGGGTACGGTCGCGGGATGACCACCATTAGACGCCTCACCGACTCCTGTGTCCTGGTCACCACCGACGATCACGGCACACTGATCGACCCCGGGTTCCACACCTTCGAGTCGGGGGAGGTCGATCTGGGATCGATCGATGTCGACCGGGTGCTCATCACCCACGAGCACCGCGACCACGTCAACCCCGGGTTCGTCCGCTGGCTGATCGACCGTCGCTCCGACGTCACGGTCTACACCAATTCGGCGGTGGCGGAGTTGCTCGAGGGCGAGGGCATCGCCGCCTCCACGGATACCCCACCCGGGGCCACGGTCGAAGACGTCCTCCACGAACCTGTGCCGACCGGAGCACAACCACCCAACCGCAGTTTCACCGTGGAGAACGTCCTCACCCACCCGGGGGACAGTCATCAGCCAATGCAGACCGCCCCGATCCTCGCTCTCCCTCTGATCGCCCCGTGGACGTCGTCGACTGCGGCGGTGGAATTCGCCCGCCGAATCGGTCCACGTCAGGTGATCCCCATCCACGACTACTACCTGTCAGAGGCGGGCCGGCGGGCCATCTGGACCATCGCGTCGCATGCTCTGGGCGAGATCGAACTGGTGACGCTCGACTGGGGCGAGCAGTTCACCGTGTGATCGGGCATGTCCTTCGCCCCCTACCTCCCCTACCCACCTGACCGCTACCACGGCGGTGCGGGCGAAATGAGCGGGAGGTTCCGGCCCACCGACGGTCCCCACGATCTCGTCTCGCCCACAGGGTCCGCCGATTATCTGGCCAGCGGAGCCGGCACCAGTGGCGATTTCGGTCTCTACCGCTGGAACATGGGGCCCTCGCCCAGCGGTCCCGGGAACCACTTCCACCGCAGCATCTCCGAATCGTTCTTCGTAATCTCGGGGACGGTTCGCCTCTACGACGGCGCCGACTGGCGCGACGGCAGGCCGGGCGACTTCCTCTACGTGCCCCCCGGCGGGTTGCACGCCTTCCGCAACGAGTCCGGGGAGTCGGCCTCGATGCTGATCCTCTTCGTCCCGGGCGCCCCCAGAGAGGGCTACTTCGAGGGTCTGGCCGAGGTGGCCACCACGGGGCGGAGGCCCGCCGCCGAGGAGATGGCGGAGTTCTACCTCCGCCACGACACCTTCTGGGTCTGAGCCGATCCCGGAACTGGAAGAGTCCTTGGCTCCGTGGCCAACGTCCTGGGGCACCCAACCTTGAGGGTGATCGAATCGATCACGACCCTGCGCCGAGGGTCAACTCCTCCGCACCATTGACGGTGGATCGTGATGCGATTTGAAGCGAAAGGTGTCGTTCAGCGAGACTCTCGTCGAAGCACCTTGTACACGGGTCTAACCGTACCGGCGATGCCAAGAGCGACCTTCACCGACTTCCGCGACTGCAGACGGTGATACCGCGCTTCGGCCGTCTCGCCTTCCCGGTGCAGCCGTCGGATTTCAGCCATGAGCTCGTGGACGTCGACACCGCTGATATTGGCTCCCGCGAGTAGCGGTTCAAGCCTGTACTTGTGGCTGTCCTCGTTGAATCCCGCCCTCAACCAATCGAGCTCATCTGCCGCGGCCGGTGACGCAACATAGAAGGTGCGGTCTGCCGTGACCGGCGGAGGCATGAGCTTCAGAATCGAGGAGTAGCCACTCGACAGGATCAGACGAAAGAGTGACTCCTCCGTCAGCCAGTAAGAGAGCGGATTGCCCCATGATGCTCTTGCGTCCTCAACTGTCTCTTCAAAGAAGTGGCCCATATAGTCCTGAATCATGGTGGTGGGACGCATCGATACGTGCGTGTCTATCAGAGTCAATGTTGAAGAACAGCGCTTGAGAAGGTTCGATTGAGCTTCCAGCTCAAGATGATAGAGAAGGCCCAGGAGTGTTATGACGTCATAGCCCTCAACACAGAAGTCCCGAACATCAGCCTGGATCCATTCGATTCCAGAAGTCATCGGCATGCGTTCCGTTCGCGCGTCCACGGCGGTGACCTTCCAGCCGAGCTCCTGAGCGGCGAGAGCGAACTTACCGTGCCCGGTGGCCAAGTCGAGAAGGCGACCTGGAGGCACTTGCCTCAACATATCAGTGAATATGTCGATGCGGTGATCGTGGGAGCCTCGGGGATCATTTGGCATTTTCGAACTCAATCACGCACCTCGCTTGGAGCGACTAAAGGAGCAACGATCGGGTGAACGGGGATGACAGCATCGTACACCGCGGTCCATGGGACGTTTCCGGGATCTGCCGTGAGGGCTTGATGGTCGGCGGTGCGGCCCGGTGGAAGCGGAGGCTGTAAGGGTCCTAGAGTGCCGGGCCGCGACGGGGAGAGGCATGGGGTCTACCGGCTACGGCGACGTTCCGGATGGTTGGGTGGTGCTCCACCGGGCCGGGCCTGCTCCGTTCGTCACCCAGGTCGACCTCCGCCGGCCCGATGGGGGGACGGTGCGCTGGGAGTCACGCGCCTCCCGTAAGCAGCGCAATGGGATGGGCGCGGCCACCGGGTCCACCTGGTGGGCGCCGGGGGCGGTGGCGTGGTGGATTGCAGTCCTCTTCATGGTCGGGTCGGTGTGCTTCGCACTTGGCTCGGCGCCCGCCTACGCCGGCCGAGTCGAGCCAGCCACCGTCGGCATCACCTTCTTCGTCGGTTCGATCTTCTTCACCTCGGCGGCGATGCTGGTCTACCTGGAAGCGGTGAACTCCGTTCGATCTCTCGAGGACACCCCGTCCCGAGTCCGGCTGCTCTCGTGGGAGCCGGCGCGCATCGACTGGTGGGCCGGCCTGATCCAACTCGCCGGGACCCTCTTCTTCAACAGGAGCACGTTTCAGGCGCTGCAGACCAACCTCACCGCGAGCGAGGCCAATCAGATGATCTGGCGGCCCGATGCCCTCGGCTCCATCTGCTTCCTCGTCGCCAGCGCCCTTGCCTGGGCCGAGGCGGGTCATGGGTGGTTGTCATGGAAGCCGCGCGAGATCTCGTGGTGGATTGCATTGCTCAACCTCGCCGGGTCGGTCGCCTTCGGGGTATCGGCGATCGCTTCCAAGATTGTCCCCACCGACGACGAGCCCCGCAGCCTGGCCATATCCAATCTCGGCACATTCATCGGGGCGATCTGCTTCCTCGTGGGCGCCTTCCTGCTCCTCCCCGAGCGGACACAGGGTCAACAGGCCGAACCCAACGGCCGCAGAGACCGCGGCATCCGTCCATCCGCTTAGGCTCCCAATCAAGTCGAGGAGGCAACCCCCCATGGCAGTGCACAGCAAGTCCGAATCGCCCAAGACGGCGAAGCCACCGCCCAGCGCCCTAAATCCGATATTCGCCCGAGGCGGCGAGTCGAGCGCCCCCCGTTTCGAGATCCCCCAACAGGGGATGCGGCCCGACACCGCGTACCAGGTGATCCACGACGAGTTGATGCTCGACGGCAATGCCCGACTCAACCTCGCCACCTTTGTCACCACCTGGATGGAGCCCGAGGCGGAGCGGCTCATGGTCGAGTCGTTCGACAAGAACATGGTGGACAAGGACGAATACCCGCGCACCGCAGACCTCGAGATGCGTTGCGTCAACATGCTCAGCCGGCTCTGGCACTCGCCCGAGGGTGAGGAAGCAACGGGGACTTCCACGACGGGGTCGAGCGAGGCGGCGATGCTCGGCGGGATGGCCCTCAAATGGCGCTGGCGCGAGCGGATGCGGACCCAGGGAAAGTCGACCGAGCGACCGAATCTGGTTGCCGGGATCAACGTACAGGTGTGCTGGGAGAAGTTCTGCCGTTACTGGGACGTGGAGATGCGTCTCGTGCCGATGGAAGGAGATCGCTTCACCCTCAACGGGGAGGAGGCGGTGAAGCGGTGCGACGAGAACACGATCGGGGTCGTCCCGATCCTGGGATCGACATTTGACGGCAGCTACGAACCGGTCGCCGACATCTGTGCTGCCCTCGACCAACTCCAAACGGAGACCGGTCTAGATGTTCCCGTCCACGTCGACGGCGCCTCGGGTGCGTTCGTGGCCCCGTTCATCGACCCCGACCTGGTCTGGGACTTCCGCCTTCCGCGGGTGCAGTCGATCAACGCCTCGGGGCACAAGTACGGGCTGGTCTATCCGGGAGTCGGCTGGGTGGTGTGGCGCAACCCCGCAGCCCTTCCCGAGGACCTCGTGTTCCGGGTCAACTACCTCGGTGGCGAGATGCCCACGTTCGCTCTCAACTTCTCCCGCCCCGGAAACCAGATCGTCGCCCAGTACTACAACCTGATCCGGCTGGGGTTCGAGGGGTACCGCCGCGTCCAGCAAGCATCGCGCGACGTCGCCATGGAGCTTGCCGAGCGGATCGCCGCCATGGACCATTTCCGGTTGATCACCGATGGGAGCAACCTTCCGGTGATCGCCTTCTCCCTCGCCGACGATGACGGGAACTACTCGGTGTTCGACGTGTCCAAGCTCTTGCGGGAAGGCGGTTGGCTGGTGCCCGCCTACACCTTCCCCGAGAACCGAGAAGACCTGGCGGTCCTTCGCGTGGTGGTGCGAAACGGTTTCAGCCAGGACCTAGCCGATTTCCTCATAGACGACCTCAAGAGGGCAGTCGGGTACCTGGACAAGCTGGAAACGCGCCTACCGCCCGTGGTCGGCGAGCCCTTCCATCACTGACCGAAGATCCGGCCACTCCGCGCTGACGACGTCGACCTGGTCTGCAAGGCTGCGCAGCACGAAGGAGAGCAAGGGCTCCCCGGACGCGCCGAGGGGGCGGTCCGGCGGGACCGCCCCCCGCTGGTTTGCTTCTCGGCGCTACCGGAGGATCGGGTAACGCTGTACCAAGCTGTTCGAGGTCCAGCGCCGACCAAGCCCCCAGGTGTTTCCCGCGTCGGAGAACATCAGCCCGATGAGCACGAGGGCGTACACCAGATGGTCGTCCATGAACGGGTTGTTCTCGGGGAGCAGCGACGCCGCCCACATCAGCACCATCAGGGTCGCGCCGCATATGGCAGCGATCCGCATGCCGATGCCGAGGATCAGCGCCACGCCGATCCCGAGCAAACCGATCATGAAGAGCCAGTCGGCCCACGCCTGGCCCGCGAAGCTCTGGAAGAACCCGGCGAACGGACCCTGGGTCCCGAAGGTCAGGAACCCCTCGGTGGGTGAGCCGCCATTGACCCATGCCGCCGGCCCGAAGAGGTCGACAGTGCCGTCCTCGGCCCGCCCTGTTGCGAACCCGAGAGCAAACGTCTTGTCCAGGAACGCCCATAGGAAAACCCATCCCAAGCTGATCCGGGTCAGCGCCCATACAAAGGCCGCCTTCGGATAGCTCTGGGTGACCGTTAGTTGGTCACCCTCTCTGGTTCCGGTGAGAACCGCCACCGCAATCACCTTCCTTTCGACTTCGTGATTGCGTTCACAGCATCACCGGATGCCGACCGGTCTTTCTAGGGCCGCGAGGTCGTGCTCCGTGGGACAAAAGGCATCAGCGACCGGGCCAATCCTCGGCCCCGTGGTCGACCTCCCGTCGCGCCGCCAGACGGGCGGCGTATGCCGCCGCCTCGCCCCGCCTGCTCATGTCGAGCTTGGCCAGCAGGTTCGAGACGTAGTTCTTGACCGTCTTCTCGGCGAGGAACATCCGCTCGGCGATCTGGCGGTTGGTCATCCCGTCGGCGAGATGGGCGAGGATGGTCCGCTCCTGGGGCGAGAGCCGGGACAGAAGCGGGTCCTCTGGCTCGCCATCCCGCAGCCGGCGGAAGAGCGGATCGGTCATCTCCGGGTCGAGCAGCGACTCGCCCGCCCCCACCTTGCGCACCGCCTCCACCAGGGCCGGGCCGTCGATCCGCTTGAGCAGGTACCCCGAGGCGCCGGCCAGGATGGCGGCGAGCAGCGCCTCCTCGTCGGCGAACGAAGTCAGGATGAGAACCTCGACTTGGGGGAATTCCGCCTTGATCTCCCGGCAGGCCTCGACACCCGAGCCGTCGGGGAGCCGCACGTCGAGCACGACGACGTCGGGGGTGTCGAACCCGGTGCGACGCACCGCCTCGACCGCCGTGCCCGCCTCTCCGACCACCTCGATGTCGTCCTCGGCGTCGAGGAGGCCGATGAGACCTCGCCGCACCACCTCGTGATCGTCCACTACCAGCACTCGGACCATCTGATCACAGTACAGCCGGGCGGGGCACGCCATGGTGCGTCTGGGAGCAACGGGTACCCTCCCCGCAATGACCGCCGGTCTCACTGCCGACCAGGTCAGCCGGCTGGTCACTGCGGCGGCGAGCGTCGCCTCGGCCACAGACCTGACCTCGGCGCTGCGAGGATCGGTCGCCACCGGCCGGGAACTGACCGGCGCGAGGTATGCCGCCCTCGGGATCCTGGGTAGGCACGGTCGCTCGTTGACTTCGTCCACGTGGGGATGGACGCAGCGACTGTGGCTCGGATCGGACACCTCCCCGAAGGTCGTGGCGTACTCGGCACCATCACACGGGTCGGCGAGACCGTCCGCATCGACAAGATCTCCCAGCACCCCGACTCGGTCGGTTTCCCTGCGGGCCATCCCCCGATGGACACATTTCTCGGAGTCCCAGTGCGGATCGGCGACGACGTGTTCGGCAATCTCTACCTGACGGAGAAGCCCGGCGGGTTCAGCGATTACGACCAGGCGATGGTGGAGGCGATGGCAGTGATCGCGGGGGCCGCAGTCTCCACAGCACGGCTTCAGCAGCGGCTCCGACGGGTGGCGGTGATCGAGGATCGGGAGCGAATCGCCCGAGACCTGCACGATGCCATCATCCAGGACCTCTTCGCCGTCGGCCTCGGTCTGCAAGGGATCGCTCAGCGGATAGGCGAGCCCGTGGTGGCCGAACGGCTGGAGGATGCGGTGGAGAGGCTCGACCTGGCGATCGCCTCGCTGCGCCGTTTCATATTCGATCTGAAGCCGTCGGGCCAGGCGACCCTCGAGCAGGAGCTTCGTGCTCTGTGCGATCGTCTCGCCGCCCCATACGGCGCCGAGGTGGACTTGGAACTGGCCACACCCGACCCAATGCCCCGTGGGCTGACCGACGACTGTCTGCGGATGGTGGGCGAGGCGGTGTCGAATGCCCTCCGCCATTCCGGGGTCGGCACGGTCGAGGTCCGCGTCGAGGAAGCGCGCGGGACCGTCGCCATCACCGTGATCGATCAGGGATGGGTTTCGATACCTCCAAGGTGCGGGGCGGCTCAGGGCTGTCCAACCTGAGAGCCAGGGCCGAACTGCTTGGCGGCAGCCTCAGCGTCGACAGCACTCCGGCACAGGGCACGGCGGTGCGGATCATCCTGCCCGCATGACCCCGGCACTGATCGAGTCGGCGATCCGGTCGACGAAGCCCTTGACGCTCGACTCGGCGACCCGGTGCATCAGCATCCGATCGAGTGCCCGTCCCACCGCCCCATCGGCGGTGTGTACGAACCGCGCAACGAGAGCTGGCTGGCGTCGGGGCCGAGGGTGGCGAGCATCAGGTCGGCGTCCATCTCGGGGAAGAGCGCGGTAAGGACCTTCTCGGCGGTCCACGACAGCGGGATGGTCAGCCGACCCGGCCCCTTGATCGGCACCCCCACCGTCAGCTTCACGAAGGCTGGGGC
>CAVYTH010000014.1:0-86392 GCA_963771345.1 uncultured Actinomycetota bacterium
CAAGTCCTGCCCCCGCTACTAGTAAAACCGCAGGTCAGAGGCCTGATCGCCGATCTTGGTGGTCAGGCCTTCTGCATCCCCGTTAGCACCTCGTTAGCAAGCTCTGCCATGAACCATGCCGGATTTGGGTGGATCGTCGCGAACAAGGAACGGGTCGGGAAGGCGTCCGGAGCCCGAGTCGGACGCCACTTCGGCCCCGATCGCCCGGCCCTAGATGACTTTCTTACGTCAGGGACGAGACGTACCGCTCGAGGTCCTCGGGTCGGATCCTGCGCAGCTTGCCGAGGCGGACTGATGGCACGACGCCCTTGGCGATGAGGTCGAACATGTACGTGCGACCGACGCAGAGGCAGACGGCGGCTTCCTCCACGGTGAGGAGCAGGCGTTGCCCCGCTCCCTCCTCGGGGGCAGGGCGACGTCCCCGGTGACGACGGAGTTCAGCCGGGACCGGATCGGGAGGCCGGATGGCGTCACGGTCGGTCCCAATTCTGCGGACCTCGGCTTGTGCCTGGTTGCTCACGCTGTCCTCCTCGGTAGCGACGGGATGCTCCGGTACTGTCACCCATGCTGCCTATCGATGTTGCCCTGGAAGTTGCCCTGGAGATCGGCGCCGCCGGAGGTGAAAGTGCACCGTCGATGTCGGCGACATCCATTCGGCGCGGCACCTCGCTGCGGTGGCCCGGGGGGAAGGCACGCGCCGATTTCCCCTGGGCAACGCTTTGGACAACACGTCGGCCAACACCACTGGCTGGTCTGGGGCACCGATTCTGCGACGCGGGCTTCACGACGGGATCAGCCCGGGACCCTGGACTCGGTGCGTTCGCCGTTGATGGACGCCTACGGACTGACAACTGCGAGCGGGCAGCCCCAACGGCACGGAGTTCAGCACGGCAAGCACCAGTCTTCGCACGACTCAGTCACTACCTAGGTCTCGGTCTGGGTATCGCACCTCGGCGATACCGAAGATCCAGAGCCGTCCCGGGGCCCACATTGCTCCCCCACCCCGGCGCCGCCCTTGAGTGACCTGGAGGGCCCAAGTGAAGGGCGATCTTGGACGCAGTCAACACGTCGATGGGGACCACGTCAGGGTCGCCGGCGAGGCGAGAAGGCGGCGCATCCGCGGGATGCAACTGTGTGCCGCCGCTCTCGTCTCGGCGGGATGTGGGCAGGTGCTGACCGTGCGGCAGCCTGGGTGACGCTCGGGGTGTTGGCTGGGCAGCCGAGTGGCCTGGGTGGGCTGGCGCGTGTGCGCGGGGATGTCGGGCCCAGTGGGCGGGACGGTCGGTCCAGACACTCGGCGCCGAACAAGATCGCGATCAGGACAGGGCGACACGCCCCGCACCGCCCCGCCCGTCCGCCACGCCCCGGCGCGACACGCGGGACAGCGGGACACACGGGACCGGCCGGGCAACGGTGCCTTCGGGTGCCAGACGAGTGAGCCGGGTGGGTGTCGATCTTTGAGGGGTGATCACGGCATCGGAGACCGCACGTGCAGGCCGGTTGGGTGGCCGGTGCTTGGCGTGACTCAGCAGGGCCTGGTCGTCTTCGTCGGAATGTCAGGTGAGGGGGGCACGTCAGGCCTCGAGCTCGTCGAGGGCGTCCTGCATCTCCGAGACCGCTGCGGCCGCTCGCCACAGGTGGTCCTCGGGAGACTCGTCGTACCCCTTGTGCTCCCGTCGCCAGTCCCGATCCCAGTAGCGCTCGACCACCGTCCGCAGGTGTCCGCGGGAGAAGGGCAGCTCTGCCTGCAGCTGCTGGACGAGCTGGTCCACCGTGGGCTCCACGACGTCGAGGCGGTCGGGCCTCTTGGTCCGCAGCGCGTCGATGACGGTGTCGTCGAGTCCGGCCCCTGCCGACCAGTACCGCACCAGCCGGCGATGCTGGTGGTTCCACACCGGCCACCTCAGCGGCCGGTAGCACCACAGCAGCGGCCGCTTCCGGAGCCGGAGCTGGTCGCCGGCCCACTCGCCCGCATGGTTAATCGCGAGCCACGGGGCTTCGTCCGGCGGCACGTCAAGAACGAGCACCACTGAGCCCGCGTCGACCGCGTCGGCAAGACTGAGGAGGTCGCCAGTCACCCAGAGCTCCTCAACCGGCCACCCGATATCCGTGGCTCGGAACCGCAGCTGCTCGGAGGAAACCTCACCCGTCTCCACGAGGTGTCCGATCACCGTTGAGCGCTTCACGTCACCAATCCTCGCGGACCATGCCCCCGGCGTCGAGCCAGCCGGAACGGAGTGATGCGATGGCCCTCGGGGTGCCGTCGAGCGCATCGAAATCGCTGCGCAACCGACTCGCAGCGCGTGTGGAAGTGTCGATCGGTAATGACGGCTCTGTTCGCTTCGACACGTGGGCAGCGTCGATCTTGGGCAGCCAGCGGCAGCGCCGCGTGCTGTTCACGAGCGGACGGGAACGGCGCTCACCACGACGTTGTCCTGGTAGCCACCGGCGTCGGCGAGGTAGGGGCCACCGCAGGTGATGAGCGTCAACACCTCGCGCCCGTCACGCCGGAACAGCTCTTCGAGCGGGAGGGCGCGCTTCCGAAAGTAGCTCACGGGCGACGACGCGGTAGGTCGACCGTCGGCCGTCGTCGGTGACCACCGTGACGCGGTCACCGGGATCTGTGTTCCGCAGCGGGTAGAACACGCCGAGGCCCTGCGTCCGGGAGTCCACGTGCGCGGCGAGCACCACCGAGCCGGCGCCGCCGCCGGGGCGCGGGCCGAACCGATACCAGCCCACCCGGCGCGCGTCACGCGGGATGCGCATCGCACCGTCGGGCGCGACTCCGACCGGGACCACCGCCGCATCGACGCCGACCGCCGGAATCCTGACCCTCGTCGGGACGGCGCCCGCGGCAAGATTCCGCGTTGGTGATGCGGCGCTGCCGAGCACCGGCAGCCGCGGGAGGCGGCGACTCCGCCGACTCTCGGGACGGCGGGGACGCGTCAGCGAGTTGGCCGGCTGCCGACGTCGGCCGTCGGGCGGGTCAGCAGCCAGACGGCCGGCAGCCCGGCCGCCACGCCCAGGCACAAGGCCAGGGCGACGGCGGCCGGGCGAGGTGGTTCGCACGGTCAGCTGCGCGCCCGCACCTGGACCAGCCGGGCGGTCGCGCCGGCGGCCCCGGCGAGGCCGACTGCGGTGGCGATCAGGAGCCACATCGGCATGCCGTCAGCCGTCGCCCGCGAGGCCGGCAGAGCCCGCCGGGACGCCCTTCGGTGCGGAGTGCAGCCCGTCAATGGTCTGGGTGGCGAGCGCCAGGTTGTCGTCCTCCGCGCTGCCCCACGCGTAGACGATCGTGTTCGTGCCCTCGGCCAGGTCGAGGTCGGCCGGGCCGATCGCAACATCACTCGTGCCGGCCAGCACGACGTCGGCGGACACGGTGCCGGCCGGGACCTGGGTCGAGTCCTCGTCCGGGTTCTCCAGCCCCTCGAAGACCGGCTGCTCCCCGCGCGCACGTCGACCGCCGGCGCCGCGGCGACGTGGCGCACGGTCAGCCGGGCCTGGCCAGCGGGAACCGAGGAGGTGTCGTTGGCGAAGAGCGACAGCATCGGGTCGCCATTGGCGTCCAGGTGGGCCACCACCGTGGCGTTGGCGCCGGCGGGCACCTCTACGTCGTTCGCCTCGATCGCCGGGTCCCCGTCCGGCCCCTCACCGGCCGGGAAGACGGTCAGGTCGTAGGTGCCGGCCGGCAGCTTCAGCGGGTCGGTCAGCGTGCCCGGCTCGAAGTCGGGGATGAGTTCCTCGCCGTTGGCGTAGACGTCGACCGTCAGACCGGGCACGGCGTGCAGCACGGAGACGGTGGCGTTCTCGGCGGACTGTGCAGGAGAGGCGGCCAGCGCCAGCGGCAGAAGAGCTGCAGCGGCGGCGACTCCGATCGTGGTGGTGCGTCGTCCCAGCATGTCGTCCTCCTCGGTAGGTTGCTTGTGCAACGACTTCCGAGGGCTGACAAGGCGCGGATGCGATGAGGCCGGAAATTCGCGAGGATGCCCGAGAACACCGACAGGATGGCTGGTCCTCATGTCACAAGGACTGGTGCACCGCCAAGGTCGGGACTCTTGCCGTCACGGACGGGCATCGTCCACGCCGCCGAAGGTCCCCTGCTCGGACTCGGCGAACACTGCGCGGATACCCCGTCGCGCCTGCCTTGTCGGGAGCGATGTCCGTGATCATGCTCCTATGGCCGCTCACCGGACCGCGTCTGCCTACCTTCGCGAGCGGACCTTCAGCCGGGTCAGCGACTTGTGGGCACCTTCGAACTCGGCGAGGAGCCGGCATCGGCGGAGACTGCCGCCGGCGGCGGGGCGGTACCGATCATTGTCGGCCGGAAACCCGGCCGCCCGGGGCACCGTCGGCGGCTATGTCGAGGTAGGCCACTACCCGGTTGAGCAGCGAGGTGGCGTTCAGCAGCTCGACTGGCGGTGCGGGGGGGTTCTTGGCCAGCTCGTAGAGCACCGGGGCCGCTTCGGAGTGACCGAGCTGTAGTGCCACCTGCGCGCAGGCCCGGGCGGCTGTACGGACGGCCGCCGGCTCGACTGTCCAGATCGCCTCGAAGAGGCGCTTGCGATCGGGGACGGTGGACTGGCCGGGCAGCTCCCAGGCGGTCAGCATGGCGGGGTATTCCGGTGCGTCGCACACGACTACCCATTCTCTGCGCATGGGCGCGTCGTCTGGAAGGTGCACCAGTGACGTCCCGGCCACCGGCACCGGCGATTCACCGAAGTCGGCGAACGCCATCGTCGACCGAGCGATCCGAGCGAGCTCCGTCCAGCGCTCCTGGGCCGCGCGGAAGTACCGCTCCTTCTGAAAGCTGCCGAAGATCATCGGGTTCTCGGCCCGCGCGCAGCACTCGTCCTCGATCGCCCACGACAAGGCGATCAAGCTGGACTTCTTCAGCCGTTGAGGCTGCAGGGAGGGGTACGTGCGGCGGATGGCCGCGTAGACCGAGGGGGCGCTGGGCGGGCTCTGCACGCTGGCCTGGGCCAGGGCCACCTCCGCGATCGCGACCTCGAGGCGGACGCCGGCGTCTCGTCGTCGGATCACCTGCATGACCAGGCCGACGTCTGTCTCGGCGTAGCGCCGGTGACCGCTGTCCCGGCGGTGGGGTCGTGGGAATCCGTGCCGGGACTCCCACATCCTCAGCGTGGCGGGCTGCAGCCCCGTCCGTTCGGCGAGGTCACCGATCGTCAGGGTTACCTCGGGAACGAAAGCGGCCGGGTTCGGGGCTTGCGGTTTAGCGGTCACGGTGTCATGGTAAACCTAAACAAGACTGTTCAGGAAAGCGTTTAACTTCTAGACGCTCCAACTCGAAGGAGAAACTGACATGACCGAGAGCACGACGTACCCCAGCGCCGCCTCAGACGAGGTCGTCGACTGGACCGACATGGGCCGCGAGATGTGGTCGTTCCTGACCGGTCGCGAGGCAGCGATCAACTACCGCTTCATCGACATGGCCGTCGAGGTCCCACGCGACACCGGTGCCGGGGCTCCTCGCGCGACCTGGAAGCTCAACGGCACGCTGCAGATCACCACGAAGGACAACGCGAGCTCGACGCGAAAACGGCGTCCGAGCCGATGCCCACTGATCTGACGGTCGATGCCGACCTGGAGTTCTCGGTCGACATCCCCGGTTCGCGCACCGTGACGGGGTCGCTGACCGGCTCGGGCAAGACGCTGGAGCTGCGAGTCAGCGACCCGTTCCTCTTCGCCGGGCGAGCTGACTCGGGCGCCATCCGAGGACTGGCCGCAGGCGCTGGCCGGCCAAGGGGTTGTCGGTCAGCGTGGTGTCGTCGTCAGGACCACTGGTCACGTTGGGCGCGCCGCGGACGTCCTGGCTGCAGCGCCGGGTGACGGGCTCGCGGCACATCCGCATCGAGCGAGGGGCGGGCTCTGGACCCTGGTCCGCGGCCGGACCCGAGTCCCCGCGCGGCGGCGCGCTGCCGGCGACCGAGCTCGCTCCGCCGCCTACCCTGAGCCCGATCGCGCCCACCATGGCTCGGCGACCGCCGCCGCCGGGTGACCACGACGCATGATCCAGACCGGGGCGGGAATCCGCGGCTCATCCTGCCGCTCGGCGCCTACCCGAGGGCGGGCGAGCGCCCCACGGTGTTCCCGCTGCGCGACGACGTCACCACCATCGGCTCAGGAGCCGACTGCGACATCCGACTTGGCCGGACTCGAGCCGCTGCACGCCGAGATCCGGCACGACGACGAGGACGAGTTCGTGCTCACGCAGATCGGCAGCGCGCGCAGACACCCGTGTCCACGGCGCTCCGGTGCAGAGCGCGATCCTGCGAACGGGCTCCGGGATAGACCTCGGTGAGAGGCACCTGACGTTCTTCCGCGAGGAGTACGCCGACCACGGCCGCCCGTACGGCGGTCGGGTCGGTGGCGAGTTCGCCATGCAGCGAACCCAGCCCAGCCGCGCATCCTATGCAGCGCCACAGACGAGGGACCGCGATGACCTCGCCCGGACCTGTGCTGGTCGCCGGAGCATCCGGCTTCGTCGGACGACGTCTCTGTCCGGCACTTGACGGCGGCTGGCCATCAGGTGCGGGCCATGACTCGACATCCGGACAGCTACAGCGGCGAAGGCGACGCCGTGTACGGGGACGTGCACGATGCCGCCACGCTCTCCGCGCGCCCTCGATGGTTGCCGAGCGGCGTACTACCTGGTGCACTCGCTGGACTCCAAGGACTTCGAACGGCTGGACGCGGAGGCCGCCACGGCGTTCGGCAAGGCCGCGGCCGAGGCCGGGGTCGAGCAGATCATCTATCTCGGCGGGCTCGGCAGTGAGACCGACACCTTGTCGTCGCACCTGCGCAGCCGACGCGAGGTCGAAGGCCTTCTCGGCAGCGGCGGGGTGCCGGTCACCGTGCTGCGAGCCGGCATCATCGTGGGCAGCGGGGGCATCTCGTGGGAGATGACCCGACAGCTGGTCGATCACCTGCCCGCGATGGTCACGCCGCGCTGGGTGCGCACCAAGACTCAGCCGATCGCCGTCGCTGACGTCGTCCGCTACCTGGTCGGCGTGCTGGACGAGCCTCGAGCGAAGGGCCAGGTGTTCGAGATCGGCGGCCCGGACACGATGGAGTACGTCACGATGCTGCGCCGGGTGGCCGAGATCAAGAACCGACCGCTGTTCATCGTGCCGGTCCCGCTGCTCAGCCCCGGCCTGTCGTCACGCTGGCTCGCGCTGGTCACCGATGTCGACACCCAGACCGGGCGCTCCCTCGTCGACTCCATGGCCAACGAGGTCGTGGTCACCGATGACAGCATCCGGGCCATCGTCGACTTCGAACCGATGAGGTACGACGATGCCGTGCGCGCCGCTCTGCGTGAGCACGAGCAGCAGAAGCAGGCCGGATGACCCGGGCCGGCGCAACAACCGGGTGGTCGCGGGCGCGTGACCAGTTCACGTCTCGGCTGCCGATGTCGATCAGGCACATCGCGTCGGTCGTGCCGGTCGAGCCCGCCGCCGTCGTGCGTCGTCGGCGACGCGTCGTGGCCGGCGTCTCGCTGCTGGGCACCGGTCTGCTCGGCGTGTCCTTTGCGACTCAGCCCGACTCCAAGAAGTTTTACGGGTTCACCGCCGCAGTCGCCGCCACCTGGACACTGGGAGGCGTCCTGTCCGGGCCGCTGCACCTGGGCTGGATCCAGAGCCGCGACCAGCGCCTCCGGCGGCCGATCATCACACCGGTCGCGACCGGCGTGGCAGCGTTCGGCTGCTTCTATGGATGTGCTCTGGTCGCGCGGCACATCCCCGTCCTCGACCGGGCGATCGGAAACGTTCTGGTGTTCGCCGACGAGGGCCGCACCCCCATGGTGGTGGCCACGACACTCGCCAACGGACTGGGTGAGGAAATCTTCTTCCGCGGCGCCTTCTATGCCACCTTGGACGCCGACCGGGCCGCCGCCGTCTCGACCGCCGTCTACACCCTGGTGACCGCAACGACCCGCAACCCCGCCCTGATGCTGGCGGCCGGAGCGATGGGCACGCTGTTCAGCCTGCAACGCCGTGCGACCGGAGGTCTGCAGGCGCCGGTCCTGACGCACCTCACCTGGTCGACCCTGATGGTGTACTGCCTCCCGCCACTGTTCCGCCGCGCACACCGGCCACGCCCCGACCTCACGACTCCCGCCCGACCCGCGGCTAGTGCGCCGCACGATAGGTGCCAACACCGAGCGCCCGCTCGCGCCCGACAGAGCCGCCCGGGAACCGGCGTTGGCGCGCCCGCGCGGTAGCAGCATGGTGTTGAGCGTCGGGCGTCGTCCGATGGGGTGAAGCGCGCCTACCGCTGTTCGGGCGGCCGCCGTGGCCACTTCCGGTCGATGCGACCTGCATCGGGTCGGGGTACGTGAGTTGATGCCTTCGAGCGCCGAGCGTCAGACTCTTGGCTCTTCTGGAAGTTCGGTGGGGAGTTCCGCGATCTGTTCGATACACCACGGGCTGACTATGCGGCGGCCGGTGAGCACAGCGGTGCGGAAGTCGCTCCAGTCGAGCCACTCGACGCCCGCTACCTCATCCGAGTCAGGTGCCAGGCCACCTGGGTCGGGGCAGGTCGCGACGTATACAGGACAGAGCTCGTTCTCGACGGTGCCGTCCTCCATCACGGCGCGGTAGCGGAACCGGGGCAGCATCAGTCTTAGGCTGGTCAGACCGGTGCCGAGCTCCTGGGCCACCCGTCGCAGGACGGCCTGCTCGACCGGCTCGCCCGGAGCAGGGTGGCCGCAACAACTGTTGGTCCACACGCCGGGCCAGGTGCGCTTGTCCAGAGCCCGCTGGGTGAGGAGGAAGCGCCCCTCGGGGTCGAAGAGGTAGCACGAGAAAGCCAGGTGCAGGGGTGTGTCGCGATGGTGAACCTCTCGCTTGGGTGCGGTGCCGATCGGATGGCCGTCGTCGTCCAGCAGAACCACGAGCTCCTCATCGGCCGCGGTCATACCGGCCTCGCGAGCTGGCGGAGGGTCACATCGACGATCATAGATTCCGCCCCGGCGGCACGAACGATTCGTGCGGGCGCACCGGCGGTACGCCGGTGACCACAAGCAGTGGCTTTCAGCTGGTCGTGCCGCCTGCCGGGCCCGCCGCCACTGCTGTAAAGCCGGCGGTCCGCAGCGGCTGACTGAACGGCCCTGGCCGAGGAACTCGGCGGACTCGGGGCGGGCGCTGCCGTCAGACGCCGGGTAGTCCGGCCCCATCTCGGTCCATGATCTTGCTGCCCATGCGGCGATCGACTGACCACCACGCGAGCGCATATGTGCCGCTCTGGCGCACGTCGCGCCGGTGACGTTCGTCGCTTTGAACCGCTCGGTAGTGCCAGCTCTGGATCTCGGTCCGACACCGCAGCCGGGCGCTGACGGCGTCACCGGTCACCCCTTCAACAGGAATGCCAGAATCCACTCGTGGAGGCAGAACTCGCGGCGCGGGCGATGGCCACGGCAACATCACTTGCCGGAGCCCTGGACTTGCCGGTCAACGAGGCAGTCATTGTGCACAATTCCAACAAGCTTGCTCTACGCCTATTGCCCTGCGACGTCTTCGCCCGAGTAGCACTGGTGGGGCAAGAGGTCTCCGCGTTTGAGATCGAGATCGCTCAACGGCTCGTCGCACTGGAGAGCCCGGTCGCGGCGCTGGAGCCACGAGTCGACCCGCGCGTCTACGAAGGTGACGGCTTCGCCCTGACCTTTTGGACCTACTACGACACGGTGCGCCTTGACCGGGTCACACCAGTCAACTACGCAGACGCGCTGCAACGACTGCACGCTGGGATGCAAAACGTCGAGATCGCAGCGCCGCACTTCATGGAACGAGTCGCAGAGGCTCTCCGGCTGGTCGAGAGCCGAGACGAGACCCCCGCGCTCGCTGACGCGGACCGGCTTCTGCTCCTCGACACGCTGCAGAGCGCGCGTCGAGCAGATCTACAGCCGCGGAGCTGCCGAGCAGCTGCTGCACGGCGAGCCGCATCCAGGCAACGTTCTCAGCACGCAGCACGGTCCGCTCTTCATCGACCTTGAAACGTGTTGCCGTGGCCCAATCGAATTCGATGTCGCGCATCTGCCGATAGAGGTCAGCGCGAACTATCCCGATGTCGATCAAGTCTTGCTCAAGGAGTGTCGGCGGCTTGTTCTTGCGATGGTCGCTGCCTGGCGATGGGACGTCCGCGATGGATTCCCGGATGGGCACCGACACGGCCGAGACATCCTGACCTTGCTCGGCGAGGGTCCGCCGTGGCCGGCACTCGGTGCTCTCGCCGCCGAGTAACCGCCTCTAGGCGGAGGCAGGCACGACACGCACCCACAACGCGCACTAGCCATCTCCAGTCAGTTGGCCAGGCCTTCGCTGCTCCGCGCGAACCCACATGCCGCCGAGCGCGCGGTAGTGCCAGCTCCACGTCGCTCCGCGCTCGGCAGATTCAGTAGGCCGTCTCTGCTGAGGGGGCGATCTCAAGGGCAGGCGCCCACCCACCTGGCGGTCAGCCGGTCGTTGATCCAGATCTCCTCGACCCGTGGGGTCGTCGAGGTACTTCTGCAGCGGCCCGAACCCGGCCACCGCGTCGAAGACCTGGCGGGCAGCAACTCGTGCGTCGAGCAGCTGCGGCAGGGTGCCCCCCGACGCTGCGCTCGTCGTAGTCGGTGATCACTTCTTCGACCAGACGGCGCACGGCGGCGGGGGTCGGCGACCGGGTCGAGACCGCGTCGCCGGACCAGCTCGCGGACTTCGTCCTCGACAGCCGCAATGGCGTTCACGCAGTGTCCCCCGGGGTCTAGGGCGGGCTCGGGGAGCGTAACCAGAGCCGCCCCATTTGTCCCCTGCCGCGAGCGCCGCCTGTGGACAACTCATCTCATGCGCATCGTCGGGCACCGTGCGCCTCAGTGGTCACGCAGCCTGAGGGTTCTTCGCGGCCTGCCCGGCGACGAGCCGACGGGCCGTCGCCGCCCGGGCACAATGGCCGGGTGACCGACATCCTCGAGCTCTGCGCCGGCATGCCGATGGAGTCGAGCGCCGCAGGTGAAGTGCTCATCGAGGAGGGGTCGGCCCCGGGGCGGCTGCTCGTGCTGGCCAGCGGAGGCGTGATCATCGAGCGGGACGGCGTGCCTCTGGCCCGCATCGACACCCCCGGCGCGGTCTTCGGTGAGATGTCGGTCGTGCTCGGCAACCCCGCATCGGCCACGGTCCGCGCCGGCACCGACGTCCAGGTACGCGTCATCGACGACCCGCTCGCGTTCCTCTACGACCAGCCGGGCGTCGCGCTGGCCATCCTGCGGATGACGGCGTCCCGGCTCGACGGCATGACCCAGGTACCTCACCGACGTGAAGCAGCAGCTCGCCGGAGCCGAGGGGCACCTCGGCATGGTCGGCGAGATCCTGGACACGCTGGTGCACCACCAGGCTGCACCTGCGCGGCCTGGCTCGGCGCGCGACCCCGAGCCGCACAGCTGAGCGGCCCTGCCGAGCCGCGGTCAGCCAAGCCGGATGCTCTGGTTCTCGAACACTCCGAACCAGTCGGCGGTCCCCGCCTCGGTGTCGAGCGTGATGTGCGGTGGCACCGGGCCGATCTGACGGCCGGCGTTGAAGACCCACGTGTCGACCGCAGGCGGTCGTGCCACGAGCCACCGTCGGCCCACGGCGCCTGGTGGATGTGGCCGCACAGCACGAAGTCCGGCTGGTGCTGCAGCGATCCAGCCGGCCAGCTCGTGGTCCGGGAACTCCCGCCGCCCGTCCCTGCACAGCAGCGTGCCGGCCGGCGGGGCGTGGTAGAGCCAGACCCAGCGGGCCGGTCGGTCGGCCGCTGCCGCCGCGAGCTGGGCGCCGACCGCGTCGCGGGTCACGGGCCGTCCCACCAGGGGCACACGGTGAAGCTCGTGTCGCCGAGGTCGACGCTGACGCCGTCGGTGTGCAGGCCGTCGGCGCGCGGCTTCGCGCAGCCAGGCGGCCACCTGCTCGCCGTGCACCCCCGGCCCGTCGAGGTCGTGGTTCCCGGACGCGGCCAGGACAACGGCCTTCGCGGCGGCCGTCTCGAGGTAGCTGTCGAGCACCACGACCTGCACCTCGAGCGGCACGGGGCTCGCCACGTCGGCGAGGTCGCCCGCGACAGCCACCACGTCGACGTCTCGGCCGCCTCGACGAGCCAGTCGTAGTGCTTCAGCCGGTAGTGCAGGTCGGACACCACCAGGATCCGCACCCGGTCATCATGCCGCAGGCTGTGCCGCCTGCGACGCCTAGTGGCCAAATGGCAACCGTCGAGCTCAGTTGGTCTGGAAGCCCAGTGACCATCCGGGGTGGAAGGGTTCCCGGCCAGGTCGGTGATCCCGAGGTGGTGCTCGCGATTCAGGACCAGAGTGTGATTCGTACCGGGCAACATCGCGGACGTGGGTGTGAACGCTGCGGTACGGACGGGCCGGCGGTGCAGTCGACGGTCGCGCCGGCAGCGTCTCGGCAGACCCAGGACCCGGCTATCGGCGACGGCTCGTCCCCGGCGAACTCGCGGCGGTTGAAGCCGACGTGCACGAACGCGTTCTCATCGTTCACGCCGACGACGTCCTCGGAGAACCTGATCGTCAGCGGCCCGGAGGGGCGCACCACGTCAGGGCTGGGGCGGCGGTGGGGCGCAGGACGTCGTGGTTCTCCACGGCGAGCCAGTCGGGTTTCGAGAGGGAGTCGAAGTTGGTCGCGTCCGCCGCAGAGACGATCAGGTGCCACTTCCCTGGAAACGCCTCGCACGCCGGCAAGGTCGCTGTGCCCTTCCAGATGCCGTCGTACTTCGTGCCGGACACGCGCTTGAACGTGGCGTCGATGCTGCCCGCACCATTGCCGCTCTCGGGGCCGTACAGGCTGAGGGAGACGCGACGCACGCCAGAGCCGCGGTCGGTCACGCGGACCGTGACCGTGACCCTCGTCCGCCGGTACGCAGGTCGAGTGAGCGCGGGGTCACCGATCGCAACGTCATTTCGGGAGCGGCCGAATCCTGGCGGCTGAGGATGCGCACCGTGGCCGGCTGACCGATCGCCCTGAGTGCCTTCGGACCCGAAGATGCGGTAGCGGCCGACCACGTCCGTCACCTCGATCGCGAGCTTTGCGGTGCTGTTGCCCTGCCATCGCGGCACCCGGATCCGCCCCAGCCAGGTGCCGTTGGTAGTCGTGCCCGATACCAGCCGCGCGTGGGCCATGGACGAGCGGAGCGAGCCAGACAGCCCGGCATCGATGGTGGCGATCCCCGAGTCGTCCGTCGCGCGAATGCGCACCGTGAGGATGCGGGCATGCCGCCGAGTGTCGATCGTCGCCGAGGACAGGCGGACCGAACGCACGGCGGGCTTCTGGACTCCGGGGTGGTGGTCGCCGTGAACGTGGTGGGCAGGCCCATCTGCTCGAGGTCAGACGTCCGGTAGACGGTGCTGTTGCCTACCGCGTCCTCGAGGCGCACCGACACCCAGCGCGTCCCGGACTTAAAGCTGGGCAGGATGGCCAACGAGGCCTTCAGCGCTCCGGCACCGTCCGGCTTCAACGGCGCAAGAGGGTCCAGTTCTCGGTGTCGGTGTTGTCATAGCTGACGCGGATCCAGCCCCGCGCGACGCCGGCGGGGGGCCGGGCCTCCGGTGTCCTCGGCAGTCGCCGTGAAGGTCATGGTCTGCGCGCCGTTGCGCGAGTCCACCGCCCGGGGCGAGAAGTCGAGCGACGTCAGCACCGGGTCACCGTTGTCGGTCGCCGGAAAGCACGCCGGGACCGGTAGCGTCGGCAGCCGTCGTGATGCCGCAACCGGCACCACCGCCAAGCCGGCGATGCAGCCACCAGGGCTGCCGTAGCGAACATGACAACGAGCCTGCGTGCGTCCATGACGCCTCCTCGGGTGCTGGATGACCACCGAAGTCATCCAGCACCCCGAGGACGCCCACCCGGGCGGACTGGTTCGCCCGAGTCAGCGGCGGACCGCCACCGCCTCGAGGTAGGTGGCCGGGATGGCCAAGTGCTCCCTCGTCGTCGAGGCGGTCGAAGCGGTCGGCCAGCGCGACCAGGTCGCTCATCAGCGCCGCCTGGCCGTCCTCGTCCAGCGCGGCGAAGGCCTTCACGGTCGGGCCGTACCAGCGTCGGAAGAACGCGACCAGCTCCTCGGCCGAGACGAAGCGCCAGGTGAAGGTGCGCTCGCGGACCTGGAGGGAGGTGATGCCGTCGCCGAACAGGTCCCGCAGGTGCGGCTCGGTCCCCCACAGCATCGGCGACGGCACGCCGGCGGGCGGCGGCACGTGGCCGGCCACGGTGCGGAACAGCTGGCCGATGAAGCCGTCGGGCGTCCAGCTGGCGAGCGCGATCGTGCCGCCGGGGCGGCAGACCCGCAGCAGCTCGTCGGCCGCCTTCTGGTGGTCCGGCGCGAACATCGAGCCCAGCACCGAGATCACGGCGTCGTACTCACCGTCCTGGCACGGCAGCGCCTCTGCGTCGCCGTCGACGAACCTGACGTCCAGCCCCTCGGCGGCAGCGCGCTGCCGGCCTCGCTCGAGCAGGGACGGCACGTAGTCGACGCCGACGACGGAGCAGCCGAGCCGGGCGGCGGCGATCGCCGAGTTCCCGCTGCCGGCGGCGACGTCGAGGACGCGCCAGCCGGCGCGCAGATCGGCCGCGTCGACGAGGTGTTCGGCGATCGGGACGATGCGGGCCGCGACCGCGTGGTAGTCACCGCTGGCCCACGCCAGCTGCTGACGGGCCTTGACGGCAGCGAGGTCGGGGGTCTGGGTGGTCATGGTCTGAGTCATGGGTCGTTCCTTCTGTCGTGGGTCGTGTGGGGGTGGTGGAAGAAGTGGGAGACCGGCCGCAGCGCCCACGTGGGCGCCGCGGCCGATCGTCAGGAGCCGAAGCCCCAGTCCGGGTTGTGGTGCCAGTAGACGAGCGTGTCGACGTAGTCGGCGTCCGCCGAGTACGACGAGCTGGCCTGGGCCTTCGCCACCAGCGCGGTGACGTAGTCGCTCTGTGCCGTGGCCGGCTCGGTGGCCGTTGCGGCCGCCGCTCCGGTCAGGGCGGTCGTGGCGGTCAGCGCCACCACTGCTGCGATCCGGACGATTCCTGCGGGTCGTGCAGACACTGCAACCTCCTTGGTTAGCGGCCGGCGCCTTGCCGACCACTCGCAGCGTCGGTGTCGCCGGTACCGGCCCAGGGGCCGCCGCGGTATCAGCCCGGTATCAGGCCCGTTGACGCGATACCGAGGTCCGCGCACAGTCATTTCGTGGCTCTCTCGCTGCTCGGCCCCCTGCAGGTGGACGGGGACGGCCGGCTCTCGCCCCGGGACCGGGTCGTGCTGTCGGCGCTCGTCGTCCACGGCGGCGACAGCGTGCCTGCCGAGCGGCTGGCCGACGCGCTCTGGGGCGAGACCCCGCCGGCGTCCTGGGCCAAGGTCGTGCAGGGGTCGGTCCTGCGGCTGCGCCGGTCGCTGGGGCACGACGCCATCCAGACCACGACGAACGGCTACCGCCTGGCGCTCGGCGACGACGAGATCGACATCCGGCTGTTCGAGCGCCTGGTCGCCCGCGGCCGGAAGCTCAGCGAGCGAGGCGAGCACGGCCGGGCCGGTGTCGCCTACACGCAGGCGCTGGACCTGTGGCGCGGGGAGCCGCTGACCGACCTCGAGCACTGGCCGGACGGCCGGGCCGAGGCGTTGCGGCTCGACGAGCTGCGCCGCGGCACCGAGGAGGCCCTCATCAGCGCCCGGCTGGCGGCCGGCGAAGACGTCGTGGCGGAGGCCTCGGCACTGGTCGGCACCGGGCACGCTCAGCGAGCACCGCTGGTGGCTGCTGGCCATGGCGCTCTACCGCGCGGGTCGGCAGTCCGAGGCTCTCGACACCGTGCGCCGGGCCCGTCGGACGCTGCAGGAGGAGCTGGGCCTCGACCCGGGCCGGGACCTGACCGAGCTGGAGCAGGCGATCCTCCAGCACGCGCCGCACCTGCAGCGCCCACAGCCCGAAGCCGTCGCGGAGCACGCGCGGTGCCCGTGGAAGGGCCTGCTCGTCTACGACCGCGACGACGCCGAGTGGTTCTTCGGCCGCGACGCGGAGGTGCGCGAGTGCCTGCGCGCGCTGCGCGACTCCCCGCTGCTCGTCGTCGCCGGCCCGTCCGGGTGCGGCAAGTCCTCGATGGTGCGCGCGGGACTGGTACCCGCCCTGGTCGCGGCCGGCGACGCCGTGACAGTGCTGACACCGGGCACCGACCCCACGTCGTCCCTGGTCTCGGCTCTCGCCTCCTCCCCCGCCTCGCGCGTCCTGGTCGTCGACCAGCTCGAGGAGCTCTTCACGGCCGGACATCCCGTCGCAGCCGTCAACGCCTTCCTCGACAAGCTGGTCGCGCTGGCCCACTCGGGCGGCCGGGTCGTCGTCGTCGTACGCGCGGACCAGATCGGCGGGCTGTCCTCCTCGCCCGGGATGGCCCGGATGGCGGAGCGCGGGCTGCACCTCGTGACACCCATGTCCGAGCTGGCCCTGCGGCACGCCATCGAGGGACCAGCCACCCAGGCAGGTCTGCGGATCGAGCAAGGGCTCGTCGAGCTCCTCGTGCGCGAGATCGAGGACGAGCCGGGCGCGCTGCCGCTGCTGTCCCACGCCCTGGCCGAGACCTGGGCGCGCCGCGAGGCCGGCGTACTGACCGTCGACGGCTACCGCGCGACCGGCGGCATCCACGGCGCGGTCGCGCAGTCTGCCGAGCAGATGTGGGAGTCGCTGCCGCCGGACCAGCAGGCGACGGTGCGCGACCTGTGGCTGCGGCTCGTCGTACCCGCACCGGATGGCGACCCCGCTGCGGTGCGGCTCGCCCTCTCGGTCGCCGCGCCCGACGCCGACCGGGAACGGGTGGTCGACCTCCTCGTCCGGTGTCGGCTGGTAACGACCGACGACCGCACGGTGTCGGTCGCCCACGAGGCGGTGATTCGCGCCTGGCCGCGGCTGCGGTCCTGGCTGGACGAGGACCTGGCGGGCCTGCTGATCCTGCGACACCTCAGTGTCGCGGCGGAGGACTGG
This sequence comes from uncultured Actinomycetota bacterium, assembly GCA_963771345.1. GTDB lineage: Bacteria > Actinomycetota > Actinomycetes > JACCUZ01 > JACCUZ01 > CAVYTH01. The sequence goes on from CAVYTH010000014.1 coordinate 16,991, forward strand.
CAGGCCGGCGGCCGGCCGGACAGCGAGCTGTACCGCGGGTCGCGGCTCGACGACGCGCTGGCCTGGCGGGAGCAGAGCACGCCGACGCTCACGCCGGTCGAGGACGCATTCCTGGACGCCGCCGCCGGCCAGGCCCGCACCGAGCAGGAGGCGGCTGCGGCCCAAGCACGGCACCGGGTGGTCACGAACCGGCGCCTTCGCCTGACCGTGGCGGCAACCGCGCTCGGGCTGGTGCTCGCCCTGGTGGCCGGCTCGATCGCCGTCCAGCGCAGCAGGGACGCCTCCCGGACCGCCCGTGACGCACTGGTCGACTCGCTGACCGCGGAGAGCGTCGCCCTGCGCGCAACACAGCGCGACCTCGCGGCCTTGCTCGCAGTGGAAGCACACCGGCTGCGCCCCGACGCCCGCACCCGCAGCGCGCTGCTCGGCGTGTTCACCGCCATGCCCGGCTTCCTCGGCTACCGGACCGTGGGCGGTGCCGGCGACCCGGGGCCGCCGCTCGAGTCGGGACAGCTGCTGGCCGACGGCACGCGGCTGCTCGGCGTCGGCGCCGACGGCATCATCCGCGACATCGACCTGGGCAGCGGAGCGGTCACCGACGTGTTCCCGGCCCCCACCGGCGAGCCGTCGCACGCGCTGGTCGCCGTGAGTCGGGACGAGACGACGGTGGCGGAGGTCAGCTGGGCGACCGGACGGTTCGGCCAGCAGTCGACGCTCGGTGTCTACGACGTCGCCACCCGGGAGCGGCGGGTCCCCGACGTCCGGCTGCCTTTCCCGGCCGGGGCCGTCGCCGTCAGCCCGGACGGCCGGTACGTCGCCGTGTCCGGCGACGACGACGGTCGAGTGCTGGTCTACGACACAGCAGGTCGCGAGCGGTTGCCGGAGCTGGCGACGGTCGACATGACCGCGCAAGGCGTCGTCGCGCTCCCCCCGGTCGGCCCCGCGGCGCGGCTCGAGGCAGTGCGCGACTTCGCGGAGGGACGGACCCGGCAGCCCACTCTGTACAGCGACCCACGGCTCGAGGACCCCCGGCTCAGCCCACCCGGCATCGCCAACACCGGCGAGGACCGCTTCAGCGCGGCGCTGACCTTCCAGGACGACGGGTCGCTGGTCGTCGGCTCGGAGGTCGACATCGTGCGCATCGTCGACCCCGAGGACGGTCGCGAGCTGCACCGCATGACCGGTGCCCCGTGGCTTACCAGCAACGGCGAAGTGGCCTCCGACGGGTCGGTCCTCGTCACGGCGGGCAGTCGTGGCGTGGTCGGTTGGGACCTGGAGCGCCACCGCGTGCGCTGGGTCGCCGACATCGGCGGCGACAACTGCTCCACCGTCGTCATCGAACCGAGAACGACCAGCGCCCTGTGCGGCGGACGGTTCTCGCGCGTCGTCTCGCTGGACCTCGACACCGGCCGACAGTCGCCGTCCGGACGGGACATGCAGCACGGGGAGATCTCGGCGTTGCTGCTCACCGCCGACGGCACGCTGGTGCAGCTCAGCCGTACTGAGAACCTGGTCGCGCGCTGGCGCCTCGACGGGCTCGGACCCATCACCAGCAGCGTGGACAGCGAGGCGACCCCGACGGCGTACAACGCCGACGGCACCCTGCTGCTCACCAGCGGCCCGGCGATGCGATCCGTCGACGGTTTGCAGCCGTGGCTGGAGCTGACGGCGATCTCGGCGGACACGGGCGAGGTGGCCTGGCGGGGCGGCGACGTCGTCCGGGCGACGTGGACCGACCACCCGCACCGACTGGTCCCTGGATGGCGGACGGCCGGGGTGCGGTCATCGACATCCGTGACGGCCGCGTCGTGCGCGACCTCGACGGCGACCTCTACGGCTTCCCGCCGGACGGTACGTCGCTGCCACCGGGCGGGCACCACCTGCTGGGCTGGTCGGAGTACGACCGGAACGAGTCGGCCTGGGCCGTCTGGGACCTGCGCACGGGCGAGCAGGTCCTGCTGCGCACCCTCCCGCCCGGACGCAGCGGCTCACTGACGCGGGACGGCCGTCTCGTCGTCCTGGTCCAGGACGAGAGCGACCTCGCGGCGTACGACGTGTCCGGCGCCGACGCGGTGGTCGACGGGCCACGGGTGCGCCGACCGGACGTCGTCGCTGCGGCCGTCTCCCCGAACGGTCTCGTCGCGGCCTCCCGGGCGGACGGCCGGCTCGGCTTCCACCGGGCCCGGACGCTGGAACCGGTGGGGCCGCCGTTGCCACAGACGCCGGGTCAGGTCGCGCAGCTCGCGTTCAGCCGGGACGGCGGACTCCTCGTAGCCCGCAACACCACCGGCGAGGTGCGGCTGTTCGACGCCGATGCCAGGACGCAGCTTGGCGAGCCGATCGAGCTCGGGCTGGACCGGACGCGCAGCGTCGCGCTGCGACCCGACGGTCGGGCGCTCGCGGTCCGGACCGACGACGGGATGCGGGTGTGGGACCTGCGACCCGAACGCTGGGCCCGCGCCGTGTGCACGCTGGTCGGGCGCAGCCTGACGCGGGAGGAGTGGGCGACGTACCTGGAGTCGGTGGGGCCGTACCGGCCGGCGTGCGGCTAGTCGAGGCCGAGGGCGGTGGTGTATCGCATCCGGTCGACCAGCGAGGTCGGCCAGCCGGGCGGGAACCCCTTCGACCAGTCCCAGCCGGTCGCGCCGAGGCCACCGTCGATACAGCCGGACGATCCCTGCGATGGCGTCGCCGGCCTCGACGTAGGGCTCGCGGTCGAGGCCGGGAGGTTCTTCGTGCATCAGGCCGGTCGCTCGCTTGCCCGGCCGGGTCCGCCGAGCGTTGACCGAGATGCGCAGCATCAGCAGCCGGCCGAGCGACTGCTTCAGGTACCCCGCCATCAGGTCGTCGTCGCGCTGCTCGGCCAGCTTGTACAGGCGGCGCACCACGTCGGCAGCGTCGTCGACGGCAGCGTCCCACTGCTCGCGAAGGACCCGGCCGTCGACCGTCACGGCGAGCCACTCTGCCGCGTCAGGCGCCGCGTTGCCAGCACGGGCCGGCCAAGGCGCCATCGCCATCGTCGCGCTGCTGAACCGGAGGACGTCGCGCCACGTACTCCCGCTGTCCGGACGGCCGTCCTGGTCGCTCCGGCGACAGCCTTGGAGGTCGTCATGCGCGTTGTCAGCTCTTTCGCCGCGGCAGCCGTCGTGCTCGCCACGTTCATCGTCCCCGGCGCCGCCGCGGTCGCCCAGGTGCCGCAGCACACCGTGACGCTGACCGGCGCGAAGGAAGCCCCCGACCCCGGCGACAGCAACGGCCGGGGCCAGTTCTCCTGGTCACTGGACGGCCAGCGGCTCTGCTACCTGCTGTCCGTCAAGCGGATCGGAACGGCAGTCGCTGCCCACATCCACCGGGGCGCCGTGGGGGTTGCCGGTCCGGTGCGGATCGAGCTGCAGCCGCCGTCGCCCCGGGCATCGGCCGACTGCGTCACCGTGTCGTCCGGCCTGGCGACGGCGCTGCGCGAGCACCCGAGGCGCTTCTACGTCAATGTGCACACAGCGCCGTTCCCCAGCGGTGCCGTGCGCGCCCAGCTCCGCTAGCGCAGCAGCGCGTGCCCCGGTGACAACCCGCGAGGCTCCGGTCGCGTCTTCGTGGTGCCAGGTCCGCTGGCATGACAGGAGGTCCCGATGCGCACCCAGATCCTCGCCGCCCTGGCTGCCGGGGCGGTCCTCGTGACCGCATCGGCCGCCACCGTCGCCAGCGCGGCCCCGGCCGCGACCCCGGGCACCTGGAGCACCGACGCCCGCGTCGTGATCCGCCGGGACGTCCCCGCCGCAGAGGTCACCGGCGTCCGGGTCGGTCACCACCGGCGGTTCGACCGCATCGTCATCGACCTCGACGGCGCAGCACCCGGCTTCAACGTCCGGTACGTGAAGCGGCTGCACCGGGACCCGTCGGCGCATCTGGTGAACCTGCGCGGGCCGGCGTCCCTGCAGATCGTGATCGACCCGGCCAACGGCCACGACGTCGAGACCGGCGAGACGACGTGGACGACCCCTGCCCGCACCGTCTGGCGCTTCGACCAGATCCGGGAGACCGCGGTGATCGGCGACTTCGAGGCGTACTTCACGGTGGGCGCCGGGCTCGCCCGCAAGGCACCCTTCCGGGTGCTGACGCTGACGAACCCGACCCGCATCGTGGTCGACGTCCGGCATTGAGCCGTCAGGCGAAGAAACTGCCTTGAGCCGTCAGGCGGTGGCGGCGCCGCCGGCCGGCGCGTGGTGCCGGTAGCGGTACACCGTGAATCCCGCGGCGCCGAGGACGAGGGTGCCGCCGAGCAGCGCGAGCACGGTGACCGGGACGGACGACGGGTCCGAGCGGTCCGGCGTGCGGGTGGGTGCTTGCGCCGTCGGGGCCGGCGTCGGCGCGGGCGAGTACTGGAGGTCACGGGTCGCCTCCCGCTCCACGACCCGTGGTGACTGCGGGCCATGGGGCTCTTCGACCGGGCCGGTGGCGCCGCCGACCGGGACCGGGCCGGCGTACGCCGTGGCGGCGGCCAGGACCGCGACGGCGGCGAGGACGGCAGTGGCGGCGGCGTGCTGGACCTTGCTGGTGCTCACGGTGGTGCTCCCATCGGTGGCGACCTCGCAGGTCGAGGCCTGCTGCCACCGTCGGTCCGGGAGCCGCGCTTGCCATCGGGAACGCGCCTTAGTTCGGTACGCCGTCTCCCTTAGCCGCCCTAAGCCCGCCCGCGGGCAAACCCTGGGCATCCTCCCCATGCGCACCGGGGGGCCTCAGACCGACGCTGGAGTCATGACACACACCGACTCGCTCACCGCCGGCCTCGCCCACGCCCACATCGACGAGCTGCTGCGGCAGGCAGCCACGGCCCGCGCCGTGGCCGAGCTGCCCGCGCGCAACGGACACCGGACTCCCCGACGACGACCCCTCTGGTGGGTTCGCACGGCTGACAGCACGTCGACCACCCCGCGCGCGGCCTAGCGCGCGCGGGGCAGGACGCGTCAGCGAGCCGGCTTGATCTCCAGGAAGGAGATGCCCGGCTGCGGCAGCGGGAAGGACACCGTGACGGTGCCCTCGACCGCGTCGAGCGTGCGAGCCGGCTCGAGCTCGGCGAGACCGTCCGCGGCGTGCAGCCGGTCCCACTCGTCGCCCTCGGGCCAGTCGCGGTCGTTGCCGCCGAGCTCGCGCCAGGCAGCGAACACGTTGCTGTGCTCCTCGTCCACCCGCCAGTGGCTGACGGTGTAGCTGCCGTCGGGCAGCCCGTCGACGCTGAGGGTGACATCGCGAGCCAACAGCTCGTCGTACGGGATCCGCGACTGGTCGAGGCTGCTGTTCCACACCAGCACCCCGACGTCGTCGCCGTCCTTGGCAGCGAGAGCCGACACGAGACCGTCCGCGCCGTCGCCCACCGCCGACACCTCGAGCTGCGACTCACCCAGGCGCTCCAGCAGGGACAGCGCCCACCAGCGCGGCTTGCGCAGGTTGCCGACCGTCAGCAGGCCGAAGCCGCCGTGACTGAGCTTCTGCGGCCGGCCGAGCTCCTCGAAGTGGTCCGAGGCGACCCAGTGCGAGAGCGCCTCCAGCCGGCCCATGCTCGACGCCATCCCGTCGATCAGGAACGTCGCGGCGAACACGCTGTCGCCCACCAGGTGGAAGTGCTGGGAGCCCGGCCCCCACTCGGTCCACCAGATCTTGGCGTCCTCGCGGCCCTGCCGGGCCAGGATCGGCCGCAGGTCCAGCGGCGGGCTGCCGTAGGTGTGGGTGGACAGGAAGTCCACCGGAGCGCCGGACTCCTCGGCGTGCACGAGCAGCGACTCGACCCACTGGGCTGCGGCCGAGCTCGGCCCGCCGACGACCAGCTGCTCGTCGACCTTGCGGACCGCGGCGACCGTCACGTCGTACAGCCGGAGGTACTCCTCCTCGGTGCCGCTCCAGAAGACGTCGAGGTTGGCCTCGTTCCAGACCTCGAAGCTCCACCGGTCGCGCACTTCCTCGAGGCCGTAGCGGTCGACGAGGTGCGCGGTCAGCGCGGAGACGAGGTCGGCCCAGCGGTCCCAGTCCCGCGGCGGGGAGATGATCCCGTCGTAGGCGAACACGGTCTTGCTCGGGTCGGCCGCCAGGTCGTGCGGCATGTACGACAGCTCGACGACCGGCCGGAGGCCAAGCTCGAGCAACGTGTCGTAGACCCGGTCGACGCCGCTGAAGTCGTGCACCGGCTCGCCGTCGACCTCGCGGTACACGCCGAGGTCGTCGCACAGGATCGCGTGCGCCCGCACCGTCTCGACGCCGAGCTCGTCGTGCATCCGGCGCAGCGCCTCCTGCAGCTCGGGGCCGATGGTGCGGCCGCCGACCTGGTCCTCGGACAGCATCAGGCTCAGGTGCTCGGAGCCGATCATCGGCCGCCACGGCCGCTCGAGAGTGCCGACGACGTGGTCCGCCTCGACCGTGAGGGTCACGGCCGCGTCGCCGCTGCCGGCCGCCGATGCGACGACCGGGTCGGAGAGGGGTCCGACCCGGGTCACCTCGGACAGCGCGGCGACGGCGTACCAGTGGTCCTGGTCGCGGGTGCCGGACGTGTCGACGTACGGCGGGTGCGGCACCGCGAGGACGTCGTTGCCGCCGTGGTCGACCGGCTCGAAGGGGCCGCTGCTGTCGAGCGAGCGGTGGACGAGATAGCCCACCGCCCCCTCGACCGGTTCCCAGACGAGGCTCACGTGGCCGCGACCGGCGACCGCGCGGAGCCCGGCCGGCGGGGGCAGCGCGGAGTCCTCCTCCCCGCCACCTGCCCGCCGGCCGATCCGGTCCTCGAAGTCGGCCTTGGCGGCCTGACCCTTGTCCGTGTCGGTCACCGGCCGGTCACCCCGGTGAACTCCTCCATCCGCATGAGCGGCGCGACGCGCTGCTCCATCGGGCCGTGCGAGAACGGCTTGCGCATGACGTCAGCGGCCAGCGCGTTTCCGAGCGCGGCCATCACCATGCCCTGGTCGAGGGACAGGTAGCGCTCCGACATCTCGCCGGTGGTCACGTTGACCGCGTCGTAGAAGCCACCGGGACCGTAGGCGCCGAAGTCGTGACGCAGGTTGGCGAGGTTCTTCAGCGCGGCCTCCGGTGCGTACCGGTAGGCGATGAACGACGCGTGCGGCGTGACGACGCCCTCGTTGTACTGCGTGGGCTCCGGCTGGGGCGGGCGGCACACGGTGCCGTCCTTCGCGACGTAGCCGTAGTCGACGAACGTCTTGCCCTCCTGGGTGCCGGCCGCGTTCTGGTCCGACGCGTAGCCGCTGGGCTCCATGCCGATCGCGTCGACGCCGTACTCGCGGTAGCCGCCGGCCGGGTTGTTCGAGGGCGAGAAGCCCCAGTAGCCGTACTTCGCCTCGTTCATGCCGTGCTCGATCTGGGCCCGGACGTACGTCGGGTGCGTCAGCGCCCAGCTCTTCGCGCCCCACTTCTCCTCGGGCACGAACAGCGGCACCATCAGCGCCTCGAACATCGAGCCGCCCCAGGTCGGGATCATCTTCATGCCGCGGTACTGGTACGCGCCCTCGAACACCCGCTGGCCGAGGTAGGTCGCGTAGTGCCCCACGGCCGCCTGCTCGGTCCACGCGTAGTCGCAGTTCTCGTTGTGGAACGTGCGGAACGTGCCGAAGTAGTGCTTCTGCGGGATCTGCTGGTCCGCGATGCCCAGGTAGCTGGCCATCCGCGGCTCGGTGTTGAACGCGCCGTAGTGGTGGCCGGTGTACCAGACGTCGTTGAGACCCGAGTCGTCACGGTAGTTGTCGTGCACCTCGACCTGCTGCGGGTTCTCCGGTGTCGGGTCCTCGAGCCAGAAGCCGCCGCGGATCTGGTTCTCGGCCGGGTTGTAGTAGTAGCCGAAGTCCATCCGGTCCAGCACCTTGTGCGCCTGCTTCGCGAGCGAGGGCACCTGGTCGATGACGACCTTCAGCCCGGTCGCCAGCCAGCCGTTGTCGACGCTGGACAGGAACGGGTGGACCACGTCGCCGTTGACCGGCCAGGTCGTGAGCTTCTTGCCGGTCGCCGGGTCGTACCAGTTGTAGTACATGCCCGACGGCTCGTGCTTCTCCAGCGTCGGCAGCGTCTTCAGCGTCAGCGCGATGCGCTTCTGCGCGTCTCGCCGTCGCTGATCAGACCAGTCTCGCGCGCCACGACGGCGCTCCACATGTAGGCGCCGATGTTGGTCGGCGACGTGTAGGCCGCGCGGTCGCTCGCCTTCAGGTCGCCGCCGACGTTGTCCGACACCAGGCCGGTGCCCGGGTCGACCATCGCCGCCATCGACTTCCAGGTGTCCTTCACGTACTCGCGCAGGACGCGCGTCGTCACCCTTGGCCGGTGGCTTCGCCACCGCTGCACCCGTGAGGGACGGCAGGGCGAGTCCGGTGACGGCCAGGGCAGCCGCCACGGTCGTGGTGACGACGAGTCGGGGGGTCCGACGCATGAGCTCAGCTCCTCGGGTTGGACTCTCGGGTAGGACTACTTGATTCCAGTCATGGCGATTCCGCGGACGAAGTGCTTCTGCAGCACCAGGAAGACGATCAGGACGGGCACGATGATCGCGACCGAGCCGGCCATCAGCAGGCCGTAGTTGCTGTTGTTCTCACCGATGGCGTAGATGGCGAGCGCGACCGGGAGCGTGTACTTGTCCTCGGACTGCGCGACCACCAGCGGCCACAGGAAGTTGTTCCAGGACGCCAGGAAGGTGAGGATCCCCAGCGTCGCCAAGCGCCGGCTTGCACAGCGGCAGCATGATGCTCCAGAAGATCCGCCACTCCCCCGCGCCGTCGACCCGCGCCGCATGGATCAGCTCGTCCGGCAGCGACATGAAGAACTGCCGCATCAGGAAGACGCCGAACGGGCCGGCCAGGAACGGGAAGATCAGCCCGGGGAAGCTGTTGACCATCCCCAGGTTGCTCACCAGGACGAACAGCGGCACGAAGGTGACGACGCCAGGCACCATCAGGGTGCCCAGCACCAGGCCGAAGATGATGCGTTTGCCCGGGAAATGCAGCTTGGCGAGCGCGTACCCCAGCATCGAGCAGAAGATCAGGTTGCCGAGGGTGATGGCCGTCGCGACGACGGCGCTGTTGAAGAAGTACGTCGGGAAGTCGAGCTCGGTGAACAGCGTGCGGTAGTTCTCCAGCGTCGGGTCCTGGGGCAGCCAGGACGGCGGCACCTGCTTGAGCTCACGGTCCGGCCGGAACGACCCCAGCAGCATCCACAGGAACGGGCCGACGAGCAGCACGAGGCCACCGCCGAGCACCACGTAGACCCACGGGATCGCCCGCGCCTCGGCGATGTCGGCGTTGCGTCGCCGGCGAGGCCGTCCGGTCGGTACCGGGTCGTCGGGACCGGGAGGGGGAACCGCGGCGGACAGCGGCTCGGGGCGTGTCGAAGTTGTCATCGTCGCATCAGTCCTTCGACCCGAGCCACTTGAACTGCAGGGCAGTCACCACGGCGATGACGACGAACAGCACGTAGGCCATGGCCGACGCATAGCTGTAGTTGCCGTAGCCGAACTGGTTGTACGTGTAGTACGCCGTGGACAGCGTCGAGTCGAGCGGTCCACCACGCGTCATGACGAACGGCTCCTCGAAGAACTGCAGGTAGCCGATCATCGTGATGACGCCGCCGAACAGCAGCGTCGGCTTCATCATCGGCAGGGTGATGTGCCGGAACCGGCCCCACGCACCCGCGCCGTCGATGGCTGCCGCCTCGTGCATCTCCTTCGGGACGACCTGGAGGCCGGCCAGGAAGATGATCACCAGTGCGCCCATGTTGCGCCAGGCCGACATGCCGATCAGCGAGGGCATCGCCCACGTCGTGCTCCGGAGCCAGGACGGCCCGTCGATGCCGACGTACCCCAGCAGGGTGTTGATGATGCCGCTGTCCGGCTGCAGCAGGAACCGCCACACGACGGCCACCGCGACGATGCTCGTGACGACCGGGAGGTAGTAGCCGACCCGGAAGAACGTCGTGAGCCGGGTGATGCCGGTGTCCAGCAGGACAGCCACCGCCAGGGCGAGACCCATGGTGAGCGGCACGCCGATCACCACGAAGTACGCCGTGTTGAAGGCAGCCTTGCGGAACGTCTCGTCGGCGAACAGCTTCGAGTAGTTCTCGAACCCGATGAACCCGACGGCCAGCGGGCTACGAACGTCCGCCGACCGCAGGTCGGTGAAGCTCATCACGAACGACGAGATCACCGGCCCGATGGTGAAGATCAGGAACAGCGCGAGGAAGGGCAGCGAGAACAGGTACCCCGCCACCACCTCCCGCCGGCGTCCCCTGTCGGGACGCCGGCGGAAGAGGGACGAGCCCGAGGTCGAGCCCGCGGTGACGGCGGCCATGTCAGTTGCCGAAGCCGATGGCGTTGGCCTTCTCGGTCGCCGTCGGCGAGTGCCGCGGCGGAGTCGTTCTTGCCGAGCACGACCTGCTCGATCGCGTCGTCGAGCGGGGCCGTGACCTGCTCCCAGGTGGCGATGGCCGGCGCCGACTTGGCGTCCTGCAGCTGGTCACCGAACGACTTCAGCAGCGGGTCGGTCGACAGCTCGCCGGACTCCCAGGTGCTCTGGACGGCGGGCAGGCTGCCGACGAGCTCGTACAGCTTCTGCTGCTGGGCGTCCTCGGCGAGGAAGGCGACGAACTTCCAGGCGGTGTCACGGTTCTTGGCGTCCTTGAAGACGACCCAGTCGCTACCACCGGTGAACGACGTGCCGGCCTCCTCGGTCGGCATCGGCGCGACGCTCCACTTGTCGTTGAACTCCTCGCCGCCCTGGTCGCGCAGGATGCCCATGTGCCACGGGCCGGAGATGAACGAGCCGATGGAGCCGTCGATGAAGCCGGGCTCGAGGGCACCCATCGCCAGGTCGGTCGGGGAGATCTTCTCCTCGAAGAAGGAGGCGTAGTAGTCCAGGCCCTCCTGCATCGGCTCGGAGTCGAAGGTGAACTCCTCACCCTCGACCAGCTCGGCGCCCTTCTGCCAGCCGAAGGGGACCATCGACTGCCACGAGCCCTGGCCGCCCGGCTGCAGGGAGATGCCCCACTTGGCGCCGCCCTTGTCCTGCAGGGCCTTGGTGAAGGCCTTCAGGTCGTCCCAGGACCAGCCGGCCTCGGGGGTGATGCCGGCCTTCTCGGCGAGGTCCTTGCGGTAGTAGATCTGCCGGGTCTCGGTGTACCACGGCACGCCCATCGAGGTGCCGTCCACCTCGGTGGTGCCCCACGAGCCCTCGAAGAAGATGTCCTTGTCGATGACGTCCAGCGGGGTCGGGTCCAGCGCGCCGGTCGCCGCGAACTCCGGCAGCCAGGTCGTGCCCGCAAGCGTCATGTCCGGGGTCTGGCCGCCGGCGATCGCGGTCGCGATCTTGTCGTGCGCGGCGTCGAACGGGATGACGGTGACCTTGACCTTGGCGTCCGGGTTCTCCGCCTCGAAGTCCTTGGCGAGCTCGCCGAGGTTGTCGCCCTCGGCGCCCAGCGCCCAGACCGTGATGTCCCCGCTGGCCTTGCCACCGCTGACCTTCTTGGCCGGGGTGTCGGTGGCGGCGTCGCCGCCCTCGTCGCGCCCGCAACCTGTCAGCGCAACGCCGGCGAGCAGCGCCACGGTGACAACGCGGGTCAGGCCTCGCTTGTGCAGAGTCCTCATCGGTTCTCCTCTTGGTGGTGCCCACAGCTGGCACGTTGCACGAGCTGCGTGGGCAGCACCTCATGCCGTGGTTCGCTCTCGTCCCCCGCAAGTCGTTGGTGCAGCCGTCGAGCTGCCCACGCGCCGAGCTCGCGCATGGGCTGACGGACAGTGGTGAGGCCGGGACGGGAGTGCCGGGCGGCCATCACGTCGTCCCAACCGGTGACGGCGAGGTCGTCAGGCACTCGCAGCCCGAGCTTCTCGGCGGCCATCACGGCGCCGAGCGCGATCTCGTCGTTCGCGCAGACCAGCGCCCGCGGTGGCTTCCGCCGGAGCAGCTCGTCGGCCGCGACCCGGCCGTCCTCCTCGTCGAAGCCGCAGGCGATCGGCGCCCGCGGCGCCGGCACCTTCGCCGTGCGCAGGACCGAGCGGAACGCGGTCCAGCGCTGCGAGAAGTCGGTGGAGACGCTGGCGTCGCCGAGGAAGGCGAACGAGCGGTAGCCGTGATCATGCACCAGGTGCTCGGTCAGCGCCGCGGCCGTCGCGGTGTTCTCGGCGTTGACCGAGTCCGCGCCGGCGATCGGGTCCCGGGCCATCAGCACCAGGGGGAGGCCACGGTCGACGACGTCCGCCAGGACCTCGTCACCGACGGTGCGGCCGAGGATCACCAGGCCGTCGACCCGGGCGGCGAGGTCCATGACCATCTGCCGGGCGGCCTGCCGGCCGTGGGTCGAGAGGATCAGGACGCTGCGGCCGAGCTCGGCCGCCACCTCCTCGTAGCCGAGGACGACCTCGGCGAAGTACGGACCGGACAGGTCGGGGAAGACGATGCCGTTCGCGGCGTGCTGGCCCTCGGCCAGGGACTGCGCGGACCGGCTCGGGGTGAAGCGCAGCTCGTCCACGGCGGACATCACCCGGACCCGGGTGGCCTCGGCGACCGGGGCCGTGCCCCGGAGCACCCGGGACACCGTCGCGATGGAGACGCCGGCCCGGTCGGCGACCTGGTAGATCGTCGCGTCACGACCCGGGCCCGCGGTCGCGGCAGACCGGCGCGCAGGGCTGCGGCGGGCCGGTGACGAAGCTGCTGTAAGCGCTTTCATATCTCCGTCACGTTTGCACGATTCGTCACATTGGTCAAGGAGTGCCGGATTCTCCGGGGATGGCTGATCTACCTGAGATGCCGGATCTACCCGCCCTCGAACGGGTCTGACACGTACGCCGCCGATTCCGGTCCTCCTGTGGACAAGTCCGCGGGTCACTTCGGCCGGATTCGGGACGATTCCGGGATGCACCTGCAGCTCACCGTCGTCGACCCGTTCGGCACCGCCACGCCCGCATCGGTCGAGCTCACCGCGGCGCCCGGGACCCCGCTCGGCGCCGTGCGAGAGGCGGTGCTGCACGCCGTCGGCCGGCGTACCGGCGAGCTGTTCGCCGGCGACCTACGGCTGGACGACGCGAGCCCGCTCGGGGAGCCGCCGCTGCTCGACGGCGCAGTCCTGACCGTCGACCGCGCCGGCCTGCGGGAGCCCCGCGGGCTGCTCGAGCTGCACGTGCTCGCCGGGCCGGACTCCGGCGACGTGCACCACCTGGCCCCGGGCGAGCACGGCATCGGGCGGGCCGTCGAGGCCAGGGTGCGGGTCGACGACCCGGACGTGTCCCGGCTGCACGCCGTGCTGCGGGTCGCGACCGACGACGCGGGTGTCACCACCGTGCACGACCTCGGCTCCACCAACGGCACGACCGTCGACGGGGTGCCGGTGCCGCGGGACGGGCAGGCGCTGCTCCCGGGCCAGGTGCTCCGGGTGGGCGACACCCGGCTGTCCCTGGTGCGCCCGGAACAGGTGCCGGTCTCCTGCCGTCCGGACGGCGCCGGGCACCTCGAGGTCAACCGGCCGCCTCGTCACCTGTCGCGGCCCGCCCCGGTCCGGGTGACGGTTCCGCCCGAGCCGCCGGCGCGCGAGCGCAGCCGGTTCCCGCTCATCGCCGTCCTGCTCCCGCTGGTCGCGGGCGTCGTCCTCGTGGCGGTCACCGGCAGCCCGACGTACCTCGTCTTCGTCCTGCTCTCGCCGCTGATGGCCCTCGGGACGTTCTGGAGCGACCGGGTGGGCGGGCGGCGGTCGGTCCGGGCGCAGCGGGCCGCGCACGCCGAGCAGCAGGCCCGGGTGACCGCGGCGATCGACGCGGGCCATCACGGACGAGACGACCGCCCGGCACCGGGCCCACCCCGGCCCGGCGGCACTCCTGCTCACCGCCACCGGTCCCCGACCGCGGCTCTGGGAACGGCGGCGTGCCGACGACGACGCCCTGGAGCTGCGGCTCGGTCTGGGCACCGTCAGCTCCGCCGTCGAGGTCCGCACCAACGACGGGCTCGCCGGCACCGAGACCGTCGACCGCCCGGTCCTCGTCGACGTCCCGGTGACGGTCGCGCTGGCCGAGGCCGGCGTCCTGGGTCTGGCCGGCGCGCGCAGCCGGGTGCTGCCCCTGGCCCGTTCGCTGGTCGCGCAGCTCGCCGGCTGGCACAGCCCGCGGCACCTCGACCTGGTCCTGCTCCTCGCCGAGCCGACCCGTGACTGGGAGTGGGCCCGGTGGCTGCCGCACCTGCGGCCGGGTCCGGCGGCGGGCCGCTTGCGCGTCGGGGTCGACGGCGCCCAGCTGCGGGCCCGCGTCGACGAGCTCGTCGCGGTGCTGGACGCCCGGGCCGCGGTCCGGTCGGCGGCGGCCTCGGACCGGACCTGGGCCGGGCCGACGACCGTGGTCGTCCTGGACGGCGCCAGTGCGCTGCGGCGACACCCCGGCGTGGCGCGGCTGCTCGACGAAGGGCCCGATGTCGGGCTGCGGCTGCTCTGCCTCGAGCGCGACCTGGTGTCGCTGCCGGTGGAGTGCCGGGCCACGGCCGAGGTCACCGGCGCGGTCGGGACCCGGCTGCGCGTCGTCCTGCCCGACGCCACGACGTACGACGACGTGGTCGCGGACGGGGTCGGCGACGGCTGGGGCGCAGCGGTTCGCCCGGGCCCTCGCTCCGCTGCGCGACGCGACCCCGGACGACCAGCAGTCCGCGCTGCCGGCGGCCGCCCGGCTGCTCGACCTGCTGCCGTTCGACGCGACCGACGCCGTCGCGCTGGAGACCTCGTGGCGGGTCAGCCCGCGCGGCACCCGGGTCGTGCTCGGCGTCGGCGAGGACGGCGAGCCGCTCGTCGTCGACCTCGCCGCCGACGGCCCGCACACCCTGGTCGCCGGGACCACCGGCGCGGGCAAGTCCGAGCTGCTGCAGACCCTGGTCGCCGGGCTCGCCCTGGCGAACCGGCCGGACGAGATGTCGTTCGTCCTGGTCGACTACAAGGGCGGCGCTGCGTTCCGCGACTGCGCGCGGCTGCCGCACACGGTCGGCACTGTGACCGACCTGGACGGGCACCTCACCGAACGCGCGCTGCGGTCGCTGGGCGCCGAGCTGCGCCGCCGCGAGACGGTGCTCCGGTCGGCCGGCTGCAAGGACCTGGACGACTACCTCGCGACAGCACCTGCCGGGTCACCGCCGCTGGCGCGGCTGGTCCTGGTCGTCGACGAGTTCGCCACCCTGGTCGAGGAGCTGCCCGACTTCGTCGGCGGGCTGGTCGGCATCGCCCAGCGCGGCCGCTCCCTCGGCGTGCACCTGGTGCTCGCGACCCAACGTCCCGGCGGTGTCGTCAGTGCAGACATCCGGGCGAACACCAGCCTGCGGATCGCGCTGCGGGTCACCGACCCGGCCGAGTCGACCGACGTCGTCGACGTGCGCGACGCCGCGGACATCCCGCGCGCCAACCCCGGCCGCGCGGTGCTCCGCGCGGGGCCGGGCCGGTGCGCGCGCTGCAGTCGGCACGGGTGGGCGGCCACCCGGTCGGGCCGACGGCGGTGTCGGTGCGGCCGGCGCCGTGGGAGCGGGCCGGCGACCCGCCGGCGGCCGCCGGCGACGAGGCTGCCTCCGGCCCGACCGACCTGGCCCGGCTGGTCGATGCGGCCCGGCAGGCAGCGGCCCTGATCGGCGCCGCGCCGGTGGCCAGCCCCTGGCTGCCGCCGCTGCCCCGGGTGGTGACGGCGAGCGAGCTGCCGGCCCCGTCCGTCCAGGACGCGGTCGCCCTGGGCGTGCGGGACCTTCCCGGCGAGCAGCGCCGGGACGCGGTGACCTTCGACCTGCACGGCGGCGACCACCTGCTGGTGGCCGGCGGCGCCCGCAGCGGCCGCTCCACGACGCTGCGGACTCTGGCCGCGCAGCTCGCCGCGCAGTGCGACGTCACGGACCTGCACCTGTACGGGCTGGACGGCGGCGGTGGCGCGCTGGCGCCGCTGGCAGGCCTGCCGCACTGCGGGGCCGTGGTGGGCCGCGACGAGACCGCTCGGGGCGACCGGCTGCTCCGCCGGCTGGTCGAGGAGCTCGAGCGCCGGCAACGGCTGCTGGCGACGGCCGGCCACGGCTCCCACGAGGAGCAGCGCCGCAGCAGCCCGCCAGCCGACCGGCTGCCCTGGCTGGTCCTGCTGGTCGACGGCTGGGAAGGGCTCACCGCGGCCTACGAGTCGGTCGACCATGGCCGGCCGCTCGACACGCTGCTCCGCCTGGTCCGGGAGGGCGCCGGGGTCGGGGTCCGCGTCGTCCTGAGCGGCGACCGCAGCCTGCTCGCCGGCCGCGCGGGCTCGGCCTTCCGCGACCGGCTGGTGCTGCGGATGGCCGACCCCGCCGACTACGCCCTGGCCGGGATCTCCCCGCGGCAGGTGCCGGGCGACATGCCGCCCGGTCGGGCCCTGGTCGGGCCGGACGCGGTCGAGGCGCAGCTGGCGGTGCTCGACGTCGACACGTCGGGTGCCGGGCAGGTGACGGCCGTCGAGCGGGTCGCGGCACAGGTCCGGGCGCGGGCGCCGGTGCCGCACGGTCACGCCGGGCTGCTGCCGATGCGGGTGGAGCCGATGCCCGGGCGGGTGGAGGCCGTCGACATCGCGGCGGCGGCGAAGGCGGCGGCAACCGGGCCGGGCTGGGCACTGGTCGGTGTCGGCGGTGACGAGCTCGTCCCGCTCGGCGTCGACCTGGACCTCGACGGTCCGGCCTTCGTGGTCGCCGGCCCGGCCGGCAGCGGCCGCTCGACGACGCTGGCGACGATGGGCCGGTGGCTGCTCGGTCAGGGCCGCCGGGTCGTCGTGATCGGCCACCGCCGCTCACCGCTGCAGGCACTCGCGGGCGACCCGGGAGTGCTTGCGGTGCTCGGCCCCGCGGACGCCGCAGAGCTCGAGCAGCAGCTGACCGCCCACCCCGACCTCGTCGTCCTGGCCGACGACGCCGAGACCCTGCAGGACACCCCGGTGGAGCGGCCGCTCGCCGCACTGCTCCGGGCCGACGCCACCGGCGGTGCGCTGCTGCTGCTCGCCGGGTCCACCGCCGAGATGGCCGGCAGCTTCCGCGGGCTCACCGTCGAGGCCCGCCGGGGCCGCACCGGGCTGCTCCTCGGCGCGCTGTCCTCGGTCGACGGTGACCTGTTCGGCGTGCGGCTGCCACGGTCCGACGCGGTGCCGACCGGCCGCGGCGTCCTGGTCCGGCGGGGGCAGGTGATGCCCGTCCAGGTCGCGCACACCCCGTTCTAGGCGACCGTCGGTGTTGGATCAGGCCATGAGCGCACCCGTGACCGTCCGCCCCGCGACCGCCGACGACGTCCCCGAGCTGGTCGCGATGATCCGCGAGCTCGCCGAGTACGAGCGGGCGCTGCACGAGGTCGAGGCCACCGAGGAGCACCTGCAGCGGACCTTGTTCGGCGAGGCCCCCGCGGTCTTCGCGCACGTCGCCGAGGCCGGCGACGAGGTCGTCGGGATGGCGATCTGGTTCCTCAACTACTCGACCTGGCTGGGTGCGCACAACCTCTACCTGGAGGACCTCTACGTCCGGCCGGGGCACCGCGGCTCCGGCACGGGGCGCCTGCTGCTCCAGACCCTCGCCGGGGTGTGCCGGGAGCGTGGCTACCAGCGCCTGGAGTGGTGGGTGCTGGACTGGAACCCGGCGCGCGGCTTCTACGAGATGCTCGGCGCCGAGGCGCTCACCGAGTGGATCCCGTACCGCGTCTCGGGGGACGGCCCTCGTCCGGCTCGCCGAGCCGCGCTGAGCCGCAGCCACCTGGGTCTGCTTTCATGGACCCCGCGAGCGAGGAAGTCCATGTCCTCGCCGAGGTAACGGGAGGCACCAGGGTGAGCGAGCGACTCGTCACCGGCACCCAGGCCGGCGCGGCCAGTGTGACCCTCGACGGCGGTGTCGAGGACGCCGTCGAGATCCGGCTGCCGGCCGACTCGGCGTACCTCTCGGTTCTGCGCACCGCCACGGCCGGGCTCGCGGCCCGCCTCGACTTCACCCTCGACGAGATCGAGGACCTGCGGATCGCCGTCGACGAGGCCTGCGCGATGCTGCTGCCGCACGCCATCGAGACGGCGCAGCTGACCTGCCGGTTCGAGCTCACCCCGGAGACCCTCGAGGTCACGGTCACCCTGCCGACGACCCGGGGCCAGCTGCCGGAGCGGGACACCTTCTCCTGGACCGTCCTCAGCGCCCTGGCCGGCGAGGTCGACACCGGCATGGACGACGACCGCAACGTGTGGATCCGGCTGCGCAAGCGCCGCGGCGCGGCAGGAGCCGCATGACGTCGTCGAACAACGCGGCGGAGCCGACCGAGGCCCAGACCACCGACGGGGACGTCCCGGAGGCCCGCCAGCCGGACTCCGCGCTGCCCTCGGACGCAGCAGACACCTCGAGCGGCCGACCCGGCGGCCGAGCCGGCGGTCGCCGAAGGCGCCGACGTTGCCGAGGCGCCGAGGCCGCCGAGGTCCCCGAGGTCACGGCGCGCAGCTCCCGGCTCGCGGTCGACCGCGAGCGGACCCGAGAGCTGTTCATCAAGCTGCAGAGCGCACCGGAGGGCGACCCGCGCCGGCAGAGCGCCCGCGACGCGCTCGTCGAGCAGCACCTGCCGCTCGTCGAGCACCTCGCCCGCCGGTTCCGCAACCGCGGCGAGCCCTACGACGACCTCGTCCAGGTCGCCACGATCGGCCTGATCAAGTCCGTCGACCGGTTCGACCTCGAGCGCGGCGTCGAGTTCTCGACCTACGCCACCCCGACGATCGTCGGCGAGATCAAGCGGCACTTCCGCGACAAGGGCTGGGCGGTGCGCGTCCCGCGCCGCCTGCAGGAGCTGCGGCTGTCGCTCGCCTCGGCCACCAGCGAGCTCTCGCAGAAGCAGGGCCGGGCACCCACGGTGCACGAGCTGGCGAACCACCTCAAGATCACCGACGAAGAGGTGCTCGAGGGCCTCGAGTCCGCGAACGCCTACAGCACCCTGTCGCTGGACGCCGGCGACTCCGGCAGCGGCGACGAGCCGATGCCGGTGTCCGAGACCCTCGGCGTCGAGGACGAGGGCCTCGAAGGCGTGGAGTACCGCGAGTCGCTCAAGCCGATGCTCGAGCAGCTGCCGCCCCGCGAGAAGAAGATCCTGATGCTGCGGTTCTTCAAGAACATGACGCAGTCCGAGATCGCCGCCGAGATCGGCATCTCGCAGATGCACGTCTCGCGGCTGCTCGCCCGCACCCTGGCCCAGCTGCGCGAGGGCCTGCTCGTCGACGAGTAGGCGGTCAGACGCGTGCGGTCAGTCCTCCTCGAGGGCCGCACTGGTCGACGGGATGAACAGCAGCACCAGGACGGCGACCGCCCACAGCAGCAGCGGGATGCCGACGTACCAGACGTCCGCCTGCAGCAGCCCGTACGGCCACCGGCAGCAGGATGAGGTTGGTGACCAGGGCCGGTGCCCGGGCCCAGCGGCGTCCCGCCAGCAGGCCGCGGGCCACCAGGCCCAGCCCGACCGCGGCGGCCAGGGCCAGGACGGCGGTCACCGCCGCCCGCGCCACGTCGTCGCTGGAGGCGACGAACAGCTCGACGACGGTGAACACCGCAGCGGCCGCGAGCCCGATCGCCTGCAGGGCGACCAGCGCGGCGCAGGCGCGCAGCGTCGACACCGGACCAGGCACGGGTCGGGACCCTACCGGCGCCGGTAGGCTCAACCGCCATGAGGGCGCTGCTGGTGGTCAATCCCGCAGCGACCACGACCTCGGCCCGCACCCGCGAGGTGCTGGCGAGCGCGCTGGAGGCCGAGCTCAAGCTCGAGGTGGCCCACACCCGGCACCGCGGGCACGCCGCCGAGCTGGCCCGCGAGGCCCGCGACGACGGCCTCGACCTGGTCGTCGTGCTCGGCGGCGACGGCACGGTCAACGAGGTGGTCAACGGGCTGCTCACCGACCGGTCGCACGAGCAGGTGCCCGACCTCGCCGTCGTCCCCGGCGGCGGCACCAACGTCTTCACCCGGGCGCTGGGCGTGCCCCGCGACCCGGTCGAGGCGACCGGCGCGCTGCTCGACGCGCTGCGCGAGCACCGCCGGCGCAGCATCGGGCTCGGCCTGGCCGGCGACCGCTGGTTCACGTTCAACGCCGGCATGGGCTGGGACGCCGAGGTCGTGGCCCGGGTCGACCGCCGCCGCCGGTCCCGGCCGCCCGGCCGGCACACGACCCCGACCGACTACGTCCGGGCAGCGCTCACGCAGTTCTTCCTGCACACCGACCGCCGGCACCCGGTGCTGACCCTGGAGCGCCCGGGCAGGACCCGGTCCGGCTGCACATGGCGATCGTCGCCAACACCGCGCCGTGGACCTACCTCGGCGACAGGCCGCTGCTCACCTCGCCCGAGGCGTCCTTCGACACCGGCCTGGACCTCTACGCCCTGACCCGGCTGCGCACGCTGGGCACCCTCGGCGAGGTGCGGCGCCTGCTCGCGGCCGGTCGGCCGACGCGCGCGGGCCGGCGGACGCTGGTCCACCGCGAGCACGACCTGCCCGAGCTCACCCTGCGGGCCAGCCGGCCGGTGGCCGCCCAGGTCGACGGCGAGGCGCTGGGCGATCTGCAGGACGCTGACGCTGCGATCCGTCCCGAATGCCCTGCGCGTGGTGGTCTGAGCCGGTATTTCCGCAGGTGACGGCGGGTCACCTGGCTGTGACCAAGGCGACACGGTGTCGACAAAAAGGTGCGCGGCAGGGCTTGTCTCGGTCCCGTTCCTTTGCCAGTGTGGAAATCACGGGTTCAGCGGTGTCCCACGGGGTATGCCGGGCTGGACATCCCACGGGCGGAGACGGACCTCAAAGGTCCTTGACTCCCGTGGGTTTGCTCGTGAACAGTTTCACAAGCATCGGTTTCCCCCCATCGACGCCGACCGAACGAGGAGTGACGCGCATGGACTGGCGCCACCGGGCAGCATGCCGGGACGAAGACCCCGAGCTCTTCTTCCCCATCGGCAACACCGGACCGGCCCTGCTGCAGATCGAGGAGGCGAGGGCCGTCTGCCGGCGCTGCGAGGTCGTCGACACCTGCCTGCAGTGGGCTCTCGAGTCCGGCCAGGACGCCGGCGTCTGGGGTGCGATGAGCGAGGACGAGCGCCGCGCACTCAAGCGCCGCACCGCTCGCAACCGCGCCCGCACCGCGTAGTACCGACCGACCTCACGACGGGGCCCCGCCGACATCGGCGGGGTCCCGTCGTGCGTCCGGCCGGTCGGCTCAGGCGGGCAGCGGCGGCAGCGGCAGGTCCAGCACCACCCGGGTGCCGGGCTCCGCGCGGGTCACCCGCAGCGAGCCGCCGAGCTCCCCCTCGACCAGGGTCCGCACGATCTGCAGGCCCAGCCCGCCGCCGTCGACCGGGTCGAAGTCCGCGGGCAGGCCGGCACCGTCGTCGGCCACCGACACGGTCAGCCGGTCCCCCGGACCGGGTCCGGCAGCGACCTGCACCTCCACCGTCACCTCGCCGTCGCGCCCGGCCAGCCCGTGCTCGACCGCGTTCTGCACCAGCTCGACCAGCACCAGCGCCAGCGGCGTCGCCACCTCCGGGGCCAGCAGGCCGAACGTGCCCTTCCGCCGGACGACGACCTGGCCGCTCCCGCCGCCGCTGCCCATCTCGCCGGTGAGCGCCACCACCCGGTCGGCGACCTCGTCGAAGTCGACCGCGTCGGACCGGACCTGCGAGAGCGTCTCGTGCACGACCGCGATCGACCCGATCCGGCGCTCGGCCTCGGCCAGCGCCTCCCGCGCCCCGGTCTCGTCGGCGGGCAGCCGGCGGGCCTGCAGCCGCAGCAGCGCGGCGACGGTCTGCAGGTTGTTCTTCACCCGGTGGTGGATCTCCCGGATGGTGGCGTCCTTCCCGACCAGCTCGCGCTCCCGGCGCCGCACCTCGGTGACGTCGCGGCACAGGACCAGCGCCGCCGTCCGGACGCCGTCCGCGGTCAGCGGGATGATCCGGAGCCGCACCGTCGTCCCCTCGGCCTCGACCTCGGCCTCCCGGGCTGCCCAGCCGCTGACGACCATGGACAGCGCCTCGTCGACCGGGTCGGTACGCCGGGCCAGCGTCGCCGTGACGTCACCGAGGTGGGCGCCGACCAGGTCGGCGGACAGGCCGAGCCGCCGGTAGGCCGAGACGCGCGTTGGGGCTGGCGAAGGTGACGACGCCCGCCTCGTCGAGCCGGATCAGCCCGTCACCGACCCGCGGCGCCAGCGCCACCTGGTGGTCCGGACCGGGGACCGGGAAGCGGCCCTGCGACACCATCAGCGCGAGGTCGTCGGCGGTGCGCAGGTAGGTCAGCTCGAGCCGGCTCGGGGTGCGCGCGGCCGCCAGGTTGGTGTGCCGGCTCACGACGGCGAGCACCCGGCCGGCCCGCACGACCGGGATGGTCTCCTCCCGGACCGGGACGTCACCGGGCCAGTCCGGGTCCCGCTCCCGGCAGATCCGCTGCTCGTCGTACGCCGCGTCCAGCTGCGGCCGCCGGCCCCGCGGCGCCTCGGTGCCGACCATGTCGTCGTGGTGGGCGGTCGGCCCGGTCGACGGGCGGATGTGCGCCGCCGCGACGAACGCGCCGCCGCCGCTGACCGGCAGCCACAGCACCAGGTCGGCGAAGGACAGGTCGGACAGCAGCTGCCAGTCGGCGAGCAGCAGGTGCAGCCAGTCGAGGTCCTCGTCGCTGAGGTCGGTGCGCGCCTGCGCGAGGTCGTTGAGCATGGGCACGCCGCCGAGCCTAGGGCGCGGCCGCCGTAGAGTGCTCGGCCGTGACGTCCCCCGCCGCGCGCAGCGCCCGACGCAGGACCTGGTCGCCCGCGACCTGCGCAGCCTGTGGCACCCGTTCACCCAGCACGCGGCCTGGCCGGCGGACCACCCGCTGGTCGTCGACCGGGCCGAGGGCATGTACCTGTGGGACACCGACGGCAACCGGTTCCTCGACGGCGTCTCCTCGCTGTGGGTCACGGTGCACGGGCACGGCGTACCGGAGATCGACGCCGCGATCCGGGCCCAGCTCGACCGGCTCGACCACGCGACGTTCCTCGGCATGACCCACGAGCCGGGCATCGAGCTCGCGGAGCGGCTGCTCGCCAGCGCGCCGGCCGGGCTGACCCGGGTGTTCTACGCCGGCGACGGCTCGTCCGCGGTCGAGGCCGCGATCAAGATGGCGTTCCAGGCGCAGGCCCAGCGCGACGACGGCGCACCGGCGCGGCCGCTGTACCTGCACGTCGCCGAGGGCTACCACGGCGACACCCTGGGAGCGGTCAGCGTCGGCGGCATCGAGCTGTTCCACTCGACCTACCGCCCGATCCTGCTCGAGACCCGGATGGTGTCGTCGCCCGGCGTGCTCGCGCCGGGCGCGGACCGCGTGGCGCGCGCCGCCGAGGTGCTCGCCGAGATGCGCGTCGCGCTCGACGAGGCCGCGGGGCAGGTCTGCGCCGTGGTGATCGAGCCGCTCGTGCAGGCGGCCGGCGGGATGCTCACCCACGACGCCTCGTT
The DNA here is from genome assembly GCA_963771345.1 of uncultured Actinomycetota bacterium. GTDB lineage: Bacteria > Actinomycetota > Actinomycetes > JACCUZ01 > JACCUZ01 > CAVYTH01. The sequence goes on from CAVYTH010000014.1 coordinate 40,441, forward strand.
CGTGCGCGGGGTGCGCGCGCTGTGCGACGAGTTCGGCGCGCTGATGGTCGTCGACGAGGTCGCGACCGGGATCGGCCGCACCGGCCGGATGTGGGCCGTCGACCACGCCGGCGTGACGCCGGACCTGCTCACCTGCGGCAAGGGGCTGACCGGCGGCTACCTGCCGCTGTCGGCGGTGCTCGCGCGCGAGGAGGTCTACGAGGCGTTCCTCGGTGCGCCGGCGCAGGCCCGCACCTTCTTCCACGGCCACACCTACACGGCCAACCCGCTGTGCTGCGCGGCCGCCATCGCCAACCTCGACCTGATGACCGAGCGCGGCACCGTCGAGCACGCGGCCCGGGTCGGCGACCGGATCGGCGAGCTCACCAAGGGCCTCGAGGCGTACGACGGCGTGCGCGAGGTCCGGCGGGTCGGCACCATGACCGGCATCGAGGTCGCAGCCGGTCGGCGAGCGCACCGGGTTCCTGGTCTGCCAGGCCGCGCGCCGGCGCGGCGTGTGGGTCCGCCCGCTCGGCGACGTCGTCGTGCTGATGCCGCCGCTGGCGATCGGCGACGACGACCTCGAGCTGCTCGTGCGGCGTCGTCGACGAGAGCATCCGCGAGGTCGTCGGGATGAGCGACCCCCTCGAGCCGCTGCGCCGGGCGGCGACCGAGCGGGCCGCGCGCGGGATGCGCCGCGAGCTCGCGGCCGCGCGCCGGCCGACGACGACGCTGCTCGACCTCGCGTCCAACGACTACCTCGGGCTGGCGCGGGACCCGCGGGTGACGTCGGCCGCGGCCGCCGCGGCGACCCGCGTGGGGCGCCGGGGCCACCGGCTCGCGGCTGGTCACCGGCAGCACCGACCTGCACGCGGACCTCGAGGCCGCGGCTCGCCGAGTTCGTCGGCACGCGCGGCTGCGCTGGTCGTTCTCCTCGGGCTACCTCGCCAACCTCGGCGCGGTCACGGCGCTGGCCGGCGACGGCGCGCTGGTCGTGTCCGACGCGCAGAACCACGCCTCGCTGGTCGACGCCTGCCGGCTGGCGCGCGGCGACGTGGTGGTGACACCCCATCGCGACGTCGATGCGGTCGACCGCGCGCTGCGCCGGCCGCAGCACCGAGCGCGCGGTGGTCGTCACCGACGCGGTGTTCTCGGTCGACGGCGACGTCGCGCCGCTTGCCGCGCTGCACCAGGTCGTGCGCGCGCACGGCGCGCTGCTCGTCGTCGACGACGCGCACGGGCTCGGCGTGATCGGGCCGGCCGGCCGCGGGGCCGCCGCACGAGGCGGGCATCAGCGGCGAGCCGGACGTCGTGGTCACCGCTGACGCTCAGCAAGTCGCTGGGCGCGCAGGGCGGCGCGGTGCTCGGCGACCCGGTGGTGGTCGAGCACCTGGTCAACACCGCGCGGGCCTTCATCTTCGACACCGGCCTGGCGCCCGCGGCCGCGGCGCGGTGCACTCGCCGCGCTCGGCGTGCTGCGCGCGGACCCCGCGCTGGCCGGTCGGGTGCGGGCCCGGGCGCGCCGAGCTCGCCGCCGGTCTCGGCGCCGCCGGCCTGCCGGTCAGCGACCCGCAGGGAGCCGTCGTGTCGGTGCGCGTCGGCGACCCCGGACGCGCAGCCGACGCCGCCGCCCGGCTGCGCGCCGACGGCGTGCGGGTCGGCTGCTTCCGGCCGCCCTCGGTGCCCGACGGCGTGTCCCGGCTGCGGCTGACCGCGCGGGCCGACCTCACCGACGACGAGGTGGACCGCGCAGTGTCCGCCGTCCGCTCCGTGCTCGGGCAGCCGGCGGCGGTCTGAGCGTCAGCTGCGGAGCAGGGTGCGGATCGTGCGCAGGGCGACCGACAGCGTCGCCAGGTCGAAGCGTGTCCAGCGCCACGATCTCCTCGAGCGTGCGCCTGGGCCCGCGCCACGCCCTCGGCGTTCTGCTTCTCCCAGGCCAGGATCCGGTCGCCCGGTGAGCCCGTCGACGAGGTGGACGTGAGGACGGCCTGGGTCAGCCCGGCGAGCGCGGCGTAGAGGTCGTAGCGCAGCGCCAACCGGGCCAGCGCGCTCCACCGGTCGTCGCGGGGCAGCCCGGTGATCCGGGTGAGCATCCGGTCGACCTCGAAGCGCTCCGAGAGCGCGAAGTAGACGGCGGCCACCTCGCGCGGCGGGAGCTTCTCGGCCGTGGCGATCTCGACGACGTCGAGCAGCGAGAAGGTGTCGAGCAGCGAGGCGGCCCGCTCGGCCAGCTGGTCCGGCACGCCGAGCCCGGTGAACTCCGCCGCCCGCAGCATCAACCGCTCGTGCTCGGAACCGACCAGCAGCTCGGGCACCAGCGGGACCAGCTCGTCCAGCGCCGCCTGGAAGTGCTCGATCTCGGCGGCGACGTCGATGCTCGCGCGCCGGGCCTGCACCAGCCAGCGCCCGCTGCGGTCGAGCAGCCGGCGCGCCTCGAGGTAGAGCATCGACTGCACGTGGGTGGGCAGCTCGTTGTCGAGCTCCTCGACGGCGGCCCAGAACTCCTCCAGCCCGAAGACCTCCCGCACCACGGCGTACGCCCGGACCACCTCGACCGGGCTCGCCCCGGTCTCCTCCTGCAGCCGGAACACGAAGGTCATGCCGCCGCGGTTGACCAGGTCGTTGCTGACCCAGGTGGTGATGATCTCGCGGCGCAGCGGGTGGTTGGCCAGCCGGTCGCCGTGCTCCTCGACGAGCCGGGCCGGGAAGTAGCGGCGCAGCGCGGCGGTGAACCACGGGTCGTCGGGCAGGTCGGACTCCAGCACCGTCGCGGTGAGCGTGATCTTCGAGTACGCCGCGAGCACCGCCAGCTCGCTCGAGGTCAGGCCCTGCCCCGGCGGACTCCCGCTGCTCGATCTCGGCCTGGGACGGCAGGAACTCCAGCGCGCGGTCCAGGTCGCCGCGCGACTCGAGCGCGGAGATCAGCCGGCCGTGCACCGAGAGCATGGCCGGTGCCTGCACGCGGGCGTTGCCGAGCAGCACGTTCTGCTCGTAGTTGTCGCGCAGCACCAGCCGGGCGACCTCGTCGGTCATCTCGGCGAGCAGCGAGTTGCGGCGCTCGGCCGCCAGAGCGCCCTCGCGGACCGCCGGTCGAGCAGGATCTTGATGTTGACCTCGTGGTCGGAGGTGTCGACACCGGCGCTGTTGTCGATCGCGTCGGTGTTGATGTGGCCGCCGCTTGCCGGCGTACTCGATCCGGCCGAGCTGGGTCAGGCCGAGGTTGCCGCCCTCGCCGACGACCTTCGCGCGCAGGTCGGCGCCGTCGACCCGGATGGCGTCGTTGGCCTTGTCGCCCACGTCGGCGTGCGACTCGGTGCTGGCCTTGACGTAGGTGCCGATGCCGCCGTTCCACAGCAGGTCGACCGGGGCGGTCAGGATCGCCCGCATCAGCTCGGCGGGCGTCAGCGACGTGACGCCGGACGGCAGGCCGAGCCGGTCCCGGACCTGCGGCGTGATCGGGATCGACTTCGCGGTGCGCGGGTGGACCCCGCCACCGGCCGAGATCAGGGCGCGGTCGTAGTCGGCCCAGGAGGAGCGCGGCAGGTCGAACAGCCGGCGGCGCTCGGCGTACGACGTCGCGGCGTCGGGGTCCGGGTCGAGGAAGATGTGCCGGTGGTCGAAGGCGGCGACCAGCCGGATGTGCTCGGAGAGCAGCATGCCGTTGCCGAACACGTCGCCGGACATGTCGCCGACGCCGACGACGGTGAAGTCCTCGGTCTGGGTGTCGACGCCGATCTCGCGGAAGTGCCGCTTGACCGACTCCCAGGCACCGCGCGCGGTGATGCCCATCGCCTTGTGGTCGTAGCCGACCGAGCCGCCGGAGGCGAAGGCGTCGCCGAGCCAGAACCCGTAGTCGAGGGAGACCTCGTTGGCGATGTCGGAGAACGTCGCGGTGCCCTTGTCGGCAGCGACCACCAGGTAGGTGTCGTCGCCGTCGTGGCGCACCACCTCCGGCGGCGGGACGACCTGCTGGACGCCGTCCACCGTGACCAGGTTGTCGGTGACGTCGAGCAGGCCGCTGATGAACGTGCGGTAGCAGGCGATGCCCTCGGCCAGCAGGCTTCGCGGTCGGTCAGGTCGGCCGGCGGCCGCTTGACGACGAAGCCGCCCTTGGCGCCGACCGGCACGATGACGGCGTTCTTGACCATCTGCGCCTTGACCAGGCCGAGCACCTCGGTGCGGAAGTCCTCGCGGCGGTCGGACCAGCGCAGCCCGCCGCGGGCGACCGGGCCGAAGCGCAGGTGCACACCCTCGACCCGCGGGCAGTAGACCCAGATCTCGAACTTCGGCCGCGGCGCCGGGCAGGTCGGGGACCTTGTGCGGGTCGAGCTTGAACGCGACGTACGACTTCGGTCGCCCGTGGGCGTCGACCTGGAAGTAGCTCGTGCGCAGCGTGGCCTGGATCGCGCCGAGGAAGGCGCGCAGGATGCGGTCCTGGTCGAGGCTGGCCACGGCGTCCAGCGCCCCGCTGATCTCCTCGACCAGCCCGTCGATGAGCTCTTCGGAACCGACACCGCCGGGCGCGTTCCGGGTCGGGTCGAACCGGGCCTCGAACAGCGCGACGAGCAGCCGGGCGATGTGGGTGTTGGTGGTCAGGCACTCCTCGATGTAGCTCTGGCTGAACGTCGAGCCGGCCTGGCGCAGGTACTTGGCGTACGCGCGCAGCACCATCGCCTGCCGCCAGGTGAGGCCGGCCCGCAGCACGAGCGCGTTGAAGCCGTCGCTCTCGGCCTCGCCGGCCCAGACCGCGGCGAAGGCGTCCTGGAACAGGTTGCGGGCGTCGTCACCCGGGAGCTCGCCGGACGGCTCGTAGCGGAGGCCGAAGTCGTAGACCCAGGCGCGCTTCGCGTCCGGTCCGCTGGATCTCGTAGGGCCGCTCGTCGGTGACCTCGACGCCCAGCTCCTGCAGCCGCGGCAGCACCTGCGAGAGCGAGACGGGCTCGCCGACGTGGAAGACCTTGAGCCGCCGGTCGCCGGGCGCCGGCGCCGGCCGGGACGTAGAGCTGCAGGTCGATGTCGCCGTCCGCGCCGAGCTGTCTCGAGCCGCTGCAGGTCGGCCACCGGCGTCGGCGGCCGGCAGGTCCTCCTTGTACGCCTCGGGGAACGCGTCGGCGTACACCTCGGCGAGCCGGGTGCCCTGCTCGGACCCGCAGGTGTCGCGCAGCGCGTCGACGAAGTCGTCGTCCCAGGTGCGGGTGCGCCAGCACCAGCCGCGCCTCGACCTCGGCCGGGTCGACGTCGCGGGACGCCGTTGCTCGGGATCGACGCGGACGACGAAGTGCAGCCGGGCCAGCACCGACTCGGACACCAGGGCCGTGTAGTCGACGCTCGACGCCGTCGAACGCCTCGAGCAGGATCGCCTCCATGGCGTGCCGCACGTGGGTGGTGTAGCGGTCCCGCGGCAGGTAGACCAGGCAGGACATGAAGCGGCCGTAGGCGTCGCGGCGCAGGAACAGCCGCAGCTGCCGGCGCTCCTGCAGGTGCAGCACGCTCGAGCGCGGTGGCGGCGAGGTCGTCGCTGGCGATCTGGAACAGCTCGTCGCGCGGGTAGGTCTCCAGGATCTGCAGCAGGTCCTTGCCCGAGTGGCTGTTGCTGCTGAACCCGCTGCGGGCCAGCACCTCGGCGGCCTTGCGCCGCAGCACCGGGATGCGCTGGATGCTCTCGTTGTAGGCGGCCGAGGTGAACAGGCCGAGGAACCGCCGCTCCCCCACGACCTCGCCGGCCTCGTCGAACGTCTTGACGCCGACGTAGTCGAGGTAGGCCGGGCGGTGCACCGTGGAGCGGCTGTTCGCCTTGGTGACCACGCAGCAGCTGCCGTCTGCCGGGCCAGCGACGCTGACGCCGCGCGGGCAGCCGGCCGGCGTCGCCGGACTGGGCCTGGTCGGCGCGCAGGATGCCCAGCCCGGTGCCCGGCACGGCGACCAGCCGGTCGTCCGCCGTCCGCCCGTCGTCGGTCAGGAGCACGTACTCGCGGTAGCCGAGGAAGGTGAAGTGGTCGTCGGCCAGCCAGCGCAGCAGCTCGATGGTCTCCTCGATCTCCTGGGCGGGCAGGTCCCGCGGCGGCTCGGCCTCGGTCTCCTCGGCGATCTGCAGCGCGCGCCGCTGCATCTTCGGCCAGTCCTCGACGGCCTCGCGCACGTCGCGGAGCACCCGGTCGAGGTCGTCGGCGAGCGCCCGCCGGCCGGCCTCGTCGCCGACCCGGTCGACCTCGATCCGCATCCAGGACTCGACGATGGCGCCGTCGCCGATCTCCGCGGCGGTTCCCGTGGGGTAGACCTCGAGCAGCTCGCCGGCCACGTCGCGACGGACCACGAGCAGCGGGTGGATCACCAGGTGGATCGCCCGGCCGCCCCGGCTGAGCTCGGCGGTGACGGAGTCGACGAGGAACGGCATGTCGTCGCACACGACCTCGACGACCGACGGCTGCGGCTGCGCGCCCTCACCGTCGCCGTCCGTGGTGACCCGGACGAGGACCCGGCCCTGCGGCCGGTGGGCCGCCAGCTCGCGGTGGGCGACGACTGCCGCCATCAGCTCGGCGGGGTCGCGGTCGAGCAGGTCCTCGGTCGCCACGTGCCGGTAGTAGCGCCGGAGGAGGGCGCCTTGGTCCGGGTCGACCGCCGCCGCCTGGTCCAGGATCTCTGCCTTGGCCTCCTCGAGGCCCTCCAAGGTGTCCCACTTGTTCGCCGACATCGTTGTCGTCGCCCGTCCTTGCCGCCTGATCGGTGCTGCTCGTGCTCTGGTCCCGCCCACGTCGTCGGGGGCGCCACTCGACCCTAGCGCCGGCCTGTCACGCCGGTGCCGGGACCGGCCGGTCTAGAGGTGCGAACGCAGCTCCCAGAGCAGCGGGTAGTAGTGCAGGCCGAGCCTGCTGCGCAGGTACGGCGACCCGCTGGAGCCACCGGTGCCGGACTTGGTGCCGATCTGCCGCTCGACCATCAGGACGTGCCGGGAGCGCCACATGGCCGCGTTGGCGTCGTGGTCGAGCAGCCGCTCGGCGAGCTCCCAGACCTGGCCGTACGTCGTGCGGTCGGCGGTCACCGACAGCAGCGACTCGAGCACCTGGGCGTCGTCGTCGGCCGGGAGCCCGGCCCGGCGTACGACGTGCAGGAAGCCGTCCCACAGCGACGGCTCCGCCAGCCGCCGCTCGAGCCGCGCCGTCTCGTCGTCGGTGAGCCCGCGGAACCGCTCGAGGTAGCCCGGGTCCTTGGCGCCGGAGAGGAACTCCAGCTCGCGGAACTGCACGCTCTGGAAGCCGCTGGCCGGCGCGAGCCGGTCGCGGAAGACCAGGAAGTCCTGCGGCGTCATGGTCTCGAGCACGGCGATCTGCCGGATCAGGACGTCCTCGATCGCGACCACCCGGCTCAGCAGGTGCCGGGCCCGCCAGAGGTCGCCGGAGAACATCTCCTCGCGGGTCGCCGTGAGCTCGTGCAGCAGCTGCTTGAACCACAGCTCGTAGACCTGGTGGATCGTGATGAACAGCAGCTCGTCGTGCGCGGGCGGGTCGGACTCGAGATGCTGCTGGTCGAGCAGCTGGGCCACCCGCAGGTACGACCCGTAGGTCAGCCGGGCGCCCTGCTCGCCGAAGTGCCGATCCTGCAGGCCCTGGTTGTCGGGTTGGGTGTCGTCGGCGCCGTAGGTCACGCCCGGCAGGCTAGCGGTCCAGCACGGTGACCTGCTCCGGGTGCACCACCGGGTTGCCGGCCAGGTCGACCACGGGCAGCGTGTGCTCCCGGTTGACGGTCACCTCGTACGCCGTGTCCTTCGCCAACGGCTGTGCCGGAGTGAACGACGCCGTGCGTAGCGGGTTGAGGTGACAGCTGACCACCACGCCGGACGCGTCGACGCAGGTCCAGGTGCCGGCCACCTCGGCCCCGGTCTCACGAACGGTGACGCGCGGGTTCCAGGTCCCGTTGGCCACCATGTCCTCCCGAGAAGAAGGTGTCGATCCGCCCGGACAGGCGAAGGCCGGCACCGAACCCCGGCCAGTCGTTGTCCCGGAACAGTGCCGAGACCGGCGGCCGCGGCTGCGAGCCCGACCCGCCGGCGTGACCGGCGCGGTCACGCGCGTGGAGGTAGTACCTGAGCGACTCGGAGCCGGAGTGCGGTCGGAGCTCGAACCCGGACGAGCACCGGTCCACCACGACCTCACCGGTGTAGCGCCCGGCGTACCGGTTGCCCGAGACCCGGTGCAGCTTCACCGGCCCGGCGCTGACGCCACCGGACGCGATCCCCGACCCGGTGTCGGTGACCCGCACCGACACCCGCAGGACCCGGTCGGCGTTGCGTACGTCGATCGTCGTCGGCGAGATCCGGATGTCGGTGAGCCTCGGCTTCGTCCGGTCGCTACGGCTCCGGACCGAGATCGCGGACGCTTGGTCGCGTCGGGCGAGCTCGCTCGCATTGACCGTCCTGGTGTTGTTCAGCCGGTCGGCGAGGTGTGCGGACAGCCGCCACGACGCCGTGGTGCCGGCCCAGCGCGGCAGGACCACCGACCCACGCCAGGTGCCGGAGGTGCGGGTGCCGGCGACCAGCCGGAGGGCGGCCTTCGACTCGCGCAGCCCGTTCTTGGCCCGGGCGCGGACGACGACCTTGGCGAGCCCAGCGGTCGCGTCCGCGGCGCGAACCGTCACGACCACCCGCCGCGTGGCGTTCCGGGTGTCGACCTAATTCCGCGACACCGTCAGAGCGCGCAGGTCCGGCGCCTTCTTGTCCGGCCCGGCGGACTGCACGGCCACATCGGGGTCGGACCCCATGGCGCGCAGATCCTCGGGCCCGAGGACGATCTCGGCGAAGGCCTTGTCGGCCACCGTCAGCTCCGCGGACCAGGCGCCGGACTCGACGCCCGGCGGCACCGTGAGGGTGCCAGTCCAGGTCCGGCCGTCCCCCGTCTGCCGAGGAGCTGGGGGACGTAGTCGTACTTCATGTCCAGGCTCCCGGGCAAGCTGAGCGTGACCAGCACCCGCTCCACACCGGTCGCCGGACCCGGGCCGCCGGTGTCGTCCACCACGACCGTGACCGGGATCCGGGCCTCGCCGGACCGGACGTCGGCGGTGTGCGCCGCCCCGAGCTGGAACGACGACACGACCGGCTTGCCGTTGTCGCTGCTCGCGCAGTCGGTGAGCGGCACCGTGGTCGCGGCCGCCGCGCTCGGCGCACTGAGAACCGTCGACACCATCGCGAGGCCGACGAGCGGGGTGAGCAGGGGCAGGAGGCGCTTGCGGGGCGTGATCATGGTCCGAGGACTCTCACGACGGCCGTCCGGTTCGCCCTATTTGCTGTCATAGTCCGATCTGCTCCCCCGTAGGCTCGGCGGGTGCTGGTCGGACCCGGGGACGCCGTCGACGTGCGGTTCACGAAATGGGGCGGCGGCCGGCACTGGGAGTTCCCTGTCACCCTGCTCGGCGTCGACCACCTCGGGGTCTGGTGCGGCGCCCCGGCGGGCACCTTCCTGCAGCGGGTCGGCGCGCAGTTCACGTCGCAGTTCGGCTGGGTGACGCTCTTCCCGGTCGGGCAGCCATGGGCGGCGTCCTACTACGACGCTCCCGACCAGCCGATCTCGGTGTACGTCGACGTGACCACACCGCCGGTGTGGATCGGCAGCACCGTGACGATGGTCGACCTGGACCTGGACGTGATCGTCACCCGCGACGGCGACCTGCTGCTGGACGACGAGGACGAGTTCGACGAGCACCGGGTGACGCTGGGCTACCCCCACGACCTGGTGGCGGCGGCGCGGCGCACTGCCGACGAGCTGCTGGCCGCCGCCTGGGACGGCCGCGAGCCGTTCGGCACGGCGGCGGATGCCTGGCTTCCGCAGGTCGGGGCGGCGCTGAGATGAGGTCGGCTCTGAGATGAGCCTGTACGACGAGCTGACCGCGGCCGCGGCGGGCCGGCCACCCGCGCCGGACGGTTCGGTGCGGGTGCTGCCGCAGGACGGTCCGGCGGCTGGCGTCGTCGCCTTCTCGGCGCACTTCGTCGTCTGCGCTGACGTCGACCCGGCCTGGGTCGTCGACTTCCTGCCGGCCGGGGACTACTCCGCCCCGCACGGTGCCCGGTTCCTCGTCGCACTGGCCGACCGGATCGGGTCGGACATCGGCGCGCTGGACGTCGTGCTCGCGAGAGCCGCCGCCCCGGCTGGCGACGCTGAGCTCGGCCTCGAGGAGATCGAGCAGCGCGACCACCCGCGGGTGGTGCGAGCACTGCGCTACCGGCGAGGACGTGCGGGTGTGGCGGACGCCGGACGGTGGCGGGCACGTCCTGATCGGGCGCGGCCTGGCCGGGCGTTGGGAGATGGCCTTCGAGGTCGAGCCGTCAGCCCGCGGGGTCGGCCTCGGCCGGCGGCTGGCCGCGGCCGCTGCCGGCCTGGTGCCCACCGGGGAGCTCACCTGGGCCCAGGTCTCCCCCGGCCATCCGGCGTCACTGCGCTCGGTGCTCGCCGCCGGCTACGTGCCGGTCTGCGCCGAGGTGCTGCTCCCGCCGAGAGGCTCTGAGCGACCTACGTCGCGGCCGAACCGGTCGCGGATCGAGCGCGCCTGCACGTCACGGTCGAGGTGGTCGAACCGCTGGTTGACCGCGTCGAAGCGGGCGTCGACCGTGGCCTGGAACCCGGTCAGGCGGGCGTCGATGGTGCTCTCCAGGCCGTCGATCCGGGTGTCGAACCGACTTCCGATCTGGAGACCCGGTCGCCGACCTGGCGGACCTGCTGGACGAGGAGGCTGCCGATGACACTGAGCAGCACGCCGACCAGCCCCAGCAGGGTCCAGCTCTGCGCGTCGGTCACGGCCACCTCCTCGTCGTACGATCAAGAATGACACCGACGCAACCGGCGCCAGCGGCCAGGCCGATCTGTGAGATCAGCCGGCGTCAGCCCATGTGGGGGTAGCGGTGGTCCTTCGGCGGCACGAGCGTCTCCTTGATCGAGCGGGTGCTCGTCCACCGCATCAGGTTCTGCGGGGCGCCGGCCTTGTCGTTGGTGCCGCTGGCCCGCGCGCCGCCGAACGGCTGCTGGCCGACGACCGCACCGGTCGGCTTGTCGTTGACGTAGAAGTTGCCGGCCGCGAACCGCAGGTACTGCTGCGCCGACGCGACCGCAGCGCGGTCCTGGGCGATGATCGAGCCGGTCAGCGCGTACGGCGCCACCGACTCCATCTGCGCGAGCATGTCGTCGTACGCCGAGTCCTCGTAGACGTGCACGCCGAGGATCGGGCCGAAGTACTCGGTCGTGAAGATCTCGTTGTCCGGGTCACTCGACTCGAGCACCGTCGGGCGGACGAACCAGCCCTGGCTGTCGTCGCAGGTGCCGCCGGCGACCACGGTGATCGTGTCGTCGCTCTTGGCCCGGTCGAGCGCCGCCTTGTGCTTGGCGAACGCCCGGTCGTCGATGACGGCGCCCATGAAGTTCGACAGGTCGGTGACGTCGCCCATCGTGATCGAGTCGGTGAGCGACGCGAGGTCGTCGCGCAGCGTGTTCCAGATGCTGCGCGGCACGTAGGCACGCGAGGCGGCCGAGCACTTCTGGCCCTGGTACTCGAAGGCGCCGCGGACCATCGCGGTGCGCAGCACGTCGATGTCGGCGCTGGGGTGCGCGACGATGAAGTCCTTGCCGCCGGTCTCCCCCACGATCCGCGGGTACGACCGGTAGGACGCGATGCTCTCGCCGACCTGCTTCCAGATGCTCTGGAACACCGGCGTCGACCCGGTGAAGTGGATGCCCGCGAGGTCCGGGTCGGCCAGCGCGACGTCGGAGACCTGCTTGCCGTGGCCGGTCACCATGTTGATGACGCCGGGCGGCAGCCCGGCCTCCTCGAGCAGCAGCATCAGCAGGTGCGCGGCGTACTGCTGGCTCGCCGCCGGCTTCCACACCACCGTGTTGCCCATCAGGGCCGGCGCGGTCGGCAGGTTGCCGGCGATGGCGGTGAAGTTGAACGGCGTGATCGCGTAGACGAAGCCCTCGAGCGGCCGGTGGTCGGTGCGGTTCCAGACGCCCGGCGACGAGATCGGCTGCTCGGCGTAGATCTGCGCGGGCGAAGGCGACGTTGAAGCGCCAGAAGTCGATCAGCTCGCAGGCGGCGTCGATCTCGGCCTGGATCGCGGTCTTCGACTGGCCGAGCATGGTCGCGGCGTTCAGCGTCGCGCGCCACGGACCGGCGAGCAGGTCGGCCGCCTTGAGCAGCACCGCGGCGCGGTCGTCGAAGGACATCTCCCGCCAGCCCGGCGCCGCCGCCTTGGCCGCGTCGACCGCGGCGCGGGCGTCCTCGTGGGTGGCACCGCGCAGGGTGCCGAGGACGTGGTGCCGGTTGTGCGGCTGGACGACCTGGATCTCCTCGCCGGAGCCGAAGCGGTGCTCACCGCCGATCGCCATGGTGAGGTCGCGGGGCTCGCTGGCCATCCGCTTGAGGGTGCTCTCGAGGTCGGCACGCTCGGCGCTGCCCGGCGCGTACTGCCGGACCGGCTCGTTGATCGGGGCGGGTACCTGGGTGACGGCGTCCATGCCTGTCATGGTGCCACCAGTGCGGGCAGCTCCTGAACCGCCCACCAGCCGAGCTCGTGGTCCTCGACCGACTCGACCACGAACGCGGCGTCGTCGTCCCCGGCGTCGGCGGCGGCCAGGGCAGCGGCGGACCGGCGTACGTCGTCGGCGGCCGACGGGTCGTCGACCAGCGCGGACTCGACCTGCCGCAGCGGCACCGGCCCCGGCAGCCGCACCGCGGCCCGGTCGTCGCCCGGCACCGGCTGCACCCCGTCGTCCGGCACCTCGGCGGCCAGCACGACCCGGCGGGGCTCGTCGTCCCCGGCGGCCAGCAGCCGCAGCGAGGCGCGGGCGGCCGCGGCGCCGGCGGCGTACTCGAGCTCCTCGGCGTCGCCCTCGACGTACCACTCGCGCAGCGCGGGGGTCACGGCGTAGCCGACCGGCGACGTCGACCTCGCCGGCGTCCAGGTACGCCCGCAGCCGCCGGACCGTGCACGGCAGGTAGACCCGCACTAGAGGAGCATTCCGAGGTCGTCGGGCTGCGGCTCGGCCAGCGCTTCCCGGCTGGTGCGCAGCGAGGTCTCGAGCACCGCGAGGCGGCGGCCCGGGTCCATCAGGTTGGCGCCGATCTCGGCGAGGTCCTCGGGACCCGGTGCCAGCACGGTGACGGCGGCGCCGCCCCGGCTCACTCTCTGCGCCTCGGCGATCAGGTGCCGGGTCACCTGGCGGCGCAGCCGGCGCTCCAGCCGGGCGGCCACCGGGCGCGGGTGGTCGCTGACGAACGACGCCATCGGCGCGAGGACGTAGACCTCGTCCAGCGGCTCCGTCGCGAGCAGGTCGGCGCTGGTGGCCGACAGCGTGCCGCCGTCGACGTACCGGCGGCCGTTGATGAGCACCGGCGCGTACCAGCCGGGGATCGCGCAGGACGCGGTGACCGCCTCGTCGAGGTGTGCCGGCGGTGCGCCCTCGCGGCCGAACGCCACCCGCTCGCCGGAGTCGTAGTCCATCGCGACGACCCAGACGCCGTCCCGCGGGGCCCAGCCGTCGGAGCCGGCCACCGAGGCGACGATCCCGCCCACCTCGGCGAGCGTGCCGGTGCCGGGCGGGGTCAGCGCGGCGAGCACGGCCAGCGGCGGCACCTGCCGGGGCCGGGTCAGGGACCGGCGCAGCAGGGCGGGTGAGCCCGACCGCGAGCTTCGGCCGGGTGGGGTGGGCGCCGCCGGTCGAGACCTCGTAGCTCCAGTCCAGCTCGGCGTGGCTGGCCAGCGGCATGCCGTGCTGGTGGTCGAGCAGGTCCTTCGCGGTGAGGCCGGACCCGAGCAGGGCCGCGAGCACCGAGCCGGCCGACGTGCCGATGATCACGTCCGCCTCGTGCGGCGCGAACCCCTCGACCTCGGTCAGCGCGTCCAGCGCCCCGATGGTCCATGCCGCCCCCAGCACGCCGCCGGCCCCCAGGACGAGCCCGCGGCGGGTCACTGTTTCGCTCTTCGGGGGCAGCAGCAGCAACTCACCGGACGGTCTCCAGGAGCTCGGCGAGGGCGTCACCGAGGCACTGGGCCAGCACGTCGACGTCGGGCATCGCGTCGCGGTCGGCGTTCAGGCCGTAGAAGACCTTCCCGTCGTACGACGTCAGGCCGACGCTCAGTGCCTGGCCCTTGGCGAGCGGTACGACGGGATAGGCCGCGAGCATCCGGGCCTTGCCGGCGTACAGCGGCTGCTGCGGGCCGGGCACGTTGGTCACCACCAGGTTGAACCACCGCTTCGACAGGCTGCTGGCGACCCGCGCCCCGAGCGAGTGCAGCGTCGGCGGCGAGAACCCGGCGAGCCCGGCCAGCGCCTCGGCGCCGACTGCCTGGCCGGTCTCCTTGTGGGCCTGCATCCGGTAGGAGACCTGGTGCAGCCGCATCACCGGGCTCGGCTCGCCGACCGGCAGGTCGACCAGGTAGCTCGCGACGTGGTTGCCGCTCTTGAAGTCCTCGTCGGCCGGCCGGATGCTGACCGGCACCAGCGCCCGCACCGACGTCGACGGGCCGACCTTCGAGCCGCGGGTGAGCAGCCAGGCGCGCAGGGCACCGGCCACCGTCGCGAGCACGACGTCGTTGACGGTGCCGCCGTGCGCCTTGCGGATGCGCCGGTGGTCGTCGAGGTCGAGCTCGAGCATCGCGTAGCGGCGATGCTCGCCGATGACCGCGTTGAGCGGGCTCTCCGGCGCGGGCCGGGCGGCTGTCGTCGCGGCGGCCAGCAGGCCGCCCGCCGCGCCGAGGATCCGGCCGGCGGTCGAGGTCAGCTCGGTCGAGGCCGCCGCGCACGGTGTCGACGATCGCGGTCGGGCGGCGGGCCGTCTCGGCGACCGCGCCGGCCACCAGCTCGGCCCAGGACGGCTCCGGTGACGGCCGCCAGGTGTCGACCGGCCGCTCGCGCCCGTCCGGGCTGGTGTCCAGGATGACCTGGCCGATGTCGACGGCACCGATGCCGTCGACCATCGCGTGGTGGGTCTTGGTGATGATCGCGAACCGGTCGTCGGACAGGCCCTCGACGAGGTACATCTCCCACAGCGGCCGGGACCGGTCCAGCGCGCGGCTCTGCACCCGGGCGACGAGCTCGGCGAGCTGGGCCTCGGTGCCCGGTCGCGGCAGCGCGGACCGGCGTACGTGGTAGCTGACGTCGAAGTCCTCGTCGTCCACCCAGACCGGGTTGGCGAGCCGGCCCGGCACCCACTTGACCCGCTGGCGGTAGCGCGGCACGAACGCGATCCGCGCCGAGATCAGCCGGACCAGGCTGTCGTGGTCGAAGCCGCCCTTGGGCGCCTGGAAGACCGCGACCCCGCCGACGTGCATCGGGGTCGTCGGCTCCTCGAAGTAGAGGAACGACACGTCCAGCGGGCTCAACCGGTCCGGCATGAATGCATGGTGGCATGCCGTGACATTCTTCGGGGATGCACCGTCGCACCCTGAGCCTGCTCGCCGCTGCCCTGCTGCTCGTGGCCGCCGGCTGCGCCTCCGGCGACGACGACCCGAGCACCGAGCCCTCGCCGAGCGAGTCGATGTCGCGCAGCACGCCGGCGAGCAGCGAGCCCAGCCGAGACCGAGGAGACCGAGAAGGCCGTCGAGATCACGGTCGCGGTCAGCGACGGCAAGGTGAAGCCGAAGCCGCACCGGGTCGACGTGCCGCTCGGCAGCAAGGTCCGGCTGCAGGTCACCAGTGACGTCGACGACGAGCTGCACGTGCACGGCTTCGACATCGAGGAGCCGCTCGAGGCCGGGCCGCACCACGATGGTCGAGTTCACCGCCGACCAGCAGGGCGTCTTCGAGGTCGAGACCCACGAGACCGAGCTCGAGCTGCTGCAGCTCGCGGTGCGCTGACGCACCCCATGAGCCCGTCCGGCACGCTGCTGGCGCACGGCGTCGGCAGCCGCGAGGACCTGCCGATCCCGTTCACCTACGCGGTGACCGGGGCGGCCCTCGCGCTGCTCGATGTCGTTCCTCGCCCTCGGGCTGCTGTGGCGGGAGCCGCGGCTGCGCCCGAAGGAGGCCGGCTGGGCGATTCCGGAGGGTCTGCAGCGGGTGCTCGACGGGCGGCCGGTGCGGGTCGGGCTGCGCGTGCTCGGTCTGCTCGCCGCGGCGTACGTCACGATGGCCGCGACGCTGGGCCGCGACGACGCGCTGAACCCGACGGCGGGGTCGGTGTTCGTGCTGCTGTGGATCGGCGTCCCGCTGCTGTCCCTGCTGTTCGGGCCGGTGTGGCGGCTGGTCAACCCGATCCGCGGCCTGCACGGGCTGCTGTCTGCGGCGATGCGGACGCCGGCCGACGAGGGGCTGGCCGTCTACCCGCGCCGGCTCGGCTACTGGCCGGCCGCGCTGTCGCTGCTGGCGTTCGTGTGGCTCGAGCTGGTGGCGCCGGAGAACACGTCGTTGCGGGTGCTGCGCACCTTCTTCGCCGCGTACCTGGCGGTGCAGCTGCTGGGCGCGACCTACTACGGGTCGCGGTGGTTCGGCCGGGCCGACGGCTTCGAGGTGTTCTCCAGCCTGCTCGGGCGGCTGTCGGTGTTCGGCCGCCGCGGCGACGGCCGGCTGGTGGTGCGCGACCCGCTGTCCGGGGTGGCCGGGACGCCGATCGCGCCGGGGCTGTTCGCGGTCGTGGGCGTGCTGCTCGGCTCGACGGCGTACGACTCGTTCGCGGGGTCACCGTGGTGGGTGGGCCGGGTGCAGGAGAGCTCGGTGAACCCGCGGCTGCTGGAGACCCTCGGCCTGGTGGGCACCGTGGTGGTCGTGACGGGTGCGTTCGTCGTCGCGGCGGCGCTGAGTGGGCGGGGCGCCGGACTGCCGGCCCGACGTGCGGTGGGCGAGTTCGCGCACACGCTGGTGCCGATCGTCGCCGGGTACGTCGTCGCGCACTACTGGTCGCTGATGGTGCTGATCGGGCAGCAGACCATCATCCAGCTCTCCGACCCGCTCGGCACCGGGGCGAACTGGCTGGGCACCGGCGACCGGGCGATCGACTCGTCGCTGGCCGACCCGACGTTCGTGTCGGTGCTGCAGGTGTGCGCGGTCGTCGTCGGTCACGTGCTCGGCGTGATCCTGGCCCACGACCGGGCGGTCCGGCTGCTGCCGCGTCGGCACGCCGTGATCGGGCAGCTGCCGATGCTGGTGCTGATGGTCGGCTACACGGTCGGCGGCCTCAGCCTGCTGTTCGCCGCCTGACGCGTTCGTCCGGGCAGCTCCATCGGCTCCTTGTCGTGCCTTGTCTGCGCGAGTACCTTGCGAGACATGGAACCGGGTGCGTCCGCGCGGAACGTGCTCACCCAGCTGCGCCGGGGGACGATCGAGTACTGCGTGCTCGCGGTGCTCGCCGACGGCGACGAGTACGCCTTCGAGCTGGTCCGCCGGCTGTCGGCGGTCGACGGGCTGGTGACCAGCGAGGGCACGATCTACCCGCTGCTGGCCCGGCTGCGTCGCGACGGGCTGGTGACGACGACCTGGCAGGAGTCCGACGCCGGCCCGCCGCGGAAGTACTACCGGCTCACGCCCGGCGGCAAGCGGGCGTTGGCGGGCTTCACCGACGAGTGGACGAGGTTCCGGGACGCGGTGGACGAGCTGCTCGAGCCCGTGCCGGACCGGCGTCCGCGACAGGGAGGACGGCGTGACGAACGTGAACACTGACCCGGCAGCCGACGCCCTGGTGCGGGCCTACCTCGACCGGCTGCGGGCCGCGGCCCAGACCTTGCCGCCCGAGCGGCGGGACGAGCTGCTGGCCGAGGTCCTCGAGCACATCGACGCCGCCCGGGTCGCCGACCCGCAGGGCGGCCCGGAGGTCGCGACGCGCAATGCACTGGACCGGCTCGGCCCGCCTGAAGAGATCGTCCGGGCCGAGAGCGAGGGCACGTCGTACGCCGACGCCCCGGCGTACGCCGCTGCTCCCCCGGCCAGTCCGTGGGGCGGGCTGGAGATCGCCGCCGTGGTGCTGCTCGCGATCGGCGGCGTCGTGCTCCCGATCGTCGGCCCGCTGGTCGGGCTGGTGCTCGCCTGGTCGTCGTCCCGCTGGACGACGGCACAAAAGGGCCTCGCGTCGGTGCTGGTCCTGCTCCCTGCCCTCCTCGTCATCCCTGTCGTGCTCGTCGGCTCGTAGCTCGTCTGTTCCTGAACCTCCCCGGAAGGAGCGCCGCCCATGTTCGATCTCGGAGGTATCGAGGTCCTCATCCTGTTCCTGACCCCGGCATGCGGGCTGCTCGCAGCCGGCTACCTCGCCCTCGCACTGCGCCGCAACGCCCGTGACGCCGGGGCGCCGCGCTGACGGGCGGACTCATCCGACGAGGGTGATCACGGTGCCGCCGCTGGCCAGCACGATGGCCGGGTGGCCCTTCATCAGCGTGACGAGATCCGAGACAACATCGACGACCCGGTGTTCGGCGGTGGCGCGCTGGCCGGCGCCCTGCCGAAGTACCGGTTCCCCGCGGGTGAGTCGCCGCCGGAGCACGCCTTCCAGCTGGTGGCCGACGAGATGCTGCTCGACGGCAACAGCCGGCAGAACCTCGCGACCTTCTGCCAGACCTGGGAGGAGCCCCAGGTCCACCGGCTGATGGACCTCGCCATCGACAAGAACATGATCGACAAGGACGAGTACCCGCAGACCGCCGAGATCGAGCGGCGCTGCGTGCACATGATGGCCGACCTGTGGAACGCGCCGGAGTCGGTGAACACCGTCGGCGCGTCCGCGATCGGCTCGTCCGAGGCGTGCATGCTCGGCGGGATGGCCGCCAAGTGGCGGTGGCGGGCGAAGCGCCAGGCCGAGGGCAAGTCGACCGACCGGCCGAACATGGTGTGCGGGCCGGTGCAGGTGGTGTGGCACAAGTTCGCGCGCTACTGGGACATCGAGATGCGCGAGGTCCCGATGGCGCACGGCCACTACATGATGTCGCCGGAGGACGTGCTCGAGCGGGTCGACGAGAACACCATCTTCGTGGTGCCGACGCTGGGCGTCACCTACACCGGCACGTACGAGCCGGTGAAGGCGATCGCCGAGGCGCTGGACCGGCTGCAGGCCGAGACCGGGCTGGACGTCGACATCCACGTCGACGCCGCGAGCGGCGGGTTCCTGGCGCCGTTCTGCGCACCGGACCTGGAGTGGGACTTCCGGCTGCCGCGGGTGAAGTCGATCAGCACGTCGGGCCACAAGTTCGGTCTCGCGCCGCTCGGCGTCGGCTGGGTGGTGTGGCGCGACGCGGCCGAGCTGCCGGACGACCTGATCTTCCACGTGAACTACCTCGGCGGCGACATGCCGGTGTTCCAGATCAACTTCTCCCGGTCGGCCGGACCGGTCGTCGCGCAGTACTACGACTTCGTCCGGCTCGGCCGCGCCGGCTACCGCAACATCCACGACGACTGCTACGAGACCGGGCAGGAGATCGCGAAGGTCATCCCGACGCTCGGCCCGTTCGAGGTCCTCTGCGACAGCGACCCGCAGACCTGCATCCCGACCGTGACCTGGCGGATCGCCGAGGGTGAGGACCCCGGCTACACGCTGTTCGACCTCGCGGACCGGCTGCGGATGCGCGGCTGGCAGGTGCCGGCGTACACGCTGACCGGCACTGCCTCCGACATCCCGGTGCAGCGCATCCTGGTGCGCCAGGGCGTGAGCCGCGACATGGCCGCGGTGCTGATGGACGACCTGCGCGACGCGATCGCGCACCTGCACCGGCACCCGGTCACGGTGCCGATGACCAAGGAGGAGTCGAGCGGCTTCAACCACCTGTGAGCACGACCGGAGTCCGCTGGTGGGCGCCCGACCGCGCCGTGTGGTGGGTGGCCGTGCTGTTCATGGTCGGCTCCGCCTGCTTCGCGCTGGGCGCGGTGCCGGCGTACCTGGACCTGGTCGGGGTGGAGGCCGACGGCGTCACGTTCTTCGTCGGCTCGCTCTTCTTCACCTCGGCGGCGGCTCTGCAGCTGTGGCTGTCGTCCAACCGCGCGGAGCGGTGGGCCGGCGGGGTGCAGTTCGTCGGCACCCTGCTGTTCAACATCAGCACCTTCGCCGCGTTGAACGCGTCACTGAGCGCCGACCAGGCCGACCACCGGGTCTGGACGCCGGACGTGCTCGGCTCGATCGCCTTCCTGGTGGCGAGTGCGTTGGCCTACGCCGAGGTGCGGCGGCCGTGGCTGCGGTGGCGGCCGCTCGACCTGGGCTGGTCGATCGCGACGCTGAACATGGTCGGCTCGATCGCGTTCGGCGTCTCAGCTGCGGCGGCGTACGTGCTCAGCAACGACACGCTGCGCGACGCCCAGCGTGCGAACGCCGGCACGTTCGTCGGCGCGATCTGCTTCCTGGTCGGCGCCGCGCTGCTGATCCCGGACGCGGCCCGCACCGCTCCTGCGGACGAGCCGGCTACCTGACCGTCAGTGGCTCGGCGGCTGCTGCTCGTCGGTGCCGCCGCTCGCGTCGCGCTCGCGCCGGCGAAGGTCGGCCTCCCACGTGCGCAGCAGCTCCTCCTTCTCGGCGTCGCTGCGGCGCATCTCGGCGAGGAACTCGGGGTCGTCGAGGGCAAACCGGGCTCAGTCGCGCAGCGGAACGCCGAAGATTCCCTCGAGTGTCGTAGCGGTGTCGGCGTACGACGTGTGGTGCACGCCGACCAGCCCGAGCGCGTCGGCGGCCTCGACGTTCTGCCGGAGGTCGTCGACGAACACGGTCTCCTCGGCCCGTACGCCGAGCAGGTCGAGCATGTGCGCGAAGATCTCGGGCTCCGGCTTGCGCATGCCGACCTCGCCGGAGATCACCACGGCGTCGAACATCTGGTCCCAGCCCTCGCGCGGGTAGGTGTTGCCCCACGAGTTGGACAGCAGGCCGGTGCGCAGCCCGGCCCGCTTGGCGCGCAGCACCAGCGCCGCCATGAACGGCTCGTGCTCGAACTGGTCGAACATCCGCTGCAGCAGCCCGTCGGCCGCGACCGGGATGCCGGTCGCCTCGCTCAGCCGTGTCGCGAGCTGCTCCTCGAAGTGCGGCACCTCGATCTCGCCGCGCTCCAGCGCCGCCACCGGGTTGTCGCGGGCAAGCTCGCCCTGCTGGGTGCCGAGCCACTCGCGCATCACGCCGACGTAGTGCTCGAAGTCGACGCCGTCGATCTCGGCCCAGGCCCGGATGGCGACATCGAGCGGCTCGGTGAGCACGCCGCCCCAGTCGACGACCAGCGCCTTCAGGTCAGGCATCGCAGGTCTCCCGGGCGTGGGCGAGCAGGGCAGGGACGCCGTGCTCGAGGGTGGCGAAGAACGGGTCGTCGGTGCTGCCGGCGAGGTGCCGGTGGTACGACGCCTCGAGCAGCACGGCCAGCTTCCAGATCGCGAGGGTGACGAACCAGGTGAGGTCGCCCGCCGTCCGGCCGGTCGCCTGCTCCCAGGCCGCGACCAGCTCGTCGCGGCTCGGGAAGCCGGCGCCGGCGGTGACGAGCTGCGCCAGCGGGTGGTCGCCCGCCGGGCTCCGGCCAGAAGGACAGCAGGTAGCCGAGGTCGGCTCGCGGGTCGCCGACGGTGGCCATCTCCCAGTCGAGGACGGCGGCAACGCGCGGCGTCTCCCCCGGCCCGACGACGACGTTGTCGAGCTTGGCGTCGCCGTGCACGACCGACGGCTCGGCCTCGTCGGGCAGGTGCGCGGCCAGCCAGTCGCGGACCCGGTCGTAGTCGGGCAGGTCGCGGGCCTGTCCCCCGGCCGCGGCGACCGCGGCCTGGATGCCCTCCCGCTGCCCGGTCCACCGGCGCAGCTGCCGGGCCAGGTAGCCGTTCGGCCGGCCGAGCCCCGCCTCGACGAACGGCGCGACGTCGACCCGGTGCACCTCCGCGAACGCCGTCGGCCAGGTCGAGGCCGAGCGCGTGCCGGCGCGGCTCGTCGAGCCAGCCGGGCAGGGTGTCGCGCACCACGACACCCTCGACGTGCTCCATCAGGTAGAACGGCGCGCCGATCACGTCGGCGTCCTCGCAGACCGCGACCGGTCGCGGCACCCGCACCGGTGCCTCGGCGCGGACCAGCAGGTCCAGGACGCGGTACTCGCGCACCACGTCGTGCGCGGTCGGCAGCAGCGGACCGGCCGGCGGGCGTCGCAGCACCCAGTGCTGGTCGCCGGCCCGGACGGCGTACGTCAGGTTGCTGTGGCCCTCGCCGATCCGCGCGACAGTGATGTCGGCGTCGGCGTCGAGGTGCTCGGCCAGCCAGTGCCGCCGAGCCGGGCGGTGTCGACCAGCGCGACGTCGGTGGCGGAGGGCTGGGCGGGCACCCGCTGATCCTAGGGAGAGGATGTCGGCCATGGACTTCGCCCCGAGCCCCCGCGCGACCGAGATGCTCGAGCGCCTGCAGGCGTTCATGGCCGAGCGGGTCTTCCCGGCCGAGCCGGTGTACGCCGAGCAGCGCCGGGCCGCGACCGCCGACGGCCGGCCGCACGACCTGCCGCCGGTCGTCGAGGAGCTCAAGGCCGAGGCCCGGCCGCGCGGGCTGTGGAACCTGTTCCTGCCGCGAGGTCTCCGGCCTCTCGCTGCTCGACTACGCGCCGCTGGCCGAGCTGTCCGGCTGGTCGATCGAGCTCGCTCCCGAGGCGATGAACTGCGCGGCGCCGGACACCGGGAACATGGAGGTGCTGCACCTGGTCGGCACCGCCGAGCAGAAGCAGCAGTGGCTCGACCCGTTGCTCGACGGCCGGATCAGGTCCGGTTTCGCGATGACCGAGCCGGACGTCGCGTCGTCGGACGCGCGCAACATCGCGACCGTCGATCCGGCGCGACGGCGACGAGTACGTCGTGAACGGCCGCAAGTGGTGGACCACCGGTGCCGCCGACCCGCGCTGCGCGGTGCTGATCGTGATGGGCCGCACCGACCCGGACGCCGACACCTACCGGCAGCAGTCGATGGTGCTGGTGCCGATGGACGCGCCGGGCGTGACGCTGGTGCGGTCGCTGCCGGTGTTCGGCTACCACGACCAGCACGGCCACGGCGAGATCGTGCTTCGACGACGTGCGGGTGCCGGTCGGCAACCTGCTCGGCGAGGAGGGCGGCGGCTTCGCGATCGCGCAGGCCCGGCTCGGCCCGGGCCGGGTGCACCACTGCATGCGGGCGGTCGGGATGGCCGAGCGCGCGCTCGAGCTGATGGTGCAGCGGGCGCAGGTCCCGCGAGGCGTTCGGCCGGCCGCTCGCCGGGCACGGCGTGGTGGCCGCGCAGATCGCCGAGGCCCGGATGGCGATCGAGCAGGCCCGGCTGCTGGTGCTGAAGACCGCCTGGCTGATCGACACCGTCGGCGTGCAGGCGGCCGCGTCGGAGGTGGCGGCGATCAAGGTCGTCGTACCGCGGGTGGCCTGCAAGGTGATCGACGACGCCGATCCAGGTGCACGGCGGCGCCGGCGTCAGCGACGACGTCCCGCTCGCCGCGATGTACGCCGGCGCGCGCACGCTGCGGATCGCCGACGGCCCGGACGAGGTGCACGTCCGGTCGGTCGCCCGCGCCGAGCTCGCCCGGCACTAGAGCAACAGCCAGCGGTGCCCGACTGGCCGCGCGCAACGTCAAGATGTGTTCACTCGTGCACGCCGCGAAAGGAACTGGCTAGCCTGAGCGGGTGTCGTCCACGCCAGCACACTGGGCAGGCTGCCTCGAGTTCATGTTCGGAACTGACTTGTCGGGTCAGGTCAGGCACCGGCTCCCGGCCGATACACGCCGTGCATGCCGTGCCAACGGACGGGCTCTTCGCACGCTGCGGCGTCGACGCGCGCAGCTTGCAGCAATTGGAGAAGCCCTGGCTGGAGTGGTCGGACCACTACCGCTGCCCGATCTGCGCTGCGCGGACCAAGGAGAGCTAGGTCGTCAGATCCGACCCGCCAGCGGCCTGGCCTGTGGTCGATGCGTCGCAGAGCGGCACTGAGCGCTCGCGCCTCACTTGCCGGCCGCAGGGACGTAGCGCTCGAGCACGTTGATCAACGTGCCCACGACCCGGCGGGCAAGTTCCTGCAAGTCGACACGTTGAAACTCATCCAGCGTGTCGCCAACGGCCTCGACCAGTGGTCCGTCCGTGTCGAGCCAGTCGTGCAGAAGTGCAACAACGTCCTGCGCCGCGCTTGGTGTAGCCGATGGCTCCGTCATGCGAGCGATAATGCCGGTTTCGGTCGGTCATGTCAGGCGCCGAGCGAGGGCATGGAATGGCACGGCGCACCTCCGAGCGCGCTCCACGCGGCATGGGCGGATGGCCGCCAGCGTCGCACGCAATCTGCGGGATGAGCGTGCGCCTCGAAGAACACATGCCCATCGGCACGAGCGCGGTCCGCCGGTGCATACATGCTGCGATCGCCGGCGGTCTGGACGAGGTGCACGTCCGGTCGGTCGCGAGGGCGGAGCTCACCCGGCGCTGAAGGCTGAATTGCTGCTCGCTACTCGCTCGCCTGGAAGAGCTCCTCGAAGCTCTGGAAGGTGCGCGCAGGGCAGCCCAACGTGGGCCTGCCTGAAGAGCAGATGGCTTGAACGGTGATCGGGAAGATCGCAAAGTTCGGGTCATCCTCCGGGACGCGTATGACGCCTTCGGTGAACCTGGCGCCACCGACGAACTCCAGTCGAGTGGTCGCCACGGCCCGCGGGCCGCAGTCGAACCCGCCGCGTCGAATAATGTCGACGACGCGGTGCGGGGCCGGCTGATTCCCCCTCTGGAAGACGAGCGTGAACGGGCCTGGCGCGGACGTCACAACATCCGCGTGCGATGCTCTGGATGCTGGGGGCAGACCAGGCGACTGTCGCGCCCGCTCCGACACCGAGACCCCGAAGAACCTGCCGCCGGTCTATGCCGTCCCCGCCCATGCTGTGCCCCGATCCTTGATCGGCAGCCCGGCCGTCGTCGACGGCCCGTCCCCTCGGGATACACCCGCCGTGTCGCGCGGTCAAAGCCGCCAGCAGCGCCGTCGTATGAGCGCGAGGCGGTTCGTCCGTGAACAGGTGACAGCGTCGCGACGTATCCAGGGATGACCCGGTTCCACCGCTATTCACCGGAGCTCTCATGCCGACCCATCGCTCCATGGCAGGCCGACGGCTCGTTACTTCGGCGGGACTGTTCGTCGCCGCACTCCTTCTCGTCGCTTGCGGCGGCGGGTCGGACGACGGGACCGCGCAGGCCGCTGCGGCGGGTCCGGGGAAGGCCGTCCACACCGGCAAGACCGATGCAGGAACGGTCCTCGTGGACGCGAAGGGCATGACTCTCTATGCCTTCGCCGCGGACTCACCGAGGAAGTCCACCTGCACGGGCAGTTGTCTGCAGTACTGGCCGGCCGCCGAGGTGTCGTCCCCCGTGGACCACTCGTCGGACGTGACCGCGAAGCTGGCCACCATCAAGGGCACTGACGGCGCGACACAGCTGACCGTCAACGGCTGGCCTGCCTACACCTACGCAGCGGACTCCGAGCCCGGCGACGCCTCCGGCCAGGGAAAGGACCTCTCCGGCGGGCTGTGGTGGGTGTTCGCCCCCAACGGTGACCAGATCAAGGCTGCTGCAGGTGGTGGCGTAGGCGGCTACTAGGGACAGAACCGTGCGTCAGCCGCGGGCCATCGCATCGACGCAGACGGTGATCGCAAGGATGAGAGGCACGTCCTGGCCCTCGGCCAGCTGGACTCCGTAGGTGTCGCGGACCCGGAACCACTTCTTCGACACGGTGGCCACGGTGTCGCCGTCTCGTTCGATGTCGTACTCGTGGTCGACGACGTTGCCGTGAGCCTTGAGGTCCGCACCACCCTCGACGTCGATGATGTAGTGGTCGCGAAGGCCAACGAGGCGCTTGCGCACCGTCGCCTTGGTGCTCCCCCGCTCGATGGTCATCTTGTCGCGGACCGTGAGCTTCTTCTCCTGGATCTTCGACAGCTCGTTGCCGCTCGTGTCCTCGAGGATGAACGTCTCGCGCATCCGCATGGCCTTGCCGTTCACCTTGAAGACCTTGTTGCCGGCGTCGTCCTCGATCCAGAAGTCGTCCCCGATCGCCATCATCTTCTCGCGCATCTGGAACGTGGGGCCGTCAAGACCCCGGTGGCGAAGCCCCATCGTCGTTCCCTTCGTCGTGCGTGCACTGCCCGCACGTCGATCCTTCGCCCGGCCCTGCCGACCCGCCTCATCCCAACCGGATGATCAGGCGCCGCGGCGCAGCAGGCCGCGGCGGCGCTTGGGCGCGGGCCGTCCGACGAGACCGGCGGCGACGCCGGCCAAGGCAATCCGGGCGCGCGAGTCGGGGCTGACGTCGCCGAGCGTGCGCGCCTGCAGCAGTGCGGTGTCGAACGCCTCGCGGTCCTCGGGGACGAAGGCGACGTCGCGGATGCCGGCGTACCGGTCGAGGGCATCGGCGAGCTGGGCCTCCGGGTCTGCGCCGACCGCGCCGCGCCGCACCCGGTTGACGACCACCCGCGGAAGGGCGCCCGGCACGGCTTCGTTCAGCTGGGTGAGACCGCGCAGCAGACGTTGCATGCCGACCGGGTCGGCCGCGCCGACGGCCAGCACCGTGTCGGCGGCGACAAGGGTCGCGAGGGTCGCACCGTTGCGCCGCGGCGCCGCGGTGTCGAACGAGAGCTCCTCGTCCTGCTCGAGGCAGAAACCGAGATCGACCACGGTCACGGCCGCCAGGCTGCGCGCCAGCTCCCAGACCTGTTCGAGCGCCGAAGGCCGCAGCTCGGGCCAGCGATCAGAACGGGAGATGCCGGTGAGCACCCGCAGGTTCGGGGCAGCCTGCGGTGCGGCGGCCGGCGAGAGCGGCGACGTCCAGCTGCCCGTTGTTGGCCAGCCGGGCCGCGGCGGCCAGCCCGGGCGCCTCGTCGAGGAAGCCGAGCACCTGCGCCACGACGCCGCCGTACACGTCGGCGTCCGCCAGCAACGTCGGTACGCCGGACGCCGCGAGCTCGGCGGCGACGGTCGACGGCGACGGTGGTGCGCCCCGGCGCCCCGGTCGGTCCCCAGACCGCGACCAGTCGGCCGGACCCGGGCTCGACCAGCGGCATGGCGTCGGACGGTGCGGCGTCGGTCGGGCAGCGCCTCGAGCGGCTGGCTCCACGCGGTCGCGGCGACCGCCCCGCCGGCGCCGGCGTCCTGATCTGCCAGTGCCGCGGACATCGGCCGCGGCGATGTCGACCGGCGACGAGTCGGCGGGCAGCAGGTGCACGACGCCGAGCTGGCGCAGCCGGGTCTCGGCGTGCTCGTCACCGGGCGCGTACAGCCCGACGACGGCGACCCGGCCGCGGCGAGCCGGGCCAGCGCGTCGCGGTCGAGCCGGCGCAGGTCGGCCGAGAGCAAGGCACCGCGCGCGGTGCCGGTGGACGCGGCGGCAAGCAGGTCCGCGAGGTCGACGCAGCGGCGGACGACAGTGATGCCGGTCGGGGTGCGCTCGAGGCCGGCGACCAGCGCGGCCTCCCAGCTGGCGCCGGTGACCGCGGCGAGGACAGGGACGCTCATGTGCCCGACGACCGGGAGTCACCGGCCGACACCTGCACGAGGTAGACCGTGCCGTGCGCGACGGCGTCGATCAGGTCGGGTACGTCGCGTCTGGTCGACCAGCAGGGCGACACCGGCCTGCGACCCGCTGCCTCCGAAGGCGCTGCCGCCGGACGCGACGTCGTCGCCGACGGTCACGCCGGCGAGCACCAGCTCGGGCGGCGTCGGCTCCTCGCCGCTCGCGGTTTCGCGGACCGTGTAGACGTCGACGACCCGGCCCTTGAGCAGGCCGGCCACGCCGACCCGGTCCACCTCGATGACGATCCGGCGCTTGGCCGTGGCATCGGACTGGCCCACCGCGGAGACCGGGAGCAGCTCACCGCGGCCCACCGGCCGGGTGAGGACCAGCCCCTCGAGGTCCTCACCGGCGGAGAGGTAGCGCCCGGTCGCCTCGTCGAGGCTGACCGACCGGGCCTGCAGGTCCTCGCCGCGCAGCGGGGTGTCGGCGCCGAGGTCGCGGGTGACCGACCAGACCTGCACCCGCTGGTCGGCGTCGGCGAAGACCTTGGCGCCGACGACCACCGAGAGCAGGACGAGCAGCAGCCCGAGGAGCAGCCGGGCATCGAGCCAGCGGGCCCGCGGAAGTCGGGACGCGCGGGGCGCCGGCAGCTCGGACACAGCGGACATCCTGCCGTACGCCCGGGTCCGCTCCGCCGGCGTTGTCCACAGGCTGCTACCTGTGGACGACGCAGGCAACCGTAGGTAACCGCAGGCATACTGAGGTGCATGACGACCGCTACCTCGACCTCCCCGGCGTCCGGTCCACGCTTCCTCCAGCTCGCCGACGTCGCCGAGATCCTGAACATCTCCTCCGCGCAGGTCTACGCCCTGGTCCGCAACGGCGACCTGCCGGCGATCAAGATCGGCGGGCGCGGCCAGTGGCGGGTGGAGGCCAGCGAGCTCGAGAGCTACATCGCGCGGATGTACGACGAGACCCGCGACGTTCGTCAACACCCACAAGTTCGGCAAGGCCGAGGACGACCCGGCCCAGCCGAGGATCCGACGGCACCGACGGCACCGACGCCGAGGCACTGAGCCGGCCGGTCAGGGGCCGCTGCGGACCAGCGCCAGCGCGGCGAACGGGATCGTCCGGACCGCACCGACCTCGCCCCGGCGCCGTGGCTCGCCGGCGCCGTGCTCGGTCACCTCGACGAAGTCCGCCCCGACCCGGTCGACCGTGCCGCTGACCACGCTCGCGTCGGTGAGCCACACCTGAACCGGCAGCCGGTCCCGGGCGATCCCGCGCAGCGCGGACCCGATCCCCAGCCGGGCGAACACGGCGCCGGTCTCCCCCGGCACCCCCGACCACGCCCGTAGCCCGGCCAGCGAGACCACCGCCGCGAGCGGCACCAGGACCTCGCGCCCACCGGTCTCGGCCACGAGCAGCCACTGCGACCCGACGTCGATGAGCACGCCGTCGACCGGCCCGGCGCCCAGCACGCGCACCACCACCGGATGCCCCACGGCCGCCCGCGCCCGGTCGAGCAGGCCGAGCAGGGCGGCCTCGCGGCGGGCCCGGTCGGCCACCTCGGCGTCCAGCTCGGCGGCGGTCGCCGCCGCCAGCTGCGCCTCGAGGTCGCGGAACAGGTCGTCCCAGCGCATCGGCTCCACCCCGTCCCGGTCGGGGCCCGATCCGGTCCCCCGCGATTCCTACCGCAGGCGGTGACCGCAGCGCCAGCCGACGTGCAGTCACCGCACTTGACTAGACGAAAACGGACGTGTAGAAACGCAAACGTAAGCAAACGACATCATTCGCAGGAGTTGAGCCCATGCAGCCGGACCGCTCGGTACGCGCCCGCGGTCTTGCTGCGACCGCAGCCCTGGTCGTCGGCTACCTGTCGGTGAGCGGGCTGCTCGCCTGGGGCACGGCCGGCGCCGTGGCCTCGGTCCGGGAGCCGGGGCCCGCCTCGGTGGACGCCGCGCTGGCCCTCGCGGCTGCGGCCGGCGGCTGGCTGGTGCTCAGCTGGCTCACTGCCCTCACCGTCCTGACCGTGCTCACCGCCGCGATCGCGGGGCTCGGCTCCCGGGCGCACCGCCGAGCGTCTGCGCTCGCACCGCGGGCCTGCCGCCGGCTGGCCGGCGCCCTGCTCGGGCTCACCGTCGCGGGCGCTCCGCTCGCGACCGGGCTGCCGGTCGCCGCCGCCCTGCCGACCTCCGTCGCTGTCGCGACCGCTCCCGCCGCCACCTCGTCGTCTGGCCCGGCGCTGCCGGGCACCGAGGGTCTGGACCGCCCGGCCGCCGGCGTACCGGCCGGCTGGACGCCGGACCGCCCCGCGGTGCCGCACCGGCAGGACGCCCGCAGCCGATCCCTCGTCCGCCTCGTCGCGAGCACCCCGCGGACCGGCAACGCCGTGGTCGAGGAGGTCGTGGTCCGCCGCGGCGACAGCCTCTGGGACATCGCGGCCCGGCACCTGGGCGCGGATGCCTCGGCCGCCGAGATCGCGACCGAGTGGCCGCGGTGGCACGCCGCGAACGCCGCGGTGATCGGCGCCGACCCCGACCTGCTGCTGCCCGGCCAGCGACTGCTGCCACCCCACCGATGACCTGCCGCCCGCTCAGCCCACCCACCGCGAGGAGCCCGAGATGACCGTGACCGCCCTGCGCCGCATGCCCGTGCCGGCCAGCGAGCCGCCGTACGACGACGAGCGGGCCGGTCGCGGGCCCGCCGGGCCGCCGCGCCGACGCGGTGCAAGGCACCCTCGCGCTGGCCTTCCTGCTGCCCAACGGTGTGCCGGCAACGCCCGCGCCGGTCCCGGACCTGCACCTCGTCCCGAGCCCGGATGCGCAGGACCTGGCGGACGCCGTCGAGTTCGGTCCGCAGCCGACCCCGACGGCCGCGCTGCCCGAGGCCCGGGGCTGGGCGGCGCGATTCTCCCAGGCAGTCGTCGAGGTCCTCGCCGGCGACCGCCCGCTGCCTCAGCTGATCCGCTGGACCACCACGGGCGTGTACGACGAGGTGGCCGCCCTGATCGTCGGCCCGGGTGCGGTTCCCGGCGAGATGTCCCGCGGCGTCGTGCGCTCGGTGCACGTCAGCCTGCCCGCGGACGGCGTCGCGGAGGTCGCGGCTCTGGTGCGGCGTGGCGCCCGCTCGACCGCGGTGGCGCTCCGGCTGGAGGGGCTCGACGGCCGGTGGCAGTGCACCGCGCTCGAGCTCGGGTGAAGCCGGTCCCGATCCTGGCTAGCGTGGCCGGACATGAGCGAGTCCGACGAGCGGCCGGTGGTGATCGCGGCCGAGGACCCCACCAGCCCGGACGCGCAGCGCTGCCTGCAGGCCTACTTCGACGAGCTCGACCGTCGGTTCGAGGGCGGCTTCGATGCCGGACGGAGCATCCCCGCGACCGTCGATGACCTGGTCGAGCCCGCCGGGCTGCTGCTGCTGGCCCGGGTCGGTGGTGACGCTGTCGGCGTCGGCGCGGTGAAGTTCCACGGGTCCGGGCCGGCCGAGCTCAAGCGGATGTGGGTCTCCTCGGACGCCCGTGGGCTCGGTATCGGCCGCCGCCTCCTGGCCGAGCTGGAGGCACGGGCCCGGGAGCACGGGGCCACGTCCGCCCGGCTGGAGACCAACCGCAGCCTCACCGAGGCGATCCGCCTCTACCGGTCAGCCGGCTACCGGGAGGTCCCGGCGTTCAACGACGAGCCCTACGCGCACCACTGGTTCGAGAAGGAGCTGACCGACGGCTGAGCCGCAGTCAGGGCCGGTCCTTCTTCGGCAGCTTGGCGACCACCGTGTCGTACGACGCGTCGATCGCGTCCCGCAGCTCGTCGTCCGGGATCGCGCCGTCGATCCGCAGGGTGTTCCAGCCGGACCGGCCGATGTACGCCATCACCGAGGCGTCCTCGGGATAGCGGGTCAGCCACTCGTCGGCCTCCTCGCGGGTCGACGCCGACTTCACCCCGACCGTCTCCGAGCCGAGGAACGCGAAGATCTTGCTGCCGACCTTCGCGACCGAGTCGCCCTCCCAGGGCTCGTCCGGCCAGGCGCCCGGCTTGGCCAGGCTGTAGTCCCGCAGCTCGTCCGGCGTCATGACCGTCGTGAGATCAGCTGTTCGAGTTCCGCGGGTCGCCGTGGCAGCGCTTGTACTTCTTGCCCGAGCCGCAGGGGCACGGCGCGTTGCGCGGGGTGCCGGCGTACTCGCCGCCGGTCTCGCCGCGCACCGTCGTGCTGCCGCCGCCCTCGTTCGGGTCGCCGTCCATCGTCGGCGCGGTGTACTGCAGCTGGGCCGGCCGGTTCGGAGCCGCGAGGCCCTTGGCCACCACCGGTGCGGGTGCCGCGTCCTCGCCCTCGGCGCCCTCGGCCGTCTCGACCTGGACCTCGAGGTTGAAGACGTAGCCGACGGACTCCTCCTTGATGGCGTCCATCATCGCGGCGAACATGTTGAAGCCCTCGCGCTGGTACTCGACCAGCGGGTCGCGCTGGGCCATCGCGCGCAGGCCGATGCCCTCCTGCAGGTAGTCCATCTCGTAGAGGTGCTCGCGCCACTTGCGGTCCAGCACCGACAGCACGACCCGGCGCTCCAGCTCGCGCATGGTCTCGTTGCCGAGCCGCTCCTCGCGCAGGTCGTACGCGTGCTGGGCGTCGGCCTTGAGCTCCTCGGCGAGGAACTCGCCGGTCAGCCCGGAGCGCTCGCCGCCGGAGGCCTCCTCCAGCTCCTCGACCGTGACCGACACCGGGTAGAGGGTGCCGAGGGCGGTCCAGAGCTGCTCGAGGTCCCACTCCTCGGCGTAGCCGTCGGCGGTCGCCGAGACGACGTACCCCTCGACGGCGTCGTTGATCATGTGCCGGATCTGCTCGTGCAGGTCGGCGCCCTCGAGCACCTGGCGGCGCTCGTCGTAGATGACGGTGCGCTGGCGGTTGAGCACCTCGTCGTACTTCAGGACGTTCTTGCGGATCTCGAAGTTCTGCGCCTCGACCTGGGTCTGCGCCGAGCGGATGGCGTTGGTGACCATCTTCGACTCGATCGGGACGTCCTCGGGGATGTTGAAGCGGGTGAGGAAGTTCTCGACCATCGCGGCGTTGAACAGCCGCATCAGGTCGTCGCCGAGGGACAGGTAGAAGCGCGACTTGCCGGGGTCGCCCTGGCGGCCGGAACGACCGCGGAGCTGGTTGTCGATGCGCCGCGACTCGTGGCGCTCGGTGCCGAGCACGTAGAGACCGCCGAGCTCGCGCACCTCGTCGTGCTCCGCCGCGACCCGGGCCTTGACCTGCTCGACCGCCTCCGGCCACGCCTTCTCGTAGTCCTCCGGCGTCTCGACCGGGTCGAGCCCGCGGCCGCGCAGCTCGTGGTCGGCGAGGAACTCGACGTTGCCGCCGAGCATGATGTCGGTGCCGCGGCCGGCCATGTTGGTGGCGACCGTGACGGCGCCCTTGCGGCCCGCCTCGGCGACGATCGTGGCCTCACGGTCGTGCTGCTTCGCGTTGAGCACCTCGTGCTTGACGCCGCGCTTCTTCAGCAGCGACGAGAGCAGCTCGGACTTCTGCACGCTCACGGTGCCGACGAGCACCGGCTGGCCGGCGTCGTTGCACTTCACGATGTCGTCGACGACGGCCTTGAACTTGGCGTCCTCGGTCTTGTAGACGAGGTCCGGCTCGTCGGCCCGGATCATCGGCATGTTGGTGGGGATCGGCACCACGCCGAGCTTGTAGATCTGGTGGAACTCCGACGCCTCGGTGGTCGCCGTACCGGTCATCCCGGAGAGCTTGTCGTAGAGGCGGAAGAAGTTCTGCAGGGTGATGGTGGCCAGCGTCTGGTTCTCCTGCTTGATCTCCACCCCCTCCTTGGCCTCGATCGCCTGGTGCATGCCCTCGTTGTAGCGGCGGCCGGCGAGCATGCGGCCGGTGTGCTCGTCGACGATGAGGACCTCGCCGTTCATGACGACGTAGTCCTTGTCGTTCTTGAACAGCTCCTTGGCCTTGATCGCGTTGTTCAGGTAGCCGACGAGCGGGGTGTTGGTCGACTCGTAGAGGTTCTCGATGCCGAGGAAGTCCTCCACCCGGGCGACGCCGCGCTCCAGGATGCCGATGGTGCGCTTCTTCTCGTCGACCTCGTAGTCGACGTCGCGGCTGAGCTTCTGCACCATGCCGGCGAAGTCGGCGTACCACTTGGTGGGCTGGTCGGCCGGGCCGCTGATGATCAGCGGGGTGCGGGCCTCGTCGATCAGGATCGAGTCGACCTCGTCGACGATCGCGAAGTTGTGGCCGCGCTGCACGAGCTCGTCCTTGGACCAGGCCATGTTGTCGCGCAGGTAGTCGAAGCCGAACTCGTTGTTGGTGCCGTAGGTGATGTCGGCGGCGTACTGCTCGCGGCGCTCCTGCGGGCTTCATCTTGGCGAGGATCACCCCGACCTCGAGGCCGAGGAAGCGGTGCACGCGGCCCATCAGCTCGGACTGGTACTCGGCGAGGTAGTCGTTGACCGTGACGACGTGCACGCCCTTGCCGGAGAGCGCGTTGAGGTACGCCGGTGCGGTGGCGACCAGGGTCTTGCCCTCACCGGTCTTCATCTCGGCGATGTTGCCGAGGTGCAGGGCCGCGCCGCCCATCATCTGGACGTCGAAGTGCCGCTGCCCGAGGGTCCGCTTGGCGGCCTCGCGGACCGTCGCGAAGGCCTCCGGGAGCAGGTCGTCGAGGCTCTGGCCGTCGTCCAGGCGGGAGCGGAACTCGTCGGTCATCGACCGCAGCTCGGCGTCGGTCATCGCGGCGAAGTCGTCCTCGATCGCGTTGACCTGCTCAGAGATCGTCTTGAGCTTGCGCAGGATCTTGCCTTCACCGGCGCGAAGCATCTTGTCGAAGAAGGCGGGCACGCGGAGTCTCCTCGAGCGGTCGGACAGGGCATATCGGGCTGGTGGGCCCTCTGGCCATCGTAGGCGCAGGCAGAGGACACCTCCGCTAACGCCTCGACCGCGCCCGAGGTGCCCCGGTTGGATGGGGTGGTGACCTACCCCGGACCCACCACCCTGGCCGCCGGCCCCCTGCTGCTCCGCCCGCCCGAGGAGCGTGACGCGCCGGCCATCTTCGAGGCCTGCCAGGACGAGGCGATCGCCCGTTGGATCCCCGTCCCGGTGCCCTACACCGAGGAGCACGCCCGGCAGTTCGTCGCCCAGCGGCCGGAGCGCTGGCAGGACACCGAGCACGGCGAGATGACCTTCGCGATCACCGACGCCGCCGACGGGCGGCTGCTGGGCATGGTCGGCCTGCACGCGCGGGACGCGGCGATGCGCGAGATCGGCTACTGGGCCGCCCCCTGGGCCCGCGGCAAGGGCGTCATGACCGATGCCGCCCGGATGGTCTGCGAGTTCGGCTTCGAGGTGCTCGGGCTGGAGCGGATCGAGTGGTGGGCCGGGGTGGGCAACGACGCCTCCTGGCGGGTGGTCGAGAAGCTGGGCTTCACCCGGGAGGGGACCTGCCGGCGACGGCTGGCGCACCGCGGCGAGCGGCTGGACGGCTGGGTCGGCGGGCTGCTCGCCGGGGAGCTCACGGTGAGCCCCGGCCCCCGACACGTGCCCGAGATCACCGGCGACAGCCTGCTGCTGACCCCGTGGGCGGACGACGACGCCGAAGCGGTCCTCGAGATGGCCGACGACGCGACCCGGACCTGGTCCTCGTCGATGCGCAACCTGCGCACCCCGGACGATGCTCGGGCCTGGATGAAGGGCCGGGTCGAGGACCCGGACCGCATCGACTGGGCGGTCCGGGAGCCGGGCACCCGCAGCCTGATGGGCCGGGTCGGCCTGCTCCGCTTCGGCGACACCCCCGGCAGTGCCGAGATCGCGTACGCCGTGTCTCCGCGCTTCCGGCGTCGCGGGTGTCGCCCGCGAGGCGGTGGCGATGTCGGTCCGGTACGGCGTCGACGAAGCTCGGGCTGCACCGGGTTGCGCTGCTCCACGCCGTCGGCAACCGGGCGTCCTGCGCGGTCGCAGCCAGCAGCGGGTTCGCCTTCGAGGGGGTCGAGCGGGAGGCGTTGGACCACGGTGACGGCGTCCTGCACGACGCGCACCTGCACTGCCCGGCTGGCGACCGACCCGCCGGGTCCGGCCGCTCCCGCACCGCAGCCGCTCGACCCGGTCACCCTGACCGGCGACGGACTGCGGCTGCGGCCGTGGGCCGACGACGACGCCGGCATCGTGCTGGCCGGGCTGTAGCGACCCGGAGGTGGTGCGGTGGAACCCGCGCCTCGCCGCCGCGCGACCTGGCGGCGGCGCGCGGTTGGATCGCCGGGCGGTCCGAGCGCTGGGCCGACGGGCGCGCGGCCTCGTGGGCCGTCGAGGAGGAGGGGGCAGTGGTGGGGTCGGTGGGGTTGCGCGAGATCAACCGGTTCGACTGGTGGGCCACGGCGTCGTACTGGACGCTGCCGGCGGCCCGCGGGCGCGGGGTGGCACCGCGCGCACTGCGGCTCGCCGCGACGTACGCCGTCGACGAGCTCGGCCTGCACCGGGTGCAGCTGCAGCACGCCCTGACGAACACCGCGTCGTGCCGCGTCGCGACCAAGGCCGGGTTCGCCCTGGAGGGCACCCAGCTCGGCTCGTGCCTGCTGGCTGACGGCTTCGCCGACGAGCACCTGCACGCCCGGGTGGTCGGCCGATGACCGCGACCGGCATCGACCTGCCGGCCGTGTCGCCGGAGCTGCGGGGCGACGGTGTCCTGCTGACGCCGTGGGAGGAGGCCGACCTGCCGGCCATCGTGGAGCTCGCGGACGACGTCGGCCGGTGGTGGTCGAGGTCGCTGGCCGACATCCACACCGTCGAGGACGCCCGGCGCTGGGTCGCGTCGCGCGACGTCCCGGGTCGCATCAACTGGGCGGTCCGCGACCCCGACACCCGCGCGGTGATCGGGCGCACCTCGCTGGGCCACTTCGACGACCGCCCGCCGATGGCCGAGGTCGGCTACGGCGTGCACCCGGCGCACCGGCGGCGCGGGGTGGCGAGCGGCGCCGTCGCGAACGTCCGGCGGTACGCGTTCGGGGAGCTGGGCCTGCACCGGCTGGAGCTGATCCACGACGTCGAGAACGTCGGGTCCTGCGGCGTCGCGACCCGCAGCGGCTTCGCGCTCGAGGGCGTGGAGCGCGGCGCGCTCTGGTACCCGGACGGCCGGGTCTCCGACCAGCACCGGCACGGCGTGCTGGCCACCGACCCACCGGGACGGGTCGAGCTGCCGAAAGCGCCGGCGATGGGCGACCGGTGAGCGGGATCGAGCACGTCGAGATCGCTGCCGGCGCCTGGCAGCTGCGGCCGCCGTCCGTCGGTGAGGCCGAGGACGCCCTGGCGATGCTCAGCGACCCGCTGACCGTGCGGTTCAACGCGGCACCCAACGTCGTCGACCTCGAGAGCGCGCGGTCATGGTGCGAGCGCGGTGCCGACTGGTCCGACGGCAGCCACGCCACCTTCTCGGTGCTGGACGCCACGACCGCGCGGCTGGCCGGCAACATCTCGCTGTGGCAGGTCGACCTTCACGACCAGCGCACCGCGTCGATCGGCTACCGGACGGCACCGTGGGCGCGCGGCCAGGGTGTGGCGACAGCCGGGGTCGGCGCGGTGACCCGCTGGGCGTTCGGTGCGCTGGGTATCGAGCGGATCGCGTTGCCGCACTCCGTCGACAACGTGGCGTCCTGCCGGGTGGCGGAGAAGTGCGGGTACCTCGCCGAGGGCGTGATGCGCGGGGCGTACCGGGAACCGGACGGCCGCCGCGACGACGAGCACCTGCACGCGCGGCTCTCCACCGACCCCGCCCCCAGCAACCCCGCAGTCTGAGACGTCGCGATGCGGGTCCATCTCGACACCGACCTTGCGGGCGACCCGGACGACGTCGCGGCGCTGGTCTACCTGCTGGCCCGCGACGACGTCGAGCTGACCGGCATCACGACCGTCGACGACCCGGGCGGCCGGCGGGCGGGCTACGTCGCGGAGGTGCTGCGGCTGACCGGCCGGGCGGACGTGCCGCTCGCCGCGGGTGCCGAGGTGTCGCTGACCACCGGGCAACCGGGCGGCGGGCCGCCGCCGGGACCGCCGTACTGGCCGGCGGAGGCACCCGCCCGGCCGGGACCGCTCGACGCGGCACTCGACCTGCTGGACGATTCAGTCACCACGGGCGCCGTGGTCGTCGGCATCGGCCCCGCGACCACGCTTGGCGCACCTGGAGCGCCGGTCGCCGGGTGCGCTGCGCGACGCGCACGTGGTGCTGATGGGCGGCTGGGTCGAGCAGCCGCCGGACAGGTTCCCGCGGTGGCAGGCGGCGCGCGACTGGAACGTGGTCTGCGACCCGGTCGCCGCCACGGAGGTACGCCGGGCAGCCGGCCGGTTGACCGTCGTACCGCTCGCGGTGACCGCGCAGGTGCACCTGCGCGACCGCGACCTGCCCCGGCTGCGCTCGTCCGGTGCGGTCGGGCGGCTGATGGCAACGCAGGCCGAGGCCTACCGCGACGACCGGGGCACGACCGCGCTCGCACTCGCGCACCCCGGCCTGCCGGACGACCTGGCCAACTTCCACCACGACCCGCTGGCGGTGGCGGTGGCCACCGGCTGGCCGGGCGTCACGGTCGAGACGACGACGCTGCGGCCGGTGCCCGGCGACGACGTCGGGCAGCTGGAGCGGACGTCGGCGTCCGACCCCGCCGGCCGGCAGGTGGACCTGGTCGTCGACGTCGACGGGCCGGCGTTCGCCGAGCACTGGCTCAGGACGGTCGAGGCGCTCCCCCGCGCTTGACGGCTGCCTTCAGCGCCGTGGCCAGGTCGCCGCGCGGCTCGACCGCGATGTCGCCGAGGCCGAGCCACCGGGCCATCTCCTCCAGCTCACCGGCCAGCTCGGCGGCGGTCTCCGGCGGGGCGTGCGGCTCGGCGAACGCCGACCGGACACGCAGCACGCCGCCACCATCGGCCGCCTGCCGGTCGGACTTCAGGTCGACCCGGGCGACCAGCCGCTCGCCGAGCAGGAACGGCAGCACGTAGTAGCCGTAGACGCGCTTCTCGGCCGGCGTGTAGATCTCGATCCGGTAGTGGAAGTCGAACAGCGCCTCGTCACGCCACCGGAACCAGACCAGCGGGTCGAACGGCACCAGCAGCGCGCGTGCGCGCACGGCACGCGGCAGCCGCGCGTCACGGTGCAGGTACGCCGGGCGCGACCACCCCTCGACCTGTGCGGGCAGCAGCTCGCCGGCGTCGACCAGAGCTTCCACCGCACCGCGGGTGTCGTCCTGCGACATCCGGAAGTAGTCGCTCAGGCAGCCGCAGCGTCGCGACCCCGTGGGCCCGCGCGGCGATCCGGATGAGCCCGACGAACGCCTCCTCGTCGGTCGGGTGCGGTGCCTCGACCACGTCGCGCGGCAGCACCCGCTCCGGCACGGCGTACCGGCGCTCGAAGGACGTGGTGCGGCCGGCCGAGCTGATCTCGCCGGCGTAGAAGAGGAACTCCAGCGCCCGCTTGACCTCGGACCAGTTCCAGCCCCAGTCGACCTTGTCGCGCGGGACGTCGTGCTCGAGTGCGGCCTCGACCTGGCCGGTCGTCATCGGCACCGTGCGGACCGCAAGCTCGTCGCGCACGGCCTGCACCAGCCCCGGGTTCTGGACCGCGATCGACCGGATACCGCCCCAGGCCTTCTCGCTGCGGCGCATCCGCCACCGCATCAGCCGCTGGGTCGCGGGCGGGACGAGGCTCGCCTCGTGCGCCCAGTACTCGACCAGCCGGCGCGGCGCCCGGCCGCT
Source organism: uncultured Actinomycetota bacterium (assembly GCA_963771345.1). Taxonomy (GTDB): domain Bacteria; phylum Actinomycetota; class Actinomycetes; order JACCUZ01; family JACCUZ01; genus CAVYTH01. Next base: position 79,547 of record CAVYTH010000014.1, read on the forward strand.
GGCCCGGTCGAGCAGAGTGCGGTCGTAGGGGCCGAGCCGTGAGTACAGCGGCAGGTAGTGCGCGCGGGTCAGCACGTTGACGCTGTCGATCTGCAGCAGCCCGATCCGGTCCACGGTGGCGGTGAGGTGGCGCATGCCGGGCGCGGCCGGGCGCGGGGCGGCCAGGCCCTGGGCGGCGATCGCCACCCGCCGGGCCCGCGCCATGCTGAGGCGCACCGGCGTCGTCGTCACGGGAGGCGATGCTGCCACGCGCATCGGACAGTGCCTGCGAGGATGCCCGCATGCGTCGACCGGGCCGACTCGTCCTCGCGGTGGCGCTGCTGTCGACCGCCGCCCTTGCCGCGCCGGCCGAGGCCGCCGAGGTGCACGAGGAGACGGTGCGGATCGGCACGTCCGTCGAGGGGCGGCCGATCGTCGCGGTGCACCGCTGGACCGACGGTGCGACGTCGACGGCGGTGGTGATCGGCAGCATGCACGGTGACGAGCGGGCCGGGATGCGCGTCGTACGCCGGCTCCGCACCGCAGCGCTCCCTGCGGGGCTCGACCTGTGGCTGCTGCGGACCGTGAACCCCGACGGCACGGCCGCCGACCGGCGTACCAACGCCCATGGGGTGGACCTGAACCGGAACTTCCCGCGGCACTGGCAGCAGGCCGACGCGGGCACGAACACCTGGTCCGGTCCGGCGGCGGCCAGCGAGCCCGAGACCCGCGCGGTGCAGGCGTTCCTGCGCGAGGTGCAGCCGCGGACCACCCTCGTGCTGCACCAGCCGTTGTTCGGAGTCGACTCCTACCGGGCGAAGTCGATGACGCTGGTACGCCGGCTGAGCGCCGCGACCGGGCTGCCGATCCGGTACTTCGGCTGCAGTGGCGGCTGCCACGGCACCCTCACCGACTGGCACAACGCCCGGCTGCACGGTCGGGCGGTGACGGTGGAGTTCGGCGAGTCGGCCTCAGCGGACCGGGTCGCCCGGGTGGCTCGCGGCATCGTCCGCGTCGTGTCGCCGACCTGACGTCAGGGGCATCGGCGCCTGGTGTCGTTCTGCCCTGCGCGACACCGGTCGGTGCCCGGTCCTCCGTTGAGCAGGTCGGCCCCGCCGCGCCGGGCGTCCGAGGTGGTCGGCGCCGGCATTGCCGAAGAGCCGGTTGTCGCCCCGGTGATCGACGAGGACGTCCTTGCCCGCGCCGCCGAAGAGCCGGTCGTTGCCGCGCCCGCCGAAGACGGAGTCGCCGCCTCCCCGGGCCCGCAGCACGTCGTTCCCCCGACCGCCGCGTAGCTCCTCGCCCGCAGCAGTTCCGACCAACCGGTCCTGTCCGGAGGTCCCCAGCAGGAGCGGGCCCCAGTTGAGCTGCACGTCCCCTCGGTGCGGCCCGTCGTCGGCGTCGTCCGACAACGGGGCGACGAAGATCGAGTAGGTGGTTCCCGCTGTCGCCCAAACGTTGGGCAGCCAGGTCGAGCAGCATCCGCGGTCGGGGTCGTCGTCGTTGATGCCGACCCGGGCCATGCTCTCGAAGGTGGTGCCCTCGTAGACACCGAGCACGGTGTCCACCGTCGAGCCGACGGTGTCGACCTTGTAGGTGCCCGTTGCCGGCACGTCCAGGAGTACCAGACCCGGCCGATGTCGACCACGGACTCCGGCTCGCCGGGTTCGCGGGTGGCCCCGCGGGTGGTGCCCGTCGCGGTGCCCACCCCGGTGCTCGGCAGTACCTGGGCGTCGGCGAAGTTGTCGTTGGCGGGGGCCGGTGCCCAGTCGAGCCCGACACGGCCCTTCTTGCCGGCGAACCCATCGACCGCGATGAGGTAGGTCACGCCCGCTCGAGACCCGGAAGCTGACGGTTGCCCAGGGAAAGCCCCCGAGGTCGTCGTTGGTCGCGACAGCGATGAGAGCGCCGAAAGTCGAACCGGTGTACACGGCCAGCAGGGGTGTCGAAGTCACTGGCGACCGTGGAGAAGGACTCGTTGCCGTCGGCCGGTGCGGTCCAGCTGAACCAGACGGAGTGCCCGCCGGCGTCACCGGCATGGTTCGGCTCCCCGGGCTGCTTGGTCGCCTCGAGGGTCAGAGCGGTCGCGAAGCCCACCGCAGCACTGCCGATCAGCTTGGCCGCGGCGAAGTCGTCGTTGGCCGGGGCTGCCGCAACGGCGGCCGGCGGCGCGACCAGGCCGAGCACGAGGACGAGACCCGCGATCACCGCGCAGGCTGCGGCGGACCGGGAGGCTGAGCCGATGACTGGCTGGGCGGCTTCGCACGATGGACCTCCCCCGGTACCGCTCTGGCCCTCAACATCATCCTGTGCGGAGGCGCCGTCGAGGGCTCCGACCAGCCGCGGGTGCTGCGCCCTTCAGTCGACGGGCTCGAACTCGTTGAGCTTCCAGGTCTGGTCGAACCACGGCTGCAGCGGCCCGTACAGCCGGAACAGCGGGAACCACGACTTGCCCGGGACGGTCTCCACCCAGTTCGACTCCTTGCCCTCCGGTGCTGCCGGGCCGAAGTACAGGTCGTAGGACCCGTCGTCGTTCGCCTCCAGCGTGCCGGTGTTGCTTGCCAGTGCTGGCCAGATCGTCGAGGGCACCTGGAGCAGTGACCGGGTCTGGGTGTCGTAGACGTCGACCGACCAGAAGTTCTTCGCCGGCGGGTCCGGGTCGACATGCAGCCGGTAGGTCCGGGCGCCGTCGAGCAGGTCGCCGTTGCTGTCGTGCACCGTGTAGGCGTAGGCGGAGCCCGCGCCGACCTGGGCGTGGGCCATGGCGGGGGTCACGACGGTGGCGAGGTAGTGGAACTGGGTCCGCGCATCGAGCAGCCGGGCGCCGTCGCGGAGGAACTCGTGGCTGCCGCCGACGAAGGCGTTCTTCCAGGATCCGTACAGACTCGCCTGCGAGTCCCGCGGGGTGTACGTGATGACCCGGGACATCCCGGCGCCGATGGTGGCCGCGCGCGACAGGATCCCGCGCAACCGGTCGTCCGGCGCGAACGGCTGGCCCTTGACCAGGCCGATCGCCGCGAGCTGCCCGGCCCGCTCGGCGTCGAGCGCCTCGACCGGCTCCTCCTGGATCAGCTCGTCGAGCTCCTCGAAGAACGAGAAGTCGTTCGCGTGCACCGTGTTCATGGTGATCGCCGCCAGATTGATGAACACGTTGTCCTCCGGCGCCTCCACCTGCGACAGGGGGTAGATCCTGGTCCGCTTCATGGCGGGGACGCCGCCGAGCGCACGCAGCACGACCCAGTTCGTGTACGTCGGGCAGCGATAGGTGTAGTAGCCGTCCGGCACTTCCCCGTCGTACGCCGGCGGGAGGTACAGGTACTTCCCGCCCTTGCCCTGGTCGGGTCCCGGGATCCCCATGTCGGCGACGTACCGGAACCAGAAGTCGTCCACGACGCACAGCGACTCCGGCGGCGCCTCGATCACTGTCGGGCCCCACGCCTTCAGGTCCAGGAACGTCGTCCCGTACGTCGTCTCGGTGTTCGGCGTGAGGAACAGGCTGTTCGAGTTGGCTCTCGGTTCGGTGATGCCGACGATGTGCGGCGACGTGATCCCGGCGGACCGCAGACCGCGCCGCATCGCCACCAGCGAGGCGCCCGGGATGGCGTTGAGGAACACCTCGATGCCGCGCATCAGGTCCAGCGCGTCATAGACCGTCGAGACGGTCGTCGGGTGCGCGGCACCCCGTCGAAGAAGCTCAGCTGCCCGAACGGTGACTCCACGACGTCCGGCGTCGAGAGGGACGCGATGGCCTCCTGCAGCTGCTGCTGCGACAGCCCTGATACCGGGGTTCCGGTGGTCGACATGTTGGCTCCAACCGCGATCGATGCCTGGTGACGAACCAGCCTTGCGGCGGGCTGATCACGGCGTCCTCACCCGGCACGGATGAGCCTTGCCGCCGTGCTGTCGGCGCGCGACGTTACGGTCCCGCCATGACTGACTTCTCCCGCCAGGACCTCAGCGGCTCCCGGTTCCATGACGTCGACCTCAAGGGCTCGGAGTTCCGGAAGGTCGACCTGTCCGACGCGCAGTTCCGCGACGTCTACCTGCACGGCGTCGTGATGCGCGGCGTCGAGCTGGCCAACGTCGACATCCACGGCGAGCTGCTCAACGTGACGATCAACGGCGTCGAGATCGCGCCGCTGGTCAACGCCGAGCTCGACCGGCGGTATCCCGACCGGGCCAAGATGCGGCCCGACGGATGCGGCCGGCTTCCGCGAGGCGTGGGACGCCGTCGAGCGGCTCTGGGGCGGGACGGTCGAACGGGCCCGCCGGCTCGACCCGGCGCTGCTGCACGAGTCGGTCGGCGGCGAGTGGTCGTTCATCGAGACGCTGCGGCACCTGGTGTTCGCCACCGACGCGTGGATCAGGCGGGCGATCCTCGGCGACCCGGCGCCGTGGCACGCCGCTGGGCCTGCCGTGGGAGGAGATGCCGGAGTGGCCGAGCATCCCGCGTGGACCGCGACGCCCGACCGTCGCTCGACGAGGTGCTCGAGCTGCGGCGCGACCGGATGTCCACCGTGCGCGAGGTCGTCGACGGCCTGACCGACGAGTCGCTGGACGTCGAGACCGAGCCGGTCGAAGGCGACGGGGTGGCCGCCGGAGTCCAGCACCTTCCCGGTGCGTGAGTGCCTGCTGGTGATCCTCAACGAGGAGTGGGAGCACCGGCTCTACGCCGAGCGCGACCTGGACGCGCTGGAGGAGGCGAAGGCGTCCGACTAGGAGACGCGTCCCGCTAGGTCGGCGTCCTCTCCCGCTTCCCGCCGGGCTCGGGCGCGGCGCTTGCCCTCGTGCATCGCCGCCACCCGGGCGATCGGGATGGTGTGACCCTCCTCGACCAGCCCGCGCGTCGAGGGCCTGTGGCGGCGGCATCAACGTCGTCCACGGGTCGGCGTCGCCGAGCAGCCGCGGGACGGTGCTGATGGTGAAGTCCGCCGGTGACGCGCCGGCGAGGTCGTCCCAGGCGACCGGGAACGACACCGGGACACCGGGCCGCACCCTCGGGCTGTAGGCCGCCACCACGGTCGCCCCACCCGCTCGCGTCGCGTCGAGGAACACCTTGCCGTCGCGCTCCTCGACGACGAACGCCGTCGTCGTGCAGCTTCGGGTCGAGCCGTTCCGCGCGCGCCGCGATCGCGCGGGTGGCGGCCGCGACGTCCATCGCCGACTGCCCGGCGCCAGCGGCACGACAACATGCACGCCCTTGGCCCCGCTGGTCTTGGCCAGCGCCGCCATACCCACGTCGCTGAGCACCTGTCGCACCAGGAATGCGCGCCTGCGACTGCGCGCGCGAATGCGTCGGAGCCCGCGGGCGGGTCGAGGTCGACCACCAGGTGGGTGGGGGCGTCGGACGCAAGCCCCCGGAACAGGGTCGGGTGGTACTCGACCGCGCGCTGGTTGGCGAACCACAGCAGGGTCTCCCGGTCGTCGCAGACGGGATAGCGGACCACCTTCTTCCCGTCCTGGGTCGTGACCTCGAGCGTCGGGATCGAGTCGGGGGCATAGGCCGGCAGGTTCTTCTGCATGAACGGCGGCTGGCCCGGCCGCACCCGGACAACGCTGCGAAGCCGACATCGACGTAGCCGCGCTGCAGGTACAGCAGCACGTCGGTGATCGGCAGCACCATGTTGGCGTAGCGGGGTGCAGCGCTGCTCGTTGGTGGAGGGCGGCAGCTCGCCCGGCACGATGCGCGGGCCGATCGTGCCGCCTTCGAACAGGATGGTCAGGTGCGGCGCGAACTGGTGCTGGGCGAAGCGTCGCGGCCAGCAGCGGCACGCCGATGCCGGCGAATACGATCTGTCCATCCTTGAGCAGCCGCGCGGCCATCCACTGCACAGCAACTCGGAGGCCGTTGTAGGTGGGCGTCTTTTGGATTGATGCTTAGTCATTGTGGACTAGACTGCGGCGGCGGCACGCATCGAGCACGGCATCCATGCCGAGCTTGGAGCAGAGAGCCCGGCCAGGAACTCGGGGTGAAGAAGTAGCGGTCGAGGTAGTCCTTGTGAGCCCTTGATCGGGTCCTTGGTGGTGCATGTGTGTAGTCGTCGAGGTGCGAGAAGAATGGCTCGTAGATCGCCGTAGTACTTGTGCGGGGCGCACCCCATCGGTGCCTCGACGACGGCTTCGACTGTGAAGCGGGGGATGCGAGTTTGGTCGGGCGTGCGGCGGATCTGCTCGTTGGAGACGATGCGCTCGGTGGTCATGATGACCTCGCTTGGCCGCCATGGCGAGGTCGAGATCCATGAACTGCAGGCCGTCGAGCTGCGCGTTGCCGAACGCATCACAACGCTGCACGTGGATGAGTGCCACATCCGGGTTGAGCGCCGGCAGAAGGTCGAGCTCCTCGCCCGTGAACGGGCAGGTCATGGCCTTGACGCTGTCGCCGAGGCGCGCCGACGCCCGAGCCCAGCATGGTGCGGGAGGGCATGAAGGGAATGCCCATGGCGCCCGCGCGATAGCGCAGGCCCATCGACAATGGCTCCACTCCTCGAAAACCGCGAGCTTGTTCTCGGTGTAGTGGCGCATGACCTTCGACACGCCCCAGATCAGGCCCTGGCTGAACCAGCTCGTCACGACGTGGTTGGCGACGCCGGAGGCGAGGAGGAGGTCGGTCTCGGAGGAGGCGATGGACCGGGAGACATGGGCGCCGCTGCTTGCGCGCGCGGATCAGCGCCCAGATCAGGCGAAGGGGGTGCAGCGTCAGGTGACAGCCGCCGAGCGCGACGTAAGTGGCCGCCGTCGCTGACCAGCTTGGCAGCTTCCTCCAGCGACATCACCTTCTCGCGCAGGCCGCGGTCGCGGGCCAGCGCTCCTCGCGAACTGTTTCGTAGGGGGTTACGAGAGGTTCGCTGCTCATGCGTCGTTGGGCTC
>CAVYTH010000015.1:0-69822 GCA_963771345.1 uncultured Actinomycetota bacterium
CGGCGCGGGCGTAGGGACGGGCGAGGGTCAGGCTCAGGCTCATGGCAGCGGGCTCAGATCTGCGGCCGCGAGTTCGTCCAGCAGCGCCTTGTGGGCGTTGCCGTCGATCTCGCGCAGGATCAGCTTCTCGGCGCCGGCCACGGCCAGCGCGGACACCTGCTTGCGCAGGTCCTCGCGGGCGCGGTTGCCGGAGGACACGATCTCGGCGGCGGCGGCGGTCTTCTGCCGGTTGCCCTCTTCGATCGCCTTCTCTGGGGCGTGGTCGATGGTCTCCTTTCGCCTGCTCTGCGGCCTGGGCGATGATCTCGGCGGCCTTGACCCGCGCTTCGCGCAGCACCTCGTTCACCTTCTCCTCGGCCTGGGCCAGGTCCTTCTTGCTGCGATCAGCCGCAGCCAGGCCCTCGGCGATCTTCTGCTGCCGTTCCTCGATCGCCGCCATCAGCGGCGGCCAGATGAACTTGGCGGTGAATGCTGATCAGGAGCGCGAAGGTGAGCGCCTGACCCAACAACGTCATGCCGATATCCATGACTTCTTCCTCGAATTGCCATCCGTCGCGCAGGCTGCGCGACGGCGAAACCGCGCCCGCCGTTTACCGGGGCAGGCGCGACTCGACTGGGTGTTGCTTAGCCGCCCGCGGCGACCTGCTGTGCAGGGCCGACAGCAGCGGGTTCGCGATCGCGAAGTACATCGCCATGGCGAGGCCGATGATGAACGAGGCGTCGATCAGGCCGACCAGCAGGAACATGCGGCCCTGCAGCATCGGGATCAGCTCCGGGCCGCGCGCGGCGGCCTCGAGGAACTTCGAACCCATGATGCCGATGCCGACGTAGGTGCCGAGCGCACCGAGGCCGATCATGAGGCCGATGCCGATGGCCGTGTTGGCCTGGATCAGGGCGATGAACTCGTTCATTGGAAACTCCTGGGTTAGTTAAGTTGCAGCGGTTAGGGAAAGGTGAAGCGTTGAAATCTTTTAGTGAGCGTCGTGCGCCATGGAGATGTAGACCACGGTCAGCATCATGAAGATGTAGGCCTGCAGCAGGATGATCAGGATGTGGAACACCGACCAGACCCAGCCGAAGAACACGCCAGGCAGGAAGAACAGCCACGAGCTGACAGAGGCCCGCGATGAGCATGAAGACCAGCTCGCCGCCGTACATGTTGCCGAACAGTCGCAGCGCCAGCGAAACCGGCTGGACACATACTCGAGGACGTTCAGCACGATGTTAGGGGATGACCATCACGATCTTCACGAGCATGCCCGGCGTGGAACGGCGCGGTGAAGAGCTCGCCGATAAACCCGCCCAGGCCCTTGGCCTTGGTCGAGTCGACGATGGATAGCAGGAATATCGAAGCGACATCGCGAAGGTGGTGTTGGGGTCGGCGGTCGGCACCACGCGCAGGTAGGTGTGGTGCTGCTACCTCGTGGCCCCAGATCAGGCCGATACAGGTAGCCCGGCAGGTCGAGCGGCAGCAGGTCCATGGTGTTCATGAAAAGGACCCACATGAAGGGGCGCGCAGGCCCTTGGTCTCCGGGTGCGCCGGCTCGCCGTACAGGGCGGGGTCGAGGTCGCTGCCGCCGGCGAAGACCACCGCGTCGAGCCGGTCCAGGACCGCCGTGTCGGCGGCGGCCGACGGTGGCAGGACGACGGCCGTCGCGCCCGCGGCCTCGACCCGCTCGACGTACCGGAACGGGAGCACCACCGCCGGCATGGTCCCACACGCCCCAGCTGGCCTGCTCCACGTAGGACGTGATGCCGACCACGGGGCGCATGTCCCACATGCTGACAGGCGGGGAATCGTCGTGGGGTACGAAGGGGTTCACTAGAGGACTGTCTCGACCACCTTGACCCCGTCGACCCGGAGGCCTGTCCCGTGTCACTGCCCGCGCTCGTCGAGCCCGCCAGCGAGCTCACCGTCGACGAGGTGCGCCGCTACTCGCGCCACCTGATCATCCCGGACGTCGGCATGACCGGCCAGAAGCGGCTGAAGAACGCCAAGGTGCTGGTCGTCGGCGCCGGCGGCCTCGGCTCGCCCGCGCTGCTGTACCTGGCCGCGGCCGGGGTCGGCACCCTCGGGATCATCGACTTCGACGTCGTCGACGAGTCGAACCTGCAGCGCCAGATCATCCACGGCCAGTCCGACATCGGGCAGCCGAAGGCGGTCAGCGCCAAGGAGTCGATCCAGGAGGCCAACCCGTACGTCGACGTCGTGCTGCACGAGGAGCGCCTCGACTCGACCAACGTGCTGGAGATCTTCGCGCGACTACGACCTCATCGTCGACGGCACCGACAACTTCGCGACCCGCTACCTCGTCAACGACGCGGCCGTGCTGCTGAACAAGCCCTACGTGTGGGGCTCGATCTACCGCTTCGACGGGCAGGCCAGCGTCTTCTGGGCCGAGACACGGTCCGTGCTACCGCTGCCTCTACCCCGAGCCGCCGCCGCCCGGCATGGTGCCGTCCTGCGCCGAGGGCGGCGTGCTCGGCGTGCTGTGCGCGACGCATCGGCTCGATCCAGGTCAACGAGGCCATCAAGCTGCTCACCGGCATCGGCGACCCGCTGGTCGGCCGGCTGATGGTCTACGACGCGCTGGAGATGACCTACCGCCAGGTGAAGATCCGCAAGGACCCCGAGTGCGTGGTGTGCGGCAAGAACCCGGAGATCACCCTGGAGACCGGGCTGATCGACTACGAGGCGTTCTGCGGCACCATCAGCGAGGAGGCCGCCGAGGCCGCCAAGGGCTCGACCATCTCGGTCAAGGACCTCAAGGCGATGATGGACGCGGGCAAGGACTTCTACCTGGTCGACGTCCGCGAGCCGAACGAGTTCGAGATCGTGTCGATCCCCGGCGCGACCCTGATCCCGAAGGACCGCATCCTCTCCGGCGAGGCGCTCGCCGAGCTGCCGCAGGACAAGCCGGTCGTGCTGCACTGCAAGAGCGGTGCGCGGTCGGCCGAGACGCTGGCGGTGCTCAAGGGCGCCGGCTTCTCCGACGCGGTGCACGTCGGCGGCGGCGTGATCGCCTGGGCGAACCAGATCGACCCCAGCCTGCCGACGTACTGATGACCGACGCCGCGGCCACCGACGAGATCGCCGTCCGGGACAACCCGGCGGCGCACCGGTTCGAGATCTGGGTGGGCGAGGAGAAGGCCGGCTTCGCCGCCTACCGCCTCGAGGGCGACGCCTACGCGTTCACGCACACCGAGATCGCCGACTCCGCGGAGGGCAAGGGACTGGGCTCGCGGCTGGTCGGCGAGGCGCTCGCGCAGGTGCGCGACAAGGGCGTCGCCGTGCTGCCGTACTGCCCGTTCGTCAAGGCGTACCTGCAACGTCACCGCGAGCTCGTCGACCTGGTCCCCGAGGCCGAGCGCGCACGCTTCGACCTGTAGCCGGCGGAATTCGGGGCGCATGATGGACGTTGGGCTCCTGCCGCCACTCCCGGACGAAGGGTCTCCATGCCTCGCAGCGCCGTCACCACCGCTCCCGCCGCCACCCCGCTCCTGTCGGTTACTGCCGACGACCCCGTCGCCGAGCTGGACCGCCAGCTCGCCACCCTGATCGACCTGGGTCTGCCCGCTGCCGCCGGTGTCACCGCGGCCACCCTGCGCCGCCGTACCTCCCCGCTCCGCGACCACGCCGCCGGCCTCGCCGGCTCGACGTTCGTCCTGGTGCTCCCCGGCCTGCTGGCCGCCGACCGGCTGGTCGACTCTCGCGCGCATGGGGGACCGCCCCGGCTTCACCACGATGGACGCCGACGACCTCGCGTCGTTCCGGCCGACGAAGGACGTCGAGCTGCCGGCCGGGAAGGCGTACCTGCTGGTCGATGTCGAGACCGGCCACGACAGCCTGAACATCCCGCCGGAGAAGGTGCTCCCCGGCATGCTCGCGACCGGCCGGACACCGCTCACCCTCGACGAGGGGCTGGCGCTGCTCCTGCAGGACGGCGGCGTGCTCCGTCGCGAGACCTGCTTCTCGATGCTCGGCTCCCGCTGCGGCGACCGCCGGGTGCCGGCGCTCTGGGTCAGCGAACGCCGGCCTCGCCTCGGTTGGTGCTGGGACGGCGCGCCGCACACCTGGCTCGGCTCGGCGTCGGCCGCCGCCCGGGTCGGCTAGCCGGCCGAGGCGGTCGTGTAGCGCACCCGCATCCGCAGCGCCAAACCCTCCGGCTCGGCCTGGAGGCGCTGCAGGTGTGCCCGGGCGAGGTCCTCGGCGTCGGCCCGGCCGTCGGCGTCGAGGCCCTCCCAGAACTTCCGCATGCCGTGCGACCAGGACCACGCCACCCACTGGTCCGCGTCGTCGAACCGCGCGATGTGCTCGACCTCGTCCGAGGAGCCACCGACCCAGCCGGACTCGGACAGCAGGTCGTGCAGCCGCTCGTCCGAGCTGAACGGACCGGGGTCGTCCTCTTCGCCGGGGTCTGCACTGGTTGCCGCCGGGTCGCGGGACGGGAAGATGTCCCTCATCCACTCCCATCGTTCGTCGTCGCGGCCGGCGAACGTGCTCACCGCGAGCCGGCCGCCGTCGACGGTGGCGGCTCGCCAGGCCCGCAGGCCGGCGCCCGGATCCGGCAGGAAGAACACGGCGAGCGACGACAGGACCACGTCGAAGTCCTCGCCAGGCAGGCTCGGTTCCTGCGCGTCGCCGACGTCGACCGTGACGTTGGTGAGCCCGCGGTCCCGGACGTCCGATCGGGTCAGCTCGACCATCCCCGGTGCGAGGTCCAACCCGTGCACCGACCCGCTCGGGCCGACTGCTTCCGCGGCCGGGAACAGCGCCGCACCGCGGCCGCACCCCATGTCGACGACCCGCTCACCCGGGCGCAGTGCCGCCCGCTCGACGAGCCGCGCACCCACGTCGGAGAAGAACGTGACGCCCACCGCGTCGTACGTCGATGCGGACCGGTCGAAGACGCCGGCCACCTGCTCCCGAGGGTCGTCCATGCGCCAGAGTGTGGCGCATGCGCACGGTCGAGAGGGAGGACGACGACCCCGTCGAGCCGTACGACGAGCAGGTGCTGCGGGTCGTCGCGTTGATCCCGCCGGGCCACGTGATGTCGTACGGCGACATCGCGGAGTACCTCGGCGCGGGAGGGCCGCGTCAGGTCGGCCAGGTGATGTCGCGCAGCGAGGCGGACGTGCCGTGGTGGCGGGTCCTCCACTCCGACGGCTCGCCCCCGCGGGGCAAGGAGAACGCCTTCCTCGACCACCTGCGGGCCGAGGCGACGCCGCTGCGGCCGGACGGCTCGCGGGTCGACATGGGACGCGCCCGCTGGGACGGCCGCCCGGCTTGACGGTGCCCCGGCCGGGTACGGTCGCCCGCATGGCTCGAGCTGTCGCACCACCCGCCACGTCGTACGCCGTCGAACGCGCCAAGCTGCGCAACGGCCTGCGGGTCGTGCTCGCACCGGACCGCTCCGCCCCGGTGGTGGCGGTCGCCGTCTACTACGACGTCGGCATCCGGTCGGAGCCCGAGGGGCGCACCGGGTTCGCGCACCTCTTCGAGCACCTGATGTTCCAGGGCTCGGCGTCGCTGGGGAAGATGGACCACGTCAAGTACGTGCAGTCCTCCGGCGGCACCCTGAACGGCTCGACCCGGCTCGACTACACGAACTACTACGAGGCGCTGCCGTCGAACGCCCTCGAGCGCGCGCTGTTCCTCGAGGCCGACCGGATGCGCTCGCCCGCGGTGACCGAGGAGAACCTCGCCAACCAGATCGCGGTGGTGAAGGAAGAGATCCGCGTCAACGTCCTGAACCAGCCGTACGGCGGCTTCCCGTGGCTGACCCTGCCGCCGCTGCTGTTCGAGACGTTCCCCAACGCCCACAACGGCTACGGCGGGTTCGAGGACCTGGAGAGCGCGACGGTCGACGACGCCCGCGACTTCTTCGACCGCTACTACGCGCCGGGCAACGCCGTCCTCGCGATCGGCGGCGACTTCGACCCCGAGCAGGCCATGGCCCTGGTGCAGAAGCACTTCGGCGACGTCCCGCGTCGGACCGTCCCGGAGCGTCCGGACTTCGACGAGCCGGCGCCGACGTCCGAGCGTCGCGACGAGCACGTCGACCCGCTCGCGCCCGCGCCCGCGGTGGCCCTCGGCTGGCGGGTGCCCGACCCGGACGACCTCGATGCCTACCTCCCGTTCGTCGTCCTCAGCTCGGTGCTCGCGACCGGCGACGCGTCCCGGCTGCGCCGGCGGCTGGTGCAGCAGGACCGGGTCGCCAGCGACATCGGCGCCCACCTCGCCTTCATGGAGGACGCGTTCGACGTGCGCAACCCCACCGCGTTCCTGGTGGAGGCCCACCACGGCGGCGACGTCCCGGCGGACCGAGTTGTCGCGGCGATCGACGAGGAGCTCGACCGGGTGGCGACCGAGGGAGTGCCCGACGACGAGCTGGAGCGGGTTCGCGCCCGGCTCGGCTCGGCCGTGCTGCAGGGCCAGGACCACGTCCTGTCCCGGACCCTCGCGATGGCGGCGTTCGAGCAGCAACGTGGCCGTGCCGAGCTGACCGGTGAGCTGGCCGGGCTGCTGGGTGACGTCACGAGCGAGCAGGTGGCAGCAGCCGCGGGATCGCTGCGGCCCACCAGCCGGGCCCGTCTCGACATCGTTGCCGGGGGTGGTGCTCGATGAGCCCGAAGCGCAAGGCGTTCGAGCCACGCGAGGTGCCCGGCCTCGGCCGGCCGCGCAAGCCCCGGCTGCCCACGGTCGCCGAACGGGTGCTGCCGTCAGGCCTGCGGGTGGTGGCCGTCCGGCGCCCCAGCGTGCCGCTCGTCCACCTCCGGCTGCGGATCCCGTCCGCCGTACGCCGGGACCAGGACCTCGCCCGCGCCGGCCTGCTCGAGCGCACGATGCTGCTGGGCACCGCCGAGCACGACCAGGGCGAGCTGGCCGAGACGCTGCAACGCATCGGCGGCTCGCTGCGGGTCAGCGGCGACGCCGACCGGATGATCCTCGCCGGTGAGTCGTTGCGCAGCGGGCTCGGCGAGCTGCTCGGCCTGCTGTCCGAGGTGCTGACCACCGCCAGCTACCCGAAGGGCCCGGTCGAGGGCGAGGCCGCCCGGCTCGCGGACCAGCTGCAGCGGGCGCTGTCCCAGCCCGGTGTGCAGGCCGACGAGGCCTGGCTCCGGCAGCTGTACGGCGACCACCCGTACGGCCGCGAGCACCCGGCGGCGGACGAGGTGCTGGCGGTGCCCACCTCCTCGCTGCGGGCCGCGCACCGTCGGCGGATCGTGCCCGACGGCGGCCTCCTGGTGCTGGTCGGCGACCTGACCCCGGCCCGTGCCCTCGACCAGGTGGCCGCAGCTCTCGACGACTGGGACACCAGCGGCAGCCCGACCCGGGTGCCGAAGGTCGGTGCCGTGCAGACCGGGCCGTTGCGGCTGGTCGACCGACCGGGCGCCGTCCAGTCGAACATCCGGATGGGCGGGCAGGCCCCGGCCCGCACCGACCCGTCGTACGCGGCTGCTGAGGTGGCCAACGCCTTGTTCGGCGGGTACTTCTCGTCGCGCCTGGTGATGAACATCCGCGAGGACAAGGGCTACACGTACAGCCCGCGGAGCTCGCTGCGGCATGCGCCGGCGGCGTCCTGCATCCTCACCGCCGCCGACGTCACCACCGAGGTGACGGCTGCCGCGCTGGTCGAGATCGGCTACGAGCTCGGCCGGATGGCCACGCTGCCGCCGTCGGCGGACGAGGTCGCTGCGACCGCGCAGTACCTGGTCGGGTCGCTGGCGCTCTCGACCGCGACCCAGGCCGGTCTGGCGGCGACCCTGTCGGTGCTGCTGGCCGACGGGCTCGACGTCACCTGGCTGCGGGACCACCCGGCGGCGCTGATGGCGGTGACGCCGGAGGACGTGCACGCCGTGGCGCAGACGATGCTCGCGCCGGCGTCCCTGGTCACGACCGTCGTCGGCGACGCCGCCCAGGTCGCCGAGCCGCTCGCGGCCCTGTCCGAGGTCACCCGCACCTGACTCGCGAGCCCCGGGTTGTGTCCCGGGGCCGTGGTGGGATGGCCGTCGTGAGCAGCTCCGCGTCGCCGTACCGGCTGGTCCGCACCGCGGCCAGCCCGGTCGCCGCGCCGGTGCTCGACCCCGCCCAGCAGGAGGTCGTCGCCCACCGCGGCGGCCCGCTGCTGGTGCTCGCCGGTCCCGGCACGGGCAAGACCACCACCGTCGTCGAGGCGGTCGTCGCCCGCATCGAGGCCGGCGCCGACCCGGAGCAGGTGCTCGTCCTCACCTTCGGCCGCCGGGCCGCCGCCGAGCTGCGCGGCCGCATCACGGCCCGCCTCGGCCGGGCGACCAAGGAGCCGCTGGCCCGCACCTTCCACTCCTACGCCTTCGGCATCCTGCGTCGCGAGGCGGCCGCCCGCGGCGAGCCCGCGCCGCGGCTGCTCGCCGGCCCGGAGCAGGACCTCGTGGTCCGCGACCTGCTCGCCGGCGACCTCGAGGCCGGCGCCGTCGGGTGGCCCGACCGGCTGCACGCCGCGCTCGGCACCCGCGGCTTCGCGCAGGAGCTGCGCGACCTGGTGATGCGCGCCTACGAGCGCGGCGTCACCGCCGACGAGCTCGACCGGCTCGGCCGGGTGCAGGCCCGCGACGACTGGCGGGCCGCCGCGCGGTTCATGCGGCAGTACGCCGGGGTGACCGCGTTGCAGGACGCCGCCAGCTACGACCCGGCCGAGCTGATCCGGGCGGTCGTCGGCCTCTGGCTGCGCGAGCCGGCGCTGCTCGCAGCCGAGCAGGCCGCCCGGCCGCACGTCTTCGTCGACGAGCTGCAGGACACCGACCCGGCCCAGGTCGAGCTGCTCACGCTGCTGTCCGGCCGCGGCCGCGACCTGGTCGCCGTCGGCGACCCCGACCAGTCCATCTACGGCTTCCGCGGCGCCGACGTCACCGGCATCCGGGAGTTCCGCGACCGGTTCCGCACCGCCGACGACACCCCGGCGCCGGTCGTCGCGCTCACCACCTGCCGCCGGTCCGGGTCGCGCTGCTCGCCGCGAGCCGCCGGGTCTCGCGCGGTCTCGGCGGTCCGCGCCGGCACCGCGACCTGCTGCCCGCGACCGGGCTGCCGACCGGCGAGCTCTCGGTCGCCGTGCTGCGCTCCGAGGCGCAGGAGGCCGCCTACGTCGCCGCCCGGCTGCGGCACGCCCACCTGGTCGACGGCGTGCCGTGGTCGCAGATGGCGGTGCTCGTCCGGTCCACCGTGCGCGCGATGCCCGTGCTGCGCCGCGCGATGGTCGCGGCCGGCGTGCCGGTCGCGGTGTCCGGCGACGAGGTCCCGCTGCGTGCAGGAGCCCGCGGTGCGCCCGCTGCTGCTCCTGCTCCGCTGCGCGACCCGGCCCGAGGCCCTCGACGAGGACACCGCGGTCCAGCTGCTCACCTCGCCGCTCGGCGGCGCCGACGTGATGGGTCTGCGCCGGCTGCGCCAGGTGCTGCGCCGGGCCGAGCTCGACGCGGGTGGCCGCCGCGCCTCCGGTCAGCTGCTCGTCGAGGCGCTGGACGACCCCAGGGTCCTGGTCCCGCTGGCGCAGTCGGCCACCCGGCCGGCGGTGGCGGTCGCGACGCTGCTCGCTCTCGCCCGCGAGGCGGTGGCCGCGCCGGGAGCCACCGCCGAGGACGTGCTGTGGGAGCTGTGGCAGCGCACCGGGCTCGCCGTCCGCTGGGAGCGCGCGAGCCGCGAGGGAGGTACGTCGGGAGAGGCCGCCGACCGTGACCTCGATGCCGTGGTGGCCCTGTTCGAGACCGCCGCCCGGTTCTGCGACCGGCTGCCCGGCGCCGGCCCCGAGGTCTTCCTCGACCACCTGCTCGGCCAGCAGATCCCCGGCGACGAGCCCGCGATCCGCCCGGTCGGCGACGAGGCCGTCCAGGTCCTGACCGCCCACGCCAGCAAGGGCCTGGAGTGGGACGTCGTGTGCGTCGCCGGCGTCCAGGAAGGCATCTGGCCCGACCTGCGGATGCGCGGCTCGTTCCTCGGCTCCGAGCGGCTGGTCGACCTGCTGCGGCCCGGCGGCGAGCCGATGGCGACCGTCGTCGCCACCGCGGCGACCCTCGGCCGGCTGCTCGAGGAGGAGCGCCGGCTGTTCTACGTCGCCATCACCCGGGCCCGTCGCGCCCTGATGGTGACTGCCGTGACCAGCGAGCGCGAGGCGCTGAGCCCGTCGCGGTTCCTCGACGAGATCGACCCGCTCGCCGGCGACGACCCGCGCCCGCTCACGCCGGTGCGCCGGCCGCTGTCGCTCACCAGCCTGGTGGCCGAGCTGCGCCAGTCGGTCACCGACCCCGACGTCGACGACGCGCTGCGCTCGGCCGCCGCGGCCCGGCTGGCCGCGCTCGCCGAGGCCGGTGCCCGCGGCGCCGACCCGGACTCGTGGTGGGGCCTCCCGGCGCTGTCCGACGAGCGCCCGGTCCGCGCCGAGGACGAGTCGGTCGCGGTGAGCCCGTCCAAGGTCGAGACGTTCCGCCGGTGCGAGCTGCGGTGGTTCCTCGAGCACGTCGGGGGCGGTGACACGTCGGGCGCCGCGCAGAGCGTGGGGACGCTGGTGCACGCGGTGGCCGAGAGCGCGCGCACGCCGGAGACGAGCACCGAGGAGGTGCTGCAGGCGCGGCTGCAGGCGTTGCTGCCGACCGTCGACCTCGGCTCCGGCTGGGTCGGCCGCAAGGAACGCGAGAAGGCCGAGGGCATGGTCCGCCGGCTGGCCGGCTGGCTCGCCGCGAACGGGCGCGAGGTCGTGGCGACCGAGCTGGCCTTCGAGGCCGAGGTCGGCCGGGCCCGGCTCGGTGGCCGGGTCGACCGCATCGAGCGCGACGCCGACGGGCGGGCCGTGGTCGTCGACCTCAAGACCGGCGCGAGCAAGGTGCCGGCCGACGAGCTGCCCGAGCACGGGCAGCTGGCGACCTACCAGCTCGCGGTCGAGCACGGCGCGTTCGACGGGCTGGCCGAGAGCGGCGGCGCCGAGCTGGTGCAGGTCGGGAAGGCCGGCGGCAAGGACTTCGCCGTGCAGGGGCAGGAGCCGCTGTCCGCCAGCGACGACCCCGGCTGGGCCCGGACGCTGGTGCTCGAGGTGGCCGAGGGGATGGCCGGGTCGGCCTTCCGGGCGGTCGACAACCGCTACTGCACGATGTGCCCGGTGCGCACCAGCTGCCCGGTGCAGGACGACGGCCGGGCGGTGACGTCATGACGCCGACGCGCGGCGGCCGCACGACGCGTGCCGGTCAGGGCCAGCCCAGCCTGTTCGACGCGACGCCCGGCCGCGATGTCCTGCTCACGCCGGCCGAGCTCGCCACCCGGCTCGGCGAGTCCCACCCGCCGACCCCGGAGCAGACCGGTGCCGTCACCGCGCCACTGCGCCCGCACGTCGTGGTCGCCGGCGCCGGGTCCGGCAAGACCCAGACGATGGGGCTCCGGGTCGTCTGGCTGGTCGCCAACGGGCTGGTCGAGCCGCACCGGGTGCTGGGCCTCACGTTCACCCGCAAGGCCGCGGCCGAGCTGGGCGAGCGGGTCCGCCGGATGCTGAGCCGGCTGCGCCACGCGCACGACACGTCGCCGTTCCTCGCCGAGGACGTCGCGGCAGCGCTGCGCACCGGCGAGCCCACCGTGACGACGTACCACTCCTACGCCGCGGCCCTGGTCGGCGAGCACGCCCTGCGGATCGGCCTCGAGCCGAGCACCCGGCTGGTCGGCGAGGCGGTCAGCTGGCAGTACGCCGCGCAGGTCGTCGAGTCGTACGACGGCGCGATGGACGCCGTCGACCGCGCGGTCACCACGGTCGTCGGCGACGTGCTGTCGCTCAGCGCCGACCTGTCCGAGCACCTGCGTGACGCCGACGACGTGGTGGCGCTGACGGCCCGGGTGCGCGCGCACCTCGAGTCGTTGCCGCGGGCTCCGGGCCAGCGCACGGCGGGCCACTACAAGGACGTCCGCGAGCTGCTCGACCTGCTCGAGGGCCGGCTCGCCCTGCTGCCGATGGTGCAGGCCTACGCCGACCTCAAGCGGGCCCGCGGCGTCATGGACTACGGCGACCAGGTGGCCGTCGCGGCCCGGATCGCGGGCGCGCACCCGGAGGTCGGCGAGATCGAGCGCGGCCGGTTCGGCGCCGTGCTGCTCGACGAGTACCAGGACACCGGCGAGGCGCAGCGGGTGCTGCTCACGTCGCTGTTCGCCGGGCACCCGGTCACCGCCGTCGGCGACCCTCGCCAGTCGATCTACGGCTGGCGCGGTGCCAGCGCCGGCAACCTCGAGCGGTTCGGCGCCGACTTCGCCGGCTCCGAGGCCGCCGGGTCGAGCCGGCTGACGGTGAGCTTCCGCAACGGCGAGGCGATCCTCGGTGCCGCCAACCTGGTCGCCGACGGCATCCCGGTCCGCGGGGACGACGGCGACCAGCACCTGCGCCCCGGCCCCGGACGGGAAGATGCCGGCCGGGTCGTGGTCGCGCTGCACCCGACCGTCGTCGACGAGGCCGACTGGGTGGCCGAGCAGGTCGCCGGGCTGGCCCGCCGCGCCGACCCGGTCGACTGGGGCAAGGTCGCGGTGCTGGCGCGCAAGCGGTCGCACTTCCCGCGGCTCGAGGCTGCGCTGCGGGACCGGGGCGTCCCGTGCGAGGTGGTCGGCCTCGGTGGGCTGCTGCACGAGCCGGAGGTCGTCGACATCGTCGAGCACCCTGCGGGTGCTGGCCGACCCCACGGCCGGCGCCGGGCTGGTCCGGCTGCTCGCCGGGCCGCGGTGGCGCCTCGGCCCGCGCGACCTCGACGCCCTGGGCCGTCGCGCCCGGCGGCTGGCCGTCCGCCGCGGCTCGTGGACCTCGGCCGGCGCCGGCGACGGCAGCGCGGTCGACGACGTGACCGAGGACCTGACCGAGCCCGAGTACGACGCGGTCGACGAGCGCAGCCTGGTCGACGCCCTCGACGACCCGGGCGACCCGGGCAGCTACTCGCCCGACGGGCTGGCCCGCATCCTCCGGCTGCGCGACGAGCTGCGCCGGCTGCGTCGGCTGAGCGCCACCTCGCTGCCGGACCTGGTGATGGCCGTCGTCCGCTCCCTCGGCCTGGACGTCGAGCTGGCGTCCCGCCCCGGCGTGCGCGCAGCCGACGCGCTGCTCGACGTCGACCGGCTGGTCGAGGTCGCCGAGGAGTTCGTCGCGTCCGGCGAGGACCCCGGCCTGCTGGCCTTCCTCGCCTACCTCGACACGGCCGAGGAGCGCGAGCGCGGCCTGGAGGTCGAGGTGGCCGAGCCCGACGGCTCCCGGGTGCAGCTGATGACCGTGCACGCGGCCAAGGGCCTCGAGTGGGACGTCGTGGTCGTGGCCGGCCTGACCAAGACGGTGTTCCCGGTCGACAACCGGCCGGTCGCCGACTGGACCAAGCAGGGCGCGACCCTGCCGTTCCCGCTGCGCGGCGACCGCGCCGAGCTGCCGGTGCTGCGCTGGGAGGACGCCGACGACCAGGTGGCCGCGCGCGATCTGCTCGACGGAGTTCCGGGACGGCTGCCGCGAGCGGGGGGCGCTGGAGGAGCGCCGCCTCGCCTACGTCGCGGTGACCCGGGCCCGCAACCTGCTGCTCTGCTCGGGCTACTGGTGGGACGCCGGCGCGAAGAAGAAGCGGGGGCCGTCGGACCTGCTGTCCGAGCTCGGCGGAGCTGTGCCGGGCCGGCGGCGGCGAGATCGCCACGTGGGCCGAGGAGCCGACCGACGACGACACCAACCCGCTGGCCGCCGACCCGGTGTGGGCGCAGTGGCCGTACGACCCGCTGGGGGAGCGCCGGGCGTCCGTCCAGCAGGGTGCCGACCTGGTCCGCGCGGCAGCTGACCGGCCGGCGCCGGCCGTCCCCGACCGCCACCGCGACCGGGTGGAGGCCTGGGACGCCGAGCTCGAGCTGCTGCTGGCCGAGCTCGCCCGCAAGCGCCGCGCCACCGGGTCCGGCGCCGTCGAGCTGCCGTCCCGGCTGTCGGTGTCCCAGCTGGTCATGCTGCGGCGCGACCCGACCGAGCTGGCCCGGTCGCTGCGCCGCCCGCTGCCGCGCAAGCCGGCGCCGCTGGCCCGGCGGGGCACCCGGTTCCACCTCTGGCTCGAGGCCCGCTGGGGGCAGCAGCGGCTGCTCGACGTCGACGAGCTGCCCGGAGCCGCCGACGAGACGGCCGAGCCGGACGACGACCTGCTCGCCCTGCAGGCCGCGTTCGACGCGAGCCCGTGGGCCGCACGGGTGCCGGCCGAGGTCGAGCTGCCCTTCGACATGGTCGTCGACGGCCTGCTGCTCCGCGGCCGCTGCGACGCCGTGTTCACCGACGCCCCCGACGGCACCGTCGACGTCGTCGACTGGAAGACGGGGCCGCCGAAGACCGGCGCCGAGGCCACTGCCGCGGCGGTCCAGCTCGCGGTCTACCGGCTGGCCTGGCACCACCTGACCGGCGAGCCGCTGGAGAACATCCGCGCCGCCTTCCACCACGTCGCCGCGAACGTCACCGTGCGGCCCGCCGACCTGCTCGACGAGCAGGCACTCACCGAGCTGATCCGCTCGGTCCCCGCTGCCTGAGAGAAGGCCGTCAGGCGGTGCGGACCCTGATCGTGTACGTGCCGGTTCCCGTCGGCCGGTAGTGCCGGACCTGCAGGTGGTACGTCCCCGGCACCAGGTCCGCGATGATGCGCGCGTTGAGGCTGACCCCGCTGTCGTCGTCGGTCGCGATCAGGTCCGTCGTGCTGTCCGGGCCGAAGAGGCTCATCAGCACGTCGGTCGTTCCGTGGGTCGCGATGATGTGCCGTCCGCCGGTGGTGACGACGAAGCTGTAGAGGTCGCTCTCACCGGCCTTGCCGATCGCCGCCTGGGTACGGCGTTGGGCGTTCACCGTCAGCCCGGTCGTCGCGACCGGGCTCTTCGGGTAGGCCACGGCGCTGCCGATGAAGCTCTTGTCGGTCGCGGACAGCACCTCGTTCGCCTCGGTCGCCACCCCGTTGAGCGTCCAGCTCGCCGGGAAGAAGTAGAGCATGATCGACTTCGGGTCGAACGTCGTGCCGTTCACCTGGTCCGCGCTGTACTTCGACAGGACGTTGTGCCGGATCTGGTCCGGTGTCCAGAAGTTGGGCGGCCCGGCGAGGTCCTTCAGCACCTGCGCCTCGTTCCACTGGATCCCGGCCTGCGGGTTCTGGTGCTCGTGCGCGAGCCCGATGGCGTGACCGAACTCGTGGGCCGCCGTCCCGCCGTCCATGAACCCGAGGTTCATCGTCGCCTCGTTGCGCGGGATGCCGGCGTTGTCGGTGCCGACGTACGACCACGCTCCGTCGCTGGTGTCGAACGTGACGCGGATCTGCGCGTCCGGCGCATCGTCGAACGCGAACGTGAGGTTCGCGTGCGCCGTCCACCACGCGGCCTGCTCCCGCACCAGGGCGCGCTGCGTCTCGGTCCCACCGATGAAGCGCACGTGCAGCGTGGACCCGACCGGCCATCGCTTGACCTTCGGCATGATGGCGCGGACCTGCCCGCCCACCGACTCGACCCGCTGGAAACGCATCCGGTCCTGAGGCAGGACTCGATCGATGCAGACCTTGAGTGCCTTTGCCACGACTTCCCCCGGCATGAACTCGTCGGAACGCCCACCGCCTTCAGCGCCACAATGCGCCTGGTCGGATGCGGCGACAAGGGGCCGCCGGTTCCCCGCGCGTCGGAGCTGTCACAGGTCGGGCACCCGGCACAGTGGGTCAGGTGCGCAGATCGGGTGTCGTCGGTGGCGTCTGCACCGCACTGCTCGTCACCGTGCTGCTCGGTGCGCAGCCCTCGACCGCAGTGGTCCCACCCGGGGCTGACCCGGTTCCGTACCGCGCAGCCGCAGCGCCGACGCCCGACACCACCAGCCCGCCGGCGGACGAGCCGGCCGTCGAGCTGCCCGGCGGCGGCACGGTGCTGTTCCCGGGCCGCCGGCTGGTCGCGCTCTACGGACATCCGGGCGCGCCCTCGCTCGGCGTGCTCGGCGAGCAGGGAGTCGCCGCCGCGGTTGCAACGTGCCCGGCGGGTGGCGCGTCCCTACCGAGCGCTGAGCACCGTCCCCGTGGTGCCGTCGTTCGAGATCATCGCGACCGTCGCCCAGCGCTCGCCGGGTCGCGACGGTGACTACTCCGGCGAGTCCAGCGTCCGCAGTCTCCGGCCGTGGGTGGACGCGGCGGGCCGCAACGGCATGCTGGTGCTGCTCGACCTGCAGCCCGGCCGGGCCGACCTGCTCGACCAGGCCCGGCGCTACGAGTCGTTGCTCCGCCTGCCGCACGTCGGCCTGGCCGTCGACCCGGAGTGGAAGCTGGGACGCGCGGCAGAAGCCGCTGGGCCAGATCGGCAGCATCGACGCCGCCGAGCTCAACCGGACCTCGTCCTGGCTGGCGGGCCTGGTCCGTGCCGAGGGCCTGCCGCAGAAGCTGTTCGTGGTCCACCAGTTCCGGCTGTCGATGATCGGCCGCGAGCACCTGCTGCGCACCGACCGGCCGGAGATCGCCGTGCTCGTGCACATGGACGGCCAGGGCGGCGCGGCGCAGAAGCTGGCTACCTGGCGCTCGGTCAAGGCAGCCCGCCCGGAGGGGACGCCGCTGGGCTGGAAGAACTTCTACGACGAGGACCACCCGACGTTCAGTCCCGAGCGGACGATGGCGCGGCGCCCGCGGCCGGTGATGATCTCCTACCAGTGACGCGAGGTCCACCACGAGGGCGCAGTGGTCGCTGACCTGGAGCGGCAGCGCCTGCGCGGCGGTGACGGCCATCGGGGTGTCCGCGAGCACGTGGTCGAACTGCACCCGCGGTCGCCACGACGGGTACGTCGGCACCCGGGCCAGCTGCGACCAGCCGGTGACCAGCCGGGGCACGGCGCCGGGCAGGTTGAGGTCGCCGAGCAGCAGCCGCGGCGCCGGCAGCGACCGCGCCCACCGGGTGATGGCGCGCAGCTGCCGGACGTTCCAGCCCGGCACGAACGACAGGTGCGCGTTGATCACCGTCATCGGCCCGGCCGGGCCCTGCACGACGGCTGCCAGCGCGATCCGCGGCTCGTCGGGGACGCGGGTCAGCCCGCGGCTGCCGGGCACGAGCAGCGGCATCCCGAGCGGCGCCGGCCCGAACCGGCGTACCCGCCACGACAGCACCGGCAGCCGCGACACCATCCCGATGCCGTACCCCGGTCCGTCGGCCAGCGACCCGTCGTCCCACGTCGACGCGGTCCAGTCGCCGCCCGGTGTCCCGTCGACGGCCGGCACGAACCGGCTCCACCCCGCGCCCAGTGCCTCGGCCACCAGCGCGGTCTGGTCGACGCCGCCCGACCGGTCCTGCGCACGGTCGACCTCCTGCAGCCCGACGACGTCGGCGTCCAGCGCTGTTGCCGCCGCGCGTGAGGTCGGCCGCCCGCACCTGGCCGTCGGTCACGGAGCGGCCGCTGAGCAGGTTGAAGGTGGCCACACGCACCGCGCCGACGCTAGCCGACCGGCCTCCGGCGCCGACCGAGCCGGGTCGTAGGGTTCGGCG
Source organism: uncultured Actinomycetota bacterium (assembly GCA_963771345.1). Lineage (GTDB taxonomy): Bacteria > Actinomycetota > Actinomycetes > JACCUZ01 > JACCUZ01 > CAVYTH01. The sequence continues at coordinate 17,477 of CAVYTH010000015.1, forward strand.
CATGAGCCACGGCACCGACGACATCGACCAGACCGCCGCCGTCCGCGCCGCGGTCGACGCCGGCGCCGACGACCTCGTTCGCGGCCTCGTCGAGTGGCTGCGCATCCCGTCGATCTCCGGCGACCCGGCCCACCACGACGACGTACGCCGGTCCGCCGACCACTTCGCGCAGGCCTTGCGGGACACCGGCTTCCCGACCGTCGAGGTCTGGGAGACCGCCGGCCTGCCCGACGGTCTTCGCCGAGTGGCCCAGCGACGACCCGGACGCGCCGACCGCGCTCGTCTACGGCCACCACGACGTGCAGCCGGTCACCCCGCTGGACCTCTGGGAGCACCCGCCGTTCGAGCCCACCATCGACGGCGAACGGCTGCACGCGCGCGGCGCCGCCGACGACAAGGGCCAGGTCTGGTTCCACACCCTCGGGGTGCGGGCCCACCTCGCGGCGACCGGCCGCACCAGCCCGGCCGTGAACCTCAAGCTGCTCGTCGAGGGCGAGGAGGAGTCCGGCTCGCCGCAACTTCGCCGCGCTGCTCAAGGAGCGCGCCGACCGGCTGCGCTGCGACGTGGTCGTCGTGTCCGACACCGGCATGTGGTCGCGCGAGACGCCGACGGTGTGCACCGGCATGCGCGGCATGGCCGACGGCCAGCTCGACTTCCGCGGACCGACCGGCGACGTGCACTCCGGCTCGTTCGGCGGCGCGATCCGCAACCCGCTGACCGAGCTGTGCCGGGTGATCGGCGCGCTGCACGACGCGCGACGGGCACGTGACCATCGACGGCTTCTACGACGGCATCGTCGAGCTCACCGACGAGGAGCGGGCGCTGTTCGCGAAGCTGCCGTTCGAGGAGTCGGCCTGGCTGGCGAACGCCCGCAGCGAGACGACGTACGGCGAGAAGGGGTTCAGCACCCTGGAACGCGTCTGGGCCCGGCCGACCGCGGAGGTCAACGGCATCTGGGGCGGCTACACCGACGCCGGCCACAAGACGATCGTGCCGTCCGAGGGTCACGCGAAGGTGTCCTTCCGGCTGGTCGCCGGCCAGGAGCCGCTGGACGTGCAGCAGAAGTTCGAAGCCTGGCTCGGCGCGGTCGTCCCGGCCGGCATCGAGTGGTCGATGACGTGGTACGGCGACGGCGTGCGGCCGTGCCTGACCCCGCTCGACCACCCGGCGCTCGGTGCCGTCACCCGCGCGATGTCCACCGCGTTCGGCACCGAGGTGCTCTACACCCGCGAGGGCGGCTCCGGGCCGGAGGCGGACCTGCAGGACGTCACCGGTGCGCCGGTCGTCTTCCTCGGCGTCAGCCTGCCGGACGACGGCTGGCACGCGCCGAACGAGAAGGTCGAGATCCCGTTGCTGCTCAAGGGCGCCGAGGCCGCCGCGCACCTCTGGGCCGACCTGGCCCGGACCTTGCACCGGTGAGCACGCTGAACGACCTCGCGCTCGCGCGCGCGGTCGTCGACCGCGACGCCGGCCGACGTACCGACACCGAGTGGCTCGCCGCCGCCTGGGCCGACCCGGCCACCCGGGTGCTGGTGCTGCGCGACGGGCGGACGGCCGTCACCGGCGAGCCGCCGCGACTCGACTTCGGCACCCGGCCGGACGTGCCGCCGGACCGGCGCATCTTCCTCGGCACCCACGACGGCGCCGCCTACTTCGCGGCGTTCGACACGGGTCCGGACACCGGGGACGAGCACGCGCCGCGGATGCTCGGGCTGCGCGAGGTCGGCGCCGGGCTCGACGACCTCGAGGCCGGCCTGGTCGTGCACGCCGTGTCGCTGGCCAACTGGCACGCGACGCACCAGTACTGCCCGCGCTGCGGTTCGGCCACCCGGCCGGAGAACGCCGGCCACACCCGGCGCTGCGTGGTCGACGGCAGCGAGCACTACCCGCGCACCGACCCGGCGGTCATCATGCTGGTCGTCGACGCCGACGACCGGCTGCTGCTCGGCCGGCAGGCGAGCTGGGGCGAAGGTCGGTTCTCGACGCTGGCCGGGTTCGTCGAGCCGGGGGAGTCGCTCGAGGCGGCCGTCCGCCGCGAGGTGCACGAGGAGGTCGGCGTCGCAGATCGGCGCGGTGGCCTACCTCGGCAGCCAGCCGTGGCCGTTCCCGTCCAGCCTGATGCTCGGCTTCACCGCGCAGGCACTGACCACCGACGTGCAACGTCACGACGGCGAGATCGCCGAGGCCCGGTGGTACACCCGCGAAGGTCTGCTCGCGGACATCACCGCCGGGCGGGTGCACATGTCGCCGTCGATCTCCATCTCGCGCCGGCTGATCGAGCACTGGTACGGCGAGCCGCTGCCCAGCAGTCCGGAGGGCTGAGCCATGTCCTGGCTGGACGCACTCGGCTGGGCCGGGTCCGCGCTGCTCATCTACTCGCTGCTGCAGGCGCGGGTGCTGCGGTTCCGGACCCTCAACCTGGTCGCCAGCGGCGTGCTCGTCGTGTTCAACGCGCTGCTCGGCATCTGGCCGATGGTCGCGATGAACGCCGTCCTGGCCGGCATCAACGTGTGGTTCATCCGCAAGCTGCATGCGCGAGCGGCACGACGAGCGCGCGTACCAGGTGCTCGAGGTCGGCGCCTCCGACGCGTACCTGCAGCACGTGCTCTCGGTGCACGGCGACGACATCCGGCGCTTCCTGCCCGGGTTCGCGGGCACCGCGCAGGACGCCGGCCGGACGGCGTTCCTGGTGCAGCACGGCGACGAGACGGTCGGAGTCGTGCTCGTGCGCGACGCGGGCGACGGGGTTGCTCAGGTCGAGCTCGACTACGTGACGCCGCGGTTCCGCGACTTCACTCCCGGCGAGTTCGTCTACCGGCGCAGCGGCCTGTTCCGCGACCGCGGGTTCCGGCGGGTGCTGACGCCGCCGGGGATGGTCGCGCCGTACTACGAGCGGCTCGGCTTCCGCCGCGACGGCGATGCCTACGCCCTGGACCTCGAGGCGCGCTGACCGTCAGCGGCCGGGCTGTGGCCGTCACGGTCCAGGCCGAGGCGGCGATCTCGAACGGCGCCGGCGGCAGCACCTCGACGCACCGGTTGCGCAGCCGTTCCCGACCGGCGTCGTCCAGTGCGGTGACGTAGGCGCCGGCCGGTCCGACGCCCAGCGTGAACGGCTCCCACCAGTCGTCGAAGGTCGCGAACGGCACCCGGACCGTCGAGCGACGACTCGTCGACCTCGGTCAGGCCGGCGGCCTCGCACAGCTCGGTCAGGTGGCCGGCCCGCGCGCCGGCGAGGCCGGACTCGCCGGTGGTCTGCGGGTCGAGGTCGTGCACGGCCTGCCAGAACGACGCGAGCGGTCCGCCGCCGCCGGCGTGGTCCCACACGCAGGCCGCGACGAGGCCGCCGGGCCGGGTGACCCGCGCCATCTCCCGCAGCCCCGCCACCGGATCGGCCATGAAGTGCACGACGAGCTGGGCGAGCGGCGAGGTCGAAGCTGTCGTCCGGGTAGGGCAGCTGCTCGGCCGTGCCGGACCGGACGTCGACGCCGGGGAAGCGGTCGCGGGCGGCGGCGACGAACGGTGCCGACGGGTCGACCGCCGACACGGCGTCGGTCCCGAGACGCTCCACCAGCTGTGCGGTCAGGGCTCCTGGCCCGCAGCCGACGTCCAGGGCGCGCTGCCCCGGCCGTACCCGCGCGAGCTCGACGAAGCGGACCGCCAGCGGCTCGGAGAACCGCCCCATGAACCGGGCGTACGCATCCGCGGTGACGTCGAAGGACACGTCCTCGACGGTAGTGCTCTCGGCAGCTAGGCGGCGAGCAGCTTCTGCTTGACCTGGGCGAGGCTCGGGTTGGTGAGCGCCGAGCCGTCCGGGAACACCAGGGTCGGGACCGTCTGGCTGCCGCCGTTGACCGACATCACCAGCTCGGCCGCGTTCGGGTCGTCCTCGATGTCGATCACCTGGTAGGTGATGCCCTCCCGCTCCATCTGGTCCTTGAGCCGGCGGCAGTAGCCGCACCAGACCGTGCTGTACATCGTGACCATGCTGGGGGACACCGGGGAGTGCCTCTCTGACGACGGGCGAGGGGACGGGCACGGGCATTCTGCCCGCTGGTGATCACCTCAACGCCTCGGAGACCGCCCGGCTTCCCCCGATCGGCCGATGTGGCGCGATCCACACCGCCGGAACGATGCGTCCGCCCCCGCTGAGAGGATGGGGCCCGTGCCCCCAGCCCGCTCAGCCGACGCCCTGCTGGCCGCGCTCGACCCCGAGCAGCGCGAGGTCGCGACCACGCTCCAGGGCCCGCTGTGCGTGCTCGCCGGGGCGGGCACCGGCAAGACCCGCGCCATCACGCACCGGATCGCCTACGGCGTGCTGGGCGGGGTCTACGTCCCCCAGCGGGTGCTCGCCGTGACCTTCACCGCCCGGGCGGCCGGCGAGATGCGCACCCGGCTGCGCGACCTCGGCGCCGCCGGGGTGCAGGCCCGCACGTTCCACGCCGCCGCGCTGCGCCAGCTGCGCTACTTCTGGCCGCGGCACGTCGGCGGCGACCTGCCGCAGCTCGTGGCGCACAAGGCCGGGCTGGTCGCCGAGGCGGCCGGGCGGCTGCGGCTGGCCACCGACCGGGCGACCGTGCGCGACCTCAGCGGCGAGATCGAGTGGGTCAAGGTCACCATGACCGACCGCGACGACTACCCGGCCGCCGCCGCCAAGGCCGCCCGGGTCCCGCCGGCCGGGCTGGACCCGGCGCTGATGGTGCGCCTGCTCTCGACGTACGAGCAGGTCAAGCGCGACCGCAGCGTCATCGACTTCGAGGACGTCCTGCTCTACACCGTCGGCCTGATCGCCGAGCACCGCCAGGTCGCCGACGCGGTCCGCGGGCAGTACCACCACTTCGTCGTCGACGAGTACCAGGACGTCAGCCCGCTGCAGCAGGCGCTGCTCGACCAGTGGCTCGGCGACCGCGAGGAGCTCTGCGTCGTCGGCGACCCGAGCCAGACGATCTACTCCTTCACCGGCGCCACCCCGGACTTCCTGCTCGGCTTCCGCGCAGCGCTACCCGTCGGCCACCGAGGTGCGGCTGGTGCGCGACTACCGCTCCACGCCGCAGGTCGTCGGCCTGGCCAACCGGCTCCTCACCGCCAGCGCCGCACGGCCGGCGCAGCGCCCTCGAGCTGGTCGCCCAGCGGCCGGCCGGCCCGGAGCCCGACCTGCGCGGCGCTACCCGACGAGCCGGCCGAGGCCCGCCACGTCGCGACCCGCGGTGCAGGACCTGATCGCGGCCGGTACGCCGGCCAGCGAGGTCGCGGTCCTGTTCCGCACCAACGCCCAGAGCGAGACCTACGAGCAGGCGCTGGCCGACGCCGGCGTGCCCTACGTCGCTGCGCGGCGGCGAGCGGTTCTTCGACCGGCCCGAGGTGCGCGAGGCCCGCCTGCTGCTGCGCGGCGCGGCCCGGTCGGCCGACTCCGACGACCTGCCGTCGACCGTGCGCGCCGTGCTCTCCGGCGGCGGCTGGCGCGAGAGCCGCCCGAGGGCGGCGGCGCGGTCCGCGAGCGCTGGGAGTCGCTGGCGGCGCTGGCCCGGCTGGCCGACGACCTCGCCGCCGCCGAGGAGGGCGCGACCCTGCGCGACCTCGTCGCCGAGCTCGACGAGCGGGCCGACGCCCAGCACGCGCCGACCGTCGAGGGCGTCACGCTCGCGTCGCTGCACGCCGCCAAGGGCCTGGAGTGGGACGCCGTGTTCCTCGTCGGCGTCACCGAGGGCATGCTGCCGATCACCTACGCCGAGACCCCGGAGCAGGTCGAGGAGGAGCGCCGGCTGCTCTACGTCGGCGTCACCCGGGCCCGCGAGCACCTGTCGATCTCCTGGTCGCTGGCCCGCGCGCCCGGCGGCCGGGCCGGGCGGCGGCCGTCGCGGTTCCTCGACGGCCTGCACGCGTCGTCGTCCCAGCCGCCCGGCGGCCCGCGGCGCCCGCGGGCGCAAGGGCCCCGGCGACCTGCCGGGTCTGCGGCAAGGCGCTCACGGCACCGGTCGCCCGCAAGCTCGGGCGCTGCGAGGACTGCCCGTCGGCGTACGACGAGGACGCTGTTCGAGCGGCTGCGCGAGTGGCGCGCGGAGCAGGCGCGGGAGGCCAGCGTCCCGGCGTACGTCGTGTTCACCGACGCCACCCTGACCGCGCTCGCCGAGGTGCGGCCCACCACCGAGCCGGCGCTGCTCGGCATCTCCGGCATCGGCCGGACCAAGCTGGAGCGGTACGGCGCCGACGTGCTGGCGCTCTGCGCGGGCGATCCGGTGGCTTCCCGGGGGACCGAAGATGACGATTCGGGAAAGTCGGCGACAGCAGTCAAAAAAATGATTGCACCTGACGGAGACCTTCCCTAGAGTTCTCGGCACTGGGTCAGGAGACGCAGATCACGCCGCCTCGAGCGGCCCGAGACAGAAGTGGAGGTGGGCACCGTGGAGAACATCGAGACGTACAACACGTGCTCGCCGTTCGCGCTGTCCGGTGCCTTCTCTGGTGCCCACGTCATCGTCGCGGGCCCGTGGAAGGCGTACACGCAGGGGACCGGTCTGTCCATCGCCATGCGCGACCGGACCGCCGTCCCGGCCCTCAGCACCAGCACCACCGCTCTGCTCCCGATCAGCGATGTCGCTGTCAACGGCGTCGCGGGGATCCGCTCCTGGAGTCCACCGGTATAGGTCTCAACCTCACCGGCACCTCCAAGGCCGCGGAACCCGAACCCGGGATCCGCGGCCTTTTCGTTGTCCGTCCGTCCGACCGGCCCCCGCACCCGGAGGCCCTGGAACCAGAGGCCACACCCATGGCTCTTCTGACCGACCTGGATCAGCCGGCCATCCCCCGGCAGACCACCGAAACGACACGACCAATGGAGGTGACACCCATGCAGCTCGCCACTCTCGAGCAGGCTCCGCAGGCCGGCGCGCTCAACCCCCTCAAGGGGTTGACCGCACTCGCCGGTCTCTCGGACCTCGCCGGCCGCGTCGCCGACGAGCAGCTGCCATGCCGGGTGAACGACCCGGAGCTGTTCTTCGCCGACTCACCGGCGGACGTCGAGTACGCGAAGTCGCTCTGCACGACCTGCCCCGCCCGTCTGGACTGCCTCAACGGTGCTCTTGAGCGCCGCGAGCCATGGGGCGTCTGGGGCGGCGAGTGGTTCGTCCAGGGCGTCGTCGTCCCGCGGAAGCGTCCGCGGGGCCGTCCCCGCAAGTCCGAGGTCGCAGCATGAACGCCCGGTTCCCGAGCAGCCGACTGCTCGATGCCGAGCTCAGCGCGATGACCTCGACCACCGACCACCAGACACTTCACCTGAACAGGAGCACTGAGATGCATCTCATGCATGAGGACCTGGCGCGTGCCCATTCGGCACATGCGTCTCGAGGAGGCAGTCCGCCGCGAGCGGGTCCACCGTCTCGTCGTCGCCCACCGGGCGCAGCCGACGGGCCGAGCAGGCCGCACTGCGCGCCCGCCGTCTCCTCGCCTCCGCCGTCGTCGGATGAGCCGACGGCTACCGGGCTCACCGAGACGCCCGGCGGCAGAGGCACCACCCGCCCCACTCAGGGGCACGAACCGAAGGGCCCCGACCGAGCACCACGGTCGGGGCCCTTCGTCGTCCGCCTGCGGGTTGCCTGTTGACCACGTATGGCAGGCGTATGAGTACTTTGCGAGGCTCCTGCGCCTCGGGTCGTACCCACTCGCCTGCCATACGTGGTCGACTGACGGCGACGATCGGTAGGGCGTACGGCGGGTAGGGAGGCGTGGTGGCGGAGAAGTCGACGGTGCAGGTCGACGGTCGACGGCTGCAGCTGTCGAACCTCGACAAGGTGCTGTACCCGAGACGGCTTCACCAAGGGCGAGGTCGTCGACTACTACGCGCGCATCGCGCCGGCCCTGCTGCCGCACATCGCCGACCGGCCGATGTCCTTCCAGCGGTTCCCGGACGGCACCGACAAGAAGGGCTTCTTCGCCAAGAACGCGCCGAAAGGTACGCCGGACTGGGTGCGGACCGTCCGGCTGCCGGCGCCCGGGCAGCACGATGGACCGCGAGACCCTCGACTACGTCGTCGTCGGTGACCTGCCGACCCTGGTCTGGGCCGCGAACCTCGCCGGCGCTCGAGCTGCACGTGCCGCAGTGGAGCGTCGGTCCCCGCGGCGGCGTCCGCGAGCCGGACCGGCTGGTGCTCGACCTGGACCCCGGCGACCCGGCGACCGCCGTGGAGTGCGCCGAGGTCGCGCTGCTGCTGCGCGAGCTGGTCGAGGCCGACGGGCTGCGCCCGCTGGTGAAGACGTCGGGCTCCAAGGGCATGCAGGTGTACGCCGCGGTGCAGCCGGTGAGCGACCGGCGTACGTCGGACTATGCGAAGGATCTGGCCCAGCGGCTGGAGAAGTCGCACCCGAAGCTCGTCGTGTCGCAGATGCGCAAGGAGCTGCGCCGCGGCAAGGTCTTCGTCGACTGGAGCCAGAACAACGCCGCGAAGACGACGGTCGCCCCGTACGCGCTGCGGGCCCGGCCGGAGCCGTGGGTGTCGACGCCGCTGACCTGGGACGAGGTGGCGGCCTGCCGGTCGCCGGAGGACGTCCGGTTCCGCGCCGAGCAGGTGCTGGAGCGGGTCGACGAGCTGGGCGACCTGTTCGCGCCGCTGCTGGAGCCGGGGGCGCCGCCGCTGCCCTGACCGACCCTGTGGAACGCGCGGGCTGGGGACGGCCCGGATCTTCCTACCGTGGCGGCAGTCGGGTCCGACCGGGCCCACTCGGCCGGGGAGGTCCGCGTGCGGTGGCACGTGCGGGTGCAGGGTGACGGGCTGCTCGCGGCGGGCAGCCACCTGGAGGAGCTGGCGTGGCTGGCCCGCGACCGGCTCGGCGACTGCGCCCGGGTGCCGGCCGGCCTTCGCGACCCGGCGCTGCGCGACGGCGGTGCGTGCCCTCGCCGACCTGGCCGGTGACCTGCTGGAGGTGCTGGCCGACGACCTCGACCTGCTGGCGACCAAGGTCCGGAGCGGGGCGACGCTCTACGACCACGTCGAGGGTTCCGTCGTACGCCGGGGCATGCGGATGAACGGAGCCGAGGCGCTGCCCTACCCGTCGGACGAGCCGGCCGTGGTCTCCGGCGCGGCGGCACGGTGCACCCGGCTGGCGGCCGTCGCGGGGCAGGTCGTCGTCGAGCTGATCGTCGATGCCGGGCAGCTGGCCGAGGCCTGGCAGGGCGCGGCGGCCCGTGGCTGTGACGTCGAGCTGCAACGCGCCACCGCGCTGGTGCGGTCGCTGGTCGAGCCGCTGCACCGGTCGGCCGCGCACCTGCGCGCGCACGCGGAGGTGGTCGCCGAGGCCCGTGCGGCGGTCGACGCCCTGCGCCGCGAGTACGACGACCTGGTGGCCGCGCACCGGCGCGAGACCAGCCGGCTGCTGCAGGACAGCGCGCTGGTCGGGCCGCTCCGGCGGCTGCACGCCGACGACGTCCTGGCCACCCAGCAGGCCGAGCTCGCGGTCGTGCACCGCCGGCACCTCGAGGTGCTCGACCGGGTCGCCGCGCACGCCCGGCTGACCGCCCGCCTGGTCACCGGAGCCGCCGGGACCGTGCTGCCCGGCCGGTCCGGCGACGGACGCTCCCGGTCAACGCCCGCGAGGGCGACCTCGCGGCTCTGCTGCCGATGCTGGCGGCTGCGCGACGGGCCGCCGGGGTCGGGTCGAGCCCGCCGCCGCCGGGCACTCCGCCCGACCTGGTCCGGCTGTGGTGGGCGGCCCTCACCTCCGACGAGCAGCAGCGCGCGGTGCGCGGTTGGCCGATCGCCGTCGGCGCGCTGGGCGGCCTGCCGGCAGCGGTGCGCAGCGCGGCGAACGAGCACCGCCTCGAGCGCGACATCGCCATGCTGCTGGCCCGCTCGTCCCTGTCCGACGACGACGAGCGCTGGCTCGAGAGCTGCCTGCTGGTGCGGGCCCAGCTCGCCCGGGTGCGGGCCGTCCGCGACCCGGACGGGCTCGGGCCGATGACGGCGCAGCTGCTCGCCTTCGACCCGAAGGCCTACGGCTCCGAGGGTCGCGTCGCGCTCGCGGTCGGTGACGTCGACACAGCCGACAACGTGGCGTTCCTGGTGCCGGGCATGGGATCCGACGTCCGCGGCGCGCTGGCCGACCTGACCGGCAACGCCATGCGACATCACGTCGGATGCGCGGCTCGCTTCGCCGGGCACGACGACGGCGACGGTGGCCTGGCTGGGGTACGACGCGCCCGGGCTGCGCGAGGCGACGCTCGGGCACGCGGCCGAACGAGGGCGCCGACCTGCTCGTCGCCGACCTGCTCGCCGTACAGGCCGGCCGCGCCGTCGTCCCGCACCTCACCGTGATCGGCCACTCGCTACGGCAGCACCACCGCGGGCACGGCACTGCGAGACCGCGAGACCGGCACCGACGACGTGGTGCTGGTCGGCAGCCCGGGGCCGGGCGTCGAGCGGGCCAAGCAGCTGCACCTGCCGGCCGGGCACGTCTTCGTCGGCGCCAGCAGCCGTGACCCGGTGAGCTACCTGGACCGGTTCGGCAAGGACCCGGCGCACGCGTCGTTCGGGGCGACCCGGTTCCGGGCGGAGGACCCGACCCGCAACTCGTGGCGGGTCGACGTCGACGACCACTCGAAGTACTTCGACCCGGGCTCCGAGTCGCTGGCGAACATCGTGGACGTGGTGACGGCCGACTACGCAGACGTCGAGCGGGCGGCCTACCGTGGCGAGGTGTTCCTGCGGCCCGACGGCATCAACAGCGACCCGGAGGCAAGACGTGAGCCCGCCCGCTGACCCGCCACCGTCCGACGCCGTGACCTGTGCGCTGTGCGGCGCCACCGCGGAGTCGCTGCCGCTCGGGTGGAGCACGGCCGTCGAGCGCGGCCGGAACGTCGCCTACTGCGAGCGGTGCAGCCGCGAGAACGTGCGCGCGATGGAGGGCAAGCTGGACCCCGAGTTCTGGTAGCTACTTGCGCTTGCGCGGGCTTCTTGAAGCCGGGCAGCCACTTCTCGAGCTCGGCGCGCCAGGGGGCCTCGGCCTCAGCTGGCAGAGGACGCCGATGGTGCCGGCGGTCACGCGGTGGAGCAGCAGGTACTCCGGCGGCAGGTTGAGCTGCAGCCCGGTGCTGTACGCCGGGGAGCGCGGGTCGCCGACCCGGACCGCCTGGCTGCGCAGCCACGCGCGGCTGAACCGGAAGGTCGCCGCCCGGGCCGGCTCGAGGATCGGCGCCAGGTAGCCGAGCAGCCGGGGCGCGTCCAGGTCGACACCGGGTCGCACGAACCCCTCGTGCCGCAGCCCCTCGAACACGCCCTCGGCGTCACCCGCGACGGCCAGCCGGAGCAGCGGGCCGATCGGCGCCGGCATGCCGTCGGGCAGCCGGTTCACGGCGCCGAAGTCGAGCACCACGAGGCGGCCGTCGTCGAGCAGCCGGAAGTTGCCGGGGTGCGGGTCGGCGTGCAGCAGCCCGGCGCGGCGACGGGCCGGAGAACAGGAAGCGGGCCAGCAGCAGGCCGGCCCGGTCGCGCTGCTCCGGCGTGCCGTCGGAGAGCACCCGGGACAGCGGCATGCCGTCGACCCACTCGGCTGACCAGCACCTGGCTTGGTGCGCTGCGACGACCCTGGGCACCAGGACGTCCGGGTCGCCGTCGTACGCGTCGGCGAAGCCTGGTCTGGCTGTCGGCCTCCAGCTCGTAGTCGAGCTCCTCGGCGACCCGGGCCTTGAGCTCGGCGATCAGCGGCTTGACCTCCAGGCCGGGCACGAGCATCCCGACCATCCGGCTCATCCGGCCGATCTGGTTGAGGTCGGACAGCAGCGCCTGGCCGGCGCCCGGGTACTGCACCTTGACCGCGACCTCGCGCCCGTCGGACCACACCGCCCGGTGCACCTGGCCGATCGAGGCGGCCGCGGCGGGGACGTCGTCGAACTCGCGGAACCGGTCGCGCCAGCCGGTCCCGAGCTCGCGGGCGAGCACCCGGTGCACCGTGCTGGCCGGCAGCGGCGGAGCGGCTTCCTGCAGCTTGGTGAGCGTCTCGCGGTAGGGCCCGGCGAGGTGTCTCGGGCAGCGCGGCCTCGAAGACCGACATCGCCTGGCCGAACTTCATCGCCCCGCCCTTGAGCTCGCCGAGCACCTTGAACAGCTGCTCCGCGGTGCGGGCCTGCACCTCGGCGGCGACGATCTCGGCCGGGCGACCACCGATCCGCTTGCCGAGGCCGAGGGTGGCGCGCCCGGCATAGCCCAGCGGCAGGCCCGCCAGCTTGACCGTGCGGGCCGCGGCACGCCGCGGGAGGTCCTCCACGCTGGCCATTGTGTCCTGCTGCCAGTCAGCGTCGGTCGGCGAACGGCCGGTCAGGCCGGCTCGGTGTCGAGCTGGCTGCCCCAGGAGCAGCCGCACGCGGGGTGCACGGCCCAGCTGCGCCGGCGTACCCGGCCGTCGGTCTGGGAGATCTCCAGCGTGCCGTCGACCGCCGGCGGTGCGGGGTCGCCGTCGAGGAAGGCGAGCACCTGCAGCGCGGCGTGGGCGGCGACCGCGGTGGCGAGCACGGCGTCGCAGGCGGCGGTGCGCTGCCGCGAGCCGCCGGTCAGCTGGGCGGCGATGCTCGGCCAGGCCGGGTCGCGGTCGCTGCGGTGCAGGTCGTGGCAGCGCTGGCAGGACGAGCGGCCGGGCAGCACCAGCGGCCCGACCACGCCGGTCGTGTCGCGGACCCGGGCGACGAGGTGCGGTACGCCGGCGCGCAGCAGCCGGTCCGGAGAGCACCGGGTCGCTGCCGGGGCCGGCGGCGAGCACGGCCAGGTCGGCGTGCTGGCGGCCGCGCGGCAGCAGCGACCGGACCGACGGCGCGACCCGGCGGGCGGCCCGCGCGGCCGCGTCCTGGCGGCGGGCCCCGACGTCCTGCGGCGAGGCGGCGGCCGGCGCGACGTCGGCGTCCTGGGTGATGCCGGCGTCCTCGACCACGACCGCGCCGACGCCGGCGGAGGCCAGCAGCGTGGCGATCGAGGCTCCGACCCGGCCGGCGCCGGCGACCTGCACCACTGCGCGCCGACGCCGGCGTGAGGATCGCGACGCCACCCTCGCTGCCGGCGCGCAGCGAGGCCGCGGCCAGGTCGGGGCCGAGGCGGTCCCGCTCGGCCGGGCTGAGCGCGGCCAGCGACTTGTGGTCGGCCGCCGCGTCCTCGAGCACGCCGGCCCGGCCCAGCACGCGCGAGCAGCTCGTCGAGCCGGTCGGCATCGACGCCGAGCCGGGCCGCGCCGATCGCCAGCCCGGGCAGGTCGCGGGAGCCGTCGAGCGTGTCGAGCACCCGCGCCGCACCCGGGTCGAGGCCGCTGATGACCACGGCGTGCGCGGGATCGACGCCGAGCTGCAGGGTGCTGCCGTCCCGCCAGACCCGGCGCAGCGCGGCCTTGAGCTGCGGGCGCTGAGGTGGCATGCGCAGGAGCGTCGCACGGCCCGGCGACCCACCGCCGCTCGTCCACAGGCCCGGGCCCGTCGCGCCATCCCCGTCCGACAGTGACGTGCACCGCGTCAGCACCGTCGATACACGCTGCGTGATCAACGGCGCAGCGCGCGACGGGTCAGGCGGTGCCGCAGACGTCGAGGGCGAGCAGGGCGAGGGCCCGCGCGGCGGTGTGCACCTCGGCGAGCGGCACCCGCTCGTCGGGGGCGTGCGCGAGGACGGCGTCGCCGGGCCCGTAGTGCAGCGTGGGGATGCCGCGCGCCGGCCAGCAGCCGCAGGTCGGAGCCGTAGGGCGCGCCCCAGCGGCCCGGCGTACCGCTGGCGACTGCGGTGTGCGCGGCCGACATCCGGTCGGCGAGGTCGCTGTCGGCGGGCAGCCGGCCGGACGCGAACTGGCCGCCCCACCACTGCACGGTCACCGGGTGGTCGCGCAGCCACGGGTCGTCCGCGCTCACCTCGGCGACCGCCGTGCTCCAGCGCCGCGCGCGCGTCCTCGACCGGCTCGTCGAGCGCGACGCCGAGCCGGCCCTCGGCGATCAGCAGGTCCGGCACGCTCGACGCCCAGTCGCCGGCCTGCACCTTGCCGATCGAGAGCGGGTAGGCCAGCGTCCAGCGCGCCATCAGCGGGTCGACGTCGCGGTTGCGGTCGGCCTCCAGCCGGCCGCAGCGCGGCCAGCACCGGCACCAGCTTCTCGATGGCGCTGACACCGTCGGTACGCCGGGAGGCGTGCGTCGCCCGGCCGGGCACCGCAGCCGGAAGGTGAGGGCGCCGGCGTTGGCCGTCACCAGGTCGAGGCCGGTCGGCTCGGGCACGACGCAGGCGTCGGCCGTCCAGCCGCGGCGCAGCGTCGCGTACGTGCCGAGGCCGCCGTCCTCCTCGCCGGGCACGCAGGCGAGCAGCAGGTCGCCGCGCAGCGGCACGCCCGCCCGGCGCAGCGCCGTGACCGCGGCCAGCGCGGCGACCACGCCGGCCTTCATGTCGCACGACCCGCGGCCGTGCAGCTCGCCGTCGACGACGCGGCCGGAGAACGGGTCCGGCGTCGGTCCAGGCCGCCGGGTCACCGACAGGGACGACGTCGATGTGGCCGTTGAGCATCAGCGTGGCGCCGTCGCCGGTGCCGGGCAGTCGGCCGACGAGTCCCCACGCCTCGTCCGCGGTGCACCTCGACGCCCGGGAAGTCGGGGGCGGCCAGCAGCTCGTCGAGCGGGAGCCGCCAGTGGTCGGTCTCCAGCCCCGCCGCGGCGAGGTCGGCGGCGAGCAGCGCCTGGATCTCGTGCTCCGGGTCGGTGCCGCCGATGCTCGGTACGGCGACCAGCGCGGCGAGCCGGGCCTCGGTCACGTCCGCGGCAGCGTCGACCTCGTCGAGCACGCGCGCTGCCCAGTCCGTCACGGCGCGAGCCTAGATGCGTAAACAGCGAGCGGGGCGGCTCCTCCGTAAGAGGGACCGCCCCGCCGAGGCTCGTCGGGCAGTGGCCGAGGATCAGGCCTTGCCGAGGATGCGGTTGAGCTTGGTGCCGCACACGGGGCAGATGCCCTGTGCCATGCGGCGACCCGACTCGCTGACCTTGACTTCGCCGGTGAAGTCGCGCTTCTCCTTGCACTTCACGCAGTACGCGTCTCCGGTGTAGCTCTCAGCCACGGGGTCCTCCTCGATCGGTGGTCGGTTCGGTGTCCGGCGGATTGCCGCTTACCGGACCTGCGAGCCACCCTAGAGCAGCCCCTACCTCAAGCGTGGGAGGCGGGGTCCCTGAGCGTGCGGCCAGCCTGAATAGGCTCCGCCCATGAGCGACCCCTCCAGCACCCGCCAGGACCCCTCGACCGGGGGCGCTTCGGACGGCTCAGACCGGCCGGCGTACGACGTCGGGCTGGCCGACCTGCGGGTGTCCCGGCCGTCTCCCGGGGTGGTCCTGGTGACCCTCGACCTGCCGGACCGGCGGAACATGATGTCCGCCGCGATGACGGCGTCCTGGGGCCGGGTGATGGCCGGGCTGCGGGCCGACCCGGACGTCCGGGCCGTGGTGGTCACCGGCGAGGGCAGCGCGTTCTGCTCCGGCGGCGACGTGTCCTGGATCGGCGGCGAGCCGGACGCCACGGTGGACGCGCTGCGCAGCCGGATGCTGCCCTTCTACCGGACCTGGCTGGCGATCCGGGACCTCGAGGTGCCGACCATCGCGGCCGTCAACGGGGCCGCGATCGGCGCCGGGCTGGCCGTGGCGCTGGCCTGCGACCTGCGCTACGCCGCCGAGGACGCCAAGCTGGGCGTGCCGTTCACCGTCGCTCGGGATGCACCCGGGGATGGCCACGACCTACCTGCTGCCGGAGGTCGCCGGCCTCGCCGTGGCGCGGGAGCTGCTGCTCACCGGGCGCATCGTCACCGGCGCCGAGGCCGCGGCGTCCGGGCTGGTGACCCGGGCCGTGCCGCGCGCCGACGTGCTGTCCACCGCGCTCGCCGCGGCGGACGCGGTGGCGGCCGCCGCGCCGGTCGCGACCCGGCTGACCAAGCGGGCGCTGCAGGGCGGCGGGCACGCGAGCTTCGAGGCGGCGCTGGAGTGGGAGGCGCTGGCCCAGCCGGTGACGCTGGCCACGGCCGACCTGCAGGAGGGCCTGCGCGCCCAGCGGGAGAAGCGCCCGCCGCGGTTCACCGGCCGGTGAGACGCCGCACTGGCCGCAGACGCCACGAAGCCCCCGAACCGCACGTCCGGTCCGCTCGCCTTCCCCTTGCGAGCGTGCCGGCCGGTCGTCCCGGGGGCTTCGTCGGGAGGACGCTAGGCAGCACCCCGGGCCGCGTCAACGGCTGGCCGGCCCGGCCTGTGGACGGCCCTGGGGACCGGCTGGGGACAGGCCGGGGTGTCGCTGTGGAGACCAGGTCCACAAGCCTGTGGACAACCCTGGGGATGATCATCGCGAAACGCCGCTGACCTGCGGAAACGCTGTCCACCGGCTGTGGACGCAAGAAAGTCGCTAGCGTTCCGGGCATGGCCGGAGCGGACGGGACGCCCGCGCCGCCGAGCGGTGGAGGTACGCCGCTCGGCGCGCCGCCGGCGTACCGTCTCGGCCTACCGCGACGGCGACCGCACCGTCGTGCTCATCCCGGCCCGGATGAGCCGCGCCGAGGAGCGCGAGTGGGTCACCGTCATGCTCGACCGGCTGGACCGCCAGGACGCCAAGCTGCGGCCGAGCGACAAGGACCTGCTGGTCCGCGCGCGGGCGCTGTCCAAGCGCTGGCTGGGCGGCCGGGCCAAGCCGGCCAGCGTGCGGTGGGTGGCCAACCAGGGCAGCCGGTGGGGCTCCTGCACCCCGGTCGACCGCACCATCCGGCTCTCCACCCGGCTGCAGGGGATGCCGCCGTGGGTCGTCGACTACGTCCTGGTGCACGAGCTGGTGCACCTGCTGGTGCCCGGCCACGGGCCGGAGTTCTGGGCCGAGGTCGAGCGGTTCCCGCGCACCGAGCGGGCCCGCGGCTACCTCGAGGGCGTGTCCGCGACCGCCGGGCTCGGGCTCTCCGACGACGACGAGGCCGACGGCCGACGGCTCGTTGCCCTTCGACGACTGAGCCGACCGCAGCGCGGCCCGGGCCCGGTCGACCAGGCGCGACAGGTCGTCCACCGCCTCGGGCGGCAGCCGGTCGGCCGGGAACCACGCGACGTCGTGCGACTCGTCGCTGACCACCGGCTCGGCGCCGGGCGGCGCGACCACGGCGTACCGCACGTCGAGGTGCTCGCCGCAGGTCCCGAACGCCGCGGACAGGGCGTGCCGGTCCAGGTCGACCGGGCCGTCGCCGACCACCCGGAGACCGTCGATGCCGGACTCCTCGGTCGCCTCGCGCAGCGCGGCCGCCGCGAGCGCTGCGGTCGCCGGGCTCGCAGTGGCCGCCGAGCTGTCCCCAGAAGTTGCCCTTGCGGTGCAGCGTCAGCAGGACCCGCTCGCCGGCGTGGTCGAGGACCATCGCGCTCGCCGTGAGGTGGGCGGGGACGCAGCTGCGCAGCAGGCCGTCGTCGTGGGTGTCCAGGTGCGCGAGGTACGCCGACCGCAGCCGCCGCTGCTCGTCGTCGGCTGCCGGCCAGCCGGTGAGCACCCGGACGGCGTCGTCGTGCAGGGCCGTCACGGCTGGTCGGGCTCCGGGGGCGCCTGCGTGTCGTCCAGGCCGGACAGGTCCAGCGGGGCGGAGCCGGCGCCGGTGGCGAAGCCGGTCGGGTCGTCGAGGTCGTCGGCGCTCGGCAGCAGGTCGGGGTGCGCCCAGACCGCCTCCCGGCCGTCCTGGCCGCGCTCTGCGAGCACGGCCCGCCACAGCGCGGCCGCCTCGCGCAGGCGGCGGGGCCGCAGCTCGAGCCCGACCAGCGAGGCGAAGGTCTGCTCGGCCGGGCCGCCGGTGGCCCGGCGCCGGCGCACGGTCTCGCGCAGCGCGGCGGCGGCCGGCAGCTTCGTGGTGGCGGCGGCGTCGACCACCTCGTCGACCCAGCCCTCGACCAGCGCGAGCGCGGTCTCCAGCCGGGCCAGCGCCTGGGTCTGCTCCGGGGTGTCCTCGGGCTCGAACAGGCCGCCGGTCAGCGCGTGCTGCATCGACTCGGGGTCGGACGGGTCGATGGTGCCGACCGCCTCCTCGCAGCCGCGCGGTGTCGACGGTGATGCCGCGCGCGTAGGCCGCGACCGCGTCGACGAGGTGCGCGCGCAGCCACGGCACGTGCGCGAACAGCCGCTGGTGCGCGGACTCGCGCAGCGCGAGGTACAGCCGCACCTGGTCGGCCGGCACCTCGAGGCCCGCGCCGAACTCGGTGACGTTCGCCGGCAGCAGCGCCGCCGTGCCGCCCGACGTCAGCGGCAGCCCGACGTCGGTCGAGCCGACCACCTCGAGCGCCAGCGCGCCGATGGCCTGGCCGATCTGGGTGCCGAACATCGCGCCGCCGATGCTGCGCATCATCTGCTGCAGCGGGCCGGTCAGCGCGGCCGCCTGCTCCGGCATCGCCCCGAGCTGCGCCATCGGGCCGCCCTCGCCGGCGAGCATCGTGCCCATCGAGTCGACCACCTTGCCGGCGATCGGGTCGACCAGCTCGCGCCACGCCGGCAGCGTCGCCTCGACCCACTCGGCGCGGCTCCAGGCCTTGACCGCCGACGTGCCGGCCGGGAACGCGCAGGCCTCGTCCAGCCAGAGCTCGGCGAGACGCATCGCGTCGAGCACCTGCTCGCGCTCGGCGGTGGCCACCGAACGGTCGCCGGCCGCCGACACGGTCTGCCGGGCCACGTCGCGCGCCAGGTCCCAGTTGACCGGGCCGCCCTGGTACGACAGCAGCTCACCGAGCCGGGAGAACGCCGCGCCGATGTCGCCGCCGCCGCCCATCAGGGCCGAGAAGGGGTCGACCGGCTGGTCGGGACCGCCGGAGCCGGAACCCGAGCCGCTCTCGTCGTCCGGCGGCCCTGGGTTGAAGCCGAAGGGAAGGTTGCTCACGTCTCGCCTCACGTCGTCGCCCGGCTGGTGGCACCCAGCGGCCGCTCCGGCCGGTGGTGCCTCCCCGCGCAGGCCGCGGAGTTGGCAGGATGGGCGCACCATGACCGCTGTGCGTCCCACCGTATCGACCGGGTGCTGTGCCCTCGGGTGCCCTTCCCTGCACTCAACACCCGCGGAGCCGCGATGAGTTCCCCCGACGGCGACTCGGCCGGCGCCGTTCGCCCAGGGCGCAGCAGCCGAGCGCCCCGGCGTCCGGTGATCGCCGTCACCGGTGCTGCCTCCGGGCTCGGCGCCGCAGTGGCGGCCCGGCTGGTGGCCCACCCGGACGTCGGCAAGGTGGTGGGCCTGGACGACCACCGCGGCCAGGCCGAGGGCGTGACCTGGCGGGTCCTCGACATCCGGGACCCGACGCTGGCCAGCCGGCTGGGCAAGGTCGACACGGTCGTCCACCTGGCCGTCGACACCACCGTCGACGGCGACCGGCGCGAGCAGGGCGAGCTCAACGTCCGCGGCACCCAGACCGTGCCTCACCGCGGCCGCCGCTGCCGGCGTACGCCGGGTGGTGCTGTGCACGTCGGCCATGGTCTACGGCGCGTTGCCGGACAACCTCGCTGCCGCTCCCCGAGGACGCACCGCTGCGTGCGGTCCCGGACGGCGGGCTGGTCTCGGACTGGCTGGAGGTCGAGCGGCTCGGCGCGCAGGCGCCCCGCAGCCACCCCGGCCTGCAGGTCACCGTCGTGCGACCCGCGACCGTGGTCGGGCCCGGCGTCGACAGCCTGCTGACCCGGCACTTCGAGGCGCCCCGGCTGCTGGTCGTGCGCGACTCCACGCCGCGCTGGCAGTTCTGCCACGTCGACGACCTCGCCGCGGCCCTCGAGCTCGCCGCGCTGGGCACCGTGACCGGGGTGGTCACCGTCGCCTGCGAGGGCTGGATGGAGCAGGAGGAGGTCGAGCAGCTCTCCGGCATGCGGCGCATCGAGCTGCCGTCCGCGCTGGCGTTCGGCACCGCCGAGCGGCTGCACCGGCTCGGCGTCATCCCGGCCCCGGCGAGCGACCTGCAGTACGTCGTGCACCCGTGGGCGGTCCCGTCGACGCGGCTGCGCGAGGCGGGCTGGCGGCCGGCGTTCGACAACGCGACCGCGCTCGGTCTGCTGCTCGAGCAGGTCCAGGGCCACCACGCGCTGGCGTCGCGGCGCGTCGGCCGGCGCGAGACCATCGGCGCCGCGGGCGCGGCGGTGGCGGTCGTCGGCACCGCGGCCCTGGTGCGCGCGGCGCGACGGAAGCGGCGCGGATGACCGCCGACGTGCTCCGGCTGATCGACGTCCGCGACGCCCCGCTGTCGGTCGACGAGGTCTTCGCCGCGGTGTCCGACCCCGAGGCCGGCGGCGTGGCGCTGTTCGTCGGAACGGTGCGCCAGCAGGACGGCGGGCGGCAGGTGACCGGCCTCGGCTACTCCGCGCACACCGGCGTGCTGGACGAGCTGCGGGCCGTCGCCGAGGAGGTGGCCGCGGCGCATCCGGTGCGGGCGCTGGCCGCGGTCCACCGGGTCGGCGACCTCGCCGTCGGGGACCTCGCCGTCGTGGTCGGGGTCGCCTGCCCGCACCGCGGCGACGCCTTCGCCGCCGTGCCGGATGCTGATCGACGAGCTGAAGTCGCGGGTGCCGATCTGGAAGCACCAGCTGTTCGAGGACGGCGGCGAGGAGTGGGTGGGTCTGCCCTGACCGCGGGCTACCCTTCACGACGTGTCCTCCCTTGCCTGGCTGGCGATCCCGCTGGTCGCCCTGGTCCTCGCCGTCCTCTGGGTGGCCTGGACCAGCCGGACCCGGCCCCGGGCGGACACCCACGAGACGCTCGAGGAGCACGCGCGTTTCAAGGCGGCAATGGATCCGAAACGTTATGGCAAGCCGGAGCAGACCGACCGCAGCGATTCGTAGGCTTCCCACCATGACCCGCCGTGTTCTCGTGCTCGCCGTCGCCGGTTTCCTGACGGTGCTCCTTGCGGCCACGGCGGCCCTGCTGCCCGTGCCGTACGTCCGGCTGCAGCCCGGACCGACGACGAACACGCTGGGCAAGGTCGGCGACACCGACCTGATCCGGATCGAGGGCCGGCGTACCTATCCCGACCGTGGTCATCTCGACCTGGTCACGGTGTCGGTGCTCGGCGGCCCGCGGCAGCGGCTCGACCTGTTCAGCGCCTTCAAGGGCTGGCTGGACGACACGGTCGCGGTGGTGCCGGAGGACACCGATCTACCCCGAGGGGGAGTCGGCCGAGGAGGCCGAGCGGCAGAGCGCGGCGGAGATGAGCGACTCGCAGGAGAACGCGACGACCGCGGCCCTGCGCGAGCTCGGGATCCCGGTGACCTCCCGCACGGTCGTGACGCGGCTGCCGAAGGGGTCGCCGTCGAAGGGCAAGCTGCAGAAGGGCGACGTGATCGTCTCGGTGGACGGCGAGAAGGTGATCGGCAGCTCGTCGCTGCGCGACGTCGTCGGTGCCCGCAAGCCGGGGGACGTGGTGACCGTGGTCGCCGATCGTGACGGCAAGGAGGTCACGACGGAGGTGACCACGGCCGAGTCGGACGGCCGCACGGTGATCGGCGTGGAGATCCGCGACGAGGCGGACTACCCGTTCTCGGTCGAGATCTCGCTGAAGGACGTGGGCGGCCCCAGCGCCGGGCTGATGTTCGCGCTGGGCATCGTCGACAAGCTGACGCCCGGGTCGCTCACCGGCGGCAAGTTCATCGCCGGCACCGGGACCATCGACGACTCCGGCCACGTCGGAGCCATCGGCGGCATCGCGCAGAAGATGGTCGGCGCGCAGCGCAAGGGCGCCACGGTGTTCCTGTCGCCGGCCGGCAACTGCGCCCAGGCCCGGGACACCGTCCCGGACGGGCTCCGGCTGGTGCGGGTGAAGACGCTCTCGGACGCCGTCGAAGCGCTCGAGGACCTGCGAGCCGGCCGGGTCGACGAGGTCCCGACCTGCTGACCGGCTAGGCCGGCTGCCCGTGGTCGGCGAGCGTCTCGGCCAGGGCGTCCGCCAGGCCGGGGACCAGGTCGCGGCCGGTGAGCACCGACGTCTCGTCGTCGTGCGCCCGCATCCGCAGCGCGGCCGACCGGGAGCCGTCCCGCAGCACGGCGACGACCAGCCGGACCTCCTGGCGCTCCGGGTGCTCCGCCAGCCAGCCCAGCGCCTCGCCCTCGTCCTGCGGCATGTCCCGCTCGGCCTCCGGCGGCACCATCAGCCGCTCGACGGTCAGCGCCGTCCCCAGCACCTCGGCCGGCCAGACGATGCCGGCCAGCAGCTCGTCCAGGCTGGCGTGCGCCGGCAGGTCGCCCTGGTCGACCGGCGTCAGGGCGCCCGGTGCGTCGCCGGCGAGGCCCAGCTCGGCCGCGAGCTGCGGCTCGCGACGCAGCAGGTCGGCCGTCTCGACCAGCGCGAACAGGCGGGGCGGCTGGTCCCAGCCGGCCGCCGCGGCGTGCCGCTCGAGGTCGAGGGTCAGCAGGTCGAGCCGGGAGTTGGCGGCAGGGGCGTCGCTCATGCGCAGATCCTCCCGTGCCGGGCGATGCCGTGCGGGAACTACCCCCCGACTCGGTAAGTTGACCGGGCACGACGCGTAACGCGCGGGCTCCGGCCTGCGCACCGACGAACGGAAAGATCCACGTGAGCTTCGACATGCCGGCCTCCGCAGGCCCGCCCCGGCGACCGGTCGCGACCTCGAGGCGACGTGGCCGGGTCCTGCTGCCCACGCTGGCCATCCTCGCGGTGCTGCTGATCGCCTTCAGCATCTTCACCGGCTTCTACACCGATCTGCTCTGGTACCGCTCGGTCGGCTACTCGTCGGTCTTCTCGCAGACGCTGCGGGCCAGGGCCCTGCTGTTCCTGGGCTTCGGACTGGTGTTCGCCGCGGTCGTGGCAGTGAACTTCGTCGTCGCCTACCGCACCAAGCCGGCGTACCAGGCGATGATCCCGGGACAGCAGGAGCTCGACCGCTACCGGATGGCCATCGACCCCTATCGCCGCATCGTGGTCGCGGTGATCGTCACGCTGCTCGGCCTGATCGCGGGCTCGGCCGCAGCGGGGGAGTGGCGCACGTACATGCAGTGGCGCAACGGCGTCTCCTTCAACAAGAAGGACGCGCAGTTCGGGATGGACATCTCGTTCTTCGCCTTCGACCTGCCCTGGTACCGGTTCGTGCTGGGCTTCGCGTTCGCCACCGTGGTCGTCGGCCTGATCGTCGCCGCGGTCACCCACTACCTGTACGGCGGCCTGCGCCTGCAGCCGTTCCTCGGCGAGCGTGCCACGCCCGCCGCGCGCGTGCACCTCTCGGTCCTGCTGGGTGCGTTCGTCCTGCTCAAGGCGGTCGGCTACTGGCTGGACCGCTACGGCCTGGCCGTCAGCGAGCACCGGATCAACAAGACCGGGTTCACCGGCCTGACCTACACCGACGTCAACGCCGTGCTGCAGGGCCGGACGATCCTCGCGATCATCTCGCTGATCTGCGCAGCGTTGTTCTTCGCCAACATCGTCCGGCGCACCTGGCTGCTGCCCGGCATCGGCGTCGGGCTGCTGCTGCTGTCGGCCCTGCTGGTCGGCGGCATCTACCCGGCGCTCGTGCAGCGGTTCCCGGTGACCCCGTCGCAGGCCGAGAAGGAGCAGCCGTACATCAAGCGCAACATCGAGGCGACCAGGGACGCCTACGGCATCTCGAAGAAGGACGTCACGATCTTCAAGTCGTACGACGCGAAGACGGTGCCCGACCAGGCGCAGCTCAGCCAGGACGTCGGGACCCTGTCGGACATCCGGCTGCTCGACCCGCAGGTGCTGAGCCCGACGTACAAGAACCTCCAGCAGATCAAGGGGTACTACGACTTCCCGGAGTCGCTGGACGTCGACCGGTACCGCATCAACGGCGAGACGCGGGACGTCGTGATGGCGGTGCGCGAGCTGAACCTGGCGGGCATCCCCACCCAGCAGCGGAACTGGATCAACGACCACACGCAGTACACGCACGGCTTCGGCTTCGTGGCGGCGCCGGGCAACGAGACCGACGGCGGCCGGCCGTCGTTCGTCTCCTCCGACATCCCGCCGATCGGCGACCTGGGCGAGTTCGAGCCGCGCGTCTACTTCGGCCAGGAGTCGCCGACGTACAGCATCGTGGGGGCGCCCGAGGGTTCCACTCCGAGGGAGCTCGACTTCCCGGACGACACGGCGCCCTCCGGTCAGCGCAACACCACCTACGAGGGCAAGGGCGGCGTCTCGATCGGCTCGCCGTGGCGCAAGCTGCTGTTCGCGATGAAGTACCAGGAGGCCAACATCCTCCTGTCCGGCCGCGTCAACAGCGAGTCGAAGGTGCTCTACATCCGCGAGCCGAAGGACCGGGTCAAGAAGGTCGCGCCGTGGCTGACCCTCGACGGCGACGCCTACCCGGCGATCGTCGGCGGCAAGATCCTCTGGATCGTCGACGGCTACACGACGAGCAACGGCTACCCGTACTCCACCCGCAGCACGCTGGAGGAGGCCACGACCGACTCGCGCACCACGACGAGCAACCAGCTCGTGACGCCGGTCGAGCGGGTCAACTACATCCGGAACTCGGTCAAGGCGACGGTCGACGCCTACAGCGGCGAGGTGACGCTCTACGAGTGGGGCGAGCGTGACCCGGTCCTCGAGACGTGGAGGAAGGCGTTCCCGGACACGGTGCAGCCGCAGAGCGAGATCAGCGACGACCTGATGGCGCACCTGCGCTACCCCGAGGACCTGTTCAAGGTGCAGCGGACCCTGCTCGCGCTGTACCACGTCGACTCGCCACAGACCTTCTACAGCGGCAGCGACTTCTGGCGGGTCCCCAACGACCCGACCATCGGCAACGCAGAGGCGCAGCTTCAGCCGCCGTACTACGTGACGCTGCAGATGCCGGGCCAGTCGGAGCCGTCCTTCTCCTTGACCTCGACCTACGTGCCGGTTGGTGACCGCAACAACCTGTCCGCCTTCGTCTCGGTGAACGCCGATCCCGGGCCCGACTACGGCAAGTTCCGGGTGCTGCAGCTGAAGCGCTCGTTGCAGATCAACGGGCCGTCCCAGGTGCAGAACCAGCTGGAGTCCGACGACGTCATCGCCGAGCAGATCAACATCCTCAAGCGCGGTACGACGGTGAAGTACGGCAACCTGCTGACCTTCCCGGTCGCCGGCGGACTGCTCTACGTCGAGCCGGTCTACGTCCAGGCCGACGCGACCACGTCCTTCCCGCTGCTGCGCAAGGTGCTGGTGTCGTTCGGCAACGAGGTGGCCTTCGAGGACACCCTGGACGAGGCGCTGGACACGCTGTTCGCCGACCAGGGCGGGAACCCGGCAGGCGACGACGGCACGGCCGAGCCACCGCCGACCGAGCCTCCGCCGGACGGCGAGGAGCCTCCCGCGACCCCGGACAACCCGGAGCTCGCGGCCGCCCTGCAGGACGCCCAGGACGCCATCGAGGCGTCCCAAGCAGCCCTCACGGCAGGCGACTTCGCGGCGTACGGACAGGCCCAGGAGGACCTGCAGCGGGCGATCGAGCGGGCCATCGCCGCGGAGGCGGCTGCCGCGGACGCGCCGGCGCCGTCGGCGAGCCCGTCGGCCTCGCCGTCCGGCTGACGCCGAGATTTGGCGGCGATGGCGGCGCTGGCGTAGAGTCGGTGTCACGACGCGGGGTGGAGCAGCTCGGTAGCTCGCTGGGCTCATAACCCAGAGGTCGCAGGTTCAAATCCTGCCCCCGCTACTTTGCAAGACTGCGCTCGCGCAGTTTCGACCCGGCCTCCCAGGCTCGCCTGGGGGGCCGTCGTCGTTCCGGCGGCCCCGGCGCGCCGCCCGTGACGAGCGTCGCTTCCCAGGCAGCTGCCGGGCAGCTGCCCATGCAGACGCGCGCTGCCACCCCCGCACCGACCTCGCCGTCCCGCTCACGGGCACCCCGCGGCCCGGGCAGCGGGGGAGCAGCCGGGCGGCGCGGCAGGGTTGCGCCCAGGTGACTGCGCCCGCCACAGGGCCCCGGACCAGTCCAGGGACACGCGGCCGACCGGGCCGCCGCCCCTGGAGCACCACGTGCCGCGACGAGGCAATCCGTAGGTGCCGTTCCCGCGCATTCGCTCGGTCGCTGACTCGATCGACCGGAACGGACACTATGTGCGGCGCGTTCGGTGCGCTCAGCGCGCGCGTGGCGTTTTAGTCGTTGCGCTCGCCTGCATCGGACCGCAGCTGCCGGAGTTCTTCGCGGTCCTCGGCGGCTCGGGTCCTATCCCACTCGGAATGCATGGCGGCTTCGTCCCGGTCCGATGCCGCCATGTCGCGGTCTTCCCAGTCTCGCTCCGCCCGAGCCTCCGCGGCCAACTCGCGGACGCGGGCCGCCGCGGATCGAATTTCAGCCGCCTGGTCACGGGCGTCCGCGGACGCCAAAAGCTGTTCCAGTTGTTCCGACACGCGATGTAGATCGCCCGCTTTCGCATCCAGAGACTGGTCGCGGGCATCCGCTGCTGACTCCCTGGCGTCGAGCCGGTCATCCGCCGCCGAGTTCCTGTCGTCCGCTGCCAACTCCCTGGCTTCCAGCCGGTCTTCTCGCTCGCCCAGGAGCACCTCTCGGGAATCAGCCAAAGCCGCCGAGGCGTCAGCGATGGCGGCTTCCTCGTCAGCCGGCGGTCCCGTGTCCGTCATGATTTGCGATGGTAGACCCCGCGACCCTCCGTTACACCGTCGCTATGGGGAGACCTGGCGAAGTTCCGCCCAGAGCAGCCGCTGGTACCGCATCCGGCGTCGACGGTGTACCGGGCACCCGCGGGCCAGCCGTGGGTCGGTCGCCCGGCCGGTGCTGACCAATGAGCTGGGCGACAGACCAGCCACTATCGTCGTGCCGGACGAGCAGCCCGGGGCGAGATCGCTCGACTCTGACAACCCAGCGGATTCATGCACAAGTGCCGCTCCGTGGCGCCACGGTTCGCGGCGCCGGAAGGCGTGACCCTCTGCGCCGAGCGGTCCACAAGGTCTGCCGCGGGATCAACCCAGCCGGGGGGCGGGTCATCTACCGGCCGACAGCGTTCAACCGGCTCGGTGCGGAACCACCACCAAGGAGGGCCGTCGGACATCGCGTTCGATGTCCGACCGGCCCTCAAGGGGACTACACCGCCTCAGGCCGCCGGATCGATCTCGTCCCAGAGGCCGAGCGGTGCCAGCACCGACTCCATCCACTCCTGCACATCCACGGTGTCCACCCGATACGCGAAGCCCTGGCCACCACAGGACCAGTTCTGCACAAACGAGTTGACCGCGAGAACCGTGTCGGTGCCGCCGGCCAGGATCGGTCCACCAGAGTCACCGAAGCAGGTGCCGACGCGACCACCGCCGGGGTTGCTGGAGATTTGCAGGTTGTAGATCCCGGTGTTCCTGGTGCCGCTACTGCGGATGATGAATGCCGAGCCCATGAACCGCTCACGGTAGGACAGCTGGTTCCTACCGTTCGGTCCGTTGATCCGAGACACGCCATAGCCCGACACGTCCACGACCGCGCCGAGCCCGGTGCCCAGGGTCTGCGAATAGTCAGGAGCGGCAAGGTCGGCGTAGGAGCCGACGACCTCGGGGTAGACGTCTGCCAGCTCCTCGGGATCGATAACGATCAGGCCGACGTCATGGGTCTGAGGAATGTTTGCCTTGGACAGGTCGGTGAAGCCGTAGTTGTAGAGCATGTCCGAGGTGATGCCACCGGTGTACGGGTAGCCACTGGTGGCCGGCGTGTCCGTGACCGGGTCATAGTCGGCCCCCGCGTCCTGCTCGAACCAGATCCGGGCCGAGGCCGCAACCTCGCCGGTCCCCGAACCGTTCTCCACGCAGTGCCCGGCAGTCAGAAACACCGAATCGGAAAGCAGGCTGCCCGAGCAGCGGTGGAGGAACTCCCCTTCCTCGTCGTAGAAGGCGACCAGCCCGACGTAGGTGTGAATAAAGTCCTCTTCGAGGTTGGGTCCGGTGACGGCGCTTGATGGGGCCGCCACCAACCCAGTGGTCGCCAGGGCCAGCGCGATCGGCGCGATCACCCGGCGGGCTACTCGTGCAAGCATGTGCGATTCCTCTCGTCATGACGCATCAGCGACCGGCAGGAACGCTCGGAGGGCAGCAACCTAACTTGTCCCAGTGAATCCGGTAAGCCCCAATTAGTCGTCGGAGAGCTCCTGGGCGAACCAGCCGGACTCGATGCAGGCGAGGGCACCGCCCCGAGCGGCGGAAGGCGATCGCGTGGTGGTCGGGGTGAACCGGCACGTGTCGCCGGCCGACGCGCTCGAGGTCTTCACCGTCGACCCCGGCCGCGAGCGCGACCAGGCCCAGGCCGTCGCCGAGCTGCGGAGCAGGCGGGACCAGTCAGCGGTGACGGCGGCGCTGGACTCGGTGCGCGACGCGGCCGAGGCCGGCACCAACATCGTCGGGCCGTGCGTCGACGCGGTCAGCGCCTACGCCACGGTGGGGGAGATCGTCGCGCGGTTGCGCGAGGTGCACGGCTCCTGGACCCCTCACCACGCGTTCTGAGGACCCGAGGAGACTGTCTTCGGCACGCGAAGTGGCCGACCGACGCGGACTTACCTGTGAGGAGTAATGACGTGAAAGCGACCGAAAGGTGGTACTCGCCCCGGCTTCAGCAGCACATCGGCCTCGGCCGCTGGGGGCACTACGGCACGCCGGTGCTGGTCTTTCCGACGGCCGGAGGCGACGCCGAGGAGATCGAGCGAAACCACCTGGTCGCGGCGTGCGGCGACCTGATCGAGAGCGGCCGCGTCAAGCTGTACTCCTGCGACAGCGTCGCGGGCCGTGCAATGGTCGCCAAGGAGGGTTCCCCGGCGTACCGGATGTGGCTGCTCAACCAATTTCACGAATGCGTCAGGCGCGAGGTCGTGCCGGCGATCCATGCCGACCTCGGCGGGCACCAGCCGCTGATAGTCACGGCGGGGGCGTCGATCGGTGCCTTCAACTCGTTGGCGATGCTGTGCCGCCATCCAGACGTGATCTCCATGGCAGTCGCGATGAGTGGCACCTTCAGGGTCGAGAAGTTCTTTGACGGCGAGTTCACCAACGATCTCTACTTCTCGTCCCCGCTCCAATTCCTGCCCGACCTCGGTGGGACGCAGCTGGACACGTTGCGGCAGCGTCTGGCGATTCTTGCCTCAGGGCAGGGCGCCTGGGAGGACGTCGGAGAGTCCTGGCACGCCGCCGACGTCCTCGGTCGCAAGGGTGTTCCCAACCGGGTCGACGCGTGGGGTCCCGAGTGGGAACACGATTGGGGGACCTGGCGGAGGATGCTGCCGCAGTACCTCGACGAGTTCTGCTGACCTGGCGGAAGGCAGACGCTGCGGGGTCCGATCGATCAGGGAGTGGATGCCTCGTTGCCCATGTCGGCGTCGCTCAACCGGGCCAGCAGCAGCGCCTCGGCCAGGCAGGCGCGTTCGAAGTCGCCGAGGTGAAGGCTCTCGTTGGCTCCGTGTGCCCGGGTGTCGGGATCCTCGACGCCCGTGATGAGGATCTCGGCGTCGGGAAACGCATTCGCGAAAGGGCCGACGAAGCCGATAGAGCCACCGACGCCGATCCTGACCGGTGCGGTTCCCCACGCCTCGGTGAACGCTGCATCTGCAGCCGCGTACGCCCGACCAGAAGTCACCGCAGCGAACGGTTGGACGGTCCTGCCGGGGGTCACCGTCACGCTGGCACCCCAAGGACTGTGCGACGTCAGGTGCGCGACCAACGCGTCCCGCGCCGCATCGGCGTCGTCACCGGGGCCGACGCGCAGCGTCAGCTTTGCCCGCGCACTCGGCACGAGTGTCATAGGTGCCTCAATCACCGGGGGTGCGTCGATGCCGATGACGGCGATCGCAGGGCTGGTCCACAGCCGCGACGTCAGCGTTCCCGTGCCGATCAGCTGCACGCCGTCCAGCAAACCGGCGTCAACGCGCAACTGGTCCTCGGTCAGGTCGAGTGCCTCGGCCGAGCCGCGCGCGAGCCCGGCGACCGCTACATCACCGTGCTTGTCGTGCAGCGTTGCTAATAGCCGGGCCAGGGCGGTCAGTGCATCCGGAACGGGGCCGCCGTACACACCGTTGTGCACGGCGTGCTTGAGGGTCCGCACCTCCACGACGACGTTGAGGCCGCCACGGAGCGTGGTGGTGAGCCCCGGCACGCCGATTCGCCAGTTCGTCGAGTCGGCCAGCACGATGACGTCGGCCGCGAGCCGATCCCGGTAGCGGTCCAGGAAGCTCGGAAGAGTCGGTGAGCCGATCTCCTCCTCGCCCTCGATCAGGACCGTCACACCGACCCGCAGATCGTCGCCCAGGCAGCGCAACGCCGCGCAGTGCAGCGCGATGCCGGCCTTGTCGTCCGCAGCCCCGCGTCCAAACAGCCGGCCGTCGCGCTCGAGTGGCTCGAAGGGGTCGGTGTTCCACAGAGCGGGATCGCCGGGCGGCTGTACGTCGTGGTGGGCGTACAGCAACACAGTCGGCGCACCCACCGGCCCCGGCCGGTGACCGAGCACGGCCGGCTTGCCGCCATCGACCTGCAGCACCTCGACATCGGACATGCCCGCGCCTTCGAGGAGGGCGGCAACCTGGTCCGCGCTCGCACGCAGCTCGACCGAGGCGGACGGATCGGCCGAGACCGAGGGGATGCGCACCAACCGCTCGAGATCCGCTCGCACCGAGGGAAGAACTCGCGCGAGGGCGCCCCGGAGACCCTCGACCGGCGCCATCAGCTCGCGTACATCTGCACTTCGGCGGCGAAGCGATCAGTCATCTCGACGACGCGTTGAAACTCCGGATGCCGTACGACGATCATCCCGTCGCCGATGACCGAGGAGCGCCAGTCACGCCGGGGCGCCCCGACGGGCAGCAGGTCGAGAACGACGACCGCGTCACCGAAGTCGGCGAGCAGCCGTTCCAACCCCTCGACGTGCGTTATCCGGCCGGCACCGTGCGCCCGCTTGAAGATGCTGCCGACGTTGTAGCGCCGTTCGAGCTGCTGCATCCGGCCGTGCACGACTGCCTCCGCCCACCCGACGTACACGTCGCCGTCGGTGGCGTAGTTCATCATGTCGACGACGCGCGCGCCCGGAGGACGCGCACCGATCTCGCCGAACACGACCTCCCCGTCCGCCTTGCGATACCACTCCATGTGCGTGAAGCCGGTGCTGAAGCCGAGCGCGGCAAGCACGTCGGCGCCCATCTGGCGGCCCCCCTGAATATCCGGAACCGTAAGGTCGCGCAGCGAGATAGACACCGGGCTGACCCACTCATGCATACGCATCTGCAGGGGCCGGGGGCGATACCAGAGCACGTTCTCGAAAAGGACGTGGCCGTTCGCGCACACCGTGTCGTACGTGAGCTCCTCGCCGTCGACGAACTCTTCCACGCTCAGCTCGGGGACGTGCCGCAGCATGGGGAGAACCTCGCTCACCTCCTGTACTGAGTCGATGCGGTACGTGTCGGCCGAGCCCGCACCGGCGACGGGCTTCACGATGAGCGGAAACCCGATCCGCTCGGCGGCATCCCACACACCTGCCACGGTCGTCGTACTCACATGCCAGGGGGTGCGGATGCCGGCGGCATCGAGCACCTGCTTCATCCGCTCCTTGTCGCGGAAAGGCACGGTCTGCTCGACCGTCATGCCCGGCAGCCCGAACATCTCACGGATCCGAGCTGCCAGGATCATGTACGGCTCCCACAGGCACTCCACCTGGTCGATCCGTGCGTGGCGGGACAGGCCGTGCAGGGCGGCGAGCACGGCTCCCTCGTCGGAGAGAGAGACGTGCTCATAGTGGGCGAGCGCCTCCCGGGCGACGGGCGGCAGCGCATTCGGTGGCTGGTCGCCGACGCCAATGACCCGGGCGCCGACGGCGGCGAGCCCTCGGGTGAAGAACGCCATCTCGGCCGGGTAGCCAGGCGAGAGCATCACGACGTTCATTGCGCCTCCGCGAGCTCCACGCGCACTCCACCGATGATGCGCTGCAAAGCGTCCCTGACGACGTCGGTGTCAGGGTCGCGGACGATGACGAATCCCTCGCCGAGGTAGTCCGACGCGGCCGGCTGTCCGGGCTGCGGCAGCTTGGCCTCGACGACGAGGTGCCCGATGTGCTTCTGCATCTCCTCGACCCCGTGCACCGTGCGGACCCGACCACGCCCCTGGCCCCGCAGGTAGGCCGTGCCCGCGGCGAAATGGCGGGTGGGCGGCTCGAAGTGCCCAAGGATGACGAGCTCGGTCCACGCGCTGTAGAAGTCGATGTCGTGCACGTAGCCGAGCATCGAGCTCAGCTGTGCGCCAGGCGGTCGGGCGGCGACCTCCGACACGGCGACCGATCCGTCCGGGCGGCGGAACCACTCCATGTGTGTGAACGCGTCCTTGACTCCGAGCGCCCGCAGCGCGGCCGGGCCCAACTGGTGGATGCCCGCGTACTCAGGCCCGCCGATGTCGCGTGGCAGCAGAACAGTCCACTGCATCCACGGGTTGCGTAGAACCTCCAGCGGCGGCGGACGGTAGTCGGCGACCGATGCCCATACGGTCTGGCCGCCGACGGCCACGCTGTCATAGGTGTGCTCGTCGCCGACCAGGAACTCCTCGAGCAGCGCCGGATCGTCCGGGCTCGGCGGCAGCGCCTGCAGCCAGCCCCGCAGGGCACCGGGCTCGTCGAGCCGATAGGTCGACTGCGCTCCGGCGCCCGCCGGCGGCTTTGCGACGAGCGGGAAGCCGACGGCGTCGGCGAACGTCAGTGCTTCGGAGGGATGCCTGATCAGCTGGTGCTGGGCACATGGCACGCCGGCGTTCTGCAGCACGGTCTTCATCCGAGCCTTGTCGCGGACATTCAGCGCGGTCGGCACGTCCATCCCTTCGATGCCGAGGACCTCGCGAACGTAGGCAAGCGGCACCTGAAGCTGCTCAAGCGCGCCGACGAGGCGTTCAACCCTGCCCAGTTGTCCACCCAGGCCGGCCACTGCCTCAGCGATCTGGCGAGGGTCGAGTGCGTCGTCGACCCGCCAGTGCCCGGCGAGCTGTTCCTTGAGCCGTCCCGGCAGGCGTTCTGCGGGCTCGGACGTGATCAGCCCCAGCTGGACACCAGGGAGCTGCGCGGCCGAACCGACGAACCGCGCTGTGGCCTCAAGCAGGTATGGCGCGACGAACGCTGCGACAACCATGCGCGGGACGTTACTCGTCGGGGTCGGCCGTGGACCAGAGCAGATGCGGTGGGAGACCGGCTTCAGGCCGCAGGACTAGCATGCCGGTCGTGAACGTGGTCTTCGTCGAACCGTTCTTCCCGCCCACCCAGCGGCAGTTCGTCCGCGCCCTGGCGGAGGTCGGTGCCAACGTCATCGGCATCGGCGAGTCTCCGGTGGATACGCTCGACGAACAGCTCAGAAGCTGGATGTCGCACTACCACCAGGTCCCCACCGTGGTCGACGTCGGCATCATGACCGATGCCGTCCGCTGGATCCAGGACAAGCTGTGGGTCGACCGGCTGGAGACGACGATCGAGGCGCACACCATGTCGGTGGCCCAGGTACGGGCGAACTGCACGATTCCTGGGACATCGGTCCACACGGCGTGGCTGTGCCGGGACAAACCGTCGATGAAGGAGGCCCTGCGGGCTGCTGGTGTGCCGACCGCCGCGTCCATGGCCGCAGACAGCGCGGAGCAGGTCCTGGCCTTCGCGGACGTGGTGGGTTACCCGCTCATCCTCAAGCCGCGCTCGGGCGCAGGCGCTCAGGACACGACCCGGGTCGACAACAGCACAGAGCTGGCGACGGCGCTGGGAGCGTTCGGTGCTCAGGGGACGCGCTCGATCGCGGTCGAGGAGTTCGTTGAGGGTCACGAGGGGTTCTACGACACGTTGTCGGTCGACGGGCGGCCGGAGCTCGACTTCGTCTCGCACTACTTCCCCAACGTGCTGGACGCGATGCGTACTCGATGGATCTCGCCCGAGTTCATCTCCACGAACAGGGTGGACACGGAAGGCGACTATGTTCAGCTGCGCGAGATGGGGCAACGCGTGAACGAGGCGTTGGGCATCGGTACGACCGCGACGCACATGGAGTGGTTCTTCGGTCCCAAGGGGCTGCGGTTCTCCGAGATCGGCTGCCGTCCGCCCGGTGTCGGGGCGTGGGACCTCTACTCGGCCGGGAACGACATCGACGTCTACCGCGAGTGGGCAAATGCGATCGTGCACGGCCACGTCGGCGCGCGCCCCTCGCGGCGTTTCGCCACGGGGATCGTGGCGCTGCGGCCGGACACGGATGGCCAGATCACCGGCTACTCAGGTGTCGACGAGGTGCAGGGTCGTGCGGGTGAATGGGTTATCGACGCACACCTGCCGTCGCCGGGCACACCGACGCAGCCACCCGCTGCGGGATACATGGCCAACGCGTACGTTCGGATGCGCCACCCTGACTACGACGAGTTGCGTGGCTTGCTCGATGACGTGGGTCGCACGGTGCACGTGCATGCAGCGTGAGCCCTACCCGGCGCGTCGTCACGGTCTTGGGTCCACAGCGTCGGCCGACCCTGGACCAGGTAGCGCGGACGATTCACACCGACGCTCGGGTCGCCGTGGTCACCGCTGGTTGGCAGGAGCGCGAATCAGACGACGAGGAGCTCCAAAGGCTGCTGGCGGGGCGCGGCGTCAACCTCGAGCTGCACGGTCGCTGGCTCGACGTGCTCGACCGCGACCGCGAATTCGCGAGGGCCGAGTCGGAGCACCGGTCAGTGCTCGACGAGCTGCAGCAGCTCTACCTCGTCCAGCTCGATCACGCCCTTCGAGCGATGTACGCCGTCCTGCAGCGCGCCGGTGAGCGGCAGCGCATCGTCAGGGCAGCTCAGGAAGACGCGATGGCAGTCGTACGCCTCGTCGACGAGCGGCACATCATGCGAGTCGCGGCAGCGCAGGGGCGGTTCTACTCTGCGTGGCGCCCAGAGGAACGGCCCGTGGTTGCACCGCACCGGGAAGAGGTGCGCGAGCTGCTCGAGTCGGCGGTCGGTCTCGTCGTCGCTGGCGGCCACGTCGGGGTGCTGGTGCGGGTGCTGCACCTCTTTCATGTGGCGCCGTTCGTCCCCGAGACGGTGGTCGCCTGGTCCGCGGGGGCGATGGCACTGACCGAGCGCGTCGTCTTGTTCAACGACCGCGCACCCCAGGGACCGGCCCACGCCGAGATCTACGACGAGGGTCTTGGGCTGATCACGGGAGCAGTCCTCCTGCCACATGCGCGACGGCGGTTGCGGATCGACGACGTCACCCGGATGTCCGTGCTGGCCTCGCGGCTGGCACCGGCGGTGTGCGTGGTGCTGGACGACGGGACGCGCATCGACCTGACCACGGACGGTGGCCTTCCCGACGAGGCGCGTGTCATCGGCGCAGATGGTCGCATCCAGCGCCTGGTCACGACATGAGCACCTCGGCTCCACGCATCGCCGGCCGGCTCGCGATCAACCGGCTGAAGGACCGCAAGCCGCTCGATGGAGCAGCCATCGACAGGTTCCTGGCGCGTCACGAGGTGCCGATCGTGGAGGGTGCTCGCTGCACATTTCTGTTCCGTGGCGAGGCTGACGAGGTTCACCTGGTGCAGAGGATCCTCGGGTTGCCCGACCGGCTGCCTCTTCGGCAGCTCTGGGGCACGGATCTGTGGTATCTCGTGCTGGAGCTCCCCGAAGGATCCCGGGTGGAGTACCAGATCGAGCTCGTTCGGGGTGACCATCACGAGCGAATCAACGACCCCCTCAACGCAAAGCTGTCCCACAGCCCGGTGGGCAGCTCCTCAGTCTGCTTCGCGACCGGCTACACGACGCCGGATTGGGCGCTGCCGGACCCCGAAGCCAGACCGGGGGAGCTCACCAACCTCGTGCTGCGCAGCCGCGCGCTGCGTCGCGACAGCGAGGTGGAGCTCTATCTGCCAGCGCGCTTCCGCCGCACGGCGACCTACCCTCTTCTCGTCGTGCACGATGGTGGCGACTTCCTCCGTTACGCCGCCGCCAAAGTCGTCCTGGACAACCTGATCCACCGTCTCGACATCGCGGAGATGGTTGTTGCGTTCATCCACTCCGAAGACCGGCTGAACGAGTACGCGAACTCGACGGCTCACGCGCGCTTCGTCACCGACGAGCTGGTGCCATTGCTGGAACGCGACTTTCCCTTGGTGGGTCAACGGTCCGGACGTTGTCTGCTCGGTTCGAGCTTTGGTGCAGTAGCCGCTCTATCCGCCGCGAACCGGTCCCCGGACATGTACGGATCGCTCGCATTGATGTCCGGATCTTTCGTCTTCACCGACATCGGCACCGACCACGGCGGTGGGCCCGCCTTCGACCCGGTGGTGAAGTTCGTCAATCGCTACCGCGCTCGGCCGCGTCGAGTCGCCGACCGCGTCTTCGTCAGCTGCGGGGTCTACGAGCCGCTGATCATCCGCAACCGGTCGATGGTTCCGACGTTCGAGTCGGCCGGGATGGAGGTGCGCTATGTCGAAGCCCGGGATGGGCACAGCTGGGAGAACTGGCGCGATCGACTGCGGGATGCGCTGTCCTGGATCTATCCCGGTCCACAGAAACTGGTCTACGAGTGAGCGATCGGGACCGGACACATCGTCGAGGTCAGGACGCGGGGGTTGCGCCACCCGACACGGCAGCGATCAGGCGCGGCCGCAGCTCATGTGCGCCGATCACCGCGTCGACCGATCCGACGTCGACGGCCCGGTGGATGCTGTGGACCCGATCGAACTCGGCTGCGACCTCACCGAGCTTCTCCGAGCGCACGACCTGCCGCAGCTCGGCCAGCTCGGTGGCGAGCTCCGCGCGCCGTACCCCGTCGGCCTCGGAGATGCGCCGCTCCAGGTCGCGCGATGCGGGGATCGGCGGCCGTCCGTGCAGTCACGTCGCCGGCAAACACGACCGCTGCGGCCGGGGCTCCGCCGATGACCGAGGCGTACGACCCGTCGACCGCGAGCACAGTCATGTTGTCGTTGAGGGCCTTCGAGAACACGACGAAGGCGCCGCCGTGGTAGCGCGACACGACGCAGAACACGATGGGCCCTACGAAGTTCACGACGGCCCGGCCGATCTCGGCGCCGTACTCCAGCTGGAGGTTGCGCATCGAGTCCGGTGAGCCGTCGAATCCCGAGAGATTGGCCAGCACCACCAACGGCCGGTTGCCGCTCGCTGCGTTGATGGCCCTCGCGGTCTTCTTCGACGACGCCGGGAACAGCGTGCCGGCCGTCCAGATGTCGGGGCCGTCGCTGGGCGGGAAGCCACGCCGCGGCACAGGACGGGACTCGATGCCGACCATGACGACGGGCCAGCCGCCGAGGTGGGCGTCGAAGACGACCGAGGTCTCCGCGTCAGCCATCCCCGCCCAGCGCTCGATCGGCCGGTGGTCCTGGTCGATGACTGCCCGCATCAGCGTCCGGATGTCGAAGGCCTTCTTCCGGTCCGGGTTGGTCGTCGGCGAGAAGATGTCGCCGACGGTGGTGAAGTCGCTCCCCTCCACTACGTGCGGGTATGCGCGCACGTCTCGGTCGGCGAGGTCGGTCGTGGCGGTCCGGCGTACGACGGGTTCGCCGGGGACGCCGGTAGCTGTGGTCGTAGTGCGCGGCGAGCACCTCGCAGGCGCCGGCGAGGTCCGGAGCCCAGTACTGCGCCTGGCCGTTGGGCCCCATCACCCGGTCGTAGCCGCCGATGCCGAAGTTGTCCTCCGCCGACACGCCGCCGGAGAAGTCCAGCGACTGCTTGCCGGTCAGCACCATCGCACTGTCGGGGGTCATGACCAGGATGCCCTTGGTGTGCATGAGCATCGTCGCCTCGGCGTTCCAGTACGGCTGGGCGCCGACGTTGATCCCGGCCACGACGACGTTGATCTCGCCGCCGGCCTGGGTGAACGTCACGATGCGCCGCAGCGCCCGGGCCACCCAGTCCATGTTCTCGGTGCCGGAGTCCATCGAGATCCGCGCGCCGGCCGACAGGGCGAACCACTCGACCGGGACCGACATCGACTCGGCCAGGTCGAGGGCGGCGACGACGCGTACGCACTCCGCCTCCGCCACCGCACCCAGCGCCTTGGTGGGGTCGCCCAGCAGCACCACGCGGGTGATGCCCTCGGGATGCCGCGGCGGGCGCGAGGTCGCGACTCCGACGACGAGCCCCGCCTTGTTGCGACCCGGCGGCCGGCTCACCGGCACCAGGGCGCCGGTGTCGTCGAGGTCGTGCTCCACGAAGGTGCCGGCAGGTCCGGCGAGCAGCGACAGGAGCTCGTAGGGGTAGGTGGTGCCGCGGCGCCGCGCCCGCAGCACCTTCTGCGCGTAGTCGTCCAACGGCGCCAGCCGCTCCGTCGGTGCGCCCCCGAAGGACGCAACGACTCCCGACCCGGCGCTGTAGCTGAACCGGACTGCCGCGGGGTGCACAGAACCGTCGGGCGCCACGATGCGACCCTGCACGGCGACCTCCTCGATGCCGGCGCCGACGGTCAGCGGTGCCAGCGCCCGCTGCAGCCCGGCCAGCTCCTCCGGAGGTGCGTCGACCACCGGCCAGATGTGCACGAAGACATGGTTCATGTCGAGCTGTGCCCCGGCCGCTCCCCGGGCCGTGCGGGCCCGCCGGATCGCCTCCAGGCAGTGGGTGATGGCCCGCTCAGCCTGCGGCAGGGACACGATGTGCCCGTCGTCGTCGCGCACGATCGCCAGCTCGCGCACCTGAGCCAGCGCGACGAGTCGTTGGTCGGACTCGTTGTCCGGTGCCACGCAGTGGTAGAGCAGCACGTCCTCGGGCGCCTCCAGCCGGCTGACGCGGAAGTTACGAAGCCGCCACAGGTTCAGCCGTCGCCCGACCATCGGGTGGACCCCCGCACCAGGTCGTCCTCGACGACCCCGGCAGGCCCGGGGCGGAACGTGAAGTAGGTCACCGGACGTCCGTCGCCCGGGCACACGGCCACCGCCACCCGGCGTACGCTGCTGGACCTGGGGGAGCTTGCCGAGGACGGCCTGCAGCGATGCCGAAGCCGCCTCGGCGGTGTCGGGCGCGCCGGGCCAGTGCAGGTAGAGGTCGATGACGGTCTCGTGGTCGGGAGGCGTCGATGGCGACCAGCTCACCGAGGGTGGTGACGAGGCCACGCGGGTCGGCCGACCCGTCGAGCTCCGCCAGCTGCGCCACGGTGGTCACCAGCCGGGTCGGCCGGTCGTCGAGCGTGTAGTCGCAGGTGACGAACGGCCGGCCAGCCGCGGTGAAGCTGCGCAGGTCGTGCAGCTCGTGCTCGCGGTAGTGCCGGCGGGCCAGGACCTCGAGCATCGGCTCGCGCTCGGGGATGCCGCTGCTCCAGCCGCTCGGCGAGGAACCGCACGACCTGCTCCGGGATCGCGGCCACCGCCTCGAGCCGCTCGGCGTAGTCGGGCGCGTCCGGGTGGGAGATCAGGTAGTCGAGCTCGGCGGGCACCCCGGCCAGCGCGTCGGCCCGGACTGCCTCGGTGACCGGCTGGTCGAACCAGCGGAACCGCGCGCTGCGCGCCAGCTCACCCACGATCGGGAAGCGCAGCTGGGTCGCCACCACCAACCGGTCGAGCACGTCGTGGGCCTGCTGGCCCAGGTCGTGCTCCGGCGGCTCGTCAGTGAGCCAGTGCTGGAGCACGGAGGTGACGACCGCGAGGTCCGCGGCCGTGCGCTGCTGGGCGAGGAAGACCCGATAGACCGCCTCCTCGAGCGCCGGGCTGCGGTCGAGGTCCGGCACGCCGTAGTGCGCGAGGACCCGGGCCAGTCGCGGTCCGGAACGCGTCGGGCAGGTGTTCGCGGTCGACGTCGAGGCTGTGCAGGTAGGAGTGGAAGTACTCCCGCGGGCTGTGCACCCGCACGTCGCTGGTCTCCTCGCCTGCGGGCCGGTTGCGGATCAGCTCGGCCAGGTCGGCGAACACCGTCACGACGTCGAGCTCGGTGCGCAACAGGGTGGGGTCGGCGGCCAGGGCGTCGGCGCGCAGCCGTTGGTACTCCGCCAGGGTCTCGGTCCGGTCGGTCGGGGGCGACGTCGAAGCCGAGCAGCATGCCGCGCAGGTCGGCGAGCAGCGCCGCAGCGCGGGCAGCGGCGCCGGTGGCCTGGGGCGACGCGGGCAGATCCAGCTCGGGTACGGCGCCCGCGGCGCCCACGTCCGCCGCCGTACCCGACTCCTCGTCGGTGAGCGGCTCGAGGCGCACCATCGGCATGCCGGTCTCGACCTGTCCGCCGGTGGCGACCATCAGCTCGCGCACCCGGGCCGCGAACGGTGCCGTGATCACCGTCTCCATCTTCATGCTCTCGAGCACCAGCACGGGAGCGCCGGCCTGCCACCGTCGCGCCGACCGCGACCGGCGTGGCGACCACCAGGGCCGGCGCGGGTGAGCGCAGGACGCCGCCCTCGTCCCGGCTGACCCGGTGCGTGATGCCGTCGACCTCGACCAGATGCACCGGCACCGTGGGCGGCACCGACGAGCCGGAACACCTGGCTCGCCGACGTGCAGCCGACTCGTGAAGTCGTCCAGCTGCTCGACCCTGACGTCGAGGACGTGCTCGGCGCCGGCCGACCCGAGGCGGACGCGGAACCGGTCGGCGCCGACCTGGGCCACCGCGACCCGGTGACTGACCCCGCCGAGCTTGAGGTCGACGGCGCGGCCGACCTCGTGCCGGGCCTGCGGCCGCCCGCCGTGGGCCGTGGCGAGGAAGTACTGCCGCTCGGCGGCCTCCTGCTCCTCGTACGCCGTGATCGCGGCGGCGACCAGCGCGACGCCGGCGTGCCGGCTGCGCCACGAGGCGACCCTCGGCGCGGACGCGGTCGATCCAACCGGTGTCGGCACTGCCGTCGACGACCTCGGGCTGGTCGAGCAGGTCCAGCAGGAAGCTCTTGTTGGTCGCGCCGCCCTCGATGATGACCGTCGTGTCAGCCAGCGCCCGGCGCAGCCGCGCGAGCGCCTCGTCGCGGTCGCGACCGTAGGCGATGATCTTGGCGATCATCGAGTCGAAGTCGGCAGGGATGACATCGCCCGCGCTGACGCCGGTGTCGACCCGCACGCCGGGGCCGGAGGCGAACTCGAGGTGGGCGATCCGGCCCGGTGAGGGGGCGAAGTCGCGGTCTGGATCCTCGGCGTTGAGACGGGCCTCGACCGCGTGACCGATCTCCTGAGGTCGCGGGCCCTCGAGGCGGCCACCGTCAGCGACATGGAGCTGCGCCTTGACCAGGTCGAAGCCGGTCGTCACCTCGGTGATCGGGTGCTCGACCTGCAGTCGGGTATTGACCTCGAGGAAGCTGAACGTCTTGCCGGCGGGCTCGTAGAGGAACTCGACGGTGGCGGCGCCCCGGTAGCCGACCGACAGGGCCAGCCGCTCGGCCGACTCCTTGATGCTGGCGACCTGCTCGGCGGTCAGGACCGGTGACGCCGACTCCTCGATCACCTTCTGGTTGCGCCGCTGCAACGAGCAGTCGCGCACGCCGAGCGCCCACGCAGTTCCTTGGCCGTCGGCGATGACCTGCACCTCGACGTGCCGCGCACCGGTGACCAGGCGCTCGAGGAACACCACGCCGCTGCCGAACGCACGCTGCGGCTTCCTCCCGGGTCCGGACGAACGCGTCGACCAGCTCGGAGTCAGAGGTGACCACCCGGATGCCGCGCCCGCCGCCCCCCGCGGTCGCCTTGAGCATCAGCGGGTAGCCGATCTCGGCAGCGGCCGCCTTCGCCGCCTCGACGTCGTCGACGGCGCCGCGGCTCCACGGCGCGACCGGCACACCGGCCTCCTCGGCCAGCAGCTTGGCGCCGATCTTGTCGCCCAGCTGTCGCATCGCCTCGGCGCTCGGACCGATGAACGTGACGCCGAGCCGGCCGCAAAGCTCGGCGAAGGCCGGGTCCTCGGCCACGAACCCCCATCCGACCCAGGCGGCGTCGGCGCCCGTCTCGAGCAGCGCACGCTCCAGCACCGCATGGTCCAGGTAAGGACGCGCCGAGGCCGGGCCGATCGAGTACGCCGCGTCCGCCTCCCGCACGAACTTCGCCGAGCTGCGTCGTGCCGGCGAGATCCTCGACGAGTTGCTGTCGATCCCCAGCTACCGGACCGTCGTCGGCGCCCGCGGCGACGTGCAGGAGGTGATGCTCGGCTACTCCGACTCGAACAAGGAGTCGGGCATCACGACGAGCCAGTGG
Source organism: uncultured Actinomycetota bacterium (assembly GCA_963771345.1). GTDB lineage: Bacteria > Actinomycetota > Actinomycetes > JACCUZ01 > JACCUZ01 > CAVYTH01. Next base: position 59,489 of record CAVYTH010000015.1, read on the forward strand.
GAGATCCACCGCGCCCAGCGGGCGCTCCGTGACGTCGCCGCCCAGCACCGGGTTCGCCTGCGGTTGTTCCACGGTCGCGGCGGAGCGATCGGGCGCGGCGGAGGGCCGACCCACGACGCCATCCTCGCCCAGCCGTGGGGCACGCTCGACGGGACCATCAAGGTCACCGAGCAGGGCGAGGTGATCAGCGACAAGTACCTGCTCCCGGTGCTGGCCCGGGAGAACCTCGAGCTGACGGTCGCCGCCGTCATCGAGGCCTCGGTGCTCAACACCTCCCCCCGCGCGTCGGAGAGCGATCTGGTGCGCTGGGGTGCGGCGATGGACACGATCAGCGAGGCGGCCGCCGCTGCCTACCACCGGCTGACCGCCGACCCCCGGTTGCCGAGCTACTTCTGGGCGACCACGCCGGCCGAGCTGCTGGCGTCGCTGAACTTCGGCTCCCGTCCCAGCCAGCGGTCCGAGGGCGTCCCGGGGCTCGCCGCGCTGCGCGCCATCCCCTGGGTGTTCGGATGGACGCAGTCGCGCCAGATCGTGCCGGGGTGGTTCGGCGTCGGCAGCGGGCTCGCCGCCGCCCGGGACGCCGGACTCGGAAGCCTGCTCGACGAGATGTACCAGCGCTGGCACTTCTTCGCCACGTTCATCTCCAACGTCGAGATGACCCTCGTCAAGTCCGACCTCACGATCGCCCGTCGCTACGTCGAGCGGCTCGGCGAGCCGGGGCAGCACGAGCTGTTCGATGTCATCACCGCCGAGCACGACCTCGCCCTGAGCGAGGTGCTGCGCATCACCGGCGAAGCCGAGCTCCTCGACGCCAACTCGCTGCTGCAGCGCACGCTCGCCGTCCGTGATCGCTACCTCGCGCCCCTCCACCAACTGCAGATCGAGCTGCTGACGAGGCGCCGCGGCGGCGACCCCCACCCCGACCTCGAACGGGCACTGCTCCTCACCGTCAACGGCATCGCCGCCGGTCTCCGCAACACCGGCTGAGCGCCGCCAGGTCGGCGCTCAGGTCCCGTACTCGAAGCCGAGGTCGGGTGCCGTGAGCAGTGGGCGGTAGGCGATGCCGGCGGCTTCCGCCATCGCCGCACACGTGCCGCCGCGGTCGACGATGACGATGATCACCACCGGCTCGGCGCCGACCGCCCGGACGACCTCGACGGCCTCCATCAGCGACGTCCCGCGGGTCACCGTGTCCTCGGTGATCACGACCCGATCGCCCGCCTCGAGCACGCCCGCCAGCCGCCCCGTGACGCCATGGTCCTTGGCTTCCTTGCGCACGCTGAAGCTCCGCAAGGACCGCCCCCGGGTCGCGGCGATGGCGGCGACGCCGAAGGCGAAGGCGTCGGCCCCCATCGTCAGACCGCCGATCGCCGTGGCGTCGTCCGGGATCACCGTCAGGGCGGCGTCGGCGACGAGCACGATGCCGTCCGGCCGACAGGCCGTCTGCTTGGTGTCGAGGAACCAGCTGCTGCCGCGCGCCCGACTTGAGCGTGAAGTCACCGCGCTTCACGCTGTGGGCCAGGACGTGCCGGCGGAGGGCGTCGAACGGGCCAGGCAGCGGCGGCAGCTCCATCGGCCGCCGAACGTAGCCCTCGCCGGAACTGCTCCGTCGCTGGGCGCGCCGCTTAGCGTCGTGGACATGTACTCGATCGGGGACCTCCGCATCTTCACCGAGCCGCAGCAGGGCGCGTCGTACGACGACCTCCTCGCCGTCGCCCTGCGGGCCGAGCAGCTCGGCTTCGGCGCCTTCTTCCGCAGCGACCACTACCTGGCGATGGGTGCGTCGTTGGAGGCGGGCGGCCTGCCCGGGCCGTCCGACGCATGGATCACGCTCGCCGGGCTGGCCCGCGACACGTCGACGATCCGCCTCGGCACGCTCGTGACATCGGCGACGTTCCGCCTGCCGGGTCCGCTGGCGATCACCGTCGCCGGGGTCGACCAGATGTCCGGCGGACGCGTCGAGATCGGACTCGGCGCCGGCTGGTACGAGCGGGAGCACGCGGCCTACGCCATCCCGTTCCCGCCGCTCGGCGAGCGGTTCGACCGGTTGGAGGAGCAACTCGCCGTCATCACCGGGTTGTGGGGGACGCCGGTGGGTGAGGCGTTCGGCTTCGACGGCGAGCACTACCGGCTCGTCGACTCGCCGGCGCTGCCGAAGCCCGTCCAGCGCGGTGGCGTGCCGGTGATCGTCGGCGGTGGCGGAGCCACGCGCACACCGCGGCTCGCCGCCCGCTTCGCGGCCGAGTACAACACACCGTTCCTCCCGATCGAGCGGTTCGTCGAACAGCGCCGCCGGGTCGTCGCCGCGTGCGAGGCGATCGGGCGCGATCCGTCGACGCTGAGGACGACGGCCGCCAAGGTGGTGTGCGTCGGCGCCGACGACGCCGAGCTGGCCCGGCGCGCCGAGGCGATCGGGCGTCAACCGGATGAGCTTCGCGTCAATGATGTCGCCGGCACTCCCGAACAGGTCGCCGAGACGATGCAGCGCTGGTTCGACGCCGGCGCATCGCGCCTCTACCTCCAAGTGCTCGACCTGTCGGACCTCGATCACCTCGAGGCGATCGCCGCCCTCGTTCGTGATTTTCGCCGAGATGGCGCCTAACATCGTCTCCTATGGCAGTAAAGCGTGGCCGCAAGAGCCCGATGAGCAACGAACACAAAGCCGCCCTTGCACAAGGACGTGCCGAGAGCCGGGCGGTTCGTGACTACCTCGACGCCCTGCGGGCGAACAAGCCAAAGCGAGGACGCAAGCGCACTCCGGATTCGATCAAGAGGCGCATGGGCGCGATCGATGAACAGTTGAAGACGGCCGATGCGCTCTCCGAGCTCCTGCTCGTCCAGGAGCGGAGCGATCTGGACAAGGAGCTGGCCGCCATGGGCCAGGCGGTCGACTTGGCGTCGGTCGAGGACAGCTTCGTCGCCGTCGCTGCCAGCTACAGCGCCCGCCAGGGGATCTCCTACGCCTCGTGGCGGGAGGTCGGTGTGTCGGCGGCCACGCTGAAGCGCGCCGGCATCAGCCGCTCGGCCTGAGCTCCTCCAACGCTGCCGCCACTCGATCGAGGTGGCGCAACGACCGTTCCAGGTCGAACGCCTCGTCGAGCGCCGCCTTGTCCAGTGACACGTCGGGGTCGGCCTCCAGCAAACCGCGGAAATCGGTGCCTTCTTGCCACGCCGTCATGGCGTTGCGTTGCACGATCCCGTAGGCGTCGTCCCGTGTCGAACCGGCGGCGACGAGCCCCAACAGCACGGCTTGGCTGAACACGAGCCCATGGCTCGACCAGAGGTTCTGACGCATTCGTGCGGCATCGACCTGGAGTCCCTGCAACAGTCGATCCAGGCGCAGTGTCATGTAGTGCACCAGCATCGAGGAGTCGGGTATGACGATGCGCTCCACGGATGAATGCGAGATGTCGCGCTCGTGCCACAAGGCGATGTCCTGCAACGCGGCCATCAGGTTGGAACGGACGACGCGGGCCAGTCCGCTGATCGTCTCGGCGGAGATCGGGTTGCGCTTGTGGGGCATCGCCGAGGAACCCTTCTGGCCCGCCTTGAAGCCCTCGATCGCCTCCGACACCTCTGTGCGTTGGAGGTGTCGGAGCTCGACGGCGACGAGCTCGCACGTCGCCGCGATCGACGCCAGGGCGTACAGCAGCTCGGCGTGGCGGTCTCTGGCCACGACCTGCGTCGCCGGGACCGGACGCAACCCGAGCCGCTCCCCGACGTGGCGCTCGATGGCGGGGTCGACGTTGGAGTAGGTGCCGACGGCGCCGGACAGCTTGCAGACGGCGACGGACTCCCTCGCCGCGCCGAGCCGGACACGGTCGCGCTCGAGCTGCAACGCCCACAGGGCGACCTTGGCGCCGAACGTCGTCGGCTCGGCATGGATGCCGTGGGTGCGGCCGATCATCACGGTCCGCAGATGCGCCCGGGCGAGCTCGACCATCGTCGTCACCAGCGCGTCCGTCGCGCCGAGGAGCACGTCGGCGGCATCCCGCATCGCCCAGCACAGCGCCGTGTCGACGATGTCGGACGACGTCAGGCCGTAGTGGATCCACGAGCCTGCCGGCGCGCCGATGCGCTCCTGCACGATGTCGACGAAGGCGGCGACGTCGTGATCGGTGATCCGCTCCCGCGCGCTGACCGCATCGACGAACGCGTCGTCGATCACCGGCGCCCGCTCACGGCATGCTGCGGCGTCGACGGCGGGAACGACGCCGAGTGCGGCGTGTGCGTCCGTCGCCAGCAGCTCGACCTCGAGCCAACGGGCGAAGCGCGCCGTGTCGGCCCACACGTCGGCCATCTCCGGCGTCGAGTAGCGCTCGATCACGACCAGAGCACGTAGTCGTCGCGCTCGGCGCCGACGCCGACGACGCGGACAGGGAGGCCGACCTCTCGCTCGACGAGGGCGATCAGGGCTTGTGCCGGGGCGGGGAGATCCGCCGGCTCGCGTGCATCGCCGAGGACCGTCCCCCAGCCACCGAGCGTCTCGTACACCGGCTCCACCCGCGCCAGGAGGTCGGAGCGATCGGGGTAGTGCGTGAGCAGCCGATCATCGACGCGGTAGCCGGTGCACACCTTGACGGTGTCGAAGCCGTCGAGCACGTCGAGCTTGGTCAGCGCCAGCTCGGTCAGGCTGTTGAGGCGGGCGGCGTGTCTGAGCATCACGCAGTCGAGCCACCCGGCTCGCCGCCGCCGGCCGGTGACGGTGCCGAACTCGCGGCCGACGTCGACGAGGCGGTCGCCATCGACGTCGGTCAGCTCGGTCGGGAACGGCCCGGCGCCGACGCGGGTCGTGTAGGCCTTGGTGATCCCGACCACCCGGTCGATGTCCGCGGCCCGAGGCCGGTGCCGGCGCACGCTCCACCGGCGGTCGGGTTGGACGAGGTCACGTACGGATACGTGCCGTGGTCGAGGTCGAGGAAGGTCGCCTGGGCGCCCTCGAGCAGCAGGTGCTCGCCGACGGCGAGGGCCTCGTGCAGCAGCCCGACGGTGTCGGTGACGTAGGGAGCGAGGCGGGCGCCGAGGGCCGAGAAGCGCGAGACGATGTCGTCGACGTCGAGCGGGTCACCGCCTGCTGCCGTCAGCTCGCGGTTCTCGGCGACAGCCCTCGCCTTGACGTGGTCGGCGAAGGCGAGCGGATCGCCGACGTCGCCGGCGCGCAGCCCGACCCGGCGGGCCTTGTCGGCGTACGCCGGTCCGATCCCCTTGAGCGTCGTGCCGATCTTGTCGTCGCCGCGCATCGCCTCGGCGATGGCGTCGTGCGCCTGGTGCCACGGGAAGATCAGGTGGGCGCGGCTGGACACCTGGAGGCGGGCGCAGGAGATCCCCCGCGACTCGAGCGTGTCGATCTCGTTGAACAACGTCGGCAGGTCGACCACGACGCCGTTGCCGATGACCGGCACGACGTGGTCGTAGAGCACACCGCTCGGGATCAGCTGCAGGGCGTAGCGCTCGCCGCCGACGACGACGGTGTGGCCGGCGTTGTGCCCGCCCTGATAGCGGACGACGTAGCCGTGCTCCTTGGCCAGCAGATCGATGATCTTGGCCTTGCCCTCGTCTCCCCATTGCGCCCCGACGACGACGGTGACCGGCACGTGCGCCGACTGTACCTGCTGGGCTTCGGATCACCGCGAAGCTGCTCGCCCGCCTGGCGGCCGCGGCGGTACCGTGCCCGACGTGGTGATGCGCCGCCTTCGCTGGGCCGACATGGACGAGTCGGCGCGTGCCGCGCTGTGCGCGCGCGGGCTCGGCGACATCTTCGATCCTGCCCTGCGCCAGTCGATCGGCGCCTTGATCGACGACGTGCGGGAGCGCGGCGACGTCGCCGTGTGCGAGGCGCTGGCAGCGTTCGACGGGATCACCGTGCGGCCGGACGAGTTGCGGGTCACGGCCGGCGAGCTCGAGGCGGCGACGGTCTCCCCGGCCGTCGACACCGCGCTCGACGATGCGATCGACCACTGCCGTGCGTTCAACGAGCAGCTGATGTCACGAGCCGTTGCGTGGAGCTTCGAACCCGAACCCGGGCTGCGCGTCGGCGAGAAGGTCGGGCCGATCGCCTCGGCCGGGCTGTTCGTCCCGTCCGGCAAGGCCAGCTACCCGAGCGTCGCCTACCAGCTCGGCGTCCCGGCCACCGTCGCCGGGGTGCCCGACATCGTGCTCGTCGTCCCGCCGATCCCGGGCGGGGGCGGCGCCGTCGACCCGGCGGTGCTGGTGGTGTGCCGGAAGCTCGGCATCACCGACGTGTTCCGCGTCAACGGGCCGGCCGGTCTGGCGGCCCTGGCGTTCGGCACCGAGTCGATCCCGCGGGTGCGCAAGATCGTCGGTCCCGGCTCGCCGGCCGTGACGTGCGCCCAGGTCGAGCTGCAGCGGCACGGCGTGGTGACGATGATGGTCCTCGGGCCGACGGAGAGCCTGGTGATCGCCGACGGGTCGGCCGACCCGGTGCGGCTGGCGGCCGACCTGTTGATCGAGGCCGAGCACGGCACCGACTCGGCGGTGGTGCTCGTCACGACCTCCGCCGACCTGGCCGCGGCGACCGATGCCGAACTGTCCCGCCAGCTCGCCGACCTGCCGGCCGTGCGCGCCGACGCCGCCCGGTCGTCGCTCGGCGCCAACGGCGGCTGCGTCCTCGTCGACGACCTCGACGACGGCCGCCGCCGTCGCCAACCGCTACGCCCCCGAGCACCTGCAGGTGGCCGTCGCCGACGACGAGGTCGACGCCGTGGTCGACGCGCTGGTCAACGCCGGCGAGATCCTCGTCGGTCAGCACACCCCGTTCAGCGCCGCCAACTTCGTCATCGGCTGTCCGGCCTCGCTGCCGACGTCTGGCTTCGCCGAGGTCTCCTCCGGGATCACCGTCGAGGCGTTCCTCAAGCGCACGGCGATCGCCCGTGCCGACGCCGCGCGCCTTGGCCCGCATGGGTCCGTCGATCGTCGCCCTCGCCGACCACGAGGGCTTCCCCGCCCACGCCGCCGCCATCCGCCGCCGCTCGGGCTGAGGACCCGCCGCCGGCGTCAGCTCCGCAGCTCGGCGGCCAGGGCGCCGAGCCGGCGTTCACCCTCGCGCGGTCTGACCGCCGAGCTCGAGGAAGCGCTCCATGGCGACGCGTGCCGACGGCTCGGCGAGCGTCGCGGCGAAGGCGTCACCCTCGGCGAGCAGCTGCTCGGTGACGCCGGACTCGGCCCGCAGCACACTGGCCTTGGCCGCGGCGACGGCGTGGGCCGGGAAGCCGGCGATGCGGTCGGCGAGGCGGTCGACGAAGATCGCCAGTTCGTCGGTGGGCAGCACGCGGTTGACCCAGCCCCATCGCTCGGCCGTGTCGGCGTCGACCTCGTCGCAACCGAGGATGACCTCGAGGGCGCGGCTGCGCCCGATCAGCCGCGGCAGGCGGGTCGTGCCGCTCCCGCCGGGGATGATGCCGAGGGCGACCTCGGGCTGGCTGAACACCGCCGACGGGCCGGCGAAGCGCATGTCGCAGCTCAGCGCCAACTCGCTCCCCCCGCCGCCGACGCGACCCTCGATCACCGCGATCGTCGCCTTCGGCATCGTCCGCAGACGCTCGCACATGCGTGTGGAACACGTTGAGCTCGGTCGCCGGCGGCGCTGGGTCGGTCGGGAAGCTGAGGATGGCGGCGACGTCGAAGTGGGCGATGAACCACTCCGGGTTGGCCGAGCGCAGCACGACCACACGGACGTCGTCGTCACCCGGCAAGTCGCTCGACGACCTCGGCGAGCTCGAGGAACACCTCGACCGTCATCAGGTTGATCGGCGGGTGGTCGATCACCACCGTGGCGACGCCCTCGTGCGTGGACGTGATCATCCCCGCCGAACGTAGCCAGCCGAGTGTGCGTGCGTGGCAGGCCGACACCGCAACCTCGAGGCGTCGAACGCTCGGACTGGGTCAGGCGGTGACGGTCAGCTCGCCGTCGGTGACGTCGACGTGGAGGGTGCCGCCGTCCTGGACCTTGCCCTCGAGCAGGAGCACGGCGGCCTGGTCGCCGATCTCGCGCTGGATGATCCGCTTCAGCGGGCGGGCGCCGAACGCCGGGTCGAAGCCCTCGCGGGCGAGGTGCTCCATCGCCGCCGGCGGTGACGTCGAGCTCGATGCGCCGCTCGGCGAGGCGCTGGCGCCACCGGTCGAGCTGGATGTCGACGATCTTGGCCAGGTCGGCCTCGGTCAACGACTTGAAGCGGATGATCTCGTCGATGCGGTTGACGAACTCCGGCTTGAACACGTCGAGCGGCTCGCCCGGCATGTTCGACGTCATGATCAGCACGACGTTGGTGAAGTCGACCGTGCGCCCCTGGCCGTCGGTGAGGCGGCCGTCGTCGAGCACCTGCAGCAACGTGTTGAACACGTCCGGGTGGGCCTTCTCGATCTCGTCGAGCAGCACCACCGAGTACGGCCGGCGGCGCACGGCCTCGGTCAGCTGGCCGCCCTCGTCGTAGCCGACGTAGCCGGGAGGCGCGCCGATCAGGCGGGAGACGGAGAACTTCTCCATGTACTCGCCCATGTCGATGCGCACCATCGCCTGGTCGTCGTCGAACAGGAACTGGGCCAGCGCCCGGGCCAGCTCGGTCTTGCCGACACCGGTGGGCCCGAGGAACATGAACGACCCGATCGGCCGGTTGGGGTCGGACAGCCCGGCCCGGCTGCGGCGGATGGCGTTGGCCACGGCGGTGACGGCGTCGTCCTGGCCGACGACCCGCTCGTGGAGGTGCTCCTCGAGGTGGATCAGCTTGGCCGCCTCGGCCTCCATCAGCCGGCTCACCGGCACGCCCGTCCACTTCGACACGACCTCGGCGATGTCCTCGGCGTCGACCTCCTCCTTGAGCATCCGCTGCGCCGACTGCAGCTCGTCGAGGTGCGTCGTGGCCTCCTCGATGCGCCGCTCGAGCTCGGGGATGCGGCCGTAGCGGATCTCGGCGGCGACGTTGAGGTCGGCCTCGCGCTCGAGCTGCGTGCGCAGCTGCTCGAGCTCCTCCTTCAGCGTGCGGATGGCGTCGATCGCCTCGCGCTCGGCCTCCCAGTGCCGCTTCATCTCCGCCGACTCGGCGTTGAGCGCGGCGAGCTCGTCGGTCAGCGCGCCGAGGCGGGCGTCTGGAGCCGTCGTCGGACTCCTTCTCCAGCGCCACCTGCTCGATCTCCAGCTGCAGGATGCGCCGCTCGACGACGTCGATCTCCGTCGGCATCGAGTCGATCTCGATGCGCAGCTTGCTCGCCGCCTCGTCGACGAGGTCGATCGCCTTGTCCGGCAGGAAGCGGTTGGTCAGGTAGCGGTTGGACAGCACGGCCGCGGCGACGAGCGCGGAGTCCTGGATGCGCACGCCGTGGTGCACCTCGTAGCGCTCCTTCAGGCCGCGCAGGATGCCGACGGTGTCCTCGACCGACGGCTCGGCGACGTACACCTGCTGGAAGCGGCGCTCGAGGGCGGGGTCCTTCTCGACGTGCTTGCGGTACTCGTCGAGCGTGGTGGCGCCGATCATCCGCAGCTCGCCGCGAGCGAGCATCGGCTTGATCATGTTGCCGGCGTCCATCGCTCCCTCGGCGGCGCCGGCGCCGACGATCGTGTGCAGCTCGTCGACGAACGTGATGATCTCGCCGGCGGCGTCGGTGATCTCCTTGAGCACGGCCTTCAGCCGCTCCTCGAACTCGCCGCGGTACTTCGAGCCGGCGATCATCGAGCTGATGTCGAGGGCGACGAGGCGCTTGTTCTTCAGGCCCTCGGGCACGTCGCCGTCGGCGATGCGCCGGGCGAGACCCTCGACGATGGCCGTCTTGCCGACGCCGGGCTCGCCGATCAGCACGGGGTTGTTCTTCGTCCGCCGCGACAGCACCTGGATGACGCGGCGGATCTCGTCGTCGCGCCCGATGACCGGGTCGATCTTGCCCTCGCGGGCCCGGGCGGTGAGGTCCTGTCCGTAGCGCTCGAGCGCCTGGAACTGGTCCTCGGGGTTCTGCGACGTCACGCGGTGGGAGCCGCGGACCTCCTGCAGCACCTGCAGCAGCTCCTCGGTGCCGACGCCGAGGCGGTCGTGCATCGCCAGGAGCAGGTGCTCGACGGACAGGAAGTCGTCGCGCAGGTCGGCCTGGAAGCGCTGGGCGGCGTCGAACGTGGCGTTGAGCTCGCGGCCCATGCGCGGCTCGTCGCCGCCGTAGGCCTTGGGCAGCCTGGCGACGGCCTCGTCGGCGCGGTTGCGGATCATCAGCGGTGCCTGGCCGAGCTTGGCGAGCACGGCGGGGACCACCGTGTCGTCCTGGCGGGTCAGCGCGGCGAGCAGGTGGTCGGGCGTCAGCTCGGGGTTGGCGTTGGCCTTGGCCTGGTCGATGGC
>CAVYTH010000016.1:0-81528 GCA_963771345.1 uncultured Actinomycetota bacterium
CCGCCGCCCACAGGTCGCGGTACCAGCTGGCCAGCACGGTGTCGCGCGGTTCGTCGGCCCGGCGGCCGAGGAACACCGGGACGAACACCTCGCGGCCGTCGGCCTGGCCGTCGTGCCAGAGCGTCAGGCCGGGCAGCGTCGCGATGGTGACCGCCGCTGCCTTGGCGCGCGCCGGCGGGCCGAAGGTCCGAGCGGCACGGGGTTCGTCGTGGTTCTCCAGGAAGCGGACGAGGCGGTTCTGGTACGCCGGATCGGCGCCGAGGTGCCCGCGCACCGGCGCGACATCGCCCTGCGCCAACCGGTCGTAGAGCCTCTTGTCGTAGCAGTAGTCGAAGCCCAGCTGCTGCAGGTCCCACTCGCGATCCCAGTACGCCTCCGCGATGAACCGGAACGCCGGGTTGGCTACCCGGGCCGCGGCGATCATCTCGGTCCAGTACGTCACTGCCGGCGGGTGGCCGACCCGCTCGGCCCAGGTCGCGGTCACCACGTCGTCGAGCATCAGCATCGCCATGTCGCAGCGCACCGCGTCCGCGTGCTCGGCGATCCGGCTCAGCGCGAGCGCCGCCAGGTTCCGCAGGCTCGGCGCGAAGGCGTCCACCTGCACCACGTCGGGCCAGGGCGCGAAGTACGGGTCCTTGCCGTTGGCGAACACCGTGCCGTCGACGTCGACGAACGCCTCGGGACTGCGGGCGAGGTCCTCGGCCGTGCCACGCACGAACGCCTCGGGGGTGCTGCGCAGCCACGGCGAGTCCGGCCCGACATGGTTCGGTACCCAGTCCACCATGAGCAGCGCGCCCCGAGCCCGGAGCTCCGCGCGGGCGGTGTCCAGCCCGGCCCAGCCACCGAAGGCGGCCGCCGGCACGTAGTCGGTGATGCAGTACGGGGAGCCGACGACGTCGGCATCGGTCCAGTCCGGCAGCGTCGACGACCAGCCGGCGCGCAGGTCTGGGTTCGACAGGGCGATCTCGCGTCCCGCCGGGCTGCGCGCCCAGACACCCATCAGCCAGACCACCGAGACCCCGTCGGGTACGACGGCGTCCCACTCCGAAGGGGGAACAGCACTCAAGGTCACTTCGGCGCCGAGGCGGCCGGCCACCTCACCCAGCCATACCGCCGTGTTGACCTCGTACACGACCGGATTGACCGGCCACTCCACAGCACTCCGAGCCGGGCGGGTCACGTCGGTGAGTGCCGGAGGCGGCAGCACCCGGAGCCGGGCCGGAGGGAAGGCGCAGTGCGGCGACCAGTCCGATGACCCCGGCACGGCCAGCGCGGCCATCGCGAGGCCGTACGACCAGGTCGACGAGCTCGGCGACGAGGATGGTGCCGGCGACTGCGGTACCGAGCGATGAGCCCAGGTTGGACACGCTGCGCGACAGGCCGGAGATCTCGCCCTGCTGCTCGTCGGGGAAGCTGGACTGGACCACGTTCACCGATGGGGTCAGCATCACGCCGACTCCCAGGCCGATGAGCAGGAGCCCCGGGGCGAACGCCCAGGCGCTGGGCGAGCCCTTCACCATGGCGAGCAGCACGCCGATCCCGCACAGCGTGGCGATGAAGCCGGCCACGATCAGGCGTGCGTTGCGGGTGCTTCTTCGCGAGTCGCTCCGCGGCCAGCGACGAGACGAGGATGCCGAGCGTGGCGGCGGTGAAGATCACACCGGTCTCGATCGCGTTGTAGCCACGGACGACCTGGAGGTAGGTCGAGACCACGAACGAGGTGCCGATCAGGATCAGCCACTGGATGTTCTGCGTGACGAGGCCGAGGTTCGAGGTCCGGTTCCGGAAGAGGCTGGTGGACAGCAGCGGCTCCTCGCCCTTGCGCTCCATGGCGCGGACGTGGCGGAAGAACCAGAGCAGCAGCAGCGCCCCGACGGCCATCAGGACGGCCATCAGCCCGAGGTTGTTGTCCGCCTGGAGGATGCCCATGACCAGGCCGACGAGGCCGGCGGCCGAGAGGACCGCTCCCAGGGTGTCGAAGGGCCGGGTCGGATCGGGCTGGGACGGGGTCCTCGATCTGGCGGCTGAGGACGACGATGACCGCGATGATCAGCGCCTGGAAGACGAACGCGGCCCGCCAGCTGATCGCGGTGGTGATGAGACCACCGAGCAGCGGGCCGGCGGCGGCGCCGATTCCGCCCATGCCGCTGATCACCCCGAAGGCCCGGGCCCGGGACGTGGTGTCGTGGAAGAGCATCGTCGTCAGGATGTAGACCGGGGGGATCAACAGGGCCGTGCCGACGCCCTCGAGGATCGAGTTGCCGAGGATCAGCACCCCGAGACCGGGCGACACCGCGCTCATCAGCGCGCCGATCCCGTACAACGTGAGGCCGATCATGAAGCACCGCTTGCGCCCCACCGGTCGGTCAGCTTGCCGCCGGGGATCATCAGGGCCGCCATCACCAGCAGGAAGAGCGTGATCGCCGTCTGCACGCCCTGGACGGTCGTGTCCAGGTCCTCGCTGATGTCGTTGATCATCACGTTCATGTTCGAGCCCGCGAAGCTGCAGATGAACTGCGCCAGGGCCAGCGGTACCAGCACCCTGCGCAACGACTCGGCCGTCTGGCCGACGACGGCAGGTTCAGTCACCAGGGCCTCCACCGGGGTCTCGCCGACGCGATGCGAACGCGATTCATCGGCGTCCTCGACCCACACCACCGCACCACGCAGCCGGACGCCTCATGCCTGGCGGATGACCCCGGCCACGGCTACTCGTTAGCGGCGACGGCGGGCTGCTTGCGGACCTGGTGTGGCCGACGGGTGTTGCCGATGTCGGCAGGGTGTGAGTGTGGGCCGCTGCGGCCGCGGCCGAGTCGGCCAGCGTGCCGTGCGCGGCACGGTGACGGCCCATGACCACGGCCATGACGACGCCGGCCAGGCTGAATGCCGCCATCGCCCAGTAGGCCACTGCGAGACCGGAGGCCAGAGCGTTGGCCTCCGAGCTGCCGGCTGCGGTCCGGTCGGCGATCACGCTGCCGTAGATCGTCGCAGCCAGCGCCGTCGCTACGGCCGCTCCCACGTAACGGGCCATGTTGGAGACTCCGGATGCCGCCCCCACCTGGGCTGGCGAGACGGACAAGGTCGCGGCAGACGTCGCAGGGCGTTGGACAAGCCCATGCCGATGGCGACGGCCACGAGCGGCAGGACGAAGGCTGCATATCGCCACGACGTGTCCACCAACGCGATCGCCACGAAGCCGCCGGCAGTGATGGCGACTCCCGGTCACCACCTCGCGGCCGCCGAAGCGTGCGCGAGGCGGGCACCAGAGGCGCGACTGCGACGGGCCCCGACGGCAACCAGGTCGAGCGGGGCATACGACGCGAACGCGAACCCCGCCGAGGCGAGGGTGGCCCCGAGCACGGTGACCCCTATCGCTGCCAAGCCCGCCGCACCAGGTGAAGGAACTCAGTCCGACTCCGAGCAGGTCTGCGATGGTGAGGCCGGCGCCGACTCCAGCGATGATGCCCGCGGTGTCCAGCATGGCGTCAAGAAGGCGAGCGCTGGCTGTGACCGGAAAGCCTGTCATGGCATCTTGGGTTGCGCCCAGGATGCCGATTCCGCCAGGAGCATCACGATCCCGGCCGTGATGACGCGGGACGGGTTGACCTCGGGCCACGCGGCGGCGGCAATGACCGCGATGAGCGTGGCGACGAACCCCCCGGCCGCCTGCAGGTAGAACGAGGGGATGCGATGCCTCGACAACCCGCGCTGCGTCTGATCGATCGCGCAGGCCGCCAGGAACGCCAGCAGGCACACCACCGCGTTGCCGCCGAGGGTGAGGGCGATGCCGACCCCCATCACACCCCACCCCAATGTCACCGACCAGCGCCGTCTGAGGTGGCCGGTGGACAGGATCTGGGCGAGCTGATCGCGAGCCTCGCGACGGGCAACGCGACCGGCGACGAGGTCGCTCACCAGGTGGTCGACCTCGGTCAGGACCAGGTAGTCGACCTGACGTCGGATCACCCGCCGGACCTGGATGGCGGCGGGCTGGTGGATGCTCGGCTGGTGGTGCATCGCCAGGTCGACGAAGGTCACGTCGGCGGACACCTGGCGTACGCCGCAAGCGTCAGTCACGGCGAGCATGGTGGCGGTGACATCGGCCGCCCCGGCCCCCGATGACAGGAGAACCTCGCCGATCCGCAGCGCGAGGTCCAAGGATTCGTAGTTGTCACGTTCATCAGCCATCCCCGAGTCCGATGACGGGCGGGTCGTCATCCGGGCCCTACGTACTCGTGCCCGACGGCGACGACGTGGGATCCGGGCTTGACTCCGTCGCCGACGGAGACGGCTCTGCCTTCGCCTCGGCGATGGCCTTCTCGAGCGCCGCGATCGTCGCCGCATCGACGGTGCCCGTCGGCTCGACACCGAGCTCGGTCTGGAACTCCTTCAGTGCGTCGGTCAGCTCGGGTGTCCACTCCCCGTCGACCGGGCCGTCCCAGAACCCGGCGAGCTTGAGCGTCTGCTGCACAGCCGCCGTCGACGCCACCTCTTGCGCGCGGTGGCCCCGCCCTTGGCGGCCAGGTCGGCCGCAAGCGCGTCGGCGGTCGCCTTGTCGACCGTGCCGGTGACCGGAAGGCCGTGCGCCTTCTGCAGCGCCTCGACGGCGTCGACCGTCGCCGGGCCATACACCCCGTCGACCTCGCCGTCGTAGTAGCCGCGCCCCGCAACGACTTCTGCAGTGCCGTGGTGTAGTCGCGCACCGCCGCCTCGGCCTGCTTCTGCTGCTCGTCGGTGAGGCAGCCGGCGTCGGAGAACAGCCGCAGCCAGGACATCTCCAGAGCCACGGCGGCAGCGTTGAACTGCTGCGAGGCCTGCGACAGCGGCGTCCCGTCGGTGATGCCCCGCTGGACGGGGCGAACTGCGACTCGGCCTCCTGGACGCGGTTGACCGTGGCCGCCGGCGCCAACGGCTCGGGGCTGGCCGTGCCGGCCGGGGTGCTCGCGGTCGCCGAGCCGGTGCTCTGCGCAGCCGCCAGCGCGGCCCGCGCGTCCGCCAGCTCCTGCTCCGCGTCGACGACGGCCTGCTGCGCCGCGACGGCTGCCTCAGCGCCGGCCATGGCATCCTCCTGCGGCTGCGCCAGGTCGGTGCCCGCGTCCTTGACGTCGCCGACGGTCGGGGCGGTCTGGGTGAGCACGTCGCCGTACCGGTCCAACGCCGTGATGTAGGTCTCGCTCGCGCCGCAGAACGCCGCCGACTTGTCCACAAGGTCAGTCTTGGCGTCCTCGAGGGCCTTCTCCTTCGCCGCCACCCGGGCCTCGGCCGCCTTGAGCGCCGAGCTCCCGTCGCCGTCACACCCGGCCAACGCGAACATCATCAATACCGCGGCAAGGACCATGCCGACGAGAGCCCGACCAGGTGTGTCAGCCGTCGCTGCATGTTGCGTAACATCTGGCCCTCCCGCGAACCGTGGTGTCGCCGTGCCCAGCGCCCGACTACAAGCGCGAGGACCCTGCCGCCACGTTGGTTCGGTTCGACGGCCGGGACACCACCCTGCGCGGATGATTCGCCAGCGGCACGGCCCCCGTCCCGAGACCGGGAAAGGGGCCGTGACCTGCGAGTGATACGAGAGCCGCCTATCGGAGTCGAACCGATGACCTACGCATTACGAGTGCGTCGCTCTAGCCGACTGAGCTAAGGCGGCATGTGCCGCGACCGGAGTCGCGGCACGGCGAGAAAGTCTACGGCATCCGGCGGGCCCGGCTCAGCGGCACCTGGTGCCCGCCGGCGGGATGCGTCCCGTCCAGCAGGTAGGCGTCCACGGCGCTGTCGATGCACCCGTTCCCCTCGCGGTAGGCGGTGTGGCCGTCGCCCTCCCGGGTCAGCAGATGACCGGCGTCCAGCTGGTCGGCCAACGACTCGGCCCACTCGTACGGCGTCGCCGGGTCGCGGGTCGTGCCGACCACCAGGATCGGGTTCGAGCCCTTCGCGTCGACCGGGGCCGGGCTCGCCCTGCGCGGGCGCCGGCCAGGTCGAGCAGGGCAGGGTGCTCCACACGATGTACGGCCCGAGGAACGGCGCGACCTCGGCAACCTCGGCGGCCGCGGCGCGGACCTTCTCGACGTCGGGCTCCTGCGGCCGGTCCAGGCAGTTGACGGCGTACGTCGCCTCGTTGGCGTTGCTCGTGTAGCGCCCGCCCGGGCCGCGGTCGGCGTACGAGTCGGCCAGCAGCATGAGGTACTCGCCGTCGCCGTTGCCTGCCCGCGACAGGGCCATCCGCAGGAACTGCCAGGACCCCTTGTCGTACAACGCCCAGGCGGTGCCGATCATGGCCAGCGACTGGGTCAGGCGACGCTTGCCGACACCGCGCAGCGGGGTGTCGTCGATCTCGGCGAACAGCTCGGTGAGCTGGTCCTCGGCGGCCGCGCGGTCGCCCGAGAACGGGCAGGCCGAACGGCTCACGCAGTCGTCGAGGAAGGCGCCGAGCGCGCGCTGGAACCCGATCGCCTGCTGCGTGGCGACCTCGACGCTCGTCGTCGCGGGGTCCATCGCACCGTCCAGCACCAGCCGGCCGACCCGCCGCGGGAACAGCTCGGCGTACATCGCCCCGAGGTAGGTGCCGTAGCTGCTGCCGAGGTAGGTGAGCTGCCGGTCGCCCAGGGCAGCGCGCAGGACGTCGAGGTCGCGCGCGGCGTCGCGGGTGCCCAGGTGGGCGACCAGCGCCGGGCTGTCGGCCCGGCAGCCGTCGGCGAGCAGCGCGGACTGGCGGAGCAGGTCCTGCTCCTCGGCCGCGTCGTCCGGTGTCCCGTCGGCCGCGATGAAGGCGTCGAGCTGCGCGTCGGCGAGGCAGTCCACGCCCTGGCTGGCTCCGACGCCGCGCGGGTCGAAGCCGACGACGTCGTACCGCTCGCGCACCGACTTGCTCACGATCGAGGACGCCGCGCGCGCGTACGACAGGCCCGAGACGCCCGGGCCGCCCGGGTTGACGAACAAGGCGCCGATCCGGTCGCCGGACGCCGGCAGGCGGTTGACGGCCACCTCCAGCGTCGGGCCGTCGGGATCGGCGTAGTCCACCGGCACGACCACCCGGGCGCACTCGAAACCGCCCTTGCAGTCGGTCCACTCGACCTGCTGGCCGTAGAAGCGCGCCAGGTCCGGGGTCGGCGCCGTGGTGGTGTCCGACGCACGCGGCGACGACGACGGAGTCGGGCGCGGAGCCGTCGCCGCCCGCCGAGCAGGAGACGAGGACGGCGAGTGCCAGCAAGGCTGCTGGCACGCGCGACCACCGCGGCATCTGGGCTCCCTCGAGATCTGCGGACCCGCCGAAAGAGCCCCGACGAGGGTACGCGACCGCGGGCGGGTGCCCGGACCAGCGCTACCCACCGGTCCTACGATGGGCCGTCGGACTGCAGTGAGGATCCAGATGCGGCACGACCCGGGCGCGGCCGTCAGCGAGCCGTCCTCCCCCACCAGCCGACTGGGCCCCGCCGAACGGCAGGCCGCCCTGGACGCGGCGCAGGTCGACGAGCTCGACGTCGTCGTCATCGGCGGCGGCGTCGTCGGTGCCGGCGTGGCGCTGGACGCCGCGACCCGCGGGCTGACCGTCGGCCTGTTCGAGGGCCGGGACTGGGCGGCCGGCACGTCCAGCCGGTCCAGCAAGCTGGTGCACGGCGGGCTGCGCTACCTGGAGATGCTCGACTTCGGCCTGGTGCGGGAGGCGCTGCGCGAACGCGGCCTGCTGGCCCAGCGCCTGGCGCCGCACCTGGTGCGCCCGGTGCCGTTCCTCTACCCCCTCAAGCACCGCGGCTGGGAGCGGCTGTACGCCGGCGCCGGCGTCGCCCTCTACGACACCCTCGGCATCTCGTCCGGCCACTCCCGCGGGCTGCCGCGCCACAAGCACCTGTCCCGGACCGCGGCGCTGCGGCAGTCGCCGTCGCTGCGCAAGGACGCGCTGGTCGGGGCCATCCAGTACTACGACGCGCAGGTCGACGACGCCCGGCACACCGCCGCCGTCGTACGCACCGCCGCGTCCTACGGCGCGCTGGTCGCGAACCGGGCGCGGGTGATCGGCTTCCTGCGCGAGGGCGAGCGGGTGACCGGGGTGCGGGTGCGCGACTTCGAGTCGGACACCGAGATCGAGGTCCGCGCCCGGCAGGTCGTCAACGCCACCGGCGTGTGGACCGACATGACCCAGGCGATGGCCGGCGAGCGCGGCCAGTTCCACGTGCGGGCGTCCAAGGGCATCCACCTGGTGGTGCCGCGGGACCGCATCCAGTCGGCGACCGGGCTGATCCTGCGCACCGAGACCAGCGTGCTGTTCGTCATCCCGTGGGGCCGGCACTGGATCATCGGCACCACCGACACCGACTGGGACCTCGGCAAGGCGCACCCCGCGGCGTCCCGCACCGACATCGACTACCTGCTCGAGCACGTCAACCGGGTGCTGGTCACGCCGCTGACCCGCGAGGACGTCGAAGGCGTGTACGCCGGGCTGCGGCCGCTGCTGTCCGGCGAGTCCGAGTCGACGTCCAAGCTGTCGCGCGAGCACATGGTCGCGCACCCGGTGCCCGGCCTGGTCGTCGTGGCCGGCGGCAAGTACACGACGTACCGGGTGATGGCCAAGGACGCGGTCGACGCCGTGAGCCACAGCCTCGACGACAAGGTGCCGGACTGCGTCACCGACAGGATCCCGCTGGTCGGCGCGGAGGGGTACGCCGCGCTGTGGAACGGCCGGCAGCGGCTGGCGACCCGGCACGGGCTGCACGTCGCGCGGGTCGAGCACCTGCTGCACCGGCACGGCTCGCTGCTGCACGAGGTGCTGGCGCTGATCGACGCCGACCCGTCGCTGGGTGACGCCGTCGAGGGCGCCGACGACTACCTGCGGGCCGAGCTGGTCTACGCGGCCTCGCACGAGGGGGCGCGGCACCTCGACGACGTGCTCACCCGGCGTACCCGGATCTCGATCGAGACCTTCGACCGCGGCGTGACAGCGGCACCGGTCGCCGCGAGCCTGATGGCGCCGGTGCTCGGCTGGAGCGCGGCGCAGACCGAGCGCGAGGTCGAGCACTACCTCGCCCGGGTCGAGGCCGAGCGGCTGTCGCAGGAGCAGCCGGACGACCAGACCGCCGACACCGCACGGCTGGGCGCGCCGGAGATCGTCCCGCTGCTCTGACGTCGCGCCCGAGGTCGGTCAGCCGCGGCGCAGGGCGACCGTCATCGCCTCGACGGCCAGCAGCGGCGCGACGTTCACGTCGATCGCGGTGCGGGCCGCGAGGATCGCGTCGATCCGGCGCAGGGTCGACTCGGGTGTCGACGCGCCGGGCGACACCGGTGACGGCGTCGCGCATCTCGTCGTTGACCAGGTCGACCTCGGCGCTGGCCTGGACGGCGAGGACGTCGCGGTAGAAGCCGGCGAGGTCGACCAGCGCGCGGTCGAGGGCGTCGCGCTTGGTCCGGGTGGCGCGCTTCTTCTGCTCGGTCTCGAGCTCCTTGAGCTGCGCGGCGGCACCGGCCGGCTGCCGGGCGCCCGGCCCGACACCCAGGCCCCGGCGCATCGCGTCGGCCTCGGCGACAGCGAGGGTCGCGGCCTGCTCGGTGGCCTCGGCGGTGGCGGCGTCGACCAGGTCGCCGGCGGCCCGCAGCGCGGCGCTGAGCTCGCCGAGCGACAGCGGCAGCCGGAGCACCGCGGTCCGGCGCAGCCGGGCGTCCTCGTCGAGCGCGAGCCGGCGGGCCCGGCCGATGTGGCCCTGCGCGGCGCGGGCGGCGAACCACGCCATCCCGGGGTCGACGCCGTCGCGCCGGATCAGCACCTCGGCGACGGCGGCGGTCGGCGGCGTACGCAGCGACAGGTGCCGGCAGCGGGACCGGACGGTGGGCAGGACGTCGTCGACGGCGGGCGCGCACAGCAGCCACACGGTGTGCGGCGTCGGCTCCTCGATCGCCTTGAGCAGTGCGTTGCCGGCCTGGTCGGTGAGCCGGTCGGCGTCCTCGACGACCATGACCTGCCAGCGGCCGAGGGCGGGGTGCCGACCCGCGCGGGAGACCAGGCCGCGGGCGTCGTCGACGCCGATCGAGAGCTTGCGGGTGTTGACGACCTCGACGTCGGGGTGGCCGCCGGAGAGCACGGTGTGGCACGCGTGGCACTCGCCGCAGCCCCCCTGCGGGCACTGCAGCGCGGCCGCGAAGGCCCGCGCGGCGGTGGACCGGCCGGACCCGGGCGGGCCGGTGAACAGCCAGGCGTGCGTCATGCCGGTGCCGGACTCGCCGCGCCGGCCGGCCTCGGCAGCCCCGCAGCGCGGCGCAGGACGGCGACGGTGGGCTCCTGGCCCACCAGGTCGACCCAGACCCCGCCGGCTGCCTCGGTCACCGTTCGTCGCGCCGGTGGTCGACCCGCGGGAGCTGGAAGGTGCTGTCGTCGTCCTCGTCGTCCTCGTCGACCCCGATGCCGAACAGCTCGTCGGTCAGGGTCAGCGGATGGGTCGGCGGGTCGCTCGACGGCCGACGATCGGCGCGTCGGGGCGTCGTCGGCCGGTTCGACGTGGTGACCGCGACTCGCGTGGCGATGGCCCTGCTCGCGGGCCAGCCGCTGCTCCTCCTTCTGGCGCCGCCGCTCCTCGGCGTGCCGCGCCCGCTGCAGGGCGTGCTGCTCGCGGACCTGGGCGGCCTCGGCCGCGGCGATCGCTGCCAGCCGGGCGCGCTCGGCGGCCTCGGCCTCCTCCTGGACCCGGCGCTGCTCGGCCAGGGCCGCTGCCTCGGCGGCGGCCTGGGCCAGCCGGACCTCGGCCTCGCGCGCCTCCTGCCGGGCGCGCTCGTCCGCCTCGGCGCGAGCGCGGGCCTCCTCGAGCCGGCGGGCCTCCTCGGCGATCCGGCGACGCTCCTCCTCGGCCGCACGGGCCGCCTCGGCCTCGCGGATCTGCAGCGCGCTCAGCGGCAGGACCGGCTCGAGCCGGGCCCGGATCGCCGCGGTGATCTCCTCGGGCGGCAGCGTGCCGTCGACGACGAGGTAGCGGGAGCCGCCCCGCCGGGCCAGGTCGAGGAACCGCTCGCGGACCCGCTCGTGGAACGCGATCGGCTCGGACTCCAGCCGGTCCGGCGCCTCGACCCGGGCCAGGCCCTTCAGCGGCGGGCACGTCGAGGACGACCGTCAGCTGCGGCTGCAGGCCGTCGGTCGCCCACCGCGACAGCCGGCCCACCTCGGTGCCGGACAGCTCGCGGCCGGCGCCCTGGTAGGCCACCGAGGAGTCGGTGTAGCGGTCGCTGACCACGATGTGCCCCAGTGCCAGGGCAGGTGCCACGACGGTCGCCACGTGCTCGGCGCGGTCGGCGGCGAACAGCAGGGCCTCGGTGCGCGCAGCCAACGCGGGCGGTACGTCGGCAGCCTCGCCCTCGGCCGCCGGCTCCGGGTGGTCGAGCAGGACCGACCGCAGCCGGCGTCCGACCTCGGTGGCGCCCGGCTCGAAGGTCACCACGACGTCGTGGCCCAGCGACTCGAGCCACAGGGCCAGCGCCCGGGCCTGGGTCGACTTGCCCGCGCCCTCGCCGCCCTCGAGCGCGACGAAGAAGCCCTTCCGCGGGCCGGTGCCGTGCAGCCCCACCGGCTCGCTGTGGAAGGCAGCCGCGATGTCGGCCGACAGCGGCACGCCGCGACGGTCGTCCATGTGCCGGTAGGAGACGAAGCCGAGGGTTGCGGCGAGCAGCCCGGCGAGCAGGAAGACGAACGCGGCACCGTTGTAGGTGAGGGCCAGCGCGTCGGTGACCTCGATCTGGTGCCGGCCGAACGCAGCCGCGAGCAGCGGGGAGACCGCGAGCACCGCGACGAGCACGACCCGGACCATGGTCTGCACGAAGGCGAAGGTCCGGCCGCGCAGCTCGTCGGGCACCTCGAGGCCGAGCATCGTGTAGCCGGTGACCCAGGCGACGCCGGTGAACGCGCCGATCACCAGCGTGAGCAGGACGGCGAGGACCAGGTTGGGGATCAGGCCGAGCAGCGCCAGGGCCAGCCCGGCGCCGACGATGGACAGGCCGAACATCCGCCGCCGGCTGAAGTCGGGCAGCAGCCGCGGGCCGAGCAGCATGCCGCCGGCCATGCCGAGGAACACGGTGCCGAACAGCAGGCCGTAGCCCGGGTCGCCGCCGCCGAGGTCGGTGACGAAGGTGCGAGCCAGCCCGATCACGGCGCCGCCGGCGGCGAACGCGCCCAGCATGCCGACGACGAGGCCGCGGACCAGGCGGTTGCTGCCCGACGTACGTCCATCCCTCGACGAGGGTGCGCCAGACGCCCGGGCGCTTCTCGCCGGCGGCCAGCTTCTGGCGGCCCGGGATGGCGGTCAGCCGCAGGATGGTGAACCCGCTGACCAGGAAGGTCGCGGCGTTGACGTACAGCGCGAGGTCGACGGCGGCGATCTCGGGCACCGCGTTGT
The DNA here is from genome assembly GCA_963771345.1 of uncultured Actinomycetota bacterium. Classification (GTDB taxonomy): domain Bacteria; phylum Actinomycetota; class Actinomycetes; order JACCUZ01; family JACCUZ01; genus CAVYTH01. The sequence goes on from CAVYTH010000016.1 coordinate 12,360, forward strand.
CGAGCATGCCGGTCAGCAGGGCCAGGCCGGCGAAGATCGCGGCCGCGACCGGGGCCGAGGCGTACGTCGTGAAGAGGCTGAGCTGGTTGGCGGTCTCGAGCCGCTCCCGGGGCACGAGGTTCGGGATCGTGGCCTCCTTGGCCGGGATCCAGAACAGGCTCGCGACCTCGATCAGGAAGGTCGCGACGAACAGCCACCACAGGGTGCCGACCAGCGGGATCGACAGGAACAGCGCGAACCGCGCGACGTCGCAGACGACCATCGTGAGGCGGCGGTCCAGCCGGTCGGCGACGACGCCCGCGATCGGGCCGAGGACGACGGCCGGGGCCAGCCGGAGGATGAACACGGCGGCGATGGCCAGGTTGGCGGCCGCGTAGCCCCCGTCGGCCAGCCGCGGGGCCAGGGCGGTGAGGGCGAGCAGGCCGAGCCAGTCACCCAGGCTGGACAGCGACAGGGCGGTCCAGAGCTGCCGGAACGCCGGGATGCGCAGCACGCCGCGCATGTCGTGGTCGGGGATCACGACCTGTCGTGCGTCCTGGGATGCGTCCGGGGTGCTCACGCGGCCCAGGGTATCCATCCGCCGGACATCCCCGGCGCACGTCCGTCGCGGCTACGGACTTCTTGGCTGCGGCCTTCTTGGCTGGTCTTCTTGGCGGCGGTCTTCTTCGCGGTCGTCTTCTTGGCCGTCGTCTTCTTGGCGGCCCGCTTCTTCGGGGCCGGGCCCTTGGCCCGCTTCTCGGCGAGCAGCTCGGCCGCCCGCTCGATCGTCACGGACTCGACCGAGTCGGCCTTGCGCAGCGTCGCGTTGCTCTCGCCGTCGGTGACGTACGGCGCCGAACCGGCCCTCCTTGACCACGACCGGCAGCCCGGTGCGTCGGGTCGTTGCCGAGCTCCTTGAGCGGCGCGGCTGCGGCGCGGCGGCCGCGCTGCTTGGGCTGGGCGTAGATCGCCAGCGCCTGGTCGAGGGTGATGTCGAACATCTGCTCCTCGTTGTCCAGCGACCGCGAGTCGGTGCCCTTCTTGAGGTACGGCCCGTAGCGGCCGTTCTGCGCGGTGATCTCGACGCAGTCCGCCGGGTCGGTGCCGACCACCCGCGGCAGGCTCAGCAGCCGCAGCGCGTCGTCGAGGGTCACCGTGTCCAGCGACATCGTCGCCAGCAGCGAGCCGGTGCGCGGCTTCGCGTTCTTCGCGGCGTCGTCCGGCAGCACCTCGGTCACGTACGGCCCGTAGCGCCCCGCCTTCGCGACGATCGGCAGCCCGCTCTCCGGGTGGGTGCCGAGGTCACGGTCGCCGCTGGGCGCCGCCAGCAGCTCCTCGGCCTTCTCGACCGTGAGCTCGTCCGGCGCCATGTCCTCCGGCACCGACGCGCGCTGCGACGACTCCTCGCCGTCCGGCCCGCGCTGCACGTACGGCCCGTAGCGGCCGACCCGCAGGATGATGTCGTTGCCGATCGGGATCGAGTTGACCTCGCGGGCGTCGATGTCGCCGAAGCCGGACACCAGCTCGTGCAGCCCGCGGGTCGCCGTCCTGCCCGCCGCCGAAGTAGAAGCCGCGCAGCCAGTCGACCCGGTTCTGCTCGCCGTTGGCGATCCGGTCGAGGTCCTCCTCCATCTCGGCGGTGAAGTCGTAGTCGACCAGCGAGCCGAAGTGCTTCTCCAGCAGCCCGATGACGGCGAACGCCAGCCAGGCCGGCACCAGCGCCGAGCCGCGCTTGAAGACGTAGCCGCGGTCGATGATCGTGCCCAGGATCGAGGCGTACGTCGACGGCCGGCCGATGCCGCGCTCCTCCAGCGCCCTGCACCAGCGTCGGCCTCGGTGTAGCGCGCCGGCGGCGACGTGCGAGTGGCCGTCGGGCTGCAGGTCGAGCACCGTCAGCGCGTCGCCCGGTGCGCAGCTGCGGCAGCCGGCGCTCCTGCTCCTCGCCGCTCCGCCGACGCGTCGGCGTCGTCGTCGTCGCGGCCCTCCTCGTACGCCGCGCAGGAAGCCGCGGAACGGTGATGACGGTGCCGCTGGTCGAGAACTCCGCGTCCCGGCCGTCGCTGCGTCGGTCGCGCCGAGCCGCACCGTCACGGTCTGCCCGCGGGCGTCGGCCATCTGCGAGGCGACGGTGCGCTTCCAGATCAGGTCGTAGAGCGCGAGCTCGTCGCGGCTGACCTCGCCGGCCACCTGCCCGGCGTACGGAACGAGTCGCCGGACGGGCGGATCGCCTCGTGCGCCTCCTGCGCGTTCTTCACCTTGCTCTCGTAGCGGCGCGGCGCGTCGGGCACGTACTCCGGGCCGTAGATGCTCGCGGGCCTGCGCGCGCGCCGCGTTCAGCCCCGACTCCGACAGCGTCGTGGAGTCGGTACGCATATAGGTGATGTAGCCGTTCTCGTACAGCCGCTGCGCGACCCGCATCGCGGTCTGCGCGGTCATCCGCAGCTTGCGGCTGGCCTCCTGCTGCAGCGTCGAGGTCATGAACGGTGCCGACGGCCGGCGTACGTAGGGCTTGTCCTCGACCGAGCGGACGGCGAAGTCCGCCTCGCGCAGCGCATCGGCCAGCGCGACTGCCGTGGCCTCGTCGAGCTGCACGCCGTCGAACCGCGCGACCGGCTGGCCGTCGCGGCCGAAGTCGCGGCCGGTGGCGACCCGGCGGCCGTCGACCGCGACGAGCCGCGCATCGAAACGGTTGCGACTCACCGCTCGGCCTTGTCGAGGGTGCGCCTCGATGTCCCAGTACTCGGCGGCGCGGAACGCGATGCGCTCGCGCTCCCGCTCGACGACCAGCCGGGTCGCGACCGACTGCACGCGACCGGCCGACAGGCCCTGCCGCGACCTTGCGCCACAGCACCGGCGAGACCTCGTAGCCGTAGAGCCGGTCCAGGATGCGCCGGGTCTCCTGCGCGTCGACCAGGTGCAGGTCGAGGTCGCGGGTCTGCTCGACGGCCGCGCGGATCGCGTCGCGGGTGATCTCGTGGAAGACCATCCGGCGGACCGGGACCTGCGGGTCGAGCACCTGCAGCAGGTGCCACGCGATGGCCTCGCCCTCGCGGTCCTCGTCTGTCGCGAGGAACAGCTCGTCCGCGTTCTTCAGCGCCCGCTTGAGCTCGGCGACCTTCTTCTTCTTGTCGGCGTCGACGACGTAGAACGGCTCGAAGTCGGCGTCCACGTCGACCGCGAACTTGCCGAACCGGCCCTTCTTCTCGGCCGCCGGCAGCTCGGACGGCGTCGGCAGGTCGCGGATGTGGCCGACGCTCGCCTGGACGTCGTAGCCCGCGCCGAGGTAGCCCTCGATCGTCTTCGCCTTGGTCTGCGACTCGACGATCACCAGCCGGCGGTTGCCGGCTTGCGTCTGGTCCTTCGCGGCCACGTCCCTGCCTGTCCTGTCGTCGTTCCTCGAGCGTCATCCGTCCGACGCTTTCGCGCCCAGGATGTCAACCGCTGTCAAACCGATGGTGCCAGCACACCTGCTTCGACCATGAGGCGGACCTGGCTCAACAGCTCCTGCGAGCCCGGTCCGGCACCGTCGTCGCCGCCCTCGTCGAGCACCTGCTGGACGGCCGCGATCAGTGTGCCCACGGGCAGCGTCCCGTCGCACGCACCGACGAGTGCGGCCGTCGCCGTGTCGCTGGCGAACGCCCGCCGCAGCCCGACCTGCTGGCGCAGGACGACGTGCTCCGGGTCGTCGGCACCCGGCTGGCCGAGCTGCTCCTGCACCACGTCCGGCGCCAGCCGCACGGTCGGCATCCGCAAGCGCGGCGTCGTCGTCGTGGGCGGCCAGCCAGCGCTGCCGGTCCAGCCAGTCGGCGACGTGCGGTCCCAGCGGCTGCTCGACGGGGTGCGGCCAGTCGAGGGTCGTCACCCGGCGCGCGGCGTCGGTCCGGCGGACCACCAGGAAGCCGAAGCCGATGCCCGCGACGCGGTCCTGCTCCAGCGACGCCAGCCACCCGTCGTACCGGGCGAGGTAGTCGGGCGAGCCCCGCTCCCCCGCGTCGCGCAGCCAGGTCGCGACGTACGCCGCCGGGTCCAGGGTCTCCCGCTGCACGACCAGCGCGTCGACGCCGTCGTCCGGCAGCCAGCCGGCGACGCGCTCGTCCCACGGCTCGCCGTCACGGACCGCCCAGTTGGCGAGCATCACCAAGCGTGCCGCCCTCGGTGAGCAGCCCCGGCGCCTCACCGGCGAGCTGCGCGCCGACCGTGTCGAGCGGGTGGCCGCTGTCGCGGTAGGTACGCCGGGTGCCGCCGGCCGGCGCGCCGATGACGAACGGCGGGTTGCTCACGACCAGGTCGAACGCCTCGCCGCGAGCCGGGCTCGAGCAGGTCGCCGAGCCGAAGCTCCAGCGGTACGCCGGACAGCGCCGCCGTGAGACCGGCCAGCTGCAGGGCGCGGGCCGAGACGTCGGTCGCGACGACCTCACCGGAGTGCCGTGACGCGTGCAGCGCCTGGACCCGCAGCCGGTGCCGACGTCGAGGGTGCGGCCGACCGCGCGCCGACGGGGTGAGCTGGGCGAGGGTCGTCGACGCACCGCCGACCCCGAGCACGTGCTCGGCCGGCAGCGGGCCGCCGGTGCCGTCCAGCCCGGTGCCGAGGTCGGACACCACCCACCACAGGTCGTCGCCGTCGTCTTGCGCAATACGGACGTACGTCGAGCCGGGCGTGCACCTCGTCGCCGTCGGCGTAGAGCACCCCGAGACCGACCGCGACCTCCAGCGGCAGTGCCTGCGCCGCCTGCTCCTGCGGCACCGGACGCTGCAGCAGGAACAGCCGGATCAGCGTGTCGAGGGCGTCACCACGGCCGGTCGCCCGACGGGCCGGGACCGTCTCGTTCCGGGCCAGCGCAGCCGAGGCGGCCGGACCGAGGCGGCCGGCCACACCGTCAACGGTGTAGCCGGCCGCAACGAAGGCGTCCCGGAGGAGATCAGACCTGGGCGAGGCCGGCCTCGTCCTTCTCCTCGGCGACCGCGATGCTGCGGCGCTTGGAGACGTAGACCGCGACCACGATGACCGCGGCGGAACCCAGGGCGATGAGGATGCGCAAGGCGTCGTTGGCGTCGTCGCCGATCGACAGCGCCACGACCGCCGGGGCGATCAGCAGCGACACCAGGTTCATCACCTTGATCAGCGGGTTGATCGCCGGGCCGGCGGTGTCCTTGAACGGGTCACCGACGGTGTCACCGATGACGGTCGCCGCGTGCGCCGGCGAGCCCTTGCCGCCGTACGCGCCGTCCTCGACCATCTTCTTGGCGTTGTCCCAGGCGCCACCGGAGTTGGCCAGGAAGACCGCCATCAGGGTGCCGGCGGCGATCGCGCCGGCCAGGTAGGAGCCGAGCGCGCCGACGCCGAGGCCGAAGCCGACCGCGATCGGGGCGAGGACGGCGAGCAGACCCGGCGTCGCCAGCTCGCGCAGCGAGTCCCGGGTGCAGATGTCGACGACCTTGCCGTACTCCGGCTTGCCGGTGCCGTCCATGATCCCCGGGAGCTCGCGGAACTGGCGGCGCACCTCGAACACGATCGCGCCGGCCGCGCGGGAGACCGCGTTGATCGCCAGGCCGGAGAACAGGAACACCACCGCCGCGCCGATGATCAGGCCGACCAGGTTCTTCGGGTCGGCGACGTTGAGCACGCCGGTGTACTGCAGGTTGCGGATGCTGTCGTCGAGCTCGGCTCCGGTGTCGAGGACTGCGGTCGTGACCGCGTCGGTGAACGAGCCGAACAGCGCGGTCGCGGCGAGCACGGCGGTGGCGATCGCGATGCCCTTGGTGATCGCCTTGGTGGTGTTGCCGACCGCGTCGAGGTCGGTGAGGATCCGGGCGCCGTCCTCGTCGATGTCGCCGGACATCTCGGCGATGCCCTGCGCGTTGTCGGAGATCGGGCCGAAGGTGTCCATCGCGACGATGACGCCGACCGTGGTGAGCAGGCCGGTGCCGGCCAGCGCGACCGCGAACAGGCCGAGGATGACCGAGCCGCCGCCGAGCAGGAACGCGCCGAAGACGCCGGCGCCGATGAGCAGCGCGGAGTAGACGGCCGACTCCAGGCCGACGGTGATGCCGGCGAGGATCACGGTGGCCGGGCCGGTCAGCGAGGTCTTGCCGATGTCCTGCACCGGGCGCCGGCTGGTCTCGGTGAAGTAGCCGGTGAGCGGCTGGATCGACGCGGCCAGCACGATGCCGATGACCACCGCGCCGATCGCGAGCAGGCGCGGGTCACCGGTCGCCGGCGTCGCGCACGATCGACGGGTCGAGGTTGCTCAGCTCGGACAGCGTCGCGGGCAGGTAGACGAACGCCGCGATGGCGCACGAGCACCGCCGAGATCACGGCCGAGATGAAGAAGGCCCGGTTGATCGCCGGTCATGCCGTTGCGGTCGCGTCGGGCGCAGCCGGGTGATGAAGACGCCGATGATCGCGGTGAGGACGCCGATCGCCGGGACGATCAGCGGGAAGACCAGGCCCTCCTCGCCGAAGGCGGCCTTGCCGAGGATCAGCGCGGCGACCAGCGTCACCGCGTAGGACTCGAACAGGTCGGCGGCCATGCCGGCGCAGTCGCCGACGTTGTCGCCGACGTTGTCGGCGATGGTGGCGGCGTTGCGCGGGTCGTCCTCGGGGATGCCCTGCTCGACCTTGCCGACCAGGTCGGCGCCGACGTCGGCGGCCTTGGTGAAGATGCCGCCGCCGACCCGCATGAACATCGCGAGCAGCGCGGCGCCGAAGCCGAAGCCCTCGAGCACGGTCGGGGCGTCGCCCTTGTAGATCAGGACGACCGACGCGGCACCGAACAGGCCGAGGCCGACGGTGAGGAAGCCGACGACGCCGCCGGTGCGGAACGCGATCTGCATCGCCTCTGTCGGCCGCCGTCGCTCGTGGCGCGCGGCAGCGGCGACCCGCACGTTGGCGCGGGTGGCCAGCCCCATGCCGGCGTACGCCGATGAACGCCGAGAACCGCGCGCCGACGACGAAGAACAGCGACCGGCCGATGCGGCTCGACGCCGTGTCGGCGGGCAGCAGGAACAGCAGGACCACCGCGAGGACGACGAAGAGGCCAGCGTCTTGAACTGCCGGATGAGGTACGCCGAGGCGCCCTCCTGCACGGCCCCGGCGATCTCCTGCATCTTCTCGGTGCCCTGGCCGGCGGCGAGCACGCTGCTGCGCAGCGCGACGGCGAAGCCGAGCGCGACCAGCGCGATCACCGCGACCAGCACGACGTAGGTGAGGTTGGCGCCGCTCAGATCGAGCGAGTCACCGTTGGCGGCACGGGTGAGCCCCGACATGCGTCCTCCTAGACGTGGGCTCCACCGCGCGGCGGCAGCAACCCGGACCGAGTAGCGCGCGAGGGGCTGGACCCCTCGAGGTCCGACCCCGGCAGCCCGAGGGCTGTTTCACGGGCGGGGGTGGACCCAGCGCGGCCGGAGTCTACGCAGCCGCTGCCGCGGGGCCAAACCCCGGGGCGTCAGGGTGGCGGCTCGGCTAGATCTTGGTGGGCCAGGTCATCCGGACGACGGCACCGGTGTCGCCGCTGGTCTCGATGGCGACGTCGTCGACCAGACCGGCGATCACGGCGAGCCCCACGCCCGGCGGGACCGCCTCGGCGTCGACCAGGTCGGCCACGTTCGCCAGGTCGCCGAAGCCCTCGCCGCCGCCGGGCTCGTTGGGCGCCTCGTCGGTGACCGCGACCCGGAACGCGTCCTGGTCGTCGACCAGGGTGACCAGGACCGGCCGGTCCGGGCAGTGCCGGCGGTGCAGGTGCACCGCCCGCGAGCAGGCCTCGCCGACGGCCAGCCGGACCTCGTCGAGGACGCCCTCGTCGACCCCGGCGCGCCGGGCCACGGCCGCCGCGACCAGCCGGGCCGTGCGGACGTGCGCCGGGCAGGGCGCTGAACCGGAGCTCGACCGTGGCCACCCGGGACCTTCCTGCGCTGCGTCTCGACGCTGCGGGACGCGCTCACTCGGTTGCCGCGACCGCCTCGTCGACCGAGGCGTGGATCGGGAAGACCTTGGTCAGCCCGGTGATCCGGAAGATCTTGAGGATGCGCTCCTGGGTGCAGACCAGGCGCAGCGAGCCGTCGTGGGCGCGGACCCGCTTGAGGCCGCCGACCAGGACGCCGAGCCCGGTGGAGTCGAGGAAGTCGACCCGCTCCATGTCGACGACCAGGTGGTACTTGCCGTCGTCGACCAGGTCGACGAGCTGCTCGCGCAGCCGCGGCGCGGTGTAGACGTCGATCTCGCCGCCGACCTCGACGACCGTGCGGTCGCCCTCGGTGCGGGTCGAGAGGGACAGGTCCACAGGTCCTCCTGCAGTCGGACGGAGTCGGGTCTGGCGGTCTTCGGTGCTGCCTGGCTGCCCGGGGTCTGCCCCCTGACCGGTCGCATTCAACCATCCTCGGCACTGTCGTATTCGGGTGGCACACTGCCGAGGTGCCGCAGCCCGACCCGCGCCCGGCGCTCGGACGGGCCGACGAGCGGCTGGCGCGCCTGATCGCGCCGGCCGGCCGGAGCGATCGGCTCATCCACGTCGAGCGGGTGCCGGGCCGCGCCCGGGACGCCCGCCGCCTGGCCGGCCTGGAGCCATCCGGCGGTCGTCGAGGCGTTCGCGGCGGCGGGCGTCGAGCCCCGTGGGCGCACCAGGTGCAGGCCGCCGAGCTCGCGCGCCGGGCCGCTCGGTGGTGGTCGCCACCGGCACCGCGTCGGGCAAGTCGCTGGGCTACCTGCTGCCGGCGCTGACCGCGATCCTGGAGGCGGCCGACGCCGGCGGGGTGGCGACGCCGCCGCGACGCTGTACCTCTCGCCCACCAAGGCGCTGGCGGCCGACCAGCTGCGGGCGCTCGGCGGCGCTCGGCCTCGAGGCGGTCCGGGCGGCGACGTACGACGGCGACACCCCGGGCGAGGCGCGCGACTGGGTGCGCCAGCACGCGGCGTACGTCCTGACCAACCCCGACATGCTGCACCGGTCGATCCTGCCGGGGCACCCGCGCTGGGCGCGGTTCTTCCGCGACCTGCGGTACGTCGTCATCGACGAGTGCCACAGCTACCGCGGCGTGTTCGGCTCGCACGTCGCCGCGGTGCTGCGCCGGCTGCGGCGGATCTGCGCGCACTACGGGTCGCACCCGACGTTCGTGCTCGCCTCGGCGACCGTCGCGGACCCGGAGGTGTCCGGCGCGCGGCTGATCGGGCGCGAGGTCGTGCCGGTGACCGAGGACGCCTCGCCGCGCGGCGAGCTGCTGTTCGCGCTCTGGGAGCCGCCGCTGACCGAGCTCGCGGGCGAGAACCAGGCGCCGGTACGCCGGACGCGCCACCGCCGAGGTCGCCGACCTGCTGGCCGACCTGGTCGCCGACGGCGTCCGCACGCTGGCCTTCGTCCGCTCCCGGCGGGGCGCCGAGCCGTCGCGTCGACCACCCGGCGGCTGCTGGCCGAGGTCGACCCCGAGCTCGCCGGGCGGGTCGCGGCCTACCGGGCGGGCTACCTGCCCGAGGAGCGCCGGGCGCTGGAGGCCGCCCTGCAGTCCGGCCGACTGCTCGGCGTGGCCTCGACGACCGCGCTCGAGCTCGGCGTCGACGTCGCCGGGCTGGACGCCGTGCTGCTCGCCGGCTAGCCGGGCACCCGGGCCTCGCTGTGGCAGCAGGCCGGCCGGGCCGGCCGGGCCGGGCAGGACGCGCTGGCCGTGCTGGTCGCCCGCGACGACCCGCTGGACACCTACCTCGTCCACCACCCGGAGGCGCTGTTCGGGCAGCCGGTCGAGGCGACCGTGCTCGACCCGGGCAACCCGTACGTCCTGGCCCCGCACCTGTGCGCCGCGGCGGCCGAGCTGCCGCCCCTGCGCGACGAGGAGCTCGCCGGCTTCGCGCCGGACGCCGCGCCGGTGGCCGACCACCTGGTCGGCCGCGGGCTGCTGCGCCGCCGGGCGGCCGGCTGTACTGGACCCGGGCCGAGCGGGCCAGCGACCTGGCCGACATCCGCGGCGCCGGCGGCGGGCCGGTCGGGCTGGTCGAGGAGGGCACCGGGCGGCTGCTCGGCACGGTCGACGGTGCGGCGTCGCACGCGACGGTGCACGCCGGCGCGGTCTACCTGCACCAGGGCGTGACCTACCTGGTGTCCGAGCTGGACCTGGACGAGCAGGTGGCCCTGATGTCCCGCGCCGAGCCGGACTGGACGACGGACGCCCGGGACATCACCGAGGTCGAGGTGGTCGACACCGCACGGTCGCGCGAGTGGGAGAACGTCACGCTGTCGTTCGGCACCGTCGAGGTGACCAACCAGGTCGTGTCCTTCCTGCGCCGGCGGGTGATCACCGGGGAGGTCCTCGGCGAGGAGCCGCTCGACCTGCCGCCGCGGCACCTGCGCACCCGGGCGGTCTGGTGGACGGTCGCCGAGGCCGGGCTGGAGCGGGCCGGGCTGGCCGCCGCCGACGTGCCCGGGGCCGCGCACGCCGCCGAGCACGCCTCGATCGGGCTGCTGCCGCTCTTCGCCACCTGCGACCGCTGGGACATCGGCGGGGTGTCGACCGCGCTCCACGCCGACACCGGCCGGCCGACCGTCTTCGTCTACGACGGCCACCCCGGCGGGGCCGGCTTCGCCGAGCGCGGGCACGCGGCCGCGATCGACTGGCTGACGGCCACCCGCGACGCCATCGCCGCCTGCGAGTGCCTGGACGGGTGCCCGTCGTGCGTGCAGTCGCCCAAGTGCGGCAACGGCAACGAGCCGCTGGACAAGGCTGGTGCCTTGCGCCTCCTGAGGGTGGTGCTCGGTGACGGAGGGCGACCGGGTGCATGAACCGTGGGAGCCTGGGGCAAGGGGTCGGCAGCGAAAGGGGTATCCATGTTGGCACTCGGCCTTCTGTTCATGATCGTCGCCGCCGCTATCACGGCAGGTGCCATCTACGACGGCGGTGAGTCCGCCGAGTTCGAGGTGTTCGGCCAGACCGTCGGCACCACCGTCGGAGGCGTCTTCGTCGCCGGCCTCGCGACCATGCTGCTGTTCTTCGTCGGCGTCTACCTGCTGATGAAGTCGCTCGCCCGGTCCCGGCGGAAGCGCATCGAGCGCAAGGAGACCAAGACCCGCCAGAAGGAGTCGGTCTCCAAGATCGAGGAGGAGCGCGCCCAGCTGCGGGCCGAGAACGAGGCCCTGCAGGAGCGGCTCGCCCGCGAGCGCCGACCCGACTCGGCCACGACGGACGACACCACGGTCGCCAAGCCGAGCGACGGCACGACCGGCACCACCACCGGCACGACGGGCCACCGCCACCACCGGCACGACGGACACCACGTCCGACCAGCCCGACCGGCCGGGTCGAGCACACGGACACCGACCTGACCGCGCAGCAGCAGGAGGCAGCCGCCTCCGGTCGTCACCGCGACGCCTGACCGGCGACGCCTGACCGGCATCGCCTGACTTAGGGCACTGCACCGGCCCGGGCTCTGGCCCGGGCCGGTGGCAGGTCCAGCCCCGGCACGACCCGCGGAATCGCGAGCTCGACGACCACCAGCACCGACCGGTCGGGCAGCACATCGCACGCCGCCATGCCCGCGCCGACTCCCTGGGCTACTCGCACCGCCGCCCGGCAGGGTTCGGCAACGACGCGGGCCGCCTCGCCGGCCGCCGCCAGGGCCGCGAGGTCCGCGGTCCGCTCGGCGCGGTGCCTCGCCACCAGCGCCGCACCCCAGACGAGTGCCGCCGTCGTCGCCGCCAGCACCACCAACGCGACCCATACCGCCAGCAGCCCGGCCGAACCGCGGTCGGCCCGCCACGTCGTGGACCGACGCCCGGCCGGCCAACCCTCCCTCCCGCCAGCCTGCCGGGTCACGGCCACGCGTCCTCGGCCACGGCGACGGCGCGGTCGCCCACGGCGAGCCCCGGGCCGTCCCGCGACCACGGTCCCGGCAACGGCACCGTGGCCCGCACCTCGACCACCACCAGGTCGCCCTCCCGGCCGAGCCGGACCGTGGCGCCGCGCGGCGCGACCTGCGCGACGACCCGGCTGACCGCGGCCGGCGACTCCCCGCGCGCCAGTGCCCGGGCGCCGGCACCCGCGGCATCGACACAACGCAGGTGCGCCGCCACGGCGGCAACTGCCCAGACCCCGAGCACCGCGAGCAGCACGACGGCCGGGAGGACGACCGCCAGCTCAGCGGTCGCCGACCCCCGGTCCCGCCGGCTCGTGACTCGTCGCATCCGGATCAGAAGACGACGCTGAGCGCCCGCTCGACGAGGTCCTTGAGCATCCGGGTGATCTCCGGACTGGTCAGGACCTTGTAGAGGATGCCGCCGAACCCGCAGGCGGCCACCGTCCCGACGGCGTACTCCGCCGTCGTCATGCCGTGCTCGCCGCGGAGTGCCCGCAGCCGCCCGGTCAGCCTCGCCATCTCTCACCTCGTCCCTGCCGCGTCGCGACCGGCGACGCCCTTCGGGGACCGGCATCGCCGGCCCACCTCAACGGTCGGGGACCGCAGGCAGCCGACGAGGGTGCGAGGACGCAGCTGTGGACGACGGGCAGGCAGTGGCCGGCTGTGGACCGGCGCTGCTAGCCCGCCTTGTTCGCCTTGAGGTCGTAGACGAAGTGGACGCCGACGTCGAGCGACCCATCAGCCTTCTGCGGCTTGTACTCGAGGTCGACCTTCGCGAACGCGAGCGTGACGCTCTCCATGGTGGCGTCACCTTCGGCACTGACGCTCAGGGCGACGCTCGTCACGAGGACGTCCATCATCGTGATGACGAGGAACTCCTGCTGGCCCTTGCCGTCCTTGCGGACACTGATCGTCGCTTCCCTGACGTGCTTGCCCGTGGCGCACGCCTTCATCAGCAGCGGCGACGACTTGTCGACGTGATGGGTGAAGGTGACGTCGTGGAAGCTGGCCTTGCCCGAGCCGCCTCCTCCTCCGGGGGACAACGAGCCGGACTGGGACACGCCCCACGCCCAGGACAGGACCTCGATCTCGTCCTTGTGCCTGGCATCCGCGTGACTCGCCCTTGATCGTGCCGATCTTGGCGAAGATCGAGACGGCCACGACGCCCTCCACCCCTGTGGGCTGTGTTGACGGATGGCCACAAGATCGACCCGTCGCTGGCCGGTGTCAACCACCCGCGCGCACCCGGCGGTGTCGCAGTTGTCGCGAATGTGATGTGATGTACGTCACGATTTCTGCTGCAAGGAGCCCTGTCATGGTTCGTGCCGCCCGACCCACCCGCCTCGTCGCAACTGCTGCCCTGGCCGCCGCGCTGGTCGTCCCGATGGTCGACGCCGCCGCCGCGGACAAGCCCAAGCCACCCCAGCCGCCCGGCCCGCCGTCGGCCGCCGTCCAGGAGCTCACCGAGACCACCCGGCTGGCGGACCGCCGGTCGCTGGTCGTCGGCGACCGGGCGTACGCCATGAGCACCGCCGACACGCTGTACCCGGCGGCCGGCTGGCACATCCGCGGCGAGATGGGCGGCGTCTGGTCGCAGCCGATCAAGCTGGTCGACGGCGTCTGGTTCCGGCTCGCCGACAAGTGGCTCGGCGACACCGACGGCGCGCGGGCCACCAAGACGACCGCCGGCTGGGGCTACACCAGGACGGACTTCGCGCCGGCGGACCAGATCACGGTGCAGCGCACCGACTTCGTGCCCGACGGCACCCGCGCCACCCTGGTCGGCCTCACCCTCACGTCCCCGACTGCTCGCACCGTGCCGCTGGCGATGGACGCGCACTCCGAGCTGATGTCGTCGTACCCGTGGGGCTGGACGACGCCGAACGCCGGCACCTTCAACCTGCAGGACACCGGCACCTTCGACAAGGACGCGCTGCTGTTCCGCGAGAACGGCACGCCGCCGGTCGCCAACGCGGCGCCGCACGACTGGGCCGCACTGGTCGCCGGCCGGACGCCCGCCGAAGTCGCACCAGCTCGGCCAGGACCACCGCGGTCCGCAGGACCCGGCCGTCGTCTGCCCCGCCGACGGCCCGGCGCCGACGACGTGCGACGACGGCGCCTTCGGCAAGGGCACCGGCGGGCAGCTGACGTGGGACGTCAAGCTGGCAGCCAACAAGGCGACGACGCTGTGGTTCGCCGTCGCGGGCTCGGACAAGGGCGTCAAGGACGCGCGGCGCGAGCTGAAGTCCGCGCTGGCCAACCCGGCCAAGGCGTTGCAGAAGAAGATCGCGTCCCGCGCAGAAGCTCGGCGAGAACACGAAGGTCGAGCTGCCGGGCGACAAGCTGCTCGAGCAGAGCATCGCGTGGAGCAAGCAGAACCTCGCCGACTCGGTGCAGGAGGCGCACGACCTGCAGCTGCGGCCCGTCGAGGAGGGCCGCGAGTACCCGGCTCCGGTCGGCACGCTGGCCAAGGCGCGCTGGCTGGGTGCCGGCTGGCCCGACTACCCGTGGCTGTTCGGGACCGACGGCGAGTACACCGCGTTCGCCAGCGTCGCGATGGGGCAGTTCGCCGACATCAAGGCGCACCTGCGTGCGCTGCGCGACGTCAGCGAGGTCGCCAACGGCGACAGCGGCAAGGTCGTCCACGAGGTGATGCCGGACGGCTCGATCTACTACGGCACGCTCGACTCCGCCGGCAACACCGACGAGACCTCGAAGTTCCCCAGCGCCGTCGCTCTCATCTGGCGGTGGACCGGTGACGACGCGTTCCGCGACGACCTCTACGACTTCACCGTCCGCAACATGCGGTACGTCGTCGGGCAGCTCGACGAGGACGGCGACGGCTGGCCCGAGGGGCTCGGCAACGTCGAGCGTTCCGGCATGGGCGTGGAGAAGCTCGACAACACCGTCTACACGATCCGCGGTCTGCGCGACCTCGCCGACATGGCCAAGAGCGTCGGCGACGGCGCGACCCGGAGCTGGGCGACCGATCGCGCCGCGGCCATGGAGGCGGCGTTCGAGAGCGCCTGGTGGTACGGCGGCGACACGCACCAGTACGCCGACTCCATCGACGACCCGGCCAACCCGGCGAACGACAACACGAAGATCCTGCAGCGGCACTGGATCGGCGTGACCCCGATGGACGCGATGCTGGTGCGCGACGGCCAGGTCGCCCGTCCGCTCGCGACCAACGAGCACGGTCACGAGGCGTTGGAGCAGCGGCAGCGGGACTGCTACTCCGGCGAGTTCGGGCTCTTCCACACCGGGACCGGCCCGACGTCGGCGCCGGTCGGCAACCCCGGCCCGTCCTGCGACAGCTCGGTGTCGACGGTGCAGAGCGAGCGGTCCGTCTTCTCGCTCAACACCGGGATCATGGCGGTCGCCGAGGGCAACTTCGGTCGCCTGGGTGTCGACGAGCAGCAGCGCTACACCACCGGCAACGCGCGCATCCAGCTCGACCCGGACGTCTGGGAGATGCCCGGCGCGATGCCGGAGATCGCCCCGAGCCCGGACTTCCCGGCCAACATCGGGCGGCCGCTCTACGACCGGTCGATGGTGCTGCAGGCCTGGGGCACCTACGGCACCCTGTGGCCGGTCGTGCACCAGCAGCTGGGCGTCAGCCCGGACCTCGGGCGCGACTACCTCGAGGTCGTCTCGAAGGTGCCGGCCGGCCAGAACCGGATCGCCGGCAGCAACATCCGGCTCGGCAAGGGCTCGGTGGACGTCACGGCGGAGCGCCACGGCAAGACGCTGACGACAACCGTCGAACGGCGGCTCGGAGCGGACCTGGTGATCGGTCACGTGCTGCCGGACGGGGCGGACGTGGCCAAGGTGACCCTCGACGGGCGGCCGGCTGCGTACGACGTGCGACAGACCGCCCGCGGCGACGAGGTCGTGGTCGATGCCGGGACGCGGCCCGGGATGCGGAAGCTGGTGGTCACGCTCATGTGAGGCGTAGTGGTGGGCGCCGTCGCGGTGGCGGCGCTCGCCATCGTCGCTGTCCCGACCGCCGCGCACGCCATCGAGGTGTCCTTCACGGGACGCGACGGCGTCATCACGACGGCGAGGACCGACGGTTCGTGGTCGGTGCAGCTTCCTGTCCCCGACTTCGACATCGACCCCTCGGTGCCGGAGTCGAGCGAGGTCACCATCCGCGCGGAGTGCGGCGGCGAGCGAGACGGCGCTGTCGTCGCGGTCAAGGACAGCTCACTCGCCGCGACCGGCCCGAGCGATGCCGCGCCCACCGCCGGGCTCGGCTGTCGGCCTCCTGCGCCTCGGCGCGGGGATGCTCCGGGTCGGGCGAAGGCCGGTCCTTGGAACACCGTCTGGTTCACGACCAGCCTGCGAGTAGGGACTCGGGCGATCCCGGCGACGACCGGTACGACGCCGACGAGGACGAAGGCCGGCAGGAAGCAGGCCGCGAGCGGTCCGACAGCCTGTACGCCGGCCCGCCGGGCGCGCTCCAGCGCGCGCCACCGAGCCCGCTCGCGTGCGTCCGACGCGACGTCGCGAACCGTGTCGGCCAGCGGGGCACCGGTGGCCGTCGCTCGGTCGACCGCACGCAGCAAGGGGGCGAGTGGGTCACCGTCGCCGAAGGTCTGCCGCGACAGGTCGGCGCCGGACGTCAGGCTCGACGCGACCGTGCGCAGCCGGGCGCCGAGTGGTCCGCCGATCGCGTCAGCCACCCGCCCGAGTGCCTCCGCCGGAGCGGCACCGGCCTCCAGGCAGGTCGCCGTCAGGTCCGCGGCTCGTGGCAGGTCGCGAACCAGGGCGGCCCGCTGGGCGGCCGCGGCGCGACGCCGGCGGGCGGGTGGGACGCCGAGAGCCAGCGCCAGGATCACCAGCATCGCCGCGACGCCGCCGCGACCGGTGACGACCGCCAGCCCGGCCAGGACTGCGACGGTCCGAGCAGCCCAGCCGGCCAGGCCCGCGCCGCCTTCCGTCGCACTCTCCGCCCGGCCGGCCACGGACACCGCCCCGGCACTGCCGCGGCCCCTCCGCAGGTCGCGGATCAGCCTCAGGCGTGTCACGGCCGCCGACCGCGGATCGTCCACGAGCAGGCCGGCGAGGGCGGCCAGCAGGACCGAGAGGGCAACGGCGCTCATGGCCGCTCGGCCCGGTCCGCGATCGCCTCCGTCCAGCCGACCCCGGCCGCCACCAGCAGCGTTCCGATGACAAGGCAGAGCCGTCCCGGCGACGTCGTGAGCAGGAAGCCGCCGGGGTTCGCCCCCAGCGCGGTGCCGAGCAGTACGCCGGATGCCGGCAGCACGGCGAGCAGCAGTGCCGTCGCCCGCGGACCGGCCAGCTGTGCCGCTACCTCGCGGCGGACGGCCTCGTCGGCCCGCGCTGCCCCGGCCAGCCGCGCTGCTGGGCCGGCCAGCCGGGCTCCGGTCAGCTCGACCACCTGCCAGGCCGCGGCGAGGTCCGAGAGCAGCCCGACGTCCTCGTCGACCGCCACCAGCGCGCCAGGGACGTCTGCAGCCGCGCTGCGTGCTGCCGCCGCCACCGTCGGGTGCGCGGCACCGGCCGCTGCCGCCAGCGCCACCCGCGGCTCTGCGCCGCCGCGCAGCTCGGCTGCGAGGGTCGTGACCAGGTCGACTGCTGCCGCTCTGCGCCGCGCGGCGGACCGACGTCCACCCCGGGCCGACAAGGCCCGGCCGGCGGCCAGCCCCACCACCCCAGCGGCGACCGCGAGCAGCACCGACCGGCTCCCCCAGCCCACCGCCAACGCGACGACCGGCACCGGCGCCCACCACGGCAGCTCGGCCGGCCGCGCGACCCGGCCGGACCGGGTCGCCGTGACCCGGCGAAGCAGACCGTCCTGCTGCCCGGGCAGGACGGCACCCACGGCCGCCGCCAGGACCACGGCCAGCACTCCCGCGCCAGGCTCGCCGGTCACGCCGGCTCCCCGGCAAGCATCGACGTCAGCACGCCGGCCGCCGGTCCCTGCTCCAGCCGCACCGGTCCCGTCGACCCGGAGCGCAGGCACCACCCGGCTCAGCCCGTCCCGGTCGCGGACCACGCAGCCGACCTCGCGCAGCACGCGGTCGCCGGCCGGCGTACGGACCAGGTGCAGCACTGCCTGGACGCCGGCCGCGAGCTGGCTGTGCAGGGCCTCGCGTGGCAGCGCTGCCGCCAGCGCGAGCGCCTCGAGCCGGGCCGGCAGGGCGGCCGCGGAGGAGGCGTGCACGGTCCCGGCTCCGCCGTCGTGACCGGTGTTCAGTGCGGCCAGGAGCTCGACGACCTCCCCGCCACGGACCTCGCCGACGACCAGCCGGTCCGGCCGCATCCGCAGCGCCTCGCGGACCAGGGCGCGCAGGTCGACCGCTCCGGCGCCCTCGACGTTCGCGGTGCGCGCCTCGAGCCGCACGACGTGCGGATGAGTCGGGGACCAGCTCGCCGGAGTCCTCCACCAGGACCATCCGCTCCCGCGCGGGCACCAGCGAGAGCAGGGTCGCGAGCAGCGTCGTCTTGCCGGTGCCGGTGCCACCGGTGACGAGGAACGACACCCGGGCCCGCACCAGGTCGTCGAGCACCTGGGCGAGCCCGGCCGCCACCGTCCGCCGGGCCACCAGCTCGGCCAGGGTGAAGGTGCGCCGCCGCGCGACCCGAAGGCTGAGCAACGTCCCGGCGGGGGACACCGGCGGCAGCACGGCATGCAGCCGCACTCCCCCGGCCAGCCGAGCGTCGACGGTCGGCCGGGCAACATCGAGGCGCCGGCCGGCAGAGGCCGCGAGCCGCTGGGCCAGCCGGCGTACGGCCGCCTCGTCGCGGAACCGCACGTCCACCCGGGTCACGCCGCCGCCGCGGTCGACCCACACCTCACCCGGGCCGTTCACCAGGACGTCGCTGACCTCCGGGTCGGCCAGCAGCGGCTCGAGCGGGCCGAAGCCGGTGAGCTCGGAGCGCACCTCGGCCACCAGCGCCAGGACCCCGGGCCCACCGAGCACCGCTCCCTCGTGCCGGACCGCGGTCGTCACCGCCGCCGCCGTGGGAGCCTCGCCGGCCAGCGCCAGCCGCTCGGTGACCCGCGCGACGAGCCCTGGATCGACCGTCGGGCGGTTCAGTGTCGGGCGCTCGAGAGCTGTGCCGTCGACCACGCTCATGCCACCCGGCCGGTCGGATCGCCGAGGCCTGCGAGCAGCTCGGTGCACAGCCGCACCAGCGGCCCACGACCGGACCGCCCCGGCGGCTCCCCACGTTCCTGGGCCGCGGCCAGCCCGGGCTCGGGTGCCAACCACCCGGCCAATGGGAGGCCGAGCTCGCGCGCCACCACCCGGTCGGACAGCCGGGCCGGCGACGGGCCGCGCACCACGACGCGCAGGTCGGCGACCCGACCGACCAGCCGCGCCACCACCTGCCCGGCGGCCGCAACCGCGCGGACCTCGGCCGGTACGACGAGCAGCACGGTGTCGGCGGCCGCGAGCGCCGCGCTGGCTGCGGCGTCCCAGTGGCGTGGCAGGTCGACGACGACGAGGTCGTGACCGCGACGGCCGGCGCCGAGGACGAGGTCCATCGCAGCGGCCGGCAGCTCGACCGGGTCGCCGCGGTGCCAGGACAGCAACGTGACGCCGTCGACGCAGGGCAGTGCGGCGCGCAGCTCGTCCGGGCTCGCGCGACCGCTGGCAGCGGCGAGGTCGGGCCAGCGCAGCCCGGACATGCCTTCGGCTCCCATCAGCAGGTCCAGCCCGCCGCCCTGCGGGTCGCCGTCGACGAGCATCACCGTCGCTGACGTGCGCGCCGTCCGAGCCAACGCGCAGGCCAGCGTGGACGCACCTGCTCCGCCGCGGCCTCCGACGACGGCGACTGTCGTACCGCGCGCCGGGCCGTCGGCCGCAGCGGCCAACCGGTCGACCAGCAGCGCCTCCGCACCCGGCAGGGGTTGCACCGACTCCGCACCGGCTGCCGCCGCGAGCTGCCACAGCTGTGCGTCTCCGAGGTCGGTCGGGACGACGACGACGCCGGGGCGCCGGGGCAGGCCGGCCCGCACCACCTCGCGGACCAGGTCGGCCCCGACCAGCACCAACGGCGCAGCGACCCAGGAGCCGCGGGCCGCGACGGCGTCCGGGGCCACCTCGGTCTCGACGCCCGCCGCGGCGGCCAGGCGCAGCAGGTCGTCGAGCAGCACCGGGTCGCCGGTGAGGAGCAGGGGACGGACGGGCACGGCCACCTCCGAGGTCGGTACCTCACGGTGGCGCGCGGCGGTGCCTGGCGGCAGGGTCGCGGAGCGATCTGGGGACGGCAGCCGCGACCGGAGCGGCTGGGGACAACGGGGCGGTGGCGGACCGGCGTACGAACCCGGTCGGGCGACCCTCGCCGAGACATGCGACGGCCCCCGCCGGGGGGGAGAGCGGGGGCCGTCTGCGGTCCGACCCGGGGGGGATGAGCCGGACACGGGGTGCTCTGTCGGAACAGGACACCAGGACCAGGATGTACCCGAGGGCCCTTCCTGGCAAACGATGAGCGCCCCTGGGCGCGCCGATTTTGCCCTCCCTATGCTCGACCTGTGGCCGACAACGATCCGCCCCGACCGCTCGCTGCCGTGCCCGGCAGGACGGCGGCGTTCTTCGATCTCGACAAGACGATCATCGCGAAGTCCAGCACGCTGGCGTTCAGCCGCTCGTTCTACCAGGGCGGGTTGATCAACCGCCGCACCGTGCTGCGCAGCGCGTACGCCCAGTTCGTGTACCTGGCAGGTGGCGCCGACCACGACCAGATGGAACGTATGCGGGCATATCTCTCGTCGATGGCCACCGGCTGGGACGTCGAGCAGGTCAAGGTCATCGTGGCCGAGACGCTGCACCAGCTGATCAACCCGCTGATCTACGACGAGGCGGCCACGCTGATCGAGGAGCACCACCTGGCGGGCCGGGACGTCGTCATCGTCAGCACCTCCGGCGCCGAGGTGGTCGAGCCGATCGGGCAGATGCTCGGCGCCGACGCCGTGATCGCGACCCGGATGGTCGTCGAGGACGGCAAGTACTCGGGTGAGATCGAGTACTACGCGTACGGCGAGACGAAGGCCGAGGCGATCCGCGAGCTGGCCGAGACCGCGGGGTACGACCTGTCGCGCTGCTACGCGTACAGCGACTCGGTGACCGACCTGCCGATGCTCGAGGCCGTCGGCAACCCTTCCGCCGTCAACCCGGACCGAGCGCTGCGCAAGGAGGCGCTGCAGCGCGACTGGCCGGTGCTGGTGTTCGCCCGGCCGGTGCGGTTGCGGGACCGGTTCACCGGCGTCAGCCTGCGGCAGCCGACCACGCTGGCCGCGGTCGCGATGGGCGCCGGCGCAGCCACCGCGGGGGTCGTGTGGCTCGCGGCACGTCGGCGGGGCGCCGCCCGCCAGCGGCTACCGCGTGTCGGTCGGGCGACACGCCGGGCTGCGCAGCGCGGACGCTAAATCGGCCGTTCGGCCCCTTCCCCCGGAAGGCGTCATTGCGTTACACCTGTGGGTGAAGCACGGCAGCTGAGTACCCACGCGGCGACCTGCCCATGTACGGGCCGGCGAGCCAGGCTTGTCCTGGTCTCCCGACGAATGGTGCACGCCTGGTAACCCGGCCTGACGTGCCCCAGGCGGCGCCCCCTTGGGGGCGCCGCTCCTGTTGCGCGGCAAGGGTTTTCGGTCAGGCGCCGCGCTGGATCGACTCGCAGACGGCGACGCCCTCACGGGCACCGAGCACGACCGCGTCGGCGCAGTGCACCACCCACGCGGCGATGCCTTCCGCGCCGCCCCGCCGGTAGCCGTCGAGCGCGTCCAAGTACGCGTCGCGGCCGAGCTCGACGTGGCCCACCTCGGGCACCGACACCGCCGTCGGGTCCAGGCCGCGGCCCACCATCGTCAGCCGCCCCGCAGCGCGGCCGACGATGCCGGCGCCGACCGGGAACGCGCCCATCGTCGCCAGCTCGCCGTGCGCGACGGCGGCGACGACCAGAGCAGGCGCTGCGGTCGGTGAAGTCAGCAACTGACCCAGACCACCCAGCCGGGTCGCCGCCGCGGGCACCGGGCGGCCCAGCGACGCGTCCGGCACCGAGCCCGCCGCGGCAAGTGTGTGCAGCCGGGCCACGACTTGCAGCGGCGCTTTGGGCCAGGCGTTGCGCAGCAGCCCGATCTCGGCCGCCACCCGCAACGCCCCCTGCACCACACCCGCGTCGACGTCCGCCAGCCGGTCGCCGTCGGTGATGAGGAACGACCCCGCCTCTGCGGTCGAGGGCGAACCACCGTCGGCGTCGCTTCCTGGTGTGAGGGCGCCGCGCAGTGTTTCCAGCGGTACGTCGGCACCGGCCAGCGCCGCCGAGGCCCGCGCCCCGCGCAGTGCCGACTCGGCAGCCACCCGGTCGGCGGACCGACGCATCACCCGGTGCCCGCGCAGGTCGTCGACGGCGCGGCGGGCCCGCTCGACCGCGTCGGCAACGCCGGGCAGCACTGCGATGTGCGCGGCGGGATCGGCACCCTCGGGAGAACCGGTCGGCGGTACGGCCGACTGCTGGGGGGTCACGGTGCTCGACCCTAGGTCGCCCGGCCGGGGACGGCGGAGGCGGGCGGGCGTTACGGTCGGCGCCGTGAGCGGGACACCAGCAGTCGTCGCCGTGACCCTGGTGGTCCTGGTGCTGGTGGCGCTCGCCGTGCCGCTGTTGCGCGGCGGCCTGGGCCGCCGGTCCTTCGGCAGCTCCGCCGACCGGGTCACCTTCGCGACGTTGCACGAGGCGTCGCTGGCCGCGCCGCCGTTGCGGTCCGGTCTCACCTCGGCGGGCGCGACCCGGGCCGCACGTCACCTGCGCAACCTGCTCGGCACCCGCGCGGTCGCGATCACCGACGGCGAGACCCTGCTCGCCTGGGACGGCTCCGGCGAGCAGCAGCACGCCATGGCTGCGGTCATGCACGCCCGCAAGGCCACCGCGGACGGTCACACCCAGGTGCTCGGCCCGGACGGCGTCATCTGCCAGGACCCGGACTGCCCGATCCGGATCGCGGTGGTGGCACCGCTCACCGTCGAGGACCGCGTCGTAGGCAGCCTCGCGGCGTACGGGCAGGCGGCGTCGACCGGCCTGGTGCGCGCGACCAACGAGGTGGCTCGCTGGGTGTCGACCCAGCTCGAGCTCGCCGAGCTCGAGTCGTCGCGCACCCGGCTGGTGGAGGCCGAGGTGCGGGCGCTGCGCGCGCAGATCAGCCCGCACTTCGTCTACAACTCCCTCACTGCGATCGCGTCGTTCGTCCGCACCGATCCCGAGCGGGCTCGCGACCTGTTGCTGGAGTTCGCCGACTTCACCCGCTACTCGTTCCGGCGGCACGGCGAGTTCACGACGCTGGCCGAGGAGCTGCGCTCGATCGACCGCTACCTGCTGCTCGAGCGGGCCAGGTTCGGCGACCGGCTGCAGGTCACCGTGCAGGTCGCACCGGAGGTGCTGCCGGTGTCGGTGCCGTTCCTCTGCATCCAGCCGCTGGTGGAGAACGCGGTCCGGCACGGCCTCGAGGGCAAGACCGGCCCCGGGCGGGTGACGATCCTGGCCCGCGACCAGGGCAGCGAGGCGCTGATCTCGGTCGAGGACGACGGCATCGGCATCGACCCGGACGCTGTGCGCCGCACGTTGTCGGGCGAGCCGGACGGCGACAGCGTCGGCCTCGGGAACGTCGACGAGCGACTGCGTCAGGTGTACGGCGACGAGTACGGCCTGGTCGTCGAGACCGCCCCCGGCGCCGGGACCAAGGTGAGCATCCGGGTGCCGAAGTACCACCCCGGAGTGCACGCATGAGCGGGCTGCGGGTGCTGGTGGCCGACGACGAGGCGCCGGCCCGCGAAGAGCTGGCCTGGCTGCTCGGCCAGCACCCCGCGGTCGAGACCGTGCACACCGCGGCCAGCGGCAACGAGGTGATCGAGGCCTTGCAGCACCTCGAGGTCGACGCGCTGTTCCTGGACATCCGGATGCCCGGCCTGGACGGGATCGACGTCGCACGGACGCTGACCGGGTCGGCCGCACCGCCGAAGGTCGTGTTCGTGACGGCGTACGACGAACATGCCGTCGAGGCGTTCGACCTGCGGGCGGCCGACTACCTGCTCAAGCCGGTGCGCGCCGAACGGCTCGCCGAGGCGGTACGTCGGGTCGTCGACGCGCTCGGCACCGGCGGTGCGACCGTCGACGGCGAGGCCGACGAGACGATCCCCGTCGAGCTCGGCGGCGTGACCCGGTTCATCCAGCGCAGCGATGTGCGGTACGCCGAGGCGCAGGGCGACTACGCGCGGCTGCACACCGCCGACGACAGCCACCTGGTCCGGGTCCCCCTGACCACCCTCGAGCAGCAGTGGGCCGATGCTGGCTTCGTGCGCATTCACCGTCGGCACCTGGTCGCCCTGCACCACATCGACGAGATGAGCGTCGACTCCGGCCGATGGACGGTCCGGCTCGGCGACGCGGTGCTGCAGGTGAGCCGCCGGCACTCTCGCGAGCTGCGCGACATGCTGGTGCGGCGCGCGCGTCCTGGGCAGCGCCCGTGACCGAGCCGCAACCGCCACGCCGGGTCCGCATCGTCTCGCCGCGCACCCGGGCGACTCGCGCCGCCGCTGCCCGACCGGTCCGTCGCGAGATCGACGAGCAGACGGTGCTGGGCGACGTCTACATGCGTTCGCTGGTGCGCCTGCAGCTGCGGCTGGCCATCGGCGTCTGCCTCATCATGGCGGTGCTCCTGGGCGGTCTGCCGCTGATGCTCGTGCTCGAGCCCGGGCTTTCCGACGTCGAAGTGCGGGGCATCCCGCTGCCGTGGCTGCTGCTCGGTGTCGTCGTGTACCCGGTGATGGTCGGCGCGGCCTGGTTGTACGTGCGCCAGGCCGAGCGCAACGAACGCGACTTCGCCGACCTGGTGCAATGAGAAGCACGACGAAGAGCGCGCGATGAGCGACTCGGCGTACGGCGTCGTCGCGATCGGTGTCGTCATCGTCGCGACGGTCCTGATCGGCACCTTCGGGCTGCGGCTGTCGCGCACCACGAGCGACTTCTACGTCGCATCCCGCTCGGTGTCGCCGGTGTGGAACGCCTCGGCCATCGGCGGCGAGTACCTGTCGGCCGCGTCGTTCCTCGGCATCGCCGGCCTGATCCTGGCCTACGGCGCGGACATGCTCTGGTTCCCGGTCGGCTACACGGCGGGCTACCTGGTGCTGCTGGTCTTGGTCGCCGCACCACTGCGACGGTCCGGCGCGTACACGTTGCCGGACTTCGCCGAGGCCCGCACCGAGTCGCGGACCGTCCGGCGGATCGCGAGCGTCCTGGTCGTGACCATCGGTTGGCTCTACCTGTTGCCGCAGCTGGTCGGTGCCGGTCTCACGGTCAGCCTGACCACCGGGGCACCGAGCTGGGTGGGCGGTCTGCTGGTCGCGGTCGTCGTCGTGTTCAGCGTGGCCACGGGCGGGATGCGCAGCATCACCTTCGTGCAGGCGTTCCAGTACTGGCTGAAGCTCACGGCACTGGCCGTGCCGGTGGTGTTCCTGCTGATGGCCTGGCAGTCCGACGGCGCACCGTCACCGGGCGACGGCCCGCCGACCTTCTCCGAACGCACCACCGTGCAGGTCGACGACGCCACCGTTGTCGTGGTGCGGGAGCCGGTCCGGGTGCGGGTCGACGGTGTGGTCGGCCCGGTCGGCGACGAGTCCACACCGACGTCGTACGCCGGGCAACCGCTCACACTCGGGCCGGGCTCGTGGCGCGTCGCCGCCGACACCTCGCTGACCTTTCCGGCCGGCGCAACAGTTCCGCACACGCGGTCGCTGGAGTCCAGCGACGGCGACGAGTGGTCCACGCCGCTGTCCGGCAGCGGCGGCCGCGACCACCCGCTCTACGCGACGTACTCGCTGATCCTCGCGCTGTTCTTCGGCACGATGGGCCTGCCTCACGTGCTGGTGCGCTTCTACACCAACCCCGATGGCCGCGCCGCCCGGCGTACGACGCTCATCGTGCTCTGCCTGCTCGGCGGCTTCTACCTGCTGCCGACCATCTACGGCGCGCTGGCCCGCGTCTACACCCCCGACCTGCTACTCACCGGTCGCACCGACACCGCCGTGCTGCTGCTGCCCGAACGACTGGTCGGCGGCACGGCCGGCCAGCTGCTCACCGCGCTGGTCACCGCCGGTGCGTTCGCCGCGTTCCTGTCGACGTCGTCCGGACTGACCGTCTCGGTCGCGGGAGTGCTGTCGCAGGACGCTTTGCGGGGATCGGTGCGCGACTTCCGGATAGCGGCCGCACTGGCCGTGAGCGTCCCGTTCCTGCTGTCGTTCGGTGCGTCGTCGCTGCCCGTCGCCGACGTCGTCGGTCTCGCGTTCGCGGTCGCGGCGTCGTCCTTCTGCCCCTTGCTGCTGCTCGGCATCTGGTGGCGGGGCCTCACCGACGTCGGTGCCACCGCGGGCCTGCTCGCAGGCGGCGGACTGGCCACGCTCGCGGTGTCGGCGACGATCGCCGGCGTCGACCGCGGCGGCTGGACCGGTGCCTTGCTGGCGCAGCCGGCCGCGTGGACCGTGCCGACCGCCTTCGCGGTGATGGTCCTCGTGTCCCTCGCGACGACGGGACGCACCGCGCCGGGGATCGCCCGGACGATGGTGCGGCTGCACGCGCCGGAGGCCGTCCAGCTGGCCGACCACGACCGCCTGGGACGGCAGACGTGAGAGGACCGGGGCTGGGCGGCCGGTTCTGGCGGTTCTGGACGTCAGCGGTCGTGTCGTCTGCCGGCGACGGGCTGACCTTCGTCGCGATCCCGTTGCTGGCCGCGCGACTGACCCAGGACCCGGCGAAGGTCGCGCTGGTGCAGACCGCGGAGTACGCGTCCTGGCTGCTGCTGGGGCTGGTCGCCGGTGCGCTGGCCGACCGCTGGGACCGGCTGCGCATCATGGCGGTCACCGATTTCGTGCGCGCCGTGCTGTTCGGGCTGTTCGCCCTCGCGGTCGCGGAGGGCAAGGTCGGCCTGCCGCTGCTCATCGGCTTCGCCTTCCTCACCGGCGTGACCGGGATCCTCAACCAGAACGCGGCCTCGGCGTTCCTGCCGGCGGTGGTGACCAAGGACAAGCTGGAGAGCGCCAACTCGTGGCTGCAGGCGGGTCTCACCGTCCCGAGCACGTTGCTCGGTCCCCCTCTCGGCGGCGTGCTGTTCGTGGCGGCCGCGTCGCTTCCGTTCACCGTCGACGCGGTCTCGTTCGCGGTGAGCGGTGTGATCGTGCTGAGTCTCGGACGCCGGATGACGCGGGTGCCGAGGACCGAGCCGCACCCGCCGCTGCGAGCTGCGCTCGCCGAGGGGCTGCGGTACCTCTGGCAGTCGCAGGTGCTTCGGGTCCTGTGCCTGCTGCTCGCTGTGTTCAATGCCATGAGCGCCGCGGTGCTCGGCATACTCGTCCTGTTCGCGCAGGAAGAGCTCGGACTCTCCGAGACCGGCTACGGCCTGCTCCTGGTCGTCTTCGCTGTCGGCGCGCTGCTGGGCATGGCGGCGTCCTCGCCGGCGCGGCACCGGCTGGGCACCAGCGGAGTCGTCGTCACCGTGCTCGCCGTGCAGGCGCTGGCCAACCTCGCCGTCGGGCTGGTGCCGACGGTCACGGTGACGGCCGTCGCGTTCGTGCTGTCCGGCGCGACCAGCGGGATGTGGAACGTCGCCACGATCAGCCTGCGGCAGCGGATCGTGCCGGACCCGCTGCTGGGCCGGGTCACGTCGGCGTACCGGCTGATCGGTCTGGGGGCGATGCCGGTCGGTGCGGCCGCAGGCGGCCTGATCGCCCGGTCGTACGGCCTGCCGGCGCCGTTCCTGGTCGCGGGCGTGCTGCTGCTGATGTCCCTGCTGGCGGCTATCCGCTGGCTGCCGCGTTCGGTCGTCGAGCAGGCGGAGGCCACCGCGCTGGACGCGTAAAGCGGCCCCTCGGGTGCCCGTTTTGCTGCCGTTCGTCGCAACGCACCGACCGCTCGTCGCGCGGGGGACGCTTCGGCCTATCCCGGGACGTAACGCCCCCGACACAGTCGAGGCCGAACGCCGTGCGCCGCACGGCAGACGATTCCCGGAGGTCATCCGTGAGTAGTTCCGTCGAGGACGGTCGCCCACCGACGGTGAGCGCCGACGCCTTCACCCAGGTCCAGAAGTCCGAGCGTTTCCAGGAGCTCCGCCGCAAGCACCGCAGCTTCGTCTTCCCGGTCACGGCGATCTTCATGGCCTGGTACTTCCTGTACGTCCTGCTCGCCGACTACGCCCACGACTTCATGGCCAAGAAGGTCTTCGGCAACGTCAACGTCGGGATCCTGCTCGGGCTGGGGCAGTTCGCGTCCACGTTCGTCATCACGACGCTCTACGTCCGCTTCGCGAACAAGAACCTCGACCCGGTCGCCGCAGAGATCCGCCACGAGCTCGAAGGGAGCCAGTGATGACGTACCTCGCCGCTGAGACCGTCGGTGAGCCGGCCGTCAACATCGCGATCTTCCTGCTCTTCGTCGCGCTGACGCTGGTCATCGTCTTCCGCGCCTCCCGCAACAACAGCACCGCCGCGGACTACTACGCCGCGGGCCGGTCGTTCACCGGGCCGCAGAACGGCATCGCCATCTCCGGCGACTACCTGTCGGCCGCCTCGTTCCTGGGCATCGCGGGTGCGATCGCCATCAACGGGTACGACGGCTTCCTCTACTCGATCGGCTTCCTCGTCGCCTGGCTGGTCGCCCTGCTGCTCGTCGCCGAGCTGCTGCGCAACACCGGCCGGTTCACGATGGCCGACGTGCTGTCGTTCCGGATGCGGCAGCGCCCGGTGCGGATGGCCGCCGCCATCACGACGCTGGCCGTGTCGTTCTTCTATCTGCTGGCCCAGATGGCCGGTGCCGGTGGGCTGGTCGCGCTGCTGCTCGGCGTCGACTCGCAAGACCGGACAGAGCGCCGTGATCGCCGTCGTCGGCATCCTCATGATCATCTACGTGCTCGTCGGCGGGATGAAGGGCACCACCTGGGTGCAGATCGTCAAGGCCACGCTGCTCATCAGCGGCGCGGGTGTGATGACGTTCTGGGTGCTGGCCAAGTACGGCTTCAACCTCTCGTCGCTGCTGGGCGACGCGGTCGACGAAGGGCAGGCGTCGATCGCGCCCAGGCAAGCAGTACGGGATCAGCAACTGGACCAAGATCGACTTCATCTCGCTGTCGCTCGCGCTCGTGCTCGGCACGGCTGGTCTGCCGCACGTGCTGATGCGCTTCTACACGGTGCCCAGCGCGAAGGAGGCGCGTCGCTCGGTGGTCTGGGCGATCTGGCTGATCGGCATCTTCTACCTGTTCACCCTGGTCCTCGGCTACGGCGCCGCGGCACTGGTCGGGCCGGAGACGATCGCCGCCGCACCCGGCAAGGCCAACTCGGCAGCCCCGTTGCTCGCCTTCGAGCTCGGCGGCACGATCCTGCTGGGCGTCATCGCGGCAGTGGCCTTCGCCACGATCCTGGCGGTCGTCGCCGGGCTCACCATCACGGCGGCCGCGTCGTTCGCGCACGACATCTACGCCAACGTGATCCACGCCGGGCAGGGACGCCGGAGGGTCCGAGGTGCGGGTGGCGCGCCGCACGGTGGTCGTCATCGGGATCGTCTCGATCCTCGGCGGCATCCTCGCCAACGGGCAGAACATCGCCTTCCTGGTGGCGCTGGCCTTCGCGGTCGCCGCCTCGGCCAACCTGCCGACGATCCTCTACTCGCTGTACTGGAAGAGGTTCAACACCCGCGGCGCGCTGTGGAGCATGTACGGCGGGCTGATCAGCTGCGTGACGCTGATCATCTTCTCGCCGGTCGTGTCCGGAAAGCCGGCGGACCCGGTCACCGGGAAGAGCCTGTCGATGATCACCGACCCGTCGATCGACTTCAGCTGGTTCCCGCTCGACAACCCGGGGATCGTGTCGATCCCGCTGGCGTTCTTCCTCGGCTGGCTGGGGAGCGTCACGGCCAAGGACGACTTCCAGGAGAAGTACGCCGAGATGGAGGTCCGGTCGCTGACCGGCGCCGGCTCCGAGCGTGCGCTGGTGCACTGATCGAGGGCTGTCGTCCCACATGACCCACCGCCCGGCCGGCCGATCGACGTACCGGCCGGGCGGTGGTCCTTCCACCACCGCCCGGGCTCCCTCCCCCGTGCGGCGGTGGGGTAGAAAGACAAGCGAGGCGTGTCCACGCGTGAGAAGGAGTCGTCAGTGAGCAACGAGGCCTTGTCCAACCTGCTGCACGAGGAGCGGACCTTCCCGCCCAGCGAGGAGTTCGCCGCCGCCTCGGTCGCGAAGGCCGACCTCTACGACGAGGCCGCCAAGGACCGGCTCGGGTTCTGGGAGCAGCAGGCCGACCGCCTCCAGTGGGAGTCGCGGTGGGACGACGTCCTGGACTGGCAGCCGCCGTTCGCGAAGTGGTTCGTCGGCGGCACCCTCAACGTCGCCGTCAACTGCGTCGACCGGCACGTCGCCGCGGGCAACGGCGACCGGGTCGCGCTGCACTGGGAGGGCGAGCCCGGCGACACCCGCACCCTGACGTACGCCGAGCTGAAGGACCAGGTCTGCCAGGCCGCCAACGCCCTCACCGCGCTCGGTGTCGAGGCCGGCGACCGGGTCGCGATCTACCTGCCGATGATCCCCGAGGCGATGGTGGCGATGCTCGCCTGCGCCCGCATCGGGGCACCGCACTCGGTGGTCTTCGGCGGCTTCTCGGCCGGGGCGCTCGCCTCCCGCATCGACGACGCCAGCATCAAGGCCGTCATCACCGCGGACGGCGGCTACCGGCGCGGTGCACCGAGCGCGCTGAAGCCGGCCGTCGACGAGGCGCTCGAGCTGTCCGAGGGCAAGACGGTCGAGAAGGTCCTCGTCGTACGCCGGACCGAGCAGGACGTCGCCTGGACCGACGACCGTGACGTCTGGTGGCACGACGCGCTCGCCGCCGAGAGCACCGAGCACGAGCCGCAGGCGTTCGACTCCGAGCACCCGCTGTTCATCCTCTACACGTCCGGCACCACCGGTAAGCCGAAGGGGATCCTGCACACCTCCGGCGGCTACCTCACCCAGACCTCGTACACGTTCGCGAACGTCTTCGACCACCGGCCGGAGACCGACGTCTACTGGTGCACGGCCGACATCGGCTGGGTCACCGGGCACAGCTACATCGTCTACGGGCCGCTGTCGAACGGCGCGACCCAGGTGATGTACGAGGGCACGCCCGACACCCCGCACAAGGGCCGCTGGTGGGAGCTCATCGCGAAGTACGGCGTGTCCATCCTCTACACCGCACCGACGGCGATCCGCACCTTCATGAAGTGGGGCGAGCAGATCCCCGACGAGCACGACCTGTCGTCGCTGCGGCTGCTCGGCTCGGTCGGCGAGCCCATCAACCCGGAGGCCTGGATCTGGTACCGCCGGGTGATCGGCGGCGACCGCACGCCCATCGTCGACACCTGGTGGCAGACCGAGACCGGCGCCATCATGATCAGCCCGCTGCCCGGCGTCACGGCTGCCAAGCCCGGGTCGGCGATGCGCCCGCTGCCCGGCATCAGCGCCGACGTCGTCGACGACCAGGCGAAGCCGGTGCCGGACGGCGGCGGTGGCTACCTGGTGCTCACCGAGCCGTGGCCCTCGATGCTGCGCGGCATCTGGGGTGACGAGGAGCGCTACAAGGAGACCTACTGGTCGCGCTTCGAGGACCTGTACTTCGCCGGCGACGGCGCGAAGAAGGACGACGACGGCGACCTCTGGCTGCTCGGCCGGGTCGACGACGTGATGCTGGTGTCCGGCCACAACATCTCGACGACCGAGGTCGAGTCGGCCCTCGTCTCGCACCCGAAGGTCGCCGAGGCGGCCGTGGTCGGCGCCACCGACCCGACCACCGGCCAGGGCATCGTCGCGTTCGTGATCCTGCGCGGCGACGCGGCCGAGGCGGTGGCCGACGACGCCGAGGCGGGCGAGGCCGTCATCCAGGAGCTGCGCGGGCACGTGTCGAAGGTGCTCGGCCCGATCGCCAAGCCGCGCCAGGTGCTGCTCGTCGCCGAGCTGCCCAAGACCCGCTCCGGCAAGATCATGCGCCGGCTGCTGCGCGACGTCGCCGAGCACCGCGAGATGGGCGACGTCACCACGCTCGCCGACCCGACGGTCATGAACCTGATCGGCGAGGGCCTCGACAAGGGCGCCAAGGACGAGGAGTAGCCGCCGCAGCGGTGAGCCTGAATTCGGCGTCTATCGGCGTCCGCCCGCCGCCCCTCTGCTGTGATCCACACCGGATCGGTCACACCTGATGTGACGGATCCGGTGTGGATCATGGAATTTCGCATCGGGTCAGCGGCGGACGCGGTAGGTGACGAAGGTGGCGTACGGCGACTGGCGTACGCCGACGTGCTCGAGGTCGACCGACTTCGTGAAGCCGTCGAACAACCGCTTGCCGCCGCCGAGCACGACCGGTGCCGTGATGATCGTGAGCTCGTCGACCAGGCCGGCCGCGAGCGCCTGCCGGATGAGGTCCGCGCCGCCCGCGATGCTGACGTCCTTGTCGCCGGCGGCCTCGACGGCCATCGCGACGGCCCGCTCCACGCCGTCGACGAAGGTGAACGCACCGCCGGCCGGCTGCTCCTCCGGGCGGTGGGTCACGACGAAGACCGGCATGCCCCACGGGTTCTCGTCACCCCAGTGCCCGGCCGCCTCGTACATCCACCGGCCGCAGACGCTGGCGCCGCCTCGTGCCATCGCCTCGTCCAGGAACGCCTTGTCCTCGCCGGTGGCCTGCGGTGTCCGGATGGTCGTCGTAGGACCACGGTCCGCCGAACACCCAGTAGTGCAGGCGCTCGCCGCCGATGCCGAGCCCGGCGCTCGGGCCGTCGTCCGGCCCGGCGATGTAGCCGTCGACGGACTGGGTGATGGTCGCGATCACAGTCATGTCCTCATCCTCTCGTCGGGGTTGCAGACCCGGGCCGTCGCTCGAAGTCATCGGTCCGCCTAGGGTCGGTCCCGTGCGCCTCGGTGTCGTGGTCCTGCCCGAGCTGCGCTGGGAGCACGCCCGGCGGCAGTGGCAGCAGCTGGACGAGTGGGGCTACCACTCGGCCTGGACCTACGACCACCTCGCCTGGCGCAGCCTCGCGGACGGCCCGTGGTTCGCCACGGTCCCGACGCTGGCGGCTGCGGCCCTCACCACCACGACGATCCGCCTCGGCACCTTCGTCGCCTCGCCCAACTTCCGGCACCCGGTTCCCTTCGCCAAGGAGCTGATGAGCCTGGACGACCTGTCGGGCGGCCGGTTCCAGCTCGGGGTCGGCGCCGGTGGCGTGGGGTTCGACTCGACCGTGCTCGGGGCCGAGCCGCTGACGCCAGGCCAGCGGGTCGAACGTCTCGGCGAGTTCGTCGAACTCCTCGACCGGCTCCTGACGTCGCCGACCACGACGTACGACGGCACCTGGTTCACCGCCCGGGAGGCCCGGATGCACCCCGGCTGCGTGCAGCAGCCACGGCTGCCGTTCGTGGTGGCGGCCAACGGCCGGCGCGCGATGCGGGTGGTGGCCCGGCACGGCCAGGCCTGGGTGACGACCGGCGGGACCCCGCCGGAGGAGGGCGAGCAGCGCTGGTGGGCGGACCTGCCCGGTGCCGTGGAGCGGCTCGACGCCGCGCTGGCCGCCGAGGGCCGCGAGCCCGCCGACGTCCAGCGCTACCTGAGCGTGGACTCGTCCGGCGCCTTCGGCCCGTCCTCGGTCGAGCACCTGCGGGACGTGCTGGGCCGGGCGGAGGCGCTCGGCTTCGACGAGGTCGTCGTGCACTGGCCGCGCCCGGACGGCGTGTACGCCGGGGACGTCGGCGTCCTGGAGGAGGCGGCGGTCGAGGTGCTGCCCGGACTCGACCCGCGCTGAGCTCGCAGTCATCCGCGCGGGATGACGTAAGCGCCCATATCCCCGCCTAGCGTCGCGTCCGGGAGGCGAGGACATGACAGAGAGCACGGTGGAAGTGTTCGTTGCTGCATTCGACAACGAGAAGCAGGCTGGTGAAGCGCTCAAGGACTTCCGGGCCATGGACCGCGAAGGCTCGATCGACCTGATCGACGCGGCCATCGTCGTCCGCGCGGCCGACGGGAAGGTGTCCTTCGAGGAGACCGCCGACCCGGACGGCAAGAAATGGGCCAAGCGTGGGGCCATCGCCGGCGGCCTGGTCGGCCTGATCTTCCCGCCGAGCCTCATCGCGGGCGCGGTCGTCGGCGGAGCGGGCGGCGGGATCTGGGGCAAGGTCCGCGACAAGGGCTTCAAGGACGACGACCTCAAGGCCGTGGGCGACAGCCTCGAGCCGGGTACGTCGGCCATCATCGCCATTGCCGAAGACCGCGTCATCGAGCGGCTGGAACGCGGGATCGAGGGCTACCGCAACATCGCCCGGCACGCGGTCAGCGCCGAGGCCGCTGCCGCGATCGTGGCCGAGGTCGACAGCGACGACGACACCGCCTGACACACACCACCTGAGCGACAAGCCGCCGGCGCCGCGCTAGGCCGTGGCGTCGGCGGCCTTCTGGCGGGCCCGGTAGGACCGGGTCTTCGCCTTGTTGCCACAGCCCCACTCGCACCAGTGGCGCGAGCGGTTCTTCGTGCTGTCGAAGTAGGCCCACCGGCAGTCGTCGGCAGAGCAGATCTTGATCCGCCGCCAGGTGTCGTCGGCGACCGCGTCGTTCACGGCGACGAGCAGCTGCGCGAGCGCACCGCGTACGCCGCCCTGCACCGGCTGCAGGCCCGGGCGCCCCGCCACGGCCGCGAGAGCCAGCGGCAGCTCGGCGGCCGCAGCCGCCAGCGGCCTGGCGTCACCGACACCGTCGTGGTTGGCGACCAGCGCCTGGTGCAGCCCCTCACGGAGCCGGCGGGCGAGCGCGAGATCGTCGTCGGTCGCCGGCGTACGCCGGGACAGGGTGCGGTGGTCCGCCAGCCACCGGGTCAGCCCCGCCTTGGTGGTCAGGTCGTCGGTGCCCAGCTCGTGGTCGGCCGAGTTCGCGAACGCGACCAGCAGCTCGACATGCGTCGGTGACGGCGCCATACGACCTCCCTCGTCGACGTCCGACACCAGCATACGTCATTAGGGGGTTGCATCCGCCACGACACCGGCATAACGTGTTGACCGGTGTTAAGGAGGACCACATGGCCAACCCCATCGCCGCCCTCGCCCTCTTCCGTGAGCTGGAGCAGCTGCACGGAGATCTGGGTCCCCGCCGCCGCCGGCGCCGCCGGGCTGCGGCACCCGTCGAGGCACCCGCACCCCGGACCAGCGCCGCCGCAGCCCCCGAGCCCGGCAGCTGCCCGGCCGCCTGCCGGCTGGCCGCGGTATGCATCGGATGCCGGTCGGGGGGCAGACTGGGCGCCATGACGCAGACCACCGGACCAGGCACCCCGACCGAGGAAAGCCTCGGCGCCCTCATCGCCACCGCCAGCCGCGACCTCTCGACCCTCGTGCGCAGCGAGATCGAGCTCGCGAAGTCCGAGCTCCGCCAGGAGATGAAGAACGGCGCGGCGGGCGGGGCCATGTTCGGCGCAGCCGCCTTCCTCGGCGCTGCTCGCGGTGATCCTGATCTCCATCGCGCTCGCCCAGGGCCTGATCCGCGCCGGTGTCGTCGCCTGGCTGGCCTACCTCATCGTCGCGCTGTTCTACCTGCTGGTCGCCGGCGTCCTGATCTTCGTCGGCAAGAAGAAGATCGCCAAGCTGGGCCCGCCGGAGCGGACCATCCGCACGAGCAAGGACACCGCGGCGTTCCTCAAGAGCCCGCTGTCGTCGGAGACCTCCACCAACCCGTGAGCGCCATGAGCGATCCGGTGGGGAGCCCCGGTGCGCACCCGACCGAGAGCTGACCAGCCGCCGGACGCCTCGGTGGCCCGGGTCCCCGGGCCGTGGGAGCACCACATGGTCGCGGCGAACGGCGCCCGCTTCCACGTCGCGGTCGCCGGCGAGGGCCCGCTGGTCCTGCTGCTGCACGGCTTCCCGCAGTTCTGGTGGTCCTGGCGGCACCAGCTGCCGCGCCCTGGCCGCCGGCGGCTACCGGGTCGCGGCGATGGACCTGCGCGGCTTCGGCGCCAGCGACAAGCCGCCGCGCGGCTACGACCCGCGCACCCTCGCCGAGGACGCCTCCGGCGTGATCCGCTCGCTGGGCGACCGGGACGCCGCCGTGGTCGGCCAGGGCCTCGGCGGCCTGGTCGCCTGGACGCTGTCGGTGGTGCACCCGCGGCAGGTACGCCGACTCGTCGCCGTCTCGATGCCGCACCCGCGCCGCCTGCGCCGCGCCCACCTCACGCACGCGCGGCAGGTGCAGGCCAGCCGGCACGTGCTCGGCTACCAGGCGCCGATGCTGCCGGAACGCCGGCTGGTCGCCGACGACGCCGAGGCCGTCGCGACCCTGCTCCGGCAGTGGGCCGGGCCCGGCTTCCCGGACCCCGAGACCGAGGCCCGCTACCGGCAGGCCGCGCAGATCCCCGGCGTCGCGCACTGCGCGCTGGAGTCCTACCGCTGGGCGGTGCGGTCGATCCCCGCACCGACGGCGTCCGCTACGCCCGCCGGATGGCCAGCCCGGTCACCGTGCCCACCCTGCAGGTGCACGGCGCCCTGGACCGCTGCGTGCTGCCGTCCAGCGCGCAGGGCTCGGGCAGCTACGTCGAGGCGCCGTACCGCTGGCACCTGATGCCCGGCGTCGGCCACTTCCCGCACGAGGAGGACCCGTCGGCCTTCACCACCGTCGTCCGCGACTGGCTCGACGACCCGTCACCGGAGCACGGATGACCGACGCGGCGACTCGACGCGGCCGACCGCGACCGGGACCCCACCGGCCGGGCCCGCAACAACCGCCCCCGGGACGGCCTCGGCCGGCCGCTGCCGCACGACGCCGCAGGGGTCGAGCGGGTGCCGGACGACCTGGTCCTGCCGCCCGCCGAGTCGCTGGTCGAGGCGCAGCGGCTGCTCGACGCCGGCCGGCCGTTCCACGCCCACGAGGTGCTCGAGGCCACCTGGAAGGCGGCGCCCGACGCGGAGCGCGACCTCTGGCAGGGGCTGGCGCAGCTCGCCGTCGGCCTGACCCACCGGGCCCGCGGCAACCCGGCCGGAGCGCAGACCTTGCTGCAACGCGGCGCGGCACACATCGAGCCGTACGCCGGCGCGCCGCCGTACGGCATCGACGTCGACGGCCTGCTCGCCGCCGCCCGAGCCCTGGCCACCGAGCCGCTCGTCGACGACGAGCCGCCGCGCACCCTCCGCCTCTGCGCGCTGACGCCCTCTGAGTGAGCGTCAGGCGCAGGCGCTCGGTGTCGACCTCGCGGGTGGCGCCGCGGCCGGCCCGCGCGACGCTGCGCGCCTCGTCGACGGTGAGGGCGTAGCCGGTGTTGGGGTCGTCCAGCGACTTCGCGAAGATCACGCCGTAGACGTCGCCGTCCGGGCTGAGCAGCGGTCCGCCGGAGTTGCCGGGCTCGACGTCGGCGAACAGCGAGAACACCTCACGGGTGACCTGCTTGCGAGTGGTAGATGTCCGGGCCGCGGGCGTTGATCGTGTCGCGCACCCGGGCTGCGACCAGCCGGAACGGACCGCCGCCGGGGAAGCCCGCGACCACGGCCTGGTCGCCGCGGCCGGCCGAGTCGTCCAGGTCGAGCGGGGTCGCGGTGAGCTCCGGGGACGTAGAGCACGGCCAGGTCGGCGTCCGGGTCGTAGACCACGACCCGCGCGGCGAGCAGCTCGCCGTCGCCGGTCACCCGCACCTGCGGGTCGTCGACGCCGGCGACCACGTGGGCGTTGGTGAGCACGTGCCGCGGCGCGTAGACGAACCCGCTGCCGTCGAGGGTGCGGCTGCAGTCGTCCGCGGTGCCGCTGACCTTCACGACGCTCTCGGCCGCGCGGCGCACGGCTGCGGTGCCGGCGACCGCGCCGTCCGGCGGCGGGACCGGGCGGATCCGCTCCGGCGAGAGGCCGCCGAAGACGGTCGGCAGCTCGTTGTCGTCGAGCACCTCGCGGAACGACGAGAACAGCGTCCGGGCCTGCTCCGGCATCACCTGGTCGACGGTGGTGACCACCTGCGAGTCGCTGATCTGCCGCGACAGCGTCGGCACCGGCCCGGGTCGCAGGGACGACGCGAGGAACCACGCGATGACCAGCATCGCGACGACGCTCACGGCCGCGCCGAGGCCGGCGTCGAGGACCCGGGCCGGCCGCCAGGTGATCTGGTTGCGCACCAGGGAGCCGAACCAGCCGAGCGTCACCTGGCCGATGGTCGCGGCGAGCAGCACCACCGCGACGGCGAGCACCGACTGCCCGAGGCCGGGCTCGAACGACGACACCAGGCGCGGTGCGACCAGCAGCCCGACCACGCCACCGGCGAGGAACCCGGCGAACGCCAGCACGCCGACGACGAAGCCCTGCCGGTAGCCGGAGAAGGCGAAGGAGAGCGCCGCGACGACCAGCACCAGGTCCAGCCAGTTCACCGCGCCCCCGCCTCCCGGCCCAGGGCGTCGGCCGGCAGGTCGCGCAGGTCCGACTGGTCCCACGGCTGCTCCCAGCCGGCCAGCCGGAGCATCCGGTCGAGCAGCCCGGCGGTGAAGCCCCACACCAGCAGGCCGGCGGCGTCGAAGGCGGCGCCGACGTAGCCGCTGGGGTGCTGCACCCGGAACCGGTTGGCCGGGTCGAGCAGCTCGGCCAGCGGCACCCGGTGCACCGACGCCACCTCGCGCGGGTCGACGACCGAGACCGCCGACGGCTCGCGCCACCACGCCAGCACCGGCGTCACGACGAAGCCGCTCGGCGGCAGGAACAGCGCGGGCAGCGTGCCGAACACCTGCACGCCGGCCGGGTCCAGCCCGGTCTCCTCGACGGCCTCGCGCAGCGCGGCGGCGACGACGTCCTCGTCCTCGTCGTCGACCGCGCCGCCCGGGAAGGCGGCCTGGCCGGCGTGGCTGCGCATGTCGTGCGCGCGCTGGATGAGCAGCACGTCGGCGCCGGCCCAGCCCGAGCCGTCCTCGCCGAAGAGCATCAGCACAGCGGACTCGCGGCCACCCTCGTCGGGCGGCAGG
Organism: uncultured Actinomycetota bacterium; assembly: GCA_963771345.1. Lineage (GTDB taxonomy): Bacteria > Actinomycetota > Actinomycetes > JACCUZ01 > JACCUZ01 > CAVYTH01. The sequence goes on from CAVYTH010000016.1 coordinate 51,162, forward strand.
AACCGGCTCAGCTGCTCGGGCCGGACGTGCACGGCGGCGGTCGCGAGAGGTCGCAGCCAGTCAGGCAGATCGTCGTACGCCGGGACGTCCGCGCCCGGGGTCGTCACAGGCGCACGCCGAGGTAGCGGTCGATCAGGTCGTCCAGCTGCTCCTGCGACGTGATCTCGCCGACCTCGCGGCCCGGCGACCTTGCCGTCGGCGGTCACGAACAGCGTCTGCGGCGGCGCGGTCGCGCGCAGTGCCAGGGTGACCTTGTCGCCGTCCTCGTCGTGCACCGACGGGAAGGGCACGCCGAAGTCGGCCGCGGAGCGCTCGCCGTACTTCTCGGCGGCCTTGTAGTGGACGCCGAAGAACCGCACCTTCTCGCCGGCCCGGGCCATCGCGTCGCCGAACAGCGGCATCTCCCGGTCGCAGTTGACGCACCAGGCCGCCCACACGTTGAGCACCATCGGCGTCCCGCGCAGGTCCGAGAGCCGAACCGCCGGGCCGCCGCCGAGGCAGGGCAGGCGCAGCGCCGGCAGGCCGTCCGCGACGGGCTCGCTGCCGGGGCAGGCGCGGGCACTCCGGCACGGCGTACGACGAGGCCGCCTGCGTCGACGGATCGGCGGATCTGGGCTGCGGACTGCCGGTCGGCGTCCGGGGACGACGCCTCGGAGTCGGTGCAGCCACCGACGAGCACCGCCGAGCACCGCCAGCAGCAGCCGGCGCGGAGGGCACCAGGTCGGTTCACGGGGACGCCGCCACCTGGGCGGGCGACTTCACGAGCTTCGCCGCCTTGACCGGGTCGAGCTCGCCCTCGCCGTACGCCGGGCAGAGGCGCGCGACCGGGCACGCGCCGCAGGCCGGCTTGCGGGCGTGGCACACGCGGCGGCCGTGGAAGATCACCCGGTGGCTGAGCATCGTCCAGTCGCGCTTCGGGAACAGCTCGCCCACCTCGGTCTCGACCTTCACCGGGTCGTCCTGCTCCGTCCAGCCGAAGCGCCGGGACAGCCGGCCGAAGTGGGTGTCGACGGTGATGCCGGGCACGTCGAACGCGTTGCCGAGGATGACGTTGGCCGTCTTGCGGCCGATGCCGGGCAGCGTGACGAGGTCCTTGAGCTTGGCCGGGCACCTCGCCGCCGTACCGCTCGACGAGGGCCTGCCCCAGCCCGATCAGCGAGTTCGTCTTGGCCCGGAAGAAGCCGGTGGAGTGGATCATCTGCTCGAGCTCGGCGCGGTCGGCGGCGGCGTAGTCGGCGGCCGTCGGGTACTTCGCGAACAGTGCCGGAGTGACCTTGTTGACCCCGACGTCGGTCGACTGGGCGGACAGGATCGTCGCCACCGCGAGCTCCAGCGGGGTGGTGAAGTCCAGCTCGCAGCGGGCGTCCGGATAGGTGTCGGTGAGGATGCGGTGGATGCGCCGCGCCCGACGGGTGCGGGCCAGCGAGGACTCGGCCACCTGGGTGGTCGTGGGGCTCCTGGTCACAGCGCAGAGCCTACGGTCCATGAGGGACACCTCGACCGTACGGGTGACCTGCTCTCAAGGCGGTCGTGGTGCCCGACGATCTGGCTGGTGTGATCACCACCTCCCCACCGCGGAAGACCGGCAACAGCCGCCGGCCCGCCGCCCGCCGACCGGCCCAGCGCGTGCCGCACCTCGTCCACCTGGACCTCGAGGCGCTGCGCGAATATCGCCAGGAGCTGGTGGTCGAGGAGTCCCGCGTCTCGTACTGGCGCCGCATCCTGCAGGCCCGCCTGGACACCGCCCTCGGCGAGCGCGGCGAGAGCCCCTCGGCGAACCGGCTGCAGCCGCTGCTCACCCAGCACCAGGAGTCCAGCCGCCGCCTCGCGGTGCACACCGTCCACGACGCCGTGTCGGTGCCGCCGCTGCCCGACCTGACCGTGCTGTGGGAGTCCGCCAGCGACCTCGGCACCGACGACGCCCTGATGGCCCGACTGGCCGCCGCCGAGACCGAGCTGTCGGCGTACCGGCGAAGCCTGCACGAGCGCCTGGACGACGCGACCAGCGAGCTGATCGCCCGCTACCGCGAGGAGCCCGCGCTGTCCCTGTGCGCGCTCCCGCTGCGCCGCAGCAGCGACGTCGCCTGACCCTCCCTCCCGTCGTACCGGGCCCCGGTGCGGCAGACTGGCCCCGCGGCGGGGACCCCGTCTGGAGGAGGCGTCACAAGCATGGACACGACGGGCGTGGACGAGCCGGTCGAGGGCCTGGGCGGCTCGCCGCTGTTCGCGGCACTCGACCCGCAGGCCCAGGCAGAGCTGCGCGCCCAGATGCTGGAGGTGCGTCTCGCCCGCGGGCAGGCGCTCTTCGACGAGGGCGAGCCCGGTGACCGGCTGTACGTCGTCACCAGCGGCAAGGTGAAGCTCGGCCGCACCGCCGTCGACGGCCGGGAGAACCTGCTCGCCGTGATGGGACCCGGGGAGATGTTCGGCGAGCTGTCGCTGTTCGACCCCGGTCCGCGCACCGCGACGGCCACCGCGGTCACCGACACCACGCTGATCGGGCTCGGCAACGCCGACCTCCAGCCGTGGCTGACCGCGCACCCGGAGGTCGCCGATCCAGCTGCTGGCCGCGCTGGCCCGGCGGCTGCGGCGGACCAACGAGGCGATGGCCGACCTGGTCTTCAGCGACGTGCCCGGGCCGGGTCGCCAAGGCGCTGCTCGACCTGGCCCGGCGGTTCGGCGTACCGACCGAGGACGGGGTCCGGGTCACCCACGACCTCACCCAGGAGGAGCTCGCCCAGCTGGTCGGCGCCTCCCGCGAGACCGTCAACAAGGCGCTCGCCGACTTCGCCGGCCGCGGCTTCCTGCGCCTCGAGGGCCGCGCCGTGGTCATCCTCGACCTCGAGCGCCTCACCCGCCGCGCCGGCTACCGCCGACCGCAGACCGGCCGTCCGACGTCTCACGAGCGGGTGCCGACACGCCGTCGGCGACGGCGTGTCGACCGCTGGCGTCGCAACGATCTGAGGCTGGCCGTACTCGGGTCGGACGGTCCGGCTCGTCCGCCAGGTAGTCGAGCTGGGCGCGGACCGAGAGCTCGGCGGCCGGCCAGAGCTGCTCGTCGACGTCGGCGTACACCCGGCGTACGACCTCGCTGGGGGGTCGTGTCACCGGCGGCCAGGGCCGCGCGGACCTGCTCCAGCCGCTGGCCGCGGTGGGCGAGGTAGGCGGCGGCCCGCTCACCCGCGTCGCCACCGGCCGGCCCGTGGCCCGGGAGCAGGGTCAGCGGACCGGCCAGGTCGCGGATCGCGGTCGAGCGAGGCGAGGTAGTCGCGCAGCCGTCCGTCGGGGTGGGCGACCACGGTGGTGCCCCGGCCGAGGATCGTGTCGCCGGTCAGCAGCGCGGGCTCCTCGCCGGCGACGACGAAGCACACCGAGTCGCCGGTGTGGCCCGGCGTCGCGAGCACCGTGAGGTCGAGGCCGGCGACCGCCGTCGAACCTCGCGCCGTCGACCAGCGGCTCGGCATCGACGCAGAACTGCGGGTCGACGGCGGCCATCGGCGCGCCGGTCATCTGCTGCAGCAGCAGCGCGCCGTCGGAGTGGTCGGGGTGGCCGTGGGTGAGCAGGACCAGTCCGACGTGGCCGGTCGCGGCGCCCATGACGGACGCGAGGTGCGCCTCGTCCAGCGGCCCGGGGTCGACGACCACCGCCGGCTGGTCGTGGTCCGCGCGCAGCACGTAGGTGTTGGTGCCCTCGAGGGTCATCGGGCTCGGGTTGTTGGCGCGGACCAGGCGTGCGCCCAGCTCGGCAGCGTCGTCATCGCTCGTCCACCAGCAGCTCGAGCACGTCGCCGTCGCGCACCAGGCGCGGCAGCACCGGCTTCACCTCGCGGGGCGCCGCAAGCGACCTCGGCCACCGTGCGGTACGCCGACAGCTCGCGCAGCGACTCGATCGTCGGCGGCAGCATGGCCAGCCCGCCCGCCTCGTGCTGCGCGACCGCTGCCGCGACCGGGCAGCCACACGGTGTCGTCCGCCTCGCCGCTGACGTCCCGCGGCCGCTGGCCGGTCGGCACGGCCGCGACGAAGAACCGGGTGTCGAACCGCTTGGGCTCGAACTCCGGGGTGATCCAGTGCGCCCACGGCCGCAGCAGGTCGCTGCGCAGCACGAGATCCCGGGTGGCCAGCACCTCCGCCATCGAGGCGCTGCGGTCGAGCAGGGCCAGCCGGTCGCGCTCCAGGTCGTCGCCGGTGGTGTCGGCGACCACGCTGCCGGCGTCCGGCCCGGCCAGCAGCACGCCCGACTCCTCGAACGTCTCCCGGACGGCCGCGCAGACCAGCGCCCGGGCCAGCGGCTCGTCGCAGCCGAGCCAGCCGGCCCAGCGCCGCGCGGGCGGCCCGGCCCACGCCGTGTCGGTCTCGCCGTCCCGCGGGTCGACCGAGCCGCCGGGGAAGACGTGCATCCCGGCGGCGAACGCCATCGTGCCGGCGCGCCGCAGCAGGTAGACCTCCGGGACCGCCGGCGCGCGTCGCGCAGCAGCACCACCGTCGCCGCGTGCCGCGGGGCGGCAACCTCCGCCGCATCGCCCGCGTCGAGGAAGGCGAGCGCCCGCTCGACCAGCGATGGGGGGACCTCGACCATCCGCGCATCGTAGGAGGCCGGGCCGAGACACCGGTACGGTCGGACCCGTACCGACGCACGGGGGAGCGGAACGTATGGCTGAGGGCATGACCATCACCGAGCTGGCCGAGGCTGTCGGCATGACGCCGCGGAACATCCGCGCGCACCAGTCCAAGGGCCTGCTGTTCCCACCCGCGATCAGCGGTCGGGTGGCGCACTACAACGGCGCGCACCTGGCCCGCCTCCAGCTCATCACGTCGCTGCAGCGCGAGGGCTTCACGCTGGCGGCCATCAAGCGGCTGATCAGTACGCCGGGCAGCTACTCGGCCATCGTCGCCGACCGGCGGCGCCGGTTCCGGGAGGGCAGCTCGGACATCTCGCGCACCGTGCCCATCCCGGAGGAGCGCATCCGCAGCCTGCTGCCCGACCTGCCGGAGGACCTGACCGACACCGGCCTGGCCTGGCGGGACGACGACGGCCAGCTGATGAGCCACACGCTGCTCGTCGGCGTCGGCCGGATGCTGTCGGTCCAGGGCATCCCGCTCGAGGTCGTCGCGGCACTGCAGCTCGACGCGGTGAAGTCGGCCCGGGAGCTCGGGGAGTACCTGCGCGAGCAGCTGCTCGCGCACGTCGAGGACGAGAGCCGGCACGACGACCTGGCGAAGGTCGCCGTGCAGCTGAGCGCGACGGCCTTCGAGATCGCCTTCCTGCAGGCCGCCAGCGAGGCCGGCGACGACGCGGGACATCGACGCCGCCGGCTAGGCCGGGTCGACCTCGACGATCATCTCGACCTCGACCGGCACGTCCAGCGGCAGCGCCGCGACGCCGACCGCGCTGCGGGCGTGCACGCCGGCATCACCGAAGACCGCGCCGAGCAGCTCGCTGGCACCGTTGACGACGCCGGGCTGGCCGGTGAAGTCCGGGGCGCTGGCGACGAAGCCGACGACCTTGACCACCCGGCGTACCTTCTCGAGGTCGCCGATCTCGCCCTTGACGGCGGCGATCGCGTTGAGGGCACAGGCCTTCGCGGCCTCCTTGGCCTCCTCGGGAGTGACGCCGGCGCCGACCTTGCCGGTGTGCGTCAGCTCGCCGTCGATGCGCGGCAGCTGGCCCGAGGTGTAGACCAGGTTGCCGGTGCGCACGGCCGGCACGTAGGTCGCCAGCGGCGCGGTGTCGGTGGGCAGCGTCAGGCCGAGCTCGGCCAGCCGCTCCTCGGCGGTGCTCACTTCGCCCGCTTCAGGTAGGCGACGACCTGCTCGCCGCCACCCGGGCCCGGGACGACCTGGACGAGCTCCCAGCCGTCCTCGCCCCAGGTGTCGAGGATCTGCTTCGTCGCGTGCACCAGCAACGGCACGGTGGCGTACTCCCACTTCGTCATGGCAGCGACCATACTGCGCGGGTGCCGACGCCCCGACCCGCCTCCGACGACCGGCGTACCGCCCTGGTCACCGGCGCCGGCCGCGGCATCGGTCGCGCGGTCGCGATGCGGCTCGTGGCCGAGGGCTACCGCGTCGCGCTGACCGCCCGCAACGAGGACGAGCTGCGCGAGACGGCCAGCCAGGCCGGCGGCGAGACGCTGGTGCTGCCCGCGGACATGCTCGACCCGGCCGCACCGGACACCGTGACCGCCGCGGTCGAGGAGGCGTGGGGGCCGGTGTCGGTGCTCGTCGCCAACGCGGGCGAGGGGCTGTCCGCGCCGATCGCGCGCTACCCCGACGACATGTGGGCCCGGCAGCTCGAGCTCAACCTGACCGCGCCGTTCCGGTGCGTACGCCGGGTGGTGCCCGGCATGGTCGAGCACCGGTGGGGCCGGATCGTCGTGGTCGCGTCGATGGCTGCCAAGCGCGGCGAGCCGTACATCGCGGGCTACACGGCGGCCAAGCACGGCGTGCTCGGGCTGGTCCGGTCGGTCGCCGCCGAGCTGGCGACGACCGGGGTGACGGCGAACGCGGTCTGCCCGGCGTACGTCGACACGGGCATGACCGACGGGACGGTGGCCACGATCGTCGCGCAGACCGGCCGCAGCCCCGAGGAGGCCCGGCAGATCCTGGAGCGCAAGCAGCCGATCGGCCGGCTCATCACGGTCGACGAGGTGGCCGAGTCGGTGTGGTTCTGCGTCGTCAACGGCGGCGTCACCGGTCAGGGCCTCAACGTCGACGGCGGGGCCGTGCAGGGGTGACCGGGGTGACGACCCTGTCCTACGGCCCGTTGCCGGAGCAGGTGGCGGACCTCCGGCTGCCCGCCGCGACCGGTCGGCCCGCGCCGCTGGTCGTGGTGGTGCACGGCGGGTTCTGGAAGGACGAGTGGGACCGCGCGCACGCCGGGCCGCAGAGCGACGGCCTGGCGGCGGCCGGCTACGTCGTCGCGACCGTGGAGTACCGCCGGGTCGGCGGGGCCGGTGGCTGGCCGGCGACCCTGGACGACGTCGCGCTGCTGGGCGACACGTTGCCCGGCCTGGTCGCTGACGCGGTCGGCGACCGTGTCGACCCGTCGCGGACGGTCCTCGTCGGGCACTCGGCCGGCGGTCACCTGGCCGCCTGGTCGGCCGCCCGGCACCGGCTGCCGCCCGACTCGCCGTGGCACCGGGCGACGGCGCTGCCCGTGGGGGTGGTGTCGCTGGCCGGCGTGCTCGACCTCGGGCTCTCGGAGCGGCTCGGCCTGGGCGGCCACGCGGCCCGCGCGCTGCTGGGCGGCTCACCCGACGAGCAGCCGGACCGGTACGCCGCAGCCGACCCGGCCGGGCTGCTGCCCACCGGCGTACCGCACCGTGCTGGTGCACGGGACCCTCGACGCGGACGTGCCCGTCGACGTGAGCCGCTCGTTCCGCGCCGCGGCCGCTGCCGCCGGTGACGAGGTCACCCTGCACGAGCTCCCCGGCGTCGACCACATGTCCCTGGTCGACCCCACCTCCCCCGCCTGGCCCGCGGTCCTCCAGCCATCGCGACCTCGCCGCCGCTCCCCACCTCCCCGTGACCAGCATAGGGGCCCTCTCCCGATGATCACGCGGATCGGGCTGACCTGCAGGTTGTCCAAGATCCACGTTGCAGTCACCGCGGGTGATCATGCGTCGTGATCGCGGCGGTCAGGCGGGGCGGGTCAGGTGCCAGTGGCGGTCGGGGTCGGTCGGGCCGGACGTCAGGGTGAAGCCGAGGGTCGCGAGCAGGCGGCGGGACGGCTCGTTGCCCACCTCGACCGAGGCCGTCACCTCACGTACGTCGGGCAGGGTGACCAGCCAGTCGACCAGTGCCCGCACCGCCTCGGTGCCGAGGCCGCGCCCCCGGAACGGCGCCGCGAGCCCGTAGCCGATCTCGACCCGGCCGTCGTCGTCCGGCGGCCCGAACGTGCCGCAGTCGCCGACCACCCGGCCGTCCTCGGCCAGCGTGACGAACCAGCCGCCGTCGTCCGGCCCGCCGTGCTCGACCTGCATCCGCAGCGCGTCGAGGCTGTCGGCGTGCGGGTAGCCCTCGGCGAGCGGCAGCCCGGGGTCCGCACCGGCCAGCAGCGCCCGGGCAGCGGCCATCGACTGCGGCAGCAGCACGAGGCGCTCGGTCTCCAGCCTGGGGCGCACGGTCACCGGCGCAGCCTAGGTCGGCTCCGCCCGTGCCTTCTTCGCGGCGCTCGGCTTCGAGGAGGAGGACGTCCGGCTGAGCCGGGCGCTGTGACAGCCGCCCACGGGCTCCGATTACGCTCCCGGCATGGCCAGCCGCGAGTCCGACTGGGAAGGCGTGCGACTGCACGTCGTGACCGGCAAGGGCGGCACCGGCAAGACCACGGTCGCCGCCGCGCTCGCGCTGGCCCTGGCCGGCGAGGGCCGCCGCACCCTGCTCGTCGAGGTCGAGGGCCGGCAGGGCATCGCGCAGCTCTTCGACACCCCGCCGCTGCCCTACGAGGAGCGCAAGGTCGCCGTCGGCCCGGGCGGCGGCGAGGTGCACGCCCTCGCGGTCGACCCCGAGGAGGCGCTGCTCGAGTACCTCGACATGTTCTACAAGCTCGGCCGGGCCGGCCGCGGGCTGCGCCGCATCGGCGCCATCGACTTCGCCACCACCATCGCGCCGGGGATGCGCGACGTGCTGCTCACCGGCAAGGTCTACGAGGCCGTACGACGGCGCAAGCCGGGCAGCAAGGACGACTCGTGTACGACGCCGTGGTGCTGGACGCTCCGCCGACCGGCCGCATCACCCGCTTCCTCAACGTCAACGCGGAGGTGGCCGGGCTGGCGAAGGTCGGCCCGATCCGCGGCCAGGCCGACGCGATCATGCGGTTCCTGCGCTCGCCGCAGACCGCGGTGCACCTGGTGACGCTGCTCGAGGAGATGCCGGTGCAGGAGACGGCCGACGCCGTCGCCGAGCTCACCGCCGCCGGGCTGCCGGTCGGCGGGGTCGTCGTCAACGCGGTGCGCGAGCCGCTGCTCAAGGTCGCCGACCTGACCGCGGCTGCCAAGGGCCGGCTGCCCGGCGCCGAGATCGCCGCCGGGCTCGACGCCGCCGGCGTCGCACGTCCGGGCCGGCGTGGTCGACGCGCTGCTGGACGAGGCCGCCGAGCACGCCGAGCGGGTCGCCCTGGAGAAGGCCGAGCGGCGCACCCTCAAGGCGCTGGGCCGCCCGACGTACGAGCTGCCGCTGCTCGCCGAGGGCGTCGACCTCGGCGGCCTGTACGGCCTGGCTGAGCGGCTCTGCGCCGGGGGTGCGGCATGACCCCGCCCGCGACGACCCCGGCCCTCGACCTGGACACCGTGATCCGCTGACCTCCGACACCCGGATCGTCGTGTGCTGCGGGTCGGGCGGCGTCGGCAAGACGACCACCGCGGCGGCGCTGGCGCTGCGGGCGGCCGAGCAGGGCCGGTCGGTGGTCGTGCTGACCATCGACCCGGCGCGCCGGCTGGCCCAGTCGATGGGCCTGGACGCGCTCGACAACACCCCGCGCCGGGTGAAGAGCGTCGACGAGTCGGCCGGCGGCTCGCTGGACGCGATGATGCTCGACATGAAGCGGACCTTCGACGAGGTCGTCCTCGCCCACGCCGACCCGGGCCGCGCCCAGGCGATCCTCGCCAACCCCTTCTACCAGTCGCTGTCGTCGAGCTTCTCCGGCACGCAGGAGTACATGGCGATGGAGAAGCTCGGCCAGCTGCGCGCCGAGGAGCGCTGGGACCTGATCGTCGTCGACACCCCGCCGAGCCGGTCGGCGCTGGACTTCCTGGACGCGCCGAAGCGGCTGGGGTCGTTCCTCGACGGGCGGTTCATCTCGATCCTGATGGGCGGCGCCCGCACCGGCGGCCGGGCGTACCTCAAGGTGCTCGGGGCCGGCTTCGGGGCGGTCACCGGGCTGCTCACCAAGATCCTCGGCGCGCAGGTGCTCAAGGACGTGCAGACCTTCGTGGCGGCCCTGGACACGATGTTCGGCGGCTTCCGGGAGCGGGCCGACGCGACCTACCAGCTGCTGCAGGCCCCGGGGACGGCGTTCCTCGTGGTGGCGGCGCCCGAGCGGGACGCGCTGCGCGAGGCGTCGTACTTCGTCGAGCGGCTGGGCGCCGAGGGGATGCCGCTGGCCGGGCTGGTGCTCAACCGGGTGCACACGACCGGCGCCCGGAGCTGTCGGCCGCCCGCTCCGCGGCCGGCGCGGAGGAGCTGGACGAGGCCGGCGGCCACCCGCTGGCGGCCAACGTGCTGCGGCTGCACGCCGAGCGGATGCGGATCATCGAGCGCGAGCAGTCGCTGCGGCGGCGGTTCACCGCGGCGCACCCGCGGGTGCCGGTCGTCGAGGTACCGGCCCAGCCGGGAGACGTGCACGACCTCGCCGGGCTGCGCACGATCGGCGCGGCGCTCGCCGGCGGTTGACCCCGCCTGGCGGCTGAACCCGGCGCTGACCCCCGAAAAGCGGCATCGGGGCGGTCCTCCCCTCCAGGACCGCCCCGAACTGGCCGCCGGGCATGCCCGAGAGCCATCGCATGACCGATGACTACATGGCCACCGGAAGCGAGGTCGGGTTGAGGCCGCGCTCGTACTCGTCGCGGGCGGTCTCCAGCAGGGCGCGCCACGAGGTGACGTTGGGACGGCGGCGCAGCAGCGCCCGGCGCTCACGCTCGGTCATGCCACCCCAGACGCCGAACTCGACGCGGTTGTCCAGCGAGTCGGACAGGCACTCGGTACGCACGGGACAGCCCATGCACACGGCCTTGGCCCGGTTCTGCGCTGCTCCTTGCACGAACAGCGTGTCGGGGTCACTGGTCCGGCATGCCCCCCGCGACGCCCAGTCGTCTACCCACGTCATCCTGGACCGTCCTCTGTGCTTGGTGCTGGATCTTCCTCGTGGGACGGTACGGACCCGGATAGCACGGCCAACAGGACCGTTCGGTCCAAATTGACCTAGTCAGTACGGACTACATACCCCCCCATGTGGCACTCGCCAGGCCACTCGGGGAGCGCTCACCGCGCTCTCAGGACACGCCTGGCAGGGGCAGCCCGCCGCAGCACGTACCCTTGGACCATGGACGGACTGCGCCCGCGCGCCGACGGCGGGTTCATCTCCCGGCTGATGCTCTTCCTCGCCATCAGCGTGCTCTGCGGCCTCCTGGTCGCCGGCGTCACGCTGCCGATCGTGGGCGGCCTGGGCCTGGCGGCCCGCGACAGCGCCGAGGGCTTCGACTCGCTCCCGGCCGAGCTGGAGATCCCGCCGCTGCCCGAGCGCTCCCGGATCCTGGCCTCCGACGGCTCGCTGATCGCCACCTTCTACGAGGAGAACCGGATCTCGGTCCCGATCTCCGAGGTCGCGCCGGTGATGCGCAAGGCGGTCATCGCGATCGAGGACTCCCGCTTCTACCAGCACGGCGGCATCGACCTGCGCGGCACGATGCGCGCCTTCGTCAACAACCAGTCCGGCGAGGACGTCCAGGGCGGCTCGACCCTGACCCAGCAGTACGTCAAGCAGGTGCTGCTCGAGGCGGCCACCAACATCAAGGACGAGAAGAAGCGGCTCGAGGCGCAGAAGGCCGCGACGGCCCAGTCGTACACCCGCAAGCTGCGCGAGCTGCGCTACGCGGTGGCCCTCGAGGAGAAGTACACCAAGGAGCAGATCCTCGAGCGCTACCTGAACATCGCCTACTTCGGCGCCAGCGCGTACGGCGTCGAGGCCGCCGCCAAGCGCTACTTCAACATCCACGCCATCGACCTGTCGCTGGCCCAGGCGGCCCTGCTGGCCGGCATCGTGCAGCAGCCGACCGCGTTCGACCCGACCCGCAACCCCGACCGCGCCCTGGCCCGCCGCAACATCGTGCTCGACCGGATGGCCGAGACCGGGCTGGCGACCCAGCAGGAGGTCGACGAGGCGAAGGCGACCGAGCTGGCGCTCAAGCCGTCCAAGCGCTCCCTGCAGAACGGCTGCCAGGACTCCAAGGTCGCGTTCTTCTGCGACTTCGTGCTCAAGACCATCCAGAACGACAAGACCTTCGGCGCCGAGCGGATCGACCGGACCCGGCTGCTGCTCCGTGGCGGTCTCACCATCACCACGACCCTCGACCCCGACGCGCAGAAGTACGCGCAGGAGTCGCTGGCCGACCACGTCGACCCGAGGGACGAGGTCGCCTCCGCCCTGGTGTCGGTGCAGCCCGGGACCGGGCTCGTCCGGGCGATGGCGGTCAGCCGGGACTTCGGCGACAAGAAGAAGCGCGGCGAGATCAAGTTCAACCCGGCCACCGACCGGGCGTACGGCGGCAGCAGCGGCTTCCAGGCCGGCTCGACCTTCAAGCCGTTCGTGGCTGCCGCGGCCCTGGAGAAGGGCTACCCGTTCAGCTACCCGATCTACGCGCCGTACCAGGTCGAGCATCGGCGACGTGCAGGGCTGCAACGAGACCCTGACCCAGGAGTGGGAGCCGTTCAACGAGACCACCAGCGAGAACGGCACGTACACGCTGGAGACCGGCATCGAGGGCTCCATCAACACCTACTTCGCCCAGCTCGAGGAGCGGGTCGGGGTGTGCCGGCCCAAGCAGATCGCCGAGGCCCTGGGCCTGCGGCGCGCGGACGGCGGCGACCTCCAGGCGGTCAAGTCGTTCACGCTCGGGGTCGACGAGGTCTCGCCGCTGAAGATGGCCGAGGCCTACGCGTCCTTCGCGGCCCGCGGCGTGCACTGCAACTCGATCGCGATCCTCGAGGTGACCGACCCGTCCGGCAACCGCCTCCCGGTGCCGCAGGCCGACTGCAAGCAGGCCATCGACCAGGACATCGCTGACGGCATCAACGAGCTGCTGCAGGGCGTCATCGAGCGCGGGACCGGGACCCGGGCCGCGATCGGCCGCCCGGCAGCCGGCAAGACCGGTACCACCAACAAGCGGGTCTCCGTCTGGTTCGTGGGCTACACGCCGGACCTCGCGACGGCCGTCTGGGCCGGCAACCCGAGCCCGCCGAGGGGCGGCTACCCGCTGCAGAACCGGCTGATCGGCGGCGTCTACTACGGCGACGTCTGCGGCGGCTGCCTGCCGGGCCCGATCTGGCAGCAGATGATGAGCAACACGCTGGCCGACACCCCGGTGTCGTCGTTCACCGACGCCGCCGACGACGTCCGCCGCGGCGACGCCAACTCGGTGCCGTCGGTGACCGGCCGGTCCGTCGAGGACGCCAAGGCGCTGCTGCGCCAGGCCGACCTCGACCCGGTGGTCAGCAGCGACCGGGTCTACGTCGACTACGCGCCCGAGGGCACCGTGGCCTACTCCTACCCGGGCACCGGCGACGCCGTCTACCCCGGGCAGCGGGTCGTCATCTACGTCAGCGCCGGCCCGCCGGCCGAGGAGCCGGAGCCCGAGACCTCCGACGCCGCAGGCCGGGCGCCGGCCGCGGGGCGGCCCGGGCCAGCCGGACCTCGGCGGGCGGCCGACCCGTGACGGGAACCCAACCGGCACCGAGTGCCGGACGCAGGCCGCGGAGGCGGACGGTCGACTCAGCCGGCGAGCTGCCGGCGTACCTCGGCGGCGACCCGACCACCGTCGGCGCGACCGGCGGTGTGCGGCGTGACCGCCTTCATCACCTGACCCATCGCCTGCGGCCCGGCCGCACCGGTCTCGGCGACCGCGGTCGCGACCAGGGCGCTGATCTCGTCGTCGGTGAGCTGCGCCGGCAGGTAGGCCGCGATGACCTCACCCTCGGCCCGCTCGCGCTCGGCCCGCTCCGGGCGGCCGCCGTCGTCGAAGGCCTCGGCTGCCTCGCGGCGCTTCTTCGCCTCCCGGTCGAGGACGGCGACGACCTCGTCGTCGTCGAGAGTGCGGGACGCCTTGCCGGACACCTCCTCGTTCTTGACCGCGGTGAGCACCATCCGCAGGGTCGCGGAGCGCAGCTCGTCGCGGCCCTTCATGGCGGTGGTGAGGTCAGCCTGGAGTCGATCCTTGAGCCCGGTCATGCCCGCCATCCTGTCAGCGCCTGGGGCCGGCCAGCACGGTGTGCCAGCATCGTGGGGTGAGACGACGTACCGCCGCCCTGCGGCTGCCCCTCGCCACCCTCGCCGGTGGCGCTGCGTTGGGCGCTGCTGCGCTGACCTGGGCGGCCGGCTACGAGGTGCGCGCGTTCACGCTGCGCCGGGTCGAGGTGCCGGTGCTGGCGCCCGGCCAGCGGCCGCTGCGGGTGCTGCACCTGTCCGACCTGCACCTGGTGCCCGACCAGCGCCGCAAGCGCGACTGGGTGCGCGCGCTGGCCGGCCTGGAGCCGGACCTCGTCGTGGACACCGGGGACAACCTCGGCCACCTGGAGGCGGTGCCCGCGGTGCTCGACGCCCTCGGCCCCCTGCTCGAGCGGCCGGGCGCCTTCGTGATGGGCTCCAACGACTACTACGCGCCGATGCTCAAGAACCCGGTGCGCTACCTGCTGCCGGCCCGCCAGGTGCGGCTCGGCAAGGCAGCGGCTGCCGACCGAGGACCTGCGTGACGGCCTGCTCGCCGCCGGCTGGGTCGACCTGGACAACGCGCGCGCCCGGCTGAAGGTCGACCACCGGGAGATCGAGCTGGTCGGCACCGACGACGGGCACATCCGCGCCGACCGGTACGCCGAGGTCGCCGGCCCGGCCGACCCGGCCGCCGCCCTGTCGCTGGGCGTCACCCACGCGCCGTACCGCCGGATCCTGGACCCGATGGTCGCCGACGGCTTCGGTCTGGTCATGGCCGGTCACACCCACGGCGGCCAGCTGCGGGTGCCCGGCGTCGGGGCGCTGGTGACCAACTGCGACCTGCCGACCCGGCAGGCCAGAGGGCTCTCGACCTGGTCGTCGGGCGGCCGCGAGGCCTGGCTGCACGTGTCCGCGGGCCTGGGCACGTCGCCGTACGCGCCGGTGCGGTTCGCCTGCCGGCCGGAGGCCACCCTGCTGACGCTGGTGGAGAGACCATCCACCGGGCTCCGCTAGACTTGCCGGGCTCCATCGGGGTGTAGCGCAGCTTGGTAGCGCGCTGCGTTCGGGACGCAGAGGTCGTGGGTTCAAATCCCGCCACCCCGACACCAGACGGCCGGTCACCTGCTCAGGTGACCGGCCGTCGTCGTCGAGGCCGACATCGCCCTGGTCACGATGAGAGAGGTCTCATCGCCGCCTCATCGTGCTCTCGTGCGCGGCGGTCAGGGTTCCCGGCATGGCTTCCACCACGACAGCTCGCACCACGATCACCATCGTCGTCACCGTGCTGCTGACGAGTGTTTCGGTGCTCGCCGCCGGCGCCGCGACCGCGGACGAGGCACCCAGGGCCCATACCAGCTCGGCGAATCTGGAGTGCGCGGGCCAACGAGCCACACTCGTCGGCACTCCCGGTGACGACACCATCGTCGGGACACCCCGCGCCGACGTCATCGTGGGCCTGGGCGGCAACGACTCCGTGGTCGGTCGCGGCGGCGCCGACAAGATCTGCGGTGGAGCCGGAAACGACACGCTGCGTGGCGGCGCCGGCCGCGACGCCTTGGCCGGAGGTCCGGGACACGACCGGCTGCTGGGCGGCGCCGGCCGTGATCGCAGCAACGGTGGCGACGGCCGCGACGTGTGTCGCAGCCCTGGGCGCACCGGGCTGCTCTGCGAGCCGTACTGCCCCGAGAATCGGAACCCTTCCGGGTTCCGGGTCGGCATGCTCCGGGCGAACAGCATCGAGACCCAGCAGCGGACTCCTACCTGCTTCACGGAGTCCGACTTCATGTTCACTGCCGACGGCGTGCTCGTGGCCACCCACGACCCGGGGATGGGTGGTACCTGCGGCGAGGTCGGCCAGAAGACACTGCGGGACCTTCGCACCTGCCGCTTGGCGAATGGCTATCGGGTGACCACGCTGTCGGAGTTCCTGGCCGTCCCCCTGACCGAGTGGTACATCGATCTCAAGAGCAACAAGCTCGCGTCGTCCGACGAGGAGATCTTCCGCACCGCCGAGGCCGCAGTGCGCGACATCGTCGCTCAGAAGCGGCAGCGCGGCGCGGTCCTGTTCCTGTACCAGGTCACCCCAGCTGTGGTGGAGCTCGTGCACCGGCACGGCATCCGCGCCGGCATCAAGGGTTACCCCCGGTCCCCCGCGGCTGCCCGCGCCATGGTCGACCTGGCGCACGCCAGTCGCTTCGACGTGGTCTGCATCCGGATCGCCCACATCGACCGGGCCATGTTGGCCTACTCCGCGGCACGCGGGGTCTGGCACCTTGGCTGGGAGCTCGGCGAGCGGACGCCCGAGCAGTGGCGGGAGCTGCGGACCCAGGGGCTCGGCGGGCTCCTGTCACTGCGCAACAGGGTCGGCGTCGCGCAGGAGACCATGCTCGGCAGCTGAGCTCGACCGCGGCGTTCCGCGAAGCGGCGGCCCGGGCAGATGTGATCGACTGCGGTGGTGGCAGCAGCCTTGCTCGACCTGCTGAGCGACC
Organism: uncultured Actinomycetota bacterium; assembly: GCA_963771345.1. GTDB lineage: Bacteria > Actinomycetota > Actinomycetes > JACCUZ01 > JACCUZ01 > CAVYTH01. The sequence goes on from CAVYTH010000016.1 coordinate 67,570, forward strand.
ACGACCGCGACCGCCTGCTCGCGGTCAGCGGTCGGCGTACGTTCGCGCGCAACGAGGTCGTCTTCCACGAGGGAGAGCCCGGCGAGACCCTGCACATCGTGCAGAGCGGTCGGCTGGCGGTCCGGGTCACCTCGACCGGCGGCGACGTCGCCACCCTGGCCATCCTGTCGCCCGGCCGGTTCTTCGGCGAGCTGGCCTTGTTGCAGGAGCACCACACCCGGACCGCGACGGTGGTGGCGCTGGAACGCGCCGAGACAGTGACGCTGTCCCGGGCGGTCTTCGCGGAGGCCCGCCGGTCGCACCCGGAGCTGGTGGACGTCGTGACCCGGCTGCTGGCCGAGACGGTCGAGCGCTTGAGCCAGGCCCTGCTCGAGGCCATGTACCTCGGCGTGGACGAGCGGGTGGCGCGGCGGCTCGTGGAGCTCGCGGAGATCTACCGGTCCGGAGCCGCAAGGACCGTCGTGCCGATCACGCAGGACGAGCTGGCCGGGATGGCCGGCACCACCCGGCCGACCGCGAACCTGGTGCTCGGCCGGCTCGCCGAGGCGGGCGCGGTCCGGCTGGAGCGCGGCCGGATCGAGGTCACCGACCTCGCCGTGCTGCGCCGGCACGGCGGCCTGCCCGACTGACCGGGCAGTCCGTCACCGGGCGTTGGATGCCAGCGCGTGCAGCACCGTCTTCACCTGGAACGGGGTGAGACCGGGGTGCTTGGACAGCAGCCGGGCGATCAGGCCGGTGATGTGCGGTGCGGCAAAGCTGTTGCCGGTGGCGTGGATCGTGCGGCCGTCCGTCCACGGCACTTCGACGCCGATGCCGGGCGCCCCGAACTCCGCCGGTGGCGCCGGGTTGTAGTAGTACTCGAACGGGTCGGCGCCGCGGATCGACGCCACCGAAACCACCGCCGCGAACTCCGACGGGTAGCTCGGGGCCGGCAGGTTGTTCACGGCGCAGACCAAGGTGCAGCCGGCGAAGTACGCCTCGTCGGCCAGCCGGTGGAACGTGCTGAACTGCGAGGCGCGGCCGGTGCCCAGACTCAGATTCGCCACCTGCATCCCGTTCGCGAGCGCCCACCGCACGCCGGCCGCGAAGACCGCCGCCCGGCCGCGCAGGTTCGCGCCAAGCACCCGCACGCTGTAGAGCTCGCAGTCGGGCGCGGCCCTCCGGACGATGCCGGCGCATGCGGTGCCGTGGCCGAACCAGTCCTCGTGCGGGCCGTCGACGTGCACGGTCTCGCCGGTCTCGGCGTCGATGTCCACGGCCACCGCGCCGGCCAGCCGGCCGACCGCCGGGTGCCCGTCCTCGACCCCGCTGTCGACCACCGCCACCTTGACCCCGGCGCCGGTCACGCCACCCCAGGCCCAGTCCCGCGAGATCGGACCGGTCAGTCCCAGTCCCTCGACCTCGGGGCGGTGGCCTTCCGTGAACTGCCAGGCCCACGCGGGGGTCCAGGTCATCCGGGCGGCGCCGACTCGGCGTACGAGAGGACCCTGGTGAGTACGTCGAGGGCGAGCCGTCGCTCTCGCGGGCCGGCTTCCTGCAGGCGGGCGAACAGCACGGCCAGGTCGGCCAGGTCGGCATCGGTGCCCGCCTGCTCGGCGGCCCGGCCGAGGGCCGTGGCCAGTCCGTCGGAGGCTTGGGTGGCCAGCGAGTCGAGCAACAGCGTGCCCATCTGGGTGAAGAGCCGGGCCGAGACCACCGTCTCGGCGGCCAGCCGGGCGAACAGTGCGAGGGTCACCAGGTCGCGCTCACCCTGGTCGTCGCCGGTGCCGCGGTCGAGGACCTCGACCACGCCGACGGTGCCGTCGCGCGTCTCCAGCGGTGCGGCGAGCAGGGTGCGGGGGACGTAGCCGGTCTGCTCGGCGACGTCGCGGGCGAACCGCGGGTCCTCGGCGACCTCGGAGATCTCGAGCGTCTGGCCGGACGACACGACCCAGCCGGCCAGCCCGGACCCGATCGGGATCACGGTGCCGACGACGCGGTCAGCACCCCGGCCGCTGGCGGCCTCGAACACCAGGTTCTGCTCCGCCTCGTCGAGCAGCGCGATCGAGCAGGCGCCGGCCGCGAACACCTGCCGGGCTGCGTCGACGAGGTCCTGCAGCCGCTCGGCGGCCGAGAAGGGGGCGAGCGCGGGTCCGACGACCGAGCCGAGCTCGGCCAGGTCCGTCAGCTGCCGCAGGACCGGATCGCTGTGCTTGCTCAGCGCGTGCCTCCTGCCGCGGTCGAAGATCCGTTCCCGACCACGGTGTCACACCGGAGGCACCCGCGTCGCTACTGCTGGTTCGTGCGCGGGTCGTCTTCCATCGCCCGGACCCGGCCGGGGCGCGGGGACTCGGCGAGGCCGGGGTCGTCCAGGCCGTCCATGTCCATGCCGTGGCCCTGCACGTCCTGCTCGTCGTCGACCGGTGCGTCGTTGCGCGGGTCTCGCTTGCCGGGGATTGCCATGGTCTCGGGTCCCTTCCGCTGTCCGCCGGTCGCTGGTCCTGGCCGGCTGGTACCTGCGATCCTGCCGGGCCAGTCGGTGGCCGTCTGTCGGCTCGCTGACACTCTGGCACGCCGAACGCGCTCAGCGGGAGGCGGCGACCAGCTCGGCGATCTGCACGGCGTTGAGCGCCGCGCCCTTGCGCAGGTTGTCGTTGCTGACGAACAGCGCGAGCCCGCGACCGTCGGGGACACCGGGGTCCTGCCGGATGCGGCCGACGAACGACGGGTCCTGCCCGGCGGCCAGCAACGGCGTCGGTACGTCGGTCAGCTCGACACCCGGTGCGGCGGCCAGCAGCTCGGTGGCCCGCTCGACGGACAGCGGCCGCGCGAACTCGGCGTTGAGCGACAGCGAGTGGCCGGTGAAGACCGGGACCCGCACGCAGGTGCCCGACACCAGCAGCTCCGGGATGTCGAGGATCTTGCGGCTCTCGTTGCGCAGCTTCTGCTCCTCGTCGGTCTCGAAGGAGCCGTCGTCGACGACCGAGCCGGCCATCGGGAGCACGTTGAACGCGATCGGCGCGACGTACTTCTCCGGCGCGGGGAACGGCACCGCCGAGCCGTCGTGCACCAGCTCGGTGGCGCGGTCGACGACCTGGCGCACCTGCTTGTCGAGCTCGTCGACGCCGGACAGCCCGCTGCCCGACACGGCCTGGTAGGTGCTGGCGACCAGCCGGAGCAGCCCCGCCTCGTCGTGCAGCGCCTTGAGCACCGGCATCGCGGCCATCGTCGTGCAGTTCGGGTTGGCGATGATGCCCTTGCGGGCGTCGGCGATCGCCTCCGGGTTGACCTCGCTGACGACGAGCGGCACGTCCGGGTCCATCCGCCACGCGGACGAGTTGTCGATGACGATCGCGCCGGCCGCGGCGAACCGCGGTGCGAGCGCCTTGGAGGCCGCGCCGCCCGCGGAGAACAGCGCGATGTCGAGCCCGGCCGGGTCGGCGGTCTCGGCGTCCTCGATGGTGATCTCGCCGTCGCGCCACGGCAGCGTGCTGCCTGCCGACCGCGACGACGCGAAGTACCGCAGCTCGGCGATCGGGAAGTCGCGCTCGTCGAGCAGCCGGCGCATCACGGTGCCGACCTGACCGGTGGCGCCGACGACGCCGACCCGCAAGCCGTTGGCCCCCTGCTCTTTCATCGGGGCCCCCGCGGGATGGTGAGCGCAGCGAGCGATCTCGTGGGGATTGTCATCGGCCGCTCCCGCCGTAGACGACCGCCTCGGTCTCCTTGGCGTCGAGCTCGAACGCGCTGTGCACCGCGGTGACGGCGCTGTCGACGTCCGCGCCGCGCACCACGACCGAGATCCGGATCTCCGACGTCGAGATCATCTCGATGTTGACGCCGGCGTCGGCGAGGGCGCCGAAGAACGTCGCCGAGACACCGGGGTGCGACCGCATGCCGGCGCCGATCAGCGACACCTTGCCGACCTGGTCGTCGTACAGCAGGTCCTCGAAGCCGACCTCGTCGCGGATCCGGTCCAGCGCCGACATCGCGCTCTGGCCGTCGCTCTTGGGCAGCGTGAACGAGATGTCGGTGCGCCCGGTCGCGGCGGCCGAGATGTTCTGCACGATCATGTCGATGTTGATCTCGGCGGCCGCCAGCGCGCGGAAGATGGACGCCGCCTCGCCGGGCTTGTCCGGCACGCCGACGACGGTGATCTTGGCCTCGCTGCGGTCGTGCGCGACGCCGGAGATGATGGCCTGCTCCATCTGGTCGATCCCTTGCATCTCGTCGGTGACCCAGGTGCCCTCGCGCGTCGAGAACGACGAGCGGACATGGACCGGGATGTTGTAGCGGCGGGCGTACTCGACGCACCGCAGGTGCAGGACCTTCGCCCCGCAGGCGGCCATCTCGAGCATCTCCTCGTAGGAGATGCTCGGCAGCCGGCGCGCGGTCGGCACGATCCGCGGGTCGGCGGAGAAGACGCCGTCGACGTCGGTGTAGATCTCGCAGACCTCGGCGTCGAGGGCCGCGGCCAGCGCGACCGCTGTCGTGTCGGTGCCGCCGCGGCCGAGGGTGGTGATCTCCTTGGTGTCCTGCGAGACGCCCTGGAAGCCGGCGACGATGACGATCGCGCCCTCGTCCAGCGCCGACCGGATCCGGCCGGGCGTGATGTCGATGATCCGCGCCTTGCCGTGGCTGGAGTCGGTGATGACCCCTGCCTGGCTGCCGGTGTACGACCGGGCCTGGTAGCCGAGGTTCGCGATGGCCATCGCGAGCAGCGCCATCGAGATGCGCTCCCCCGCGGTGAGCAGCATGTCCAGCTCGCGGCCGCCCGGCAGCGGGCTGACCTGCTGCGCGAGGTCGACCAGCTCGTCGGTGGTGTCCCCCATGGCCGACACGGCGACCACGACGTCGTGGCCGGCCTTGCGGGTGTCGACGATGCGCTTGGCGACCCGCTTGATGCCCTCGGCGTCGGCGACCGACGAGCCGCCGTACTTCTGCACGACCAGGCCCACGACGGACCTCCTCGGCGTACGACGGCAGCTGGACGCGCTCCAGTCTACGGATGCCCGCCTGCGCGAAGCCGCTCGTCCGGCCCATGGACCGGCGAGCAAGATCGTCCTGCAGTCGGGGCCATGCGGACCGGCGGGGACACTGTGCCGCCGGTCCGGGTGTCCGACGCCGAGCGCGACCAGGTGCTGCGGGCCCTGCGGGACGCCGCCGTCGAAGGGCGGCTGTCCAACGACTCGTTCGCGCGTCGGCTCGACCTCGCCCTGCGCAGCCCGAGCCGCGACGAGCTGGCCGACGGGTCGGTGTCGCGCAGCCACGCCCGGCTCAACGCCGGACCGGACGGCTGGGTCCTCACCGACCTCGGGTCGACGAACGGCACCCGGGTCAACGGCTGGATCGTCAACCGGCCCCAGGTCGTGCGGCCGGGCGACGTGGTGACCTTCGGTCAGCAGACCGTCGTCGTCACCCGCTGACGCTGACGCGGTCCGCCGTCGACATCACTCGCTGCACCCGCTGCCGACGTACGCTGTCACTTTGCTAGGCAGATGGGTACTTCGCCATGCACACACGCCTGGCGAGGTACCCGTACACCTGCCATACGTGGTCGATTGCGGAGGGACGGGGGCGGGGTCAGGACTGCTTGACGGTGACCTCGTGGACGGTCTCGGCGAGCAGCCGGTCCTCGACCCGGATCGTGTCGTCGATCGGGGTGTCGAGCCGCACGTGCGAGACGACCGAGTGCAGCGCGCGCAGCGCCGACGACGCGGTCGAGCCCCAGTTGGACAGGTAGGAGAACTGCCACCACCACAGCGCCTCGGACGACCGGCCGGCCCGGAAGTGCTGCAGGCCGTGCAGCAGGTCGCTCATGGTGTCGGCGATGTCGTCGGAGAGCCGCGAGGTGAAGACCTCGGGCTCCTCGGCGTACGGGTCGAAGAGCGCGGCGTACTCGTCGATCGGCTCGAGCAGGTTCGCCAGCGAGGCGCGGATGCCGTCCAGGTCGGGGTCGAAGCCGGCGTCCGGCTCGAACCGCTCCTCGGGTACGACGTCGGAGATGGCGCCGAGCCGGCCGCCGGCGAGCAGCAGCTGGGAGATCTCCAGCAGCAGCAAGGAGATGGCGTAGTCGGGGTCCTCGGCGGCGGCGATCTCCTTGACCGCCACGCAGAAGCTCTCGACCTGGTCGGCGATCTCGATCGTGAAGTCCCCGAGGTCATCCTTGGTGGTCATCGGGTCCCCTTCCCCTCGTGCGTGCGCGGCAGGTTGTTGTCGGTCATACATCGAGCAGTCGGCGGCCTTCGAAGGCCCGGCCGAGGGTGACCTCGTCGGCGTACTCGAGGTCACCGCCGACCGGCAGTCCGCTGGCCAGCCGGGTGACCCGCAGGCCCATCGGCTTGACCAGGCGGGCCAGGTAGGTGGCGGTGGCCTCGCCCTCGAGGTTCGGGTCGGTGGCCAGGATGAGCTCGGTGACCTCGCCGTCGGCGAGCCGGGTCATCAGCTCGCGGACCCGCAGGTCGTCCGGGCCGATGCCCTCGATCGGGCTGATCGCGCCGCCGAGCACGTGGTAGCGGCCGCGGAACTCGCGGGTCTTCTCGATCGCCACGACGTCCTTGGGCTCCTCGACCACGCAGATCACCGAGCGGTCGCGGCGCGGGTCGCGGCAGATCCGGCACTCCTCGTCCTCGGCGACGTTGCCGCAGGTCTTGCAGAAGCGGACCTTGTCCTTGACCTCGGTCAGGACGTGCACCAGCCGCCGTACGTCGGTGGGGTCGGCGGCGAGCAGGTGGAACGCGATCCGCTGGGCGCTCTTCGGTCCGACGCCGGGCAGCCGCCCGAGCTCGTCGATGAGGTCCTGGACCACGCCCTCGTACACGGCGGTCCTACATCCCCGGCAGGCCGAGGCCGCCGGCTCCGCCGAGGCCCTCGGCGAGCGGGCCCATCGCCTGCTGCTGCAGCTCGGCGGCGGCCCGGTTGGCGTCCCGGATCGCGGCGAGCACCAGGTCGGAGAGGCCCTCGGCGTCGGTCGGGTCGATGGCGGCCGGCGCGATCTCGAGGCCGACCACCTCGCCGGCGCCGGTGACGGTGGCCTTCACCAGGCCGCCACCGGCGGTGCCCACGACCTGGGCCCGGGCGAGCTCCTCCTGGGCCTCCATCAACCGCTGCTGCATCTGCTGGGCCTGGGCCATCAGCGACGACAGGTCAGCGCCGCCGCCGAACCCGGCCGGGCCGGACTGGTCGCCACTCAAGGACACGATCGTGCTCGCTCTCGGGGGTCGGTGGTCGCGCGCGCCACACGGACGTGGCGGACGGCAGCGAGCCTACGGGTTCGGCCGCCCGGCGGGGGCGATCGGGAGCCTCAGCTGGCGTCGTACTCCCCGATGACCTTGGCTCCGAGCTCGCGGGCCAGCAGGTCCTGGTGGGTCTCGGCACTGTCGTCGGCATCGTCGTCGTCGACCGAGGGCGCGACCTCGGCCTCGGCCGTGCCGGGCTCGGCGGCGGCCTGGGCAGCCACCGCCGCCTCGGCCGCCGCCCGGCCGGACGGCGCGCTCAGGGCTGCCTGCGGGCGGGACGGTGCCGGGCTGGGGGCGGTCGACGGGTCGACGATCGCGTCGACCTTCCAGTCGACGCCGAGCACCCGCACCAGCGCCTCCCGGACGATCTCGTCGCTGCCGCCGCGCAGGAAGCTGTCCCGGGCGCCGGCGTTGACCATGGCCAGCGTGATGCGGCCGTCGTCCAGGGCGGCGACCTGGGCGTTGTGGCTGAGCAGCGTCCAGGTGTAGCGGCGCAGCGTCTTGACCTCCTCCAGCACCTCCGGCCAGAGCCGCCGCACGGTCACCAGGTCGACGGTCCCGCCGGCGGCCGGCTGCGCCGCGGTCGGCTCCGGCTCGGCCGGCGGCTGCGCCGGGGTCTCGACGGGGGCGGCGGCGACCGGCTCCGGGGTGGGCTGGGCGGCCGGTGCCTCGACGGCCGGCTGCGCGACCGGGGCCGTGGGGACTGCTGGGGTGGCCGCAGCGGGTGGCGTCTCGACGGGAGTCGCGGCCGGGGTCTCGACCGGAGCCTTTGCCGGCGTACGACGGGAGGGTGCCTGGTCTGCCGGAGCGGTTGCGGTCGCGGGCGCTCCGGCGATGTCGGCCCGGCGCTCCAGCCGGTCGAGCCGGGCAGCGACGCCGCGCTCGGTGTCCTCGGCCGCGGGCAGCAGCACCCGGGCGCAGATCAGCTCGAGCTGCAGCCGGGGCGCGGTGGCGCCGCGCATCTCGGTGAGGCCGGCGTTGACGATGTCGGCGGCCCGGGAGAGCTGGGCGGCGCCGAAGTGGGCGGCCTGCTGGCGCATCCGGTCGAGCTCGTCGGCCGGGTGCTCGCCGAGGATCGCTCCGGCCGCCTCGCGGGACGGCGTCGATGATGATCAGGTCGCGCAGCCGCTCGAGCAGGTCCTCGGCGAACCGGCGCGGGTCGTGGCCGGCCTCGACGACCTGGTCGACGATGCCGAACACCGCGGCGGCGTCGCCCGCCGCGAACGCCTCGACCGTGTCGTCGAGCAGGTTCGCGTCGGTGAGGCCGAGCAGCCCGGCGGCGTACTCGTAGGTGATGCCGGTGTCCGGCGCCCCGGCGATGAGCTGGTCGAGGATGCTCATCGAGTCGCGGACCGAGCCGCGGCCGGCCCGCACCACCAGGGACACGGCGGCCCGGTCGGCGGTGACGCCTTCCTTCTCGCACAACGTCAGCAGGTACGCCGTCAGCTCGCCCGGCGGCACCAGCCGGAACGGGTAGTGGTGCACCCGCGACCGGATCGTCGCGATGACCTTCTCCGGCTCGGTGGTCGCGAACACGAACTTCACGTGCGGCGGCGGCTCCTCGACGATCTTGAGCAGCGCGTTGGCCGCGTTCACCGTGAGCATGTGCGCCTCGTCGATGATGTAGACCTTGAAGCGCGCCGAGGCCGGGGTGAAGAACGCCCGCTCGCGCAGGTCGCGGGCGTCGTCGACCAGGCCGTGGGTGGCGGCGTCCAGCTCGATGACGTCGAGGCTGCCGCCACCGCCGGGCGCGAGGGCCAGGCACGAGTCGCAGACGCCGCACGGCGTGGGGGTCGGGCCCTGCTCGCAGTTGAGGGAGCGGGCCATGATCCGCGCGCTGGTGGTCTTGCCGCAGCCGCGGGGGCCGCTGAACAGGTAGGCGTGGTGGGTGCGGTCGTTGGCCAGCGCCTGCTGCAGCGGCCCGGTCACGTGGTCCTGGCCGATGACGTCGGCAAAGGTGTCCGGCCGGTAGCGGCGGTACAGCGCTTGGGTCACGGCCCCGACCCTAGCCGGGCCTGCCGACGTACCCCAGCCGTCGTCCTCAGGGGTCCCACAACGACGAGTGACCCCTCGCACACCCGCCAGAGCCTGCCTACCCTTGCTGCCTTCCGGCCCTGGGGGAGTTCAGCGGGATGACGCCGCACGAGGGGTCGCCGCCAAGTCTAACCAGCGGGGTCCAGCGGCAGACCGGCGTGGTTCGGGACCGGCCAACCGCTCCGTTATCCTCGTCGCCGGGAGGATTCGCATAGTGGCCTAGTGCGCACGCTTGGAAAGCGTGTTGGGGTAACACCCTCGCGAGTTCGAATCTCGCATCCTCCGCCAGAGTCCAGGCCGCCACCTCGCAGCTGAAACGTTCGGCGCGCTGTTCGGCTGCATCAGCTCGTGCAACGTTTCAGCCGAGGCAGTTCAGCGGCGGCGGGTGCCGAAGATCGAGCGGGTGATCTCGCGGCCGATCACCGCGGCCGCCGAGCGGGCAGCCTGCTTGAACGCCGAGGACTCGAGCACCTTCTCGGCCGTCGACTTCTCCGCCTTCGGAACCTTGGGTGCCTCGGGCACCTTCGGTGCCTTCGGTGCCTTCCCCGTCGTCCCGGACGTCGGCGCCTCGGCCGCGGTGGCTTCTCGAGCCGAGCGGCCAGTCGCTCGTACGCCGACTCGCGGTCCACCTGCTCGGCGTACTTCGGGTGCAGCGGCGAGGCCGCGACGGCTGCGGTGAGCAGCGCCGGGTCGGCCGGCGCCATCTTCGACTGCGGGGCGCGCAGCCGGGTCCAGGCGACCGGCGTCGGGGCACCGCGGTCGGAGAGCACCGTGATGATGGCCTCGCCGATGCCGAGCTGGGTCAGCGTCTCCTCCAGGTCGTACGAGGAGTTGGGGAAGGTCGACGCGGTGGCCTTGAGCGCCTTCGCGTCGTCGGGCGTGAAGGCCCGCAGCGCGTGCTGCACCCGGTTGCCGAGCTGGGCGAGCACATCGGACGGCACGTCCTTCGGCGTCTGCGTCACGAAGAAGACCCCGACGCCCTTGGACCGGATCAGCCGCACGGTCTGCGCGATCGCCTCGAGGAACTCCTTGGACGCGTCGTCGAAGAGCAGGTGCGCCTCGTCGAAGAAGAAGACGAGCTTCGGCTTGTCGATGTCGCCGACCTCGGGCAGCTCCTCGAACAGGTCCGCCAGCAGCCACATCAGGAACGTCGAGAACAGCCGCGGCCGGTCCTGCAGCTGCGGCAGCTCCAGCAGCGACACGATGCCGCGGCCCTCGGCGTCCACCCGCATCAGGTCGGCGGTGTCGAACTCCGGCTCACCGAAGAAGTCGTCCGCGCCCTGGTCCTCGAACGCGATCAGCTCGCGCAGGATCACGCCTGCCGTGGCGCGGGACAGCCCGCCGAGCTCCTTGAGCTCGTCCTTGCCCTCGTCGCTGGTGAGGAACTGCACGACCGCGCGCAGGTCCTTGAGGTCGAGCATCGGCAGCCCGGCCTTGTCCGCGAAGTGGAACACCAGGCCCAGCGACGACTCCTGCACCTCGTTGAGGCTGAGCACCTTCGCGAGCAGCGTGGGCCCGAACGACGTCATCGTCGCGCGCAGTGCGATGCCCTCACCCACGCCGCCCAGCGCGAGCAGCTCGACCGGGCAGCCCAGCCCGCTCCACGCCTGGCCGACCTCGGTCGCGCGGGTCGTCGTGCGCTCGGTCGCCTCGCCGGGCTCGGCCAGCCCCGACAGGTCGCCCTTGATGTCGGCGGCCATCACCGGTACGCCGGCCGCGGAGAGCTGCTCGGCCATCAGCTGCAGCGTCTTGGTCTTGCCGGTGCCCGTCGCTCCGGCGACCAGCCCGTGCCGGTTGACCATCGCCAGCGGGATGCGTACGGCGGCCTCGGGCCGCGCGGTGCCGTCGACGACCAGCGCCCCGAGCTCGAGGGCCGGACCGTCGAACGCATAGCCCTGCTGGACAGCCGCGACGACGTCGACGACCTCGTCCTTTGCCGACATGAGACCTCTCCCCGGAGCGGTGCGTGGGGCGTCAGCCTATGCTCGCAAGCGTGATCTTCAAGGGCGTCGGCGACCACAAGCCCTACCCCGACCATGGCTACAGCCAGCGGCAGTGGGGCGAGCTCGCGCCGACCCAGGTCCGGCTCGAGGAGCTGGTGACCACCAAGCGCGAGCTCGACCTCGAGGCGTTGTTCGCCGAGGACTCCACCTACTTCGGCGACCTGTTCGCCCACGTCGTCCTCTGGCGCGGCGACATGTACCTCGAGGACGGGCTGCACCGCGCACTGCGCGCCGCGCTGGCCCAGCGCCCCGTCCTGCACGCCCGGGTCCTCGAGCTGCCGGACTGACGGGCGTCGCCCTCGCATGAGCATGTTCACGCCGCCGGGCGTCGGAGGTCGACGGCCGGTACGCCGGTCACGGCGCGGGTCGCGCATCGGCATCCTGCTGCTGGCCCTCGTGCTGGCCGTCGCGCTCGCCGGCGCCGGCTGGTGGCTGACCCAGCGCGACGACGACGAGCCGGCGGCGACAGCCACCCGGCCGACCTGCCCGGAACCGAGCCCGGCCCCGACCGTGGTCGCACCGCGGGCGATCACCGTCAACGTCTACAACGCGACCAAGCGCCGCGGGCTGGCCGGGACGGTGGCGACCGAGCTGCGCAAGCGCGGCTTCCGGGTCGGCAAGGTCGACAACGACCCGCTCGAGCGGAAGGTCACCGGCGGCGGCCGAGATCCGCAACAGCACGCAGGGCGTCGACGCCGCCCGGACCGTGACGGCCCAGGTCGGCACCGTCGTCGCCGTGCCCGACCAGCGCAAGGACGCGACCGTCGACCTCGTCCTGGGCGCGGGCTTCCGCGCGCTGCAGCCGCCGGCCGCCGCTGCCGCCGCGCTGTCGCCGACCCCGCAGCCGGTGCCGGCCGGCTGCTGACCGACGTCCGATCGGGTCCGGGAGGGGTGCGCAGAGCCCGGCGGGGGAACGAGTACTGCCATGCGACTGCCCTTGCCCGGACCCGCCGCGGTGATCGGCGGGGCTGCCGCCGCTGCCGGCACCGTCCAGACCGCCCTCGGCCTGCTCCCCCGCGCCGCTGACGCCATGACCCGCGTCGAGGCCCTGCTCGACCGGGTCGAGGTCGTCGTCGACCGTGCCGACCAGGCCACCGAGCGGTCGGCCGCCCTCCTCGGCACCGCCGAGCTCGTCACCCGCGACGCGGGCCGGACGGTCGACGGCGCCAAGGGGGTGCTGGACCGGACCGACATCGCGCTGCTGGCGTGGGAGCCGTCGATGCGCAAGCTCGCGCCGTCGATGGAGCGCTTCGCCGAGGCGCTGCACCCGGACGAGGTGACCGCCGCGATCGGGCTCATCGACCGGATGCCGCAGCTGCTCGACCACGTCGAGAACGACGTGCTGCCGGCGCTGCAGAGCCTCGACCGGGTCGGCCCGGACCTGCACGAGGTGCTCGAGATCGTCGAGGACCTTCGCCGGGTGATCACCGGGCTGCCGGGCATCGGCCTGCTGCGCAGGCGCGGCGAGGACGAGCCGCCGCCGGTCGAGGGCAGCGTGCACGAGAGCGACTCGTCGGCCGATCGGCGCAAGACGTCGTGACCGACCCGCCGTTGCGTCTTCGTCCGGTCGGCGTCGACGACGAGGAGCAGTTCGCGGCCGCGCACCTCGCCGTCGTTCCCGACGGCTTCACCTTCGGGCTGGGCTACGAGCCGGGCATGCCCTGGCAGCCGTACGTCGAGTCGCTCGAGCGCCAGCGGGAGGGCCGCGACCTGCCGGAGGGCTTCGTGCCGGCGACCTTCCTCGTCGCCGACGTCGACGGCGTCATCGTCGGCAGGTCGTCGATCCGGCACGAGCTCAACGACTTCCTGGCCCGCGAGGGCGGCCACATCGGCTACGCCGTGCTGCCCGAGCACCGGCGCCGCGGCTACGCGACCGAGATGCTCCGGCAGAGCCTGGTCGTCGCCCGCGACGTCGGCATCGAGCGCGTGCTGGTGACCTGCGACGACGACAACATCGGCTCGATCGGCGTCATCGAGCGGTGCGGCGGGGTGCTCGACGACGCGCTGCCCCTCGTGCCGGTGGCGGGCGCCAAGCCCAAGCGCCGCTACTGGATCGACGCCTAGACGACGTCACGGCGTCGCGAGGGCCGGCCGTCAGGCTGACCGCGGCGAACGCCGGCGGGTAGACGACGTGACCGCGCAGGCTCTCGTCGTACGCCGACAGCGGGCAGGCCTGCCCGGCCTCGCGAGGCGCCCAGTCCGGCAGGTCGATCTGGATGCCCATCGTGCGGCAGTCGCGGAACCCGAACCGCGGGTAGTAGTCGGGACTGCCCTGGTTCACCACCAGCCCCTCGCCGAGGGCGTTCGCCGCCGCGAGCCCGGCTGGCACCAGGGCCGAGCCGATCCCGTGGCGCTGCACCGCCGGTGCGACCGCGAGCGGGGACAGGGTGAGGATGCGGCGCCGGACACCGAGCTCGTCCACCGGCTCGACGTGGCTGAGCATCACGTGGCCGACGATCTCGCCGTCACGCCGGGCGACCAGCGACAGGTCGGAGACGAACTGCGGTGACGTCCGGATCAGGTCGACCAGGTCCGCGACCTTCGGTTCGGTGTCGAACGCGGCAAGCACGACGTCACGGATCGCCGCGTGGTCGGCTGACGTCTCGGGCCGGATGTCGATGTGCACCCCGGCATCCTGGTTGCCCCCGCGCCGACACGCGAGCCGATTCCGCGCCTCAGTGATGCAGCTCGGCGTCCGAGTCGGC
>CAVYTH010000017.1:0-198061 GCA_963771345.1 uncultured Actinomycetota bacterium
GCACCGCGAGGTTGAAGAGCAGGTTGAGCCCGAGATAGCTCATCGTCCGCGGCTGCAGCCAGAACACCGCGAGCAGCAGGACGGCAAACGAGAACGCCGGGACCAGCACGCGCAGCGCTCGGGCCTCACGCCGCCGCCCCCCGGAACGAGGCCGCCAGGATCGCCGCCTCGGTCACCTCGAGCGCCGGTCAGCTCGGCGACGACCCGCCCTCGCGGAAGACATAGACCCGATCGCAGAGGCAGACCTCGTCCATCTCGGTGGAGTACCAGACGAAGGTCCGCCCGGCGTCCGCCTCGGCGCGCAGGCGGCGTGGACCTCCTGCTTGGTGCCGATGTCGACGCCGCGCATCGGATCGTCCATCAGCACCAGCCGGCGCCCGGGTCCCGAGCGCGCGGGCGAACAGCGCCTTCTGCTGGTTGCCGCCCGACAGCGACAGGATCGGCGCGTTCATGTCGGCAGTCCGGATACCGAGCCGCTCGCGCCAGTCGGCGCCGAACGCGGCCTCGGCGGCCGCGGTCGATCAGGCCGCGGCGCGCCAGGTCGGGCAGGACCGCGGCCGAGGTGTTCCAGAGGACCGACCAGAGCGGGAATATCCCGTCGACCTGCCGGTCGCCGGCGACGAAGGCGACCGCGGCGGTCGCGGCGCCGCCAGTCGCCCGACGCGGCGAGATAGAGCGCGCGCAGCATCGCGCTCTGCCCGTGCCCGGCGAGGCCGGCGAGCCCGACGATCTCGCCCGGCAAGGCGCGAAGGCCTCCCGCTCGGCGACGCACCGGCGCGACACCGGCTGCGGCGCGGCGCCGGCGCGCCGCGGCGCGCTCCCGCGCGACGCTGCCCATCGCCGCGACGAGGCCGTGGGCGTCGAAGCCTGCGCCGCCGGCCGGTCGGCGACCACGCGTGCCGTCCTTCATCACCACGATGCGGTCGCTGACTCCAGCACCTCCGACAGGATGTGGCTGATGAACACCACCGCCCCGCCGCTCGGCGACGAAACGGCGGACATGGGCGAGCAGCTCGCCGCCGCGGCTGCGCGTCGAGCGACGAGGTCGGCTCGTCGAGGATCACCAGCCCGCGCCGCGCGCGCCGATGTCGAGGAAGGCGATGGCGATCTCCACCATCTGCCGCTGCGCGATCGAGAGCCGCCGAGCGCCGCGTCCGCCGGCGATGCCGTGACCCGGGAAGATCGCGATCGAGCATCGCCCCGACCGCCGCCGCGGCCCGGCGCGCGCCAGCCGCCGGCCGCCGGCGCCCGCGCGCAGCACCCGGACGTTCTCGGCCACCGTCAGGTTCGGGCAGAGCGACAGCTCCTGGAACACGCAGCGCAGGCCGGCAGCGCCCGCGCCGCGGCGACGTCGTACGCCGGCGCCGGTCGCGTCCCGCCGACGCCGACTCGCCCGGCGTCGGGCGCCAGCCCGCCGTTCAGCAGGTCGACCAGCGTCGACTTGCCGGCGCCGTTGTGGCCGACCAGCCCGACGCACTCGCCGGCGCGCGACCGCGAAGTCGACGCCGTCGAGCGCGCGGACCGCGCCGAAGGCCTTGGCGGCCCCGGCCACGGCGATGACGGCGCGGAGCCGGGCCGCCGGCGCGTCGAGGTCAGCTCGCGCCGGCGCCCTCGATCACCGCCATGCGCGTCCTCGAGCGTGTACTCGACGTTGGCGACGCCGCCCTGCCTGGGTCGTCTGCGAGGTTCGCCTCGAGGTTGTCCTGGTCGATCTGCAGGAACGGCACCGTCAGGTCCTTCGGCACCTCCTTGCCGTCGAGGATCTGCTGGGCGACCCAGAAGGCGAGGGTCGAGACCCCCGGCGCGATCGAGACCGACATCGTCTCGTAGCCGCTCGGCGTCCTTCTGCTCCTTCCACCAGGCGAGCTCGTCCTGGCGGTTGCCCATGATGATGATCGGCGTCGGCCGGCCGGCCGCCGCGAAGGCCTGCGCCGCGCCGTAGCCGTCGCCGCCCTGGGTCACGACCGCGGCGATGTCCTCGGGCAGGCTCGGCAGGATGCCCGCGACCGCCTTCTGCGCCACGTCCTGCGCCCAGTCGCCGTGCACCGAGCCGACGATCTTGAACTGCGGGTTCTCGGCGACGCCCTCGTGGATGCCGGCGCTGATCTCGTCGTCGACGAAGACGCCGGCGAGGCCGCGGATCTCGAGCAGGTTGCCGCCCTCGGGCATCTTCTCGGCCAGGTAGAGCGACCTCGTCCTTGCCCATCTGCTTGAAGTCGACGGCGATGCGCCAGGCGCAGGGCTCGGTGACGATGCCGTCGAACGACACGACGGTGATCCCGGCGTCGCAGGCCTCCTTGACCGCGCCGTTCAGCGCCGTCGGCGAGGCGGCGTTCAGCACGATGGCGTCGTAGCCCTGCAGGATCATGTTCTGGATCTGCGCGGCCTGCTCGGTCGCCTGGTTCTCGGCGGTGGTGAAGGCGTCCGCCGCGGCGACGATGCCCTGCTCGACCGCGGGCTTGGTCACGGTGTCCCAGCTCTCAGCATGGCCTGACGCCAGGAGTTGCCGGCGTAGTTGTTCGACAGCGCGATGCGCTTGTCGGCCGTGTCGGCCAGCGCGGCCGCGCAGGCCGCGAGCGCTGTGCCCGGCGATCAGCAGGGTGCGAAGGGTCACTTTTTTCCTCCCGGTTGTCTTCAGCCTCTTCCCGAACCTGTTGCGCGTCGGAGAAGTCTTGATTGGACACGGGCTCCTGAGCATCAGTGCCCGAGGTCGACAAATGAACACACAGGGCTGCGTACGCAAGCGGGTCGTCGGCCGGGGCCGATGGCCGGCGCTTAACCCGTTCATCCCTGCAGCGTTGCCGCGCAGCGGTCAGCGATCTTCAGACTGCGCCGTTTGCGATCGGTCGTGGACATGGGCCGACACAACGACGAGGAGCAGGCGCGCGACCTGCCGGAGAGACGCGCTCGTTCCGCTCATCGTGCTCGTCGCGTACCTGGTCGACGCCTACGCCTTCCTGACCTGCCCGCCGAACGCCGAGGTCCGCGAGGTGCGCCCGAAGGCGATGCCGATGATCCTGACCGAGCCGGAGGAGTGGGAGACGTGGCTGTCGGCGCCGTGGGCGGAGGCGAAGGCGAAGGCGCTGCAGAGGCATCGCGGGCGTGGTGGTCATCGCCTCGGGTGCCGCCCGAGGGATCAGGTCGGAGAACAGCGATCCTGAAGCGCGAGCCGGTGCAGGCGACGCCGGGATAAGGTGGCCGAAGAGATTCCCGGGCGGCCGCCCCCTCGCTGGAACTTGATCGGACAGACCCATCGCGCTCTCCGCCTCAAGAAGTGCGCCGATCCGCTTTCAAGTTGATAGAAGAAGATCGGCGGAGAGAGAGGTCCGATACGCCGCCTATCTAATCTGCCTGTATCATACGCGCGCGGAGGACTTCGATCAATCGCCGCCATGACTGATAGTCGTCCGGATCGAGCTGCTTCCAAATTTTGACAGCGTGCAAGACGAGCTGCTCTTTCGCGGCGATCTCGGGCGGGAGCATGCTCCTGAAGGCGAGTTGCTCCTGCCAGGTCATCTCGTCGAGCGCCCCCGGCTCCGCCGGTAGTTGTCTCGCTCCTCCTCTCTCATGCTCATAGTGCCGTTGAGGAAGCGCCGGATGTTGTGCGGGTGCCCGGGCACCTCAACGCGTCCCCGTGCTTAAGGCAGCGGGTGGCACCTCTCATGGCCGGGTTCTTGCACTGCTCGCCGTTCCGGCGGATCGTGCGGCATCGTGGAGCGTTGCGGATCGCCTCGAGCCCGCGCCGCCTCCCCTCTTCGGTCATGTTCTGTGGTGACGGGCGGCCCCGGGGTTTCCTGCGCCTTTGCCGGGCCGCCTCAGCGACACCCTTCTGGAGCTGGGCTCGTCTCTTCGCGCGCATCGGCCTCACCTGCAGTCGTGCTTCTGTCTACACCAGAAGCTGGCTGTTTAAGAAGGTCGTAGTGCCTGTCCGCTCGCGGCGGCGGGCCGGCCTGACCCGCAATGGGCTACACGAGCGGGGCCGCGTCGAGGGCGCGTTTGCCTGGCTTCAGCGACAAAAAAGTATCGGGATCCGTGCGACCGCTGTGGTGGCGCGAGCCCTCTCCATAGCCTACCGTCATCCTGCTCGGCGTAAGTGGCCGCGGGGCCCGGAGCAGCGAGCCGGAACTCGGGAAACAACCCGGGAGGGGGAGGCAGCGATGAAGCCCGACCTGGAGGTCGTCCAGATCGGACGCGCCGAATCCTTCAAGGCCTGGGAGCACGGCTATCCGTTCCGCACGGTCCGCTGGCACTTCCACCCGGAGTGCGAGCTGCACTACGTCGTCAGCACCTCGGGCCGCTACTTCGTCGGCGACTTCATCGGCTCGTTCGAGCCCGGCAACCTGGTGCTGACCGGCCCGAACCTGCCGCACAACTGGGTGAGCGACACCGCGCCCGAGCGAGCGAGGTGCCGGTGCGGAGCCGGGTGGTGCAGTTCACCGAGGGCTTCATCACCGACGCGATGGCGCTGATGCCCGAGCTCGGCGCCTTCCGCGAGACGCTGGAGCGGAGCCGCCGCGGCGCTGCTGTTCGGCGCCGAGACCTCCGCGCGGGTCGGGCCGATGCTCGCGGAGCTGGTGCGGCGCCACGCGGCATCCGGCGGATCGAGCTCTTCTGTGGGCGTCATCGGCGCGCTGGCCGCGGCGCGCGACGCCGCGGAGCTGACCAGCGCCAGCTACCTGCCCGACCCGTCGGGCTTCATGTCGGCCGGGATCAACGAGGCCCTCGCCTACATCAACGACAACCTGACCGAGCCCTTCAGCGAGACCGACCTCGCCGCGATCGCCGGCCTGAGCGCCGGCGCCTTCTCGCGCAGCTTCCGCCGGCACACCGGGCTGGCGCTGGTCCAGTTCATCAACCGGCTGCGGATCAACTTCGCCTGCCAGCTGCTGATGGACGACGAGGAGCTGCGGATCACCGAGGTCTGCTTCGCCTCGGGCTTCAACAACCTGTCGAACTTCAACCGCCAGTTCCTGAAGCAGAAGGGCATGACGCCGTCGCGCTTCCGGGCGCTGCTGGCGAGAACTTCGCCTCGGCGCGGCGGCGCGGCCGAGGACGAGGGACAGCGGCGTGCCGCGGCTGACGGCCTGCAGAGATTCGCCGCCGGCGGCGCCGACGGCGGATCGCAACGGAATCGCGCCGGCCAGGCGCAAGACCGGCGGACAACGGAGGAAACGCATGATGACCACGACCCATCCGACTGGCCGGCGCAGCGGCGCTCGCCGCCGACGCTCGCTCGCCGGCACCGCGCGCGCTGCGCCCAGAGCGGCACCGTGGCCTTCCTGATGCCCGACCAGGGCTCGACCCGCTACGAGGAGCACGACTTCCCGGGCTTCAAGGCCGAGATGGAGAAGCTCTGCCCCGACTGCCAGGTGATCTACCAGAACGCCAACGCCGACGTGGCGCTGCAGCAGCAGCAGTTCAACTCGGTGCTGACCCAGGGCGCCAAGGTCGTCGTGCTCGACCCGGTCGAACTCGGCCGCCGCCGCCTCGCTGGTGCGAGCTCGCCCAGAGCCAGGGCGTGAAGGTCATCGCCTACGACCGGCCGATCCCCGACGTGCCGGCCGACTACTACGTCTCCTTCGACAACGAGGCGATCGGCAAGGCGATCGCCGAGAGCCTCGTCGCAGCACCTCGAGGCCTCGGGGGTCGTCGGCGGACACGGGCGGCGTGCTGCAGATCAACGGCTCGCCGACCGACGCGGCCGCCGGCCTGATCCGCGACGGCATCCACGCCGGGCTCGAGGCCAGCCCCTACAAGACGCTCGCCGAGTACGACACGCCCGACTGGTTCCCGGCCAAGGCCCAGGAGTGGACGAGCGGCCAGATCCCGCGCTTCGGCGACCAGATCGTCGGCATCGTCGCGGCGAACGACGGCACCGGCGGCGGCGCGATCGCGGCGTTCAAGGCGGCGGGCGTCGACCCGCTGCCGCCGGTGACCGGCAACGACGCGACGATCGCGGCGCTGCAGCTCATCATCGCGGGCGACCAGTACAACACCATCTCCAAGCCCTCGGAGATCGTCGGCGCGGCCGCGGCCAACGTGGCGGCGCAGTTCCTGACCGGCGAGACGCCGGAGCCGAAGACCACGCTCTACGACACGCCGTCGGAGCTCTTCGTCCCGGTCGTGGTGACGCGCGAGAACCTCAAGGCCGAGATCATCGACAAGGGCATCCAGACCGCCGCGGAGATCTGCACCGGCCGCTACGCCGAGGGCTGCGCCGAGCTCGGCATCCAGTGAGCCTCGCCTGACCGCGTCGCCCGGCCGCCGCGGCCGGGCGACGTCCACGCCAGCCGAACCGGGAGGATTCATGACCGGCATGTCCGAACATCCCACGCCCGCACCGGACGGCGAGCTGATCCTGAGCCTGCGCGGCATCTGCAAGAACTTCGGCGCCGTCTCGGCGCTGACCGACATCGACCTCGACATCCACGCCGGCGAGGTCGTCGCGCTCGTCGGCGACAACGGCGCGGGCAAGTCGACGCTGGTCAAGGTGCTCGCCGGCGTGCACGCGCCGACCTCGGGCACCATCCACTTCCACGGCCAGCCGGTGACGATGGCGGGCCCGAGCGACGCGCTTGAAGCTCGGCATCGCCACCGTCTACCAGGACCTCTCGCTCTGCGAGAACCTCGACGTCGTCGCCAACCTCTTCCTCGGCCACGAGATCAACCCCTGGCAGCTCGACGAGGTGGCGATGGAGGTGCGCGCCTGGACGCTGCTCGGCGAGCTCGCCGCGCGCATCCCGAGCGTGCGCGAGCCGATCGCCTCGCTGTCGGGCGGCCAGCGCCAGACCGTGGCGATCGCCCGCTCGCTGCTGCTCGACCCGCAGATCGTCATGCTCGACGAGCCGACCGCGGCGCTCGGCGTCGCGCAGACCGCCGAGGTGCTGAACCTGATCGAGCGGCTGCGCGACCGCGGCCACGGCGTCATCATGATCAGCCACAACATGGAGGACGTGCGCGCCGTCGCCGACCGCATCGTCGTGCTGCGGCTCGGCCGCAACAACGGCATCTTCACCCCCGACTCCTCGAACGCCGAGCTGGTCGGCGCCATCACCGGCGCCACCGACAACGCCGTCTCGCGCCGCGCCGCGCGCCGCGAGACCGAGACCGCCGAGGAGGCCCGGCCATGAGCGACAACCCCGAAGGCCGCTGCTCGACCGCAGCGACAGCCGCGTCGCCCATGCCGAAGGGCTCGTCGGGCGCGGTCCAGCGGCTTCCTCGACCGGGTGCGCTCGGGCGACCTCGGCTCGCTGCCGGTGGTCGTCGGGCTCGTGATCATCTGGACGGTCGTTCTACAGCCTGAACCCGATCTTCCTGTCGCCGAACAACATGGTGAACCTGTTCTTCGACTGCTCGGTCGATCGGGGTGATCTCGCTCGGCATCGTCTGCGTGCTGCTGCTCGGCGAGATCGACCTCTCGGTCGGCTCGATGAGCGGCGTCGCCTCGGCGCTGCTCGGCGTGCTCTGGGTGAACCAGGGCGTGCCGCTCCTCGTCGCCATCGCCGCCGCGCTCGCGCTCGGCGCCTGCGTCGGCGCGATCTACGCGCTGCTGCGCACCCGGCTCGAGCATGCCGAGCTTCGTCTCGACCCTCTCGGGCCTGCTCGCGCTGCTCGGGCTGCAGCTCTACATGCTCGGCGCCGACCGGCTCGATCAACCTGCCCTACGACTCGGCGATCGTCAGCTTCGGCCAGCTCCTGGTCATGCCGGCCTGGCTGTCGCACGGGCTGGCGCTGATCCCCGGCATCGTCATGCTCGTCGTCGGCCTGCGCACCATGGAGCAGCGGCGCGAGCGCCAACCTCTCGCCGGGCTCGCTCGGCGGGCTGATCGTCAAGGCGGTGGTGCTGACCGCCGGGCTGCAGTTCGTCGTCTACTATCTCAACATCGGCCGCGGCGTGCCGTGGATGTTCGGCCTCTTCGTGCTGCTCGTCGTCGTCATGCAGTACGCCTTCACCCGCACCAAGTGGGGCCGGTCGATGATGGCGGTCGGCGGCAACGCCGAGGCGGCGCGGCGCGCCGGCATCAACGTGCGCGGCATCTACATCAGCGCCTTCATGCTCTGCTCGATGTTCGCGGCGCTCGGCGGCGTGCTCGTCGGCGGCGCGGCTCGCCTCGTCGAGCCAGCAGGCCGGCACCGGCGACGTCAACCTCAACGCCATCGCCGCGGCGGTGATCGGCGGCACCAGCCTCTTCGGCGGCCGCGGCAGCGCCTGGTCGGCGCTGCTCGGGATCATCGTGATCCAGTCGATCTCGAACGGGCTGACGCTGCTGAACCTGTCGTCGTCGCTGCGCTACATGATCACCGGCGCCGTGCTCGCCATCGCCGTGATCGTCGACAGCCTCGCGCGCAAGAGCCGCGTCTCGCACGGCCGCGCCTGATCGAGGAGAGACGACGATGAGCGACGACTGAGCGGCAAGGTCGCGGCGATCACCGGCGCGGCCTCCGGGATCGGCCTCGCCTGCGCCAGAGGCGATGCTCGCGGCCGGGCGCCGAGGTCGTGCTGATCGACCGCGCCGAGCGACAGGCTCGAGGCGCTCTGCGCCGAGCTCGGGCCGAAGGCGCATCCGCTGGTCGTCGACCTGATGGACGGCGCCAGCGTCTCGGCGATGCTGCCGCGGATCCTCGAGCTGGCCGGCCGGCCTCGACATCTTCCACGCCAACGCCGGCGCCTACATCGGCGGCGACGTGGTCGAGGGCGACCCGGACGCCTGGGACCGGATGCTGAACCTCAACGTCAACGCCGCCTTCCGCTCGGTCCACGCGGTGCTGCCGCACATGGTCGAGCGCAAGACCGGCGACATCATCTTCACCAGCTCGGTCGCCGGCGTCGTGCCGGTGGTGTGGGAGCCGATCTACACCGCCTCGAAGTTCGCGGTGCAGGCCTTCGTCGCACACCGTGCGGCGGCAGGTGATGCAGCACGGCATCCGCGTCGGCGCCGTGCTGCCCGGGCCGGTGGTCACCGCGCTGCTCGACGACTGGCCGAAGGCGAAGATGGAGGAGGCGCTGGCCACGGCAGCCTGATGCAGCCCGAGGAGGTGGCCGACGCGGTGCTCTTCATGCTGACGCGGCCGCGCGGCGTGACGATCCGCGACCTCGTCATCCTGCCGCAGACCGTCGATCTCTGATGGCGGAGGCGCGCGATGGCCGCTGCTTCATCGGCGTCGACGTCGGCACCGGCAGCGCCCGCGCCGGGCGTCTTCGACGCCGACGGGGCGGATGCTCGGCACCGCGAAGCACGACATCACGCTCTTCCGCGAGGCGGGCTCGATCGTCGAGCAGTCGAGCGCCGAGATCTGGGCGGCGGTCTGCGCCGCGGTCCGCGGCGCGGTCGACGCGGCCGGGCGTGGCGCCGACGGACGTCGCGCGGCATCGGCTTCGACGCCACCTGCTCGCTGGTCGTGCTCGGCCCGGGCGGCGCGCCGCTGCCGGTCGGCCCGTCCGAGGATCCGGCGCGCGACATCATCGTCTGGATGGACCACCGCGCCGTCGAGCAGGCGCGAGCGGATCAACGCCGGCCGGCCACGCCGTGCTGCGCTACGTCGGCGGCACCATCTCGCCGGAGATGGAGACGCCGAAGCTGCTCTGGCTGAAGGAGAACCGGCCCGGCGGTCTTCGACGCCGCCTGGCAGTTCTTCGACCTGACCGACTTCCTGACCTGGAAGGCGACCGGCAGCCTCGCCCGCTCCTCCTGCACCGTGACCTGCAAGTGGACCTACCTCGCCCACGAGCGGCGCTGGGACCCCGACTACTTCCGCGGCATCGGCCTCGGCGCGCTCGCCGACGAGGGCTTCGCCCGCATCGGCACCGAGGTCGTCGACCCCGGCACCGCCGCTCGGCGCCGGCCTGACCGAGGCGGCGGCGGATCGACCTCGGCCTCGTGCCGGGAACGGCGGTCGCCGCCGGCCTGATCGACGCCCACGCCGGCGGGATCGGCACCGTCGGCGCTGAGCGGCGACCCGACCGCGCTGCATGGCCTACGTCTTCGGCACCTCGTCCTGCACGATGACGACGACCGCTCGACCCGGTCTTCGTCCCCGGCGTCTGGGGCCCGTACTTCTCGGCGATGGTCCCCGGCGCCTGGCTGAACGAGGGCGGCCAGTCCGCCGCGGGCGCCGCGATCGACCATCTCGTCGACCTTCCACCCGGCCTCGCGCCGAGGCGGCCGGGCTGCCGCGGCCGACGGCAAGTCGCTGCCCGAGTGGCTGGCCGACCGCGCCGCCGCCGCGCCGGCGACCCGTCCGAGGTCGTCGCGGCTCGCCGGCGGCGTCCACGTCGTGCCCGAGTTCCTCGGCAACCGCGCGCCCTTCGCCGACCCGCACGCCCGCGCGGTCATCGCCGGCCTCGGCATGGAGCGCGACATCGACTCGCTGGTCGCGCTCTACGTCGCCGGGCTCTGCGGCATCGGCTACGGCCTGCGGCAGATCATCGAGACCCAGGCCGCGAACGGCGCGCCGGTCGAGGCGATCGCGATCAGCGGCGGCGCGGGCCGGCATCCCCTCATCCGCCAGCTCCTCGCCGACTCCGTCGGCCATCCGATCTTGGTTCCGAAGGCCGAAGAGCCGGTCCTCCTCGGCTCCGCGATCCTCGGCGCGCTGGCAGCCGGCGCATATCCCGAGATCCTGCCGCAATGACAGCAATGTCGTCGGTCGACAGGATTTTCGAGCCTGACAAAGTCGAGATGCGCGGCGTGCATCAAGAACGCTTCGAAGCCTTCTGCCGACTTCAGGAGACATGCCGTAAACTTCAGACGTCCTGATTTTTTTTAGGGCTTGGGGAGGAATACCAAAAATCGAGGCCCTCGGCGGGGCACCCCCGGGTGGGTTCGGCCCGCGGCGCCGGCTCGGTCGCGCTCGGGCCTCGGCAGCTCCTTGTCTCGTCCGCCCCTGGCTGCGCAGCAACCCGTCGCGTAGGTTGACGGCTTCGCTGCCGAGCGGATGCGCTCCCGCGGCCGGCGGACAAGGCCGCCTGATCACAGATGGAGGAAAGGGCTCGCGATGCCTCTGCGCCTCACTGGTCAGAAGAGCTCGTCCGACCGTTCGAGCGGCTGCGAGAGGCCTTCGACGGCGACGGGCGCGTGGGGGGTCGTGAACCGCCCAGATTCTAAACGGCGAGCCCCGGTGAAGGAGCTCGCCGCTGAACTCGCCGTGAAGGCCCCCCAGGCTTGGCTGCCGGCGATCCGTCGCCGCTTCCTCCGCCACCAGGCTGGCCGGGACGCCGCCACCGCCGACAGCCCACGCGACCGATGCCGAGGATGCGGCTCGGGACGCCGGCGGGAAAGCCGACGAGCACCCTCGACGAAGGGCTGGCGATCCCAGCTCGGGACGCCCGGAACCTCAGATCCCGACGATCCCGGACAGGCCGCAACGGGGCATCGGCGCCGCCAGCGGCAACCGCCTGGCTGATAGCGAGCATGTTCTCGTCGGCGCCGGTGAACCGATCGCAGGCGATGCCGAGCCGCCGGCCGCCGAGCGTGAAGTAGACGACGACCCATCATCCTCGGGCCGACGCCCTTCTCCGCTGGGCCATCCGTCGCGTCGGAGCGCCCGGTTGGTGCTGATCATGACGTCCTCGGCGCCGGCGCGGGCGAAGTGCGCGATGAGCTCGATGCGGGCTCGATTTCATCGCGCCTGGCAAGTCGGTGATCCGCTTGTCGCCCAGGCGGGCGGGCAGCGGGGTGCGTGGCCACCCGAGCGGCCACGCGAGGGGATAGGACCCGGTCATTCGACGGGCTCGAGACGATCCTCCTGCTTGGGATGCCCCGGCATGGCCCCCAAGCTGGCCGAACCGTGCTGCTCGTCGAGCGTCTCGAAGAACTCGTTGAGCTGCCGGCAGGACGCGATGGCAGTCCCGCCGACTTCCCAGACCATGTGCTTGAGCAAGACCTCGTCGTGTGGTCTGGGCGAAAGCATTTTGAAGGAGCATCAGACCGCGCGGCCGAGGATCGTCTGCATGTCGGTGAGGTCGGGCTCGCCCTCGACGCGCCGGGCGAAGAACTCGATCAGGTCCGTGACCTGACGCACAACGTTGGTCGGCTGTGCTTCGGTCGGGGTCCGGCATCGTGATAGAAGCGGTGTTAGCCATAGCTGATCTCCATCGGATCGGTTGCGGTCAGGGCCGGTTTGGAGTTAGAGGCTCCGAACTTGGCCCGTTCGTATTGTGCCGCCACTTCGTTTCATACTCAAGAATAATTGTTGGCGATACTTTCGTGTATATAAATACACCGAACTACACACTACTTGAACCGTTCGAAGCCGTTATTCTCTTACCTTAGTGAGCAAACTACATCCCAGTCGGGAGCCGCCATGGCTCACGCCGCTGTGAAAGGGCGCAGTCGACAGCCGGAAGAAGCCTCGCCGACCTCGATCAGCGGCGGGCGGAGCGCGCTCGGAGCGCCAGCCGGTCGCCGAGAGCTCCTGTCGAAATCGGGCCTACCTGCTCAGTCGTGGGGGATGCTGTGGGGGATGGACGCAGTCGATCAGCGAGAACACAAGTCAGATCAATGCGATATCAGGATGGCTTGGCGGAGAGGATGGGATTCGAACCCACGAGGCGGTTTCCCGCCTACTCCCTTAGCAGGGGAGCGCCTTCGGCCACTCGGCCACCTCTCCAAGGCGCCTGTTAGCGGCTCCGCGCCGGCGGGGCAAGGCGCGATTGCGGAGCGGTCCGGCCCGGCCGATAACGGGGCGTCACTCGCCGGGGACACGGGCATGGGAAGCGACTGGGGCGGCGCGCTCGCCGATCACATGCGGCGGATCGCCGCCCTCCGCCAAGTCGAGATGCTGCTCGGCTGGGACCGCGAGACGCAGATGCCGCCGAAGGGCTCCGCGCAGCGTGCCGAGCAGGCGGCGGCGGTCGCAGAGGCGCTGCACGCGCTCGAGTCCGATCCGCGGCTCGCCGACTGGCTGGCGGAGGCGGGCGCGCGGGCGGCGGGCGCGGCCGCGGTCAACGTGCGCGAGGCGGCGCGGGTGCATGCGCGGGCGACGCGGGTGCCGGCGCCGCTCGCCGCCGCGCTCGCCCGCGCCGCGGTCGAGGGGCAGACCGCCTGGGCCGCGGCGCGCGCGGCCTCGGACTTCGCCGGCTTCGCGCCGGTACTCGCCCGGATCGTGGCGCTCAAGCGCGAGGAGGCGGCCTGCCTCGCCGGCGGCGGCGGCCGGTACGACGCGCTGCTCGACGACTTCGAGCCCGGGGCGACCGCCGCCGAGGTGGCGGCGGCGTTCGACCGGCTGCGGCCCGCACTGGTCGCCCTGCGGCAGCGGATCGCCGGGTCGGCGCGGCGGCCGGCGCGGTTGACGGGAAAGTTCCCCGGCGCCGCGCAGCTCGCGCTCGCGCGCCGGATCGCCGGCGCCTTCGGCTACGACTGGGCGGCGGGGCGGCTCGACCTCGCCGTGCATCCGTCCTCGTCCGGCACCGGCGGCGACGTGCGGATCACCACCCGCATCGACGAGACCGACCCGTTCCAGTGCCTGCACGCGACGATCCACGAGGTCGGGCATGCGGTCTACGAGCAGGGCCTCGACCCGACGCTCGCCTTCCAGCCGGCCGGCGCCCACGCCTCGATGGGGGTGCACGAGAGCCAGTCGCGGCTGTTCGAGAACCACTTCGGCCGCAGCCGCGCCTTCTGCGGCTGGCTGGCGCCGGCGATGGCGGGAGCCTTCGGCCGGGATTCGGCGCCGCAGGCGGTCTACGAGGCGGTCAACGTCGTCGAGCCGGGCTTCATCCGCACCGACGCCGACGAGGTGCACTACAACCTGCACGTCATGCTGCGCTTCGACCTCGAGCGGGCGCTGATCGCGGGCGAGCTCGAGGTCGCGGACCTCGACGCCGCCTGGAACGAGCGCTTCCTCGCCGACTTCGGGCAGCCGGTGCCG
Source organism: uncultured Actinomycetota bacterium (assembly GCA_963771345.1). Taxonomy (GTDB): domain Bacteria; phylum Actinomycetota; class Actinomycetes; order JACCUZ01; family JACCUZ01; genus CAVYTH01. The sequence continues at coordinate 13,870 of CAVYTH010000017.1, forward strand.
GACGCCCGCCGCGGGGTGCTGCAGGACGTGCACTGGCCGGCGGCGGCCTTCGGCTATTTCCCGACCTACACGCTCGGGACGATCTACGCGGCCGAGCTCGACGCGGCGATGCGTCGCGACCTCGACCTCGACGCCGGGCTGGCGGCGGGCGACCTCGGCCCGGCGATCGGCTGGCTCAACGCCCGCATCCACCGGCACGGGCGGCTGCTGCCGGCCCGGCGGCTCATCGCCGAGGCGATCGGCCGCGAGCCCGACGAGCGGGCGCTCGTCGGCTACCTCGAAGCGAAGTTCGGCGCGCTCTACGGACTCTGACCGACCGGCTCAGCGCCGCGGCGCGACCGGCCCGGCGCGGATCCCTGAGCGCAGCACGATCTCGGACACCAGATGCTCGCGCCGGTAGGCCATCACGTGGATGCCGGAGACGCCGGGAATCGCCCGGATGCGCTGCATCAGCTCGATGCAGAGCTCGGTGCCTTCCGCCGCGGGCTTCGCGGCGCGCTCGAGGCGGTCGATGACGGCGTCGGGAATGTGGACGCCGGGAACGTGGGCGCGCATCCAGCGCGCGGCCTTCGCCGAGGCGAGCGGGCCGACCCCAGCCAGGATGTAGGCGCGCCGGTCGAGGCCGAGGTCGCGCACCCGGGCCATGAACCGCTCGAACATCGCGAGGTCGAAGATGTAGTTGGTCTGGATGAACTCGGCGCCGGCGTCGATCTTCTTGGCCAGGCGCTCGGCGCGCAGCTCGTAGGGCGGCACGCAGGGGTTCTCGGCGGCGCCGAGGAACATGCGCGGCGGCCGGGCGATGCGGCGGCCGGACAGGAACACCCCCTCGTCGCGCATGGTGCGGATCGTGCGCAGCAGCGTGAGCGAGTCGAAGTCGAAGACCGGCTTCGCCCCCGGCTGGTCGCCGACCCCGACCCCGTCGCCGGTCAGACAGAGCACGTTGCGCACGCCCATCGCCGCGGCGCCGAGCACGTCGCCCTGGATGGCGATCCGGTTCCGGTCGCGGCAGGAGATCTGGTAGATCGGTGCCGTAGCCGGCCCGGGTCAGCAGCGCGCAGATGCCGATCGAGGACATGTGGCAGTTGGCGCCCGAGGCGTCGGTGGCGTTGATCGCGTCCGCGACCTCGGAGAGCGGCCGCGCCGCCTCGAACACGTCGGCAGGGTCGGCGCTGTCGGGCGGGTTGAGCTCGGCCGTCACCGCGAACCGCCCGGCGCGCAGCGCCCGCTCGAGCCGGCTGCCCGACGACATGCCCGGCGGCGGCGCCTCGTACTGCGGGATGTGGTCGCCGGGGAGGTCCATCGTCACCGTTGCGGCTCCCCGGAGGCGCGGGGCGGCTCCTCGGCGAGCGGCACGCTCGCCGGCTCGATCGCCCGCGCCTGCGGGAAGGCGCGCGCCAGCGTGCGGCGGCCCGCGTCGGGTCCGGCGCCGCCGCCGGTCTCGCGCGCCCGCGCCGCCGCCTCGCGGCTCGCCCGCAGCCAGGCCGACGACCCGCGCAGCCTTCTATCGACCGGCGGCAGCACCTCGAGGATGCGGTCCCGGCCGCGCATTCGCGAGGCGCCGTCCCAGGCGAGCACCCAGACGCAGCGCATCTCCGGCCGCACCTCGCAGAAGCCGCCGGGCCGCACCCCGCCGCAGGGGCCGTTGCGCAGCTCCTTGGGGCAGTTCATCGGGCAGGACATGCCGGTCGAGGACAGCACGCACTGGCCGCACATCCGGCAGTCGAAGACCAGCCCCTTGATCCCGCGCTCGATCATGGCCACCGGCCGCTCGACCCGGTCGTAGCCGATCCGGGCGAACAGCGGGTCGAGCGCCGCCATCGCCGCCTCGAAGCGCCGGTAGAGCGCCTCGAAACCCCGCGCGTGCCGGACCGCGAAGAGCCGCAGCCGGTACATGGCTCAGCCCCGCGGTCGCGGAGCGGCGCCCGGCGCCGTCCGCATCCCGCCCGCGCGTCTCGACCGAGGCCCGCCCATCACGCCACTCTGCCAGAACCGCGGCGCCGGGCAAGCGCAGGCGTCAGTCGATCGGCACGAGACCGCGCTCGATCGCGTCCCGCCGGTCCTCGAGGAACGGCGGCAGCGACAGCCGCTGCCCGAGCGTCTCCAACGGCTCGTCGACGGCGAAGCCGGGGCCGTCGGTGGCGATCTCGAACAGGTTGCCGCCGGGCTCGCGGAAGTAGAGCGAGCGGAAGTAGTAGCGCTCGACCTCGCCGCTCGACGGCACGCCCGACTGCTGGAGGTGCCGGGTCCAGGCGTGCATCGTCTCGACGTCGGGCGTCCGGAAGGCGACGTGGTGCACCGCCCCCGCCCCCTGCCGCGCCACCGGCAGGCCCGGCTGCACCGCGACGTGCAGCTCTGCCGCCGGGCCGCCCGGCCCCATCGCGTAGACGTGCACGGTCCCCTCGCCGTCGGGCGAGGCGTAGGTGCGGACCTTCGCCATGTGCATGACGCGGGTGAGGACCGCCTCGGTCGGCTCGAGCCGCGGCACCGAGATCGTCACCGGGCCGAGGCCGCGGATTCTGGTGCTCCGCCGGAACCGGGCTCGCCTCCCAGGGGTGCGCGACGCCGGCGCCGCCGTCGTCGGTCAGGCGGAAGCGCTGGCCCTCGGGATCCTCGAAGTCGAGGGTGGCGCGACCGTCGGTCTCAGCGAGATCGCCCGGCGTCAGACCGCGCTCGGCCAGCCGGTCGCGCCACCAGGCGAGGCTCGCCTCGCCGGCCACCCTGAGGCCGGTGCGCGCGATCGAGTGCGTCCCGCGCCGCTCGCGCGGCAGCGGCCAGTCGAAGAAGGTCATGTCGGTGCCGGGCGACGCCAGCCCGTCGGCGTAGAACAGGTGGTAGGCGCTGGTGTCGTCCTGGTTCACCGTCTTCTTGACGAGGCGCAGGCCGAGCGTGTCGGTGTAGAAGCGGCGGTTGCCCGGCGCGTCGGCGGTGATCGCCGTCACGTGGTGCAGGCCGCCGAGCTGGAGATCGGTCATGGGTGCCTCCTTCGGGCATTCCTCGCTGGTCCTAGCCGATATCGGCCCGGGCGTCCCGCCGGAAAAGCCGCGATCGGGAAACGGTCCCGCCACGGCCGCGCGACGAAACCCGCCCGACCGGCGTCGAGGGGTCCGGGAGGTGGAGCGGAGAAGCCTTCGTTCCTATCGGGCAGTGCCGGGGGGGGTCGAGGGGGGCCGGCGAGGGCCCCCCTCGGGCCACCCGCGAGCCGCCGGGGCGTCCGGGCACAGAGGCGATGGTCGTCGGCCTCCGGACCGAGCCCGCGAATGCGGGCGAACGGCGCTCAAAGCGCCGATTCCGCGCGTCGGCGGGAACAAACGTGAGAAGGTGGTTTGCGCGGGCGCAGATCCAAGCAAGGCATCGAAGGAAACGGATCAAGATCAATCCGCCCGCCCCGCCGGTCTGGCCTCGATCTTGCCGGTGCGGGAGAGCAGGATCGCAAGCGGGCGCGTCGCCTCGAAGTTCTGGAAGACGATCACCAGCATCGCGGTCAGCGGCATGGCGACGAACATGCCGGTCACGCCCCAGAGCGCGCCGAACAGGAACAGCGACAGGATCGTCACGAACAGGCTGAGGTTCAGCGAGGTCCCGGCGAGCCGTGGCAGCACGATGTTGCCGATCACGAACTGCACGAGCCCGACGCCGGCGAGCACGCCGAGCGTCGGCACGACCGTCTGGAACTGCATCAGCGCGAAGAAGGCGGGGAGCACCGTGCCGATGATCGAGCCGATGGTCGGGATGTAGTTGAGGATGAAGATCGTCGCGGCGAGGAAGAAGGCGTGCTCGACCCCGAAGGCCAGCAGCACCAGGTAGCTGAGGCCGGCGGTCATCCCGCTGACGACGGTCATGACCCAGAGGTAGGTCTCGATCCCCTCCCCGACCCGCGCCAGCACCAGGCGCGCCCGCGCCCGGCGGTCCGGGTCGGGGACGAGCGCCTCGAGCTTGCGCCCGAAGAACGCCTGGTCGACGAGCAGGAAGCCGACGTAGATGCCGACGATGGCGAAGTGGCTGACGAGCGCGATCATCCCGGCCACCACCGCGCGCACCATCGTCTCGAGCCCGAGCCCGTCGAGCAGCCCGTTGACCAGCGCCATCGCGTCGACGCCGTAGGCCGCGGAGAGCCGCGACACCGTCGGGTCGAGCGCCTGCTGCAGCGCCGCGGCGCGCGGCCCGAGGCTCGCCACCGTCGCCACCGTGGCGAGGACGACGAGCGCGCCGAGCACCAGCACCACCGCCGCCGACATCAGGATCGCCACCCACCAGGGCACGTGCCCGAACAACGGCATCCGCCGCAGCCCGCGCGCCATCGCGTTCAGCACGAACCAGACCACGAGCGCCTCGACCACCGGCACGATCACCGGCGCCCCGAGGTGGAGCACCGCGCCGACGAAGAACACGAGCCCGGCGATCAGGAAGGCCCGCGCGAGCGGCGTCTCCGCCGGCATCAGACGCCCTCGGGCAGGCTGTCCAGGTCGAAGGTCGTGCGCACGCCGACATCCTGCCCGTGCGCCCGCCCGAAGGCGTCGGCCGCCCGCCGGCCCTCGTCGCGCAGCATGGTCAGGAACGACCACTCGGCGTTGAGCTTCGACGAATCGCCGAGGTCGGTCATCATCGCGCTGTCGATGCGGTGCATGCGCATCGCCGCCCAGCGCGCGCCCTCGCCAGAGCCGGCGTCGACCACCTTGCGCAGCACCGCGATCATCCGCAGCTCCTTGAGCAGCACGGCGTTGAACGAGACCTCGTTCATCCGGCTCGCGATCTCGCGGGCGCTGCGCGGCGGCACCGGCCGCTCGACCGGGTTGATCTGCACGAGGAAGGTGTCCTGCGCGTCGCTCTCGAGGATCAAGGGCGTCAGCGTCGGGTTGCCGCTGAAGCCGCCGTCCCAGTAGGGCTCGCCGTCGATCTCGACCGCCTGGAACATCGTCGGCAGGCAGGCCGAGGCGAGCAGCACGTCGGGCGTGATCTCGTGCCGCCGGAACACCCGGCCGCGCCCGGTGCGGACGTTGGTGGCGGTGATGAACAGCTTCACCGGCCCGGACTTCAGCCGCTCGAAGTCGATCACCGCCGCCAGGATGTCGCGCATCGGGTTCACCCCAGCCCCGCCGAGCGCGTAGGGCGAGACGAGCCGCGCCATCAGGTCGGTCGCGATGAAGGCCGGCGAATAGTCGAGGGTCCACCGGCCGCGCAGCCGGTCGAGCGGGGTGCGCTGGAACGGGCTGAACGCCGCGGCGCGCGACACCCGCCGCCAGAAGTCCTCGAGCGCCGCCCGCGCCGCCTCGCGCCCGCCGGTCGCCATGCCGTGCGCGAAGACCGCGGCGTTCATCGCCCCGGCCGAGGTGCCCGAGATCGCCTCGACCTCGAAGCGGTCGCTCTCGAGCAGCCGGTCGAGCGCCCCCCAGGTGAAGGCGCCGTGCGAGCCGCCGCCCTGCAACGCCAGGTCGATCGGCAGCAGCTGCCCGGCCACGTCAGAGCTTCCGCGCCTGCCAGGCCAGCCAGCCGATCGCGATGCCCTCGCTAAGGAACTGGATGCCGATGAAGATGCCGAGCGCGACGAGGCTCAAGAGCGGGTTGGCGATCAGGAAGATCGCCAGCCCGATGCCGATCAGCCCGCTGACCAGCAGCCACCCCCAGTTCGGCATCGGCCGCACCGAGAGCGCCATGATCACCTTGGCGATGCCCTCGACGAGGAAGAACACCACGAGCAGGATCGCCAGCGTCGTCACCGCCACCCCGGTGTGGCGGATGAACAGGATGCCGGTGACGAGCGACACCGCCGCCGAGAACAGCTGCAGCCAGAAGTGCGGCACCCGTCCGGCGGCGATCAGGCTGATCGCCTGCACGAGGCCGCCGACGATCAGGATCCAGCCGAGGAACCAGGTCAGCGCCAGCGACGACATCAGCGGATAGACGATCGCGAAGAGCCCCGCGACGATCAAGAGCGCCGCCTGGATCAGGAACCAGGTCGAATGCTCGCGCACCGTCTCGCGCACCGCGCGCTCGGCAGCGGCCGCGTCGAACACCAGAGGCTCGGTCATGCTCGGAAATCCCTGCGTCGTCCGGCCACGCCGCCGGGCCGTGCGATTAGCCGCCGCGGGCGCGCCGCTGTCAACCGGATGCTCGCAACCGCAGCATAGACGCGCAACCGGTTCCGCCCAGCCTCGCGATGCGCTAGGCATTCGGCGACCGCCACAGTCATGGGAGCCGCCGATGCCCGTCGAGACCGCCGCCGGCCGCCGCCGCAGGGCCTCGCATCGGCCGAAAAAGGCCGGCCGCCAGCGGGCGAGCGGCCCGGTCGGCCGCGCCGAGGCGGTCTGGCGCTCGTTCTCCGGCCTCGGCGTGGTGATCGGCGCGCTGTTCCTCGCCGCCTCGCTGACGCCGTCGCTGATCCCGCGCTCCTACCTGCTCCAGGGCGTGCTGGCCGGCGCCTGCTTCGCCATCGGCTACGGCGTCGGCGCCGCGCTGCTCTGGCTCTGGACATACCTTCAGCTGCCGATCGCGAGCCGCCGGCTGCGCCGCAACGCCACCTGGGCCGCGGTCGCCGTCGCCGCGGTCGTCGTCGTCGCCTTCTCCTGGCGCGCCGCCGAGTGGCAGAACTCGATCCGCGAGCGCGTCGACATGCCGCCGGTCCACACCGGCCACCCGCTCGAGGTCATGGCGATCGCCGCCGCCGTCGCGCTCGTCCTGATCCTGCTCGGCCGGCTGTTCCTCTGGGTGGCGCGCCTCGTCCGCCGCTGGCTGTCGCGCCACGTCCCCGAGCGCATCTCGAAGTTCGTCGGCCTCGTTGTCGCCATCGCGCTGTTCTGGGGCATCGTCGACGGCGTGCTGATCCGCGCCTTCCTGAACGCCGCCGACGAGCTCTTCGCCACCCGCGACGCCCTGCTCGAGCCCGACTACCCGGCCCCGGCCGACCCGCTCGGCACCGGCAGCGCCGCCTCGCTCGTCGACTGGGATGCCCTCGGCCGCGCCGGGCGCGAGTTCGTCGCCTCCGGCCCGACGCCCGAGCAGATCGCCGCCTTCACCGGCCGCCCGGCCGAGCGCCCGCTCCGCGTCTACGTCGGTCTTAACTCCGCCGAGACCATCGAGGCCCGCGCGAAACTTGCCCTCGACGAGTTGATCCGCGTCGGCGCCTTCGACCGCGCGGTGCTCGTCGTGGTGGTCCCGACCGGCACCGGCTGGATGGACCCCGCGGCGATGGACACGCTCGAGTACCTGCACGGCGGCGACACCGCGATCGTCGGCCAGCAGTATTCCTACCTGACCAGCTGGATCTCGCTCCTCGTCGAGCCCGGCTTCGGCACCGACACCGGCCGCGCCCTGTTCCGCGCCGTCTACGACCACTGGACCAGGCTGCCGCGCGACGCCCGGCCGCGACTCTACATGCACGGCCTCTCGCTCGGCGCCTACGGCTCCGAACAGTCGGCGCGGCTGCACGAGATGATCGAGGACCCGGTGCAGGGCGCGCTCTGGAGCGGCCCGCCGTTCTCGAGCCCGATCTGGAGCGCGGTCACCCGCGCCCGCAATCCCGGCACCCCCGAGTGGCTGCCGACCTACGGCGACGGCTCGATCGTCCGCTTCACCAACCAGCAGAACCACCTCGACATCCCCGGCGCCACCTGGGGGCCGCTCCGCATCGTCTATCTCCAGTACGCCAGCGACCCGATCACCTTCTTCACCCCCGGCGCGCTCTGGCGGAAGCCCGACTGGATGAACGCTCCCCTCGGCCCCGACGTCTCGCCCGAGCTGCGCTGGTACCCGGTGGTGACGCTCCTGCAGCTCGGCCTCGACATGGCGATCGCCCTCGCCGTACCGATCGGCCACGGCCACTACTACGCCCCGCAGCACTACGTCGACGCCTGGGTCGCCGTGACCGACCCGCAAGGCTGGACGCCGGCCGAAATCGACCGGCTGAAGGCCCACGTCGCCGCAGTGATGCGCTGGAACCGCCGGACGAGGTGGATCGTGACCGGGATCGCCATCTTCGCCGCCGCCCTGCTGCTCGCGGTCGGCGGCAACTCGATCGGCCGCTACACCGGCTGGACCGTGCCGCGGCTGGAGCCCGCCGATCTCTCGGCGAAGCTCGCGCCCTTCTATCGCGTCACCCGGCCCGACGGCCCCGGCCCCTTCCCCACCGCGCTGCTCCTCTCCGGCTGCGACGGCCCGAAGGACAACCTCGACCGCTGGGCGGCGATGCTGCGCTCGATCGGCTGGGCCTCGATCGTCGTCGACAGCCACGGGCCGCGCGGCTTCTCCGACTACGAGATCTGGCGCCTCGTCTGCTCCGGCCAGCTCCTGATGGGCTCCGAGCGCGCCGGCGACCTTCTCGTCGCCATCGACGACGCCCGGCGGATGCGCTTCGTCGACCCCGACCGCATCGTCCTCGTCGGCTCCTCGCACGGCGGCTGGGCGATCATGGACCTGCTCGCCCTCGACCCGCCGCGCCGGCTGCCGACCAACCTCGCGCGGCTCCCGGCCGGCGCCCCCGCCGACCCGCTCGCCGGCGTCGCCGGCGCCATCCTGCTCTACCCCTACTGCGGCCAGGCGAACCGCGCCCGCCGCGCGCCCTGGACCCGGCCGATCCCGACGCTGTTCGTGCTCGCCGAGGACGACGCGATCGCGCCCTCGGGCTTCTGCCTCGAGGTCGCCGAACGCCTGAGCGCCGCGGGACTGCCGGTGCAGGTGCTGCTCTTCGACGGCGTGACCCACGGCTTCGACCAGCAGGACCGCTCGGCGCTCAGCCCGCTCGTCTTCGACGAGGCGGCGACCGCCGAGGCGATGACGGCCGCCCGGGAGTTCCTGACACCAAGGCCACCCGGTGACTGCGCGGCGGAACACTGCGCGTAGGAGCGCATTCCTTCTTCACAGGCGAAAGGACGAGCGATGACGATTGCCAAGAACACCATCTGCATCTGGTACGACAAGGACGCCGAGGCCGCGGCCCGCTTCTATGCCGAGACCTTTCCCGACAGCTCGGTGGGCGCCGTCCACCGCGCGCCCGGCGACTACCCGTCCGGCAAGCAGGGCGACGTGCTGACCGTCGACTTCACCGTCGCCGGCATCCCCTGCCTCGGCCTCAACGGCGGGCCGACGTTCAAGCACAACGAGGCCTTCTCCTTCCAGATCGCCACCGACGACCAGGAGGAGACCGACCGCTACTGGAACGCCATCGTCGGCAACGGCGGGCAGGAGAGCGCCTGCGGCTGGTGCAAGGACCGCTGGGGCGTCTCCTGGCAGATCACCCCGCGCGTGCTGACCGACGCGATGGCCGCCGGCGGCGCCGAAGCGAAGCGCGCGTTCGACGCGATGATGGACATGAAGAAGATCGACGTCGCTGCGATAGAGGCGGCCCGGCGCGGCTGACGTCCGGCGGCGCAGGACCGCCCGTCTCCGAGCCTGCGCACGTTCGTCCCCGAGGCGATGCATCGAAGCGACCTCACGGCCCCGGGAAAGTCGGCGGTGCAGGCGAGGCGAAAACGCGCACGAAGGTCGCGGCGTTAACCATTGCGATCACTCGGATTTCAGAACGGCCAGATCACCGGCACCAGCCCGACCGCGATCACGAAGAACCAGAGCATCATCGGCAGCCCGAACTTCCAGTAGTCGCCGAACCGGTAGCCCGCCGGCTCCATCACCATCAGGTTGGTCGGCGTCGCCACCGGCGTCAGGAACGCCGCCGCCGCCGCCACCGCCACGCACATCAGCACCGGCTGCGGCGACACCCCCATCTCGATCGCCGCGACCACGGAAATCGGTATGATGATCAACGCCGTAGCGGTGTTCGAGATCACCTGCCCGAGCACCGCCGTCAGCACGAACAGCCCGGCCAGCAGCGCCCGCGGCCCGAAGGCCCCGACCGTCGAGATCAGCTCGTCGGCGAGCAGCTTCGCCGCCCCGGTCTCGGTGATCGCGGTCGAGAGCGGCATCATCGCCCCGACGAGGATCACCGTCGTCCAGTTGATCGCCCGGTAGATCTCCTCGACCGACAGGATCCCGAGCACCAGGATCGCCCCCGCCGCCCCCAGCCCGGCGACCGCCGCCGGCACCAGCCCGGTCGAGAGCAGGATCACCATCCCGAGCAGCACCAGCAGCGTCGGCTTCGCCCCCGGCCCCATCGCCAGCGCCTGCCGCCGCACCAGATCCGGCGAGTTCACCACCACCACCTCGGGCGGCGCCAGGTTGCGGTCGAGCGCGGCCCAGGTGCCCTGCAGGAGCAGCGTGTCCCCGGCGTCCAGCGACCGGCCGGGCGCGAGCTCCGCGCCCTGCCGCTGCACCCCGAGCACCACGAGGTCGCCGCTCGGGGTCACCATGCCGGGGAACAGCCGCCCGCCGATCAGCGGCGAGCGCGGCGGCACCAGCACCTCGGCCAGCCCCGAGTTGCGGTTGAAGAGCAGCGCCTCGACCGACGCCGCCTCGTCCCCGCTCTTGAGCGCCAGGTCGTAGGCGTTCGCCAGCGCCGCCGTCGCCTCGGGATCGCCGCGGACCAGCAGGACGTCGCCCACGGCGATCTGCCCGGTCCGCACCGCTCCCTCGTCGGCCCCGCGCACGGTGACGAGCGTCACGCCCGGCTCCGCCAGCCCGAGCCCGTTCCGCGCCCGCCCGATCAGCGGCGACCCCTCGCGAACCCGCAGCTGGTGCATTCCCTCGTCGAGCCGGAACTGCTCGACGAGCGTCCGCGCATGATCGCTCAGGTCCGGCGGCAGCGACCGGCTCTCGCGCACCGGCAGCAGCAACTGCCCGAGGACGATCGCGATCAGGATGGTCCCGATCATCAGCGGGACGCCGACGAGCGCGAACTCGAAATAGCCGAACCCCGACCGCCCGGCGTCGAGCGAGGCCTCGAGCACCAGCACGTTCACCGGCGTCCCGGTCAGCGCCAGCATCGAGCCGGCGTGCGCCCCGAACACCAGCGGCATCAGGAGCTGCGACGGCGGCCGCTTCAGCCGCACCGCCATCACCACCACCACCGGCAGCAGCGCCGCCACCCCGCCGTTGACGCTGATCAGCGCCGAGAGGACGCCGACGAACAGCATCATCAGCAGGATCAGCCGCCACCGGCTCTGCCCGGCGCCGCGAATGAGCACCTGCCCGGCCCAGGCGGTGACCCCGGTCTTCTCGAGCGCCGCGCTCGCGACGAACAGCGACGCGACGAACACCGTCGCCGGGTCGCCGAACCCGGCCAGGCTCTGGTTCAGCGTCAGGACTCCGGTGGCCCAGAGCGACAGCGCGCAGCCGATGCACACCACGATCACCGGCAGCCGGTCCCAGACGAAGAGCACGATCACCGAGGCGATGATCGCGAAGACGATCCAGATGTCGGCCATGATTCTCCCCGCGGTGCGCCGCCCGAACAAACCGGTTGCGCGACGGTTTCGCAACCCTATAGTCCGATGCAGGTCGTTGTCGGTAATCGAGAAAAGCGCAATCAGCGTCGTGCCGCAGGCACAGCGTTGCTGATGAACGGGAGGCCCGGGAGGCCATGGCGACCAAGACGACGGAGCCGTCCGGCGGCGGATTTCTCGAACTCGTTCCTCACCACGATCGAGCGCGTCGGCAACAAGGTGCCGCATCCCGCGATCATCTTCTTCTGGCTGATCGGCCTCGTCGTCCTGCTGTCGGTGATCCTGAGCTTCGTCGGCTGGTCCGCCACCTACGAGGCCATCGATCCGGTGACCCACGAGGTCGTCACCCAGACGACGACGGTGCGCAGCCTGCTGTCGCGCGAGGGCATCGCCTTCCTCGCGACCTCGATCGTGCCGAACTTCATGAACTTCGGCGCGGTCGGCGTCATCATCGTGGCGATGATCGGCGTCGGCGTCGCCGAGGAATCCGGCCTGATCGCCACGCTGGTGCGCAAGATCGTCGAGATCGCCCCGCGGTCGATCTTCACCTTCATCATCGTGATGCTCGGCGTCGTCTCGTCGATCGCCGCCGACGCCGGCTACCTGGTGCTGGTGCCGCTCGCGGCGGCCGCCTTCCACAGCCTCGGGCGGCATCCGCTGGCCGGTCTCGCGGCCGGCTTCTCGGGCGTCGCCGCGGTCTTTCTCGTCAACCTCTTCGTGACGCCGACCGACGCGCTGCTCGCCGAGATGACCAACGACGCGATCCGGCTCGTCGATCCCTCTCGCGAGGTGACGCTGGTCGGCAACCTCTACTTCATGATCGCCTCGTCGATCCTCATGGGCATCATCTGCACGATCCTGACCGAGAAGGTGGTCGAGCCGCACCTCGGCCCCTACGGCGGCGAGGTCCCGTTCGAGGAGCCGCACAAGCTGACGCCGACCGAGTTGCACGGCCTGCGCCGCGCCGGGTTCGCGCTGCTCGCCTTCGTCGTCGTCATCGCGTTGCTGACCGCCCCGCCAGGGGCGCCGCTGCGCCACGCCGAGACCGGCGAGATCATCTCCGGCTCGCCGTTCATGTCGGGCCTGATCGTGCTGATCAGCGCGCTGTTCTTCACCGTCGGCTTCGCCTACGGCAAGGCGACCGGCACGGTGCCGAACCTGACGGACGGCGATCAACATGGTGGTCAAGACCTTCTCCGGCATGGCCGGGCTGATCTTCCTCCTCCTCGTCATCGCCCAGTTCATCGCCTTCTTCAGCTTCACCAACATCGCGACGGTGCTGGCCGCAACCCTCGCCGACTTCCTCGAGACGGTGCCGCTCGGCACCACGAGCTACATCATCATCTTCGTGCTGGTGATCTTCCTGCTCGACCTGATCCTGACCGGCGCGGTGGCGAAGTGGGCGATCTTCGCGCCGGTGTTCATCCCGCTCTTCATGCGGCTCGGCGGCGACCCGGACCTCGTGCTCGCCGCCTACCGGGTCGGCGACTTGCCGGCGAACGTCATCACGCCCCTGAACGTCTACCTCGGCGTGATGGTCGGCTTCGCCGCCAAGTACCAGAAGGACGCCGGCATCGGCACCATCGTGTCGCTGATGCTGCCCTACACGGTGGTGCTGCTGGTGCTCTGGACCCTGCTGCTGATCGCCTGGCAGTGGTTCGGCGTGCCGCTCGGGCCGGCCTGAAGGACAAGCAAGCCTCTGGGGGAAACCATGTCCGACCTCGACAAGGTCCTCGACACCATCGACGCCGACCTCGACGCCGCGCTCGACCGGCTGTTCGTGACGCTGCGGCTGAAGTCGATCTCCACCGACCCGGCCTATGCCGCCGAGACCCGCGCCTGCGCCGAGTGGCACGCCGCCGACCTGCGCGAGGTCGGCTTCGACGCCAGCGTGCGCGACACCGCCGGCCATCCGATGGTGGTCGGCCACCAGCGCGACGGCTCGGGGCCGTCGCTGCTCTTCTACGGCCACTACGACGTGCAGCCGGTCGACCCGCTCGAGCTCTGGGACAACGACCCGTTCGACCCGAAGATCCTGACCCGGGACGACGGCTCGAAGGTCATGGTCGGTCGCGGCACCGCCGACGACAAGGGCCAGCTGATGACCTTCGTCGAGGCCTGCCGCGCCTGGAAGAAGGTGACGGGCTCGCTGCCGCTGCCGATCACCGTGCTCCTCGAAGGCGAGGAGGAGTTGGGCGGCGTCAACCTGCCGCCGTTCCTCGACGCCAACCTCGACGAGCTCCGCGCCGACCACGCGCTGATCTGCGACACCAACATGTGGGACGCCGACACCCCGGCGATCACCACCAGCCTGCGCGGCCTCTGCGGCGAGGAGATCGTCATCCACGCCGCCGACCGCGACCTGCACTCGGGCTTCTACGGCTCGGCCGCGACCAACCCGAACCACGTGCTGGCGAGGATCATCGCCGACCTGCGCGACGCCGACGGCCGCATCACCCTCCCCGGCTTCTACGACGGCGTGCCCGAGCTCCCCGACAACCTCCGCAGCAGCTGGGACAAGCTCGGCTTCAGCGAGGCGGCGTTCCTCGGCGAGGTCGGCCTCTCGGTCCCCGCCGGCGAGAAGGGCCGCTCGGTCCTCGAGATGACCTGGTCGCGCCCGACCTGCGAGGTCAACGGCATGGGCGGCGGCTACCAGGGCGCCGGCTTCAAGACGGTGATCCCGGCGCAGGCGATGGCGAAGATCTCCTTCCGCCTGGTCTTCGACCAGGACCCGCACAAGGTCCGCGCCGCCTTCCGCAAGCACGTCAACGACCGCATCCCCAAGGACTGCCCGGTCGAGTTCCACGAGCACGGCTCCGGCACCGCCGTCGCCTTCGACACCTCCGGGCCGGTCTTCCAGAAGACGCAGGGCGCGCTGACCGACGAGTGGGGCAAGGACGCCGCCTTCGTCGGCGGCGGCGGCTCGATCCCGGTGGCGACGCTGATCCGGAACAAGCTCGGCGTCGACGTGGTGATGGTCGGCTTCGGCCTCTCCGACGACCGCATCCACAGCCCGAACGAGAAGTACGAGCTCCGGAGCTTCCACAAGGGCATCCGCTCCTGGGCCCGCATCCTCGACGGCGCTGGCCGCGTGAGCCGCTCCTAGCTGCCGGTTGGCCGGGCTCGGGCGAGCTGCACCGCGAGGATGCCGCACATGATGATCGCGACCCCGACGAGGTCGCGCGCGGTGACACGCTCGCCGAGCACCACTGCTGCGATGGCGACGCCGAGGAACGGGTTCAGGAAGTGGAAGGTCGCGGCCCGGGTCGCGCCGATGCGGCGCACCAGCACGAACCAGATCATCGTGGCGACGACCCCCGAGACGATCGCCGAATAGAGGAAGGCGGCGACGAAGCGGCCGTCGATCGAGACCCGCCAGGTCTCGAGCAGGACGCTCGCCGGGAACAGGGCCACGGCGCCGACGATCATCTGCAGCCCGACGACGATCCACAGGCTGCCCCCGGCCGCCGCGTTCCTGAGCGTCAGCGTCGCCACCGCCAGCGCCAGCACGCCGACGACGCAGGCGGCGACGCCGCCCCAGTCGAGGCCGTGGCCGAGCCGGCCGGTCATGATGACGAGGACGCCGGCGAAGCCGACGAAAAGCCCGCCGACCGCCACCGGCGGCAGGCGCTGGCCGAAGAACGCCCGTCCGAGCCCGGCGACGCAGAGCGGCAGCGCGCTGGCGATGATCGCCGCGAGCCCGGCCTCCACCGTCTGCATCGCGTAGTGGAAGAGCCCGAGGTAGAGCGCGTTCTGGCAGACCCCGAACACCACCACCGCCCGCCACTCGGCGCGCGTCAGGTCGATCCGCTGCCCGGCCGCGAAGCCGATGCCGAGCGCGAGCAGCCCGGAGAACAGGAAGCGCACCGACAGCACCAGGAACGGCGGCCAGTATTCGACCACGATCCGCGACGATGTGAAGGCCGAGCTCCAGATCGCCGCGAACGTCAGGCCGAGCGCCAGCGACCGCCAGTCGACCCCGCGCACCCTCAGGCCGCGGTGTATGCGGTCTTGACGGTGGTGTAGAACTCGGCGGCGTAGCGGCCCTGCTCGCGCGGGCCGAAGCTCGAGCCCTTGGAGCCGCCGAACGGCACGTGGAAGTCGACGCCGGCGGTCGGCACGTTGACCATCACCATCCCGGCCTCGGCGTTGCGCTTGAAGTGGGTCGCGTGCTTCAGCGAGGTGGTGCAGATGCCGGCCGACAGCCCGAACTCGGTGTCGTTGGCGACGCTGAGCGCCTCCTCGTAGTCCTTCACCCGGATCACCCCGGCGACCGGGCCGAAGATCTCCTCGCGGCTGATCCGCATGGCGTTGGTCGCCCCGACGAAGAGCGCCGGGGCGAGGAAGAAGCCCTCCGTGTCAGCGCTTCAGCCGCTCGCCGCCGACGAGCTCGGCGCCCTCGTCGCGGCCGATCGCGATGTAGCTCTCGTCCTGCTCGAGCTGGCCCGCATCGACGACGGGGCCGATCTGCGTCGCCTTGTCGAGCGGGTCGCCGACCACCAGCGCCGCCATCCGCTCCTTCAGCCGCTTGACGAAGCGGTCGTGGATGCCGTCCTGCACGATCAGCCGCGAGCTCGCGGTGCAGCGCTGCCCGGTCGAGTAGAACGCCCCGTTCAGGCAGGCGTCGACCGCCACCTCGAGGTCGGCGTCGTCGAGCACCACCATCGGGTTCTTGCCGCCCATCTCCAGCTGGAACTTGCGCATCACCCGCACGCTCGCCTCGGCGACCCGCCGCCCGGTGCCGACCGAGCCGGTGAAGCTGACCGCGCGGATGTCCGGCGCTGTCGAGGATCGCCTGGCCGACCACCGAGCCCTTGCCCATCACCAGGTTCAAGACCCCCTTCGGCAGCCCGGCGCGGTTCAGGATGTCGACGAGCGCCCAGGTGCAGCCCGGCACCAGGTCGGCCGGCTTGATCACCACGGTGTTGCCCCAGGCCAGCGCCGGCGCGAGCTTCCAGGCCGGGATCGCGATCGGAAAGTTCCACGGCGTGATCAGCCCGACCGGGCCGACCGCCTCGCGGGTGATCTCGACCCCGAGCCCCGGCCGCACCGACGGCAGGATCTCGCCCGTGAGCCGCAGGCACTCGCCGGCGAAGAAGTCGAAGATCTGCGCCGCCCGCACCGTCTCGCCGATGCCCTCGGCCAGCGTCTTGCCCTCCTCGCGCGCGAGCAGCCGCCCGAGCTCCTCCTTCCGCGCCAGGATCTCGGCCGCCGCCTTCGACAGCACCCCATGCCGCTCCAGCGGCCCCGACCGGCTCCAGCCCGGAAACGCCGCCTTCGCCGCCGCGATCGCCCGGCCGGCGTCCTCGGCGCTCGCCCGCGCATAGTGGCCGACCACCTCGCCGGTGTTCGCCGGGTTGACGTTCGGGATCGCCTCGCCCTCCACCCACTCCCCGTCGATCAGGTTCGCGTGCAGGTCCATGGCTCTCCCCTTCGGCCGGTCGCGGCCCCACCTAGCACCGCCTCCGCCGCCCGTCGAGGTGCGGAACGGACGCGTGGGTCAGGGCGATCGCTCGACCATGGGGGACCGCGGGGGTCGCTTTCCCGGACGCGGCGCGTGCCGTTAACCGGATGCGTCGCGGCGGATTTTGTAGCTACGGAAAAACTACAGGAAACCTACGGGAAACCGACGCCGATGTCCTCGGGTTAACGCCCGCCGGCCGGCCCTTCGACCGACCACCCTGACGCGTGGGTCCGCGTCGATTGACACCGGCGGCATTGTCCGGAAAATCTGCGCGACAGCAGAGCGGGAGGCCGCGCGATGATGATCGGCAAGCCCGGCGCCGCGGCGACCGCGATCAGCACCGCCGACGCCGCCTCGATCACGGTGCGCGGCCGCGACCTCTGCGGCGACCTCATGGGCCGGCTCGGCTTCACCGACTATTTCCACCTGCTGGTCACCGGCCGCGAGCCGACCGCCGAGCAGCGGTTCTTCCTCGACCTGCTGCTGGTCGCGATCGCCGAGCACGGGCTGGTGCCGACCAACCAGGCGGCGCGGATGACGCTCGCCGCCGACCCGGCGGCGCTGCAGGGCGCGGTGGCCGCCGGCATCCTCGGCTGCGGCACCGTGGTGCTCGGCACCGCCGAGGCCTGCGGCAGCTTCCTGACCGAGGCGCGCGCCCGCGTCGACGCCGAGGGCGACGGGGCGCTCGTGGCGATGGTGGCGGCGATCCGCCGGGACGGCGGCAAGCTGCCGGGCTTCGGGCACCCGCTGCACAAGCCGGTCGACCCGCGCGCCGAGCGCATCTTCGCGCTGGCCGACGCCCGCGGCGTCGCCGGCATCCACTGCCGGCTCGCGCGGGCGACGGCGCCGGCCGCGGCCGAGGCCTGGGGCAAGCCGCTGACCCTCAACGTCTCGATGGCGATCGCCGCGGTGCTGCTCGACATCGACTTCCCGCCGGCGATGCTCAAGGCGATCCCGATCCTCGCCCGGACCGCCAGCCTGCTGGCGCACCTCGCCGAGGAGCAGGAGCGGCCGATCGGCTTCCTGATGGCGGCGCACGCCGAGGCGGCGATCGCCTACGACGGGGAGCGCGGGTGACGCCCGATTCCGCCGACGACCGCCGCTACCGCGCGCAGATCGCCTACCTCCTCGCGCGCTCGCCCTTCTACCGCGCCAAGCTCGCCGCGGCGGGCTTCGCCGACGCGGGCGCGGTCGGCGGGCTCGACGCGCATCGGCCGGCTGCCGTTCACCGAGAAGGACGAGCTGCGGCGGACCGTGACCGCGGCGGCGCCGATCGGCGCGCATCTCGCCGCGCCGATGGCCGAGGTGGTGCGCGTCTACTCGACCAGCGGCACCACCGGCAGCCCCTCCTACATCCCGCTGACCCGGGCCGACCTCGCCGCCTGGATCACCATCTCCTCGCGCTCCTACGCCGCCTCGGGCGTCGCGGCCGGCGAGCGGATCGTCACCACCTACAACGCCGGCCCGTTCGTCGCCGGGGTGGCGCTCGAGGCGTTCCACGCGCTCGGGCTCTGCCCAGATCCCGGTCGGCTCGGGCCACAGCGAGCGGCTGCTCGCCGCGGTCACCCGGCTGGCGCCCGACGTCGTGGCGCTGACGCCCTCCTACGCCCTGCACCTCGCCGAGCTCGCCGAGGCGCGCGGCATCGACCTCGCCGGCTCGTCGGTGCGGCGGCTGCTCGTCGCCGGCGAGCCCGGCGGCGGCGAGCCGGCGCTCCGGGCGCGGCTCGAGGCGGCCTGGGGCGCGCGCGTCACCGAGGCGATGGGCATCGGCGACATCGCCGTCTCGCTCTGGGGCGAGTGCGCGCACCGGACCGGCATGCACTTCTCCGGGCAGGGGCTGGTGCACGTCGAGCTGATCGACCCGGAGACCGGCGCGGCGCTGCCGTTCGAGGACGGCGCCGAGGGCGAGCTCGTCTACACCCACCTCGCGCGCGAGGCGGCGCCGCTGCTGCGCTTCCGCAGCCGCGACCACGTCCGGGTGTCGGCCGGCCCCCTGCCCCTGCGGCCGCGCCGGGCCCGCGGGTGCGCTGCATCGGCCGGACCGACGACATGCTGATCGTGCGCGGCGTCAACGTCTTCCCGAGCGCGCTGCGGGCGGTGGTCGGCGAGCTCGCGCCCGAGGTGACCGGGGTGATCGCGGTGCGGCCGGCGGCGCGCGGCGTCAAGCAGAGCCCGCCGCTGCCGGTCGCGGTCGAGACGACGGCCGAGGCGCGCAGCGACCTCGCCGAGCGGCTGCAGCGGCGGCTGCGCGAGCGGCTGGCGGTGACGACCGCGGTGACGCTGGTCCCGATGGGCAGCCTGCCGCGAAGCGACTACAAGTCGACGCTGGTGGACTGGTCCGCCGCGGCTTCGTGAGGGGGGAGCGACATGCGGAAGCTTCAGACGCAAGGGGTGCATCACATCACGCTGGTCGGCGCCGACCGGCAGACCTCGATCGACTTCTGGGAGGGCGTGCTCGGCATGCCCTTCGTCTTCGAGCAGCCGAACCTCGACCGCGCCTCGGAGAGCCACCTCTACTTCGACCCGGGCGACGGGCGGCTGATCACCATCTTCACCAACGAGGGCCGCAAGCCCGACCCGACGCGGACCCCGACCGACATCGGCTGCGTGCACCACCTGGCGCTCGCGGTCAGCGCCGCGACCTTCCGGCAGGCCGTCGAGCGGCTCGACGAGCGCGGCATCGAGCACTCCGGGGTCAAGGACCGCGGCTTCATGGACTCGATCTACTTCAAGGACCCGCTCGGCCTCCTGATCGAGCTCGCCGCCTACCGCTTCGAGCCGCCGGAGGGCTGGACCCACGGCGAGGTGCTGCTCGAGGCGCACAAGCTCCGGGTCGCCCGCAACGACTACGCGATCGCCGAGATCCACCTCGCCGACGCCATCGAGGCGCTGACCGCCCGGCGGCGCGAGAGCCTCTCGGCCGACCGCACCCCGAAGAACCCCTACTAAAAACGCTGATAAAACCGACACACTGGGAGGATATGATGAAGCTCTACATGCACCCGGCCTCGATCACCAGCCGGATCGTCCGGCTCTACGCCGCCGACAAGGGCATCGCGCTCGACGAGGAGGTCGTCGACCTCTTCACCGGCGCCCACCACCAGGAGCCGTTCGTCTCGGTCAACCCGAACCGGCTGGTGCCGGTGCTCGAGGACGGCGACTTCCGCCTGACCGAGAGCGCGGCGATCCTGATCTACCTCGCCGAGAAGCTCGACCTGCCCGAGTACCCGGCCGACCTGCGCGGCCGCGCCCGGGTCCACGAGGCGATCGCCTGGGCCAGCTTCAACTTCTACCGCGACTGGGGCTACAACCTCTGCTACCCGCAGCTCTTCCCGCACCACAAGCGCCCGACCGACGAGGGCCACCGCGTCGCGGTCGAATGGGGCCGCGACAAGAGCGCCTTCTGGCTGACGGTGCTCGACACCCACTGGCTCGGCGACGGGCGGACCTGGCTGACCGGCGAGGCGATCACCGTCGCCGACTATTTCGTCGGCGGCCTCGTCGCGCTCGGCGACCTCATCCGCTGGGACTTCTCCGGCGACCCCGAACGTCGCGGCCTGGCTCGGGCGGATCAAGGCGCTGCCGCACTGGGCCGAGACGAGCGCGGCACTCGACGGCTTCGCCGCCTCGCTCGAGGGGCAGAGGTTCGTCGCCGCCTGAGGCGGCCGGCTCAGGCGACCAGCGCCCGGCTCTGGAACGCCCAGTGGTCGGCGCACATCTCGTCGAGGCCGCGCGTCGCCCGCCAGCCGAAGAGCTCGGCCGCCCGGCGCGGGTCGGCGACGCATTCGGCGACGTCCCCGGCCCGCCGGCCGACGATCTCGTAGGGGATCGGCCGCCCGGCCGCGCGGCCGAAGGCCTCGACCGACTCGAGCACGCTGTAGCCGCGGCCGCAGCCGAGGTTGACCGGCAGGTTGCGGCCAACCCCCTCGCCCGCCAGCAGGAAGTCGAGCGCCGCGAGGTGCCCGCGCGCGAGGTCGACGACGTGGATGTAGTCGCGCACCCCGGTGCCGTCCGGGGTCGGATAGTCGTCGCCGAAGATGCGCAGCCGCTCGCGGATGCCGGCGGCGGTCTGGGCGATGTAGGGGAAGAGGTTGTTCGGCACCCCCTTCGGGTTCTCGCCGATCAGCCCCGACTTGTGGGCGCCGACCGGGTTGAAGTAGCGCAGCGAGACCGCCGCCAGCTCCGGCCGCGCCACCACGAGGTCGTCGATCACCTGCTCGATCATCAGCTTGGTGCGGCCGTAGGGGTTGAGCGCGGCGAGTGGCGCCGCCTCGGGGATCGGATTGGTCTCCGGCGTCCCGTAGACGGTGGCCGAGGAGGAGAAGACCAGCCGCCGGACCCCGTGCCGCGCCATCGCCTGCAAGAGCGCCACGGCGCCGCCGACGTTGACGTCGAAGTAGCGCAGCGGCTCAACGACCGACTCGCCGACCGCCTTCAGGCCGGCGAGGTGGATCACCGCGTCGATGCCGCGGCCGGCGAAGGCGGCCTCGAGCGCTCCCGGGTCGCGCATGTCGCCCGCGACCACCTCCGGCGCGCCGGGCCCGATCGCCGCGATCCGCGCCGGCGTGTCCTCGCCGGCGTTCGAGAAGTCGTCGAGGATGACGACCCGGTGCCCCGCCGCCATCAGCTCGGCAACGACGTGCGACCCGATGTAGCCCGCGCCCCCGGTGGCCAGAACCGTCGTCCGCATGTTTCTCCTGCCCGAACCTTGCGCGGCGCCGCCGACCGACGGCGCCGTGCAAGATCGCGTGGCAAAGCCGGCACGACAAGCGGGAAATGCGCGCGCTGCCCGAGCAGCCCGATCCGTGCTAGGCTCCCGAGACGGGATCGAGGGGGCGGGGAATGGCGGAGAGGAACGGCGGTTCGGGACCCGACCGCCTGAAGGGCACGGGCGGCGCGGACACCCTGCGCGGCTTCGACGGCAACGACCGGCTGTTCGGCCGCGGCGGCGACAACTCGCTCTTCGGCGGACGCGGCGACGACCTCCTCGACGGCGGCGGCGGCTTCGACCGCGTCCGCTACATCGACGATCCCGGCGGCGTCGTCGTGAACCTCGCGACCGGCCGGGCGCGCGACGGCTACGGCGGCACCGACCGCCTCGTGGGCATCGAGCGGGTCATCGGCTCGAGCTTCGACGACGTGCTGCGCGGGTCGGACCGCGACGAGAGCTTCAGCGGCGGCGTCGGCGACGACCGCATCGTCGGAGGCGGCGGGCGCGACCATGTCTTCTACGCCGACGCCACGGCAGGGCTCGTGCTCGACCTCGCGGCCGGCACCGCCACCGGCGAAGGCGACGACCGCCTCTTCGAGATCGAGATGGTCACCGGCTCGAACTTCTCCGACACGCTTCTCGGCTCCGGGGCCGACAACCTGTTCGTTCCCGACTGGGACGGCGACCCGACGACGCCCAACGCCCTGGTCGGCGGCGACGACGTCATCGACGGGCGCGGCGGCACCGACACCGTCGACTACGGCAATGCCATCGGCGGGGTGAGCGTCCATCTGAACCTCACCCTGAACGGGGGCCGGGTGTTCGACGCGCTCGGCAATACCGACAGGCTGACCAACGTCGAGGTCGTCATCGGCTCGCGCTTCCGCGACGACATGGCCGGGGGTGCTTTCGATTGCGAGCTGCGTGGCGGCAACGCCGCCGACGTCCTGGAGGGCGGCATCGGCGACGACCGGCTGTTCGGGGGAGCCGGCGCCGACGTGATGAGCGGCGGCGGCGGCACCGACGTGCTCTTCGGCGGCGGGGGCGCCGACGAGATCGACGGCGCCTTCGGCAACGACTGGCTCACGGGCGGCAAGGGAGCGGACACCTTCGTCTACTTCGTCGGACGGGACACGATCACCGACTTCCGCGACGACACCGACAGCATCGAGCTCGCAGGCATCCTGGCCGAAGGGCGAAGCGCGCGGCAAATCCTGAGAGAGAACGGGCGCATGGAGGGAGAGGACGCAATCCTCGACTTCGGCGTCGGCACGGTGCTGCGCATCGAGGGCGTCGGCGGTCTCGCCGCGCTGCGCGACGACCTGATCCTGCTGTGACCGCGCTGTTGCGGCCGCGCCCGTCCTGACCGATAACCGCGCCATGCCCGACTCCGCCGCACCGGCAGACCCGCGCGCCGCGATCCGCGCCCGTACCTTCGCCGAGGAGGCCGGCCTCGCGCGCGCGCTCGCGGCCGGGACCGGGCTGTCGGCCGCGGAGCGCGCGGCGATCGTCGACCGCGCCGAGAGCTCTCCCTGACCCCGGCCTGGCTGATGGGCCTCGGCGGCATGGTCGTCGCCTACCGCCTGACCCGGTCTACTCGTCGCGCGCAGGAGGCGATCGAGGGCGTCCGGGCCGAGAGCCGACCCGGACGCGGCACTGCTGATCGCCTGCCTGGTGCCGTTCTCACTCGCAGCCCTCGCCATGGCGCACCTCGTCATCTCGTGGCACCTCGAGCCCGATGTCCTGGGGTCAACGGCTGGGACTACTTCTCGGCGGCGGAGCGCGACGCGATGATGATCGCCGCAGCGCTGGCCGGTCTCGGTGGCCCGGTGCTCGGTGTCTGCCTCGGTCGTTGGTGGCGGTGGCCGGGCGCCGCTGCTGGCGACTGTCGTCCTGGTCGCGTGGTCGATCCTCACCCTGATGCCGTTGGACTCGCGGCTGGGCAACGTGTGGCACATGACCGGCCCCTTCGTGCTCTGGATCACCGGGACCGGGACCGACCCACACCTGCTGGGCGGCTCACCGGTCTGGCGGCTCGGCTACGTCATCGCCCTCATCGGTCTGGCCGCGGTCTCGGCGCTGCTGCACGGCTCGGACGGTCGCACCCGCGAGACCCTCAGGGCGGGCTGGTCGGGCTCGCCGTCGCCGCTGTGGCGTTCCTGCTCGTCGCTTCGCTGACCGGACCGACCCTCGTCCGGCTGTGACCAGCAGCGAGCTCCGAGCCGTCCCATGGGCGCCGGTCGCCGGCGGGACATGCCTCGGGCTTGCGGCGCTGCTCTTCGACGGCTGGGTAGTGCCGAACGGTCCTGGCTCGGCACTGCTGTGGTTCGCGCTGGCCGGCTTCGCCACGGCTGCGGCGTTCGTGCTGGACGAGCCGTCGGCCGCAGCGGTCGACGCGGTTCCGGTGCCCCGTCGGACCCGCACCGCCCGTCGCCTTCTCGTCGGTCTGCTCCCAGTGGTCGGCTGGCTCGGCGGCACTGCGGCCGTGGTCCAGTCCGAGCCGGGCCTGTCCTGGTCGGCGCTGGCTGTCACCGGTGGCGGGCTGCTCGTGGCAACCCTGGCGGCCGCGACCGCACTGCGGCGGGCCGGTCACGACGCACCGGGTGAGCTGGTCGCCGCCGGCGCCGGCGGCATCGTCGTGCTGGGCCTCGGTCGGCGCGGTGCCGAAGATCGGGACCGCTGCTGGAGGCCGCCGACCGTCGACCCGCAGCCACGGTGGTCTGGGTCGTGCTCGCGGTTGCGGCAATCGCGGTCATCGTCTGGGCGGCGCCGACCCGGTGACACGCCGGGGCCGGCCGCACCGGCACCGTCCTTAGCGCAGCGCCGCCGCCAGCTCGTCCGCGTCGGTCGTCGGGCGCGGCGCAGGTGAAGTGCCGGCAGACGTACGCCGCGGGCCGGCCGCCGACCAGCGGCCGGTCGGCCAGCAGCGGGACGCCCGTCGCGCGGCCGGGCTCGCCCGCGCACGACGGCCGCGCCGGGCGCGGTGCCGAGCAGCGCGGCGCGGTGCAGCGCGCGCGGTGGCCGGGTCGCCGGCGGCCGACGACGGCGACCTCGCGCGGACCGTCGAGCAGCGCCTCGGCCACCGCCAGCCCCCAGCCGGCGAACCGGGCGTGCCGCGGCCAGCAGCGGCGTACGACGCCGAGCGCCGCCTCGGCCGCCGTCCCGGTGCCGCGTCGAGCCGGTGTAGCGCGGCGTAGCGAGAGCAGCGCGCCGGCCGCGGCCGACAGCCCGGACGGGGTGGCGTTGTCGGTCGGGTCCTGCGGGCGGCGCATCCGGCCAGCGCGGCTCGGCGTCGTCGGCGGTGTCGTAGAAGCCGCCGCTGCCGTCGGCGAACTGGCTCGAGCACCGTGTCGAGCAGCGCGCCCGCGGCCGCGAGCCAGCGCGGCGTCGCCGGTGACCTGCGAGCAGCGCGAGCAAGCCCTCGGCGACGTCGGCGTAGTCCTCGAGCACGCCGGCGCGGCGCCGCCCACGCGCCGTCCCGCGACACCCGGCGCAGCCGGCCGTCGACCAGGTGCACGTCGACCAGCAGGTCGGCCGCCGCGGCGGCCGCGTCGACCAGGTCGGGCCGGTCGAGCAGCGCGCCCGCCTCGGCCAGCGCGGCGATCGCCAGCCCGTTCCAGGCCGCGACCACCTTGTCGTCGCGGGCCGGCTGCGGCCGCTGGGCGCGGGCGGCCAGCAGCCGCGCGCGCACGCGAGCCCAGCGCTCGGTCGTCGTCCGGGTCGCGCAGCAGCTGCAGCGTCGACGCGCCGTGCTCGAACGTGCCCGCCGTCGGTGACCTCGAACAGCTGCGCCGCCCAGGCGCCGTCGTCCGTCGCCGAGCACCTCGACCAGCTGCGCGGCGTCCAGACGTAGGTCGGCCCCTCCACGCCCGTCGGTGTCGGCGTCCAGCGCCGAGGCGAACCCGCCCTCGGCGGTGCGCAGGTCGCGGAGCATGAAGTCGGCGGTCTCCAGGGCGACCCGGCGGGCCAGCTCCGAGCCGGTCGCCCGCCACAGGTGCGTGTAGACCCGCAGCAGCAGGGCGTTGTCGTACAGCATCTTCTCGAAGTGCGGCACCACCCAGTCCGCGTCGACCGAGTACCGCGCGAAGCCGCCGCCGAGCTGGTCGTAGATGCCGCCGCGGGCCATCGCCTCGCAGGTGTCGCTCGACCATCCGCAGCGGCGTTCGCGTCACCGGTGCGCGCGTGGTGGCGCAGCAGGAACTCCAGCACCATCGACGGCGGGAACTTGGCGCGCCGCCGAACCCGCCGCGCCGCGCGTCGTACGTCGCGGCGAGCGCGCGCAGCGGCGTCGTCGAGCAGCTCCGCGGACGGCGGCTGCGCGCCGTCGCCGGCACGCGACGACGGCCCGCGCGGCGAGTCGTCCGACGATCCGCTGCCCGGCGGCCACCACCTCGTCGCGCCGCTCGCTCCAGGCTCGGCGATCGACGCCGAGCAGCTGGCGGAACGACGGCATGCCGTGCCGCGGGGTCGGCGGGAAGTAGGTGCCGCAGTAGAACGGCTCGCCGTCCGGCGTGATGAACACCGTCATCGGCCAGCCGCCGTGCCCGGTCAGCGCCTGTGGTCGCCTCCATGTAGACCGCGTCGACGTCGGGGCGCTCCTCGCGGTCGACCTTGACGGCGACGAAGTGCTCGTTGAGTAGCGCCGCGGTCTCGGCGTCCTCGAACGACTCGTGCGCCATCACGTGGCACCAGTGGCACGCGGCGTAGCCGATCGAGAGCAGCACCGGCACGTCGCGGCGCCGGGCCTCGGCGAACGCCTCGTCGCCCCACGGCCACCAGTCGACCGGGTTGTCCGCGTGCTGCAGCAGGTACGGGCTCGTCGCCCCGGCAAGCCGGTTCACACCGAACACCCTCCTCCTGCGCGCCGCGAAGCATCCACCTTCCCAGACAGCCACGACGGCTGTCGGGCCCTTCGACTCTGCCCGTGGTGACACGCCGCGGTGCACGCTCGATGTGTCCATTGCCAACGGGCTTCGTCATGGCAGCAGTAGCTCCCGAGACCACGTCGTCGGAGGCTACCGGCATCCCAGGACGGTGACCGGGCGAGGGGAGGGCTTCCGCTGGCCCGGTGGACGGCGCTCTGCGCGACTGCCGAGGCGGTCGGCATGACCGCGGCGGCAACAGAGGCGAAGACTTCGCAGGCCCTGACGACGGGTCGGCGCCGCCGCCGCTGCTGGTCCTCACATGGGCGGTCGGCCTCGGTGCGGTGATGGCGGTCATCTTCCTGGGGGCGACCGCACCGGCGCCGAGTGGCCGGTGCCGGCCGTCGCCGCGCTGGGCACCGTGACCGGGCTCACGGCAGGCACCGTGCTCGTACTTGTCTGCAGCCGGTTCCTGCCCACGCTGTAGTGACTTTCGGCCCTGATCCGACCGCGTCATGCGGATCTAGCCTGAAGGGACACACCCCGTCACCGGCACCGACCCGAGGAGACCTGCGATGGGCGTTCCCGACGACGTCCGAGCCTCTGTGCGTCACGACCACCCGGAGGACCTCGGTCCGACCGACGAGTCGACCGACCACCGCGGGCTGCGCGTGCTCAGCCTCGACGAGTGCCTGGAGCTCCTCCGGTCGACGCCGGTGGGCCGGCTGGCGTTCGTCAGCGAGGGCGAGCCAGCGGTGTTCCCCGTCAACCACGGCCTCGACGGGCTCGACGTCGTCTTCCGCACCTCGTGGGGCTCCAAGCTCCAGGTGGCGGAGTCCTCAGGCACCGTCGCCTACGAGATCGACGGCTTCGACAGCGAGCGTGAGAGCGGCTGGAGCGTCCTCGTGAAAGGCACCGCCGAGCTGGTCTACGAGAGCGCCCACACCGACCGCTACGACGCGCTCGGACTGAGGTCCTGGCCGGACGTCGAAGGCCTCGGCTTCTGGGTCCGGATCCGCCCGGCCGAGATCACTGGCCGGGAGGTCGTCGCAGCGACCGGCTGAGTTCCCCACTGGACTGGTACGTCCACGGCGACGCGTTCGAGTCCAACGCCTCTGGTCCCGGAACGCCGCCGGTGTCAGCGTGGGGGGATGGACCGGCTCAGCCCGCTCGATGCCTCGTTCTTCCACCTCGAGCGCGACGTCCAGCAGCTGCACATCGGCTCTGCCCTTCTCTTCGAAGGCCCGGCACCCACGTACGGCGAGCTCTGCCGCGTCATCGACGCCAAGCTCGCGCAGGTGCCGCGGTACCGGCAGCACGTGCGCCGGGTGCCCCTCGAGCTCGGGCGACCGGTGTGGGCCGACGACACGCAGTTCGACGTGCGGCGCCACGTCCGCCGCATCTCGTTGCGCCGGCCGGGGACGGAGCGCCAACTGCGGTCGCTGGCAGCCCGCCTGATGTCCGAGCACCTCGACCTGTCCCGACCACTGTGGGAAATGTGGCTGGTGCGCAACGTCGCCGACGGGGACTGGGCCGTGATCAACAAGGCCCATCACGCCATGATCGACGGCATCTCGGGCACCGACATCATGGAGGCGTTGCTCGACCACGAGCCGCAGCCGAGCCCGGTGGCCGTGCCGAGCTGGACACCGCGGCCCGAGCCCTCGACCTCCGGCCTGGTGACCGCGGCCCTCGTCGAAGCCCTGCGCAGCCCGGTCGAGCTGGCACGGGTGACCGCGCACGGGTTGCTGGCGCCTCGTCGGCTGGCAGTGCAGACGCTCGGCCTCGCGCAGGCGGGCGCCAGGGTGGCGCGACCGGAGAACGTGCTCGACGGGCCGATCGGCCCACGCCGCCGATGGGGCTGGGCCAGGGCCGACCTCGGCGACGCGAAGAAGGTCAAGAACGAGTTCGGTGGCACGGTCAACGACGTGGTCCTCGCGGCCGTCACCGGTGCCCTGCGGACCTTTCTGCTGTCCCGCGGAGAGACGGTGGACGGGCGCACCATCCGCTCCTTGGTGCCCGTGTCGACGCGTCACCCGGGCGACCACGGCGCGACGGGGAACCAGGTGTCCGCGGTTTTCGCTGACCTGCCAGTCGGCGTCGCCGACCCCGCCGCGCGACTCGCGCTGATCACCCGGCAGCTCGGCCAGCTCAAGCACGGCGGGATGGCAGTAGGCGTGGACGCGATGATGGCCGCGACCGGCTACCTGCCGCTGACGCTGTTCGCGCTCTCGGCACGAGCGGTGGCGCACTTCCCGCAGCGCGCCATCAGCACCGTCACGCGAACGTGCCGGGCCCGCAGTTCCCGCTGTACCTGCTGGGCCGCCGGATGACCGAGATGTTCCCCTACATCCCGCTGGCCGTCGATCTGCGCGTCACGATCGGGATCATCTCGTACGACGGGCAGCTGGCCTTCGGGGTCACCGGTGACCGCGACGCGGTCCCGGACCTCGGCGTGCTCAGTGCAGGCCTCGAGTCGGCCATGGCCGAGCTGACCGCCCTCGTGGCGTGACCGCCGCTCGCTAGCGAGCTGCGAGTGCCGCTGCCTTGCCGCCAGCGTCGAGCCAGTCGAGGATCTGGGTGACCGTCCACTCAGGGGCCTCCAGCTGCGGCACGTGGCCTACGCCCGAACCGACCTCGAACTGCCAGAGGGGATTGGCGGCGGCAGTGCTGCGCGCGGCGGCGATCGGCACCAACCGGTCCCGGTCGCCGTGCAGCAGGAGTACCGGCACCGCGATGTCACGCAGCATCGCCGCGTGCTGGCGCCGCCGGGCCAGCACCCACAGCAGGGATCGCGCGGCGAGGATGAGCTGGTGTCGACATCGGCGTACTCCATGCGCTCGCGGGCCAGTTCGAGATGCGCAGCGATCACCTCGGCCGGCACTCTCGATGCATCCGCGCAGCACAGCCGGAGGACATCCATGGCCTGCTCCTCGACCGACCCGCAGCGTGCGCCGTCGCGACATGATCGTGCGTCCAACAGCGGGCACCGCGTAGACCGTGAAGATCGCCGCGACGAGAGGGTGCGGCCGTGCTCGCAACCCGACGGGGAGGGCCGGGTCGACGAGCACGAGACCTGCAACGGTCTCGGGGTGGGCATCCACCTGCAGAACGGAGATGAGCCCGCCCATCGAGTTGCCCACGAGAATTGCCGGCGGTCCGACGACCTGGGCGAGGAAACGGTGGAGCAGTCGCTGGTTCGCCTGCACGGTGGTCGAACGCCCGCCACTCCTGGTCCGACCGAAACCCGCGAGATCGAGGGCGACGACCCGGCAGGTCTCGGCCAGCACGGGCGCTACCGCGGCCCAGTTCACCACTGACCCGCCGAGCCCGTGCACGCAGACGAGCAGCGGCCCGTCAGAGGGTCCGCCGTAGTCGACGTAGTGGACAGGACCCTCGAGGTCGACCCACCGCGACGACGCCGACCGGGCTCCCCGCCGGCCACGACGGGGCCGCAGCCCGCGGCCGCCGACGGTGTCCATACCGTCGTTGTAACGCCTTTCTGCCGGCCGCGCACCGGACGAAGTGCCCTATCCGGCGAGGTCCGACTGAGCGCGATCGGGACTTCCAGCCCTAGGCCCGCGGGACACCCGCTGCGAGGCTGTACCCAGGCCCGTGAGCGAGAGCGTGGTGGTCGCGATGACCAGCAGGCGGCCGGTCGGTGCGGTCGACACCATGTGGTTGAACATGGACCGGCCCAACAACCTCATGGTCATCGACTCGGTGATGTGGTTCGACGAGCCGGTGGACTGGGAGCGGTTCGCGGCGCTGGTGGAAACGCGTCTGATCGCGCGGTACCCCGTGTTCCGGCAGCGACCTGTCGGGTCATTCGCCGGGCTGGGGCGGCAATACTGGGAGGACGACCCGGAGTTCTCGCTGTCACGCCACCTGCACCGGGTCATGCTCCCCCCGCCGGGCGACGAGGCGTGCTTGGAACGGTTCGTCGAGGCCCAGATGAACCGGCCGCTCGATCGAGATCGACCGCTCTGGGAGTTCTACGTCGTCGACGGCTACCGCTCCGGCGCAGCCGTCGTGACGCGGTTCCACCACGCGATCGCCGACGGCGCCGCCTTGGCCGAGGTCCTGCTGTCGCTGACCGACGCCACGATGACGGCGGACCTGGAGGAGCTGCCCGGGCCGGACACCCGGGCCGAGGCCGCTTCAGCGTTCAGCGCACGGGGAGTGCCCGGCCTGGACGCTTCGCTGACCCTGCTCTCGGCAATCTCGCGGGTCGCGCGACCCGCGAGGTTGCTGGACACTCTCACCCTTCCCGGCAGACCGGTCACGTGGCGGACAAGTTGCTGCTCGGGTCGAACCCCCGGACCGCCTTGAGCGGGCTACCCGGCGTCCAGAAGCGGGCGGTCTGGTCGCGGACTCGGCCGCTCGCCGAGGTGAAACGGATCGGACGGCTCACCGACGCGACCGTGAACGACGTCCTCGTCGGTGCCGTCTCCGGTGCGATCACGGCGTACCTGCTGACCCATGACGGCGAGGCGCGCGATCTCACCACCATGGTCCCGGTCAACCTGAGACCCGTTGGTGAACCGCTCCCTGCGAGCTCGGCAACCGTTTCGCCCTGGTGCTGCTTCCTCTGCCCACCGGTCTCCTCGTGCCTCTGGCACGGCTGACGGAGACCCAGCGGCGGATGGACGCGATCAAGTCCTCGCCCGAGGCGTTGATCACCTTCGGTTTGATCAACGCCATCGGCCGGACCCACCCCCGGGTCGAGCAGCTCCTCGTGGACTTCCTCTCGAGCAAGGCGATAGGGGTGACGACCAACGTCGTCGGCCCGATGAACGCGAGGTACGTCGCCGGCACCCGGATCGCGGGCGTCCTGGGCTGGGTGCCCGGCTCCGGCCGGCAGGCCGTCGGGGTGAGCATCTTCACCTACAGCCAGGGTGTGCGGGTGGGCTTCAAGGTGGACGCGGGAGTGGTTCCCGACCCGGAGCTGCTCATCGAGGCGTTCGACCACGAGATGGACGACCTGGTGCGCCTGGCCAGAGCAGCCTGAGGGGTGACATCCATGCCCAGCGATGCCGCGACCCAGACCATCGAGATCGACGCACCGTACGCCCGTGTCCCGGCCGTGCTCCGCGACGTCCAGACCCAGCCGCAGTGGGTGCCGGAGATCGTCGCGGCCGACGTGCTCCGGAGGAACGAGGACGGCACACCCGCCGTGGCGCGGTTCCGAGCAAGCACACCGGTGGGCACGGACGAGTACACGGTCACCTACCAGCACCGACGCGACGGGATGAGCTGGTCGCTCCTCAAGGGCCGGCTGCAGACCGGGCAGGAGGCGCGCTACGACCTGCGTCGGCTTGCACGAGCACGCACCTCGGTGACGTTCGCTCTCCGGATCAACCACAACCTGCCCTTGGTCAGCAGCACGCTGACGGGCCTCAAGGACTTCGTCGAGGCCAGCGGCAGAGGTGGTGACGGTGTGTCATGGGCGAGGTGATCCAGCTTCCCAGCGGGCAGCTCGCGGACCTGGCGGCGGTTCGCGACCGGCTGCAGTCGAGCCTGGTGACTCTGAGCCGCATGCTCGAGGCCGGGATGTTCGACACCGAGGCCGACACATGCGGCTTCGAGGTCGAGCTCGACCTCGTCGACTCGTTGGGTCGTCCTCGCCTGGTCAACCGGCCGGTCCTGTCAGCCATGCAGCGCCGGGACGTGCAGGCCGAGCTCTGCCAGTTCAATCTCGAGCTCAACCTGGATCCGCGCCCGATCCGGGGCAGGGTGCTCCGCGCAGTGGACGAGGAGCTTGCCGGCACACTGGCGGCGGTCGACGCGGTCACCGGGCAGTGGGGGGCCCGGACGATCGCCATCGGCACCCTGCCCACCCTGCACGCCGGCGACCTCACCGCCGAGCGCCTCTCCGCGACCCCGCGCTACCCGCTCCTCGACGCCGCTCTGCGGCGGCTGCGCGGCCGCCTGGTCCACCTCGATATCGAGGGGGTGGAACACCTCCGGACCGAGACCGACAGCATCGGCGTGCAGGCAGCCGCCACCAGCCTCCAGGTCCACGTCCGCGTCGCGCCGTCGGACTTCCCGCGCTTCTTCAACGCGGCTCAGGTTGTCGCCGGTGCACAGCTGGCGGCGGGCGCGAACTCGCCGTTCCTGCTCGGTCGGCAGCTGTGGCACGAGACCCGGATCGCACTGCTCGAGCAGGCCCTCGACGCGCGGCCAGTGGGCTCGGCGCAGCCGAGCCATCCGCCGCGCGTCTGGGCGGGCGATGGCTGGGCGATGTCGGCATGGGACGTGCTGGCGGACAACGTCCGCCGCTACCCGCCTCTGTTCCCGGCACTGGAGGACGAGGACCCTCTCGAGGCTCTGGCGGACGGCCACGTCCCCCAACTGCGCGAGCTGCGCCGACACAACGGCACCATCTGGCGCTGGAACCGACCGGTCTACGACGTGCAGCACGACCACCCGCACCTGCGCATCGAGAACAGGGTGCTGCCGAGCGGGCCGACCGTGAGCGACATGGTGGCCAACGCTGCCTTCTTCCTCGGGGCGATCCGCGGGGTGGCCGATCTCGATCGCCCGGTCAGCGGCTGGCTGCCGTTCGAGGCCGTGACACGCGACCTGCAGGCGGCGGCCCGCCTCGGCCTCGGCGCAGCACTGCACAGCCCCGTACCGGCGGAGAGCGGCATCTACGAAGCACGACGCCTCCTGCTCGACACGGTTCTGCCGCTGGCTGCCGACGGTCTCTCCGCATGGGGTATCAGCTCCGAGGACAACGATCACTACCTCGGCACCGTTGCGGAACGCGTCGCGACGGGCAGGACCGGCTCGTCCTGGCAGACGGGCATGGTCGCCGCTCTCGAGGACCGGGGGGCCACGCGGGAGGGTGCTATCCGCGAGATGGTGCTCCGCTACCTGGAGAACGCGCGGACCGGTGAACCGGTTCACGGCTGGCCGCTCTGAGGGTCAGACGAGGCACTACACCTGGCCGACGATTCGGTGCGCCCGCCGCGGACCCGAGGGCGGCCACGGTCGTCCAGCACGCCGAGGTGCCCGACCAGCGGCTCCAGCCCGTTCCGGTAGCCGGCAGCCACGATGACGGCGTCCGGCGCCACTCGCGCGCCGTCGGCGAGCACGACGTCCGCGCCGTCGAAGGCGACGACCGCGCCGACCACCTCGACCTGCCGGCGTCGGACCGCGTCGACGAGACCGACGTCGATGATCGGGATCGCGTCGTCGCGGACGATGCGGGTGTAGACGCCCGTCGTCGGGCCGCGGCAGGCCGAGGTCGGCGAGGTCCGGCACGGTCGCCCGCTGCACCACGCGGATCAGCCGGTCGACCACCGGCGGCGGCACGTGCCGCACCAGCATGCTGACCGCCTGCGACGGCAACCCGCCCACCTCGCGGCGGACGATGTTCGGCGGCGTGCGCACGGCCAGCCGCACCGACCGCGCACCGCCCTCGACGAGGTCGACCGCGATCTCGGCGCCGGTGTTGCCGGCGCCGACCACGAGCACGTCGCGGCCGGCGTACGGCGACGGGTTGCGGTACGCCGATGCATGGACCAGCTCGCCGGTGAAGCCGTCCCGGCCCGGCCAGTCCGGCAGCTCCGGCGTGTGGTTGGGCCCGGTCGCCACCACCACGTGGCCGGCCTCGAGGTCATCGTCGCCGGTGCTGACCACGCCAGCGGCCGCCCTGTCGGTCGACCCGTCGGACCTCGGTGCCCAGCAGCGTCCGCAGCCGGTGATGATCGGCGTACGACTCGAGGTGGTCGACCACGTCGGCCCGCGCGACATACCGGCCATACCGCCGCGGCATCCGCAAACCGGGCAGCTGGGAGAGCTGGCGGGCGGTGTGCAGGTGCAGCCGGTCGTAGTGCCCTCGCCAGCTGGCCCCGACCGCGTCCGCGCGGTCGACGACCAGGGGGTCCAGGCCGCGCCGGCGCAGCATCGCGGCCACCGAGAGCCCACCGGGGCCGGCTCCCAGCACCACCACCTGCTCGCGCACGTGCCTCCTCAGCGGCTGCTCGGATCGTCTGCGCCCCGTCCCGGACCGATCATGGCCTGCCCGGTCCGGGCGCGGGCAACCAGGCCAGGCATCAAGTCCGACCACCAGACGCCGATAGGGAACGGGACGACTGGGGCCGGTGTCGAGCAGCAGAGGAGTGCGACGGATGGGTGGCAGAGGTCCGACTGCGCAGATCCAAGCTGCGCTGGTCGGTGCGGGAGCGCTGCTCACGACTGCTTACCTGCTGCTGCCCTCGACCGCTGTCCGGGTCGGCCTGTGGGCCACCCTCGGCGTCGTCAGCGCCCTGGCCATCCTGCTCGTCACCCACCGCGCGAAGCCCCAGGACCGGCTCCCCGGCTGGCTGCTGGCCGCCGGAGTCGCCCTGGTCGGCGTCGGCTACGCCGTCTCGCTGGCCGGCCCCGGCACCCCGTCGTACGCCGACCTGCCCCTGCTCCTCGCCTACGCCGTGCTGGCCGGGGCCGTCACCGCCTTCCAGCGGGACCGCATCCGGCACGACCGGGACAGCCTGCTCGACGCCCTCGTGGTGACTGTCGCCGCGGCCCAGGTGGGCTGGATGGCGCTGATCGACCCGGTCCTGAACGACTCGGACGCCGACCTCCTCAGCTCGCTGACGGCCGGCGCCTTCCCGCTGGGCCACCTGCTGGTCCTCGCAGTCGCGACCCGGCTCGGCTTCGCCGTGGTGGGCTCGGCCGACGGCTCCGCCCGCCTTCTGCTCGCCGCCCTGTTCACCGGCGTCGCCTCCGGGCTCGCTGCCGACATCGCCAACCGGCCGGAGCTCGCCGCGGGCTGGTTCGTCGCGTTCGCCCTGGTCGTCCTCGCCACGACCGACCCCACGATGGCCCGGCCAAGACCGGTCACCGGCAGCGTCCGGCTGGCCACCGCCTGGCGGTTCGTCGTCCTGCTCGGGCTCGCCTGCCTGGTCTCCCCCGTCATCATCGTCACCCGCCCGCCGGGCGACGGCCTGTTCCAGTCGGCCGTGATTCTCGGCGGCGCGGTGATGCTGTTCGTGCTCGCCCTGCTGCGCATCATCAGCCTGCTGACCCGGCTCCGCCGGACCCTGCGCCGCGAGCACGTGCTGCGCACCGCGACCGGCCCCCTGGTCGGCGCGGCCGACCGCGGTGGGGTCCGCGACGCGGCCCTGACCGCTGCGGTCGACCTGCTCGACCAGCCGGGCAGCCGCTCGTGGCGGATCGACGGCGACCCCGGCGGCACCGTCGCCCAGGCCACCGAGGACGCCGACCTGGCCACCTTCCTGGACTCCGCCGAGCTCGAGCTGTTCCCGCAGCACGAGCAGGGCATCGACGTACTCGCCGGCCCGTCACTGCTGCACGCGACGCTCGGCGTGCCCTCGACCTGGTCCCTCATCCTCGTCGCGCTGCCGGCCCGCGGCCCGGCCCGCGAAGGCGCCGTCATCGCCGCCGAGCTGACGCCGTCACCGCGCACCGTGTCGGCCCTGCAGTCGCTGGCCTCGACGATGCACCTGGCGCTGGAGCGGCTCGACGTCGGCGAGATCATGGTCGAGCGACGCAGCGAGCGACGGCTCCGGCTGATGCTGCAGTACGCCTCCGACGTGATCTGCATCCTCGACCACGACCTGACGATCGTGCACGTCACGCCGGCCGTGGAGCCGATCGTCGGCCTGCCGGCCCCCGAGCTGCTGGGCATGAACTGGCTCGACATCGTGACCGCGACCGACCGCGACAGCGCGCGCGACCTGGTCAGCCTGGCGCAGGGCGGCCGACCGGCCCGCGGCGAGATCCGGCTCGACAGCGAGGACGGCAGCATCCGCCACGTCGACGCCGTCGTCACCGAGGTGATCGACGAGGACCTGATGGGCTTCGTCGTCACCTGCCACGACATCACCGACCGGCACCAGCTCGAGGAGCAGCTCACCCACCAGGCGTTCCACGACGCCCTGACCGGGCTGGCGAACCGGGCGCTGTTCCGCGACCGGCTGGGCCACGCGATGGCACGGGCCCGCGGCCACGGCGGCTACGGCGTGCTGTTCATCGACCTCGACGACTTCAAGACGGTCAACGACAGCCTCGGCCACGCCGCGGGTGACGAGCTGCTGCGCGAGATGACCGGCCGGCTGCGGCTCTGCCTGCGCGACGGCGACACCGCGGCCCGGCTCGGTGGCGACGAGTTCGCGATCCTGCTCGAGGACGTCGACGGCGACGACCACTGCACCGACATCGCCCGCCGCCTGCTCGAGGCGCTGGCCCGGCCGTTCGAGATCCACGGCACCGAGGTCACCACCGGCGCCAGCATCGGCATCGCGGTAGGCCAGGCCGGACCCGCGTCGCCCGAGGACCTGATGCGCAACGCCGACCTCGCGCTGTACGACGCGAAGAACGCCGGCAAGAACCGGTACGCCGTGTTCGCGCCGACCATGCACGAGGCCGCCCTGGCGCGACTGTCGCTCACCAGCGACCTGCGGCACGCCATCGAGCGCGGCGAGCTCGTCGTCTACTACCAGCCACTGGTCGACCTCGCGTCGTCGCGGATCATCGGGCTCGAGGCGCTGGTGCGCTGGGAGCACCCCACCCTCGGCATGCTGCTGCCCGGCCAGTTCATCTCGCTCGCCGAGGAGACCGGGCTGATCGTGCCGCTGGGTCGCCTGGTGCTGCACACCGCGCTGCGCGACACCGTGCGCTGGCAGCGGGACCACGAGACGCACTCCGACCTGCACATCGCCGTCAACGTCAGCGGCCGCCAGCTGCAGGACCCGGGCATCGTCGAGGACATCCGCCTCGCGATCCGGGCCAGCGGCATCGAGCCGTCGACCGTCGTCCTCGAGATCACCGAGAGCGTCCTGCTGCCGGGCGACGGCGTGATCGTCGAGCGGCTGCACGCCCTCGCCGCGCTCGGCGTGCACCTCTACATCGACGACTTCGGCACCGGCTACTCGTCGCTGTCCTACCTGCAGATGCTGCCGGTCGACGGGCTGAAGCTGGCCCAGGAGTTCGTCGAGCAGCTGCCGGGCACCGACAGCGAGTCCGGGCTGGTGCGCACCATCAGGGACCTCGCCGGCACCCTCGGCCTGTCGGCGGTCGTCGCCGAGGGCATCGAGCGGCCGGAGCAGTGGCGCTCGCTGCTGTCGCTCGGCTACAGCGTCGGCCAGGGCTTCCACCTCGCCGTGCCGATGCCCGCCGAGCGGATCCCGACCTTCCTGTCCGGGCTCGAGCGCCCGGGCGAGGGCGACTGGGAGCGCTCGATCGCGCAGGCCGCGGAAGCCGCGCAGTCGGACGCGGCACCGGAGTCCCTGCCGGCCCAGCCGGAAGACTCAGCGGTCCGCTGACCCCGGCTGCTCCGGGCTCACGTCGGGCTCGTCGTCGTCCGGCAGGTCGATCTTCTTGAACTGCCGGAGCATCGACCGAATCAGCAGCCAGGTCGCCACCCCGAGCAGCGCCACGACGACGAACCCGATCACGCCCGGGCTCACCTCGGTGTCGTCGACGGCCCGCACCACGAGCAGCGCGTCGACGGTGCTCATCGGGCCGCCGCGGTGCCGCGGATGCCGGCGAACAGGTCGTCCTCGGGCGTGGGCACGTCGACGGTCGAGCGGGCCCGCTCGAAGTCCTCGGTCGGCCAGACCTCGCGCTGCACCTCGAGCGGGCAGTGGAACCACGGCCCGTCCGGGTCGACCTGGGTCGCGTGCGCGAGCAGCGCGCGGTCGCGGAGCTCGAAGTACTCACCGCACGGCACGTGCGTGGTGATGTCGCGCTCGTCGCGGTCCTCCCAGTTCTTCAGCCACTCGCCGTACGGCGACTCGAGCCCGCGCTCGAGCATGCCCTCGTGCAGGGCCGTCGTGCGCGCCTTGGTGAACGTCTGGTTGTAGTAGAGCTTCAGCGGCTGCCAGGGCTCGCCGGCGTCGGGGTACCGGTCGGGGTCGCCGGCGGCGTCGAACGCATGCATCGAGATCTTGTGGCACATGATGTGGTCGGGGTGCGGGTAGCCACCGTTCTCGTCGTACGTCGTCATGACGTGCGGCCGGAAGGACCGCACCAGGCGCACCAGCGGCTCGGCCGCGACCTCGACGTCCATCAGCGCGAAGCAGCCCTCGGGCAGCGGCGGCAGCGGGTCGCCCTCCGGCAGCCCCGAGTCGACCCAGCCCAGCCAGTCCTGCCGGACGCCGAGGATCTCGCGCGCCGCGTCCATCTCCTTGCGGCGGACGTCGGTGAGGTTCGCAAGGACGGTCTCGTCGTGCTCGAGCTGGGGATTGAGGATCGACCCGCGCTCCCCGCCGGTGCAGGTGACCACGTGCACGTCGACGCCCTCGGCGACGTACTTGGCCATGGTGGCGGCGCCCTTGCTCGACTCGTCGTCGGGATGGGCATGGACCGCCATCAACCTCAGCTGCTCGCTCACAAGACACAATCATTCCGCACGAGTCCGACACCCCCGACCGACAGGTGCCCCTGTGAGCTCGCAGACCTCCCCGCCCCGGGGTCGCTACGGCGACGTCCCGCGGCGGCGCCGACCCGGCGTGGTCGCGGCCGTGGTGGTGCTGGCGACCGGGTTCGTCGCCTGGGTGGTGTGGGCCGCGCTGGCCGCAGCGGCACCCGAGGCGACCGGGCAGGTGACCGGGTTCCAGGTGCAGGGGCCGCACGCCCTGCAGGTCGAGCTGGTCCTGGGCGGCGAGCGCGGGCCGGTCGCCTGCAGCGTCCAGGCTCTGGACAGGACCCGCGACGTCGTCGGGGTGACGACGGCCCGGGCCCGGGTAGGGGCGTCCGGGCGGGCGGAGACGACCGTGGTCGTCCGCACCCGCGCTCGTGCGGTCGCTGCCGTGGTGGACGGTTGCACGGGAGGCGCAAACTAGACGAGACCCACCCCTGCGTTGTTAGCCTCGAACACTTCACCCGCGACACCGGTGGCCCGGTGCCAGTCCCTCGACGTCTGAAAGGAGCCCGCCGTGACCGAGACCGCGAACGTCACCTGGTTGACCCAGGAGGCCTACGACCGGCTCAAGGAGGAGCTCGACTTCCTCACCGGCGAGGGTCGCGCCGAGATCGTCAAGCGCATCGAGGCTGCCCGCGAAGAGGGCGACCTGCGCGAGAACGGCGGCTACCACGCCGCCAAGGACGAGCAGGGCAAGCGCGAGGCCCGCATCCGCCAGCTCCAGCAGCTGCTGGACTCGGCGCAGGTCGGCGAGGCCCCGAAGGCCCCCTCCGGTGTCGTCGCACCCGGCACGGTCGTGACCGCCAAGGTCGGCGGCGAGACGATGCGGTTCCTGCTCGGCTCCCGCGAGGTCGCCGGCGACGGCATCGAGGTCTACTCGGAGAAGTCGCCGATGGGCTCGGCCATCAACGGCAAGCACAAGGGCGAGAAGACGACCTTCGCCGCCCCCAACGGCACGAAGATCGACGTCGAGATCGTCGACACCGAGCCGTTCGCCGGCTGACCCGATCGACTGACACCGACGGCCTGTCGGTGCTGCGGCTGACCGAGTGGTGGCTTCGGGGGGTCACGTCGACCGCAGCGACCCCCTCAACTCACCACTCGGGCAGCCTCGCTCGCCGCTCTCCGCTCTAGCGGCTGGCGGCCTTGCGGTACTGCCGCACCGACAGCGGGATGAAGACCGCGAGGATCCCGACGACCCAGATCATCGTGTAGGCGACCGGGTTCTGCATCGGCCAGACGTCGGCCGGTGGCAGTGCCGGGCTGGTGTTGCCGAACAGCTCCCGCGCGGCCTGGGTCACCGCCGAGACCGGGTTCCAGTCGGCGAACGTCTTCAGCGGGCCGGGCAGGTTGTCCGTCGGCACGAAGGTGTTCGCGATGAACGTCAGCGGGAAGATGACGATGAAGCCGCGTTGTTGACGACCTCCGGCGTCCGCACCAGCAGGCCGACCAGCGCCATCACCCACGAGATGCGCGTAGGCGAACAGCAGCAGCAGCAGGAAGCCGAGCGAGCGCCTCGAGCACCGACGTGTGGATGCGCCAGCCGACGATCAGCCCGGCGATCGACATCACGAACGAGGCTGATGATGTTGATGAGCACGTCGGCGGCGGTCCGGCCGAACAGCACCGCCGACGGCGCCATCGGCAGCGACCGGAACCGGTCGATGATCCCCTTCTGCAGGTCCTCGGCCAGGCCGAGCCGGTGAACGTCGCGCCGAAGATGACGGTCTGCGCGAAGATCCCGGCGATCAGGAACTCCTTGTAGCCGACACCCGGGCACGTCGATCGCGCTGCCGAACACGTAGGCGAACAGCAGCACGAACATGATCGGCGACAGCGTGGTGAAGACCAGCAGGTCGGGGACCCGCTTGATCTTGATCAGGTTGCGCTTGGTGATGACCGCGCGTCGGCGACCGTCTCGGTGATGACGCTCATCGGGCCGCCACCTCCTTGTCCTGGTCGTCACTGCGGCGGTCTTGGTCGGGTCGTCCGGCCGTCAGTCGAGCCGGTGCGGCTCGTCGCCGGTCTCCTCGTCGTCCTCGGCCACGTGCCCGGTGAGGCTGAGGAACACGTCGTCGAGGGTCGGCCGGCGCAGGCCGACGTCCTGGCACCGTCACGCCGGCGGCGTCGAGCTCGCGGATCGCAGCGACGAGCACCGCCGAGCCGCCGTCGACCGGGAGCGTGAGCCGGCGGCTGTCGCGGTCGAGCTGCGGGTCGCCGGCGCCGAGCGGGCCAGCGCGTCGCGCAGGCGGCGTCGATCTGTGCCGGCGTCCGCGAGCTGAACTCGAGGCGCTCGCCGCCGACCTGCGGCCTTGAGCTCGTCGGCGGTGCCGCTCGGCGATGACCTTGCCGTGGTCGATGACCGCGATCTGGTCGGCGAGCCGGTCGGCCTCCTCGAGGTACTGCGTGGTGAGCAGCAGCGTCGTGCCGCCGCGGACCAGGTCGGCGATGACGTCCCACATGCCCGAGCCGGCTGCGCGGGTCGAGCCCGGTGGTCGGCTCGTCGAGGAACAGCACCGGCGGCTCGGCGACCAGCGCCGCCGCGAGGTCGAGCCGGCGGCGCATGCCGCCGGAGTAGCCCTTCGCCGGGCGGTCGCCCGCCTCGACCAGGTCGAACGCTCGAGCAGCTCGTGCGCGCGCTCCCGGCTGCTTGGTGCGGCCGAGGTGGTAGAGCCGGCCGACCATGTCGAGGTTCTCGAAACCG
The DNA here is from genome assembly GCA_963771345.1 of uncultured Actinomycetota bacterium. Lineage (GTDB taxonomy): Bacteria > Actinomycetota > Actinomycetes > JACCUZ01 > JACCUZ01 > CAVYTH01. The sequence goes on from CAVYTH010000017.1 coordinate 55,332, forward strand.
GTCAGGTGCTCGTCGACCGCGGCGTACTGCCCCGACAGGCCGATCACGCGGCGCAGCGTCCGGGCGTCGCTTGACGACGTCGAGACCGGCCACCGTCGCGCGGCCCGCAGTCCGGCTCGAGCAGGGTCGTGAGGATCCGCACGGCGGTGGTCTTGCCGGCGCCGTTCGGGCCGAGCAGGCCCATCACGGTGCCCTCGGCGACCGCGAGGTCGAACCCGTCCAGGGCGATCACCTCGCCGTACTTCTTGACCAGGCCTTCGGCCACGATCGCCTTCGTCATTCGGTGCTCCTCGGGTGGTGCATGCTCGGTCTCTCGATACTTGCTCACACCTCTGACACCGGGCGAGCCGGTTTCTCATCGCTGTGGCGTATGCAAGCTGTCAACGCGATGTATCGCGTTCTAACACGATACATCGCGAGTTGCCGCTGTCAAGATCAGCCGAACACCAGCGGGTAGCCCGCCTCCCGGAGCCGGGCCAGCACGTGGTCGCAGTGCTCCTCGCCGCGGGTCTCGAGCTGCAGCCGCACCTCGACCTCGTCGACCCGCAGCCGCGGGTCGGTGCGCATGTGCTCGACCTCGAGCGACGCTGGCGCCGGCCTCGGCCACCTCGCGCGAGCAGCTGCACCAGGGCCCCCGGCCGGTCCGAGATCCGCGCCCGGAACGACAGGAAGCGGCCGGCCGACGGCCAGGCCGTGCCGCAGCACGCGCATCAGCAGCAGCGGGTCGATGTTGCCGCCGGAGAGCACGACCGCCGACCGGCGGCTCGAACGCGCGCGGGTCGTCGAGCAGCGCCGCCACCCCGGCCGCGCCGGCCGGCTCGACGACGAGCTTGGCCCGCTCGAGGCACAGCAGCAGGGCGCGCGACAGCGACTCCTCGGAGACCGTGACGACCTCGTCGACCAGCTCGCGGACCATGGCGAACGGCACCGGCCCCGGGCAGCCCACCGCGATGCCGTCGGCCATCGTCGCCATCGTGTCCAGCGCGCACCGGGTGGCCGGCGGCGAGCGAGGCCGGGAACGCGGCCGCGCTCTCGGCCTGCACGCCGACGACGCGGACGTCCGGGCCGGAGCGACTTCACCGCGAGCGCGATGCCGGCGAGCAGCCCGCCGCCGCCGGTGCAGACGACGACGGTGCGTACGTCGGGCACCTGCTCGAGGATCTCGAGCCCGACCGTGCCCTGCCCGGCGACGATGTCCGGGTGGTCGAACGGGTGGATGAGCACCGCGCCGGTCTCGTCGCGCGAACGCCTGCGCGGCGTGCAGCGCCTCGTCGACCGAGTGTGCCGTGGAACCGCACCTCCGCGCCGTACGCCTTGGTCGCCTGCACCTTCGGGATCGGCGCGCCCTCGGGCATGAACACGGTGGACGTGAGGCCGCGCAGCGACGGCGGCGAGCGCGACGCCCTGCGCGTGGTTGCCGGCGCTCGCCGCGACGACGCCGCGGGCCGCCTCCTCCGGCGACAGCCCGGCGATCCGGGTGTAGGCACCGCGGATCTTGAACGACCCGGCGCGCTGGAGGTTCTCGCACTTGAGCCAGACCGGGCCGCCGACCCGCTCCGACAGCGGCCGCGAGCCCTGCACCGGCGTGTCCCGGATGACCCCCTGGAGCAGAACGCGGGCGGCCTGGATGTCCTCGATCGTGACCGCCCGGCTCTTCATGCCGGTCAGTGTGCCAGCCGCTCCGGATCGTCCTCGCCGGGCTCGTCGAGGAACGCGAGCACCGAGGCCGTGAAGCCGTGCAGGTGGCTGCGTCCGGCGACCGGGCCGATCTCGCCGGCCGCGAAGAAGCCGGCGACACCGGTGGCGTGCAGCCCGTCCCGCACCGCGACGACGTCGTGGTCGGCGCTGCCGAACAGCTTGGCGCCCCGGCCGGTGCAGGAGAACAGCAGTGCCCCGGCCACCCCGGGCGGTACGTCGAGCAGCATCGCCTGCAGGTCGGAGTCCGCGCTCTCGGCGTCGCGCACCTGCAGCTGGACGGTCTGGCCGACCTCCACGACGTCGCCGACCACGAGGCCGCCGCGCTCCGGCTCGGCCCCCACGACGCCGCGGACGAGGAAGCCGCCGGGCCCGTGCTCGTCGGCGTACTCGTCCATCGCGACGCCGAGGTGCAGCCCGGTCGTCACCATCGCCTGCTCGTTCGGCGGCAGCTGCGCGAGCACCTCCTCGAGCTTCGCCACCGCCGGCTTGCCCGCGAGGCCGAGGACGACGTTGCCGTCGGCCGCGGTGACGGTCATCGTCGGGCCGACCGGCCGGCAGCCCTGGCTCACCACGGTCCGGTAGGCGAGCGCGCCGCCGAGCACGAGGCCCACCGCGCCGCGGTCGTGCACCACGCCGTCGACGAGCAGGCGGGTCGAACCGGCACCACGGAGGCCGGACGCGTTGCCGCCGCTGATCGGGCAGCCCGGGCAGGCTGTCGTTGGCCTGCTCGACGAACGCGTCGACCGGGAACGAGTACGGGTCGACGAGCAGCACCGCTGCCCGGTCGTCGGCGCGGCGCGGTCGGCATCCCGACCACGGCGATCGCCTCCGAGGTCCGCAGCACCTCGAGGTGGAACGACCGCAGCGACACCCCGGGCAGCCGGCGCCAGCCAGACGCTGACCGACGACGTCATCTCGACGCCGCGGCCGCCACCGATCACCCCGGGCGCGCTGCAGCCCAGCACCGTCCCGGCGCCGCTGAGCTCGCCGGCCCGGGACAACGCCGAGGCGACGTCCTCGGGCTCGGGGCCGCAGGCGAAGACCAGGGCGAGGTCCGGCGTCGCGCCACCGAGGGAGGCCAGGGCGTCGGCGGTCGCCAGCTCCGCGGCGCGCACGAGATCGGCGTCGACCGCCAGGCCGTCGCCGCACCGAACTCCGGTGGTCGTCCGCACCCCCCCATCCTCTCGCTGTAGCGCCCTGGGAAACAGCCGCCACCCGACGTACGGTCGAGGTCATGCCCGACCGACCTACTGCCACCACCCTCGGCGAGCTGCGCGCGAGCGGCCACCGGCACCGTCCGGTGAAGACCGAGGTGCGCGAGAACCTGCTCGACCTGCTGCGCTCCGGACGCCCGACGGTTCGAGGGCATCGTCGGCTTCGACGAGACGGTGCTGCCTGCGCTGGAGCGGGCGTTGCTCGCCGGCCACGACATCGTGCTGCTCGGCGAGCGCGGGCAGGGCAAGACCCGGCTGATCCGCACCCTGGTGTCGCTGCTCGACGAGTGGACGCCGGTGGTCGACGGCTGCGAGATCAACGACCACCCGGAGGCGCCGGTCTGCGCGCGGTGCCGCCGGCTGCACGTGGAGCTCGGCGACGGACTGCCGGTCGGGTGGCAGCACCGCAGCGAGCGGTACGGCGAGAAGCTGGCCACTCCGGACACCAGCGTCGGCGACCTGATCGGCGACATCGACCCGGTCAAGGTCGCCGAGGGCCGCACCCTCGGCGACCCCGAGACGGTGCACTACGGGCTGGTGCCGCGCACCAACCGCGGCATCTTCGCCGTCAACGAGCTGCCCGACCTCGCCGAGCGCATCCAGGTGTCGTTGCTGAACGTGCTCGAGGAGCGCGACATCCAGGTCCGCGGCTACGCCCTGCGGCTGCCGCTGGACCTGCTGCTCGTCGCGAGCGCGAACCCGGAGGACTACACCAACCGCGGCCGCATCATCACGCCGCTCAAGGACCGGTTCGGCGCCGAGATCCGCACCCACTACCCCGACCTGCTCGAGGACGAGATCGCCGTGATCCGGCAGGAGGCCGACCTCGCCGCGATCGTGCCGGACTTCCTGGTCGAGGTCGTCGCACGGTTCACCCGCAACGTGCGCGAGTCGCCGGCGGTCGACGCGCGGTCCGGGGTCTCGGCACGGTTCGGCGTCGCGGCCGCCGAGACCGCTGCCGCCTCGGCGCTGCGCCGGGCGGCGCTGACCGGCGAGCACCCGGCGGTCGCCCGGGTCTGCGACCTGCCGGCCGTCGTCCCGACCCTGCTCGGCAAGGTGGAGTTCGAGGTCGACGAGGAGGGCCGCGAGGTCGAGGTGCTCGCGCACCTGCTGCGCAAGGCGACCGTCGAGACCTTCCGCCACCACCTCGGCGCCTCCGACCTCAAGCCGCTGATCGAGCGCTTCGACGAGGGCCTCGTCGTCGACAGCGGCGACCTGGTGCCGGGCCGCCGGCTGCTCGAGCAGGTCGGCCCGTTCGCCGGGCTCGCCCACGTGCTGGACCTGCTCGGCGTCGACGAGGGCGCCGAGACGCCCGAGCTGGCCGCGGCCGCGCTGGAGTTCGCGCTGGAGGGGCTGTTCCTCAACCGGCGGATCAGCAAGGACGACAGCCCCACCGGCGGCATCCGCTACGGCAGCAGCTGAGCTCATGGCCAAGGCCTACCGGTACGGCAGCTGGCACGAGGGGCCGGACCCGCTCGCGCCGCCGTACGACGTCCGGCGGGCCGCTGGACCGGCTCGGCGACGACGTGCTCGCCGGCGCGACGCCGCGGGACGCGCTGCGCCGGCTGCTGCGGCGCGGCACCGGCGAGGGGCCGCGCGGGCTGGACGAGATGCTGCGCCGGGTCCGCGAGCAGCGGCAGCAGATGCGCGAGCGCGGCCGGCTCGACGGCACCCTCGAGGAGGTACGCCGGCTGCTCGACACGGCGGTCGGGCAGGAGCGCGCCGCGCTGTTCCCCGACCCGTCCGACGACGCGCGGTTCCGCGAGGCGACCCTCGACGCGCTGCCGAACGACCCGGCCCGCGCGGTCCGCGAGCTCGACTCCTACGACTGGCGCTCCCCCGAGGCTGCCGCGACCTTCGAGCAGATCAAGGACCTGCTGCGCCGCGAGGTGCTGGACACCCAGTTCCGCGGCATGAAGGAGGCGCTCGAGAACCCCGACCCGGCAGCGATGCAGCGGGTCAAGGACATGCTGGCCGACCTCAACGAGATGCTCGCCGCGGACGAGCGGGGTGAGCACACCCAGGAGCAGTTCGACGAGTTCATGTCGACGTACGGCGACATGTTCCCGGACGACCCGCAGAACCTCGAGGAGCTCGTCGACTCGCTGGCCCGCCGGGCCGCGGCCGCCGAGCGGATGATGCGCTCGATGTCGCCGCAGCAGCGCGAGGAGCTGGCCAACCTGATGGCCGGCGCGCTCGAGGACATGGACCTGGCCCGCGAGATGTCGCAGCTCAATGCGGCGCTGCGGTCCCGGCGGCCGGACCTCGACTGGCGCAGCCGGGAACGGATGCTCGGCGACGAGCCGATGGGTGCCGGCGACGCGACGAGCGCGCTGCAGGACCTCGCCGACCTCGACGAGCTCGAGTCGGCGCTGGGCCAGGACTACCCCGGCGCCAGCCTGGACGACGTCGACGAGGAGGCGGTCCGCCGCGCGCTCGGCCGCGGCGCCGGCGACGACCTGCGCGAGCTGCGCCGGCTCGAGCGCGAGCTCGAGGAGCAGGGCTACCTGCAACGCTCCGGGGAGCCGGCTCGACCTGACCGCCAAGGCGGTACGCCGGCTCGGGCCAGACCGCCCTGCGGCACGTGTTCGCCGACCTGCGCTCGGCGAAGCGCGGCGGCCACGACGTGCCGGACGCCGGCCAGGCCGGCGAGCTGACCGGTGCCAGCCGGCCGTGGCAGTTCGGCGACGAGCAGCCGCTGGACGTCGTCCGCACCCTGACCAACGCGGTGCGGGCCGGCCGGGTCCGGCCCGGCGGTGGCGGGATGCGGCTGGCGACCGAGGACTTCGAGGTGGCCGAGACCGACCGGCGTACGTCGGCCGCGGTCTGCCTGCTCGTCGACCTGTCGTACTCGATGGTCCTGCGCGACACCTGGGGCGCGGCCAAGGCGACCGCGCTGGCGCTGCACGCGCTGGTCAGCGGCCAGTTCCCGCAGGACGCCCTGACGATCATCGGGTTCTCGTCGTACGCGCGCACCCTGTCGGCCACCGAGCTGGCCGGCCTGGACGCCGACTACGTGCAGGGCACCAACCTGCAGCACGCGCTGATCCTGGCCGGCCGGTTCCTCGACAAGCACCCGGACGGCGAGCCGGTGGTGCTGGTGGTCACCGACGGCGAGCCGACCGCGCACCTGCTCCCCGGCGGGCGGCCGTACTTCGCCTGGCCGCCGGAGCCGGAGACCCTCGAGGCGACCGTGGTCGAGGTCGACCGGATGACCCGGCGCGGCGCGACCCTGAACGTGTTCCAGCTCGACGACGACCCGCGGCTGACCCGGTTCATGCAGGAGCTGGCCCGGCGCAACGGCGGCCGGGTCCTGCTGCCCGACCCCCGGCGGCTCGGCCAGTACGTCGTGAGCGACTACCTGTCCCGGCGTACCGGCCGAGGCAGCCGCCGAGCCGGCTGACCCCAGCCCCATCAAGGGCTGGCTCAAGCAGCCGGGCGGTTTGTCCGATACAGTGGACGGCAGCAACCCACCCAGTGGTTGCCCGGAGCGCGGTTCCCTGCGCCCGGTCCCCCGCCCACCAGGGCGTCCGCCACTGCAACGCAATCGTGCGTGCATGGCCGGGCGGACCTCAGGGCAGGAAAGCACCAGCCATCGACGCGGACCCGTGATCGAAGCGTGTCGCCGATGGCGCCGTACGAGAGGAGACCTTCATGGTCGAGGACGACTTCGGTCCCTGGGACGACTAGGAACCACACGTCACACGGACGCCCCGCCCGGCACTGCCGCGGCGGGGCGTTCGGCGTCTCAGGGCAGCAGCGTGAGGGTCGGCAGACGCCGCCGGGCTGGGTCGGGGACGACGCGGCGACGCGAGGGCAGGATCGACGGCGAGGGCTGCGCGGACGGTGATCGGCTGGCTCGAGGTCGGCCGCGGACGGGCGGACCGGACCTGCCGCTGGGCGTGGACGACGCGGCCGGCGAGGCTGCCGGCGGCTGCTCGGACGAGCTGCCGGCTCGAGCAGCCGGAGGCCGCCGCCTCGCCTGCTCCGACCGCGGTCGCCGCGGCCGGCGAGCCGTCTGCTGCGGCGCTGGGCATGCTGCCACCCACCGGCTGGATCATCACGACGTCCGGGGACTCGCCGTCGGTCGGGTTGCGGGGCTGGGCCTCGCTGTTCGGGCTGCCGCCGCCACCCAGCGAGTCGGCCAGCGGCGAGGCCCCGAGGGCCACGGCAGCGACGGCGCCGCCGAGCGCCAGGGGCGCTGCGACCAGCGTGACGCGGTGCGGCCGGCGGTGACGCGCTCGGCGCCGGGAGCGGCTCACCTCGGGGTGCCTCCAGTGCCGGACGATGGCATCGATCCGCGCAAAAGATACGCGATATGGTCACATTCTGCCCAATTGGGTCGTTTTCTGCCCTGTTCCACGCGGCGCACACGCGGGCCGCCCACCTGGCTGCTCCGGCGTCGGCAGGACCGGTTAGCGTCGCGCCGGTGAGGACCCGGCGCCACCCCTTCGCCGGCCTGCCGCGCGAGGTCGGGGTCCTGACGGCGGTGGCCTTCGCGGTGGCGGTGGGCTTCGGTGTCGTGGCCCCGGCCATCCCGTCCTACGCCCGTGAGTTCGGGGTGGGTCGTACGGCGGCCGGCGCGGTGATCTCGGCGTTCGCCTTCATGCGGCTGGTGTCTGCGCTGAGCAGCGGCCGGCTGGTCAACCGGATCGGCGAGCGCCTGGTCCTCGCGGTAGGCATCGGGATCGTGGCGGTCAGCAGCGCGCTGGCCGGGCTGGCGCAGAGCTACACCCAGCTCCTGCTGCTGCGCGGCGTGGGCGGTGTCGGCTCGGCGATGTTCACCGTCGCGGCCGTCTCGCTGCTGCTGCGCGTCGTGGACGCCGACCAGCGCGGCCGCGCGACCGGCATGTGGCAGTCCGGCTTCCTGGTCGGCGCGATCGCGGGGCCGGCGATCGGCGGGCCGCTCACCGACATCTCGCTGCGCGCGCCGTTCTTCGTCTATGCGGTGACCCTGGCCGTGGCCGGCGGCATCGCGCTGGTCTTCCTGCGCCGGGTCTCCCTGCACGACCTCGACCCGGCAGCCCAGAAGGCCGCCACCGTGACGCTGCCGCAGGCGCTGCGGGTCTCCGGCTACCGGGCCGCCCTGACGGCGAACCTCGGCAACGGGTGGGCGCTGTTCGGGGTGCGGAGCTCACTGATCCCGCTGTTCGTCACCGAGGGCATCGGCGCCTCGGGCACCTGGATCGGCATCGGGTTCTTCGTCTCGGCGGCCGCCCAGGGCGGGCTGCTGCTGTGGGCCGGCGGGTTCGCCGACCGGGTCGGCCGCCGGCCCTCGATGATCCTCGGCTCGGCGGTCGCGATGGCGTCGATGGTCGCGGTTGCGGTGAGCGACTCGCTGCTCGTCTACACCGTCGCGATGGCGCTGTTCGGGGCCGGATCGGCCTTCCTGTCGGTCGCGCCCAGTGCGGCGGTGGGTGACGTGGCCTCCGGCCGCGGCGGCACCGTGATCGCGGCGTTCCAGATGACGGCCGACCTCGGCGCGGTGATCGGGCCGCTGGCGGCGGGCTGGCTGGCCGACGAGTACTCGTTCGGCGCTGCGTTCGGCGTCACCGCCGGCGTGCTCGCCGCCGGCCTCGTCACTGCCGCTGCTGTCGAAGGAGACGCGGCACCGGCAAGAGCCGGCGCCACCGGAGCCGGCACCCGGGACGGCCGCCTGAGCCGTGCGGCGCAAAGCCGGACAGAAACCGCGCGCTCTTGATCACTTCCGTAGCCGAGAGCAAGGTGAGACGGACGCAGCCTGCGTCCCGAACCGGAAGGCCTCGGATGGACGCACCGGAGTCCGTGACCGGACCGCCGTCGGACGAGTCCGCGCCCACTCTGAAGGCCGGTGCGATCGGCTTCGTCGACGCCCTGGTGATCGGGCTGGCCGCGACGTCACCGGCGTACTCCCTTGCCGCGGTCCTGGGACCGATCGTGGCGCTGGTGGGCATCTACGCGCCCGGGGTGCTGCTGGCCTCGTTCGTCCCGATGCTGTTCATCGCGTCGGCCTTCTACTACCTCAACAAGGTCGACCAGGACTGCGGGACGACGTTCTCCTGGGTGACGCGCGCCATGGGTCCGTGGTTCGGCTGGATCGGTGGCTGGGCGATCACGATGACCGGCGTGCTCGTCATCGGCTCGCTCGCCGAGGTCGGGGTGCGCTTCGGGCTGCTGACCGTCGGCCTGGACGACCTGGCCGACAAGAAGGCCGTCGTCATGATCGGTGCCGTCGCGCTGATCCTGCTGATGACCTGGCTGTGCGTGCTCGGCACCGAGCTCGCGGCGCACGTGCAGAACGGACTGATCCTGGCGCAGGTCGCCTCGATGCTCGCGTTCGCCGTCGTCGCGTTCGTGCAGGTGGCGCAGGGCGACGCGGCGCCCGGCGCGCCCGACATCTCGCTGTCGTGGCTGAACCCGTTCGGTGCCGGCGGTGCGGCACTGACCGGCGGCCTGCTGCTCGGTGTCTTCGCCTACTGGGGCTGGGAGTCGGCGGTCAACCTGACCGAGGAGACCGAAGACCCGGCCAGCGCACCGGGCAAGGCGGGCGTGCTGTCGACCGTCATCCTGCTCGTCACCTACGTCGGCGTTGCCTTCGCCCTGGTGGCGAACGCCGGCACCGACTTCCTCACCGAGAACGCCGAGGAGGAGGAGTTCATCTTCGGGCTGCTCGCCACCGACATCATCGGCGGCTGGGACTGGATCGTGCTGCTGGCCGTGACCACGTCGGCAATCGCGTCGACCCAGACCACCATCATCCCCGCGTCGCGGACCGGCCTATCGATGGCGCGGCGGCAGGCGATCCCGGCAGTCTTCGGCAGGGTGAACCCGCGGTACCGCACCCCCGACGTCTCGACCTGGTGGGTCGCCGTCATCGCCATCATCTGGTACCTGGTGCTGAGCGTCCTCAGCGAGAACGCGCTGTTCGACTCGCTCACCGCCCTGTCCCTGCTCATCGCGTTCTACTACGCGCTCACCGGCATCGCCTGCGCCATCTACTTCCGACGGCACCTGCTCGAGAGCGCGAAGAACCTCCTGCTGATCGGCGTCGGGCCGGTCGTCGGTGCGGTGCTGCTGGCCTGGCTGCTGGTCGAGTCGGTCATCGACATGTCGGACCCGGAGAACTCCTACACCGGGCAGGCCTGGCTCGGCGTCGGGCCGCCGCTGGTGATCGGCGTCGCGGTCCTGGTCGTGGGGATCGTCCTGATGCTGATCTGGCGACGCCAGGACACGGTGTTCTGGCAGGAGCGCGCCGGCGTCGCCGACCCGGACCTCGTCACCGGCACTCGAGGGGAGCAGCCGTGACCTTCGTCCTGGGCTACGACGACTCGCCGGGGGCGGCCCGCGCGCTCGCGGTCGCGGTCGACCTGGCGGCGCAGTACTCGGAGCCGCTCGTCCTGGTGTACGGCGTGACGCCGCCCGGTGGCGCCGGCGAGGAGTTCCGGTCGCACCGGGACGCGCTCGAGGAGCTGGGCCGGGCGGCGACCTCCCGCGCCCTGGAGCAGGCCAAGGCCGCCGGTGTCAACGCCGAGGTCGAGCTGGTGCACGCCAAGCCGGCTGCTGCGCTGCTGGAGGTGGCCGACCGGCGCGACGCGCGCATGATCGTCGTGGGGTCGTACGGCGAGAGCGCGCTGCGCGGAGTGCTGCTCGGCTCGACGACGTACAAGGTGCTCAACCAGTCCAGCCGTCCGGTCCTCGTCGTCCGGAGCTGATGGTGCGCCGCCGGCGCGCATCCGGGGACCGTCTGATCAAGGCGCGAGAACGCCGGTGACCAGGGCCGCGGCGACATCCGGATGCTCCTGCGCGAGCAGCCCGGTCGCGGCCAGCACGTACCGGCTGTCGACGACGGTCGTGGCCTGCTCGGGCACGGCCCATCCCCCGGCCAGGTCGCCGGTGGCCGGCGCCAGGATGCGCCCGGCCCGGGCCGGCGTCGCGTGCCGCAGCACGCCGCCGGAGCCCACCACCACCGCCACCTCGCGCAGGTCCTTGCCGCCGCGGCCGTGCCGGCGCAGCGCGACGGTCACGGCGAGCTGCGCGAGGCGCGCGTCGTCGTCGCGGCCGGCATCGTCGTCCGGCAGGTACGCCGGGTCAGCCACCCGCTGCTGCGCTGCCGCCCGCAGCCGCGGCTCCTCCGCCGCGTCGACCAGCCGCTCGGCCACCGCCGCGTCGACCACACCGCTCGCGTTCCAGCGCATCCCGAGGTCGCCCTCGACGGTGCGGCTGCGCCACAGCACCTCGACGACCTCCTTGCGCAGCACCGCGTCCTCGCCCTGCGGCGTGACGACCGAGTAGACGTCGGTCGTCGCCCCGCCGACGTCGACGACGAGCACGTCGCCCGCGCCCGGCGCACCCGCTGCGCCGTCGGCGAGGAGCTCGACACCCGCCAGCACGGCGTCCGGCGTCGCGGCGCGCACCATCGCCGGGAAGTCGGCCCGGCGCGACAGCCCCTTGCCGCCGATGACGTGCCGGATGAACACCTCGCGGATCGCCAGCCGGGCGGGCATGGCGTCCAGGCGACCGATCACCGGCAGCACGTTGGCCGTCGCGGTGACCGCGACACCTGCTGCGGACAGCACTGCGGTCAGGTCGTCACGGACGTCGGCGTTGCCCGCGAGCACCACCGGGACCGCGAGGTGGCGGTCCGCGAGAACGCCTGCGTTGTGCTGCAGGACCTCGACGTTGCCGCCGTCCGTCCCCCCGACCAGCAGCACGACGTCCGGCCGCGCCGTCGAGCAGCTCGGCGAACGCCGCGTCGTCCATCGGTCCGGTGGCGACGTGCACCACCCGGGCTCCGGCCGACAGCCCGACCCGGTGCCCGGCCTCGGCGGTGACGGCGCGCTCGTAGCCGACGACCGCCAGCCGGAGCCCGCCGCCCGCCGACGAGCAGGCCAGCGTGCCGACGTCCGCGCCGGCGCCCAGCTCGGCCCGGCAGGCGTCGACACCGTCCATCACGTCGGTGCCGAGCGGTCGTCGGACCGCTGGCCGTCGCCAGCAGCGCGCCGTCGGCCAGGTCGACGAGCGCGGCCTTGGTGTAGGTCGAGCCCGACGTCGACGCAGACGACCTGGCCGCGTCCTGCACGGCGCCGGGCCGACACGTCAGCCGAGCGCGCGGGTGAGGTCCTCGACCAGGTCGTCGACGGCCTCGATGCCGACCGAGAGCCGCACCAGGTCGCCGGGCACCTCCAGCGGCGACCCGGCGACCGACGCGTGGGTCATCCGGCCCGGGTGCTCGATCAGCGACTCGACGCCGCCGAGGGACTCGCCGAGCGTGAACAGCTCGGCGCGGTTGCAGACCGCGACCGCCTCGCGCCTCGCCGCCGGCGACCCGGAAGGAGACCATGCCGCCGAACGCCTTCATCTGCTTGGCGGCGATCTCGTGCCCCGGGTGGTCCGGCAGCCCCGGGTAGAGCACCTCGGTCACCTTCGGGTGCGACGGTCAGCAGGTCGACGACCCGCTCGGCGTTCGCGCAGTGCCGGTCCATCCGCACCGCCGAGGGTCTTGATGCCGCGCAGCACCAGCCAGGAGTCGAACGGCCCGGCGACCGCGCCCATCGCGTTCTGGTGGTAGGTCACGCTGCTCGGCCAGCTCGTCGTCGGCGACGACCAGCGCGCCGCCGACGACGTCGGAGTGCCCGCCCATGTACTTCGTCGTCGAGTGCACGACGACGTCGGCGCCGAGCGCGAGCGGCTGCTGCAGGTACGGCGACGCGAAGGTGTTGTCGACGACCAGCAGCGCGCCGCGCCTCGTGGGCGACCTCGGCGATCGCGGCGATGTCGGCGATGCCGAGCAGCGGGTTGGTCGGCGTCTCGACCCAGACCACCTTCGTGGTGCCCGGGCCGCATCGCGGCGCGGACCGCGTCGGTGTCGTGACCGTCGGCCGGCGTGTAGCTCCAGCCCCCAGCGGTCGTGCACCTTCGCGAAGAGCCGGTAGGTGCCGCCGTACGCGTCGTCGGGGATCACGACGTGGTCGCCGGGCTGGCAGACGGTGCGCAGCAGGGTGTCCTCGGCGGCCAGGCCGGAGGCGAACGCCAGCCCGCGACGGCCGCCCTCGATCGCGGCCAGGCACTCCTCGAGCGCGGTCCGGGTCGGGTTGGCGCTGCGGCTGTACTCGTAGCCGCCGCGCAGCCCGCCGACGCCGTCCTGCTTGTACGTCGAGGTCTGGTAGATCGGCGGGACGACCGCGCCGGTCAGTGGGTCCGGCTCCTGGCCGGCGTGGATCGCGAGGGTCTCGAAGTGCATGGGCACAGGGTATGGCCGAGCATCCTGTCCGCTGCGACGGCTAGGTTCGCAGGGTGCTCGAACCGACGTACCCGCTGCGCACGCGAGCGCCTGGACCTGCGGCCCTACGAGTCGGACGACCTCGACCACCTGCGCGCCATGTACGCGCGGGAGGACGTCGTCCGCTACCTCTACTGGGGCCCGATGGACGAGGACCAGCTCCGCGAGTCGCTGGCCAAGAAGGTCCGGCGCCGGGCACTGGGCGACGAGGGCGACGGGCTCAACGTGCTCGGTGTGGAGCGCGAGTCCGGCGAGGTGGTCGGCGAGGCCTTGGTGTTCTGGGCGAGCCGGGAGCACCGGACCGCCGAGATCGGTTTCGTCGTCAAGCCCGAGTTCCACGGGCGCGGCTACGCGACCGAGATGGGGGCCGAGATGCTGCGCTCGCGTTCGAGGTGTGCGGCCTCCACCGGGTGATCGGCAAGTGCGAGGCACGCAACCTGGCATCCGCAGCCGTGCTCGAGCGACTCGGCATGCGCCGCGAGGCACACCTGGTCGAGAACGAGTACGTGAAGGGCGAGTGGTCCAGCGAGCTCGACTACGCGCTCCTCTCCCACGAGTGGGCAGCCGCGACGGGCTGCTGCCGGATCGGTGCGGTCATGACCTCCCTCGCCTTCGGCGTCCGCTCGATGTCCGCCGACCTGCGCCGGGTGCTGGTGGTGCGGCCGACCACCGTCGGCGACTTCGCCGGCGCCGGCTGGCGTACGCCGGACGGCGACGCGTTGCTCCGCGAGCACGAGGCGTTCGTGGCGGTGCTGTCCGGGCTCGGGGTCGAGGTCGTGGTCGCCGACGCACCCGAAGGGCATGGTCGACGCCTGCTTCGCCTACGACCCGGTCTTCGTGACCGGCGCCGGCGCGATCGAGCTGCGGATGGCGAAGCCGGCCCGCCGCGCCGAGCCGGCCTTCCTCGCGGCCGAGGTCGAGAAGGCCGGCGTACCCCTCGTCGGCCGGCTGACCGGGCCGGCAACGGCCGACGGCGGCGACATGTTCTGGCTGGACGACACGACCCTGGCCGTCGGGCGCAGCTACCGGACCAACGCGGCAGCGCACGCACAGCTCGCCGAGATCCTGGGGCGCGAGGGCGCCACCGTCGAGCGCGCGGACCTGCCGCACCACCTCGGCGCGGCACACGTGATGCACCTGATGTCGGTGGTGTCGCCGGTCGCGCCCGGACCTCGCGGTGGTCTTCGAGCCGCTCGCACCGGTGCCGCTGCTCGAGCTGCTGGCCGACCGCGGCTACCGCACCGTGCCGGCCGACCCGGACGAGCTCGACGACCAGGGCTGCAACGTGCTCGCCGTACGACCCGGGGTGGTCGTGATGGCCGACCAGGCGCCGCGCACCCGGGCCGCGCTGGAGCGGGCCGGCGTCGAGGTCCACACCTACCCGGCCGCGCAGATCAACAAGGGGGACGGCGGTCCGACCTGCCTGACTCGTCCGCTTCTGCGCGGCTGACCTGCCCGAGGTCCGAAAGCCAGCAGCCGACAGAGCCGGAATCCCAGCCGCTCCGACGACGTTGGGAGTGGCACAGGAGGTCACATGCTCTTCGGTAGAAAGCCCACCATGGTCAGCCCGCAGGACGCCCTCCCGGGCCGTCCCGAGCGTCCGTTCCGCATCGCCCCCGACCACGTCGTCCTCGGCACCCCGCTCGAGGCACCAGTCGCCCCCGGCCACGAGGAGATCTTCTTCGGCGATGGGCTGCTTCTGGGGCTCCGAGCGGATCTTCTGGCAGATCCCCGGTGTCGTCGTCACCGCCGTCGGCTACCAGGGCGGCTACACGCCCAACCCGACGTACGAGGAGTCGACCACCGGCCGCACCGGCCACGCCGAGGCGGTCCGGGTCGTCTACGACCCCGCCAAGGTGTCGCTCGAGACCCTGCTCAAGGCGTTCTGGGAGAACCACGACCCGACGACGCCGAACCAGCAGGGCAACGACATCGGCACGACGTACCGCTCGGCCGTCTACACCACCAGCGACGCACAGCTGGCCGCCGTGGAGGACTCGCGGTCGCGCTACCAGCAGGCCCTGAAGGAGGCCGGCTTCGGCGAGATCTCGACCGAGGTCAAGCCCGCCGCCGACGCCGGCACGTTCTGGTACGCCGAGGACTACCACCAGGGTTACCTGCACAAGAACCCCGGCGGCTACTGCAACCACGGCTTCTGCCAGGTCGCGTACAACCCGGCCGCGCACGGCCAGGACGCCCCCACGAAGGTCCAGCTCCCCGAGGCCTGAGCCCGTCGGCAGTTTCATGATCCACAGGGGATCGGTCACAGAAAGTGGTACCGATCCCCTGTGGATCAACTGTTTCTAGTCGACCTCGGTGACGTCGAGGATCTCGAAGGCCGGCGGGTGCGCCTCGTTGCGGGCGTGACAGGTCAGCAGCCCGGTCACCGGCAGCGCCCCGGCCTGCATCGTGACGATGACGTTGCGCGGCTGATCGCGCAGCCGGACCTGCCACCGGCCGCCGCCGAGGTGCAGGGTCCCGGCCGGGGTGTACGCGTCGATCCGGTGGTCGCCCACCAGCTCGCGGACATGCGCCGCGGCGGCCTGGGCGGCCGGCGGCATCGTCGACCGGCCGCGCACGAGGTCGGGCAGCACCTCGCCGCGCTCGTGCCAGGCCACCAGCTCCGCCGCCCGGTCGACCTCGACCCGGCCGTAGTAGACGCCGTGCGGCATCGCCACCACGTTGGCGGCGAACCGGTCGCCGCCGACGTGCGAGCACTCCCACACCGCGCCGGGACGCAGCCGGTCCAGGGCGGCGGCCACCGGCCGGCCCTCGACCGCGCAGCAGGTGTCGTGGCGGCCGTGCGTGCAGACCAGGAAGAACGGGTCGTACGACGGGGAGCCGGCGCTGCCGTCCAGCGGCAGCGTGAGCAGCTCGTCGTCCGCGCCGAAGTCGCCCCACCAGCTCACCTCGCGGCCCGGACGTGAGCTGACGACCGCCCAGCGCGCGCCGGTCCGGAGCGCGGCCCCGGCCGGGCCGCCGGACCAGCAGCACCCGCAGGCCCTGGGCGATCGCCCGCGCGGACACCGCCCGGCCGACCGCGGGGTCGAGCTTGGACGACGTGAGCGCCTGGCGTCCCCAGCCACCTGGCTGCTCGATGAGCAGGAACCCCGCGGCCGGTGCCGCCGTACCGACCATCGGGTCACCGCGCAGCCGGGCGCTCACCGAGCAGCGGGGCGCCGGCAGGACCGGCTCCGGTGCGTCCGCGCTGCTAGTCACTGCTCCTCGACCGCGACCACGACGACGGCCTCGCGGACCAGCCGGCGGGCCAGGTCGAGCGCGTCCTGCGGGTCCAGGTCGGGCAGGTCGCCGACCCGCAGCCGCTCGCCGTCCAGCAGCGCCCGCACCGCCTTGGCCGTCGCCGCGCGGCAGCCTGAGGGTGCGGTCCGGAGTCCGGACCACGACCGTGTCGGCGTCGGCGGTGACCACGTGCCGCAGGTGCCGGCGTACGACGAGCATCGACTCGGCGTCCAGCCGGTCCAGGGCTGCGGCCTGCTCGAGCGGCCCGACCGGAGCCGGCCGGTTGCTGTCGACGAGCCCGGCGCCGAGCCGGCTGGCGACCTCGGCCGCGGTGACCGAGCGGAGCCGTTCGGTGAGTGCGGCGACGGTCGCCTGTACGTCGGCCTCGACGGCCGCGGGGTCGCCGACGTCGACGCCCATCGGCAGCGACGTGCGCAGCTCGGGCTCGTCGGCAACGATCGCGAGCAGCGCCTCGAGCACCGCGTGCCGCGTCACCGGGTGCACGCCGACGGTCAGGTGGCAGGACACGCCACCGAGCGCCTCCGCGGCGTGCAGGTAGCCGCGCGGCAGGTAGAGCGCGTCGCCGGGAGTCGAGGACGGTGTCGATGACCGGCTCTTCCTGCGGCGCGCGCCGCCACCTCGGCCCGGCGGTCGGTCCACGGCTGGTCGCGCAAGGGCGCCGGGTGCACCGGCTCGGAGATCCGCCAGCGCTTCTCGCCGGCGACCTGCAGGACGAACACGTCGTGGACGTCGTAGTGCGCGGAGAAGCCCTGCGACGACGCGGGGGTGATGTAGGCGTTGACCTGCACCGGGTGACCGAGGTCGGTGGTCAGCGCACCGGCGAACTCGATCAGCGGCGGCCACAGCCGGTGCAGTCCCTGCAGCACGACGGTGTGCCCGTCGAGGAACAGCTCGAGCACCCGGTCGTCGGCGACCTGGTCGGCGACCTGCGCGCCGGTCCCGCCGGGCCGGGTGTAGCGCCCGGCCGGGGCGACGACGCCGTTCTTCGCCAGCCGGATGAACGGGGTGCGCAGGCCGCGCCGCGAGAGCAGCTCGTCGACCGCGGCGAGGGAGAACAGATCGTCGAAGCCGGCCGGGCTAGTGCGCCGCGAGCTCGCTGCGGGTCGACAGCAGCGGGCCGCGGGCCCAGACGTCGCGGGCGAAGTCGTCCGGGTCGAGCCGGACGCAGCGCCGCAGGGCGGGGCGGGAGCTCGCGCTGCCCGCCCCGCCCGCGGCGTCATGCGTGGTCGTGCTCAGTGCGAGCCTCAGGCCGAGCCGTCAGCGCCACCGTCGGCACCGCCGTCCGCGCCACCGTCCGCGCCACCGTCGGCGCCACCGTCAGCGCCACCGTCGGCACCGCCGTCAGCGCCACCGTCGGCACCGCCGTCAGCGCCGCCGTCGGCACCGCCGTCGCCGCCGGAGCCCGCTCCGCCGTCTGCCGGACCGTGCTCGCTCGGGGTCGTCGTGTCGTCGTCGAGAGCCATGCCGTGCCTCCATCTGTTTCGTTGGGACGCGTGAGTCTGCGACGAGTGTCCTACCCGGCGCAATACCGCGAAACCTGCTCAGCCGGCGGCCAGGAAACCGAGCAGGTCCTGACGGGTGAGGACACCGGCCGGCTTGCCGTCGTCGTGCACCAGCAGCGCGTCGGACTTCTCCAGCGCCGCAGTGGCGGCCGCCACCGGCTCGCCGGCCCCGACGATGGGCAGCGGCGGCGACATGTGCCGCTCGAGCGGGTCGGCCAGGTGCGCGCGGCCGGCGAACAGCAGGTCGAGCAGCTCCTTCTCGCCGACCGAGCCGACGACCTCTCCGGCGGTCACCGGCGGCTCCGCCTTGACCACCGGCATCTGGGACACGCTGTACTCGCGGAGGATGTCGATCGCCTCGCGGACCGTCTCGTACGGGTGGACGTGCACCAGCGCGGGCACCTCGCCGGTCTTGCCGGCCAGCACGTCACCGACCGTGGTGCCGCCGCTGCTGTCGCCCTCGAGGAAGCCGTAGTCGGCCATCCACTCGTCGCTGAAGATCTTCCCGAGGTAGCCGCGCCCGCCGTCCGGCAGCAGCACCACCACGACGTCGTCCGCGGTGAGCCGCTCGGCGACCCGCAGCGCGGCGACCACGGCCATCCCGCACGAGCCGCCGACGAGCATGCCTTCCTCGCGGGCCAGCCGGCGGGTCATCAGGAACGACTCGCGGTCGGACACCGCGACGATCTCGTCGGTCACGGACTTGTCGTACGCCGACGGCCAGAAGTCCTCGCCCACGCCCTCGACGAGGTACGGCCGGCCGGTGCCGCCGGAGTACACCGAGCCCTCGGGGTCGGCGCCGACGATCTGCACCCTGCCGTCGCTGACCTCCTTGAGGTAGCGACCGGTCCCGCTGATGGTGCCGCCGGTGCCGACGCCCGTGACGAAGTGGGTGATCCGGCCGTCGGTCTGGGTCCAGAGCTCGGGGCCGGTGGTCTCGTAGTGCGACAGCGGGTTGTTCGGGTTGGAGTACTGGTCGGGCTTCCAGGCGCCGTCGATCTCGCGGACCAGCCGGTCGCTGACCGAGTAGTACGACCGGGGGTCCTCCGGGGACACCGCCGTCGGGCAGACCTCGACCCGGGCGCCGTACGCCGTGAGGACGTTGATCTTGTCCTGGCTCACCTTGTCCGGGAGCACGAAGACACAGTCGTAGCCGCGCTTCTGGGCCACGATGGCCAGCCCGACGCCGGTGTTGCCCGAGGTGGGCTCCACGATCGTCCCGCCGGGGCGCAGCTCGCCGGACTTCTCGGCCGCCTCGATCATCCGCACCGCGATCCGGTCCTTCACCGACCCGCCCGGGTTGAGGTACTCGATCTTCGCGAGCACGGTGGGCGCGAGGTCGCGGGCGACCGAGGTCAGCCGGACCAGCGGGGTGTTGCCGACCAGGTCGGCCATCGACTCGTAGTACTGCATGCCGGAAGCCTAGAGGGGTCACGTCACGCCGCTGCCCGGCCGAACCCGGTCCGCTAGATTCCCGGGGTGGCCCGCAGTCCCGCCGTGCAGCTCGCGCCAGGTGTCTGGCGCGTGGCCACGGTGCGGCACGGACCTGGTCAACACCTTCGTGCTGGTCGACGACGACGGCCAGGTGACCCTGGTCGACGCCGGGCTCAAGCGGGCCAGCAAGGCCATCCTCGCCGGCCTCGAGCACATCGGCGTCGCACCGTCGGAGGTCACCCGGATCATCGCCACCCATGCCCACCCGGACCACGTCGGAGGGCTCGCCGCGCTGCGCGGCCGCACCGGCGCGGCGGTCGCGGTGCACGAGCGGGAGGCCGACTACGTGCGCGAGGGCAAGGGCCCGGTGCTCGACCGCTCGCACCTGGGTGGCCGGCTGATGCGCCGGAACCGGGGATCGGTGGCCACGCCGGTCGACGAGGTGCTGGTCGACGGCCAGCTGCTCGACGTCGCCGGCGGGCTGCGGGTCCTGCACACGCCGGGCCACTCACCGGGGCACATCTCGCTGCTGCACGAGCCGACCGGGGTGCTGATCACCGGCGACGCCATCTGGAACATGATGGGCCGGATGACCTGGTCGCTGCCGATGCTCTGCACGGACGCCGCGCTGAGCCGGCGTACCGCCGAGGTCCTGGGGGAGGTCGACTACACGGTGGTCGCCTTCACCCACGGCCCCGAGATCCGCAAGGACGCCCGCGAGACGGTCCGCGGCTTCCTGCGGGCCAAGCAACGGCAGGCCGCCGCGTGACGAAGGCGCGGGTGGCGCGACGGATCGCGATGGCGGCGGCGTACGGCGGCGGTGGGCTGGGCGTGCTGTCGGCGGGCGCGTTCGGGCTGGTCCGCGCCGAGGCGGCGCTGGCCCGCCGGGCGATCGGCGAGCCGACCGGCGAACCGCCGCAGGCCGACGGTGTGTACGGCGCGCACCACTCCGGTGAGCCGCTGCAGCTGCTGATGCTCGGCGACTCGAGCGCCTGCGGCCTCGGCGTCGAGCACCCGCACCAGACGCCCGGCGCGATGCTGGCCGCCGGCCTCGCGGAGTGCGCGGACCGGCCGGTGCAGCTCACGGCGGTGGCCGCGGTCGGCGCGCGCAGCAGCGACCTCTCGACGCAGATCGAGCGCGTCTCCGGGACCACGTTCGACGTCGCGGTGGTGATGGTCGGCGCCAACGACGTCACCCACCGGGTCAAGCCGCCCACCGCCGTGCGGCACCTCGACCACGCCGTACGCCGGCTGAGCGACCTGGACGCCCGGGTCGTCGTCGCCACCTGCCCCGACCTGGGCACCGTCGAGCCGGTGCCGCAGCCGCTGCGCTGGATCGCCCGGCGCGCGAGCCGCCAGCTGGCCGCCGCGCAGACGATCGCGGTGGTCGAGGCGGGCGGCCGCACGGTCTCGCTCGGCGACATCCTCGGGCCGGAGTTCGCGGCGTCGCCGAAGGAGATGTTCGGCCCGGACCGCTTCCACCCCTCGGTGACCGGCTACGCCAGCGCCGCCGCCGCGATGCTGCCGTCGGTGTGCGCGTCGCTGGACGTGTGGTTCGGCGGCCAGGCCGAGGAGGCACCGGACCTCGGCCGCGGCGAGGGCGTCCGGCCGATCTCGCTGGCTGCGGTGGAGGCCGCCGAGGAGGCCGGCACCGAGGTCGCGGCCGCCCAGGTCGGCGGCCGGGACCGCGGCCCGCGCGGCCGCTGGGCACTGCTCCGCCGCCGGCCGGGCGCGAGCAGCGACGACGTCCGGGCCACCGCCGAGGAGGACGCTCCGCTGCGGTAGCGTGTGGCTTGTTACCGGCCGGTAATATCGGTTGCCCGCACCCAGGAGGTCCCCGTGCCCGAGGCAGTAATCGTCGCCACCGCGCGCAGCCCGATCGGCCGCGCCTTCAAGGGCTCGCTGGTCGGCGTACGCCCGGACGACCTGGCGGCCACCATCGTGCAGGCCGCGCTGGACAAGGTGCCGGGGCTGGACCCGGCCACGCTGGACGACCTGATGCTGGGCTGCGCCGAGCCCGAGGCCAAGCAGGGCGTGAACATGGCGCGCCGGGTGGCCGTCGCCCTCGGCTACGACTCGCTGCCGGGCACGACGGTGAACCGGTTCTGCGCCTCCTCGGTGCAGACGTCGCGGATGGCGTTCCACGCGATCAAGGCCGGCGAGGGGCACGCGTTCGTGTCGGCCGGGGTCGAGTGCGTGTCGCACTACCCGGCGTTCACCGGTGCCGGTGCGGGGCGCGAGGAGTTCCTCAACCCGGTCTTCGACGAGGCCCGCGCGCGCACCGACGCGACCGCCGCCTCGAACGAGACCTGGCACGACCCGCGGCAGGACGGCCGGCTGCCCGACGTCTACATCTCGATGGGCCAGACCGCCGAGAACCTCGCCACCTCGCGCGGCATCAGCCGCCAGGAGCAGGACGAGTTCGGCGTGCGCTCGCAGAACCTCGCCGAGAAGGCCATCGCGGACGGGTTCTTCGACCGCGAGATCATCCCGGTGACGACCCCCGACGGCACGGTGGTCAGCCGGGACGACGGCCCGCGGCCGGGAGTGACCCTCGAGGGGGTCTCCGGGCTCAAGACGGTGTTCCGCGAGGAGGGAACCGTCACTGCCGGCAACTGCTGCCCGCTCAACGACGGCGCCGCGGCGGTCGTGATCATGTCCGACACCCGGGCCGCCGAGCTCGGGCTGACGCCGCTGGCGCGGATCGTCTCGACCGGGGTGTCCGGCCTGTCCCCCGAGATCATGGGGCTCGGACCGGTCGAGGCGTCGCGGCGGGCCTGGCGCTGGCCGGGATGACGGTCGGCGACATGGACCTGGTCGAGATCAACGAGGCGTTCGCGGCCCAGGTGATCCCGTCGTACCAGGAGCTGGGCATCGACCTGGACCGGCTCAACGTGCACGGCGGCGCGATCGCGCTGGGCCACCCGTTCGGCTCCACCGGCGCCCGGATCACCACGACGCTGCTCAACGGCCTGCAGAGCGCCGACAAGGAGTTCGGTCTCGAGACCATGTGCGTCGGCGGCGGCCAGGGCATGGCGATGGTCCTGCAGCGCCTGAGCTGACGGTCAGCGCCTCAGAGCAGGCGGCGGGTCGCGGCGAGAGTCCCGGCCGCCTCGGCGACCACCTCGCGGGAGGTACGCCGGCCGCCGGGTGCCCAGGCGTCCTCGGCCGGGTCGAGGCCGTCCAGCACCGCCAGCAGGTCATGGCCGGTGACCGCGACCTGGTCGCCCACCGCGAAGTCGGCCAGCTCGGGGGGCTGCCGCCAGGACGGCTCGGTCGCGTCGGCCCGGGCCTCGATGCCCTGGGCCGCCACCGAGAGGACCCGGGCAGCCTCGCGGCTGGCGGCGGCCCGGGACGGGAACGGCGGCACCGGGGCCTGCAGGCGCGCCTGGGAGAGGTTGCGCAGGCGGTCGGAGACCCGGCGTACGTCGGCAGCCAGCTCGTCGCGCAGCGGGGCCCAGTCGTCGTCCGGCACGCCAGGCACCCTATGACCCTTTCCGGACGCGATCTGGTGCGGACAGGGGGTTGTGGCACGCCGCGCCGTGAGGCACGCTCGACGTCATGGTTCGCTGAGTCGCACTGGAGGCGCCGATGTCCCTGCACCATTCCGAGGCAACCCACCAGCAGCTGGTCGAGCGGGTGCCCACGGTGACAGGGCGCGACCTGCCCCATTGGTTCGAACAGATGGAGAACGGTCCTAGCCTGCTGCGCTTCGACGAGCGGGTGAACTGGCTGCGCGACGAGCACGGCATCGCGCACGGCCACGCCTCGGCGATCGTGCACGAGTACGACAAGCGGCGCGGCGCCCGCCGGCACGCCTGAGCCGTGACGCCCGACGAGGCGCGCGAGTTCATCCGGAGTACCCACGGCGCGATCCTCGCCACGTCCCGGCGCGACGGCCGCCCGCAGCTGTCCCCGGTGGCCGCAGGCATCGACGAGGAGGGCCGGGTCGAGATCTCCACCCGGGAGACCGCGATCAAGGTCAAGAACCTGCGGCGCGACCCCCGCATCTCGCTGTGCGTGATCAGCCGCGAGCTTCTACGGTCCGTGGGTCCAGGTCGAGGGCACCGCCGAGATCGTCGAGCGGCCGGAAGCGATCGACCTGCTGGTCGGCTACTACCGCCGGATCTCCGGCGAGCACCCGGACTGGGACGAGTACCGGCAGGCGATGGAGGCCGAGAAGCGGGTGCTGGTGCGGTTCGCGATCGAGCGGGCCGGCCCCAACATCGCCGGCTGAGCCACCCGCACAAGATCATTGGGGAACGCGAACGGGCCGCACCTCACGAGGAGGTGCGGCCCGCAGTCGTGCGAGGGGCTGCTGCTAGTCGCCGCGCAGGATCGCGATCAGGCGCAGCATCTCGACGTAGAGCCACACCAGCGTGACGACGAGCCCGAAGGCCGCCAGCCACGAGTAGCGCTCCGGAAGGCCGTTCTTGACACCCTGCTCCGCGAAGTCGAAGTCGAGGATCAGGAACGCCGCGGCCAGACCGACCGCGAAGAGGCTGATCGCGATGCCGATCGGACCCGAGCGGAGCCCGAAGTCACCGCCACCGCCGGCCAGCATCACGACCAGGTTGACCAGGCAGAAGACCAGGTAGCCGACACCCGCGATGAGCACGGTGCGCTGGAACTTGGGCGTCGCCCGCACCTTGCCGCTCTTGTAAGCCGCCAGGGTGACCCCGAAGACGCACAGGGTCGCCACGACAGCCGTCGCGACGATGCCGGGCCAACGGTCCTCGAACACCCGGCTGATGCCGCCGAGGAAGAGGCCCTCCGCCGCGGCGTAGGACAGGATCAGCGCCGGGTTGGTCGACTGCTTGAACGCCACTACCAGGCCGAGGACCAGGCCGGCGATGGCGCCGCCGAAGGTGAGGACCGGGTTGTTCAGGAAGTAGGCGGCTGCGGCCAGCGGCAGCAGCACGGCGAACATCAGGCCGGTCTTGATGACGACGTCGTCGATCGACATCCGGCCGGTGTCGACCGAGGTGGCCGACGGTGCGGCGTACATGTCTTCCAGCTGGCCGGCAGTCGCGGGCGGGGCCTCGTTGAACGAGGCGTAGCCCTTCTGCGAGAAGGCCTTGCTGTTGTTGAAGACCGGATTGCGGCTCTCCATGACATCCCTCCGTGGGGTGCCCGCGGCGGATCGCGGGACGGTTTCCTGCCCAGCGTAACGAAGTCGCCCCAGGCGGCGTTCCCGCCAACCGGGTGGCCGTGTGCCGGAGATGGCCAGATCCGTGCCCCCGGTGGGACTCGAACCCACACGATGTCCCCGCTTTTAAGGCGGGCGCCTCTGCCAGTTGGGCTACAGGGGCGGCGTGGGTCCGACGGTACCGCTACAGGTAGTCCCGCCGCGGGTGGAGAGCGTGGGCGCTGGCGACCCGGTCGAGGAACAGCAGCCCGTCGAGATGGTCGATCTCGTGCTGGAACGCCCGCGCCTCGAAGGCGTCCGTGGTCAGCTCGAGCACCTCCCCGGTGCCCGGGACCGCTCCGCGCACCACCAGGCGGGTGGCCCGCTTCACGTCGCCGGTGAGATCGGGCACCGACAGGCACCCCTCGCGGCCCCGCTCCCAGCGGCTGGCCTGCACGATCTCCGGGTTGGCCAGGACCAGCGGCCCGTGGCAGGTGTGCGCTTTCGGGTGGCCGGTCACGTCGAGGGAGAAGACCCGCAGCGCGACTCCGACCTGCGGGGCGGCCAGGCCGACACAGCCCGGCGCGGCCCGCTGGGTGGCGAGCAGGTCGGCGGCCAGCGTCGACGACGTCCGGGTCCGTGGGGTCGACCTCCACCGACGGTCTCGACAGCACCGCCGACGGCGCGAGGACGCCGGGCAGCAGCCGACCCTCGGGCAGGGGCGGCAGCAGGCTCACCGGTCGCGCATCACAGCACGTCGGGGTCGAGGACGCGCAGCGACACCTCGACGCCGAGCTCCGCAGCGACGGTCGCCAGGTCGCGGCTGAGCTGCTCGGGGTCGACGGTGCCCGCCAGATCGACCTCGGCGAGCAGCACGTAGAGATCGCCGCTGAGCCGGGTCGACAGGTCGGTGATGTTGCCGCCGGCCTCGGCCACGATGCCGGTCACCGTCGCGACGATGCCCGGGCGGTCAGCCCCGTGCACCGTGAGCAGGTACATGGTTCCGAGCCGGCCGCCCGGTTCGTCGTTCGGCAGCTCGCGGACCGTGACGACCAGCGAGCCGTCAGCCGTCAACGTGGCGAGTGCGGCCTCGGCCTCGGCCGCGGACATCTCCGCCGTGGCAACGACGACCATGGCGAGGTGTCCGCGCAGGATGGTCATCGTCGAGTCCTCGAGGTTCGCCCCGAGGTCGGCGAGGATGCTCGTCGTCTCGGCGATGATGCCGGGCCGGTCCGGCCCCAGGACGGTCACTGCGAGCAGCGTCACCGGGTCGCCTCGCTGAACTCTTCGCGTGGCCGCTGCAGCGAGCCGAGGGACACGATGTCGCGGCGGAAGAACAGGGCGAGCGTCCAGTCCAGGATCACCCGGACCTTGCGGTTCAGGGTCGGAACCCGGCTCACGTGGTAGGTCCGGTGCATGAACCAGGCCGGGAAGCCGCGCAGCTTGACGCCGTACACCTCGGCGACGCCCTTGTGCAGGCCGAGCGAGGCCACCGAGCCGACGTGCTTGTGCGCGTAGGCGTGCGGGCTGCGGCCGTTGAGCACCAGGGCGATGTTGTCGCCGAGCACCTTGGCCTGCCGCACGGCGTGCTGCGCGCTGGGGCTGGTCATCACACCCGGGCCGGCGGTCAGGTCGGGCACCGACGCGCAGTCACCCGCAGACCAGGCACCCTCGACGCCCTCGACCCGCAGGTCAGGCCGGCAGCGCAGCCGGCCCTTCTCGTCCAGCGGCAGGCCGGTCTTCGCGAGGACCGGGTTGGCCTTGACACCCGCGGTCCAGACGATGTCTCGGCGTCGAACTCCTCGCCGTCGGAGAGCACGATGTGGCCGTCGACGCACGACTCGAGCCGGGTGTTGAGGCGTACGTCGATCTTCCGCCGCATCAGCTCGCGGACGGTGTACCGCCCGAGGTCCTCACCGACCTCGGGCAGGATCCGGCCGGCGGCCTCGACGAGCACGAACCGGACGTCGCCCTTGGACAGGTCCGGGTAGTAGCGGGTGGCGTAGCAGCGTCATGTCCTCCAGCTCGGCCAGCGCCTCGATGCCGGCGTAGCCGCCGCCGACGAACACGAAGGTGAGCAGCTTGCGGCGGGCCGCGTGGTCGGTGACGCTCGTGGCGATGTCGAGCTTGTCGAGCATCTGGTTGCGCAGCGCGATGGCCTCCTCGACCTGCTTGAAGCCGATGCCCAGCTCGGCCAGGCCCGGGATCGGCAGGGTGCGCGCGATGGATCCGGGCGCCAGCACCACCACCTCGTAGGACAGGTCGAACGCCTCGCCGCGGGTCGGCTGGATGCGCGCCACCCGGCGCTCGTGGTCGAGCGAGACGAACCGGCCGGTGAGGATCTCGCACTTGTTCAGCACCCGGCGGAGCGGGACGACGACGTGCCGCGGCTCCACGCTGCCGGCCGCCGCCTCGGGGAGGAACGGCTGGTAGGTCATGTACGACCGCGGGTCGACGACGATGATCTCGACCTTCTTGGCCTTGAGCTCGCTGCGCAGCCGGCGCTGCAGCCGTAGCGCGGTGTACATGCCGACGTACCCACCGCCGACGACCAGGATGCGGGTGCGGTCTGCGGAGCCGGCCGACATGATCGCCATGGCCTAGAGGGTAGGACCGGCCCCGGCCCTTGTCGCAGCGAGGTCCATGACCTGGTCGAGCATCGGCTCGGTGAGGCGGCCGGTGAAGGTGTTCTGCTGGCTCGGGTGGAACGACCCGATGACGAGCAGGCTCCCGAGCTCGACCACGGCGGCGTGGCCGAAGCGCGGCCGCGGCCGCGGCACCTCGAGGCCCAGCCGGCCCAGGGTCCCGAGCAGCGACTGCCAGGCGAACGCTCCGAGCGCGACGGCGGCACGCAGGTGCGGCAGCAGCATCGCCACCTCCGCGTCGGCCCACGGCGCGCAGGTGTCACGCTCGGCCGGCGTCGGCGCGTTGGCCGGCGGTGCGCAGCGCACGGCCGCGAGCATCCGGGTCCGCACCAGCCGCTGGCCGTCGTCGGCGGCGGTGCTGGTCGGCTGCACGGCGAGGCCGGCGCGGTGCAGGGCGGCGAACAGCCAGTCGCCGCTGCGGTCGCCGGTGAAGATCCGGCCGGTCCGGTTGCCGCCGTGGGCAGCCGGTGCGAGGCCCACGACGAGCACGGCGGCCTGCTCGTCGCCCCAGCCCGCGATCGGCCGGCCCCAGTACGGCTGGTCGGCGAACGAGCGCCGCTTCTCGACGGCCACCTGCTCGCGCCACGAGACCAGCCGCGGGCAGGCCCGGCAGACCGACACGGCGGCGTCCAGGACCGGCAGCGTCGGCGACTCGGCCGCGAGCCGGCGTACGTCCGCGGGGTCGTGCGCGACGGGCGTGCCGGCGTCCGCCGGGTCGCCCGGCCACCCGGTGCCCGGAGCCGCGGGACCGGTCAGAGGCGGCTCTTCAGCAGCTCGATGGTGCGCCGCCAGGCCTTGGTCGAGTGCTCCTTGTCGTGGACCTCGGGGCGCTGGTCGTTGAAGAAGGCGTGCGAGGAACCCGGGTAGTCGTAGACCTCGACGTCGCCGCCGGCCTTCTGGATGCCCTTGATGGCGGCCTGGACGCCGTCGGCCTTCGAGGTGCCGTCCTCCTCGGACGCGTGGATCATGGCCGACTTGTTGGCGTAGTTGCCCCAGGTCGGCGACATCTTCTCCCACGGCAGCGCGGGGTAGAAGCCGACGGCGACCTTGACCTCGTCGGCCAGCGCGCCGCTCCAGAGCGCGAGCGAGCCGCCCATGCAGAACCCGACGGTGCCGACGCCGGTGCCCTCGACGTCGTCGCGGCCCGCGAGGTACTGCGCGGCACCCTGCACGTCCCGCGCGGCGCGGTCCATGGCCAGGCCCATCAGCAGTCGCTGGGCCTCGTCCGGCTCGTCGGTGCTCGCGCCGTGGAAGAAGTCCGGTGCCAGGACGACGAAGCCCTCGTCCGCGAACCGGTCGGCGACGTCGCGGATGTGGTCGACCAGGCCCCACCACTCCTGCACCACGATGACGCCCGGGCCGTGTCCGCTCTTGGGCTTCGCTAGGTAGCCCTCACAGGAGTCACCGTTGCTGGCAAAGCTCACCATCTCGCCCACGGGCGGGACCTCCTCGGCGATCGCGGCGGTGCGCCCGCGGAGGGGCGCGCACTCCGTGACACTGCCACGCGGGCGCGTCGCTACACCAGAGGGGTCACCGCTTCCCACCTGACGGGCTGGCGAGGGTGGCCGACGGGGTCGGCGCGGGGGTCTCGGCCGGTACGCCGAACAGGGGCGGGGCGACGACCTCCGGTGCCGCCTCGACGTCGGTGACCTCACCTGTGGCGGGGTCGACGTAGCGGTAGGGGTACCCGTGGTCGACCCGCTCGCCGGTCGCGTCCAGGACCTGCTGCCTGGTCGAGTCAGGCTTCAGGCCGAGCGACAGCGGCGTGCCGTCCTGGGTGTAGAGGCGCACGTCGTGCAGCAGCCGGCCGGCAGCGTCGTAGGGGTAGATGTTCCAGACCTGCTCGCTGCGGCCCGGGCACGTGGCTAGCGTCCTGCCCGTGAGCCGCACCCAGATCCGTGCCTTCGAACCGTCGGACACCGAAGCGGCAGGACGTTTGCTGGCTGCTCGGCACGCCGCCCATCGGCGGGTGGAACCGTTGCTGGCGGCCAGGTTCGAGGACCCGGCCGTCGCAGTGGCCGAGGTCGCCGCCGCTCTGGCGGAGGGCGCGACCGGGTCGGTCGCGGTCACCGACGGCGAGGTCACCGGCTACCTGCTCGGCCAGACCAAGACCAGCCCGACCTGGGGAGCCAACGTCTGGGTCGAGTCCGCCGGTCAGGCGGTGACCGAGGCCGAGATCGTGCGCGACCTGTACGCGGCGGCGGCACCGGTCTGGGTCGACGCCGGGCAAGGACGCCCACTACGCGCTGGTGCCCGCCCACGACACCGCCCTGGTCGACGCCTGGTTCCGGCTCGGGCTTCGGCCAGCAGCACGTGCACGGCATCCGCGAGGTGTCGGACGCGTCGCCGACGCCCGCCGCCGGCGTTCTCGTCCGGGTGGCCGAGCGCCGCGACATCCCGGTGCTCGGCGAGCTCGACCTGGCGCTCCCCCGGCACCAGGCGCTGGCCCCGACGTTCTCGGCCGGCGAGGTGCCGACCCTCGCGGAGGCCGTCGCCGAGTGGGAGGAGGCCTTCGACGAGGAGGGCTTCTACTACGTCGTGGCCGAGCACGAGGGTCGCGTCGTCGGCGCCGCCGTCGGCTGCACGCTGGACAAGTCCGGCACCCACCTCGGCCTCACCCGGCCGGACCACGCCGGCTTCCTGGGCTTCGCCGCGGTGCTGCCGGAGGCCCGCGGCCTCGGCGCCGGCCGGGCGCTGGGCGAGGCGGTCCATGCCTGGATGGCGGCCGAGGGCTTCACCAGCGACGTGACCGACTGGCGGGCCACCAACCTGCTGTCCTCGCGCACCTGGCCGAAGCTCGGCTACCGCCCGACGTTCCTCCGCCTGCACCGCCGCCTCGGCTACTGACCGGAGGTCGACGGCCGACTAAGGTCCGTGGGTGGTCGAGACTGCGCTGCCCGTCGCCACGACGGGACCGGACCGGGTGCGTCATCCGGCCCGCGGCTACGTCTACCTCGTCGTCGCCGCCGCGCTGTTCGCCTTCAACGGCACCGTCTCGAAGGTGATCCTGGACGCCGGCATGTCGGCGCCGCGGCTCACCCAGCTGCGCTGCACCGGTGCGGCCGTCGGCCTGCTGCTGATCCTGCTCGTCGTTGCCCGGCATCGCATTCCGCTGAGCCGCCGCGAGATCCCGCTGCTGGCGGCGTACGGCATCGCGGGTGTGGCCCTGACCCAGTGCTTCTACTTCGTCGCGATCGCGCGGATGCCGGTGAGCATCGCGCTGCTGCTGGAGTACACCGCGCCGCTGATGGTGGCGCTGTGGGCACGTTTCGTGTTCCGCCAGCCGGTGCGCAACCGGGTGTGGGCGGCGCTCGGCCTGTCGCTGGTCGGGCTCGCTCTGGTCGCCGAGGTCTGGCAGGGCAGCACGCTCGACGGCATCGGCGTGGCAGCCGCGCTGGTGGCAGCGGTCGCGCTGGCGGCGTACTACCTGCTCGGCGAGCACAGCGCGAGCTCCCGCGACCCGCTCTCGACCACCTTCTGGGCGTTCGTCTTCGCCAGCCTGTTCTGGGCCGTCGTGCAGCCCTGGTGGAGCTTCCCGTTCGACGAGACCCGCGGCAGCACGTCGCTGCTGGGGAACCTCGACGACGTCTCGCTGCCGCTGTGGACGCTGATGCTGTGCATGGTCGTGCTCGGCACCATCGTGCCGTTCGTGCTGGTGCTGTCCGGGCTGCACCACCTGCCGGCGACCCGGGTCGGGATGGTCGGGATGCTCGAGCCGGTGCTGGCCGGGATGGTGGCGTGGGCCTGGCTGAGCGAGGCACTCAGCCCGGTCCAGCTCGTCGGCGGCGCCGTCGTCCTGATCGGCATCGTGCTGGCGCAGACCTCGCGCTGACGCCGGCCGTCCGG
The DNA here is from genome assembly GCA_963771345.1 of uncultured Actinomycetota bacterium. Taxonomy (GTDB): domain Bacteria; phylum Actinomycetota; class Actinomycetes; order JACCUZ01; family JACCUZ01; genus CAVYTH01. The sequence continues at coordinate 86,318 of CAVYTH010000017.1, forward strand.
GTTGACGGGTAGGCCAGACGGCACGACGCTCGTTCCGCCGGGGCAGGCAGGAGGTGACGGTCCCGATGTCGCTCGGCCGCCGGATGACGCGCACCGGGAACCGGATCGGTGTCTGGATGTACCGCACCCTCGACGGACGGCTCGCGAGCGGCAGCAAGGACGTGACGGTCCTGATGCTCACGACGCCCGGTCGACGGACGCAGATCCCCCGGTCCACCTGCGTGCGTTACCTCGACACCCCGGAGGGGCTGGTCGTCTGGGGCACCGGATCCGGCTCCCCGCGCGACCCCGACTGGTTCCGCAACCTGCGCGCCAGGCACGGAGGTCACCGTGCAGGTGCGTGCCGAGCAGTTCACGGCGCGGCCCGCGAGCTCGTCGGCGACGAACGCGACGCGGTGTGGAACGACGTGGTCCTCGCCCGCGCACCGGAGGTCGTGAAGTACGCGCGGAAGGCCGGCCGCACGATCCCGGTCGCCGTGCTGCGACGCGATCGACGCCCGCCCGGGCTAGCCGCCGCCCGGCAGTCCGAACAACGGCAGCGCCGCCTCGACACCTTCGACCGGACGTCGGGTGCACCACCGGCCGCCTGCCAGTCGGCCCGCGTCATCCGCAGGTGCACCAGGGTGTCGACGCCGTCGTCGCGGGCCAGCGACGAGACACCGTTGTCCCGATAGCCCAGCGAGCGCGAGACGCCGAGCGACGCCACGTTGTCGTGCCACGCCGACGTGATCGCAGCCTCAGCACCGAGGTGGTCGAACGCCAGCGCCAGCACCGCACGGCGCATCGCCTTGCCGAGCCCCTGACCGCGGGCACCGGTCACCAGCCAGGACGAGGTGTCGACGGTGCGCAGCGTCGGGAAGTCGTTGCCCTCGAGCTCCTGCAGGCCGAGCAGCTCGCCGTCGCGCCGGACCGCGAGATGGAACCGCCAGGCCGTCGTCGTCCAGGTGCCGTAGGAGCGCCAGTACTCCTGGTGCACGACGACGCCGCGCTGGACGTCGTCCGGCAGGCCGAAGCTCGCGGCGTTCGGGTTCTGCTCGAGGTCGGCGGGCAGCAGTCGCACCACCTCGTCGAGGTCGGCCTCGGTGAGCGGCGTCAGGACGAGGTCGCCGGTGGTGATCCGGAGGTCGAGCAGCGGCCAGTGCGGGTGCGTCACCGCCCCAGGATGGACGCAGACACCGGGCAACACGATGGCTGCCACAGCCCTGACTCATGGACACAACCGGTGCTGCTGGTGCCTGGACTGACGACTTCGTCGTCCCGCTAGTCGACCGCTGCCCCGTTTGTGTGGCTCAGAGTCAGCGAACCGGCTCACCCGTCACGTTCGGCACAGCTCCAGGCGATGCCGTCGAGGATGTCGTGCTCGCTGACGAGCACCTCGTCGACGGGGACGTGCTCGAGCACGACCGGCGAGCACCAGCGCGCCGGCGCCGATGACGTCCACCCGGCCGGGGTGCATGAACGGCAGCGCGGCGCGCTCGTCGCGGGTCATGGCCAGCAGTCGGTCGGCGACCCGTCGTACGTCGGCCGCCGGGATGTGCGCGTGGTGGATGCGTTCCGGCAGGTACGTCGGCAGGTCGAGCGCCATCGCCGCGACCGTCGTGACCGAGCCGGCGAGGCCGACGAGGGTGCGCGCCTCGGCCAGCGGCACCGTCTCGCCGGCGAGCGCTGATCGCGGCCTCGATGTCGGCCCGGGCGCCGGCGACCTGCTCCGGCGGTGGGCGGGTCGTCGTGCAGGTGCCGCTCGGTCATCCGCACGCAGCCCGACGTCGACCGACCGCGCCGCCTTCGGCGCGGCACCGGGCTCGCCCAGCACGAGCTCGGTCGAGCCGCCGCCGATGTCGACGACGAGGAACGGGCGCTGCAGCTCGCTGCCCGCCAGCTCGCGGGTCGCGCCGACGAACGACAGCTCGCGCCTCGGTGTCGCCGGTCACCACCTCCGGCTCGACGCCGAACCGGTCGCGGACGCCGGCGACGAACTCGTCGCGGTTCTCCACGTCCCGGGTGGCCGAGGTCGCCACGAAGCGCACCCGCTCGGCGCCGGTGCCGCGGATCACCTCGGCGTAGGTGTCGCAGGCCGCGAAGGTGCGCGCCAGCGCCTCCGGCGCGAGCCGGCCGGTGCGGTCGACGCCTTGGCCGAGCCGCACGACCTCCATCCGGCGGTCGACGTCGGTGAGGGTGGACCGCTCGAGGTCGATGTCGGCGACGAGCAGCCGGATCGAGTTGGTGCCGCAGTCGATGGCGGCGACCCGGGTCACTCGGCCACCGCGCCGACACCGACGCACGGGCCCTTGCGCCACCACTCCGGCAGCGCGGCCAGCGCCTCGTCGCCGAGCGGGTTGACGCCCGGCCCCTCGGCGAGCGACTGCGCGACCAGCACGTGCAGGCACTTCACCCGGTCCGGCATGCCGCCGGCCGAGACGCCGGCGATCTCCGGCACCTCCTCGACCGCGTCGCGCACCGCGAGGTACCGCTCGTGCGCGGCCCGATAGCGCGGCGCGCAGCTCGTCGTCGACCGCGAGCCGCTCGGTCATCTCGCGCATCATGCCCTCGGCCTCGAGGGTGCCGATCGCGCCGGCCGCCCGCGGGCAGGTCAGGTAGTAGACGGTCGGGAACGGCGTGCCGTCCGGCAGCCGCGGCGCGGTCTCGACGACGTCCGGGTTCCCGCACGGGCAGCGGTGCGCCACCCGGCGTACGCCCCGGGCGTCCCGGCCCAGCTGCTCCGTCACGGCCTCGAGGTCCCGAGGGTCGGGCCGGTCGGTCACCTGCGGGACTTCGGGTCGCCGCCCGCGGCCTCGACGCTGTTCCACAGGTCGGTGAACCACGGGCTGCGCGCCGCGGCCGGCGCCTGCGCCTCGACCACGCCGTCCTGCGCCGGCGCCTCGTCGGCCTCCAGCACGACGTACGACGTCTCGCCCGGCATCACGTAGTGCAGCCGCTCGCGCGCCTGCGCCTCGACGTACGCCTCGTCCTCCCAGCGCTCGTGCTGCGCGCGCAGCTCGGCGACCCGGGCCTCCTGCTCGGAGACCTTGGCGCGGTAGTCGCTGATGTCGCTGCGCTGCGAGAGGTACTCGCGCAGCGGGTAGGCCAGCGAGATCGCGAGCAGGCACACCACCAGGGCGAGCACCGCTGCTCGTCCGGTGAGGTTGGAGCGTCGCCGCTCCTCGGCCTGGCCCGTCGGTCGCTGTCATGAGTTCCTCAGCGACCGTGCCTCGGGAACGCGCCGCGGCCGGCGTACCGCGCGGCGTCGTCGAGCTCTTCCTCGATGCGCAGCAGCTGGTTGTACTTCGCGACCCGCTCGGACCGGGCCGGTGCACCGGTCTTGATCTGGCCGCAGTCGGTGGCCACCGCGAGGTCGGCGATGGTGGTGTCCTCGGTCTCGCCGGACCGGTGGCTCATCATGCAGCGGAAGCCGTTGCGGTGGGCCATCGCGACGGCGTCGAGGGTCTCGGTCAGGGTGCCGATCTGGTTGACCTTGACCAGCAGCGCGTTCGCCGCGCGCGAGTCGATGCCGCGCTGCAGCCGCTCCGGGTTGGTGACGAACAGGTCGTCGCCGACGATCTGCACGCTGTCGCCGAGCTGCTGGGTCAGCGCCTGCCAGCCCTCCCAGTCCTCCTCGTCCATCGGGTCCTCGATGGACACCAGCGGGTACGCCGACACCAGCTCGGCGTAGTAGGCGGCCATCTCGTCGGCGGACTTCTTGGCACCCTCGAAGGCGTAGGCGCCGCCCTCGTAGAACTCGGTGGCCGCCACGTCGAGCGCGAGCGCGATGTCCTCGCCGACCGAGAAGCCGGTCTTGCCGATCGCCTCGACGATGAGGTCGAGCGCCTCGCGGTTGCTGCCGAGGTCGGGCGCGAAGCCACCCTCGTCGCCGAGGCCGGTGGCGAAGCCGCGCTCCTTCAGCACCGACTTCAGCGCGTGGTAGACCTCGGCGCCCCACTGCAGGGCCTCGCGGAAGGTCGGGGCGCCGATCGGCGCCACCATGAACTCCTGGATGTCGACGCCGGTGTCGGCGTGGGCGCCGCCGTTGAGGATGTTCATCATCGGCACCGGCAGGACGTGGGCGTTCGGCCCGCCGACGTAGCGGAACAGCGGCAGCTCGGCGGACTCGGCGGCCGCGCGGGCCACCGCGAGGGACACCCCGAGCAGCGCGTTGGCGCCGAGCCGCGACTTGGTGGGCGTGCCGTCGAGGTCGATCAGCAGCCTGGTCGACGAGGCGCTGCTCGCTCGCCTCGAAACCGACCAGCGCCGGGCCGATCTCGTCGAGGACGCCGATGACGGCCTTCTCGACGCCCTTGCCGCCGTAGCGCTTCTTGTCGCCGTCGCGCAGCTCGACGGCCTCGAACTGGCCGGTGCTGGCGCCGCTGGGCACCGCGGCCCGCGCGATCGTGCCGTCGTCGAGCGCGACCTCCACCTCGACGGTGGGGTTGCCGCGCGAGTCGAGGATCTCGCGGGCTCCGACGGCGTCGATGCTCGCCACGGCTGTGCTCCTTCGTGCGGGGGCTGGCTGCGGGCAGGCTGCAGCCACGGTCGGCCTCAGGCTACCGGCGCCCGGCTCCCGGCCCGACCTCCCACGCCCGTCGATCTAGAAGGCCGCAGGCACGCGGTGCGCAGGTGGCCGCGGCGCCGGCGAGCCGTGGGCCAGCATCACGTCGTGCCGCTCGCGCACGGACAGCTCCGGCCGGGCCGCGGCGAGGTCGCGCGCGAGGTCGGCGACCTCGACGTAGCCGACGTAGTACGTCGAGAGCTGGCCGCTCGTGAGCAGCGCGCGCCGCCACTTGCCGGCCGCCTCGCCCTCCTCCTGGTGACCGCGCTGCATCATCAGCCGCATCGCCTCGTCCTCGGTCATGCCGTGCGCGTGCACCCGGGCGTCGAGGATCGCGTTGATGGTCATCCGCAGCTGCATCTTGAGCTGCTGCATCTGCAGCGCGTCGGTGAGGCCCTCGTCGGACCGGTAGCCGGCGGCGACCATCAGCTCCTCGGCGTACACCGCCCAGCCCTCGACGAACGAGCCGCTCCACAGCGCCTTGCGCACCGGCACCTGCGCCTCGTAGCGCGCGTTGTGCGCGAGCTGCAGCACGTGCCCCGGCATCGCCTCGTGCACCGTGAGGTTCTGCAGCATGTGCGCGTTGTACTCGCGGAAGAACGACTGCACCCGCTCGGCCGTCCAGCTCTCCGGCGTCGGCGACACGGCGAAGTACGTCGGCAGCGAGGAGGTCTCCAGCGGACCGGGCGGGTCGCAGTAGGCGACCGCCACGCCCCGGTGGATCTCCGGCATCACGATGATCTCGACCGGGTCGTCGTGGACCGTGACGAGGTCCTGCGCGCGCACGAACTCGGTCGTGGCCGCCATCGCGTCGACGCACAGGCCGACGATCGTCTCGTCGTCGACGTGGCCCTCGGCGGCCAGCCGGTCCAGCACCCGGCGTACCCGGCCCTCGTCGTCGCCGGTGTCGAGCCGCGCGGCGGTCTCGGCGATCTGGCTCTCGACGCGCTCGAGGTCGGACTCGGCCCGGGCGAGCACCGCGTCGGCGTCGCTCGCGGTGTCCAGGGTGAGGGCGAGCTTCGCGGAGAACTTCTCGGCGCCCAGCCGCGGGTCGCGGTCGGAGCCGTCGAGCCGGGACTGCAGCCAGTCGAGGTGCTCGTCGAGCGCAGCGACCGCGGCGTCCCGAGCCGGCTCGACCTCGCTGCGCAGCGCCGGGCTCCTCGCCGAGAGCGCGCTCGAGCTCGGTGGCGAGCAGCGTCCGGGTGCCGGTGAACTGGCCGATCGCCGTCTCGACGTGCACCCGGGGCATCGCGCCGAGCGCCGCGCGGGCCTGGCTCAGCCGCTCCGGTACGGCGGCCAGCCGACCGGCCACCGCGCGCAGGCGGTCACCGACCGGCGCGAAGTCGCGGGCCAGCAACGTGTAGACGGCCGTGCCCGGGTTGGCGACCAGCGGGTCCCACTCGGTCTCGCGCAGCTGCTCGATCTCGAAGCGGCGGGCCTGCAGAGCGTTGCGCAGGATGTCGGCGTCCACCTGGTCGGCCGGGTGCAGCTCGACCGGGTCGACGCGGTCCAGGTCGGCGAGCCGGCGCGCCGCCCAGTCGAGCTCGTCGGCCTGCGCCGCCGGTGACTGGTCGTCGAGGCGGTCGTCGTAGCGGTGGTCGCCCAGGGCGGTGGCCGACTCCGGGTGCCGTTCGAGCAGCTCGCCGAGGACGTCGCCGGCCAGCCGGTGGAAGGCGTCGGTCGCGGTAGTGGGGTGATCCGTCATGCGACGACCCTACGGAGCCGACGGATCAGCGATCAGGCGAGAACGATCACGACCAAGGCCGGCAGCAAGCACAGCACGAACGGCGCCAGGGTGACGAGGGCGATCATCCCCTCAGTCGCTGCCCTCGGTTCGGCGCTGCGGTAGCGGGCGGCTGCCGCCACAGCGTCTTCGATGGTCACGTCTTCGGCGGACCCGGACGTCGACACGCGGGTAGGCCATTCCGCGCTGCGCCCAGCTCGGCGCCGAGACGGTGCCCAGCCGGACTGCGAGCTGTTCCGCGGCCGCGCGCAGCGGCGATCCGGCCCGGATCGGCCGGCTGGCGTCGGAGGCCGTAAGGCGGTGTCGTCACCCGCCAGGTCCACCACGACCCGAAGGCAGCCAGCGCGACCGCCGCCACCAGGAGGACCGCCGTCGACCCGGACGTGAGCGCACTCTCGAGCCAACCCGGGTCGAGCGCCGCACGGCCGACCACGACGAGAGGGACCAGCGCGATCAGGCTGAACCGCGCGATCTTGGCCTCGAGTGCTGCCGGATCCGGGCGGACGCGACCGTTGCGGTGCTCCAGCAGTGCTGCGGTGACCGATGCCACCCGGACCTGGGTGGTGTACGACGTCGCCGTCAGCCGGACGAGCGGAGCCCCCCAAGCGACCCGCCGCGAGGGGATGCCCGGCGGGTCGCCCAGCGACGGGTCCTGGCGGCCCCCGTCGTCCAGATCCGGATCTTCCGATCCCCGACGGGACCGGTCCTGGCCATCGGGCCCGGGACCCCCCACACCCTCACCCGACGTCCCCCTGCGGAGGACGGACGGCGAGACCGGCGCGTCCACCCACGCGGTCACCCTCGTGGCTTGGCTCAGCGCGGGGACCGCGGCGGCTCCCACGCCCCCCACCCGGACGTCAGTGGTGGTCACCGCGTCCCGCAGGTCGATGGCCGATGCGGTGGCCTCGGCCATCCGGCGTGCTGCCGCGGCGTCGTCCGCCAACTGCTGTTCCAGCTCGGCTAGCTCGTGCGCCCGCTCCGCGGCACGTTCTGCCTCGGCCCGCTCGCGCTCAGCCGCGGCCGCTGCCTCCTGCTCGCGCCGAGCCCGCTCGGCGGCCTCAGTCGCCGCGAGCTCCGCCGCCAGTCGACGCTCCTTGGCCTCCTCCTCCGCGGCACGCTCCGCGGCCAGGAGCCAGGAGGCCTCGGCGATGGCCGACGACCTGGCATTCTCCGCGTCGGACTCTGCGCCTGAGGCAGCTTGCCGCGCTGTGCGGTGCAGCTCGGCAGTCTGCAGCAAAGCTCGGTTCTGGGCGGCCAGCAGCTCAGCCCTGCGCAGGCTCCGGTACTGCCGCTCGGCCGCCCGAGCCCGAGCCGCCACGCGCTCTCGCACCGCCTGCTCGTGCTGGGCCTCTGCGAGCAGCACGGTCTGCTCGGCACGCGCAGCGTCCTCGGCGAGCATCCGGGCGGTCGGCCCGGCCCCGAGGGCAGCGACCAGGTCCTGCCGCGCATCGGTCAGCCTGCGCCGGGCCTCCGCGCGCGGGACACGACGGGCAACATCCGGGGCGTCGCGTTCCGCAACGCTGTCCCGAGCGGCCCGAACCAGGTCCCCCGTCGCCCGACGCAACGTGACCGTGCGAGGAGAGCGCGCGGTGACACCCAGGAGCAGGGCACCGAGGCCGATCAAGCCGACGAGGAACGACAGCAGCAAGGTGCCGACACCGACAGGGGCGAAACCGCCCCGAGGTCCCGCCGACGGCTGCGGCTCCGTGATGTCCGTTCGACGTCCGACGAGCGCGGAGGCGCGTTCCCGTCGACCAAGACCGTCATCGTGATCTGTGCTCTCGTCGTCCACTTCGGGAAGCAGCAGGCGGCGCCGATCAGCGATCCGTTCTCCGATCGACGTGCCGGCGGCTGTGGCGTCCTCGGCGGCCACCGGCCCCGGGCACTGCTGTTCTGCGGCCGGCAACGCGCCGGTCCTGGACAGGTCGATGACGTCGACGAGCACCCCACGACGAGCGGCCAGGGAGCCGGCCGCGGCCCACTCGGCGGAACTCGACTCGTCGGCACCGGCCGCCACGATGACGACGTGCTGCTGGCGGCCCGCAACGGTCGGAAGCTGACGCACCGCGAGCAGGACTGCGTCCGTCAGCGACCTCTCACCCGCCGCCGGTACGGAGGTGACTACTGGCAGGCCAGCCCGCGGCCCTTCGTCGAGACGATGGACGACCTCGGGTCCAGTCGTGGACACCACAGCCACGCTTGTCGGGCTCGGCAACGTCGCGAGCAGCCCTGCGGTCGCGTCCCGAACGGCTCTCGCTGCCCCGGCCGACTGACGCGACGTGTCCATGACGACGGCGACGTCCGTCGATGCGGCCGACCCCCGCTGCACCGACCGGACGGGCAGCTCTACCCCTCCTTGGGTGACGGTGACGTTGCTCTCCCGATACGGACTTACCGGTCATCGCGGAGGGCAACGTCACCAGGACCTCCGTGCCCTCCCCTGACGTGGCTGACACGATCCCGACGAGCTGGTCACAGGCGCTGGCGGCCGCGGGCGTGCCCGACCACGGGGCCACCACCACGGGGGCAGCGAGAAGCAGGGCGAGCGCGTAGCGCAGGCCCGTCTTCGCTGGTCCGTCACACTTCCCCCCGGAACGAGGCAAAGCTAAGGACCCCAATGTACGGCGGCGGCATCCCGCAGAGGAGAGGACTTGCCGCGACTGCGCGGGCTACCGCTCGGCGGCCTCCGCCAGGCGCACCCGCTCGGCGTAACCGTCGGGCGGCCAACCGCAGCTCGGTCTCGGGGTCCTGCCCGGCGGCCCTGGCCTCGACGACGAGGGCCATCAGCCGAGCCCCCAGGTCGTCGCCCTCGACGGGCTCGACGGCGACGCCGTTCTTCTCGGCCCGGTGCACCAGCTTGGTGGCCAGGGACAAGCGCGGGCAGCGCCATCGGCACGCCCTCCACCGCCGAGGTCCGGCCCTTCTCGGCCGCCTTCTGCCGCTCCCAGCCGGCCTCGACGTCGGCCGCCGTGGTCGCGGGGCGGCGCCGGCCGGCCGGGCCGAACACGTGCGGGTGCCGGCGTACCAGCTTGGCCGCGATGTCCCCCGCGACGTCGTCGACCGACCACGGGTCGTCGCTGTCCTCGGCGGCGATCCGCGAGTGGAACACGACCTGCAGCAGGAGGTCGCCGAGCTCCTCGCGCAGGTGGGCGCGGTCGCCGGTCTCGATCGCCTCCAGCGTCTCGTAGGTCTCCTCGACGAGGTACGTCGTCAGCGACTCGTGGGTCTGCTCGGCGTCCCAGGGGCACCCGCCCGGGGAGCGCAGCCGGTCCATCACGGCGACCAGGTCGAGCAGCCGGGCGCCCGGCAGGTCGTAGGACCCCGGCAGCACCTCGAGCTCGACGTCGGAGGCCCCGCTCTGCAGGGCGGCGCCCAGGGCCAGGCCGAGCTCGGGGTCGCCGTCCGCGCCGACCAGCCAGACGACCTCGCCGGCGGCGGCCAGCCCGAGCAGCCGGGTCGCGGTGTCCTGCGGGCCCTCGGCCGGGCCGGTCTCGACCGCGACCCCCTCGGCCTCCAGGTAGGGCACCAGCGGGTGGTCCGCCACCGCGAGGACGGTCGCGCCGGAGCGCAGGACGTCCCAGGCGCCGGCAGCGAGCAGGCCCGGCGCGACCCGCGGCGAGGTGGGCAGCAGGACCAGCCGGCCGGTCACCTCAGGTCGCCGGCGTTGATCTCGGCCGCCGTCTTGGACAGCCCGCCGCTCACCAGGGGCGTGAGGCCCCGGCGGGTGCTCCACTCGCCGTACCGGGGGCTGACCTCGATGTCCAGGCTGCGGCCGGCCTCCACCAGGGCGTCCGACGCCTGGTTGAGGGCCTCGGCCGAGGTCGGGTCGCCGCCGTCGGCGTACGCCCGCACCAGCTTCGTGTAGAGGACCCGGTCCTTGAACCAGCGGTCGATGTACGGCGGCGCGACGCACGACGGGCTGCTGCTGCGAGGACAGTGCGCGGATCAGTCCCTTGCGGCCGCCGACGTCCTTGAGCAGGTCGTCGCGCTGGTCGGCGACCTGGCCGGCGCTCGCGTGCACGCCCGCCTCGCGGGCTGCCTCGTCGATGACGTGCGACAGGATCAGCCGCTCCAGGATGCGCTGCTGGACCTCGCCGGAGTCCGCGTCGGGCACCAGCTTCAGGTAGGCCTGGGTGGCGTCCTGCAGCTCGGCGGTGGTGATCGTGTCGTCGCCGACGACGGCAGCCGAGCCCAGCTTGTCGTCGGAGCAGCCGGCCAGGCCGGCCGTGGCGGCGAGCGCGACCACGAGGGCGGCGGCGGTGCGGGTCAGTCGGCTCATCGAGGTCCTTCTGCTGCTGAGCTCGCGGCGGTCGCCGCGACCTCACGGTCGGGGAGCAGCACCGCCTGGACGAGGTCGCGGCACCAGTGCAGGAGCTCGACGTCGCGCAACGGCTGCCCACCCACCCGGGCGGTCATGGGCTTGGGTACCAGGATCGTACGGACTGCGTGCTTGACCAGCGTTCCCGGGTAGAGCCGCTGGAGGCGCAGCTGCGGCGCTCTCGGGCAGCTCGACCGGGGCGAACCGGATGGTGTTGCCGGCCAGCGAGACCTCGGTCAGCCCGGCGGCGCGGGCCAGCATGCGGAAGCGGGCGACCTCGAACAGGTTGGTCACCGGCGTCGGCGGCTCGCCGTACCGGTCGTCGAGCTCGGCCCGCACCGCCTCGAGGTCCTCCTCGGAGCCGACGGCGGCCAGCTTGCGGTAGGCCTCGAGCCGCAGCCGCTCCCCGGTGATGTAGTCGTGCGGCAGGTGGGCGTCGACGGGCAGCTCGACCTTGACGTCGCGCAGCTCCTCGGTGCCCTCGCCCTTGAAGTCGGCGACCGCCTCGCCGACCAGCCGGACGTACAGGTCGAAGCCGACGGCGGCGATGTGGCCGGACTGCTCGCCGCCGAGCAGGTTGCCGGCGCCGCGGATCTCGAGGTCCTTCATCGCGATCCACATGCCGGCGCCGAGGTCGCTGTGCGCCGCCATCGTCGCCAGCCGGTCGTGCGCGGTCTCGGTCAGCGGCTTCTCCGGCGGGTACAGCAAGTAGGCGTAGGCGCGTTCCCGGCTGCGGCCGACCCGGCCGCGCAGCTGGTGCAGCTGCGAGAGGCCCATCACGTCGGCCCGCTCGAGGATCAGGGTGTTGGCGTTGGAGATGTCCAGGCCGCTCTCGACGATCGTCGTGCAGACGAGGACGTCGAACCGCTTCTCCCAGAAGTCGAGCACCACCTGCTCGAGCGCGTGCTCGTTCATCTGACCGTGCGCGGTGGCGACCCGCGCCTCCGGCACCAGCTGGCGCAGCCGGGCGGCCGCCCGGTCGATCGACTCGACCCGGTTGTGGATGTAGAAGATCTGGCCCTCGCGCAGCAGCTCGCGTCGCACCGCGGCGGCGATCTGCTTCTCGTCGTACGGGCCGACGAAGGTCAGCACCGGGTGGCGCTCCTCCGGCGGCGTGAGGATCGTCGACATCTCGCGGATGCCGGTGACGGCCATCTCCAGGGTGCGCGGGATCGGCGTCGCCGACATGGTGAGCACGTCGACGTTGGTGCGCAGGTGCTTCAGCTGCTCCTTGTGCTCGACGCCGAAGCGCTGCTCCTCGTCGACGATGACCAGGCCGAGGTCCTTGAACTGCACCTCGGCCGACAGGATCCGGTGGGTGCCGATCACGACGTCGACGGTGCCGTCGAGCAGGCCCGCCTTGATCGCGTTGGCCTCCTTGTCGGTCTGGAACCGCGACAGCGCGGCGACCTTCACCGGGAAGCTGGCGTACCGCTCCTCGAACGTCGACAGGTGCTGGTTGACGAGCAGCGTCGTCGGCACCAGCACCGCCACCTGCTTGCCGTCCTGCACCGCCTTGAACGCGGCGCGCACCGCGATCTCGGTCTTGCCGTAGCCGACGTCGCCGCAGATGATCCGGTCCATCGGGACCGTCTTCTCCATGTCGTCCTTGACCTCGTCGATGGCCCCGAGCTGGTCGGGGGTCTCGTGGTACGGGAAGGCGTCCTCGAGCTCGCGCTGCCACGGGGTGTCGGGGCTGAACGCGAAGCCCGGCGCGGAGGTGCGGGCGGCGTAGAGCCGGATCAGCTCGGCGGCGATCTCCTTGACCGCCTTGCGGGCCCGGCCCTTCGACTTCTGCCAGTCGGCGCCGCCGAGCCGGTGCAGCGACGGGTGCTCGCCGCCGACGTACTTCGTGACCTGGTCGAGCTGGTCGGTCGGGACGAACAGCCGGTCGCCCGGCTGGCCGCGCTTGCCGGGTGCGTACTCGATGACGAGGTACTCACGGGTGGCCTGCTGCACGGTGCGCTGCACCATCTCGACGTACCGGCCGACGCCGTGCTGCTCGTGCACGATGAAGTCGCCGGGCGTCAGCTGCAGCGGGTCGACGGTGTTGCGCCGCCGGCTGGGCAGCCGCCGCATGCCCTTGGTGGACGGGCCGACCTGGCCCATCAGGTCGGTCTCGGTCAGGACCGCGAGCCGCAGCGTCTCGCTGACGAAGCCGCGGCCGAGGCAGGCGCACGACACGTGCACCAGGGCCGCGTCGGGCACGTCGGCGAGCGACTCGTCGAGCCGGGCCGGGATGTCCTCGCCGGCCAGCACCTCGACGATGCGCTCCGCCGAGCCGTGGCCCTCGGTGAGCATGACGACCCGGTAGCCGTCGCCGAGCCAGCCCTTGATGTCGGCGAGCGCGCGGGCGGTGTCGCCGCGGTAGCCCTCGACGGCCGCGCGCCGCGACGACCGAGGTCTCCTCGTCGTCCGGCACCTCGTCGGCGGCGAACGGGCTGACCGACCACCACGGCATGCCCAGCTCGCCGGCCCGGGCGCGGACGTCGGCGAGGCTGCGGTAGGCCGCGGCGCCGAGGTCGATCGGGGTCGCGGCGCCGGCGGCGGCGTTCGCCCAGGACGCCTCGAGGAACTCCTTGCTGGTGGCGAACAGGTCGTGCGCCCGGGTGCGGACCCGCTCGGGGTCCTGCAGGACGACGTGCGTGCCGGCCGGCAGCTGGTCGAGCAGCAGCACCATGTCGTCGACCAGCACCGGCGCCAGCGACTCCATGCCCTCGACCGCGATGCCCTCGGCGAGCTGGCCGAGCACGTCGGCCAGGCCGGGGTGCGTCGACGGCGAGCGCGGCGGCCCGCTCGCGCACCTCGGTCGGTGAGCAGCAGCTCGCGGCACGGCGGCGCCCACAGCCCGTGCTCGGCGACCTCCAGCGAGCGCTGGTCGGCGACCCGGAACCAGCGCACCTCCTCGACGGTGTCGCCCCACAGCTCGACCCGCAGCGGGTGCTCGTCGGTCGGCGGGAAGACGTCGATGATGCCGCCGCGGACGGCGAACTCGCCGCGCTTCTCGACCAGGTCGACCCGGGTGTAGGCGGCGGCCACCAGCCGCTCGACGACGTCGTCGAGGTCGACCTCGTCACCGGCGCGCAGCGCCACCGGCTCGAGCTCGCCGAGGCCGGCGACCATCGGCTGCAGCACGCGCCCGCACCGGCGCGACGACGACCTGGACCGGCCCGTGCTCGACGTCGGCGGCGTCCGGGTGGGCGAGCCGGCGCAGGACCGCGAGCCGGCGGCCGACGGTGTCGCTGCGCGGGCTGAGCCGCTCGTGCGGCAGCGTCTCCCAGGCGGGGAACTCGACGACGGAGTCCGGCGGGAGCAGGTCGCGCAGCGCGGTCGCGAGCTCCTCGGCCTCGCGACCGGTCGCGGTCACGGCGAGCACCGGCCGGCCGGCCCGGCCGGCCAGCGCGGCGAGCGCGAACGGGCGGATGCCGGGCGGGGCGGTGAGGTCGAGGTCGGCGCGGCCGCCGGACCGCGCGGCCTCGACGGCGAGGCGCAGGGCGGGGTCGCCCGACCGCTCGTCGAGCAGGAGGTCGAGGAGGCCGGTCAGGCTCACGAAGGGACTCCCGGCGGTGGCTGGCGCAGCACGGCAGCCCCGGACCGCGAGGCGGCCGGGGTGGCTTCCAGCGTACGTCGGGCGGCCGACGGTCTCGGATCCCGGTCGGCCCGTCTCGACCGCTGGGTCGCCGCCTATCGTCGAGCGGGTGGACCGCGGCGGGCACCACCTGGACGAGCCTGCGCCGTCGACCGGACGAGCAGGCGGCGCTGCGCGCGGACGTCCGCCGGCTCGGGCAACCTGCTGGGCGAGTCGCTGGTGCGCCAGGAGGGCCAGGAGCTGCTCGACCTGGTCGAGGAGGTACGCCGGCTCAGCCGCGGCGACGAGCAGCGCCGACCTGGCCGCCCTGCTCGAGGACGTCGACCTCGACACCGCCGCCCGGCTGGTGCGGGCCTTCGGCACCTACTTCCACCTGGCCAACGTCACCGAGCAGGTGCACCGGGCCCGCGAGATGCGGGTCGAGCGGGCCGGCAAGGGCGGCTGGCTGGCGCAGACGGCCGAGCGGATCCGGGCGGCCGGCATGCCGACGGCCGAGGTGGCCGCGCTGGTCGAGCGGATCGCCGTACGCCCCGTGTTCACCGCCCACCCCACCGAGGCGGCCCGCCGGTCGATCCTGTCCAAGCGGCGCCGGGTGGCCGAGCTGCTCGAGCGCGCAGGACGACCCGCGGGCCGACCGCCGGATCGCCGAGGTCATCGACCTGCTGTGGCAGACCGCCGAGCTGCGGCTGGACCGGCCGGAGCCGCTGGACGAGGCGCGCAACGCGGCGTACTACCTGGACGAGCTGATGCTGCACACGGTGGCCGACGTGCTCGAGGAGCTCGCCGACCAGCTCGCGTCGCTGGGCGTCGAGCTGCCGCCGGAGAGCCGGCCGCTGACCTTCGGCAGCTGGATCGGCGGCGACCGCGACGGCAACCCGAACGTCACGCCGCAGGTCACCACCGACGTGCTGGTGCTGCAGCACGGGCACGCGCTGCGCGACCTCGCCGTGCTGGTCGACGACCTGATGCAGGACCTGTCGTCGTCCGAGCAGCTGGTCGGCGCGAGCCCGCGAGCTGCTGGCCAGCATCGAGCGCGACCTCGCGGCGCTGCCGGACCTCGACCCGCGCGTGCGCCGGATCAACGCCGACGAGCCGTACCGGCTGAAGGGCCGCTGCATCCAGCTGAAGCTCGGGAACACCCGCGAGCGGATCGCCGCCGGGCGCGCCGCACCGGCCGGGGCACGACTACCTCGGCAGCGGGCAGCTGCTCGACGGACCTGCGGCTGATGCGCGACTCGCTGGCCGCGACACCGCGGCGGCGCTGGCCGCGCACGGGCGGATGGACCGGCTGGTCCGCACGGTCGCGACGTTCGGGCTGCACCTGGCGACCCTCGACGTGCGCGAGCACGCCGACGCGCACCACCACGCGCTCGGCCAGCTGTTCGACCGGCTCGGCGAGCTGTCCTGGCGGTACGCCGACCTGCCGCGGCCGAACCGGCTCGCGCTGCTGCGCAAGGAGCTCGCCGGGCGCCGGCCGCTCGCGCCGCAGCCCGCGCACCTCGACGAGGACGGCGCCCGCACCCTCGCGGTGTTCACGACCATCCGGGACGCGCTGGACACGCTCGGGCCCGGAGGTGTGCGAGAGCTACATCGTGTCGATGACCCGCGGCGCCGACGACGTGCTGGCCGCGGTGCTGCTGGCCCGCGAGGCCGGGCTGGTCGACCTGCACGCGGGCGTCGCCCGGATCGGCTTCGTGCCGCTGCTGGAGACCGTCGAGCGAGCTGCGCGAGGCCGGGCGGGTGCTCGACGACCTGCTCGCCGACCCGTCGTACCGCCGGCTGGTCGCGCTGCGCGGCGACGTGCAGGAGGTGATGCTCGGCTACTCGGACTCCAACAAGGAGGCGGGCATCGCCACCTCGCAGTGGGAGATCCACCGGGCGCAGCGGCAGCTGCGCGACGTGGCCGGCCGGCACGGCGTGCGGCTGCGGCTGTTCCACGGCCGCGGCGGGACGATCGGCCGCGGCGGCGGCCCGACGCACGACGCGATCCTGGCCCAGCCGTGGGGCACCCTCGACGGCGAGATCAAGGTGACCGAGCAGGGCGAGGTCATCTCCGACAAGTACTCGCTGCCGGCGCTGGCCCGGGAGAACCTCGAGCTGACCCTCGCCGCCACGCTCGAGGCGACCGTGCTGCACCGGGAGCCGCGCATCAGCGACGACGCGCTCGCGCCGCTGGGACGAGGTGATGGACCTGCTGTCCGCGGCCGGCGCACGACGGCGTACCGCGGCGCTGGTCGAGCACCCCGACCTGCCGGCGTACTTCGTGCAGTCGACGCCGGTCGAGCTGCTCGACCGACCTCAACATCGGCTCGCGGCCCGTCGCGGCGGCCGGACAGCGGCGCCGGGCTCGGCGGGCTGCGCGCGATCCCGTGGGTGTTCGGCTGGACGCAGTCGCGGCAGGTCGTGCCCGGCTGGTACGGCGTCGGCACCGGGCTGGCCGCCGTGCGCGAGGCCGGGCTCGGCGACGTCCTCGACGAGATGTACGACGGCTGGCACTTCTTCCGCACCTTCCTGTCCAACGTGTCGATGACGCTGGCCAAGACCGACCTGCGGATCGCGGCGCACTACGTCGACTCGCTGGTCGACCCCGACCTGCGGCACGTGTTCGACCTGGTCCGCGCCGAGCACGAGACGACGGTGCGCGAGGTGCTGGCGGTGACCCGCGAGGACAGCGCTGCTCGGGTCCAACCCGATGCTGGCGCGGACGCTGCAGGTGCGCGACGCCTACCTCGACCCGATCAGCTACCTGCAGGTGTCGCTGCTGCGCCGCTCGCGGGCCCGCGCCGAGGCCGGCGAGGAGCCGGACGCCGCGGCTGCGGCAGGCGCTGCTGCTCACCGTCAACGGCATCGCCGCCGGGCTGCGCAACACCGGCTGACGCGGATCGTGCACCGGCGGTGACTTGATCAGCCGATCGGGTGGAATCTCGAGAACTCGCCGCGAACGACGGACCACCGCGCCCCTCGCGTGCCATTGTAGGGCACCGCATCGAGGAGGCAGACCCGTCATGAGTCGTGTGAGTTGGTTGGCAGTGACGACCGCCGTCCGTGATGGCAGCACTCGGGACCGCGGCAGGCCCTGCGCACGCTGAGGCCGCCACCGTCACGGTCCCGGCGGCGTCCGAGACCGGAGTGTCCACCGGGCGTCACCCTGAACGCGGGAGACACCGTCACCGTCACTGCCACCGGCCTCGCCCAGACCGTGTCGTGGCAGCCCACAACGAACCCGGACGGCCTGTGGCCCGACGGCGGGAGCGCGTCCTGCGTCGGCATCGCCGAGACCTGCCTCGCGCAGACGACCGCATCCGCTCTCCTGGGCAAGGTCGGCGACGGTGCTTGGACGCTGGTCGGGTCAGGCCCGACGGTGCTCTCGGGGGTGGGATCGGTACGGCTCGCTTACAACGACGCCATCGGCTTCTTCGGCGACAACATCGGTAGCTACACCGCAACCATGGCCGTCACCCGGGCCGTCCCGCCCTGCTCCAGCGCCCAGGTGCGGCAGCCCATCAACGCAGACGGCACGTCGGCGTTCAAGCTCGGCAGCACCGTCCCCGTCAAGTTTCTCTGTGGGCACGCAAACCTGAATGCGAAGCTCGCAGTCGTGAAGGTGTCGTCGACCCTGCTGAGCGGCACGACGCTCGAGTCGGAGGTCGTCGCTCCCGCGGACTCCACGTTCCGCTACGACTCGTCGAGCGGTCAGTACGTGTACAACCTGTCCACCAAGGGGCTGACGACGGGCACCTACCGGCTCAAGGTCACCCTCGACGGGTCGGACACCTCGATCCAGGCCCAGCTGGCTCTCCGCTAGGTCTTGGTCGTCGCCTCGCACGTACCGCGGGTCTGACTGCAGGGCTCGTTGCCGAAGCCTGGCGCCGGCGTCCTCGGTGTCAGGACTTACGCCGGTGCGCACCCGGCCCGAGCCGGCCGGCGACCTCACGGTTGCTCACGACCTCGTGGCCTCCTTCGCAGCGCAGCATCAGCTCGATCCGCTCGCCGCAGTCGCGGTGGGCGAACTCAGTCGGCGGGCCACCGGGGGCCGCCAGGTAGCGGTCGCCCCACTGCTGCATGGCGACGAACACCGGGTAGAGGTCGATGCCTTTGTCGGTCAGCCGGTACTCCAGCCGCTGCCGCTGGCCCGGCTCGCGGTAGGGCTCGCGGCGCAGGATGCCCTGGTCGAGCAGTCGCTCGAGCCGGCCGGTAAGCACCTGCCGCGGAATCCCGGTCCGCACGGTCAGCTGGTCGAACCGCCGGATGCCACTGAGAACCTCGCGCAGGATGACCAGCGACCAGCGGTCGCCGATCACCTCGGCGGTGCGCTCGATCGTGCAGCCCTCGGTCGACCACTCCAGGGCCTCCGGCTGAGCCATCGGTCCTCCTCGGCACGACGTGTTGGTGAGATGAATCTACTTGACAGACCCAGAGCCTCTACGCAACCTGGGTCCATGAACAAGATTCAGGTACGTCGGGCAGGTCCGGCCGACGCGGACGAGGTCCGCCGGCTGGTGGCGGAGCTGTCACCGGCGACCGCGCACCTGCGGTTCTTCGCCGGTGTCGGCACACCGACGGCACGGTTCGTCGCCGCGCTGCTCCGCCGGGACGAGACCCACGGCGCCTGGGTGTGCTCGGGCGGGGACCGGCTGGTCGGCCACGCGTCCTGGGCGTCGCGACGCCGGTGCGGCCGAGGTCGGGGTCGTCGTCGCCGACGCGTGGCAGCGACAGGGACTGGGCCGGTCGCTGGTGGCGGCGGCCCTCGACCGAGGCCGCGCGGGCCGGGCTGACCGACGTACGGCTGCACGTCCATGCCGAGAACCGGTGGCTGGCCCGGCGCCTCAGCCGCGGCGCGACGACGGCGGTCCTGGCCGACGGGATGGTCACGGTCACCCGCCCGCTGGCCGACCTGCTCGCCAGCGCCCCGGCCACCCCCGCCGTACCCTCCGACCCCTCGCCGTTGATCATGCAGGAATGGGGATCTTGGCTCGCTCCCGCACCTGCGTGATCAGCAGCGCCGCGCGGCGCAACAGCTGGGGTCAGGTGTTGAAGGTGTTCTGGGCGCGCTCGAGGCCGTCGGATGACCAGCGCCTCGACGGCGTCGGCGGTGCGGTCGACGTCGAGCTCGAGCTCCTTGCGCTCGGCGGCGCCGAAGTCGCGCAGCACGAACGCGGCGGCATCCATCCGGCCCGGCGGGCCGCCCGATGCCGAACCGGACCCGGTGGAACTCCCCCGAGCCGAGCGAGCGGCGCAGCGACTTGAGGCCGTTGTGCCCGTTGTCGCCGCCGCCGAGCTTGAGCCGCAGACCGCCGTACGGCAGGTCGAGCTCGTCGTGCACGACGACCAGCCGGTCGAGCGGCACCTTGAAGAAGTCGCGCAGACCGGAGACCGGCCCGCCGGACTCGTTCATGTAGGTGCGGGGCTTCGCCAGCACGACGCGGCCGCCGGCCAGCCGGCCCTCGACGACGTCAGCGCGGGTCTTGTGCGACTTGAACTTCGCGCCCATCCGGCCGGCCAGCAGGTCGGCGACCATGAACCCGACGTTGTGCCGGTTGCCGGCGTAGCCGGGCCCGGGGTTGCCGAGGCCGACGACAAGCCAGACGTCGTCGGCCACGGCGGGGTCCTCGGTGTCCTCGCCGGAACGGCGGGAGCGGAAGAGCCTCAGCTCTCGGCCTTCTCGCCCTCGGCGTCGCCGCCGGAGGCACCCTCGGCGCTCTCGCCCTCGGGTGCAGCCTCGGCCGCGGCGGCCTGCTCCTCGTCGGTCGGCTCGTGGACGATGCCGACCTCGGCCTCGGCCTCGGCCAGCTCGGCCTCGATCTCCTCGGCGGTGGTCGCCGCGGTGACGTTGACGACCAGGGCCTCCGGGTCGGTGACCAGGGTGACGCCGTCGGGCAGCGTGACGTCCTTGGCGTGGATCTGGGTGCCGACCTGCAGGCCCTCGATCGACACGTCGACGCCGGTGGGGATGTGGGTGGCCTCGGCCTCGACGGTCAGCGTCTGCGACTCGGTCGTGACGAAGGTCTCCGGAGCGGCCTCGCCCACGAGGTGGACGCCGATCTCGACGGTGACCTTCTCGCCGCGCCGCACGACGACCAGGTCGACGTGCTCGAGGAAGCCCTTGATCGGGTCGCGCTGGATGTCCTTGGGCAGCGCCAGCTCGTCGGTGCCGTCGATCTCCAGGGTGAGCAGGACGTTCGACGTCTTGAGGGCGAGCATCAGCTCGTGCCCGGGCAGCGAGACGTGCCGCGGGTCGGTGCCGTGGCCGTAGATGACGGCCGGGACCTTGCTGGCGCGACGGATGCGACGGCGATGCGCCCTTGCCGAACTCGGTGCGGGGCTCGGCGGTGATACGGACCTCAGGCACGGCTTCGGTACTCCTCGTGACGAACGACTGGTGCGGTGGTCAGCGGCCGGGCGAGGGGCGGGACACGATCCCGGGACCACCGCGTCGATCACGGAGGCCGTGGGGCTTCCCTCGCCGGGCAACCTCGGAAGTCTAGCCGCGCCGCGACGATGACCCAAACCCAGGTGGTACGCCGGTCAGCGGGCCCGTCGGCGCAGCTCGGCGCCGAGGCCGCCGACGATGGTCGGGTCCAGCCCGGCCTCGGTCAGGGTGAGCGCGATCTCGTCCATCTCCGGCCCCCACCGCCAGCCGACCTGGGTCAGGCCGTCGCGCACCTCGTCGAGCTCGCGGAGCAGCTCGGCGTCGGGGCGCTGGCCCTCGGCCTCGAGGACGTGCCGGACGCCGTGCGCCTCGGCCAGCCGGTCGGCCATGGCGGCCAGCACGACCCGGCCCTTGTTGAACAGCGCGTAGGCCTGCTTGGCGGCCGAGGCCTGGCCGACCTCGGGCCCGACCACGACAGTTGTCACGCCGGTGCCGGCGAACAGCGCCTCCACCGCGGCCACCCGGTCGGGGTCGCCGGCCAGGTAGAGGTGGGTCGGGTGGTCCGGTCGAGGGGGCGGGCCCACCACTCCGGCGTCGACCAGCGTGGCGCCGCCGGCTTCGACGACGGTCCGGACCTGCCGCAGGGTCGCGGGCGAGAGCGGGTTGGCATCGACGTACGTGCCGGAGAAGGCGGTCGCCGACACCAGCGTCGCGACGTCGAGCGCCGCCTGCGGCGGGAGGACGCTGAGGACCAGGTCCGCGCCGTCGACCAGCGCGGCGGCGTCGGCTACCGGCGTCAGCTTCTCGACGTCCGCACGCTTCTCGGTCGCGGTGCTGCGTCCGGCCGGCAGCCAGCGCACTTCGTGGCCGGCCGCGACAAGCTCACCACCGACGCGGGCGCCCATGGCGCCGGGCTGGAGCAGGGCGACGACGGCCAAGGGTCAGCTGTGCCCGTCGAAGAGGCTGGTCACCGAGCCGTCGTCGAAGACCTCGCGGATGCCGCGGGCCAGCAGCGGCGCGATCGACAGGACGGTGAGCTTGTCGAACCGCTTCTCGTCGCCGATCGGCAGGGTGTCGGTGACGACGACCTCGCTGACCCGGGAGTTCTTCAGCCGGTCGACCGCCGGGCCGGAGAGGACGGCGTGGGTGGCGGCGACGATGACGTCGGCAGCGCCGGCCTCGAAGAGCGCATCGGCGGCCTTGGTGATGGTGCCGCCGGTGTCGATCATGTCGTCCTGCAGGATGCAGGTCTTGCCGGCGACGTCACCGACGACCCGGTTGGCGATCGACTCGTTGGGCACCAGCGGGTCGCGGGTCTTGTGGATGAAGGCGATCGGCGCGCCGCCGAGGGTCTCGGACCAGCGCTCGGCGAGCCGCAGACGGCCGGAGTCCGGCGAGACGACCGCGACCTTCGACCGGTCGACCCGGCGGTTCACGTGGCTCGCCAGCAGCGGCAGGGCGAAGAGGTGGTCGACCGGGCCGTCGAAGAAGCCCTGGATCTGCGCGGTGTGCAGGTCGACGGCCATCAGGCGGTTGGCGCCGGCGGTCTTGAAGAAGTCGGCCATCAGCCGGGCCGAGATCGGCTCGCGGCCGCGGTGCTTCTTGTCCTGGCGGGCGTAGCCGTAGAACGGGGTGACGACGGTGATGCGCTTCGCGGAGGCCCGCTTGAGCGCGTCGACCATGATGAACTGCTCCATCAGCCACTGGTTCAGCGGCGCGGCGTGGCTCTGGATGACGAAGGCGTCGCAGCCGCGCACCGACTCCTTGTAGCGGACGAAGATCTCGCCATTGGCGAAGTCGTACGCCGTCGTGGGGGTGAGCTCGATCCCCAGCTGCTCGGCCACCTCCTCGGCGAGCTCCGGGTGCGCCCGGCCCGAGAAGACCATCAGCTTCTTCTCGCCCGTCGTCTTGATGAAGCTCATGCGCCCGACCTCTCCTCGTCACCCTTGTCGTCCGCCCGAGCAGCGGCCCGCTCCGCTGCTTCTGCCGTACGTGTACCGGCGCGCCGCCGGGCGACCCACCCGGCGATACCGCGCTGCTTGGCGCGCGCCACGGCGAGCTCGCCGGGCGCGACGTCGTTGGTGATGGTCGAGCCGGCCGCGACGTAGGCGCCGTCGGCGACCGTCACCGGTGCGACCAGCACCGAGTCGCTGCCGACGAAGCTGTGCGCTCCGACCGTGGTGTGGTGCTTGGCGACGCCGTCGTAGTTGGCGAAGATCGTGCCGGCGCCGATGTTGGCGCCCTCGCCGATGGTGGCGTCGCCGACGTAGGAGAGGTGCGGCACCTTGGCGCCGTCACCGAGCTCGGCCTTCTTCATCTCGACGAAGCCGCCGGCCTTGGCGCCGCGGCCGAGCCGGGTGCCGGGCCGGAGGTAGCTGTAGGGCCCGACGGTCGCCTCGGGACCGATGATCGGCGCCGTCGGACGTGGTGTTCGAGACGGTCGCGCCGGCGCCGACCCGGGTGTCGACGAGGTGGCAGTTGGGTCCGACGACGGCACCGGCAGCGACGTGCGTGCTGCCGCGCAGCAGGACGTTCGGCTCGAGCAGGGTGTCGGGCTCGAGGGTGACGTCGGCGTCGATCCAGGTGGTGCGCGGGGTCGACGACGGTCGTCCCGGCGCGCATCCAGCCCTCGACGGTACGTCGGTTGAGCTCGCGGTGCAGGGCGGCCAGCTGCACCCGGTCGTTGACGCCCTCGACCTGCCAGACGTCCTCGACGACCAGGGCACCGACCCGGCCGCCGGCGCTGCGAGCATGGGTCAGGACGTCGGTGAGGTACAGCTCGCCCTGGGCGTTGTCGGTGTCGAGCCGGCTGAGGGCGTCGCGCAGCACGGCCGCGTCGAACGCGTAGACGCCCGAGTTGAACTCGCGGATCGCAAGCTCGTCGGCGGTCGCGTCCTTCTGCTCGACGATCCGCTCGACCGAGCCGTCGGCGCCGCGCACGATCCGGCCGTAGCCGGTCGGGTCGGCCACGGCCGTGAGGACGTGACGGCGTTCTGCTGCTCGGCGTGGGCGGCGAGGAGCAGGCGCAGGGTGTCGGCGGTGAGCAGCGGGACGTCGCCGTAGGTGACGACCACGGTGCCGGTCAGCTGCGGCAGCCCGTCCAGGGCGCAGGCCACGGCGTGGCCGGTGCCGAGCTGCTGGTCCTGGACCGCGGTGGTGGCCTTGGGGGCCACCTCGGCCAGGTGGGCGGTGACCTCGTCCCGGCCGTGGCCGACGACGACCACCAGGTGGTCGGGCTCGAGAGCTTCGCCGGCGGCTGACCGCGTGGTGCACCAGGGTGCGGCCGCCGACGGCGTGCAGGACCTTCGGGATCGACGACTTCATCCGGGTGCCCTCGCCCGCGGCGAGGACGACCACGGCGGCCGGTCGGTCGGGGCTCACGCGGGGAGCGCTCCTGGGCGATTCGGCGGACATGACGTCGTGCAGTCCGAGGATACCTGGCGTTCACCGCCCGCATACCCGGCGTTGGATGACGAATGGTTCCGTGTTGCTCCCGGACAGGGATTTGAACCCCGATAGCCACCACCAAAGGGTGGAGTCCTGCCAATTAGACGATCCGGGACTGTGGTGCCAGATTATCGCGCGCGGCGTCTCGGACCGCGAACCAGATGCCCTCGATCTGCCGGTAGAGGACTGCGCTGCGAAGGACGCTGATCACCAGGCAACCGTGGTAGTCCGCACCGACGTTCTTTCGGTTGGTGGCGACCTGATGCTTCTTCAGTGTCGATCTCTTCAACCAGTCCAGTGGCACTCCGGCGACCTGTGCCCAGAAGATCCTGGCCTGCTTCTCGTCCGCGGTCTCGTGGATGGAGACGCGGAGACGGAGCCGGTCATCAGTCACACCCATAAGACGGAGGAAGGTCAGGAACAACCGGATCATGTCGACGTCGCTGTTGATGAAGTTGACGCGTTCGTACCGGCGCCACGGCTTTCGCTTGGTCCCCTCGGCCCAGTAGGCGACGGCACCGGCGATGACGAGCTCGCGTTCAGACAGCGGCCCGATGCTCGTCGCTCACCGACTCGACGAATCGGCGTCGCTCGTCGTCCTCCCTCCGCCGCCGGAGCTCGTAGTACGGCGGTGACCGGCCCGGCGGGCGTCGTGGCCCGCTTGTGCGCGCTCCGGGTGTGGGAGGTCGCGCGTCCACAGCGAGATCGAGCTCTTGGACACCCCCAGCTCGCTGCACGATCTCGGCATACGTGAGGCCCTCGGCGCGCAGCTCCCGGGCCCGCGTCCGTTCCGCGTCCTTGGCGCGGGGCCGGCGAGTCCACGCCGGCGGCGGAACGCCTCGGACCCACACCTGCACCGTCTTGGTGCTCTGCACCGCCCGAGCTCGCGCCGCGATCTGGCTCACGCTCAGGCCCTGGCGGCGGAGCTCGCGGGCGCGCTCCTTGATGTCCGGCTCTGGGTCGTCGTCGGTGGCCATGTCAGATTCGAGCAGCAGCCCCGGACACAACCCCGCTCAGCGGGCCGGCTCGGGGGTGCCGGGGTTACGGGGGCGTAGGTTCGGTGCAGTACGCCCGACTTTCCCAGCGACAAGGTGCCCCCATGACCCCGTCAGCCGCGGCCAGCCCGGCGACCGGCAAGGCCAGGCGCGACGGCCGGGCCCGGATGACCGGCAAGGAGCGCCGCGAGCAGCTGCTCGACGTCGGTCGGTCGCTGTTCGCCCAGAAGGGCTTCGACGCGACGTCGGTCGAGGAGATCGCGGCCAAGGCCGGGGTCTCCAAGCCGGTCGTCTACGAGCACTTCGGCGGCAAGGAAGGCCTGTACGCCGTCGTCGTCGACCGCGAGATGAGCGCCCTGCTCGACGCCATCACCGGCGCCCTCACCAGCAGCGGCCGCCCGCGTGACCTGCTCGAGCGGGCAGCGTTCGCCCTGCTCGACTACATCGACTCCTCGACCGACGGCTTCCGGATCCTGGTGCGGGACTCCCCGGTGGCGCAGTCGACCGGCAGCTTCGCGTCGCTGATCAGCGACGCCGCGAGCCAGGTCGAGCACATCATGGGCAACCAGCTGAAGTCGCGCGGCTTCGACCCCAAGCTGGCCCCGATGTACGCGCAGATGCTCGTCGGCATGGTCGCCCTCACCGGCCAGTGGTGGCTGGACGCGCGCAGGCCGGCGAAGTCCGTGGTCGCCGCGCACCTGGTCAACCTCGCGTGGAACGGTCTCTCCGGCCTGGAGGCCGAGCCCGGGCTGCACGGCGCGGACAGGCCTCGGGGCCTGACCGTCACCGACCCAGCGGCTCCAGGAGCTCGATCCGGTTGCCGTGCGGGTCGGCGACGTAGCACCGGCGGAAGCCCGGGAACTTGTCGTCCCACGTGACCTCGACGCCCTGGGCCTCGAGGCGCTCGGCGAACGCCGTGAGGTCGTCGACCAGCAGCCCCGGGTGCGCCTTGCGAGCCGGTCGGAAGTCGTCCTCGACACCGAGGTGCAGCTCGAGCGCGCCGGCCCGGAACCAGGCTCCCCCACGGGCCGCGAGCGCCGGCGGCTTCGGCACCTCGGTCATGCCGAGGATCTCGCCGTAGAACCGGCGCAGCACCTCCTCCGACCCGACCGGGGCAGCGAGCTGCACGTGGTGCAGGCCGACCAGGCCGGTCACGACTGCACCGCCCGCTGCGCGACGACGAAGATGCGCCGGAACGGCAGCACCGTCCCCCACGGCTCGCTCCGGGTAGGCCACCGCGACCAGCGCGCGGTAGTCGGCCACGAAAGCGTCCCGCTCGTCGTCGTCGGTGAGCACCTGCAGGTACGGCCGCAGCCCGGTGCCGCTGACCCACCGCACGACGGCGTCCGGTCCTCGGAGAACGTGCAGGTACGTCGTCTCCCAGGCGTCCACCGCGCAGCCCAGCCCGGCCAGCCGGTCGAGGTAGGCCGCCGGCTGCTCCACTGCCGGCCGAGCGCGGTCGCGGCCGTCGAACCGCTGCTGCCACCGCGGCGGAGGTCGCCACCTCGGCCATCGCGGTGTGGCTGCGGTCGCCGAAGTTGCCCGGGCACCTGGAAGGCGAACCATCCGCCCGGCCGGACCGCCTCGACGAGGCTCGGCAGCAGGGCGAGGTGGTCGGGGACCCACTGCAGCGTCGCGTTGCTCACCAGGACGTCGACCGGCTCGCCCGGCCGCCAGTCGCGCAGGTCACCGACCGAGAAGCCGAGGCGGTCCGACGTCCCCTCCGCGACCGCCCGCTGCACCATCTCCGGCGACGAGTCGACGCCGAGCGACCCGCGCCCGCGGCCATCGGTCGGCCAGCGTGCGGGTGAGGGTGCCGGGACCGCAGCCGAGGTCGACCACGACGGCCGGGTCGGCCGCCGGCACCCGGGCCAGCAGGTCGTCGAACGGCCGGCCGCGCTCGGCGGCGAACTGCAGGTACTGATCCGGGTCCCAGCGCATGCCCAGCCTCCAAGCTGTCTTGACATCAAGACACCTTGCTCACTGGGTTTCTTGATGTCAAGACACTTGAGGTCGATAATCGTCCGGACCGTCGAGGAGGTGGGCACCGTGCAGGACGAGGTGGACCGGCTCGTCGCCGCCTGGGCCCGGGAGCGACCCGACCTCGACGTCCGGCCGCTCGAGGTCCTCAGCCGGCTGACCCGGCTGGCGCGGCACCTCGACCGAGCCCGCCGCACGGCCTTCGCCGCTCACGACCTCGAGGTCTGGGAGTTCGACGTCCTGTCCGCGCTGCGCCGGGCCGGTCGGCCGTACGTGCTCTCCCCCGGGCAGCTGCTCGCCCAGACCATGGTCACCTCCGGCACCATGACCAACCGGGTCGACCGCCTGGAGGGCAAGGGCCTGGTGCAGCGGATGCCCGACCCGGCCGACCGCCGCGGCGTGCACGTCCGCCTGACGCCACGCGGCAAGGAGCGGGTCGACAGCGCGCTGGCCGACCTGCTCGCCCGCGAGCGCGAGCTGCTCTCGGCACTCGCCGCTGCAGCAGCAGGAGACCCTGTCTGCCCTGCTGCGCCAGCTGGTCGCCCCGTTCGAGGCGGACTGACCGCCGACCGGTCGCGACCGCCCGCAGCCGCCGTCAGGCCGCGACGAACCGGCCTTCCACCAGCACCGGCACGACGGCGCTGACGTCGATCTCGCTGGCGATCCGCACGTCCTCGGCGTAGCCCGCGCTCCACCAGCTCGGCGCCCGACGGGCACAGCTCCAGCGGGCGCAGCGCGCGGAACGCCAGCGCCGCCACCTCGGCCTCCGGGGTCAGCCGCACCCCGGGGTCGCGGCCGGCGAGCCGATCGACCACGGCGCCGGCGCCGACCAGGTCCTCGTACGCCGGGCGCAGCGACCCGTCGCCCCACTGCTCGCCGGCCGGCACCAGCGCGATCCGGTCGAAGCCGTCGCAGGTAGCGGCTCACCGCCGACGCGTTGCGCAGGCAGCGCAGCGACCACCGGGACGCCGCCGTTGACCGCGGCGAACGCGATCGACGAGCCGTTGGGCGACGGCAGGATCACGCGGGTGTCGGCGTCGACGTCCATCAGGCTGGCCGGCGACAGCGTGAGGCCCTCGTGCGACGACCGGTTGCCGGCGAGCACGGCGTCGATGTCCCGGGCCAGCTGGCGGGCCGACTCGCCACCGGTGTGCGGCCACACCTTGGCGCCCCGCTCGACCGCGACCGTGAGCGACGGTCGAGAACGACAGCACGTCGACGACGACCACGACGTCGCTGCTCTCGGCGAGGGTGCGGGCGCCGACAGGTCCCCACTCGAGCGCGACCGGCATGTCGCGGAGCGTACGCCGTCCCGGGTTGCGGCGCGCCCCGCTGATCACGCCTCGGCGGCCTCGGCCAGCTCCAGCCACCGGTGCTCGAGCACGTCGCGCTCCTCGCGCAGCGACCGCAGGCTGGCGTCCAGCTCGAGCACCCGCTCGTGGTCGGTCGCCGCGGCCGCCATGTCGTCGTGCAGCCGCGGCCTCCCGGTCGCGCAGCTTCTCCAGCTGCCGGTCCAGCCGGGCCAGCTCCTTGCGCGCCGCCCGCGCCGCGGCCGCATCGGTCGGCATCGGCACTGCCTCGCCCGCCGCCCGCGATGCACCGCCGTCCCGAGGTCGACGCCCGCGCAGGGCCCGGCGCAGCCGCCGCCGCCCGGCGCAGCGCGAGGTACTCGTCCACCCCGCCGGGCAGGTCGCGCAGCCCGCCGTCGCCGAGCAGCGCGACCGTCGTGTCGCACACCCGCTCCAGGAAGTACCGGTCGTGCGAGACGACCAGCAGCGTGCCCGGCCCAGCCGTCGAGCAGGTCCTCCAGCGCGGTCAGGGTGTCGATGTCGAGGTCGTTCGTCGGCTCGTCGAGCAGCAGCACGTTGGGCTCGTCCATCAGCAGCCGCAGCAGCTGCAGCCGCCGCCGCTCGCCGCCGGAGAGCTCGCCGACCGGCGTCCACTGCGCGTTCGCCGACGAAGCCGAACCGCTCGCACATCTGGGTCGCGGTCATCGACCTGCCCTTGCCGAGGTCGACCTCGCGGCGCACCGCCTCGACGGCCTCCAGCACCCGCAGCGCCGGGTCGAGCTCGGCGACGTCCTGCGAGAGGTAGGCCGGCCGCACCGTGACCCCGCGCACGACCCTGCCCGGCGGCCGGGCGCAGCTCGCCGACCAGCAGCCGCAGCAGCGACGTCTTGCCGGAGCCGTTGACGCCGGCGATGCCGATCCGGTCGCCGGGGCCGAGCTGCCAGGTCAGGTGGTCGAGCAGCGTCCGGCCGCCGACCTCGACGGTCGCGTCCTGCACGTCGTAGACGGTGCGGCCGAGCCGGGCGCTGGCGAAGCGCATCAGCTCGACGCCGTCGCGCGGCGGCGGCTCCTCGGCGATCAGCGCGTTGGCCGCGTCGATGCGGAACCGCGGCTTGGACGTGCGCGCCGGCGGGCCGCGGCGCAGCCAGGCCAGCTCCTTGCGCACCAGGTTGGCCCGCCGGGCGTCGGTCGCCGCCTGCATCCGGTCGCGCTCGGCGCGGGCGAGGACGTACGCCGAGTAGCCGCCGTCGTACGCGTGCACCGACGCCGCCCTGCACCTCCCAGGTGCGCCGTGCAGACCTCGTCGAGGAACCACCGGTCGTGGGTGACGACCACCAGCGCCTCGCGCCGCGCGGCGCAGGTGCCGGGCCAGCCAGTCGATGCCCTCGACGTCGAGGTGGTTGGTCGGCTCGTCGAGCACCAGCAGGTCGTGCTCGCCGACCAGCGCCCGGGCCAGCGCGACCCGGCGGCGCTCGCCGCCGGAGAGCGGGCCGACCGGCCGGTCGAGCATCGCGTCGAGGTCGGCGCGGTCGCCGAACAGCCCGGCCAGCACGTCGCGCGACCCGCGCGTCCGACGCCCACTCGTGCGCCGGGCCGTCGCCGACGACCAGCGAGCGCACGGTCGCCGTCGGGTCGAGGTCGTCGCGCTGCGCCGACCGCGCCGACCCGCAGCCCGCCGGCGTGCGTCACCCGGCCGGCGTCCGGCGGCTCGCTGCCGGGTCAGCAGCCGCAGCAGCGTCGACTTGCCGTCGCCGTTGCGGCCGACGACGCCGATGCGGTCGCCCTCGGCGACGCCGAGCGAGACGCCGTCGAGCAGGACGCGGCGTGCCGTAGGCCTTGCTGACGTCCTCGAGGTTGACGAGGTTGCGGGCGCCGCGGCACTCAGGCCTCGCCGACGCAGCGCGGGCGCCGCCGACCGGGCCGTGCGCGCGCTTCACCGACCGGCAGGTGCCGGTCGCGCTGAGCGCGACCGCGATGTCGAGCGCGTGCTCCGGGCTGCGCGCCAGGAAGACGACGGTCGGGCCGCTGCCGGACACGATCGCCGCCCAGCGCGCCGGCCTCCTCGCCGGTCTCCAGCGTCTGCCGCAGCGCGGGCCGCAGCGAGCACGCGGCCTCCTGCAGGTCGTTGTGCAGCGCGGCGCCCGAGCGCGTCGGCGTCGCCGGCGCGCAGCGCCGCCATCAGGCGTCGCGGCACCCGCGGCTCGGGCAGCACCTGGTCGCCGCGCAGCCGGTCGCACTCGGCGTAGACCGCCGGCGTCGACAGCCCGTCCGTCGGCGAGCGCGACCACCCACTCGAAGCGGCCGCGGGCCAGCACCGGCGTCAGCACCTCGCCGCGGCCGGTGCCCAGCGCCGTGCCGCCGACCAGCGAGAACGGCACGTCGCTGCCCAGTCCGGCGGCGAGCTCCGGCGAGCTCGGCGCGGGACAGCGCCGGTGCCCCACAGCGCGTCGCAGGCGACCAGCGCGGCCGCGGCGTCGGCGCTGCCGCCCGCCATGCCGCCGGCGACCGGGATGCCCTTGGTGATGTGCAGCGCGCACGTCGGGCTCGACGCCCGACGTGCTCGGCCAGCGCCAGCGCGGCGGCCGCCGCGAGGTTGCTCGCGGTCCTGCGGCACGTCGTCGACCGGGACGCCGGTCCGCGGTCGCTGACGCTGACCGACAGCTCGTCGGAGGTCGGTCGCGATGACCTCGTCGTAGCAGCGAGACGGCGTGGTACGCCGTGGCCAGGTCGTGGAAGCCGTCGGCCGCAGCGGCCCCCGACCGAGAGCTCGAGGTTGACCTTCGCCGGCGCCCGCGACGGTCACCGAGCCCATCAGCGTTCCCCGCGGAGCCGGGAGCGCATCGCGCGCTCCGTGGGAGGTCGTCATGGGGCCAACCCTAGGTGGCCGAGCCGGGCCGGTGCGCCGCCAGCCGGGCGAAGTCGTCGACCCCGAGGGCCTCGCCGCGCAGCCGCGGGTCGATGCCGGCGGCGCGCAGCGCCGTCTCGGCGGCCGGCGGCGATCCGGCCCAGCCGGCCAGCGCGGCCCGCAGCGTCTTGCGGCGCTGGGCGAACGCCGCGTCGACGACGGCGAACACCTCGGCCGCGGCTCGCGGTCGTGGCCGGCGGCTCGCGCCGCGTCAGCGCGACCAGGCCGGAGTCGACGTTGGGCGCCGGCCAGAACACGGTGCGCCCGACGGCGCCGGCCCGGCGCACCTCGGCGTACCACGCGGCCTTCACCGACGGCACGCCGTAGGTCCGGCTGCCGGGCGGCGCGGCGAGCCGGTCGGCGACCTCGGCCTGCACCATCACCAGCACCCGCGCAGCGACGGCGAAGTGCTCGAGCAGGTGCAGCAGCACCGGCACCGACGACGTTGTAGGGCAGGTTCGCGACGAGCGGCGGTGGGTGGCGGGCCGGGCAGCGTCGTCGAGCCGCAGCGCGTCGGCGGTGACGACCGTGAGCCGCGTCGGCGTACGCCGGCGCGCGGCCGCGCGACGGTCGCCGGCAGCTCGCCGGCGAGCACCGGGTCGATCTCGACCGCGATCACCGCGGCGACCTCGGGCAGCAGGCCCAGCGTCAGCGAGCCCGAGGCCCGGCCCGACCTCGACGACGACGTCGTCCGGCGCCCAGCCGGCGGTGCGCACGATCCGGCGCACCGTGTTGGCGTCGATGACGAAGTTCTGCCCGAGGGTCTTGGTGGGGCGGACGCCGAGCCGGGCCGCGAGCTCGCGCACCTCGGCCGGGCCGAGCAGCGCGGCGGCCGGCAGCGGTCACCGACGTGAAGAGGTTGCTTGCCGCAGACCGGCCACTGCCCGGCACCGCTGCGGTTGTAGAGGATCTGCGCCCGGTAGGTCTGCTCGGACGCGCTGTGCCTGGGTCGGGAGCCCGACGCCGCCGACCGAGTGCCAGGTGCTCTCCATGAACTGGTAGAGGCCGTAGTAGGGCCCGCCGGGTTGAGGCCTGCGGGTTGCCGCCGGACTCGCACTCGGCGAGCGCGGCCCAGTTGAGGCCGTCGGCGGTCGGCAGGTTCTGCGGCCGCTCCTTGGTGCCGACGAGCACGCACCTCGGTCACCGGCTTCTCGGTGACGCGCTTGCTCGACCAGCTTGCGCGAGTCGAGCTTGCCGTCGAGGTAGGTCTCGCGGAAGCGTGCGGGTCTCGATGCCGACCTTGCCCTCTTCGACGACCTTCGTCTCGCCCTCGTACGAGGCGTCGGTCTTGCGCTTCTTGGTGTCGAACTGGATCGGCCGCTCCTCGACGACCTGCTTGCCGTCGACCCGGGTGAGCGCGACGACCTGCTCGGAGTACGGCATGGGCGCTCAGGTCGGCGATGACGCGGTCGCTGGGTACGCAGGACGACGCCGGCCTCGGCCATGCGCGCTGCGCACCGTCGTCGCGGTCGTCGTCACCTCGTGCCGCTTGCCGTCGGCGAGGAAGGTGAGGTGGTGCGGCATCCGGACGTCGAGGGTGATGCCGCCGCGGCTGATCCGCCGGCTGCGCGACGCCGAGAGGTAGGCGCCGTCGGCCCGGACGCCGAGCATCATCAGCGCCTCCGACGACGGTGCGCGCCGTGGTCCAGACCGTGCGGGTCTGACCGTCGACGGTGAGCAGCACCGGCCGGCCGAAGCGGACCTGGACCGGTCTCGCCGTCCTTGCAGCTCGTGCGGCGGGCGCGGGGTCACCAGGTCGTGCGCGACGTCGTACCTGGATGCCCTCGCTGTCGAGCAGGTCGCCGACGGTGCCGGCGAAGCTGCGCACCTTGTGCTCGCGGCCGTCGACGGAGACCGTGACGGTCTTGTCGAGCGCGACGAAGGCGGTGGTGCCGGCGACCAGGCGCGAGCACGACGCCGACCTGCAGGAGGAGCGTCGGGCAGGCGTGTCGCAGCAGCGGACCGGCGTGGTCCCGCGGCAGTGCCGCCCTGCGCTCATAAGCCGACGACGGTAGCCAACGGGCCGGCTGACACCACCGGTCAGGCTCACCAGGTGCCGAAGGCTGCCTCGGTGTTGGCGGCGATCGCCGGTGGCCAGCGTCGTCCTCGTCGACACCGAGCACCTCGGCCATCGCGCGCACCGTGTGCGGCACGAGGTAGGAGGCGTTGGGCCGCCCGCGGTAGGGCATCGGCGTGAGGTACGGCGCGTCGGTCTCGACGAGCAGCCGGTCCAGCGGGCGCGACGGCGAGCGCCTCGCGCAGGCTGCCGGCGTTCTTGAAGGTCACCGTGCCGGCGAAGGACAGCCACCAGCCGCGGCTCGACGCAGTGCTCGGCCATCGCCGCGTCGCCGGAGAAGCAGTGGAAGACGACCCGCTCGGGCGGCCCGGCGTCCTCGAGCACGCCGCAGCACGTCGTCGTGGGCGTCGCGGTCGTGGATGACCAGCGCCTTGCCGTGCCGCTTGCGCCATCTCGATGTGCGCGCGGAACGACGCCTCCTGCGTCGGCGCGGCCCTCCGGCCCGGTGCGGAAGTGGTCCAGCCCGGTCTCGCCGACGGCGCGTACGACGGGGTCGGCCGGCGAGCGCGTCGATCTCGGCCAGGGCGCTCGTCGAGCGTGCCGGCCGTCGCCAGCAGCGGCGCCTCGTTGGGGTGCAGCGCGACGCCGGCCACCAGCTGCGTCGTACCGCCGTGGCGGTCTCGACCGCCCACCGCGCGCCGGGCAGGTCGCAGCCGATCTGCACGATGCGCGGCACCCCGACGGCCGTCGACCGCGGCGAGCGCGTCGTCGACCGACAGCCAGTCGTCCGGCGGGTCGGCGATGTCGAGGTGGCAGTGCGCTGTCGGCGACCGGCACCCGGCAGCGGCTCGGGAGCCGGTGGCCGCTCGCGCGGTCCGCTGACCCGGCCGCCGCGAGCCCGGGTGGGCCCGTCGGGGGTGCCGCCGGTCACGCCTGCCCGGGCTCTTCGAGCCGCGGGAAGAGCGGCTCGCCCTTGGTGACGGTCGCGCCCGCCGGGCAGCTGGCCCCAGCGCCCGGCGTCCTGCACCCGCGCGTCGGCCAGCGGCCCGAGCGCGGCCTCGGCGCCGAGCGAGCTCCCACAGCTGCGCGCGTCGCCTTGGGCATCACCGGGTTGAGCAGCACCGCGACCGCGCGCAGCGCCTCGGCCGTCGCGTACAGGATCGCGGTCGAGGTCGGCACCGCGCGACTCGTCCTTGGCGACCTTCCACGGCTCCTGCTCGGTGACGTAGCTGTTGACGATGCCGCACGTAGTCCATCGCCGCCAGGATGGCGCCCTGGAGGTCGAGCCGGTCGATCGCCGCCTCGGCGGCCGCCACCGCCGTGGCGGCCGCCAGCGGCGAGCTCCGGCTCGTCGGCCGGCGCCGGGCAGCACGCCGTCGAAGTAGCGGCCGACCATCGAGGTGAGCCGGCGACGCGAGGTTGCCGAGCTCGTTGGCGAGCTCGGCCGTGTAGCGCGCGCTCATGTCCTCCCAGGAGAACGAGCCGTCCTGGCCGAACTCGATGGCCCGCAGGAAGTAGTAGCGGAACGCGTCCGAGCCGAAGACGTCGACGATCTCGCTCGGCGGGATGCCGGTGAGCTTGGACTTGCTCATCTTCTCGCCGCCGACCAGCAGCCAGCCGTGCGCGAAGACCTGTCGCGGCAGCGGCGACGCCGGCCGCCATCAGCATCGCCGGCCAGATCACGGCGTGGAAGCGCAGGATGTCCTTGCCGACCAGGTGCACGTCGGCCGGCCAGGTGTGCGCGAACTTCTCGGCCGCGGCCTCGTCGCCGTACCCGGCGGCGGTGAGCGTAGTTGAGCAGCGCGTCGATCCACACGTAGAGGACGTGCTTGTCGTCCCACGGCACCGGGATGCCCCAGTCGAAGCGTCGACCGCGAGATCGACAGGTCCTGCAGGCCCTGCCGGACGAACGACACGACCTCGTTGCGGGCGCTGACTCGGGCTGGACGAAGTCCGGGTTGCGCCTCGTAGAGCGCGAGCAGCCGGTCGGCGTAGGCGGACAGCCGGAAGAAGTAGTTCTCCTCGGAGAGCATCTCGACCGGGCGGCCGTGGATCGGGCACAGCTTCTGCCCGGCGAGGTCGCCCGGTCGCCGTCGATGCAGCTCGGCCGGGAGCTTGAACTCCTCGCAGGCCGACGCAGTACGGGCCCTCGTAGCTGCCCTCGTAGACGTCGCCCTTGTCGTAGAGCGTCTGCCAGAACTCCTGGACCCGGTCGCGTGTGGCGCGGCTCGGTGGTGCGGATGAAGTCGTCGTTGGCGACGTCGATGGTCTCGCAGCACCGGCTTCCAGGCGTTCTCGACGAGCTGGTCGGTCCACTCCTGCGGGCGTCATGCCCGCCGCCTCGGCGGCTGCGCAGGACCTTCTCGCCGTGCTCGTCGGTGCCGGTGAGGTACCAGACGTCCTCGCCGCGCTGCCGGTGCCAGCGGGTCAGGACGTCGCCGGCGACCGTCGTGTACGCGTGGCCGATGTGCGGGGCGTCGTTGACGTAGTAGATCGGCGTCGTGACGTAGTACGCCTTCCCGCCGGGGGTTCCGGAGGGTGCGGCAGCAGCGGCGTCGGTCATGCCTCCAGCCTACGGGCGCGCGCGCCACCCGGTTTCGCCGCCGGCCGCGCGTGCGACGGCCTCAGCCGAGCTTGGGGAGGCCGCGCTTGAGGTTGGCGGACGGCCTGCACGATGCGCTGCTCGTTCTCGATCAGCGCGAACCGCACGAACCCGTCGCCGGCCGGCCCGAAGCCGACGCCCGGCGAGACGGCGACGTCGCAGTCGTTGACGATCAGGGTGGCGAACTCGATCGAGCCCATCTCGCGCGTACGCCTCGGGGATCGGCGCCCAGACGAACATCGTGCCGCGCGGCCGCTCGACGTCCCAGCCGATCCGGGCCAGCCCGTCGACCATCGCGTTGCGCCGCGACTCGTAGACCGCGTTGACCTCGGCCGGGTAGTCGGCGGCCTCGTTCATCGTGACCGTCGCCGCGATCTGGATCGGCTGGAAGGTGCCGTAGTCGAGGTAGCACTTCAGCTTGGTCAGCGCCCCGACGACCTCGGCGTTGCCGAGCAGGAAGGCCACCCGCCAGCCGGCCATCGAGAACGACTTGGTCATCGAGTAGAGCTCGACGGCGCAGTCCATCGCGCCCTCGCACTGCAGGATCGACGGCGGCGTCTAGCCGTCGAAGGCGACGTCGGCGTAGGCGAAGTCGTGCACCAGCACGACGTCGCGCTCGCGGGCCCAGTCGACCAGCCGCTGCATGTCGGCCAGCTCGATGGTCGCGGTCGTCGGGTTGTGCGGGAAGGACAGCACCACCACCCGCGGCTTCGGCCAGCCCAGCTCCCAGGCCTCCATCACGTTGGCGACGTAGTCCTCGCCGGTGCCGACCGGCACCTGCCGGGCGTCGGCACCGGCGAAGTACGGCCCCCAGATGTGGATCGGGTACGACGGGCTCGGCACCAGGGCTGCGTCACCGGGCTGCAGCAGCACCCACATCAGGTGGCTGAAGCCCTCCTTGGCGCCGATCGTCGAGAGCACCTCGGTCTCGGGGTCGAGCGTGACGCCGAACTTGCGCAGGTAGAGCGCCGGCGACCGCCTGGCGCAGCTTGGGGATGCCGCGGCTGGCGGAGTAGCGGTGGTTGCGGCTGTTGTGCGCCGCCTCGGCGAGCTTCTCGACCGCGATCTCCGGCGACGGGCAGGTCCGGGTTGCCGAACCCGAGGTCGACGACGTCCCGTCCGGCCCGCCGTGCCTCCTGCTTGAGCCCGTCGATGATCGTGAAGACGTACGGCGGCAGGCCCGGGAATGCGGCGGAACTCCATCGCCCCAGGCTAGTCGGCGCCGACTCGGCGGCCGCCAGTCGGGCCGTCAGGCGGTCGGCTGCGCGCGGCGAGCACCGCGTCGTAGAGCTCCCGCCGGCTGACCCCGTGCGCGGCGGCGACCGCGGCGGTCGCCTCCTTGAGGCGGTCGCCGGTGCCGACCAGCGTCTGCACCTCGGCCACCAGGTCGGTCGCCTCGGCGGCCGCGGACGGCGCGGCGCCGGCCACGACGACCGTGATCTCGCCGCGCACGCCCGTCGGCGGCCCAGGCGGCCAGCTCGCCCAGCCCGCCGCGGCGTACCTCCTCGTAGGTCTTGGTCAGCTCGCGGCACACGGCCGCCGGCCGGTCGGCGCCCAGGCCGTCGGCCATCGCCGCCAGGGCGGCCGCGAGCCGGTGCGGCGCCTCGAAGAAGACCAGCGTGCGCGGCTCGGCGGCCAGCTCGGCCAGCCGCCGCGACCGCTCGCCGGGCTTGCGCGGCAGGAAGCCCTCGAAGCAGAACCGGTCGACCGGCAGCCCGGACACGGCGAGCGCGGTGAGCACCGCCGACGGGCCCGGGCACCGCCGTGACCGCGACGCCGGCCTCGACCGCGGCGGCGACCAGCCGGTAGCCGGGGTCGGACACCGACGGCATCCCGGCGTCGGTCACCAGCAGCACCCGCTGCCCCTGCAGCAGCGCCTCGACCAGCTCGGGCGTGCGGCCGGCCTCGTTGGCGTCGAAGTAGGAGACGACCCGGCCGGTCAGCTCGACGCCGAGGTCGCGGGTCAGCCGGCGCAGCCGCCGGGTGTCCTCGGCCGCGACGACGTCGGCGGCCGCCAGCTCGCGGCCAGCCGGGGCGAGGCGTCGGACGGGTCGCCGATCGGCGTACCCGCCAGCACCAGCACGCCGACCGCCACGGCGGCCCATCATGGTCGAAACGCACGATCGGATAGCGAGCGGGTCGTCCAGCGCCCGAACACCTATCCGATCGTGGCGAACCGCGGCACGAGGAGCGGGCGACCGCACCCGTAGGCTGGCCGGGTGCTGCAGCCGACCGTCGACCGCGCCCGGGTGCGCGAGCGGCTGGTGCCGCCGATGCCGACCGACCGGCTGTGGGGCTGGGTCGGGCCGCTGCTGGTCACCGCGGTGGCCGGCGTGCTGCGGTTCTGGGACCTGTCGCCGGCCCAAGGCGTTCATGTTCGACGAGACCTACTACGCCAAGGACGCCTGGTCGCTGCTGCACTTCGGCGTCGAGCAGAACTACATCAAGGCGGCCAAGGACGGCGACCCGGACCCGGCCAACGTCAAGATCCTGGCCGGCAACCTGGACGGCCTGTGGACCGGCGACCCGTCCTACGTCGTGCACCCGCCGGGCGGCAAGTGGGTGATCGCGCTCGGCGAGCAGCTGTTCGGCTTCACGCCGTTCGGCTGGCGGTTCATCGTCGCGCTCGACCGGCACCCTCGCCGTGCTGATGATGGCCCGGATCGGCCGCCGGCTGTTCCGCTCGACGCTGCTCGGCTGCATGGCCGGGCTGCTGCTCGCCGTCGACGGCATGGCCTTCGTGCACAGCCGGACCGCGCTGCTCGACCCGCTGCTGATGTTCTGGGCGCTGGCGGCGTTCGGCGCCCTGCTCGTCGACCGCGACCGCGCACGGTGCCGGCTGGCCGACCGGCTCGACCAGCGTGCGCCGACCGTCCTCGTTCGGCCCGTCACTCGGCCTGCGCCCGTGGCGGCTGCTGGCCGGCGTGTGCCTCGGCGTGGCCTGCGCGACGAAGTGGAGCGGCCTGTACTTCGTCGCGGTGTTCGGCCTGATGACGGTGCTGTGGGACATGGGCGCCCGCCGTACGGCGGGCGTACGCCGGCCGTGGGTCGGCGCCCTGGTCCGCGACGCCGCGCCCGGCCTTCGCCTCGCTGGTGCTCGTCGCGTTCGCGGTCTACCTCGTGTCCTGGACCGGCTGGTTCCTCGGCGGCGACGACGCCTACTTCCGCTACTGGGCGCGCGACAACCCGGGACCGCCGCTGGTGCCGGACGCGCTGTGGAGCCTCTGGCACTACCACCACGAGGCGTGGAACTTCCACACCGACCTGGAGTCGTACCACCCCTACCGGTCCAACCCGTGGGGCTGGCTGGTGCTGGCCCGGCCGGTGTCGTACTTCTACGAGGGCCCGACGATGGGGCAGAACGGCTGCACCGTCGACGCCGTGCTCGCAGGCGGTCACCGCGCTCGGCACGCCGGCCGATCTGGTGGGCGGCCTGCCTCGCGCTGCCGGTGCTGGTCTTCCTCTGGGCCGCGCGCCGCGACTGGCGCGCCGGCGCGATCCTGGCCGGCGTCGCCGCGGGCTACCTGCCGTGGTTCCTCTACCAGCACCGCACGATCTACTCGTTCTACGCGGTGGCCTTCCTGCCGTTCCTCGTGCTCGCGATCACCATGTGCCTCGGCCTGGTGCTCGGCGGCCGGGACGCGTCGCCGCGCCGGCGGCAGTGGGGTGCGGCCGCCGCCGGCGCCTACCTGCTGCTCGCCGTCGCGAACTTCGCCTGGCTGCTGCCTGTGCTCTCGGCCGAGGTGATCCCGTACGCCGACTGGGCCCACCGGATGTGGTGGAAGTCCTGGATCTGACCAGGGTCGGCTACGCCAGCGCCTTGGCCTTGAGGGCGTCGAACTCCTGCTGCGAGATCGCACCGGAGGTGAGCAGCTCCTGGCCCTTGGCGATCTGGGCCGCGGGGTCGGTCCCGGTCCCCGCGGTCTCGCGGATGTAGTCCTGCTGCGCCGCCTGCATGGCCTCGGCCTGCGCGATCGCCCGCTCGGTCATGCCCTTCCCGCGGACGATCAGGTACACGAGGATGCCGAGCCATGGCAGGAACAGCAGGAACAGGATCCAGCCCGTCTTGGCCAGACCGCTGGTCTCGTGGTCGCTGAACAGGTCACCGATGATCCGAAAAAGGATCATGAAGAAGAAGAAGATGAAGTAGATGATCAGCAGGGTCCAGAGAAATTCGCCGAAATCCATCGCCGCGCTCCTTTGAGTCGTCCGCCGGCAGGCCCGGCCCCGCCCCACAGGATCGCGCGCGGAGGTCGCACGCGGACTCATCCCTGCGGGGTGAAATGATCACCCGGTGGAGCGTCAGCTCCGCGCCAGCTGCCTCAGGTACCCACGGGAAGGACCACGACCATGACCGAGGTGTTGCTGTTCCACCACGCGCAGGGCCAGACGACGGGATTCCTCGCCTTCGCCGACCAGCTGCGCGCGGCGGGGCACACCGTCCACACGCCCGGACCTGTACGACGGCCGGACCTTCGCCACCCTCGACGAGGGACTGGCCTACGGTCGCGAGATCGGCTTCGAGAACGTCATGGAGCGCGGCGTGCAGGCGGCAGAGGCGGTGCCGACGGAGGTCGTGTACGCCGGCTTCTCGCTCGGCGTGATGCCGGCCCAGCGGCTGGCCCAGACCCGGCCGGGCGCCCGCGGGGCGCTGCTGCTGGAGTCCTGCATCCCCACCTCGGAGTTCGGCGGCTGGCCGGCCGGCGTGCCCGTCCAGGTGCACGGGATGGATCAGGACCCGTTCTTCTCCGAGGAGGGCGGCGACATCGACGCTGCTCGGGCCCTGGTCGCGGAGGCCGAGGACGCGGAGCTGTTCCTCTACCCCGGCGACCAGCACCTCTTCACCGACAGCTCGCTGCCGTCGTACGACGCGGACGCAGCCGCCCTGGTGACCCAGCGCGTGCTCGACTTCCTCAAGGCCCGCTGAGTCTCAGCCGCGCTCCACCGGTGTCACGATCGGGCGATCGAAGGCCTGGACGAACACGTTGACCTCGACGTCGCCCGCCCTGGCGGAAGTGAAAGGTCACCGGCAGGAACGAGCCTCTGCCGACGTCCTGCTTGAGCTCCACCAGCTCGAAGTGCGGACCACCGGGGTACTGCAGCGACGAGACGCCACCGGGCGGGACCTCGATGTTGATGCCTTCCTTGCGCTGCGTCGCTCCGACCCGTAGCACGACCGACGTGGCCGCATCGGCGGTCACCGAGGTCAGGACGTCGGAGCGGAGGCCGTCGTTGGCGAGGGTCAGGAAGAGCCCGACGGTGTCCCCCTTGACGTGGACCGCGTCTCCGGGGGCGACGACGCGGACCGCCAGCAACCGCATGGTCCCGACGGACGCGCTGACGCTGTCGCCGCGGCGGGGGTTGTCGATCCGCTTCTGTCGCAGGTCGACATCGGCGCACGCGCTCAGCGTCAACGCCATGACTGCCACCGCGGACAGAACGCATAGTCGTCGGCCGCGTCGCGGACTCCGCACACTCAAAGCGTAGTCGCGGACGCCTGCCCGCGGTTGCGCAGCTCGTAGACGGGACGGCAGCGGTCGTACGCGACGACGATGAGAGTCACCAGCAGGACGAAGAACAAGGCCGGCACGCCACGGAGCTCGCGGCCGAGCAGCAGCTCGGCCACCAGAACCAGCAGGCTGTTGAGGACGGCGAGCGCGAGGAACTCGACGACAACCGAGGGCAGCCGCCAGCCACGTCGGCCGGCGAACTGCCCGACGCCGGTGTTGATGACGACCACGGTGCGCGATCGCGCAGGTGAGCGCGATCGCCGAGATGTGCACACCGGGAAGAATCAACGCAAAGATCCACGAAACGAGCGTTACCAGGATGAACTTCTCCAGCAGCGCAGCGTCGAAGATCCGCCCACCCGCCCGCTCGGCGGCAAGCGCTGCGGGGCTGTCCAGCTCGGCCGGCGGCGGCTCGGCGCGGAGCCGGAAGGGGTGATCGGTCGGGTCCAGCCGTGGCCGGACCACGAACCAGAAGACGGCGAGCAGGGCGACGACGGCGACCGCCATCAGCACGCCGACCCACGGCTTGTCCGCGATCAGGTCGGTCGTGTCGATCTGGGCGACGTGGATCCAGTACTCCTGCGGCAGCTTGATGAACACCCAGATCAGGCCTGCGGACCACAGCCAGAACCGCCGGGTGCGGGTGGCCGGGTCCCAGAGGCAGCGCACGGCCTCGTAGAAGATGAAGTAGTACTCGAACGTGTTGGGAAACACCAGCAGCAGGGACCGCGATTGTCGTCCGAGAGCTCGAAGAACAGGACGCCGACCAACCGGTAGAACAACAGGAACTGGCCGATCGTGACCGCGTCCACATTCGTCCAGTTGCGCAGCGTCGAGATGTACGCCAAGGACTGGTAGTAGATGTCCAGCGCCTTGTCATAGCTCTGGTAGTTGTCCAGCGGCAGATCGGTGTAGGTCTGAAAGATGGTCTGGTCGACTCCGTCGATGACCAGGCAGGCCAGGATCGCCGGCAGCGGGTAGCGGAATATCAGCAGTGGCACGAGCAGCCGCGTACCGACCACCACGGTGAAGATGACGGTCTCGGTGCCGGTCATTGCGGCAAGATAGCGGTGATGAGACTCTCGCCGACGCTTTCCTGGACCGCAGCCGTTGGAGCGGCGCGGGCCGGTGAGGCGCGTCCTGCCCAACGTGGCCATCGCCGTTGGGTGCCTGCTGTTGCTGCTCGGGTCGGTGGCGGGCGTGGTCAACCGGCAGGTGCTGGACGGGCCGCGGTTCGCGCGACCACGTCGACTCGATGCGCACCGACGAAGCCGTCACCCGCGAGCTCGGCCGGGCCATCACGGCTCGGGTTCTCGAGCTGAACCCTGACCTGGTGGCCGTGCGCCCGCTGGTCGAGTCGGTGGCGACCGCGGTCGGCGGGCAGTCCGGCCCTGCGTCCTGTCGTCCTCCGGAGCAGCCCGCGAGCTCCATGCCGCGCTGACCTCACCGGACTCTGCCCCCGTCGTGCTGCGGCTGGCTGATGTCGGGCGCGGTGCTGACCGCCAGCCTGCGGGTCGCGGCACCCGATGTCGCGGGCCCGTTGCCCGCCTCCTTCGACGTGACGCTCGCCCGGATCGGCAGTGGCAGCTTCGCCGACAGCACAGCCCGGTTCGCGCATCACGTCGACGTGCTCGCGTGGTTGCTGCCGCTGGGCGGCCTGCTGCTGATCGGGATCGGCGTGGCCACCAGCAGAGACCGGCCGGCTGCCGGCTCGCGGGCCGGGTACGGCGTGATCGCCGCCGGGGTGGTTCTCGGCAGTGCAGCGCTGGCCCTCGGCATCGTCGCGGACTCGTTGGCCCAGCGACCCGACCTGCGCTCCGTCCTGGTCGCCGCGCGCCTGGCGTGAGCTCGACGGCCCGATCTGGTGGATGACGGCTGCCCTCGTCGTGTGTGGAGCGGTCACCGTCATCGCCTGCGCTCAGCTCGCGGCACCGCGTACCGGCCGGGGCCGAGCGGCGGACCTGGCGGTCGCTGGTCGTCACGACGACGCCTACCGGCTTGTTGGGCCGCGCCGCGCGTCCTCGCGTTGCTGGGGGTCGCGTTGCTCGCACGTCCGGAGCTGGTGCTCCGGCTCGTCGCGGGAGTCGCGGGCCTCGTGCTGCTGCTGCTCGCCGTCGCCGACCTGCTTGCCGCGCGTTCGGCGGCTGCGGCCTCGGGCGGGTTGCGGCTGCCGCGTCGCCTCGCGCTGGTCGCGCTCCTCCCACCGGTGTTCATCCTCCTGGCGATGCTGGCGGTCAACGCCGACCCGGGCGAGGAGCGGATCCCGGTCGGCTCCACGCGAGGTGGCCGCCTGCAACGGGCACCGCGAGCTCTGCGCCCGTCCGTACGACGAGGTGGCGTTTCCGGCCACTCACAACTCGATGACCGCGGCCGACGAGAACTGGTACCTGCCCGAGCAGCCCACCGGCATCGTCGGTCAGCTCGACGACGGCATCCGGGTGTTCCTCATCGACAGCTGGTACGGCCAGGAGACCGGCCGAGCCGTCGATCATCGCGACGGCGGAGGGCAGCAAGGTCGCTGCCCTTGCCGAGGCGAACGCCGAGTACGGGCCCGAGGTCGTCCAGTCGGCGCTGCGCCTGCGGGACGCTGCCGCACTCACACCCACCGGCCCCCGCGCGCCGTACCTGTGCCACGCGCTGTGCGAGCTCGGGGCCGTCCGGTGGGACACCGAGATGACAGCGGTGCAGGAGTGGCTCGCTGCCCACCCGCGCGAGGTCGTGACGTTCTTCGTGCAGGACGAGGTGACGCCCGCGGACACCGCGGAAGTCTTCGAGACCGCCGGCCTGCTGCCCTACGTCCACACCCAGGGCGCAGGGCGACCGTGGCCGACCCTCGGCCAGATGATCGACTCCGGCCGCCGGGTCGTCGTCCTGATGGAGAACCACGGCGGCGGTACGACGTATCCGTGGCTGATGCAGGGGTTCGACTGGGTGCAGGACACGCCGTACGAGAACCCGACGAGTGGCCGACCTGTCCTGCCGGCTGGAGCGCGGATCTGCGGATCACCCGATCCTGTTGGTCAACCACTGGCTCGGCGGGTACCGGACTCTCGTCACCGACGCTCGCCGGGTCAACGCCCGCAGGCGTGCTGCTCCCCGAGCTGCGAGCGCTGCAGCAAGGAGCGCGGCCAGCTGCCCAACTTCGTGGCCGTGAACTTCTACAACGAGGGAGACCTGTTCCCGGCGATCGACAGGCTCAACGGTCTCTAGCGACGTCCGGCACCCGGACCGCCGTCAGTCGATCGGGTCGCGGATGATGGGACACGTCATGCAGTGGCCTCCGC
Organism: uncultured Actinomycetota bacterium; assembly: GCA_963771345.1. Taxonomy (GTDB): domain Bacteria; phylum Actinomycetota; class Actinomycetes; order JACCUZ01; family JACCUZ01; genus CAVYTH01. The sequence continues at coordinate 130,911 of CAVYTH010000017.1, forward strand.
CGCGGCCGCGCCCCAGCTCGGAGCCGACGATGGTGATGACCTCGATGCCCTGCTTGCGCAGCAGGGTGTTGGCGTAGGTGTTGCGGTCGTAGGCGAAGACGACGCCGGGCGACGCACACACGAGGTTTGCTCCGCTGTCCCACTGGGTGCGCTCACGCTGGTAGTCGTTCCCGCCGGTCTCGACGACGCGCAGCTCTCTCGCCGAGCGCGTCGCCGACGACCTCGACGAACGAACGGTCCTCCTTGTGCAGCTCGAGCCCACCGGGGCGGTCGCTGGGGCGGTAGGAGAACGCCGTGATGTGGTCGACGATGTCGGGGTAGAGCAGCACGCAGTCGCGGTCGGCGAAGGTGAAGACGGTGTCGAGGTGCATCGCCGCCCGCAGCTTGGGCAGAGCCGCGACGATGACTCGCTCGACCGCGCCCTGGCGCGAACAGGGCGGCAGCGGCCTGGCTGATCGCCTGTCGCGAGGTGCGCTCACTCATCCCGATGAGCACGCAGCCCTTGCCGATCGGCATCACGTCGCCACCCTCGAGCGACGCGAGCCCCCAGTCCTCGGTCGGGGTCGCCCCACCAGACGTTGACCTTGCCGGCGAAGTCGGGATGGAACTTGTAGATGGCGGTCGCCAGGATGGTCTCTTCGTGCCGGGCCGGCCAGAACAGCGGGTTGAGGGTGACGCCGCCGTAGATCCAGCAGGTGGTGTCGCGGGTGTAGAGGGTGTTCGGCAACGGCGGGAGCAGGTACTCGGTGACCCCGGCCGCCTCCCGCACCAGCTTGATGGTCTCGCCGCCGTGGGTCTCGGGGAACTCCGTCGTCGACAGGCCACCGATCAACGTCTCCGCCAGCTCGCGGTTGTCGAGGCCCTCGAGGTAGGAGCGGACCTCGTCCACCAGGTCGACGCCCACCTGGTTCGGCACGACCTGGTTGTCCAGGATCCACGCCTTCGCCTCCGGGACAGCCACGGTCTCGGCGAGCAGGTTGTGCATCTCCACGACATCGATGTCCAGCTCGCGCATCTTCTGCACGAAGTCGAAGTGGTCGCGCTTGGCGTTCTCGACCCACATGACGTCGTCGAAGAGCAGGCTGTCGCAGTTGGACGGGGTGAGTCGTTGGTGGGCTCGGCCCGGGGCACAGACCATGACCTTGCGCAGCCGACCGACTTCCGAGTGGACTCCGAACGGCACGTCCTGAGGAGTCACGTCCTGCGTCTGTTGTCATGTCAACGCCCACCTTTGGGTCAAGGCCGAAATGCCCTCGGACTTCGAGGCTAGCCGCATCGTCACGTTCGGCCTAGATTGCGATCTCATGGGTCTTCGGACTCCGGGGTCACGGCCACCGGACCAGCGGCCGACGTACAGGAGCCACCCGCCGAAGCGACGCCTCGCCTTCCCCAGCGCCGTCACGACGCTGGCCATCGTCACCGTCGTGGTGTGGGTGGCGGCCTTGTTCCTCCCGGCGGGCAGCTATCAGCACGCCGCGGACGGGTCGCCCATCCCTGGCACGTACGACCAGATCCCGTCACCGCTGAGCTTCGGCGAGAAGGTGCAGCAGCTCATCCTCTCGCCGGTGAACGGTCTCTACGGGCTGCAGAGTCCCGGAGACCGGGTACGTCGACCCGGACACCATCGGCCGGATGTTCGGCTCGGTCGGCGTCGTGCTGTTCATCATGTCGATCGGCGCCTTCATCTCGGTCAGCTTCGCGACCCGCAGCCTCGAGGTGGCCATCGCCGGCCTCGCGGTCCGGCTGCGCACGAAGGGCTGGCTGCTGATCGCGTCGATCATGGCGCTGTTCTCGCTGCTCGGGTCGACGATGGGCTTCTCGGTGGAGACGTTGGGCTTCTACGCGCTCTTCCTCCCCTTGATGGCGGCGCTGGGCTACGACCGCATGGTGACGTCCGCGATGATCATCATCGGCGCGCTGATCGGGGTCATGTCCTCCACGGTCAACCCGTTCTCCGTCGGTGTCGCCGCCGGCGAGGCCGGGGTGTCGATCGGCGACGGGATCGTGCTGCGGGTGATCCTGTGGGTGCTGCTCACCGGCATCTCGATCGCCTACGTGCTGCGCTACGCCGCGAAGATCCGGCGCGACCCGGCGGCGTCCCTGGTCGGCTTCGACGATCCGGACGAGCGACCACTCGGACGACCCGCCGGCGCGGCACCTGCCAGGACACCGTCGTCGAGACGGACAACACGACTGACCCGCACCCAGAAGTGGGTCCTGGTGATCACCGGGTTCGCGTTCGGTCTGATGATCTTCTCGGTGATCCCGTGGTCGAGCATCTTCGGCGGGGAGGCCGGTCCGGCCGAGGACTACTACTCCCACGTCACGGCGGTCGAGCCCTTCTGGTTCGAGCTGAACTGGTGGTTCCCCCAGCTCGCGATGCTCTTCGTCATCGCCTCGGTCGTCGTCGGCTGTCGTCGCACGGCTCGGCGAGAAGGAGACCGTCCGGCTGATCATTGCAGGGCGCCAGCGACATGCTCGGCCCGGCGATCGTCATCATGCTCGCGGCCGGCGTCTCGGTGATCATGACCAACACCAAGACGCTGGACACGATCCTGAACTCGATGGAGCAGCTCACCAGCGGTGCCTCGGCCGGGCGTCTTCGCCGTCATCACCCTGGTGGTGAACATCCCGCTCGCGTTCCTGATCCCCTCCAGCTCCGGCCACGCCACCCTGGCCATGCCGCTGCTGGCGCCGCTCTCGGACTTCGCCGGCGTCAGCCGGCCGCTGATGATCACCTCGTGGATCATGGGTCACGGCCTCACCCTGCTGTTCTCCCCGACCAGCGTCGTGCTCGTCGGCGGGCTGGCCATCGCGCGGGTCGGCTACGACAAGTACCTGCGCTTCGCCTGGCCGCTGCTGCTCATCCTGCTGGTGACGTCCTCGCTGGTGATCGGCATCGCGGCCACCCTGGAGTGACATGAGCGACGCGACCATCAGCCTGGTGGTTCTGGCTGCTGTCGTCGTCCTCTTCGTCTGGAACCGGTTCCCGGTCGAGGTCGTCGCCATCGGCACCGCACTGGCCCTGTACTTCACTGGGCGTGCTCGACCTGAGCCAGGCGCTGGCCGGGTTCGGCGACCCGGCGGTCATCCTGATCGCCGCGCTGTTCGTGGTCAGCGAAGGGCTCGACGCGACCGGCGTGACTGCCTGGGTCGGCCAGGAGCTCGTGACGAGGCCGGCGACAGCACCCGGCGCCTGCTGCTCCTCACCATGCTGCTCAGCGCCCTGCTGACTGCCGTCATCGGGCTGAACGGCTCGGTCGCCGCACTGCTGCCGATGGCGGTCGCCGTGGCGATCCGCCGCTAGCTGCCGCCGTCGCAGCTGTTGATGCCGCTGGCGTTCGCGGGCAGCGCCGGCGGCATGCTGCTGCTCACCGGCAGCCCGGTCAACGTCGTCATCTCCGAGGCAGCCGGCGACGCCGGCGTCGGGACCTTCGGCTTCGCCGAGTTCGCCCTCGTCGGCGTCCCCCTCGTGGTCGGCACCGTGCTGGTCGTCATGACGTTCGGGCAGCGGCTGCTGCCGCACCGGACCAGCGGCGCGCAGGCGCCGGACCTCAGCGGGCACGCCGCGACGCTGGTGTCGCACTACTCCCTCGACGACGTCTTCCACCTCAGGGTGCAGCCCGGCTCCGCTCTCATCGGCTCGGCCCGCGACACCTGGGACGACCTGCAGGCCTACGAGGGGCTGAACGTCATCACCGTTCTGGACGGCGAGTCGCACCAGGCCGTGTCCGACGGTGTCGTCGGCCGTCGGCGACCGGCTGACGGTCGTCGGGCACCCCGACGTCGTACGCCGGTACGCCGACGACTGCGGCCTCGGGGTCGAGTCGGCGCGGGGCTCGGCCGACGTCGCGCAGGCGATCCTCAACCGCGAGTCCGGGGCCGCCGAGGTCGTCGTACCGCCCCGGTCGCGGTTCGAAGGGGAGCCGGCACGGCCCGGTCACGTGCTCAACGGTCGCCTCCTCGTGCTCGCCGTGCAGCGACAGGGCCAGGACCGCGGCGCCACCACCACGCGTGCTGGAGGTCGGCGACGTGCTGCTCGTCGAGGGCGACTGGAGCGCACTGAACGAGATCACCGACGACCGGGAGCTGCTCGTCGTCGATGCCCCCGATCTCGTACGCCGGCAAGCGGTTCCGATGGGCGCGCACTCGCGCGAAGCCGTCCTCGTGCTGGCCGCGATGGTCGTCCTGCTGGCCACCGGCGTCGTGCCGGCCGTCGTCGCCACGATGCTGGCCGCGGGCGCGATGATCGTGCTGCGGGTCGTGTCGGTGCAGCAGGCGTACCGAGGCATCTCGTGGACCACGGTCCTGCTCGTCGCCGGGTTGATCCCGCTCTCCACGGCCATCACCGACTCCGGTGCTGCGCAGAACGATCGCGGACATCCTCGTCGACGCCGTCGGCGACGCCGGGCCGACCGTGCTGCTGATCGCGCTGTTCGTCGTGACCGTCGCGTTCGGCCAGCTGATCAGCAACACCGCCACCGCGCTCGTGATGATCCCCGTCGCCGTGTCGGCTGCCAACCAGCTGGACATCTCGGCCCGACCGGTCCTGATGAGCGTCTGCGTCGCCGCGTCGGCGTCGTTCCTCACGCCGGTGGCGACCCCGGCGAACATGATGGTGATGGGCCCGGGCGGCTACCGGTTCGGGGACTACTGGAAGCTCGGCGTGCCGCTGATTCTCGTGTTCTTTGCTGTCGCCGTCGGCCTCGTCCCGCTGATCTGGCAGTTCTGACATGGCGGCGGGCAGCACTGCACCCGGTTGCACTCTCACCTGGTGGGGACACGCGTCCGTCGCCATCACGCTGGACGGCGTCGGCTTCGTGACAGACCCGTTGTTGCGCCGGCGCATCGGGCCGCTGCACAACACCGGCCACCTCGCGTCACGTGCCGAGATCGCAGCCGTCGACGTGGTGCTGCTGTCACACCTGCACCGGGATCACACCGACCTGCCGTCGTTGGCCAGGTTCTCGGCCGCCACCCACATCGTGGTGCCGGCCGGTGGCGCCGCCGTGTTGCGACGCAGGGTCCGAGCGACCGTGCAGGAGCTCGATGTCGACGAGACCGCCACCTTCGGGTCGGTGACCGTGCGGGCCGTGCATGCCGACCATGACGGCCGGCGCGGGTTCGGCGGCCCGAGTGCCGCCGCGCTCGGCTACCTGCTCTCCGGATCGAGGTCGGTCTATGCGGCCGGGGACACCGACCTCTTCCCCGCCATGGAGTCGGTCCCGGACGACGGCGGCCTCGACCTGGCCCTGCTGCCGGTGAGCGGCTGGGGTCTCACCCTCGGGCCGGGTCACATGGATGCCGCTCGTGCCGCACGCGCACTGACGTTGCTGCGGCCCCGGATGGCACTGCCGGTGCACTGGGGGACGCTGCGGGTACCGGTCCTCTGGCGCCTCCGGCCCGAGCGGTACACGACGCCCGCCAAGGACTTCGCGCGTCACGCTGCGGTCGAGGCACCCGAGTGCCGAGTGCTCCGTGCCGTCCCCCACGGTCCGATCGACATCGCTCGCCGAGCGAGGTCCTGACCCGGACTCATCGCTTCACCCACAAAGGATGATGACCCCGGCCCGAGCGCCTCACTACGTTCGTGCCACGAGCAGACCCCGCCAGCAGAGCCCGGTGAGGACATGGAGATGACCGATGAGGAGTCCGTTGTCGGAGTGGATCTCGGGCTGGACCTGACCGCCGCGACAGCGGCAGACATCCGGTCCGTCGTCGTCGACGCCATGCAACGTGGCCGATTGATCGACCTGTACCTCCAGTCGGTGATCTCGTACGACGCGGCAGGGCTGGGGTTGCTGCTCGGCCTCCATCGACGGATCGAGTCAGCAGACGGGCATCTGGTCTGCGTGAACCCATCGGCGCCGCTCTACTCCGGCATCCGGAGGCTGGGCCTGCACCGCATCCTCGACATCCGGGTCGATCTGCCACAACAGAAGTCGGTCACGCAGCGGCGCATCAGCGACACGCGGGACTCGGGTCGTCGCAGCCGTGGTGAGGCCGAGCCGGGACTGAGCTTCGCCGGATTCTGACCGAACGTCCCGCGCGTTCCCGTCGCGGTCCCGGGTCAGGGCGAGAAGTAGCGGCGGGCTCCGGCGTACTCCCTGCTGTACGCCGGCTTGGACGTGGCGATGACCTGGACCCGCGATCCGGTCCGTGGCGCATGGACCATCCGGCCGTTGCCGACGTACATCGAGACGTGGTGGACGAGCCCGTCGGTCGCGTAGTACATCAGGTCGCCTGGGCCGGGGTCGGCTGACCGGTGCGCCGCCCCGTGACCCGGGCAGCGCGTCGCGCGGGATCGTGATGCCGTGCACCCGGTAGTCGAGCCAGGTCAGGCCGGAGCAGTCGAGCCCGAAGCCCGAGAGCCCGGCCCACAGGTAGGGCAGGCCGACGAAGGACGTGGCCGTCTGCACCAGGCTGTCGGTCGACGGCGGCAGTGCTGGTTCCCCGGAAGGTGGAGCACGACGGCAGAACGGAGCACCCGTCGTACGACGCCGTCCGGCGTCACGACGCGCACCCACCTGCCGTCCTCCCCCGCCACCGGGAGCCGGGTGCCGAAGCTGATCCGGAACACGCGCGCCGGGTCGGCCCCGTCGGTGCGGAGCCAGGTCGTGCGCGCGACCACGGTCGCCTGCTGGGTGGACGACACCGGAGGACGGGCGGTGAGCTGCCGACGCGGCACCCAGCCCGGGTAGCCACGCGGGTCGAGCTGGCTCGGCTGCGAGGGCACCACGACCTTGGCCCACCTCGGCCGGAGCCGCACGACGCGGACCTCGTCGCCGAGCAGCGCCTGGGTGTCCGCGCGACCGTTCAGGGCCCGGCGCTGGCTGAGAGTCAGGTCGGCGAGCCACGCCTTGATCCGGGCCGGCTTCGCGAGTGCCGGAGCATCGACAGCACGAGGCGATTCGCGGGTCCGCCACAGGGTGGCCACCGACACCGAGACCCAGGCGCTGCCGCCCACGACGAGCGGCGGAGCGACGTCGGAGCCGGCCCGGGACTGCGTCGGCGCGAGGCCGACCCGGTCGGCAGCACCGGCGGGGCCCCAGCCGACGCTCGCCATGATCACGGCGGCGATCACCGCAACAGCGCCCCGGCCCGCCCGTCTCATCCGCACAGCCTGGTCTACCGGCGGTGATTTTGGGGGTAATCGCGATCGGCCGGTGATTCGCGGCAGGTACTGGTGCGCGCACCTCGTCGCGCCGCCGACGGCCGAACCTCCCCCGCAAGGGTGAGGCGGGCGCCCGGCACGGCATCGAGGATCGTGACCATGGCTGCTCTCGACTACAACGACCGGACCGACTTCGACGACGCCGAACGTGGCTTCGTCGCCACCCTCGACGATCCCGTCATCACCGCCGCGGACGGACACGTCGTGTGGGACTGCTCGAGGTACGACTTCATGTCCGGCGACGCCCCGGAGACCGCGCACCCGAGTCTGTGGCGACAGGGCCAACTGGCCGCCAAGCACGGGCTCTTCGAGCTGACCGACGGGGTCTACCAGGTACGTGGACTCGACCTGTCGAACATGTCTCTCGTCGAGACCGACAGCGGCGTGATCATCATCGACACGCTCATGGCGAACGAGACCGCCGCCGCCGCCCTGGCCCTCTACCGCAGCCACCGGGGCGACCGTCCCGTCAAGGCCGTCATCATCACCCACTCGCACGCCGACCACTACGGCGGCACCGCCGGTGTCGTCGACGATGACACTCCGATCTACGCGCCCTCGGGCTTCCTCGAGCACGCCGTGTCGGAGAACGTCTACGCCGGTGCGGCGATGTCGCGCCGTGCGACCTACATCTACGCGGCCGACCTGCCGGCAGGCCCGGCCGGGCAGATCGGCTGCGGCTTGGGCATGACGACGTCGAACGGCACGATCTCGCTGTTGGCGCCCACCGTCGATGTGACCCACACCGGCCAGGAGGCGACGATCGACGGCGTGCGGGTGGTCTTCCAGATCACGCCCGGCACCGAGGCTCCGGCGGAGATGAACATCTTCTTCCCGGCCCAGCGCGCGCTGTGCATGGCCGAGAACGCGACCCACACCCTGCACCAGATCCTGACCTTGCGGGGCGCTGAAGTCCGCGACACCCGTGCCTGGTCCCGCTACCTGGGTGAGGCCGTGCGACTGTTCGGTGCCGATACCGAGGTCGTGTTCGCCTCGCACCACTGGCCGACCTGGGGCACCGAGCGGATCACGACGTTCCTGACCGAGCAGCGCGACACGTACGCCTACCTGCACGACCAGACGCTGCGTCGGATGAACCAGGGTCAGATCGGTACCGAGATCGCCGAGGAGTTCACCCTGCCGCCGGCTCTGGCCTCGGCCTGGAACACCCGCGGTTACTACGGGTCGGTCAGCCACAACGTCAAGGCGGTCTACCAGCGCTACCTCGGGTGGTACGACGGCAACCCGGCGCACCTGTGGTCTTATCCACCGGAGCAGGAGGCCACCCGCTACGTCGAGTTCATGGGCGGCGCTGCCGAGGTGCTGGACAAGGCCCGGAAGTCGCTGGCCGATGGCGACCTGCGCTGGACGGCCACGGTGTCGAGCCACCTGGTGTTCGCCGACCCGGACAACGTCGAAGCACGGGAGCTGCTCGCCAGTGCACTGGAGCTGCTCGGGCACGGTGCGGAGAACGGGCTGTGGCGCAACATCTACCTGCGCGGCGCGGAGGAGCTCCGTGGACCCATCGCGCCACCACCGCCCGAGCTGGCCTCACCCGAGGTGCTCGGTGCGCTCACCATTGAGCAGCTGTTCGACTCCCTCGGTGTCCGCATCGACGGGCTGCGAGCAGCCGAGGCGACCGTATGCATCGACTGGGTGTTCACCGACCTCGACCGGACCTACCGCACCGAGCTGTCCAACGGCGCCTTCATCCATGCTGACGCCGGCTACGGGTCGGGAGAGCCGGCCCTGACGGTCACCCTCGTGAAGCCTCAGCTCATCGGGGTCATCGCCACCGGAAAGCTCGACGGCGTCAGCCACGAAGGCGACGTCGGTCTCCTCGGAATCCTGCTGGGTCTGGTGGACCGGGTCGACAAGCAGTTCCCGATCGTCACTCCTTGACGACCGAGAAGATCATGACTGGGTGGAGCTGAGGGGACTCGAACCCCTGACCCCCTCGTTGCGAACGAGGTGCGCTACCAGCTGCGCTACAGCCCCCTGGTGGAGGTAGCGAGGTTACCAAACCCCGGGGGTCAGTCGTTCACCGCTCGACGGTGGATGATCGCGTCCAGCTGCCCGTCGGCGTCGTCCGCGTCGTCGACCAGAGCGGACATGCTCGCCTGCACCGGGCGCGGCTCGGAGTGCTGGTCGAAGGGCTGCTGCTCGACCCGGGCACCCGGCAGCTGCGCCTCGCTCCAGGCGCCGGGACGGGTGAGGTCGATCGCGGGGGCGCGGCGCGGTGCCATCGGCTTGCTGACGTACGTCGGCAGCGGCACCGGCACCGGCTGCCAGCCGGCGGCCTGCTCGGCGACCGCGGCGCTCCTCGGCCTCCCGCTCGACCCGCAGGGCCTCCTCGGTCGCGGCCCAGCGGGCCTCCTCGGCGGCCCGGTCCTCGGCCATCTCGCGCCGCACGGTCATCAGCCGGTCCAGCGCGTCGAAGCGCATCAGCCGCGACCGCGACGCTCTTCCGGACGGCCTTGCGGGTGCGGTCGACCTCGCGGCTGCGGCGGACCTGCAGCCGGCAGGTGCACCAGGTCGGCGACCGTGACGACCAGCAGCAGCGACCGGCGCCCACCACGGGCACCGGCGTCAGCGGGGTCAGCGCGCCGACGACCAGCGTGGTCAGGAGCAGGCCGGCCAGGATCCGCCGGCGCCGGATCGCGGCGGCGCCGACGCGGCGGCGGACCGGTGCCGAGCGCTGGGCCGGCACCGGGCTGCGGGCGGGCAGGCTGCTGCGCTGCGCCTCGGGGCGCGGCGGCATCACGACGTACCGCTGGTCGGGGGTGGGCTCGCGACGGGACAGGATCCGCATCGCGTGGTCGAACTTCTCCACCGAGCGCGACTCCGAGAGCTCGTCGTGCCGCCTGAGCCAGCGCGGGATGAAGTAGACAGCCCACAGCACGATGAGCCCCGCATAGATGATCCCGCTGCCCACGGCCAGAACGGTAGGCCCGGCCGAGCGTGCGCACAGCGGAGCGTCGCCGGTGTGTCGCAGGATCAGTCCTGTGGCTGGTGTGACTCGTGTGACGTCGAGTCAGCGGAGCTGGGACGCGTGCCAGCGGCGCAGCAGACCGCCCGGCACCTCCTCGGCCGTCAGCGCGAACGACCGGTGGTCGCGCCACGCGCCGGCGATGTGCAGGAAGCGCCGCGCGGGTGCCCTCCTCGCGGAAGCCGAGCTTCTCGACCACCCGCAGCGACGCGGCGTTCTCCGGCCGGATGTTGACCTCGATGCGGTGCAGCCCGAGCGCCGTGAAGCAGTGGTCGGCCGCCAGCGCGACCGCGGTCGGCATGACGCCGCGGCCCGGCGACCCGCTGGTCGACCCAGTAGCCGACGTGCGCCGAGCACAGCGAGCCCCAGGTGATGCCGCCGACCGTGAGCTGCCCGACCAGCACGTCGTCGTAGGTGATGACGAACGGCAGCAGCTGCCCCTGCCGCGCCTGCTGGCCGCAGCGAGCGGACCATCGTGGTGAAGCGACATCGGCGGCGCGGTGTCGCGCGGCGGGGTCGCCTCCCAGGGCGCCAGCCAGTCGGCGTTGCGCGGCGCGCACCTCGCGCCAGGCCGCGCGGTCCTCGCGGGCGATCGGCCGCAGCCCGACCGGACCGTCGCGCAGGGTCGCCGGCCAGCCGCGCGTCATCCGGGATCCCGACGGACGCGCGAGCGTGGCGGCGTGGTGCTCAGTGGTCGCTCCCGTGCATCTGCTCGACCGCGTGCGCCAGCAGCGGGCCGAGCACCTCGAGCCCGTCGCGGACACCGCCGGGCGACCCGGGCAGGTTGACGACCAGCGTGCGTCCCGGCGACGCCGGCCAGCCCGCGGGACAGCACGGCGGTCGGCACCCCCTTGCGCGACGCCGTGGGCCCGCAGCGCCTCGGCGATGCCCGGCAGGTCGCGTGTCGATCACCCGCGCGGTCATCTCGGGGGTGCGGTCGGTGGGCGTGATGCCGGTGCCGCCGGAGGTGAGGACGACGTCGTACGCCGACGCGACCGCCTCGCGCAGCACCTCCTCGACGGGATCGCCGTCCGGCACCACCTCCGGGCCGTCCACCTCGAAGCCCAGCGCCACCAGCCCCTCGACGAGCACCGGACCGCTGCGGTCGTCGTAGACGCCGGCGGCCGCCCGGTTGGACACGCTCACGACGAGCGCTCTCATGATGAGGACGCCTCGGCTGCCCCGCCGGTTCGCTGCCACTCCCCCGAGCGGCCGCCGCTCTTGTGCTCGACCCGGACGTCGGTGATGGTCGCGCCGCGGTCGACCGCCTTCACCATGTCGATCAGCGTGAGCCCGGCGACGGCGACGCAGGTCAGCGCCTCCATCTCGACGCCGGTGCGGTCGGCGGTGCGCACCGTCGCGCTGACGTGCGACCGCGTCGTCGCCGACGCTCAGGTCGACCTCGACGCCGTGGATGGCGATCGGGTGGCACAGCGGCACCAGGTCGGGGGTGCGCTTCGCCGCCTGGATGCCGGCGATCCGGGCGACCGCGAGCGCGTCGCCCTTGGGCACGCCGGCGCCGCGCAGCAGCGCGACCACCTCGGCCGAGACCAGGACCCGGCCGGTCGCCGTCGCCGTGCGGACCGTGACGTCCTTGCCGGAGACGTCGACCATCCGCGCGGCGCCGCTGCTCGTCGACGTGGGTCAGCCGCCGCCGCTCGCTCATGACAGCCGCCGCTCCAGCACCATCACCTCGACGGCGTCGCCCGCCTGCACCTCGGTGACGTCCTCCGGCACGACGACCAGCGCGTTGGCGTGCGCCAGGCCGCCGACCAGGTGGGAGCCCGAGCCGCCGACCGGCCGCACGACGTACCGGCCGTCGACGACGTCGAGCCAGCCGCGCACGAACTGCCGCTTGCCCGGCCGGCGAGGTGAACGCCTCCTGGCAGACCGCGCGCACCGTCGGCCGGTGCAGCGGCTCGACACCGAGCATCCGCCGGATCACCGGGCGCACGAACACCTCGAAGGAGACGTACGACGACACCGGGTTGCCGGGCAGCGTGATGATCGGGGTCTTGTCCGGGCCGATGGTGCCGAAGCCCTGCGGCTTGCCCGGCTGCATCGCGACCTGCTCGAAGCGCCACCGTGCCCAGCCGCGACAGCACCTCCTTGACCACGTCGTAGGCACCGACGCTGACGCCGCCGCTGGTGAGCACCAGGTCGGCGCGGATCAGCTGGTCCTCGATCGTGTCCATCAGCGTCGCGGCGTCGTCGGGGACGATGCCCACCCGGAAGGCGGTGGCGCCGGCCTCGCGGGCCGCGGTGGTCAGGATGTAGCAGTTCGAGTCGTGGATCTGGCCCGGCGCGGTGCGGCGTGCCGGGCTCGACCAGCTCGCTGCCGGTCGAGATGACCACGACCCGGGGCCGCGGCCGCACCACGACCCGGTCGCGGCCGACCGCGGCCAGCAGGCCGAGCTGCCCGGGGCCGAGCCGGGCGCCGGCGTCGAGCACGACGCTCGCCCGGTCACGACGTCCTCGCCGCGGCGCCGGATGTGGGCGCCGGCCTCCGGCGCCTGGGTGATGCGTCACGGCCGCGATGCCGCCGTCGGTCCACTCCAGCGGTACGACGGCCTCGGCGCCGGGCGGCACCGGCGCGCCGGTCATGATCCGCACGCGACAGGCCGGGCTGCACGCGTGTAGGTCGCCTGCGAGCCGGCCGCGATGTCGCCGACGACCGGGCAGCTGCACCGGGGTCTCCTCGCTGGCCGCCTGCGACGTCGGCGAGCCGCACGGCGTAGCCGTCCATCGAGGAGTTGTCGAACGGCGGCAGGTCGACGTCGGCGGTCGACGTCCTCGGCCAGGATGCAGCCGTGCGCGTCGAGCAGCTGGAGGTCGAGCGGCGCGAGCGGCTCGATGCCGGCGAGGATGTCGGCGAGGTGCTGGTCGACGCTCTTGAGGTCCGCGTCATCGGCCGCAGCTCCTCGGCCGCCACGAAGCTCGCGCAGCCAGGCGCGAGAAGTCCGGCCCGAGGTCGTCGCGCTCGCACGCGAGCCGCACGACGGCCTTGAGGTAGTCCAGCCGGTCGCCGGTGTCGTAGCGGCGGCCGCGCGAAGACCACGCCGTGCACCGGGCCGTGCTCGCCGGTCGCGGCCATCTTGCGCAGCGCGTCGGTGAGCTGGATCTCGCCGCCGCGGCCGGGCTCGGTCTGCGCAGCACGTCGAAGACGCCGGGTCCAGGACGTAGCGGCCGATGATGGCGAGGTTGCTGGGCGCCTCCTCGACCGGCGGCTTCTCGACCAGGTCGGTGATGCGGACGACGTCGGAGCCGTCGGCCGGCCGATTCGACGGCCGCGCAGCCGTAGAGGTGGACCTGCTCCTTGGGCACCTCCATGAGGGCGACGACGCTGCCGCCGTACCGCTGCGCGGACGTCGAGCATCGGTCTGCAGCAGCGGGTCGCGCGGGTCGATCAGGTCGTCGCCGAGCAGCACCGCGAACGGCTCGTCGCCGACGTGCCGCGCGGCGCAGAGCACCGCGTGGCCGAGGCCGCGCGGGTCGCCCTGGCGGGTGTAGTGCATGTGCGCGACCGGTACGCCGGCCTCCCGCACCCGGCCGAGCCGCGCCGTCGTCGCCCTTGGCCTCGAGGGCGGCCTCGAGCTCCCAGTTGCGGTCGAAGTGGTTCTCCAGCGAGTTCTTGTTGCGGCCGGTGATCATCAGGACGTCGGTCGAGGCCGGCGGCGACGGCCTCCTCGACGACGTACTGGATCGCCGGCTTGTCGACGACCGGGAGCATCTCCTTCGGCGTCGCCTTGGTCGCGGGCAGGAACCGGGTGCCGAGACCGGCGGCCGGGACGACGGCCTTGGTCACCGGTCGCGCGGAGTGCTGGTCATCGCCATGTCCCGAGACCCTAACGGGCCTGGGCGTGGCTCAGTCCGTGCCGTCGGGCACGTGCCAGCGGTCGCGGCCCTCGCCCTTGGCGACGTAGAGCGCCTTGTCGGCCGCGCGCATCAGCGTCGCGGGGCTGGAGCCGTGGTCCGGGAAGGCGGCTCCGCCGATCGACACGGTGACGTCGAGCGGCTCCTCGCCCTCCTGCCGGAACGGCTCGCGGCGCACCGCGACGCAGATCCGCTCGGCCAGCTGGGCCGCGCCCTCGACGCGTGGTCTCCGGGAGGACGACGACGAACTCCTCGCCGCCGTAGCGCGCGAAGGTGTCGACCTCGCGGATCTGCTCCTGCACCCGGTGCGCCAGCTCGCGCAGCACCGAGTCGCCGCGCGGCGTGGCCGTGCGTGTCGTTGACCAGCTTGAAGTGGTCGAGGTCGAGCATCAGCACGGCGAGCGGCCGGTCGAACCGGGTGGACCGCTCGATCTCGCGCGCCAGGCTCATCGACAGGTAGCGGAAGTTCCACAGGCCGGTCAGCGGGTCGGTGGTCGACAGCCGCTGGGCCTCGTGGTGCAGGTGCACGTTGTCGACCGCGATGCTGGCCTGGCCGGCGAGGGTCCGCAGGGCGTCCTCGTCGGCGGGGTCGAACGCCCGGCCGTCGATCCGGTCGTACAGGGCGACGACGCCGACGACGTTGCCCATGCTGCGCACCGGCACGGCCAGCACCTCGCCCGCGCCGGGCTCACCGGCCACCGGCTCGAGCTCGGCCGGCCCGGACCCGAGCCGGCCGCGCACGCCCTCGCCGGTGGAGACGACCTTGCCGAGCACGCCGGTCCCGGGGGTCACGACCGCCGGCGCCGGCAGCCCCGCCTCGTCCAGCCCGTGCTGCGCCACCAGCTGCAGCCGGTCGGTCGACATCCGCAGCACGACGCCGGACCGGCCCTGCAGGGTGACCACCGCGGTCTCGAGCACCACCTGCAGCAGCCCGTCGAGGTCGTGCGTGCTGGTCAGCGTGTCGCCGATGCGTTCCAGGGAGTCGCGCAGGTCCTCGCGGCTGCGCTCCAGCGCGGCCATGCTCCGGCGCAGCTCGTCGGTCATCTGGTTGAACGCGCTGCCGAGCCGACCCGGCCTCGCCGTCGGTCGCGGGGGTGATCGACGTGTCGAGGTCACCGCCCGCGACCCGCTCGGCGGCCTCGGCGATCTCGGTGTAGGGCTGGCTCAGCCCGCGGGCGACGACTGCCACCAGGACGCCGGCGAACAGGGCGCCGCCCAGCAGGATGATGACGATGAGATTCGTCCGGGACGAGTTGCCCGGGTCCTCCGCGGCGACCACGGTCGTCCACGGCAGGCCGTTGCCCGGCGGGTCGACCCGGGCCGTCCACCCCTCGACCATGACGAGCCCGTCGCGCCCGCTGCTGGCCGCCACGAGCTGGCGCGTCGCGTCGTCGCCGAGAGTGGAGAAGACGACAGTGCGACCGTTGAGCAGCACGATCGCGTCCGCGGCGCTGCGGGTGCGCAGGTCGGTCAGCAGCTCGCGGTCGAGCTGCTTGACCACGACGGCCTCCCCTTCGCCCGTCGTGTCGCCGACCAGGACCTGCCGCTGCGCGAGGACCGGGCTGGTGGAGTCGCCGGACGCGTCCGCGGTGCACGGGGGCAGGACCCGCGCGATCGTCGACCCCCGCGGGCAGCCGGCCGCCCTCGGCGACGGCGGTGCCGTCGCCGTCGAAGACGGCGGCGTAGTCGACCCCGCTGTTCCGGACCAGGTCGCGCAGGATGGGCGCGGCGTCACTGCCGAGGGACAGGGACGCGACCTGGACGGCGAGGCCCAGCGAGCGGCACTCGTCGATCAGGTCGGCACGTACGGCGGCAGCCGAGCTGTCGACGTCGCCCGAGACCCGGTCGGACCGCGCGTCCGGCACCGCGAGGAGCAGGACCAGCGCCCCCACGGCGAGCGGCACGAGGAACAGCCCGCCGAGCACCAGCCACAGCCTGCGTCGAAGGCTCATGGGCGCACCCGGCAGACGTTCCGGCGTACGGGCAAATGTGCCCGAGATGCCCGTGACTGGGACGATGGCCTGGTGGGCGACCAGGCGGGGACTGCGACCGAGGACAAGGCCGGCCTGCGGGCAGCCGTCATCGCCGCGCGCCGTGCTTTCTCCGCGTCGGCGCGCGCCGACGCTGCGTCCCTGCATCACTGAAGCCGTGCTGACCCTTCCCGAGCTTGCGACCGCGCGCACCGTGGCCGTCTACATCTCCTTCGGCACGGAACCGCCGACCGCTGAGCTTCTGAACGTGTTGCAGGCGAGAAATGTGCGCGTCCTGGTGCCGGTTCTGCGCGACGACCTCGACCTGGACTGGGCAATCTACGAGAACCGGGACCAGATGTCGCCCGGGCGCCGGCGGGATGTGGATCCCGGACGGCGACCTGCTGGGCGTGGACAGCGGTGGCCGAGGCCGACCTCGTCCTGGTCCCCGCGCTGGCCGTCGGGGCCGACGGGACCCGGCTGGGCCGGGGCGGCGGCTCCTACGACCGGGCCCTGGCCCGGGTCCCGGCCGGTCGGCCCGTGGTCGCGCTGCTGTACGACGGCGAGCTGCTGCCCGGCGTACCGGCCGAGGCCCACGACCGCCGGGTGACCGCGGTCGTCACCCCCTCGGGTGTCCGCCAGCTGGGGGACGCCGGGTGAGCGGCGAGACGTTCGACCTCGACCTCCTGCTCCTGCTCAGCGCCGTCGTCCTGCTCGTCTCGATCGCGGCGGTGCGGCTGGCCGTGGGCAGCGGGCTGCCGACCCTGCTGCTGTACCTCGGGCTGGGCCTGGTGCTCGGCGAGAACGTGCTGGGCCTGGAGTTCGACGACGCCACGATGGCCAGGTCTCTCGGCTACGCGGCGCTGGTGGTGATCCTGGCCGAGGGAGGCCTGACGACGCCCTGGGACGGGATCCGCTCGGCGGTCCCGGCCGCAGCGTCGCTGGCCACCATCGGCACCGCCGTGTCGGTGGGCGTCGTCGGCGTCGCCGCGCACCTCCTGCTCGACATCGGCTGGCAGGACGCGCTGCTCATCGCCGCCGTGCTCGCGCCGACCGACTCGGCCGCGGTGTTCTCGGTGCTGCGCAAGGTGCCGCTGCCGCCCCGGCTCGGCGGGCTGCTGGAGGCGGAGTCCGGCTTCAACGACGCGCCGGTGGTCATCCTCGTCGTCGCGCTGGCGAGCACCGGGCACTCGGTGCCGACCTGGTGGGAGCTCCTGCTGCTCATCGGCTACGAGCTGGCGCTGGGCCTGGTGGTGGGCCTCGCCGTCGGGTACGCCGGCGCCTGGGGGGTCCGGCGGATCGCGCTGCCGTCGTCCGGTCTCTACCCGCTCGCCGTGCTGGCGCTGTGCGTGACGGCGTACGGCGCGGCGGCGGTCGCGCACGGCAGCGGGTTCCTGGCGGTCTACATCGCGGGCCTGGTGCTCGGCAACGGGCGGCTGCCGCACCGGTCGGCCACCCGCGGGTTCGTCGAGGGCGCCGGCTGGCTGGCGCAGATCGGCCTGTTCGTGATGCTCGGCCTGCTCGCGACGCCGGCCGAGCTGGGCGCCGTCGATCCTGCCCGCGCTCGGCATCGGCCTGGTGCTGCTCGTGGTGGCCCGGCCGTTGTCGGTGTTCCTGTCGATGCTGCCGTTCCAGCTGAAGCGACCGGGCTGGCACTTCCCCACGACCAGGCGAGAACGGCTGCTGCTGTCCTGGGCCGGCCTGCGCGGCGCCGTGCCGGTCGTCCTGGCGACCGTGTCCGGCGACCCGGACGTGTTCAACCTGGTGTTCGTGCTGGTGATCGTCTTCACGCTGGTCCAGGCGCCGACCCTGCCGCGGGTCGCGCGAGCGCTCGGCGTCGTGGCCGAGGGCGAGGCGCAGCAGCTGGACATCGAGTCCTCACCCCTGACCCGGCTGGACGCCGACCTGCTCCAGGTCCACGTCGCGGAGGGCTCCCGGCTCGCCGGCGTCGAGGTGTTCGAGCTCAGCCTGCCGACCGGCGCCGCGGTGAGCCTGATCGTCCGCGGCGGCGAGGCCTTCGTCCCCCGGGCCAGCACCCCGATCCAGGTCGGCGACGACCTCATCCTGGTGGCCACCGACTCGGTGCGCCACGAGGTCGAGCGCCGGCTGCAGGCGGTCTCCCGCGGCGGCCGGCTCGCCGACTGGGTCGACCCGCGGCGCCCCCGCCCCCGCCGCCACCCCCACACCTGACGCGCCTGACCAGTCGCAGGCTGCGTCAGCCGATGGTTGCCGCGCTGGACTGACGATCTCGTCGACCACGCGGGCGATCGGTGCGGTGGCGTCGATGGCCACGCCGTTCCGCGGGAGGTCTTGCCGGAAACACCTTCGATCAGGTAGTTCCTCACGCCCATTGCTGGTGCGGTCCCTCCGAAGGTCTCTCACGTTCGCGCCGTGGCGATCTATGGGGCCTGACGCGGCCCGCGTCAGCTCTCCAGGACCCGTTCCTTGGGGGGCTCCGCGACGCGTCGCGGGCCCGGTCCCCGTGGCCGGGCCACCACGCCGCGTGTCCGAGGAGTGCGGTGAGCGCCGGCGTCAGGAAGAGCGCCATGACGAAGGCGGCCAGGGCGATGCCGACGGAGAACGAGAAGCCCATCGACTTGAAGAAGGTGCCCTCGGCGAACATCAGCGAGGCGAACGTGCCGGCCAGGATCAGGCCCGCGGCCGCGACAGTCGGACCGGCATGCTCGATCGCCTTGGCGGCCCCGGGCCGCGGCTCGAGCCCTTCCCGTGCCTCCTCCCGCAGGCGCGCCACCATCAAGATGTTGTAGTCGGTGCCCAGCGCCACCACGAAGAGGTAGATGTAGATCGGCAGGATGAAGATCAGCCCCTGCTCGCCCAGCAGGCCCTGGAAGACCAGCACGGTCGCGCCCAGGCTGGCGGTGAAGCCGAGACCCACGGAGAGCATGAGGTAGACCGGCGCGACCAGGCTGCGCAGCAGCAATGCCAAGATGATCATGATCAGCACTGCGGCGACCGGGAACACGACCGAGTAGTCACGCGCCATCGCGTCGTCGAGGTCGACGAAGATCGACGTGGTGCCTCCGACGAAGGACTCGGTCCCGTCCGGCGCGGCCGAGTGCGCGGTGTCGCGCACCGGACCCTCGACGTTGGCCAGCGCCGCGTCGGACGCGGGGTCGTCGGAGAGGACGACGGTGAACACCGCGACATCGTCGGTCTGGCGGCCAGGGCCGCCGACGCGACTCCCTTTGCGGTGCCGAGCTCGGTGGCGTACGTCTCGAGCGCGGCGTCGTCGAGCGGCTGGCCGTCCGTCGAGCGCAGCAGCACCGACGTGGGGTCGGCGGCACCACTCGGCTGGCCCTTCTCGAACCTGATCAGCGCCTGCCCGGACTCGGTCTGTTCGGTGCTGCTGTCGGAGAAGTTGAAGGTCGGGTTGAACGCCAGCGCGAACAGCGACAGGAGCGGCGAGCGACCCCGCCGAGACGACTGCGTAGCGGACCGGGTGCGCGGCCACCGACCGCCCGATGGCGCGGAACCGAGTGCACTCGGGCTCGACCATCCACTTCTTCGACGGCCAGGAGATCGCCCGTGGCCCCAAGGCGGCGACGACCGCGGGGACAAGCGTCAACGCCGCGAGCACGGCCAGCGCGACCGCAATCGCCAGCGCCGGCCCGATCGAGCGGAAGATGCTCAGGGACGACAGCACCATCGCCATGAAGGCGATGATCACTGCGCCGCCGGCCGAGGCGATCGCCTCACCGGCCCGCTCGACGGCGTGGGACACCGCGCCCCGACCGTCGAAGCCCAGCCGCAGGGCCTCCCGGTAGCGGAACAGGAAGAACAAGATGTAGTCGGTCCCGATGCCGAACAGCACGATGAACAAGATCACCGAGATGGAGCTGTCAGCCTTGAGGTCGAACGCCTCGTTCGCCACCGCGATGAGCCCGTTGGCGGTCGTCCCGACCAGGGCGACGGTCAGGATGGGCAGGACGCACGCGATGACGCTGCGGAAGATCAGCGCGAGCAGGACCACGATGAGCAGCAGGGTCACGATGCTGACGATGGCGAGCGCCTTCTCGGACGACTCCTGCGAGTCCAGCGACTGGGCCGCCGGACCGGTCACGCCGGAGCGGAGGTCGGTCCCCTCGACCAGCGGCTCGAGGTCGGCGCGCAGGTCGCGGGCGTCCTCGATGGCGGCCGGGTCGAAGGCGTTCTTGCCTGGCTTGACCTGCACGAAGATCGCCTGCACCAGGCCGTTCTCCGAGACCGGAGCTGCGACCGCGGTGCCCAGGTTGTCATAGCTCTTGGTGTTGAGCTCCTCGGCGATCGAGGACACCTTGGCCTGGTCGGCCTCGGTCAGCTGGCCGCCGTCCGCGCGGTCGAAGACCACGATCGCGCCGATCTCGCCGCGCTCGGGAAAGGCTTCCTGCTGCACGGTGAGTGCCTTGACGGACTCGTAGTGCCTGGGCAGGAACTCCGACTGGTCCTGCGTGGACTGCAGGGCGGGGGCTGTCAAGGCGATCACCACGGCGGCCACGATCCAGGCGGCGATGACCCACCAGCGAGCGCGGACGACGAACTTCCCGAGAGCAGCGAACATGGCCGAACGCTATCGAAAGCCACGACCGAAATGGGTACCGATTTCTCAGGTCAGCGGGAGTCCCAGGGCGGCGGCAGCGAGGCCGAGCAGCGCGCACGCGCCGAGGGTGCGCAGGACCGACCAGCGCAGCCGGAACAGCAGGACGGCCGCGACCAGCGCGATGACCAGCGCGACCGGGTCGAGGGTCCCGGGCTGCGGGACCTCGATGCTCAGCGGCCCCCACTCGAACTGGTCGGACTCGTCGAACAGCGTGTGCAGCGCGAAGAACGTCCCGAGGTTCGCGATCACACCCACGACCGCCGCGGTGACCCCGGACAGCGCGTCGGCCACGGCACGGTTGTGCCGCAGCCGCTCGACGTACGGCGCCCCGAGGAACACGAACAGGAACGCCGGCACGAAGGTCACCCAGGTGGTGAGCGCCGCGCCGATCGTGGCCGCGACCCAGGGGTCCAGCCCGCCCGGGTTGCGGTACGCACCGAGGAACCCCACGAACTGCAGCACCATGATCAGCGGCCCCGGCGTGGTCTCGGCCAGGCCCAGACCGCGCACCATCTCGTCCGGCCCCAGCCACCCGTAGGTCTCGACCGCGCGCTGCGCGACGTACGCCAGCACGGCATAGGCGCCGCCGAACGTCACCAGCGCCGTCCCGGAGAAGAACACGCCCTGGGTCGAGAGCGTGCTGTCGCGGCCGGTGAGCGCCGATCACCAGCGCCACCGGCACCCACCAGACCAGCAGACCGACGACCAGGTAGAGGCCGGTACGCCGGGCAGTGGGCCGGTCCGCGTGCAGCGCGTCGTCCGCGATCAACGGGGCCGGGCCGTCGTCGACCTCCGCCGCCGGCGTCAACGAGCCCGGGCGGTGCCGGCCGAGCAGCCACCCGACGCCACCGGCAGCGAGCACGACCACCGGGAACGGCACCGCGAACAGCGCCAGCGCCAGGAAGGCCAGCACGGCGATGACCACCAGCGACGGTACGGCCGAGGGAGCGGCGCCCGACCTTGACCACCGCCTGGGCGACGATCGCGAGCACCGCGGGAGCGATGCCGGCGAACAGGGCGGTGACCGCCGTCGTCGTACCGAACGCGATGTACACGGCCGACAGCACGAACATGCAGATCGCGCCCGGCAGCACGAACAACGTGCCGGCCAGCAGCCCACCGCGCACCCCGTTCAGCAGCCAGCCGATGTAGACCGACAACTGCATCGCTTCGGGGCCGGGCAGGAGCGTGCAGTAGTTCAGCGCGTGCAGGAACCGCCCGTGCCCGATCCACCGCCGCTCCTCGACGAGGGCGCGCTGCATCACCGCGATCTGCCCGGCCGGCCCGCCGAAGGACTGCAGGGACACCAGGGCCCAGACCCTCAGGGCCGACCGGAGCGGTACGACGTCGCCGCCCGTGTCGCGCATGCGCCGAAGCACACACGCCGGACTGTTACGCCGTCAAACCGTGACCGGCTCCCCCGAACCGGCTGGGGGAACCAGCGTTGCGGCAACCCTCGCGCCAGCCGGGCCGAGGACATCACCGCGATCGGCCCGACGACAGCCAGGACCAGCACGTAGCCGGCTGTCAGCGCCGTGATCCTCGGATCCAACCCTGCGGTCACTGCCAGCGACGCGAGGATCAGGGAGAACTCGCCACGGGTGAGCACGGTCAGCGAGATGTTGGCGGCCTCCTCGCGGCCCATCCGGTGCACCCGCGCCGCGACGATGCCCGCGCTTACGGCCAGCACCGCGGTCACAGCCACCGCGGCTGCCACCTGCGGTGCCACCTTGCCGATCGCTGCCGGGTCGATGGTGAGACCGAAATGGAAGAAGAAGATGGCGGCGAACGCGTCACGCAGCGGGTGCGTGAGCTTGCGCAGCCGCTCAGCCTCGGCGGTCGCACCGAGGATGAGCCCGACCATGAAGGCGCCGATCGCGTCGGACACCCCGAGCTCCTCGGCGATGCCAGCGGTGAGGATCGCCAGCCCGACGAAGATGACGACGACGATCTCCTCGTCCTCGGTGTCGAGCAGCTTCCCGACGACCTGCGAGCCGTAGCGGGCGACCAGGGCGAGCGCGAGGAGGAAGCCGAATGCGATGCCGATGTCCAGAGCGACCTCGACGACGCCGTGCGCGTTGCCCAGCACCGGCTGCAGCAGCGCCAGGTAGAGCGCGAGGAAGACGTCCTCGACCACGATGATGCCGAGGATCACCTCGACTCCGGGTTCCCCAGCCGGCGCAGGTCGACCAGCAGCTTCGTGACGATCGCCGACGACGAGATGCCGAGGACGCCGGCAATCACCAGAGCCTCGGGCGCTCCCCAGCCGAGCGCGAACCCGAATGCGAGACCGCCACCGACGTTGAGCACGAGGTACGCCGACGCAGCCGTGAGCAGCCGTCGGCCCCCGCTGGTGAGCTGGTCGAGGGAGAACTCGAGGCCCAGGTAGAACAGCAGGAAGACGAGGCCGAGCGACGCGACGAGCTTGAGCTCGTCCGGGTTGCTCGACCAGCGCCACCCCGGGCGTGTAGGGCCCGAAGATGACGCCGGCCGCCATGAACAGCGGGATCGTCGGCAGCCCGAACCGGGCGCCCGCCCGGGCGATCAGTCCTGCTGCCAGGAACGCTCCGCCGAGTGCGATGAGTGCTTCGGCTAGATGCATTCCTCAGACCACCGCGCCGCTGCTGTCGCGGTCGGCCCGGGCGCCGGGAGCTCGCCGGCTGCTTCAGCGGCGGCGGCGGCGACGGGCTCATGCTGCTCGAGCTCGATCGCCAGCGGACCCGCCGTGAACATCGACGAGTAGGTGCCGACGCCGATACCGATCAGCAGCGCGATCGCGAAGTCGGTCAGCGAGTCGCCGCCGAGCACCGCCAGCGCGCCGAGGATGAACATCGCGCCGAGGCCGGTGTTCACCGTGCGCGGCATGGTCTGCAGCGATCGCGGAGTTCACGACCCGCGGCGAAGCCCCAGCGGCGCTGCGACGCCCCACAGCTCGCGCACCCGGTCGAACACGACGACCGAGTCGTTGACCGAGTAGCCGATCACCGTCAGCAGCGCGGCGAGGAACACGCCGTCGATCGGCTTGCCCAGCCAGGCGAAGACGCCGACGAGGACGAGGACGTCGTGCGCCATCGCGGCGACCGCCGACGACCCGAGCGTCCAGCGGAACCGGATCGCCAGGTAGCCGCAGCTGTGCCAGCAGCGCGACCCCCAAGCGCGATCAGCGCCTTGCTGCCGCAGCTCGTCGCCGAGGCTCGGGCCGATCAGCTCGTCGCGCTGCTTCGTCGACCTCGCCGCCGGACGCGTCGGCGAGGGCCGCGCGGATCTCGGCCTCCTCGTCGTTGGTCATGCTCGCCGGTGCGCACCGAGATGTTGTCCTCGCCGCTCTCCTGCACGACCGCGCGCGGGAAGCCGGCGTCGGCGACGGCCTCCCGCGCGTCGTCGACGGACAGCGTGCGACGACGTGGAGTACTCCACGAGCCGGCCGCCGGTGAACTCCACGCCGAGGTCGAGGCCGCGCGATGACGATGCCGGTCACCGGCGAGGACCAGCACGATGAACGACCCGGCCAGCCAGCGCCGGCCGTGCTTCATCAGGTCCGGGTCGCGCTCGGTCAGCCAGGTGCGCACCCGGCCGGGCGGCCGCGATGCCGGTGATGGTCGGCCGGTCGATGACGAAGCGCCGGCGGACCGCCCAGTCGGCGAGCACCCGGGTGATGACCAGCGCCGAGACCATCGAGGCGAGGACACCGATGGCCAGCGTGACGCCGAAGCCCTTCACCGGGCCGGAGGCGAGGAAGAACAGCAGCCCCGCGGCGAGCAGCGTGGTCACGTTGGAGTCGATGATCGCGCTCCACGCCTTGGCGAAGCCGGTGGTCACGCGCCGGCCGCAGCCCCTTGCCCTTGCGCGGCGGCGTACTCCTCTCTGGCTCGTTCGAAGACCAGCACGTTCGCGTCGATCGCCATGCCGATCGCGAGCACGAAGCCGGCCAGGCCGGGCAGCGTGAGGGTGGCGCCGAGGCCGACCAGCGCGCGTACGAGATCAGGGCGTAGCTGGCCAGCGCGATCGTCGCGAGCCCGCCGAGCAGCCGGTAGACGACGATGATGAACAGCGCGGTCAGGGCGACACCGATGACCGCGGCCTTGGCGCTGGCCTCGATGGCGGCGGCGCCGAGGGTCGGCGCCGACGGTCCGCTGCTCGATGACCTCGACCGGCACCGGCAGCGCGCCGCCGCGGATCAGGGCCGCCAGCTCCTTGGCCTCCTCCTGGCGTGAAGTCGCCGGTGATCTGCGTCGAGCCGCCGGGGATGCCGACGTCGCACGGCGACCGACGGGTCGACCTGCGGCGAGGAGATGACCTCGTCGTCGAGCACGATCGCGACGCGGCGCCCGGGTCGCCGGGCGGCTGCACAGGCGGCCTCGCCGGTGAGCTGCGCCCAGGACGTCCCGCCCGCGCCCTTGAAGTCGATGGTGACGAACCAGCCGCCCAGACCCTGCGGGTCGAGCTCGGCCGCCGCGCCCCTCGATCCCGCTCGCCGGTGAGCGGCCGGGCCGCCGAGCCGCAGGTCGGCTGGCCGCCCTCGTCGGGCAGCACCAGCTCGCCCTCCTCGGCGGACGGCGACGCAGAGGGCGACGGGGACGGCGACTCCGAGCCGGAGGCGACGGGCTCGGCGTGGGGGTCGGCGTCGCGATGCCGAGCACCGGGTGGAAGGTCAGCTGCGCGGTCCGGCCGATCACCTCGGCGGCCTCGCGCGGGTCCTGCACGCCGGGCAGCTCGACGATGATCCGCCGGTCGCCGGAGCGGGTGAGGGTGGGCTCGGCGACGCCGAGCGCGTCGACCCGGCGGCGCAGCACCTCGACCGCGCGGTCGGTGGACTCGCTCGTCCGCCTTGACGGTCGGCGAGTCCTGGGTCTCGAGGACGATCTGGGTGCCCCCGCGCAGGTCGAGCCCGAGGCGGGCGGGTGTGGTGACGGCGAAGTAGATCGAGCCCGCGAGGATCGCCAGGGCGATCAGAGCGCGGACGAGTGGTGCTCGGGACACGGGGAGCCTCCGGCGGGATCACGGCGCCGACAGAGCGGACGGCCGTGGGACGAGAGAACGATGAGGGGGCAGGGCTGAGCCCGAAGGGCGGGCTCGCGGCTGCAGGAGTGAGCTGGGCGCGGGTCAGGCGAGCGCGAGCGCGGGAGGTGCGCGGTCGCGGCGCGTTCCCGGCGTACGCCGGCTGAGCCTGCCGGTCCGGCCATCGGCTGCGGCCGCGCCGGCGACGAGCGCCGCCAGCGTGACGACGGCAGCCAGCGCGCCGGCCGGCACCGGTCCGTGCCCTGCACCGGTGCGACCGTCCTGCGCCGCGGCCGCGGCGCTCTCGGTGCGCGGTGCCGCGCCGGGGCACGATCCGGGCCTGGTCGCGGTTCTCGCGCAGGGCGGCACCCAGTGGCGCGGTGCCGCGCACCGTGGCGGCGGGTCCGAGCGACGGCGACGGGGCGACGGTGGCCTGCCCGCCGGGCACCACGAACAGCGCAGCCAGCACCGCGAGCGCGCCCAGCAGGGCGGCAGGCAGGCTGCGGCCTCGCTCGGTGCGGGGCTGGGTGGTCACCGGGTGGTCCCCTCGGTCGACGGCTTGCCATCGTACCGGCCGGCCGGGCCGGGACAGCCCCGGTCGAGCCGTCAGTGGTGGTACTGGTGGACCACGGCGTGACCCCGGCCGCGGGCGATCATCGCCCGGTTGACCGGCACGGTCACGACGAAGGCGACGAGCAGGGCGAACGCCAGGCTGCCCCAGAACAGCGCGTCGAGCAGCCCGGCATCCATGGCGCCCGGAACGACGAGCAGGACGCCGTTGTCGACGATCTCCATCACCAGGATGCTCACGGTGTCGGCGGCGAGCGCCACCCGGACCGCCTGGCGCAGCGGGAGCCCGGCCCGCACCACCGGGCCGACCGTGAGGGCGTAGCCGAACACGAAGGCCAGGGCGACGGCGAGCGCGATGCTCGCCCAGTCCCCCCAGCCCCACCAGGTCGCCAGCACCATGCCCAGCACCTCGCCGATCGCGCAGCCGGTGAGGCAGTGCAGCGTCGCGTTGACGGCAGCTCGAGTCAGGTCGGCGGTGGCGCCGGTCGGCTGGTGCTCGGACATCGCGGTGGCTCCTCGGGTCGACTTCATAGATACCCCATAGGGGTATCCTGGGTCAACCCTCATTTCAGCCTGACGGCGGGAGGGCCGATGATGTGAGGGCAGCCGACGGGCCTCAGGCGCCTCGAGCCCGCCGTACCGCTGTTCCTGGGTCTGCACGGCCTGGGGGTCATGCTGCTCGACGACCACAGCTCAGCCGCCCTCACTGTCGGGTTCATCGGGATCTGCCTGCTCGGGATCGCCGGCCTGGCCGGGTGGTGCTCGACCCAGGCGGTGACGCTGCGGGCGGCGGCGTGCCGTCGCCGAGGCGCTCGGCCTGATCGGCGATCTCGGTCGGCGGGTCATGACCGACGCGCTGGACGCCCTCGCCGGTTGGCGCCGCGACGGGTTGCCTCTCACCTACCTCGCGGTGAACGTGTCACCGCTGCAGCTGCGCGATCCTGGCTTTGCGGACATGGTCGCCGACCTGCTCGCGTCCCGGGCCCTGCCGCCCAGCAGCCTCGTGCTCGAGGTGACCGAGGGCGCCGTGATGGATGCCTCACCGGTGGTTGCCGCCGCCCTGGACAGCCTGCGGGCGCTCGGGGTCGCGTTGTCGATGGACGACTTCGGCACCGGGTACTCCTCACTCACCCGGCTCCGGCAGCTGCCCGTCACCGAGACCAAGGTGGACCGCACCTTCATCGCCGAGCTGGCGCAGGACGACACCCTGACCCGGGTGGTGCTCGAGCTCGCGACGCGGTTCGGGCTGCACACGGTCGCCGAGGGAGTCGAGACCGCCGACCAGCTGGCCCTCCTGCGCCGGCTCGGTTGCGACTCCGCCCAAGGCTTCCACCTCCATCGCCCGATGCCGCCCCAGGACGTGCCGGCCCTGTTCGGAGCCGCTGCAGTCGCCGCGAGAGTCGTCACCAGCGGCGCCTGACCAGCCGGGTCAGGCGCCGGTGCTGTGGTGCGGCTCGGCCACCGGCTTCGACTCCGCCGACCCGCGTTGCCGCAGGTAGACCGAGGCACCGACGATCACGGCGACGGCGAGGAACTCGGACTGCCAGTTCTGGAAGCTCTCGAACCAGAACTGCGAGGTGCGCAGGTACTGGCCAGACCGAGACTGCCGCCCCGCCGTGCGCCTCCTGGTCGGCGCTGTAGGCATCCGCTCCGCCGGCCGCATGCAGGGCGAACGACGCCGCGAACAGCAGGAGGAACAGCAGGGACAACGAGTTCTCGTAGACCTTCAGGACGACCCCGCCCTGCCGGACCGGCCAGGGCACGTTCGTTCGCTTGTCGGCGTCGCGCGGGTCAGCGTCCTGCGGCGCATCGCCCTCGATCGGCTTCGACTCCGACGAGCCGCGCTGGAACAGGTAGGCCGTCAGGACGACGTACATGCCCATCTGCAGGAACTCGGACTCCCAGTTCTCGAAGGTCGCCTCGACGAACTCGCCGGTGTGCAGGTAGCCCCACAACGAGACGGACGCAGCGCCGTGCTCGAGCTGCTCGGCGTTGAACGTGCGGACGCCGGCCAGCACCATCCCGACGAGGAACACGACGAACAGCACCAGGTTCGCGAGCAGCAGACCGTGGTCGCGGATCCACGTCTTCACGCTCAGCCCCGGTCGCGCCGGACCTGGACCTTGCGGCCCTTGATCCGGGTGTTCCGCAACGCCTCCACCACCTCCGACACCGCGTCGTCGGGCACCTCGACGAGTGAGAACCGGTCGGTGATCTCGATGGCACCGATGTCCCGCCCCGACAGCCGGGACTCGCCGGCGATGGCGCCGACCAGGTCCTGCGGCCGGATGCCGGCGGCCCGCCCGGCTGCGACGAAGATCCGGGTGGTCCCCAGGGTCCGGCTCTTGCGGTCGGCTCCCGGCGTACGACGGGGACCGCCGCCCGACGGCGCACGCGACGGCTCGTCGCGGACCGGACGCTGCGCCACCTCGGGGATCTCCTCCTGGTCCAGGTCGATCCCGCTGGACTCGTGGGCCAGCTTCACCGCGGCCATCGCCACCTGCATCACGTCGAAGTCGTCGGTGAGGGTGTCGACGATGACGCGGTACGGATCGAGGTGGTCCTCGAGCAGGATCTCGTGCAGGGCTGCGCGCGTGAGCTCGAGCCGGGCGGCGAGCAGGTCGGCCGTCGTCGGCACCTTCTCGACCGGGATCCGTTGCCCGGTCACCCGCTCGATGGTCTTGAGCATCCGGTGCTCGCGCGGCTCCGCGAGGGTGATCGCGACGCCCTCGCGGCCGCCGCGACCGACCCGGCCGATCCGGTGCACGTACGCGTCCGGTGCCGACGGGACCTCGTAGTTCACGACGTGGGTCAGCTGGTCGATGTCCAGGCCGCGGGCGGCGACGTCGGTGGCGACGAGCAGGTCGGCCGTGCCCGCGCGCAGCCGACCCATCACCCGGTCGCGCTGCTCCTGGCTCATGCCGCCGTGCAGCGCCTCGGCCCGGTAGCCGCGGCCGTTGAGGGTCTCGGTGAGCTGGTCGACCTCGTCGCGGGTGCGGCAGAACACGATCGCCGCGGTGGGCGACTCGATGTCGAGGATGCGGCCGAGCGCCGCCGCCTTGTGGGCGCGCGCCACGACGTACGCGCTCTGCCGGACCTGCGGCGCCTGCCCCTCGGCGCGCGTCTCGCGCTCGATCTCGATGCGCACCGGGTCGCGCAGGTGCCGCCGCGCGATGCCGTCGATGCGCCGCGGCAGGGTCGCGGAGAACAGCACGGTCTGCCGGTCGGCGGGGTCGCGGCCAGGATCGCCTCGAGCTCGTCGGCGAACCCCATGTCGAGCATCTCGTCGGCCTCGTCGAGCACCACGGTCTCGAGGGTGTCCAGCGCGAGCGTCCCGCGGTTGAGGTGGTCGAGGGCCCGGCCCGGGGTGGCGACGACGACGTCGACGCCTCGCTCCAGCGCGGCGAGCTGCCGGCCGATCGGCTGGCCGCCGTAGATCGGCAGCACCCGCGCGCCGAGCTCGCGGCCGTAGCGGTGCAGCGCCTCGGACACCTGGACGGCGAGCTCACGGGTCGGCACCAGGACCATCGCGGTCGGCGCCACCCCTCGGTCACCGGCCGGCAGCGCCTGCAGGACGGGCAGCGCGAAGGCCGCCGTCTTGCCGGTGCCGGTCGCCGCCTGGCCGAGCAGGTCCCGCCCGGCGAGCAGCTGCGGGATCGCCTCCCGCTGGATCGGCGTCGGCTCCTCGTACCCCAGCGTGGCCAGCGCGGCCAGCAGCTCGGGGCGCAGGCCCAGGTCGGCGAAGGTGGTCGCGTCGTCGGTGGTCACGCCCAGATCATCCGCCCGCGGGCACTGGTGCCGTCGAGGTGGTAGCCAGGCGAGACAGGTGTCGAACACCTGTTCGATCATCTGCGATGCTGGCCGGGTGGCAGGCGGCATGCGCAGCGGGCGGGGTGTCCCCATGTCCGAGCGCGTGGCCCGGGGCGGCCCGCGCCCGGCCGCGGCGCCCTGCCCGGGCCGGCACTGCTGGGTCGCCGACCCGGCCGACCGGTCGGCGGAGAAGCGGCCCGGGCTGCTCGTCGAGTGGCGGCGTGACGGGTTCGGCGGGTGGCAGGGCCGCGTGGTGTACGTCGCCGGTTTGCGCGCCGGCCGCTGGGCGTTGGTCGAGGAATGGGTTGATGAGGCCCTGCTCATCCCGTCCTGAGCGTGCGGGCACGGCGATCAGGTGACAGAACGCGTCTGACCGGTTCGCCCTGAGTGACCCGGGTAGGGGCACATCGTTGACATCCACCGATGGGAGCCGGGCTGTGCCCGCGACCACGCACGGCCTCAGGGACCAGACGTCCGCCGCCGCTACGTATCACGCCACCTTGGCGGCCGAGCCCCGCTCGGTCGGAGCCGCTCGCGCAGCGGTCGTACAGCGTTGCCTGCAGTGGGGCCTCGGGTCGCTCTGTGACGATGCCCAGCTCATCGTCAGCGAGCTCGTCTGCAACGCGGTCCGGCACGCCGGCACGGACATCGACCTGATCATCCGGGAGCGCGACACGGCCTGCGGCTGGAGGTCAGCGACGGCTCCACCGACCAGGTGCAGCCGAGGATCGCCACCTTCCTCGACGAGGGCGGCCGCGGCCTCCAGCTGGTCGACGCCCTCGCCTCCCACCACGGCGTGCGACTGCGCCCGGGCGGCAAGACCGTATGGGCCGAGCTGGACACTCCTGCTGCCTAGAGTGCAGCCATGTCGCAGTACCACCTGCAGATCAGCGACGGTGACGTCGCGCCGTACGTGCTGCTGCCCGGCGACCCCGGCCGGGTGCCGACGATCGCCGCGCACTGGGACGAGGCACGTCACGTCGCGACGAACCGCGAGTACGTCACCTACACCGGCGTCTACCAAGGCGTCCCGATCTCCTGCACGTCCACGGGGATCGGCGCACCCTCGACGTCCGTCGCGATGGAAGAGCTGGCTCGATGCGGTGCGACCACGTTCCTCCGGCTCGGCACTGCAGGCACCTTCCAGGACTACGTCCGCAACGGTGACCTGGTCATCTTCGACGGCGCCGTTCGCCTCGACGGCGCGTCGCGGCTCTACGCCCCGATCGAGTACCCCGCGGTGGCGCACCACGAGGTGGTCACCGCAGCCGTCGAGGCCGCCGAGCAGATGGGGATCCGCCATCACGTCGGACTGACGCGCAGCGCCGACACGTTCTACGCCGGGCATCCACGACCGGGCTCGTCGTACGCCGACTACTGGCAGTCGTGGTGGGCCGGGCACTTCGAGGACCTCAAGCGGCAGAACGTGCTCGCCGCCGAGATGGAAGCCAGCATCATCTTCGTGCTCGCGCGCCTGTGGGGTCTGCGGGCCGGCGGGGCTGCCGTCGTACTCGACAACATGCTCGAGGTCTCCGGGGAGACCGGGGAGTTCGACCCGGACACCCAGTTCGAGCACTCGGCCGAGAGCATCGAACGGCTCGCGCTGTACGGCTGCGAGCTGGTGCGCACGCTTGCCGAGAACGACCAGCGCCGGGCTGGTTGATTCGACCGAGCGGGGCTTTTGTGATGGCGTGTCGTGTTCGTCCGGTCCACCACACGGAAGAAGCCCATGAATCGACAGGTCCTCGCCCCGCTCCGCTGGACGCTGCTGTCCGCCGGTGCGGCCGGTCTGCTCGGCACCGCTGTCCTGCTGGTGGGCGCCACGAGCAGCGGCGCTGCCACGCCGACAGCGACGCCGCCGCTGACCAGCTCCGGTGAGCTGGCGACCATCGTGGGCACACCGGCCGGCGACACGATCACCGGCACCGAGGGTGCTGACGTCATCCTCGGGCTCGGTGGCGGCGACACCATCAATGGCCTCGGCGGTGACGACCTGGTCTGCGCGGGTGACAACTCGCTCAAGGTCACGGGTGGCGACGGGGCCGACGCCGAGACCACCGGGTTCGACGTCGTCCACGGCGGCGCGGGCAACGACCACCTCGAGGGCGAGGGCGGCGTGGACAAGCTCTACGGCGACTCCGGGATGGACTTCATCCTGGGCGGCGACAACGTCGGCGTCCCGGCAGACGACCCGCAGGCCTCGACGACGCTGGAGATCCTCAACGGCGGCGTCGGCGGCGACAAGCTGCGCGGCGGGCCCGGCCGCAACCGGCTCTGGGGCAGCTACGGCGTCGACTACCTCGTGGGCGGCTCCGATTCTGACCTGATGTTCGGCGGGCAGGCGCGCGACCTGATGACCGGCGGACCGGGCGACGACACGGCCCAGGGCGACCCCGGGTCCGACAAGCTGAAGGGGGGTCCCGGGGCGGACCGCATTCTCGGTGGGCACGACGACGACTTCATCCGTGGCAGCGACGGGGATGACGACATCCGCGGCGGCCCCGCCGACGATGCCCTCCGCGGCGGCTTCGGCGTGGACCAGATCGACGCGGGCACGGGCGACGACACCGCGTGGGGCGGTCCGGGGGCGGACTTTATCCATGGCGGCTCCGGTCAGGACACCTGCTACAGCCCGTCCTCCGGAGGCAACGCGCGCAGCTGCTGACGGCTACGCCGTCGCGGTGACGGCTGCGCCGATGACCCGGGTCAGCGCCCGGTGCAGGTCCTCGAGCTCGGCGATGTCGATGCCGAGCCGGGAGACGACCTGTTCCGGGATGCGTGTCGCCTGACGGCGCAAGGCCCGACCCTGCGCGGTCAGGGACACCGTGAGTGCCCGCTCGTCCTGCGGGTCTCGCGAGCGCGTCACGAGGCCGCTCGACTCCAGGCGCTTGAGCAGCGGGGAGAGCGTGCCCGAGTCGAGCTGCAGCAGCTCGCCGACGTCCTTGACCGACATCGGGGCGTGCTGCCAGAGCGCCAGCATCACCAGGTACTGCGGGTGCGTCAGCCCCATCGGCTCGAGCAGCGGCCGGTACACGTTCAGCACCGTGCGCGAGGCGACGGACAGGGCGAAGCAGACCTGGCGCTCGAGCTCGAGCGGGTCGACCGGCGCCGAGGCCGACGTACCTGCCGAACGGGTTCTCGTCGTTGCCATCCGGTCAGCGTAGCCGATGGAGTGATGTACGATTAGATTGTGCGCAATCTAAATGATCGAGCCGCGCGCCGACCGACTACCGCTTTCGGCGCGCCTCTACAACGGGCTGTTCCGGGTGTTCGGGCCGGCCCAGCTCGGTGACCCGGGCGAGCGCCCGCCGCCGCCGTTGCCGGCCGCCGCTCCGTGCCCGCGGTGCGGTACGCCGATGAGCACCCACGTGTTCGTCGAGACGTCGGAGCGCAAGCGGCTGCTCCGCTGCGCCACCTGATCGAACGCAGTCGGCAGCTAGCCGACCTGTGCGGCGGCTGCGCGGCCGGCGGCCCGTCCGGAGAACAGGCAGCCGCCGAGGAACGTGCCCTCCAGGGCGTTGTAGCCGTGCATGCCGCCACCGCCGAAGCCGGCGACCTCGCCGGCGGCGTACAGCCCGGGGATCGCGGTGCCGTCGGCGGTGAGCACCCGGCCGTCGAGGTCGGTCTGCAGCCCGCCGAGAGTCTTGCGGGTGAGGATGTTGAGCCGTACGGCGATGAGCGGCCCGGCCTCGGGGTCGAGCAGCCGGTGCGGGCTCGCGACCCGGATCAGCTTGTCGCCGCGGTAGGTGCGGGCGCCGCGGATCGCGGTGACCTGCGCGTCCTTGCTGAACGCGTTGGCCATCTCCCGGTCCCGCGCCTGCATCAGCCGCTGCAGTCGGTCGGCGTCGATCGAGCGGTTGCTCGGCGAGCTTGTTCATCCCGGCGACGAGGTCGGGCAGGTTGTCCGCGACCACGAAGTCCTCGCCGTGCTGCTTGAACGCCTCCACCGGGCCGGGCGCGCCGGCCCGCACCCGTGCCAGCAGGAGCTTGAGGTCCTTGCCGGTCAGGTCCGGGTTCTGCTCGGAGCCGGAGAGCGCGAACTCCTTCTCGATGATCTTCTGGGTGAGCACGAACCAGGAGTAGTCGTAGCCGGTGGCCAGCAGGTGCCGGAGGGTGCCGAGGGTGTCGAAGCCCGGGAAGTACGGCGCCGGCAGCCGGTTGCCCTCGGCGTCGAGCCACAGCGACGACGGGCCGGGCAGGATCCGGATGCCGTGGTTCTCCCAGATCGGGTCCCAGTTCCGCAGGCCTTCGGTGTAGTGCCACATCCGGTCGGGGTTGATGATGCTGCCGCCGGCGGCCTCGGTGATCCGCAGCATCCGGCCGTCCACGTGCGCCGGTACGCCGGCGACCATCCGCTTCGGCGGCGTGCCGAGCCGCGCGGGCCACGCCTTGCGGACCAGGTCGTGGTCGCCGCCGATGCCGCCGGAGGTGACGATCACCGCCTGCGCGGAGCAGCTCGAAGTCGCCGACCTCGACCCGCGACGACGGCCTTGCCGCGCTCGACCGTCGACGGCTCCAGGACCGTGCCGCGGACGCCGGTGACGGCGCCGCCGTGAGTGACGATCGCGTCGACCCGGTGCCGGAACCGGAAGCCGATCCGCCCGGTCGCGACGTGCTCGCGGACCCGTCGCTCGAACGGCGCGACCACGCCGGGCCCGGTCCCCCAGGTGACGTGGAAGCGGGGCACCGAGTTGCCGTGCCCGTCGGCGCGGCCGTCGCCGCGCTCGGCCCAGCCGACCACCGGGAAGAACCGGTGCCCCATCTGCCGCAGCCACGACCGCTTCTCGCCGGCGGCGAAGTGCACGTACGCCTCGGCCCACTGCCGCGGCCAGTGGTCCTCCGGCCGGTCGAACTGCGCGGTGCCGAACCAGTCCTGCAGGGCCAGCTCCAGCGAGTCCTTGATGCCCATCCGGCGCTGCTCCGGGCTGTCGACGAGGAACAGCCCGCCGAGCGACCAGAACGCCTGCCCGCCGAGGGACTGCTCCGGCTCCTGGTCCAGCAGCAGGACCCGCCGGCCGGCGTCCGCCAGCTCGGCAGCGGCGGCGAGCCCGGCGAGGCCGGCTCCTACGACGATGGCGTCGGCGTCCATGACGCTCCTGTTCTCGGGCGGCCCGCGTTGAGTGGTGCTCGCGATTGTGTCGTGGGCCCCGCCCGAGAGGTCGATCAGGCCGCGGCGGAGTCCTCGGTACGACGTACGGCGGGACGCGTGAGGTCGAGCACGGCGGCCTGCGCCTTCGCGCCGAAGTCGTTCGGCAGCGAGAGCCGGAAGACCTTCTTCCACGCCGAGCCGACCTGGCGGGGCAGCGAGCCGGTGACGTACGGGAGGTCGTACTTCTCGAACAGCGCCTGCACCTGCGGGGCGATCTCGGCGTAGCGGTTGCTCGGCAGGTCCGGGTACAGGTGGTGCTCGACCTGGAACGACAGGTTGCCGGTCATGAAGTGCATGACCTTGCCGCCGGTGATGTTCGCCGAGCCGAGCATCTGCCGCAGGTACCACTCGCCGCGGGTCTCGCCCTCGATCGACCGGCGCTCGAAGGTCTGCACGCCGTCGGGGAAGTGGCCGCACATGATGACCGAGTGGGTCCACAGGTTGCGGACCAGGTTGGCCGTCATGTTCGCGGTCAGCGTCGTCAGCGCCGACGGGCCGGACAGCAGCGGGTGCACGACGTAGTCCTTGGTCATCTGCCCGCGGATCTTCTTCAGCGTCTTCTTCGCGCGGGCCTTGAACTCCGGGCTGTTGCGGCGCTTCTCGGACTTCAGGTTCTTGCCCAGCTCGAGGTCGTAGGCCGCGATGCCGTACTCGAAGAAGCAGGCGTTGACGAAGTTCCACAGCGGCTGCGCGAGGTACAGCGGCACCCAGCGCTGGTCCTCGTCGACGCGCATGATGCCGTAGCCGAGGTCGTTGTCCTTGCCGATGACGTTCGTGTACGTGTGGTGCAGCTCGTTGTGCGAGTGCTTCCACTGCTCGGACGGCGAGGCGTTGTCCCACTCCCAGGTGGTCGAGTGGATCTTCGGGTCGCGCATCCAGTCCCACTGGCCGTGCATGACGTTGTGGCCGATCTCCATGTTCTCGATGATCTTGGCGATCGACAGGCCGGCGGTGCCGACGACCCACGCCGGCGGGAACATCGACGCGAGCAGCACCGCGCGGCTGCCGAGCTCGAGCTTGCGCTGCGCGTCGATCACCTTGCGGATGTACGCCGCGTCGTCGGCGCCGCGCGAGTCGACGATCGACTGCCGGATGGCGTCCAGCTCGACACCGAGGGTCTCGATGTCCTCGGGCGTCAGGTGCGCGATCGGGTTGTCGGTCTTCTTCTGCATGACGGTCATGGGTGTGTCTCCTTCGTCGGGGACGGGGTCAGTGGTCGATGTCGCAGGCGCCGGCGGCCGCGTTGATGCAGGTCTGGATCGGGACGCCACCGCTGCCGGACTCCTGGCGGGACGCGGTGGTGAGCTCGCCGGTGCGCAGGTCGCGCACGGTGCCCTCGCGCATCGGCAGCACGCAGCCGTAGCAGATGCCCATCCGGCACCCGGAGGGCATGAGCACGCCGGCGTCCTCGGCCGCGGTGAGGATCGGGGTCGCACCGTCGGCCTCGACGGTCGCGCCGGTGCGGCCGAACGTGACGGTGCCGCCCTCGCCGGCGGCGACTGTCGCGAGCCGGAACTGCTCGGTCAGCAGCGGCAGGCCGTGCTTCTCGTGGTGGGCCGCGAGAGCGTCGAGCAGGCCGATCGGCCCGCAGGCGAAGGTCGTGCGCTCGTGCAGGTCGGGCACCAGCTGCGACAGGTCGTCGACGTCGAGGACGCCGTGCACGTCCTTGTACCGCGCGACGAGCCGGATCAGCCCGGCGTCGTCGAGGGCACGGAGGTTGGCGATGAAGATGGAGTCAGGCTCGCTCGGCGCGACGTGCACGACGGTGATGTCGTAGTCGGCGCTTCGGTTGAGCCGGACGACGCCGGAGTCGGCGACCGGGAAGAGGTTGCGCAGCATCCCGATGACCGGCGTGATGCCGGAGCCGGCCGTCACGAACAGCAGCTTCGTCCCGACGGGCGGCAGCACGAACTCGCCGGCGGCCTGCTCGAGGTGGACCAGGGTGCCTGGCGTCGCGTGCCGGACCAGGTGCTCGCTCACCTGGCCGCCCGGCACCGCCTTGACGGTGATCGAGATGTGGCCGTCGCGCCGCGGGCCGTGGGTCAGGGAGTACGCGCGCCACCGGCGTACGCCGTCGACGTCGATGCCGATCCGGACGTACTGGCCCGGGACGTGGCCCGCCCAGTCGGCTCCGGGGCGGATCACGAGGGTCGCGGCGTCGGCCGTCTCGGGCTGGACCGCCACGATGCGGCCGCGCAGGTCGGCGCCGCGGCGCAGCGGGTCGAAGAGGTCGAGGTAGTCCGCCGGCAGCAGCGGCGTGGTGGCGCGCTCGGCCAGCCGGACCGCCCGGCGCATCAGCGCCCGGGCACTCCCGCGGGTCGGTGCAGCGGTGCTCATACATCCAGGATGTCTGGCCGGCAGGGGTAAGGTCCTGACCGCATGGCGTGAACTCAGCGTCCAGAAATTGTGCGGAGGGAACAGTTCATGGCCCCGGATGTGACCCCGGCCACCGCGCGGGGCGCTCTCACGCTGCAGCTGGACGAGCAGGTCGTCCGGATGCTGCGCGAGCACCTGCCCGCAGGTGGCCACCCACACCGTGACCGCGGTGACCGCCGAGGTGCCGGGCTACACCGGCGCGCTCGGCGGCGAGATGGGCGAGAACATCGGGGCCGCGGTGCAGATGGCGCTGGCCGGCTTCCTCAAGCTCGCCGCCGGCGCCCGGGACGCCGACCCCAGCACGCCGCTCGGCCCGACCCTCGAGGGCGCCTACGACCTCGGCCGCGGCGAGGCCCGCAACGGCCGCTCGATCGACGCGCTGCTCGCCGCCTACCGGGTCGGCGCGCGGGTGGCCTGGCGGGACATGGCTGCGCTGGCGGCGCAGGCCGGGGTCGAGGCAAGCACGATGGCGCAGTTCGCCGAGCTGGTGTTCGCCTACATCGACGAGCTGTCCGCTGCCAGCGTCGCCGGGCACACCGACGAGCTGTCGACCAGCGGGCGCGTCCGGGAGCGCTATCGCGAGCGACTCAGCCAGCACCTGCTCGCCGGCGCCGGTGACGACGTACTGGCCGACGCCGCCGAGCGGGCCGGCTGGACGCCGCCCACGACCCTGACCGCGGTGCTGGTCCCCTCGGCGCAGGTCCGCGGCGTGCTCGCCTCGCTCGAGCGCGGAGACCCTCGTCGTCGGCGAGGACCTGCCGGACGTCGAGGTCGGCGGCGGGCATCCGCTCTCGCTGCTCCTGGTCCCCGATGCGGACGGGGCCGGGCCGGCGGCACCTGCTCCGGGTGCTCGCCGGACGGCAGGCCGTGCTCGGTCCGGCCCGGCCGTGGTCGCGGGCCCGCGCGTCGTACGACCGGGCGGCCCGCACCGCGGCGCTGGTCCCGAGCCAGGACGGGCCGATCGACAGCGAGGACCACCTCGCCCAGCTCGTCGTCCGCGCGGACCCGGATGCGCTCGCCGACCTGCGGGCCCGGGTGCTCGCGCCGCTGGACGACCTGCGGCCGGCCAGCCGTGAGCGACTCGAGGAGACGCTTGCGGTCCTGGCTGCTGCACCAGGGCCGCCGGGACGCGGTCGCCGCCGAGCTGCACGTGCACGCGCAGACGGTGCGCTACCGGATGGGGCAGCTGCGCGAGCTGTACGGCGACCGGCTCGACGACCCGGCGACCGTGCTCGACCTCCTGCTCGCACTCAGCGGCGGAGCTCAGGCGGCTCAAGTCCGGCCTGACGAGACGTCGACGGGGTGGACATGGCAGTCACGGCACCACGTCGTCGGGCAGCAGCCGCCTCGACATGGGCGGCCGCCCTCGTCGTGACCGTCGCTCGTGACCGGCATCCAGCTCGTCGCCATCGGATCTGCCGAAGCCGCTGGGACGACCGCGCGGGTGGTCCGCTGGGTCGACGGGGACACCGTGGAGACCACTCGCGGCACGGTGCGGCTCATCGGCATCGACACCCCGGAACGCGGGGACTGCGGCTCCCGCGCAGCGACGCGGCACGCGCAGGCGATCGCGCCCGCCGGCAGCCGGGTGTCGCTCGGCAACCCCGCCAGCGTCGTCGACCGCGACAAGTACGGGCGGATCCTGCGCTACGTCGCCACTCCGGCGGGCCGCGACCTCGGACTCGCGCAGATCCGCGACGGTGCCCGCGCCCGCTACGACAGCCGGGACGGCTACCAGTGGCACCGCCAGGAGGCGGCGTACCACCGGGCCGACAGCCGTGACCGCAACTATCGCTGCGCGGACGACGGCTCGACACCCGGCACCAGCGTGACTCCCGTCGGCGGCGAATGCCCGTCGAGCGCCCCCATCAAGGGCAACGCGAACTCGATGATCTACCACCGGCCGGACCAGCAGTACTACGACATCACCGTGGCCGAGGAGTGCTTCGCCACAGCCGCCCAGGCGGAGGCAGCCGGCTACCGAGCTGCCAAGGTCTGACCGGCTGCTCCCGGGCGAGGGTCGGTGCCGACTGCGCGGCGTGGCACCATCCGTCCCTGTGACTGGGGAACCCGACGGCACCACGGAGCCCGGCAAGACGCGCTACCGCGCCGCCGTCGGTGAGGCCGATCCCGAGCTCGACAAGCGGCTGTCCGCCGAGCTGGACAAGGTGAACGCGGACGCGACCAAGGGCATCGCGCCGGCGCGGGAGCTGACGGTGCAGATCCTCGACGAGTCCGGCGAGCTGGCAGCGGGCATGAGCGGCTGGACCTGGGGTGTGGCCGCCGGCATCGGCCTGACCTGGGTGCGTGACACATCGCGTGGCGACGGGCTCGGCGCCCGGTTGCTCGCGGAGTTCGAGGACGAGGCCAGGGGCCGGGGGTGCACCCATGTCTTCGTCACGTCGTTCACGTTCCAAGCGCCCGGCTTCTACGAGCGCCACGGGTACCGCGAGATCTTCCGATGGCAGGGCGTGCCCACCGAGGACGCCGCCGACGTGCACTTCCGCAAGGACCTCTGAGGTCCAGCGGCTTCAGTTGCCGATCGGGGGTCCGATAACGCATCATTAGCACTCGACAGCATGGAGTGCCAGCCACTGGCACCAGCACCGGGAGGACGTCGTGCCGACGTACCAGTACGCCTGCACTGAGTGCGGCCACGACTTCGAGGCCGTCCAGTCGTTCTCGGACGACTCCCTCACCGAGTGCCCGGCGTGCCAGGGCCGCCTGCGCAAGGTGTTCGGCTCGGTCGGCGTCGTCTTCAAGGGCTCCGGCTTCTACCGCAACGACAGCCGCGACGCGAAGCCGAAGAACGGCGAGAGCAAGGTCAAGACGGACGCCAAGTCCGACAGCGGCAAGACCGACGCGAAGTCGGGCAAGAGCGACGGCAAGCAGCCGGCCGCGGCCAGCACGTCCACGGGCAAGGACTCGGGCTCCTCGTCCGGCGGTTCGTCGTCGGGCGGCAAGTCGGCCGGCTCCTCGACGTCCTCCACAGCCGGCAGCGCCGCCTGACCGTGGTTGTGGACGCCGACCGCAACCGGTCGGTGCCTCGCTAGGGTCGTGCGCCATGGCGACTGCGACGTACGACGGGCCGCGGGCCGACCTCGGCGTCATCGGCGGGTCCGGCCTCTACGCCCTGCTCGACGGTGACCAGGTCGAGCTGGACACTCCCTTCGGTCCGCCGAGCGATCCGCTGACCGTCGCGACGGTCGGTGACCGCCGGGTCGCGTTCGTCCCCCGGCACGGCCGCGACCACCGCTTCCCGCCGCACCGGGTCAACTACCGCGCCAACATCTGGGCCCTCCGCGCGGTCGGCGTGCGGCAGGTCCTCGCCCCGTGCGCGGTCGGGTCGCTCAAGGCCGAGCACGGGCCCGGCACCATCGTCGTGCCCGACCAGGTGGTCGACCGCACCTGGGGCCGCGGCCACACGTTCTTCGACGACGTCGGCCCGGTCGTGCACGTCGCGTTCGCCGACCCGTACTGCCCGAACGGCCGGCAGGTGGCGCTGTCCGCGGGCCGCGAGCGCGGCCTGCCGGTCGTCGACGGCGGCACCCTCGTCGTCGTCAACGGGCCACGGTTCTCCAGTCGCGCCGAGTCGCTCTGGCACGCCGCGCAGGGCTGGTCGATCGTCGGGATGACCGCGCTCCCGGAGGCCTCCCTGGCCCGCGAGCTGGGGCTCTGCTTCACCACCGTCGCGCTGGTCACCGACCTCGACGCCGGCCTCGAGCACGGCGAGGGCGTCACCCACGACGAGGTGCTGCGGGTCTTCGCCGAGAACATCACCGGCGTCCGCGAGCTGCTGGTCGACGCGCTGGCCGCGCTCC
The DNA here is from genome assembly GCA_963771345.1 of uncultured Actinomycetota bacterium. Taxonomy (GTDB): domain Bacteria; phylum Actinomycetota; class Actinomycetes; order JACCUZ01; family JACCUZ01; genus CAVYTH01. The sequence goes on from CAVYTH010000017.1 coordinate 172,238, forward strand.
CCGGCCCGGACGCCGACTGCTCGTGCCGGCACGCGACCGACGGCCAGAAGCTCCCGTTCGACCTGCCGTGACGGCGGGCCGGACGTGACCTGGTCGGCAGACGCCGCACCCGCCCGGCTGGACCGCTGGCTGCGCGAGGCCCGCCGGGCCGTGGCCTGGCGACGACGGCTGCTGGCGGCCGGCCTGCTGGCCGGCTCGATGGCCTTCGCACTGCACGCGCTGGCGCCGCCTCCCCCGCCCGGTGTGGCGGTCGTTGTCGCTGCGCGCGACGTCGCCGCTGGTGCCACGCTGCGATCGCAGGACCTGCGGGTGGAGAGTCGCCCGGCGAGCGCGGTGCCGCAGGGCTCGCTGCGCGCCTCGCGGCAAGCGGCCGGTCGGCCGGTGGTCTCGGCGGTACGCCGGGGAGAGGTGCTCACCGACGTCCGCCTGGTGGGGCCGGCGTCGCTGCGCGGGCTCGGTCCCGGTTTCGTCGCCGCGCCGGTGCGGGTCGCGGACGCCGAGACGGTTGCGCTGCTCGCGGCCGGGCGATGTCGTCGACATCCTCGCGGCGAACGTCGACGGCGGCGTCGAGGCCCGACTGGTCGCGGCGGGGGCTCGGGTGCTGTCGGTGCCGCGCTCACGCTCGACCGGGTTCGGCGCCAGCCTCGGCGACGGCGCGCTGCTGCTGCTCGCCACCAGCTCACCGACGGCCGCGCGGCTCGCCGCGGCGTCGGTCACCGACCGGCTGTCTGTCGTCGTCCGTGGGCAGTGACACCGCACCCCCGCTCTGACAGGGTGAGCGACCGTCCAGCGTGAAGCATCCGCCAGACGCCGGGAGGCAGACGTGATCAAGGGATTCAAGGACTTCCTGCTCCGCGGGAACGTGATCGACCTCGCCGTCGCGGTGGTCATCGGTGTCGCGTTCGGTCTGGTGATCAAGTCGTTCATCGACGGCATCGTCCAGCCGATCATCAACTCGATCGGGTCGGCGAGCTCGCCGGCACTTCGGCTTCTGCTTGCGCGACGACGACCGCAAGACGTTCGTGGACATCGGCGTCGTCATCACGGCGGTCATCTACTTCGTGATCGTCGCGGCCGTCATCTACTTCGTCGTCGTGGTCCCGGTGAACAACCTGATGGAGCGACGGCGGCGCGGCGAGGAGCCGGAGGTCGCGTCGCCCACGGAGGACATCGTGCTGCTGCAGGAGATCCGCGACCTGCTCCGGCAGCGAAGCGTCTGACCGCGTCGACGCAGTGAGCCGGCCCGACGAGATGCCGCCGCTACCAGTGCGGCGGCTTCTCTCGGATCAGGCGCTCGTCGTCGTCCGAGTCGTCGTCGACCGGCTCGCCCCAGCCACGGTCGGTGTCGTCCGACGTCTGCTCGGGCAGCACCTCGTCGTCGTACCCCTCGCGCTCGCTCACCCCGCCAGGCTAGCCGTGGACGCCGGGCCGAGCAGGAACCCTGCTGAGCAGCGCCGCGTTGTCCGGACGATGCCCGCCGGCCGACCGCGCCTCGTCGCCGCGTTGCTCGTCGCCCTCACCCTGACGGCGGCGTGCACGACAGAGCCCGACGACAGCGACGAACCAGAGGCGTCGAGCTCCTCGCCCGCGTCGCCAGGTTCGACCGCCGCCAGCCCTACTGAGCCCCCGGCCACGACCACGACCCCGCTGGTCGTGGCCATGCATCCCACCCGGCCGCCGCTCGACCTCACGGCCGCCGAGGTCCAGTCGCTGCAGGACGGCGCGGTGACGCGCTGGTCGGAGCTAGATGCAGGCGCCGGCGCGCTGCGGACCGGGACACCGGCAGAGGTGCGAGCCGACCGGGACGTCGTCGCCGTCATGCCTGCGAGCGAGGTCGCACCGCCGTTCACCGTCGCCACCGTCGACGGCGTCGACCCGTTGCGCGACCCGACGGCGTACGCCGTGACGACCGAAGGCCCGGAGCCGCCAGCGGTGACGACCGTGACGGTCACCGGTGACGTGATGCTCGGCCGACGAGTGGGCGATCACCTCGCCCAGGTCGGCGACCCGACGGCGGCGCTGCGGCCGATGGCGCGGCGGTTGGCCGGCGCCGACCTCACCATCGGCAACCTGGAGAGCACGCTGTCCCAGGCCGGTGCACCGCGGCAGGGCGGGGACTCGTTCGCCGCGTCGCCGTCAGTGCGGGCCGGACTGGAGCTGGCGGGCTACGACGTGCTGTCGCTGGCGAACAACCACACCGGCGACTTCGGGCTGCAGGCGCTGGTCGAGACCGTACGAAGGGTGCGGGCCGGCGGCTTCGTGCCGGTGGGCGCCGGCGTCGACCTCGCGCGGGCGTCCCGGCCGGCGATCGTCGAGCGCAACGGCGTCCGGTTCGGCGTGGTGGCCTTCGACGCGATCGGCGAGACACCCGCGGCGGCACCGAGTGGCGCGGGGGCACTGCGGGTGCGGATGGATCCGCGCACCGGGCCGCTGGTGCGCGCCGACCTTGACCGGGTGACCGATCTGGTGCGCTCCCTGCGCTCACGGGTCGACGTTGTGCTCGTGCTGCCGCACTGGGGCACGCAGTACACGCACCAGACGGTGCGCGACCAGCGACTGGTGGCACGCGCACTGACCCGAGCTGGGGCCGCCGTCGTCATCGGCGGGCACCCGCACTGGGTGCAGGGGATGGAGTCGGTCGGCGACTCACTGATCGCCTACTCGCTGGGCAACTTCGTGTTCGACATGCTGCCGGTCGGCGGCGTCTACACCCGCGAGACGCAGGAAGGCGCAGTGCTCGAGCTGACGTTCTGGGGCAGCACGCTCAAGGCTGCCCGACTTGGTGCCGGTCGTGATAGGCCCGGACTTCGCACCACGCGTTGCCCCCGGGCCGCGCGGCCGGGAGATCCTCGACGACGTGTGGGACGCGAGCGACGCACCGCTGCAGGGGACGCATGCGCGCTGACGTCAGGTGCTGCGTCGCAGCCACTCCCACATCACGGCGCCGACCCGCGCCAGCTGCCGCGGGCTGACGGTGCGCGGCAGGTCGCCGGCCGAGTGGTAGCCGGGCGAGTCGTTGCCGCCGACCCGGGCCACCGTCTCGCCCGCCTTCTCGAACGGCCAGTGGTCGCTGGTGCGGTTCTCACACGCGCGGGCCGGTACGCCGATGCGCCCGGCCGCGTCGAGCAGCTGCCGCCGCACCCGGTCGGGCGACTGACCGCCGGTGCAGACCGGCACCCGGCCGGGAGCGCCGACTCGGTCGAGCGACACCATGCCGATCAGCTGCTGCGGGTCGGCGACGTCGATGAACCGGCGCACGTAGGTCTGCGAGCCGAAGTGGTGCTCGTCGTCGGCCGGGCCGCGCGGCTCCTCGGCACCGAAGGCGACGAGCACGACCGGCGCTCGCGTGCCGGCCTCCGATGCCATCCGGGCCAGCTCGAGCAGGACCGCGACACCGCTGGCGTTGTCCTCGGCGCCAGGCGCCTGCGGCACGGTGTCCAGGTGCGCGCCGACGAGGACGTACGGCTGGTCCGGGTCGAAGTCCGGGGGCCGACGCGACGACGTTGGTCGTGCTGCCGGCGTCCACCGGGATGCCCCACGAGACGCCCTGCGGCACCCGGAAGGACTGCTGCGACACGTCGTAGCCCAGCTCGGTGAACCGGTCCTCGACGGTCGCCGCAGCGGTGCGGTAGGCGTCGGACGTCGCCTCGCGCGGGCCGAGCGCCGGCGAGGTCGCGCACGGTGGCCATCGCCGCGGCCCGGTCGAAGGCGACGTCCGGGTGGCGCTGTGTGGTGGTCGACGGTCGCGGGTCCGACGGGGACGGCGGCGGCGCGCTGCTCGTCGACTGGCTCGACGCCGGTGTGCCGGGGCTGTCGGCTCGGCGGCGGGCTGTCCGGCGTACAGCCGGCGAGCGCGGCCGCCAGGACGAAGGCCGGTCCGGCGACGAGTCGGATCACCCCACCACCGTCGCACGGAGCGGCCGATCTGGGCAGTGACCGCGCGGGCATGGGCAGCGACTGCCGATGCCGCCACACCTGTTCGCCTTGCACTCTGCTTGGCAGTCATCCAAGGAGAACAGACATGACCAGCACCGCATCGGCCGCCGACTTCCTGCCGGCCGAACATCCGCACCACCGAGCGCCCCGCGGCCGAGCTCCGCAACGTGACGAGTGGCAGTCGCCACCACGGCCGCTTTCAGGTTCGCGTCGACGCCGTGTCCCTGGAGATCCGGCGAGGCGAGGTGACCAACGCTGCTGAGCCGGCACGACAGGTCGGCGGGCTCGTTGCTGGACGTGATTCACGGCCGGGCGTCGGCCAGCTGGGGATCGGTGATCATGCGACGAGCGAGCCGCCCGGGTGCAGCCGGGGTACGGCATCTACCCGAAGCTGACGGTCCGGCAGAACCTGGTGATCGCGCAGCGGCGGTCCGGCCGGGCCGCCGACTTCGGCTGGATCGACCAGGTGACCGAGGCGCTGGAGCTGGGCGGCATGCTCGGATACCACGACGCGCCGGATGCCGGCTCGCGCCGGGCGAGGTGGGCGGTCGCCCGGAGCCTGGTGGGTGGCCCGGCGGTCCTGCTGGTCGACCACGTCTCGGCCGCGCTGGCCGGACACGCCGGGCCTGATGGATGCCCTCCGGCTCGCGACCCATCGGCTGGCGTGTCGCGGCTATCGTCGCCACCCGCGACCCGTGGACGGCGGCGGCGACCGACCGGGTCGTACGGATGAACCGCGGCAGGGTGCTGGACGACACGGGCGCCCTCTGACCCGGGGGCATCCGCCATGACAGCTCCGGCACCTGGTGCGACGATGAGCCCGTGGACGGGCGCCTCCTGGAGAGGGATGCCGAGCTAGAGGTCCTGGTGCGCGCAGTCGACGACGCCGGCGAGGGCCGTAGCTCCGTCGTGCTGCTTCTCGGTGAGGCCGGCATCGGCAAGACCAGCCTGGTGCGCACCTTCGTCAGTGAGGTCGCCGACCGGGCCCGCGTGCTCGTCGGCAGCTGCGACGACCTGCTGACCCCGCGCACGTTCGGGCCGCTGCGCGACGCGACGGTGGAGCACCCCGGCCCGCTGGCGGACGCGCTGGCCGCGAGCGCCGACCAGGAGGCGGTCTACCAGGCGCTGCGCCTCGAGCTGCGGCCGCGCGGACGCCCCACCGTGCTCGTCGTCGAGGACCTGCACTGGGCCGACGACGCAACCCTGGACGCGCTGCGCTACGTCTGCCGGCGGCTGAACACGTTGACCGCGATGGTGGTCCTGACCTACCGCAACGACGACGTCGACGACGCGCACCCGCTGCGTCGACTGCTCGGCGCGCTCGCCACCCAGCCGGCGCAGCGGCTGCAGCTGCGCCCGTTGAGCCGCCGCGCGGTCGGCGGGCTCGCCGCCGACGCGGGCGTCGACCCGGCCTGGGTCTTCACCACGACCCAGGGCAACCCGTTCTTCGTCACGGAGGTGCTGGCCTGCGGCGAGAGCGGAGTCCCGTCCACCGTCGTCGACGCCGTGATGGCGCGGATCCGCCAGCTCCCCCGGCGTACCCGAGATGCCCTGGAGCAGCTCGCCGTCGTCCCGACCGGGGTGCGGCCGTTGCTGGCCCGCGCCCTTGTCGGTGACGTCGGGGTGCTCGAGGAGGCCGAGCGGCGGCAGATCCTCGTGGCCAGCGCCGACGGCCTGTCCTTCCGCCACGAGCTGGCCCGTCAGGCGCTGCTGCAGAGCATCCCGAGGACCCGGCAGGTCGCGCTGCACCAGAACGTCCTCGCTCACCTGCTCGAGCAGGAGCGCCCGGACCTGTCCCGCGTCGTGCACCACGCGGTCGCGGCCGGCGACGTCGACACCGTCCTCAGCCGCGGCCAGGAGGCGGCTCGGCTGGCGGCCCGCGCCGGCTCGCACCGGCAGGCGCTCGCGCACTACGAGCAGGTCGTCCCGCACCTGGCGCTGCTGCCGCCCGACGACCAGGCGCGGCTGCTGGTCGACTACTCCTGGGAGCTGTACGTCGCCCAGCGCTGGGCCGACTCCGATGCGGGCCAGCCGCCGGGCGCTGAAGCTCTGGGAGTCGCTCGGCGACCGGGTGGCCGAGGGCGGTGCCCGCGTCGTGCTGTCCCGCTCGGCGTTCATGGCCGGGCGGCCGAACGAGGCGATCCGCGAGGCCGAGCGCGCGGTCGCGGTGCTCGGGCCGACCGGCGACATCGAGGCGCTCGCCTACGCGGAGACCTACCTCGGGGCGGTGCAGGCGCTGACCGACCGGCAGGAGGAGGCGCTGGCCCGGCTGCTGGAGGCGCAGGCGCTGGCTGCGCGCGCCGGGCGCCGTCGACCTCGTCGCGCTCTGCCACAACTACATCGGGTGCGCCCGGGTCGACCTGGGGGACGTCGACTCCGGGCTGGAGGAGCTGCGCCGGAGCCTGTGGCTGTCGCTCGACCTCCCCCACCACGAGTACGCCGCTCGCGCGTACACGAACCTCGCCGAGACCGCCTACGTGCTGCACCGGTACGACGAGCTGGCGACCTGGGTCGACGAGGGATCCCGGTTCACGGCGGACCACGACCTTCCCGGGCACCTGCACAACCTGGAGGCGCACCGTGCCCTGCTGCTGCTGAGCCGGGGGCACTGGGACGAGGCCCAGACCCGGCTGGAGCGGCTGGTCTCGGCCTCGGCCGAGCCGGACCAGCTGACCCGGCTGACCCTGCCGCCGCTCGGACGGCTGCTGGCGCGACGTGGTGACGACCGCGCGGCCGCCATGCTCGAGCGGGCCTGGGAGCTGGCCGTGGCCAACGGCAGCCTGTCCGCGGTCGCGCCGGCCGGGCTCGCGGTCGTCGAGAGCGCCTGGCTGGCCGGCGACGTCCAGGAGGCCGAGGAGCAGATCCGCGTGCTGCTGGAGCGCACCAAGACGCCGGCCGCCGCGCGGGCCCGGGGCGAGCTGCTGCGCTACCTCAGCCGGGCCGGCCTCACGGTCGAGGCCGTTCCCCGGCTGCCCGCAGGAGTGGGCGTCGGGCCTCGAGGGCGCCTGGCAGCGGGCCGCCGACGACTGGCGGCGGATCGGCAACCCCTACGAGCGGGCCCTCGAGCTCGCGGCCAGCAGCAGCACGGTGGCCTGCATCGAGGCGCTGCGACGTGCTCGACGGGCTCGGCGCCGCCGCGGCCGCCCGGCTGGTCCGGGCCCGGCTGCGCGAGCTCGGCGCCTCGCGGATCCCGCGGGGCCGGCTGCGCGCCACCCGGGAGAACCCGGCCGGCCTCACCGAGCGCCAGGTCGACGTCCTCGCGCTGCTCGCGACCGGGCTGACCAACGCCGAGATCGCCGAGCGGCTGGTGGTCTCCACCCGCACGGTCGACCACCACGTGTCGGCGATCTTGACCCGGCTCGGCGTGGCCAGCCGCAGGGACGCCGCCCGCCGGGCCGAGGAGCTCGGACTGGTGTCCGAGGTCGGCTCGACCGTTTCGGTCTAGACCGTTAGATCTGGGCAGCGGTCTGCCCATAGGTAGGTACCGGTCACCGATGCCGCGACCGGCGTACGGGCCGATTCTGGGCTGGACGCACCGTGCGTCCATCGCAACAGCCCAGGAGATCGCCATGTCCGAGCAGTTCCCGGCCCACCTCGCCGCCGCCATCAAGGACCGGATCGCCGTCCTCCGCCAGTCGTGGGACGACGACGGCGTCGGCAACTCCCGGCCTCGGGTGCAGGGGTACCCGGCGGCCCGACCGCACTCGAAGAACCCGGAGCATTTCCCATGAGCCAGACCCTGTCCCTGCCCGTCACCGGGGCGGGACGTCAGCAGCACGACCTCTACGACCTGCCGCTGTCGACCACGCCGAGCGCCGCGGAGCAGTTCCGCGACGCCCAGGCGCGGTTGCTGCGCGTCCAGACCGGGGTGACCGCCCCGCTGCAGCGTGCCGTGGCGCTGGACCCCGAGTTCGCCCTCGGCCACGCCGTCCTCGCGATGGTCGGGCACGACCTCGACCTGTCGATCGACACGGTGGCGCACCTGCGCGCCGCCCTGCACCTCGGCGGTCCGGGCCAACGCCCGCGAGCGCAGCTTCGTCGGCGCCGTGTCGGCCCGGCTCCGGGGCGCAGCCGGGCACCAGGCCCGGTTGCTGCAGCACCTGGCCGAGCACCCGCGCGACGCGCTCGCGCTGAACATGGCCGTCCCGACCATCGCCTTCTCCGGCGCGGTCGAGGTGCCCGAGCAGGCCTGGGCGCTGGTCGAGTCCGCGCGTCCGGTGTTCGGCTCGGACTGGTGGTACGCCGGCCTGCTGGCCTTCGTCCGGCAGGAGCAGGGCCACTTCGACGAGGCCGACGTCCTGGCCCAAGGGGCGTTGGCAGCCGAGCCCACGGCCGGGCACGCCGCCCACGCGCTGGCCCACGTCTTCTACGAGACCGGGCCGGCACGGCGACGGGCTGCGCTGGATCGACGACTGGATCTGCGACAACCGGGCCACCACGTTCCAGCCCTCGCACTACTCGTGGCACGCGGCTCTGCACGAGCTCGCGCTCGGCGACGAGACCGCGGTACGTCGGCGCTACATCAGCGAGCTCGCGCCGTCGAGCGTCCAGGGCGTCAGGGCCCTGATCGACTCGGCGTCGCTGCTCTGGCGGGCGCGGATCGCCGACTCGTGGCACGGCGAGCTGCCGATCGACGACGTGCTGTCCGTCGTGGACGAGCGGCTGCTGGTGACGCCTCCGACGCCGTTCGTCGGGATGCACGCCGCCGTCGCGCTGGCCGCTCGTGACGACGGCGTCGGGCTGCAGCTGCTCGGACGGCATGCCGCCGTCGACCCGCGACCGGAGCACCGGGACCTGGTGGCGCCGTTCGCGGCGGCCATGTCCGCTCTCGTCGGCGGTCGACCCGACCGGACGGCGGGGATGCTGCTGAAGCTGATGCCCGAGGTCGACCGGTTCGGCGGCAGCAAGGCGCAGCGCGAGGTGGTGGAGCAGACCCTGCTCTACGCCCTCGTCGAAGCCCGGCAGATGCGGGCAGCGGGCAAGCTGATGCAGCACACGCTGGATCGGCCGCGGCGGTAGTCCGCCGGCCAGGTGCGCGGTCCGGCAGCCCCACGGCTGCCGGACCGCTGCTGCTGGGGCGGCCCCGCGCGACGACGAACGACAACAGGGCCAGGACGCCGGCCACGACCGCCGTCAGGCCGTAGATCTCGGACAGGCTCCGCCCGGAGCTGAGCAGCGGCCCGACGCCGAAGGCCGCGATGCCGTAGCCGATCTGGTAGAACGCGATGACGCCGCCGGCGATCCCCGCGGACATCGTCGGTAGCGCGCTCTGACCGAAGCTGATGGACAGCGGTAGCAGCGCCGAGCAGCCCAGTCCGGCCAGCCCGAAGACGAGAACGCCCAGCCACGGTTCGTCCTGCGGCAGCACCGCAGTGAGGGTGAACGTGCCCACCAGGACCAGCGGAAGGATGTGGAAGGTGACCCGTGGCGGCAACCACCGTCCGATCGAAGCGAACAGCACCCGGCCCACGGTGACCATCGCCCAGAAGGCCGTGAGCGCCAGCGACGCCTGGGTCCGCGTGGCTCCCACCTCCGACGTCATGTCCAGCTGGGCCCAGTTGCCGTTCATGGTCTCGCAGATCCCGTAGAGGACGGCGAACGCCGCGAAGACCCAGAACCTGGTGGGGATGCCCGACCCTGCCGCCTGCGACTCGGAGCTCGTGGCACCAGTCTCCAGAGCGAGCGGCCGGCTGACGGACAAGAGCCCGAGGAGCAGGACCACCGACAGGACGGGCAGTCCCCACCAGAACCCGAGGCCGACGAACAGGGCGACGAACAGCGGCGCGAGAGCAGTGCCGAGCCCGAGCAGCGCGTTGAGGACGAGCACCGAGCGGTCGACAGCGGCCGGGTGGAAGAACCCGGCGTACACGTTCAGCGCCGGGACCGTGAGACCGAACCCCGCTCCCAGGAACGCCGTGGACACCAGCAGCAGCGGGTAGGCGACCGAGGTGTCGGTTTTCACCAGCGTGCTGAGGATCAGCAGCGACATCGAGATGGTGCTCGACAGCAGGCCCACCAGGTAGACCCGCTTGGTCGTGAACCGCCGGGCCAGCTTGGCGCCGAGCAGCGATGTTGCGACGGCCAGCACGACCTGCGGCAGGAACATGTTTCCGTACTCGCTGCTGGTCAGCCCGTACTCGTCCGCGTCGGTGAAGATGGTGCTCGCCGCCGGGAAGGTGACCAGGACGATGCCCTGCACCAGACCCGCCGCGCATGATCCGGTGCGACGGGCACCTCATCCGTTGCGGGTGAGCCTGTGATCGCCGCCCGGGGTCACGATGAGTCGAGTGGGCGAGAGTGACCCGCCAGTTCGGTGGTGGGCGCTCGCCAAGACGATCACAAGGAGCAGACGATGCCGAGAATGTTGCGACGCGCGGCAGTGCTGGGAGCTACCGCCCATGTGGCGTCCAATCGTGGCGCGGCACGGGCTCAGGCCTCACAGGAGCAGGCCGCTGCTGCCGCCCAGCCGGTGCCAGCGCAGGCGGCTGCACCGGTCACTGAGGCATCGGCAGCGCCGGCGGACTCCTACGAGGAGCTGATGAAGCTCAAGGGGCTTCTCGATGCTGGCGTGCTCACCCAAGCCGAGTTCGACGCCCAGAAGCAGAAGATCCTCGGTTCCTGACCATCCCCCATCTGTTCGTGGCCGGGCGATACGCCCCCAGCGGAAGGCTCAAGCATGACCATCGGTCCAGTTCAGCTGCTTGTCGTCAGTTTCGACGAGCCACATTTCACCGGCGAGGTCGTAGCGGAGCTGCGGAGACTCCGGGAGAGCGACGTCATCCGGCTCATCGACGCCCTGGTCGTCCAGAAGGGCGATGACGGCGATCTTGCCGCTGTGCAGTGGAGCGACCTGTCCATCGGGGAGGCCGAGGAGATGGGAGCCACGGTGGGCGCGCTCATCGGTCTCGGTCTGGACGGCGACGCGGGCGCTGGAGGCCGGCGCCATCGTCGGCGCGGAGGCCGGCGCGGACGGTCACCTGATCGGCGAGGACCAGCTGTGGAACGTCGCCGACTCCATCCCCAACGGGAGCGCGGCCGCGATCGCACTCGTCGAGCACCTCTGGGCCGCACCGCTACGTGATGCCATCGCCCGCGCCGGCGGCGTTGCCAGCGGCGAGTGGATTCACCCGCTCGATCTCGTCGAGATCGGCCTCGCGGAGGCAGCCGAGCTCGAACGCGCCTAGTACTGCCTGGACGCGTCCTGCCTAGCCGAGGGCCAGGCCTTCTGCGGAGTTGGACGAGACGGGATCCGGTAGGCGCAGCATGCGGAACGAGACGAACAGGCCGAGCACGCCCGCCAGGAGCGGGATCAGCATGGCGACCTGCAGAGCGAAGGGTCGTGCGTCGGTGTTGATGCGGATGATCTCGGCCTGCACGTCTGCGGGTTGGCCGGCGAGCTGTTCGTCCAGGGCAGTGTTGGTCACCACCTCCGCATCGTGCTCGAGCGCCGCTGCTACCTGCTGCTGCTGAGCGGGGTCGAGCACAGCACTGTCCTCCGCCAAGGCCGTGAAGGCGAAGGACAGCGTTGCCAGCATGATCGCGCCGGCGAAGGCCAGCCCGAACGAGAGCCCGAACGACCCGGCTGCCGAGTTCACGCCCGCGGCCTCGCTGACCCGGTCATCGGTGATCGGCGAGAGTGTGTAGTTGTTCAACTGGGACACGAGAAGCCCCAAGCCGACTCCGGAGATCAGCAACGGCACCACCAGGTACCAGCCGGACGTCGCCCGAGGCACGATCGGCAACAGCAGGGCCACACCCGCGGACACGAGGACGAAACCCATCCGGATGACACTGGCGGGGCGCCGGTTCCCGGCCCGCTTGCCCGCGATCAAGGCAGCAGCGAACATGCTCAGCGACAGCGGTGCGAGGGAAAGGCCTGCCTCCATCGCGTTGTACTCGAGCACCATCTGCAGGTAGATCGGCAGCGCGATCATCATCCCGCCGAGGCCGATCTGCTGCAGCATCTGTCCGGAGATCCCGTACCGGAACAGCTTGGACTCGAAGAGGTCCGGATCGAGCAGTGTCGGCTTTCCCTCGCGCTTGCGTCGCTTCAGCCAGTAGACCAGCGAACCCATCGCGACCCCACCGGCAGCAAGCAGCGCGGCGACGGACTCGCCACCCTCCTGCCAGACCAGGATGCCGAGCACGAGCCCGCCCATCCCTACCACCGACAGGACGGAACCGACCGGGTCAACCTCCCGTGGCCCGGTGTACGGGACCTCGTGGACCAAGTTGATCCCCGACAGCACGATCCCGATGACCACGACCTCGAGGCCGAACGCGACACGCCACGACAGGTAGGTGGTGATGAAGCCGCCGAGCAGCGGCCCGACCGCCGCCGCAATGGCGGCCGCTGCCCCGACGAACGCGTACACCTTCTTCTGGGCAGCGCCCTGGAAGTTGCCATGGATCAGCGACTGCATGCTCGGCAGCAGCAGGGACGCACCGAGCCCGCCGATGACGGCCCAGAAGATGATGATCGCCGTGACGCTCTGGGTCAGCGTCATTGCCAGGGCGCCGATCGCATACCCGAGAAGACCCAGGACGTAGGCGCGCTTGCGACCGATCAGGTCGCCGACCTTGCTCCCGATCAGGATGAAGGCCGCGGAGACCAGCGCCTCCAGCGCGATGGCGGACTGGACAGTGCTCACGCTGGTGTCGAGGTCGTGGACCACCGCCGAAATGGACACGTTCATCAACGAGGTGTCGACGACCAGCACGAACATGGCCATCGAGAGCAGGATGGCCAGCCGCATGTTCAGCGGCGCCTCAGTGTTGACCGGGTCAGCTTCCTGGGTCATCCACTCTCCCAGTGGTCCGTCAACATGCTGAAGAAGGACCGTGCCTGCCGAAGATCGGCAGGCAAGTCCAGAGCTCCAGCCCAGCATGAAGGCCGGCCACAGTGCTCGGATCACCCCTGCGGGATGACTACGATGACCTGCGCTGCCGGTCCGCCGCTTGGCTGCCAGCCCTCGCCCGTCTCAGGCTTTGTCGGGCAGTCGTCGCCGCCCCAGCTCACCGCCGCGCTGACGGCGAACCACACCGCCACAAGGACGACGAGAGCAGCCAGGGCGGCAAGCAATAGTGAGCGCGGCGAGCGGATTGACTGCTTCTTCTCCGGAAGGTCAGGCATGCAGCGAACGTGACCGTCACCGGGACAAGCGAACTCGCAGAGCGGAAGCTGGCGACCGGAGGCATCTGCCCGAGGCGTCGCTGGGTCAGTGTCCCACCGGACTAGCCGCGCATAGTGCCGGCTATTTTCGCGCGATTGCGGCGCTCACAACCAGCCTCCGATTCGCACTGCAGAATCGCGACGGACGGGTGGCGCTCATTGCCAGTTCTTAGGGCCAGAAGCTCTGAGCCCAGGTGACTGACGCAAGCGCCGCTTGCCCGGAGGTGTTGGGGTGGAAGTAGTCCCAGGTGCTGACCTGGCTGAGCGCGAACGGGTAGTCGTACACGGCCTTGTTGTCGAACCGGCACATCGCGTACTCCGCGCACACGCTGGCGATCCTGGTGTTGTAGTCGGCAACGCGCTGCTTCACGCGGTCTCGGCGGTCGACGTCGGCCTGATCGGTCGAGAGCGGTCGGGCGAGCAGCGACTGGCAGATGCCATAGGCGCTCCAGGCGGCCCGGGCCGACCAGCTGCCCTTGCCGACGTACCAGAGACGCTTGACGTTGGGGACGGAGGACACGAAGACCTTCGCCTCGGGCAGCCCGGTCGCCAGTGTCTGCATCCCCCGCCGGAACTGGCTCTCAACGGTGTCTGCCGAGGTCATCGTCGACTCAGTGCTGGTGCAGGCGTCGTTGGCACCAAGCAGAATCGTCACGTACTGCGCGCCCTGTGTCACGGCTGTGGCCGCCTGGGTGGCCAGCGCGGACATCTTCGCCCCGGTCCTCGCGTCGTTGTAGGCAGTCACCGGTCCGAACGTTTGCAGCCGTCGCAGGTGACTGTTCACCGATGCATAAGTGCCCGTGCTCCAGGAGCGGCTCGGACAGTCGACGTACCAGCCGCAGGCGTTGTAGCCCCGGGTCATCGAGTCACCGAGCGAGGCCATCGACACCGGCGAGGTCACAGCCCGCGCCGGAGCTCCCGGTACGACGACGAGGCAGACGACAACAGCCACCACAGCCGGGAGAACTCGAACAGCGCGGATGCTCACAACTACCTCCCCGTGACATGCGACGTTGCCGACATTAGCCGCAAGTCCGGAGTCGTCAAGGGGCCGAGGCCGTGTCAGTCTCACGGGATAGCTAAGAGGCCCTGCCGGCGTACCGGCCAGGCCTTGACCCTGCCCGCCTTGCCCGTAGCGCAGCCGACGGCGCGCGATTAGCTGCGCCGCCCGCACCAGACGATGGAGGGGCGGCGCAGCTGGCCGGGTCAGGGGGTCTGGATGACCGCCGTGCCGACCTTCGTGCTCCCGGACAAGGCCGCGACGCCGAACGCGGCGTTCAGCGCGCCGGCAGCAACGTCGGTGAGGTCGAGGGTGATGACCCCGCCGGGTGCGGTGATGTCGAAGAGCGGCACCCGGTCGCCGCCGTTGACGATGCCGGTGATGACGGCCCCGTCGATCCGGTAGTTCGTCAGGCTGACCGTGGTGCTCCCGGCGGACAGGGTGAGGCCGCCGACGTGCTTGATGTCGCCGCGTGCCGGGTTGCCGACGATGGGGAACGCGACGCCGCTGCCCTTGCCGTAGGCCGGCTTCACGACCCCGACCTGAACGCCGAGGCCGGTGAGGGCGGCGGCGAGGCCGCCGTCAAGGGTCACGACGGTCTGGCCCTTGGTGGTCGGTGCGGCGGACGCGGGAGCCGCAACCGCGACCAGGGTTGCCGCCGCGACGGCAAGTCCGACCAGGACGGGGAGGTACCGACTGCGCATGGAGGTCTCCTCGGGAGGGGGAATGATTACCCGCACTTCGCGTCGCGTCGCGCCCATGGATGCAGTCCGCCGGTGCGCGACATGAGGCGGCCTGGACCCACCCGAGGCGGCCTGACTGAATGAGCGGATGCTTGGGGGACGGACGAAAGCAGGGGGTGGGACCTCGGTAAAGCTTCACGTGCGTGGCCGGTTCGGGAGGCGGACGCTCGGCCGGCTGCACGTCCGACACAATCCAGCGGGGCGCAAGGCTCGAACTGGTGCGTCGTGGCTGATCGTGATGCGGCTCAGGCAGCCGCAGCCTCACCCGCGGTAGCCGGCATGGTGCGGACGGCGACACGACCGCTAGAAAGTCGGCCCCCGACCACCTACCGCGCACCCACTTGGGTGCCGACGTTCTTTCCTAGGTGTTCGGACGAACCCCGGCGAGGGTCAGAACACTCGCCGCCGCAGCCACCAGAAGCAGACGCCGACCAACCCGGCAGTCGCTCCGCCGTAGAGTGCCGCCTCCGCCCGCTGGAGCTGCCAGAACTGGGACCGCAGGTGGTAGACCGACACCTGCCGGTAGCCCTTCGAGGCGATCAGCTTCAGGCACGGGTCGATGCCTTTGGCAATGGTCGGCGCGCATTCCGGCGCGTCCATCAGGGAGGTCGGCAGGAAGTCGACGCGCATGCCGGAGGCGTCCACGGTGTGCCGCGAAACCAGCCAGCTGCCGGGGACGGGTGGATCGCCGTTGACGATGATGCCGTCGTTGGTGATGTTGAAGTTCTGCAGCGTCTGGCTGGTGATCGGGGCGACCGAGGTGTGCGTCGGCGCGAGGTGGGGGCGGACCAGCCAGGCGACCGCGATCTGGACAGCCAGGTAGACGACCAGCGTGATGATCATGGCCGGGATCACCCGTCTGATCAACAGCCCCACCGTCACGCCGAGCGCAATCGCGAATACTGCGTAGGCGAGTGGGACCACGCCGCGGGCCGCGAAGGTCAGCGGCAAGGGGAGTCGCGGGTCTCTCTGGGAGGCGGCGTCCAGCGGCGTGGACCAACGGTCGACGGCCCAGACCACCAGCCCGGCCACCGCAGCGGCCGACAGTCCGACGAGGACGAGCTTCACGCTCAGCCAGCGGTATCGGGTGACGCTCTGGTTCCACGCCAGTCGATGGGTGCCCGCGTCGAGCTCGCGCGCAATCAGCGGAGCCCCCCAGAACATGCCGAGCAGGGCCGGGACGACCAGTACGGCGGCAGTGAGGGCGAGGAGGGCCCCCTGGTGCTGGTCGAGGAAGCCGTCCATGAACTGGCCGCAGCCGCTGCTGCCGCAGGCGGCCCGGCCCTGGGAGTACTGGTCGGCGAGGCCGGGCCCTGTGGCGAGCAGCCACCCACCCAGCAGGGCCAAGCCGATCACGGCGGTGATGGCCTGTGCCCGGAACTGCCGCCACGCCAGCCAGGTCATCGCAGCACCTCCCGCGCGGGAGCCGAGTCGTTGCTTGCCGGCGTGAGATAGGCCAGCACGAGATCCTCGAGGCCGAGCTCGCTGACCGACCAGACCGGGTTGTGGATCGGGTGGTCGGTGCGGACGACGTAGGTCGACTGACGGTCGGTGTGGCTGGCGCTGACGACGTGCTGGTCCTGCGGCAGCCGGGACGGGTCGGCCCGTGGGCCGGTCAGGCGTCGGTGGCTCGCCATCACCTCGTCGAGCGGGCCGGCCAGCCTCACCTGTCCGCGATGGAGCAGCACCAGGTAGTCGCAGGTGCGCTCCAGGTCGGACACGAGGTGGGAGGAGAGGATCACGCTCAGTTCTTCCTCGACGGCCGCCTCCATCAGGCTCTGCAGGAACTCGCGTCGCGCGAATGGGTCGAGCGGGGCCACCGGCTCATCGAGCACCAGCAGCTGCGGACGTTTGGCGACCCCAAGGGTGAGCGCGAGCTGCGCGCGCTGTCCGCCGGAGAGCCGCCCGGCCTTGTGCCTCAGGTCGAGCCCGAGCTTCTCCACGCGTCGCCGCGGCTAGGTCGTCGTCCCAGCCTGGGTTGAGGTGGCGCCCGAGCCGCAGGTGGTCCGCGACGCTCAGGTGGGCGTAGGTCGGAGTGTCCTGCGCGACGTACCCGACTCGGGCGAGCTGTGCTGCGTCGTGGCCCGGCTGGCCGCCGAGGACCGAGAGGGTGCCGGCGCTGGGCGCGAACAGGCCGGTGACGAGGTTGAGCAGCGTGGTCTTGCCGGCGCCGTTGGGACCGACCAGGCCGACGACGTGGCCGGCGGGGATGTCGAGATCGCAGCCGGTCAACGCCCAGCGCCCGCCGTACCTCTTGCCGAGCCCCTCTGCGCGGATCAGCGCGTTCACGCTATGTCCTCCTGGGCGGAGTCACGAAAGGTCGTGGCGAAGAGAGCCTCGATGCTCTCCTCGTCGAGACCGGCCCGGCGGGCCTTGGCCAGCCAGCGGCGCAGGTCCGCACGCAGCGGACCGTGCGCGGCGAAGGAGCTGTCGGGGAGCGTGGCGGTGACGAAGGTGCCGACGCCCGGCCGGGGCTTGACGACGCCGCCGCGCTCGAGCTCGCGGTAGGCCTTGAGGACGGTGTTCGGGTTGATCGCCAGCGACCCGACGACCTCCTTGACGGTGGGCAGCTGGTCACCCTCGCGAAGCAGCCCCAGCCGCAGGGCCTGCCTCACCTGCCGCACCAGCTGCTGGTACGGCGCGAGGCCGGACCGCTCGTCAAGATGGAACTCGATCACGCGAAGCACCCCCATTGAACTAGGTAGCTAACACAATGAGGCGCCACTCCATCGCCAATGTCAAGGGAGCGACCGCCCCGGCGCGATGAGTCGGGGCGGGCGCTCGCGGCGATGACCTCTGGCAGTCTGTTCGCTTCCTGCGACTGCACGGGTGACGACCCCCAGCGGCAGCTTCCGAGGATCAGGGCGCGGTTTGACATGCTTCCTAAGCAGAACGATCGCAGAGGAGCAACCATGACCGTCGAGCTCAACCACACCATCGTCAACGTGCGCGACAAGAACGAGTCCGCCACCTTCGTCGCCGACATCCTGGGCCTATCCAGGCCGACGCCGTACGGCCCCTTCCTCGTGGTCGACGTGGCCAATGCGGTATCCCTGGACTTCATCGACGTCGAGGTGCTGCACCCGCAGCACTACGCGTTCCTGGTCGGCGAGACGGAGTTCGACGAGATCATGGGCCGAATCGTCGCGCGCGACATCACCTACTGGGCCGACCCGTTCAAGAACAAAGCCGGCGAGATCAACACCAACGACGGCGGCCGCGGCCTGTACTGGGAGGAGCCGAGCGGCCACCTGCTGGAGATCATCACTCGCCCCTACGGCAGCGGCGACTGAGTCGGTTACGCTGCCGTGCGTGGCCCCCGCCCGTATGAGCTGCGCGAAATGGACATTCGCGTTGACGCTGCGGCGAGAGGAGCGTCTGGCCAGCGATGAGACGAACAGAACCGTCATTACGCGCTGGCCCGTGTCGGCCTGAATGAAGTGTCCGAACGTGACGAGCCTCGGGGATTCGGACCCGGGGTTGCGACATTCGTTGGCGTGGATCAATGACCGGCTGACCGCTGGGTGGGTGAGCGCCTGCCCTTGAGATCGCCCCCGCAGCAGAGACGGGCCGACTGAATCTGCCGAGCGCGGACTGACGTGCAGCTGGCACTATCGCTCGTTTCCGCCCACAGCCAGCCCACCGCGCTGCAGCGCCGCCCCCAGGCGCGTTTCACCGCCGGCACGAGCGGGACCGTGTCATGTCGGGGGGAGGCGGGTGGTGCGCGTAGGAACGATGGGCCTTCGCGCGACCGCTGGGTCATGACTCGCGGGCGGCTTGCACGGTGTCGAGGATCGCGTCGATGACGAGGTTCGGGCGCTGCTCCTCGACGGCGTG
Source organism: uncultured Actinomycetota bacterium (assembly GCA_963771345.1). Taxonomy (GTDB): domain Bacteria; phylum Actinomycetota; class Actinomycetes; order JACCUZ01; family JACCUZ01; genus CAVYTH01. The sequence continues at coordinate 190,926 of CAVYTH010000017.1, forward strand.
GCCGGTGTGCACGATGATCTGCTCGGCGCGGGGACTGAGGACCAGCCAGCCCTGCTGGGCTCGGACGTTGCCGCGCATGCCGCGTGCCTCGGCGGGGAACTGCGCCGCGGCGATCTCGCCCTCCGAGTACTCGTTGCTGATCACTGTCATCGGTATGTCGCCGATGCGCCGGCGGGCGCCCCAGGCGTCCTTCTCGACTTGGAGGTAGTCGCGGTTCTCGATGTTGGCCGGGGAGTCCCATCGGGTTTCCTCGACGATGGCCGTTGGGGGGTGCCTGAATGGCGGGGGGACTTCGACGAACACCAGGCCGGCGATCTGTCGGCGGTGCTTGACCGCGTAGCCGGCCGAGATGTATCCGCCACCGGAGGTCCCGACGAGGACGTAAGGGCCGGGGATCCGGGCCGCGTCCAGCAGTCCTTCGACGTCTGCGACCAGGTCCGACAGCTGTCTCGGGCCGTCGGCGGGGTCGCTCGACCCCAGGTTGGCCCGGTCATAGACGCAGGTGCGGGTGACGCTCGCGATCCGGGACTCGGCGAAGGCATAGGAGCTGCTGGTGTCCTCGTCGCCACCTTCCATCAGCACGGTTGGAGCTCCGCGCCCGCTGCACCGAACCCAAAGGCCCCGGTCACCGTCCACCTTGACGACGCCCTGGAAGACATCGGGCGACGCCTCGGGGCTCGACGAGCTCTCGGCCGATCCCGCCCCGGCCGGCGACGACGATGGCGTGGCGCTACGAGTACTCGGCGTCCCCCTTGCGCTGCTGCCGTCTGAGGTACATCCGGCAAGGGTCAGCAACATCAAACCGGACAAGGCAACGAGGAGTCGGTGCACAACCGCCTCCCCTAGGTGGGCGAGCCTTGGCTCGATGGTCGTCCCCGCACTGAAGCCGCGCCATGGCTAGATCGGGCTGCCGGACATACCCCTCCCGTCGGATTACCCGAGTTGCATGTGACGTCCCGAGGCAGGCAGGCAATGCCTCAACTGGCGGGTGCCGCAAGCCCGACAGAGCTAGCGGGCGCCTGCCCGACTGACGTCCAGCCGGTAGCGGCACCTACCGGACGCTCTGAGCGCGGCAGACGAGTGCAGCGTCATCAGCGAGCGACTTGGTCAGTATGGCGCGCCGAGCGGTGTGCGCCCTGCGCGCTGCGCGTCGGCTGCAGGAACCTGGGTGACCGATAAGAGTTCCTCGCGGCCGCCGCCCTCCTTGTCGATGGTGAGCACCAGCCGACTCCGTCGGCGTAGTACTTGTGCTCGAGCACGTCGGGCTCGAGCGGGGTGGTGTCGGCGGTCTTCACCAAGTCGTCGTAGTCGCCGGCCGGCACGCTGGCCTGCTCCCCGAGCGCGAGGACCTCGCCGTTGTCCTCGGCTTCGCCCTGGTAGTACTCCTGCCGGTAGGTCATGCCCACTTCGGGAGAGGCGGGCATGATCACTCCTGGCTGGGCGCCGTCGACGCCCGCCTCGAAGGAACCCTCACGGGTGGCGACCTTGCCGTTCTCGAACTCCGCGGTGTCCTCGCCGAGGTACCAGACCATGCCCGTCGGCGTCCTGGGCGTACCAGTCGAAGGTGTCCTCGATGATCTCGCCGTCGAGGGTGACGGTGTCGCGGACGACGCGCGCGGTGACGCCGTTGGCGACCTCGTGGGTCACCGCGGTGGCGGTGACGACGACGCGGACCTCCTCGCCGTCCTCGGTGGTCTCCCGGTAGGTCCAGCGGGTTCCCGGTTCGAGCGGGAACCACGGGTTGGTCACCTCGGCGGTGAACTCGGCGGGGTCGAGCTCGACCGGTTCGTCGGACTGCGGCAGCGCCGTCGGCGCGGCGCCGCGGCCAGCGGGCTCTGGCTCGCCGGCTCGTCGGCGCTACAGCCGACGAGACCGGCGAGCACGGCCACGGTCATCCGGTGAGCAACGGCACGCACGACGGTGGTTAGCCGTCGTCGGACTCGTCGTCGGACTCGACTCGTTGCCGTCGCTCTCGGTGCCCACGACCTCGAAGTCCGCGTCGAGCTGGACGTCAACCTGCGTGCCGTCGTCGAGGGTCACCTCGACCTCGTACTTGCTCTCCTCGTCGTCGACCTCGGTCTCGGTCACGGTGCCGCCGCCGGTCTCCTCAAGCGCCGCCCGCTCGGCCCGGCCGAGGTCGGCTGCCGGAACAGGGCGCTCATGCGCTTCGTCGGCGATGGCATCCGCGCCGCCCACGCCCACAGGGGTCAGCGCAGCGGCGCTTGCGAGGACCAGGGCGATGCGTTTCGGAGTTAGGGTCGCGCGCATGTTCCCACCGTAGGACCGCGTCACGGGTAGGACCCAGGGGTCGCTCGGGACTGCCGGACAGTTCGACCTGGCGCTAGCTTGCCGAGCTTCCGTCGAAGATCGCCGCAGTTGGCCAAGCGTCCATTTGACCTAGTTCTACGACCAGTCGATCGCGGGCTCGGGAGCGCCGGGCCGAGGTGTAAGGAATGCGACCGTCGACGGCCAGTTCGCGCGATGGGAGCGATTTCGAGGGACTCGGCTGGCCGGGTCCGCGTCTCCCCACCCCTGCCTGTGGGAGACGCGGACCGGGCCATGACCCCCGTCCGCCTCGAGTCTGCGCCGACATCACGGGAGGCGAACACCCCGGTCGGGCAAAGGAAAAATGGTCCGCTCCGCCCGGTCATAGGCTTGACCGGCATTCGTCTGCGGGGGAGCGTGGACTGGTCCCTGGGTGTCCACCCCCCCCCGGCGCCTGGGGGTTAGGTCTGCGCCCCGCCCATCCCCCCGGACGGGACGCAGACCGCCCCCACCCCCCCGGACCCGCACACCCGCGTGAGGCGGAGCCGCTACAGCCCTTGGTCTTCGCGGAGCGAGGAACGTCTCCGATCCTGCGCCACAAGAGCGCGCGAAACCATGGGTCTTTCAAAGGAGCGATCGGTCCGCCGTTCGGACGATCGCGAAACCCGCGAACGGCACCAATGCATGACCTGGGGCTTGTGGTGGGGGTTGTTTGTGCAGTTGGCTGGCGCGGGTGCGAGTCGGGAGGAGCACACCTCATGCGTAAGAGCCTGCACGCCTCGATAATCGCCGCCCTGCTGTTGACGACCGTTTCATGGGCCGTGAGTCCGGGACTTGCCGTGGCCCTACGTGGTGAGGGCACGATGCTGGTGCGCCAGTCGGACGACTGCTCGGGTTCAGGTAGCGACTCGACGGTGACCATTCCGTTCAGCCTGTTCTTCGTCGGCTTTGAGCCCAAAGAAACCGGGACGATCGTCGCTTTCACACAACCCGGCGGGGAAAAGGTTGGCGAAGCGACCGTAACCGTCGGACCGGACGGCTCCCTCTGCGTGCGCGTGACCGGCACGGCCCCCGCTGGCCAGTACAAGATCGTGTACGACTTCGGCTCCGGGACCGGAAAGCAGAAGGTCATCGAGATCGTCGGTCCCGCGCCGCCGACCGACACGTCCACGCCCAGCACGACGACCGACACGCCGACGCCGACTATCTCCACCATCACGCCGACGCCCACCACGACGACCGTCACGCCCACGCCCACCACGACGACCGTCACGCCGACGCCCAGCACGACGACCGACACGCCGACGCCCACCATCTCCACCATCACGGCGACGCCCACCACGATCACCGTCACGCCGACGCCCAGCACGATTACCGTTACGCCGACGCCCGCTATCTCCACCGTCACACCGACGCCGCGCCAGTCCACCAGAGTCGGACATCTGAAATTCACCGCTCTGCCGATCGAGGGCGGCGCGTCGGCACAACCAACAACGCAGGGCCTTCCAGACACCGGAGGTTCCGACCTCACCGCCCTGGTCATCATCGGCAGCACGCTCATCGCTGGTGGGCTGCTTCTGGTCGGCGCCCTGAAACAGCTCCGTAGCGGCTCCCGGTAGGGACACCCACCAATGCCGATACCCGCGCGGTAGTGCCGGATCAGTGCGCCGTAAGCACTCCGCTGCGCGTCGACCAGAGAATCAGAGCTGGCACTACCGATCGCGTTCGATGCAACTGGCTGGCCGCTCCAGAGGGGCCACTTATGTCGCGCCTAGGCTAAGGGGTTCGGGCTCGGTCCGGCGGGTCCGGGGTGACTTCGCGGTGCAAGTCCCATCGTTGCGGCAATCTCAGGAACCCCGCCGCCTCGTAGGTGGCGATCGCCCCCACGTAGGAGGTGGGCGTGCACCATCGCAGACGACGAGCCCATCTCCCGCAAGGCGGCGGCCGCCGCCAGGGCGATCGCCCGACCGTAGCCGTGGCCACGGTGCTTATGGTGCACTCCCATCGGCTCCAACAATCCCGGCGTCCGGGTCCGGCCGACCACACCGTCACGGTCTCGACCGCAGCGCCACCCTCGTCGTAGGCAAGCAGACACCACGCGCCCGCGTAGGCCGGCCCACCGGTCATCGCGTGCCAGCGTTCGTCAGTGAACGTTGAGCCCTCGAAGGACGCGCGCTGCACGGCGATGCGCTCGGCCATCTGAGCCGGCTCACCCGTCGATCCGGACACCCGAGGCTTCGACCGGGTCGGTGAGATCGCGACTGAGGGGCGTCCAGGCCTCGGTCGCCTCCCATCCCAAGGACGACATCAGGTCGCGGAGCAACGCGCCGCGGGGCACGTCGAACCAGACGTTCTCCATCGGGAAGACGCCCCTATCAGGGTCCGAGACGTCGGCAGCGAGTTGCCGCGCCAACGGCTCGTCCTGCCGCAGGTCCGGCGCGATCGCGACCCGCAGCCAGAACGGCTCGTCCAGCAACCCGATGGCTACAAGGTGTCCGTCACGCCGCCACGTCCGCGTCGCGCTGGCCGCCGCATCGCCACCCAGCCGCCAGAACCAACCCAGGTCCCCTGGATGAAGCGGCACATGCGCCTCGTCCTGCTGCCACTCCCTGAGGGTGTCGAGGACTTCGTCCATGTCGTCGGCGTTGGGCTGGTGCAGGGCGATCGTCACCCGTGATTGAACAACGGGGAGCCACGGCGGCGCACCCCAGTTGCGTGCCACTGGCGAGCCAGGTGCGGAAGGCTGCCTCAGTGGCAATCGAATATTCCGGGAGTGATGAGTTCGGCGGTGCCCGCATCCACTTGTGCGACCTAGAAGACCTCGAGCTGGAACGGGTGTTGTCTCGTCACCCGGTCGCTAATGCCGGATCTGTTCGTCGAGCTGCACCGAGGGCGATCGAACAGAGCCGTCATTACGCTGGCCCGTGTCAGCCTGAATGGAGAGTCCGAACGTGACGAGCCTCGGGGATTCGGACCCCGGGGGTTGTGACGTTCGTTGGCGTGAATCAACGACCGACTGACCGCCATGTGGGCGAGGCTTTACCAACTGGATGACTCAGCAGCTGATGAGCTGCCAGATCAGCCGACAGTTGGTCCTCATGGCGCCGCCAATCGTCGGGATGCCACGGAGCGCACGTCAAGTGCGGGTCGCGCACAGTCCTGCCATGCCCCTGTCCGGCCGGAACATAATGCTTTATGGACGGGGACGTACAGCGTTACCTGACTGCCCTTGTTGAAGCCGCCAGCGACGTCTTGGGCCAGAACCTGGTCGCCGCCTACGCAGGTGGCTCTATCGGGTTGGACGACTACCAGCCTGACCGCAGCGACGTGGATGTCACGCTGATCTGTGAAGATCCCCTGTCTCTCGAGGCTAAGCACGTAGTGGTGTCCAGGCTGCGTCACGAGGTGCTCCCTTGCCCGGCGCGGGGGCTCGAGCTTGTGATGTACCGCCGCACCCTCGCCCGGTCCGGCACACCAGAGCCCGGCTTCGAGGTGGAGTTAAACACCGGCCCACGCATGCGGTTCCGAGCGACCTATGACGGCTACGACCGCCCGGCTGAAGACGGACGGTTCTGGTACGGGCTGGACCGCAGCATCCTGCACCAGAGCGGGCATCCCCTTCTCGGGCCACCGGCGGCCGAGATGTTCACCGATCTCTCGGCCGCTGATCTTCGTGCCCTGCTCATCGACGCTCTCACCTGGTGGCTCGCCCTCCCCGAACCCGAAGGCGATCCGCCTGCCTCCGGGACCGAAGATGCGGTGCTCGGTGCCTGTCGTTCCCGGGTGAAGTTCCGCCACGGGGTATGGCTCTCGAAGGTCGCGGCCGGACAACGACTTCTCGCTGACGGTCCGTCCCCGCTTCTCGAACGGTCCATCCAGGCGCGGCGCGGAGGTGCGCCACCAACGGGTCCAGAAGCCCGCGCCTTCCAGCACGAGGTCCTCAACGAGATCATCGCGAACCCGTAGCAGCGTCGCAGCGTCGCGCGCTCAGGGAGCCCCGCCCTCATTGGTGCCAGTCGTGAGCAGCCCCATCCGTTCGGCGACCATGGCTGCCTGGACCCGTCCAGTGACGCCGAGCTTTCGAAAGATGTGGGTGACATGGACGCTCGCTGTCTTGGGGCTGATGTAGAGCCGGTGGCCGATCTCGTCGTTGCTGGCGCCGGTCCCAGCAGCCAAGGACGTCCAGCTCGCGCGGTGTGAGGCCGCTGCCCGCGGCGGCAACGGTGGCTGCTGGGCGACGGGTCGGGCACCTGTGGGGTGGCCTGGAGTGGCAGACGCGTGCGTCGGGCCAGGGCCTCGATCTCCCGTCGCAGCGGTTCGTGGTGCTGCGCCGCCGCGTACGCGGTGACCAGCTCGTTCTGGCCGTCGTTGCGGCGCCCGCGGTCGAGGAGGCACACGGCCAGGCGCCAGCCGGCGTAGGCGGCGTGATGAGGTACGTCGTGCGACGCCCAGGTGTCCTTGGCCTGGCCGATCGCGCCGCACACTGCCAGGGCCAGGACCGGCGCCAGCTGGCGGCGGCGCCGCACTGCGCGCGCCATGCGTTTCTCGGATAGACGCACCCCGGACGGCCGAACCCCATTGGGCCAAGGGTTCGGCCGTCCAGTGTCAGTGCGGTGTCAGAGGATCGCGTCGACGATCGCCGCACAGTAGCTGTCGGACCGCCCGGTGGACTCCCTGATCTGGGTGAAGCTCAGCTCCACGTCGTCGGAGGGATCGGCGGGTGTGCCGGCGTGGTCGACGACGAGCTCGAAGCGGACTTGGCCCGGGTTGCGGGCGATGGCCATGCCGTCGGGCCCGTACAAGGTCGAGGGCCCGGTCAACAGGATGACGATGGTCAGCGTCCCGTCACCGTTGTCGGTGATGTGCAGGTC